>NZ_JBITSP010000035.1:0-1094 GCF_044540925.1 Streptomyces sp. NPDC085900 | reverse complement strand
AACAACGATGCGTTGGCCTTCATCAGCAGCAACGCCCTCACCCTCGGCCAGTCCGCGCTGGCCCTGCACGAACTGCGCGCCCTGGTGGAGGCCACCCAGGTGGTCGCCGCGCTGTCGCTGCTGGCCGTGGACGGCTCGCACGAGGCCTACGCCGCCCCCGTGCACGCCGCCCGCCCGCACCGCGGCAGCGCCGAAGTGGCCCGGCGCATGCGGTGGCTGATCGGCGCCGCCGACCGGCCCACCCCGCCCCTGGGCCGGATCCAGGACCCGTACGGCTTCCGCTGCCTGCCCCAGATCCACGGCCCGGCGCACGACGCCGCCGACGCGCTGGAGAAGGTGCTGGACGTGGAGATCAACGCGGCCGCCGAGAACCCGCTGATCTCGCCCGAGGACATGGCCGCCTACCACCACGGCGGCTTCTACCAGGCCCAGCTCGCCCTCGCCCTGGACCACTTCAGGCTCTCGCTGATGCAGGTGGCACGGCTGTCGACCTCCCGCCTGTCCACCCTCAACGAACCCGCCTTCACCCGCCTGCGCCCCTTCCTCGCCGACCACGAGCCGGCCGCCTCCGGCGTGATGATCCTGGAGTACGCCGCCGCAGCCGCCCTCGGCGACCTGCGCGCCTTCTCCGCCCCCGCCTCCCTCGGCCACGCTGTACTCTCCCGGGGCGTCGAGGAACAGGCCAGTTTCGCCTCGCTCGCCGCACGCCAGACACTGCGCGCCTGCCGCGCGTACCGTCTCGTCGTCGGCTGCGAACTCGTCGCCGCCGTACGGGCGTTGCGTCAGCGAGACCTGAGACCCGACGCGGAACTTCCGGTGGGGCGTGCGCTTCGGCTCGCCGAATCCGTACTGGCAAAGGACCAGGCCGACCGGCCGCTCACGGACGACGTGACGGCGGCGGCCGCACTGCTGGACCGGTTCCCCGGTATGTGCAGGGGGAGCGAGTCATGAGCCTGGAAGGGGACATGAGCGTGATGGACAGTCCTGCGGGGCGCCTGCAGGCGCTCTTCGAGGGGCACCGGCTGACGCCGACCCAGCGGCGCATCGCGCACAGCATGGTGCGCCGGGCCGCCGACGTGCCCTTCCTGTCCAGC
>NZ_JBITSP010000034.1:0-1274 GCF_044540925.1 Streptomyces sp. NPDC085900 | reverse complement strand
CGGCGTTGCGGGATCAGGCGGTGCGGTTGTTGGCGCATGCCCAGGCGCACCCCGAGGTGTCGGTCGCGGACCTGGGCCTGTCCCTGGTCACCACACGCTCGGTGTTCGATCACCGTGCCGTGGTCGTGGGAACCGGACGCACCGAACTCCTCGCCGGCATCGAGGGACTGACACGCGACGGCGCGGTCACCGGTGTGGTGACCGGCCACGCGGCCGTGTCGGGCAAACGGGTCTTCGTCTTCCCCGGACAGGGCTCGCAATGGGCCGGAATGGCCGTGGAACTGCTCGACTCCTCACCCGTGTTCGCCGCCCGACTGCGCGAGGTGGCCGGCCAGGTGGAGCGCTGGGTCCCCTGGCACGTTGAGGACGTACTCCGCGCAGTGGAGGGCGCCGCCTCGATCGAACGGATCGAGGTGGTGCAACCCGTCCTGTTCACCGTCCACGTCGCACTCGCCCAACTGTGGGCCTCCCACGGCGTGGAGCCCGACGCGGTCGTGGGCCACTCACAGGGCGAGATCGCCGCCGCCTGCGTCTCCGGCGCCCTCACCGTCGAAGACGCCGCCCGCCTGATCGTCCTACGCTCCCAACTCTTCGCCGAACACTTGGTCGGCCACGGAGCGGTGGCCTCAATCGCCCTGCCACGCGCTGATGTCGAGACCCGCATCGCGACGCACGGCGCCGACCTGACCGTGGCAGGCGTCAACGGTCCCGCCCAGGTCACCGTGGCCGGCGAAGTGGAACCCCTGGAGGACTTCGTCGCCACACTCACAGCCGACGGTGTGCGCGCCCGCGTGATCGCCGCCACGGTCGCCTCACACAGCCCCCAAGTCGAACCACTGCGCGAACAACTCACCGAACAGCTCGCCTTCCTACGACCCCGCCCGGGCCGGATCCCCCTGTACTCGACCGTGACCGGAGAAAAACTCGACGGCTCACAACTGAACGCCGACTACTGGTTCGACAACTGCCGACACCCGGTCCTCTTCGAACCCGTCGTGCGCTCACTGCTGACCGACGGCTACCGCGTATTCGTCGAATCCAGCGCCCACCCCGTCCTGACAGCACCCATCTCCGAAATCGCCGAAGACACCCACACCGACATCGCCGTATCCGGATCACTACGACGCAAAGAAGGAGGCCGCGAACGCTTCCTCACCTCACTCGGAACACTATGGACACACGGCACCACCGTCGACTGGACCCAGTCCTTCACCCACCACCCAGCCCACACCGTCGACCTCCCCACCTACCCCTTCCAACACACCCGCTACTGG
>NZ_JBITSP010000033.1:0-1414 GCF_044540925.1 Streptomyces sp. NPDC085900 | reverse complement strand
AACACAGTGGACGCGAGCAACTGAGGACAAGCCCTCGGCCTATTAGTACCGGTCACCTCCACACGTTACCGTGCTTCCAGATCCGGCCTATCAACCCAGTCGTCTACTGGGAGCCTTACCCCATCAAGTGGGTGGGAGTCCTCATCTCGAAGCAGGCTTCCCGCTTAGATGCTTTCAGCGGTTATCCCTCCCGAACGTAGCCAACCAGCCATGCCCTTGGCAGGACAACTGGCACACCAGAGGTTCGTCCGTCCCGGTCCTCTCGTACTAGGGACAGCCCTTCTCAAGACTCCTACGCGCACAGCGGATAGGGACCGAACTGTCTCACGACGTTCTAAACCCAGCTCGCGTACCGCTTTAATGGGCGAACAGCCCAACCCTTGGGACCGACTCCAGCCCCAGGATGCGACGAGCCGACATCGAGGTGCCAAACCATCCCGTCGATATGGACTCTTGGGGAAGATCAGCCTGTTATCCCCGGGGTACCTTTTATCCGTTGAGCGACGGCGCTTCCACAAGCCACCGCCGGATCACTAGTCCCGACTTTCGTCCCTGCTCGACCCGTCGGTCTCACAGTCAAGCTCCCTTGTGCACTTACACTCAACACCTGATTGCCAACCAGGCTGAGGGAACCTTTGGGCGCCTCCGTTACTCTTTAGGAGGCAACCGCCCCAGTTAAACTACCCATCAGACACTGTCCCTGATCCGGATCACGGACCCAGGTTAGACATCCAGCACGACCAGACTGGTATTTCAACGACGACTCCACAACCACTGGCGTGGCTGCTTCAAAGTCTCCCAGCTATCCTACACAAGCCGAACCGAACACCAATATCAAACTGTAGTAAAGGTCCCGGGGTCTTTCCGTCCTGCTGCGCGAAACGAGCATCTTTACTCGTAGTGCAATTTCACCGGGCCTATGGTTGAGACAGTCGAGAAGTCGTTACGCCATTCGTGCAGGTCGGAACTTACCCGACAAGGAATTTCGCTACCTTAGGATGGTTATAGTTACCACCGCCGTTTACTGGCGCTTAAGTTCTCAGCTTCGCCACACCGAAATGTGACTAACCGGTCCCCTTAACGTTCCAGCACCGGGCAGGCGTCAGTCCGTATACATCGCCTTACGGCTTCGCACGGACCTGTGTTTTTAGTAAACAGTCGCTTCTCGCTGGTCTCTGCGGCCACCCCCAGCTCGGAGAGCAAGTCTCCTCACCAGTGATGGCCCCCCTTCTCCCGAAGTTACGGGGGCATTTTGCCGAGTTCCTTAACCATAGTTCACCCGAACGCCTCGGTATTCTCTACCTGACCACCTGAGTCGGTTTAGGGTACGGGCCGCCATGAAACTCGCTAGAGGCTTTTCTCGACAGCATAGGATCATCCACTTCACCACAATCGGCTCGGCATCAGGTCTCAG
>NZ_JBITSP010000031.1:0-2741 GCF_044540925.1 Streptomyces sp. NPDC085900 | reverse complement strand
CCGGCCGGACCGGTACGTCCGCGTCGGGGTCGATGCCGACGCTTCCCAGCAGGTACTGCTGTGCCGGCGCGAGCTTGTCCCAGCCGGCGCGCTGTAGGGCGATCCAGGCTCCCAGGTCCTCGCCCTGCACGACCACCTCGCCCGTCCGTGCCGGCAGCACACCGCCGGCCTTCCGATGCGCCAGCAGGAGGCGCAGGTTGCGTTGCCAGGCGATGTCCCATTCCGGGCACCATCCGGGATCGATCTCGTCCAGCGCTTCCCTGCGCTCCTCTGGCAGCTCTCCGGCATACGAGACGCCGGTCTCCCCGCCTGCGCGGCGTGCGGCGTTCTCACGGGCCTTCTTGGCCGCGGCCCGGGCGTTTTTCATGAACACCCCCAGCGGATAGCCGTCGAAGACCGTCGATGCCGCGGGCAAGCAGTGCCCGAAGATGGCGGCGTAGGTGCGGGCGACGTCGATGCCGGCCTCCCACGCGGAGGCGTGTACGGACCACACCATGCCCAGCCGCTCGAGCTCGGCCACGCGCGAGGCCTCCAGCGTGCCCTCCCGGTAGTACCGCCGCAGGTCTGCCAGCCACACCCCCAGCGGATGCCCGCCCACCGCACCCCACTGCTCAGGAGTGACGTACGTGAACGGCACCCTCAGCTCACTGTTGCCGGTCTCGCGCCGCCACCGCGTCGCGGCCTCGATACCGCGCCGCCAGTACGCCTTCTCCGGGTCGATGACGCGCAGCTGCACGAACTGCGTCAGCACCGCAGGATCCCGCTCCTCGCTGAACCGCAGCACCCCCAACGCCCGCTCGGACACCGGCACTTGGATCTCACCGTCGTCGTCCTGGTCGTCCTCTCCGTCGGCCTCCGCCCCGTCCGCGTCGTCCGCCTCGAGGCCCGGGCGGCTGTTGCGCAGACGGGGGTCCGCGAGGGCCTCGACGGTCTCTGCATCGTGTGATCGCAGAGCGGACAAGATCTTCGTGAGAATGGAGTAGGCGTCGGAGGTGAGCATTTCGTTCGGGTCCTCGTCCGGCCCGAGGAACACGGGAACGATCAGCGTCGCGAGTTTCCCGCGCTCCGGATGCAGCCGCAGTGCACGCCCGACCATCTGCACGATATCCACCATACTGCCGCGCGCATCGGAGAAAAGCACCGCATCACATTCAGCGGTATCGACACCTTCTCCGAGAACTCGAACGGAACTCAATACACGCAATTCCGCGCGCACGTCCCGGCCCGCGTATTCGGGTCCGCCGAGGAAATCGGAGGCGAATTCGTCGAGCACCCTGCGGCGGTGTCCGGGGGCGTGCTCGCCGTACAGCCACTGAGCCCACACCTGCTCCACCGGCGGGTACCGCTCCGGCTCCGCCTCAGCCAGCCGACGGGCCGTCAACGGCACGGAGACTGCCATGGCTTCGGCCTCCTGGACCCGACTGTGAAAGGACAACACCCGCCGGAAACGCTCCCGCACCGCGGCGTGCATCAGACCCGTCTGCACCGCCGCCAACCGTGCACCGCGCACTGCGTCGGAGCCGGTGTCCTCACTGGTCAACGCCGCGTAGAGGTCGGGGTCGCGGATGTCGAGGCAGAGGACTTGGTAGGGGGCGACGATGCCCCTCCCGATCGCCTCCGACAGCGTCAACTTGTACGCCACCGGCCCGAACACGGGAGAGTCGGGCTCCATAGACGCCACCAGATGCGGCCGCTCACCCTCCGCCTCCCACACCCGCGCCGTCGCCGTCATATACAGCCGCCGCTCCGCGGGGATCTTCGACTGGTCATGCACGGCCGCCCACGGCTTCAGACCATCCCCGCTGGTCCGGTGCGCCTCGTCCACGACCATCAGGCTCCACACGTCCAGGCCAGCCGCATGCGCGCGCTGCAGAATGCCCAACCCAACGGACGCGTACGTGGCGAAGACGGTGACGGTCTCCAGCCCGCGCATCCACTCCACGAGTTCGTCCGGGTCCGTGGTGCACGGCAGTCCCTGGCTCTCCTCCGCCCGCAGCGAGCACACCCCGACCATCGCCCCGCCCCGGCCAGCCCTGCGCCAGGCGCCGGCCATCTGCGTCAGCAGATCCAAGGTCGGCACCAACACCAGCACCCGGCGAGCGGAAAGCCGATGGGCGGACTCTGCGGCGATCAGGGATTTACCGGAGCCGGTAGCGGCGATAACCTGCGTCCTCAGACCCTCCGGCGGCATACGGCCTCCGGGCGGTGTCCCGAGAAGACGGACCACGTTATCGACTGCCTCAACCTGATGCGGACGCAATTCCATATGGGCCACGATTCCTCGCATTATCGGAGACGGAGAGGAGATACAGAGCTACCCCAGAATCGATCCAGTGCCGAAATTGACGGCAATAGTACTGAGGCTTCTACAGTTCCTCTTCCCGAAGGTCAGACATGGAAGAGCAACCCAGTCATTATCCCAGAACTAAGCCAGGCATAGAAGTGACGCACGCACTCTGATCTGAACTGACCGAAAGTGACAGTGGGTCAGCCATGAGGCCCATTGACCCACGACACGGGCGAGGCCCCTGTTGCTGCTGCTTTTCTGACGCGCCCGGAGGGTGCGTCAGGTCTCGTACAGGGCTGCGGAGCAGGCCGGTACGAGATGCGAGCCGGCGGAGCCGGCTCGCCCGGATCACGGAGTGATCCGGTGGCCGGAACGGAGTTCCGGCTCTTCCGCGCGCAGCGCGGAATCCGCCGCGTAGCGGCGGCGCGTCGTGTCTGCGGAGCAGACCGCGCGC
>NZ_JBITSP010000030.1:0-4813 GCF_044540925.1 Streptomyces sp. NPDC085900 | reverse complement strand
CGCCGGCCCCGGGGGCGCGGGCGCCCGCGCCCCCCCCGCCGCCCCCCCCCCGGCGGGGGGCGGGGCCGGGCGGCCCAACCCCCCGGCTGCCCCCCCCCCGCGGCCCGGCCCTTCGTCGTACGACCGGTCCCGCGCATCCGGCACTCCGGCCGCCGGCCTCCGTCACGCCACCGCCGTCGGCGCCAGTCGGTGGAGTTCCTCGAGCGCGGCCGCGACCGCCGGCCGTTCACGGGCGCCTCGACGGGTGCACGTGAGGAGACTGCGGTGGGGGTTGCCCGTGCAGCGCACCCGGGTGATCGGCAGGTGAGGCGTGAGGTGGGCCAGTCGTGGGATGAGGGCCACGCCGAGCCGGTTGGCGACGAGGTGGGCGATGACGTTCCAGTCCAGGGCGTGGTGGACGACATGGGGGCTGAAGCCGGCCCTGCCGCACGCCGACATCACGTGCAGTCGGCACGGGCTCTCCGGCACCGGCGCGATCCACGTCTCGTGCGCGGCATCACCGAGATCGACGCGCTCACGCCCGGCCAGTGGATGCCCTTCCGGTACGACGAGGTCGAACGGGTCGTCCAGGAGCGGCTGTTGGTCGAAACGGGCGTCGCTCAGCGGCGGGTTGAGCGGTGTGGCCTCGACGACCGCCAGGTCGGTCTCCCCCTCGAAGAGCAGGTCGAAGCTCTCCGGCAGGGCCGCCTCCCGGACCCGGACGGTCAGCCTCGGATGCCGTTCCTGCAACCGGGCCGCCATCGGCGCGAGCAGCACCGACACCGCGACCGGAAACCCGCTGACGCGCAGGGGTCCGGCAGGGTCTCCGTGATCGGCGCGCAGGTCCAGCTCGGCCTGTTCCCAGCGGGCCTGGATGGCGTCGGCGTGCGCGAGCAGGGTCAGGGCGGCCGGGGTGAGCCGCACCCCGCGCCCCTGCGGTTCGAGCAGGTCGACGCCCAGCTCGCGGGCGAGTTGACGGATCTGCTGGGAGGCGGCGGAGGGGGTGAAGTGCAGCGCACGGGCGGCCGCGGTGACCGTGCCGTAGTGGGCGACCGCCCGCAGGACGTGGAGCCGACGCAGGTCAATCATGAAGGCCAGGCTTCAAGGTCGGCTCCGACAAGTCAACCTGGACGTGTACGAATTGTGTGCCGCACCCTGGCTGTGTCGCGACGGTCAACCGCCCCCGACGTACGAGGAGTCTGCCGCCATGACCAGCACCACCGGCGCCACCGCCTGCCCGCACTGCGGCTGGCCCGACGGCGCCGAGCCCTTCCAGGTGATGTCCCGGCACCTCACGGCCGCCGGCAGCACGCTGTGGACCCGTTGCGCCTGCGGCTCGCTGCAGGTCCGGATGGTCGACGGCTGCGGCACGCGCGTCGTCTCCCGCAGCCGTCCGACCTGACCTCCGGGGCCGCGTCCGTCCCGGCTCAGTCCAGTTCGGCGAGGCGTGCGGTGGCCGGGGCGACGAACCGCTCCATCCAGGCCGCGGTCTCACCGAGGCGGGGCGCCAGGATCACCGTGTCGATGCCGAGCTTGGTGTAGCCGCCGACGTCCCGCAGGAACGCGTCGAGGTCGCCGTCCGTGGCGGCCTCGCCCGAGTAGGCCACGGTCTTGCGGATGCGGTCGTAGTCGCGCCCCAGGGCGTCGCAGTGCCCGCGCAGCACGTCGAGCTTGTGCCGGACCTCCTCGGGTGAGGTGGCGAACAGATTGCACGCGTCGCCGTACTGGGCGACCAGGCGCAGGGTCTTCTTCTCGCCGCCGCCACCGATCATGATCTCGGGGTGCGGGCTGCTGACCGGCGGCGGGACGCACAGGGTCTCGGCCAGCCGGTAGTGCCGGCCCTCGAAGGGTCCGACGGCTTCCGGGTCCCACATCTGCAGGCAGATCCGCAGGGTCTCCTCCAGCCGCTCGAAGCGCTCGGCCAGCGGCGGGAACGGCACGCCGAGGCCCTCGTGCTCCCGGTCGTACCAGGCGGCGCCGATGCCGAGGGTGGCCCGGCCGCCGGACAGCACGTCGAGCGTGGTGGCGATCTTGGCGAGCAGGCCGGGATGACGGTACGTGACTCCGGTGACGAGCGCGCCGAGTCGGACCGTGGAGGTGTGGCCGGCGAGGTAGGCGAGGGTCGTGTAGGCCTCCAGCATCGGGTCCTCGGCACCGCCGTTGAACTCCATCTGGAAGTAGTGGTCCATGACCGACAGCCAGCTGACCCCGGCCGCCTCCGCCGCGGCGCCCGCGGCGGCGAGCTCGGAGCCGAGCGCGGCCCCGCCGCCGCTGTGGTCGAACCGGTTGATGTGTACGCCCACCCGCATGTCGGTCTCCGTTCGCCGGACCTGCATCCATCGCGGCCGACGCTAGTTCTTGGAGCGCTCTCGAAGTCAAGCAGGCCTTGTCCGTGGCACGGGCCGTGGCCGGGCACCCGCCGTTCGGCGGGCAGGTTCCGCCGGACGGCGGCGGACGGGACGGTGGGCGGTGCGTGAATCATGGCACTCGGAGCCGCCGCGCCGTGCGTGAGGAGAAAGTCATGACCCTGGTCCCGCCCCCGTTCGACCCCGAGCTGGCCGCCGCGCTGGAACTCATCAAGGAGGTGGTGGGCCCGTCGATCACCCCCGAGGAGATCGAGACGGCGCGCCAGGGCCCGGGCATCGAGATGCTGGCCGATCTCGACCTGACCCTCGGCGGCTTCTTCGAGGTCGAGGACCGCGAAGTGCCCGGCCCCGAGGACGCGCCCGACATCTCGCTGCTGATCTGCCGCCCCTCGGGTGCGGCGGACGCGGGTCCCCGGCCCGTGATCTACCACGTCCACGGCGGCGGCATGATTCTGGGCAACAACCGCGTCGGCGTGGACGTGCCGCTGGCCTGGGCGAAGGAACTGGACGCGGTCGTGGTGTCGGTGGAGTACCGGCTGGCGCCGGAACATCCGTACCCGGCGCAGATCGAGGACGTGTACGCCGGTCTGGTGTGGACGGCGAAGCACGCCGGTGAGCTCGGCGCCGACCCGGACCGGATCGTCGTCGCGGGCGCCAGCGCCGGCGGCGGGCTGAGCGCGGCGCTGGCGCTGCTCACCCGGGACCGCCACGGGCCGCGGTTGATCGGTCAGGCCCTGATGTGCCCGATGCTCGACGACCGCAACGACACCCCGTCCACGCACCAGATGGCGGGTCTCGGCGTCTGGGACCGCACGGCCAACGAGACCGGCTGGACGGCATTGCTCGGCTCGTCGCGAGGCGGCCCGGACGTCTCCCCGTACGCGGCACCGGCCCGCGCCGAGGACCTGACCGGTCTGCCGCCGGCCTTCCTCGACGTCGGTTCCGCCGAGACCTTCCGGGACGAGGTCGTCGCCTACGCCTCCCGGATCTGGCAGGCCGGCGGCATCGCGGAACTGCACGTCTGGCCCGGCGGCTTCCACGGCTTCGACGGCTTCGCCCCCCAGGCCGCACTCTCCCAGTCGGCCCGCGCCGCCCACCTGGACTGGCTGCGGAGGCTGCTCAGGGACTGAGGGGGCGGGGTGGGGCGGGTTCGCAGGGGCGGCACGCCGACGGCACCCTCCTGCCGGCCACCGGAACCGCCGGCCGCAGGACCGGGGCGGTCCGTCCCCTCGTCGCCTAGGGGACGGACCGCCCTGCCCTGATGCGGCGCGAAGCGTCGGGCAGCCATCTGCGTCGGAAGGGCCGCGGGGCTCCCCCGGTGGTCGTGGTGTGACGCACCATGTGCGTATGAAAGAGCTGGCGGGGCGGCTGACCGCGCTGGACCCGGATGCCGGGGCCGCGGTGCAGGTCATCTCCTACTTCGATCGGCTGGCTGAGACCAGGGCCGGGCTGGAGGCCCTGGTGCGCGGCGCGGCGGTGCTGGCCGGTTGCGCGGCGCGGCTCGTCGAGGCCGAGCGGCGCGTACGGGTACGGGTGGAGCCGGACGGCTCACGCAACGACACCGATACCGAGATCCCGCCGGACCCGGACTGGCCCTGCGCGCCGCTGGAGCCCGGCGGTGCCCCCGTGCTGTGGCTGGAGCGGACGGCGTCCCGGCCGAGCGTGGTCGACGCGGTGATCCTGGAGCGGGCCGCCGGTGCGATACGACTGGTCCTGGACCGAACCCGGGGCCGCGCCCCGGCCTCCCCCGCCGAGGATCCGGCACTGATCGAGACGCTGCTGGACGCCACGGCGCCCGAGCCGACCCGGCTGCACGCGGCACGCCGACTGGGCGTCGATCCGACGGATCCCGCCGTACGGGTCCGCGCGCTCGCCGCGTCCGACGGCCGGCCCCGCATCGTGGCGGCGGGCACCGCCGAGGCCGAGCTGCCCGCGGGACGCCTCGGCGTGGGCCCGGCCGTCCCGGTGCTGGAGCTGGCGCGTTCCTGGGCCGCCGCCCGCACCGCACTGCGGTTCACCGCCGAGGGCACCGCGCAGGACCCCGGCCCCCGTTTGGTGTACGCCGATGAACTCGGAGGCATTGCGCTGCTCGCCGAGCTGGTGGCGCCGGGTGCGGAGCCGCCGCCCGACGTCCGCGCCGTGGAGGCGGCCGCCGCGGCGGTGCCCGGACTGCTCGCCACCCTGCACGCCGTGGCGACGACGGCGAGCCAGCGTGCGGCGGCCGCCGAGATCAACGTGCACCACTCCACGCTCCAGGACCGCCTGACCCAGGCCGAGCACCTCCTCGGCTGGCCGCTGCGCACACCGCAGGGCCGACTCAGACTGCAACTGGCCCTGACCATGCGGCATTTGGCGCGACCCTGACCCAAGTCACCTAGGTCGTGTCTTCAATTGATCTTGAGTAGTGGATCATGGTCGGGTGATACGTCGCCATGAACTGTCCGATGAGGAGTGGGAGTTCCTCCGTC
>NZ_JBITSP010000029.1:0-5709 GCF_044540925.1 Streptomyces sp. NPDC085900 | reverse complement strand
CCTACAACACCGACGTCCGCCCCCTCCTCGCCGACCTCCGCCAGGACATGGGCCTCGACCCCGACCCCATCACCGCCTACCACCGCTCCGGATGGGCCGAGAAGATCGTCGCGGAACGGGTCGGCGGGCAGCAGGCCGGCTGGGGCGCCTGACGTCTGTTCCGCATCGTGGGGTCGTGAGGGCCGTCGCGCCCTCACGACCCTGTTGGACCGCTAGGCCTCGCCCATCCCGAACGAGTCGTGCACGGGGCGCACCTCCACCGCGACGACATGGAAGTCGAGGACGCGTTCGGCGATCTCGCGGGCCCGTTCGGGGCTCGCGCAGTCGATCACGTAGTACGCGGTCAGCTGCTCCCGCCCGTCCGTGAGCGGGGCCTCGGTCGTCGTCGGGCCGTCCTCGTGCCACCGGATCGTCGTGGTGTCGCGCGGGTAGGCGAGTCCGGCTCCGTTCAGCATTTCGCCGGTGCCCTCGAGGGCCCGGTGGAGGGCCTCGTGTCTGCGGAACACCTCCGCCCGCTCGTCCGCCGTCATCGCCTCGGTGGCCGCGGGATCGGCGTACATCAGCACCAGGTACTTCATGCCGCCTCCTCCTGGTCCGCGGCGACCGAGGCCGCCACGCGGACCAGCGCGGCGGTGGCCGTGGAGCGGGACTGCTGGGGCCAGGCGATCGACAGGGTGGACGGGGGCGCGTCGGGGACCTCGCGGTAGACCACGCCCGGGCGCGGGTAGCGGACGGCGACCGACTTCGGCAGCAGCGTCACCACCTCGCCCAGTTCGACGAGCGTCACCAGCTGGGGCAGGTCGGCGATGGCGTACCTCTCGACGATCTCGTCCAGGTACCGGGCCAGACCGTCGAGGCGGCCCGGCTCGACGTCGGGGATGCCGAGGTCGCCGAGGCCCACCCGGTCGCGGGCGGCGAGGGGGTGGCCGGCCGGGAGCGCGGCGAGGCGGGGTTCGACGGCCACGGTCTCGGTGTCGAGGCCGGTGCGGTCGAACGGCTCGTGGATCAGCGCCGCGTCGGCCTCGCCGCTGCGCAGCAGTTCGGCCTGTCCGTTCCAGCCGGTCAGCCGGATGGTCACGGGCCGGGCGGCGGGTTCCCGGGCGTACCGGGACAGGATGGTGTCCAGCAGGCCGGCGTCGCCGTCGGCCTTGATCGCCAGGATCAGCTTCGGGTCCTTCGCCGCGGCACGCTGGGCCCGTCGTCCGGCGGCCCGCAGGGCGTCGAGGGCGATACGGGCCTCGGCCAGCAGGACCTCGCCGGCCGGGGTCAGTGCGACGCTGTGGGTGGTGCGCTCGAAGAGGACGATGCCCAGGTCCTGCTCCAGCCTGCGGATGGCGCGGGACAGGGGCGGGGCGGAGATGCCCAGCCGTTCGGCCGCGCGGGCGAAGTTGAGTTCCTCCGCGACGGCGACGAAGTAGCGCAGGGGACGTGATTCCACGGCCGGCACCTCCCGTTCGGTATGTCCCTGAGGGTAACAAGCGGGTCCCTGTCGATCCTTCCTTCCCGTGCGGCGGCACCGCAGGATCGAGGCATGCGGTTCCCCGGCCCGCCGTACCGGCCGCCGGTGTCGACCGCCCCTTCCCGCGAGCCCCCTTGGAGCTTTGTCATGCATGTCGTCACCACTCCCACAGGACAGATCGGCCGGCAGGTCGTCGAGGGCCTCCTCCGGGCAGGGGAACCGGTTCGCGTGATCGTGCGCGATCCTTCCGGGCTCTCCGCCGAGGTCCGTGAGCGCGTGGAGGTCGTGCGGGGTTCGCATAGCGACCTGGACGCGTGCATGGAGGCCTTCGCCGGTGCGGACACTCTGTTCTGGGTGGTTCCGCCGGCCCTTCGCGCGGACAGCGTCGTGGGCTATTACGAGGACTCGACCCGGGCGGCGTGCCGGGCCATCGGCGCCCGAGGCGTCAAGCGGGTGGTGGCCGTCTCCACCGCGGGCCACGGGATCGAGACGAACGCCGGGCACCTGTCGGCGTCGCTCGCCAAGGACCGGATGATCGAGGAGACGGGTGTGAGCTTCCGGGCGCTGCAGGCCACGGCGTTCATGGAGAACCTGCTCTGGCAGACCGAGGCGATCAGGCATCAGGGCGCGTTCTTCTGGCCGCAGCCCGCCGACCGCGTGCTCCCTGTGGTCGCGACCCGCGACATCGCCGCGAAGGCGACGGAGCTCCTGCTGGACGCCTCGTGGGACGGCCAGGGCGGGGTGCCGGTCGTCAGCCCCGACGCCCTCACTCCCGACGGCATGGCGCGGGTCGTCTCCGAGGTGCTGGAGCGCCCGGTCGGATACCGCCAGCTGTCCCTGGACGCGTACCGGGAGGCGATGATCGGGCACGGTGCGAGTGAGGCGTGGGCCCAGGGCCTGGTCGACATGGCCGTCGCCCGGAACGGCGGCGCCTACGACGAGCACCACCGCACCGCCGCCCCCTCCCCCACCGGCTTCCGCCAGTGGTGCGAGGAGGTGCTCAGGCCGGCGTTCCTCGCCTGAGCACCTCCGCCGTACGGTCACTCCGGAGCGGAGAACGGATGCCGTACCGGCGCCGGGGGCCAGGCGGGAGGGGTGTGCGGCCGGCGGAAGGTGCGGTGGCCGGAGCCGACCTCGAACGGTTCGTCATCGCCGGGCAGGCGTATCTCGGCCCGAGTGTTGGGCGGTACCAGGATCTCGACCACCAGGGTGTCCCCCTCGATCCGCCAGCCCGCCTCGGCACGCCCGTACGGCGTCTCGTGCGCCGCTCTCGCGGCGGTGAGGCCGCCGCCGGGTACGGGGGCGATCCGCAGCCGGCGCCAGCCCGGTTCGGCGGCCTCCAGGCCGGCGACCGTGCGGTGCAGCCAGTCGGCGACGGCGCCGAGGGCGTAGTGGTTGAAGGACGTCATCTCGCCCGGGTTGATGCTGCCGTCGGGCAGCATCGAGTCCCACCGTTCCCACACGGTCGTGGCTCCCATGGTCACCGGGTACAGCCAGGACGGGCAGCCCTCCTCCAGCAGCATCCGGTACGCCAACTGCGGCTCCCCGCCGGCGCACAGCGCGTCGCAGATCAGCGGCGTACCGGCGAATCCGGTGGCGATGCGGAAGCCGGCCTTGCGCACGATGAACGCCAACCGCCGTGCGGCGCCCAGCCGTTGACGTTCCGTGGGCAGCAGGGCGAAGCACAGCGCGAGCGCGTACGCCGTCTGCGCGTCGCTGGCGAGCCGTCCGCCCGGGGTGACGAACTCCTCGGCGAACGCCGCCCGTACGGACCGTGCGAGCTCCTCGTAGCGCACGGCGTCGTCCTTCTCCCCGAGCAGCCGTGCCGTCTCGGCGAGCACGTCGGCCGAGCGGGCGACATAGGCGTTGGCGACGAGGTCGCCGTCGGTGCGAGCGGCCCCCGGGTCCTCGGGCGGTGCCGCCGGGTCCAGCCAGTCGCCGAGCTGGAAGTCCTGCCGCCACAGGCCGCCGCCCTCCTCGGTGAGCCGGGCCGCCACCTCCATCCAGGCGCGCATGCTCGGGTACTGGGCGCGCAGCACCCCGACGTCGCCGAAGCGCCGGTACAGCGTCCACGGCAGCAGTACCGCCACGTCGGCCCACACGGCGTGCGGGGTGCCGCCGAAGTCGAACGGCAGGACGTCGGGCACGACCAGCGGTGGGACCCGGTCGGCTCGGGCGAGCTGTTCGGCGGCGAGGTCGCGCAGCCAGCCGCCGAGCATGCCGGAGCAGTCGTAGAGGAAGGACGCAGTGGGCGCGAAGACCTGGATGTCGCCGGTCCAGCCGAGGCGTTCGTCGCGCTGCGGGCAGTCGGTGGGGACGTCCAGGAAGTTGCCGCGCATTCCCTGGACGACGTTCTCGTGCAGGCGGTTGACCAGGTCGTGCGAGCACTCGAACCAGCCGGTGCGCGCCATGTCGGTGTGCAGGACCACGGCTTCGACGGCGGCCGGGTCGAACTCGCCCGGCCAGCCGTCGACTTCGGCGTAGCGGAAGCCGTGGAAGGTGAAGCGGGGTTCGTACGTCTCCACGCCCGTGCCGGCGAGCGTGTACGTGTCGGTGGCGGCGGCCAACCGCAGGGGCCGGACGCCGAGTTCGCCGTGTTCCAGCACCTCGGCGTGGCGCAGGGTGACCGTGTGCCCGGCCGGGCCCGAGAGGCGCAGGCGCAGGCGTCCGACGAGGTTCTGGCCGAAGTCGAGGACGGTCCTGCCGGACGGTGTGGTGATCACGTCGACGGGGGCGACCGTCTGGGTGCGGCGCACGGGTGGGCCGGTCGGTGCCACCAACTCGGCTTCAGGGAGGGGAAGTTCGGTGACGGACGTCCAGCCGGTGAGGTCGTGGCCGGGCTCGGACCAGCCGGGGCGTGCGAGCCGGGCGTCGTAGGCCTCACCGTCGTAGATCTCCGAGCGCAGGACGGGCCCGGTCGTCGTGCGCCAGGTCTCGTCGGTGGCGATGGTGGTGACGGTTCCGTCGGGGTGGGTGACCTCCAGCTGCGCGAGGAGGGCGCGCCGGTCGCCGTAGAGGTTGCGGCGGCCACCGCCGAATCCGAGCCGGCCGGTGTACCAGCCCTCGCCCAGCAGCGCGCCGATCGCGTTGTCGCCCTCACGCAGCAGCGTGGTGACGTCGAAGGTCTGGTAGCGCAGGCGGTGGTGGTACGAGGTCCAGCCGGGGGCGAGGACGTGGTCGCCGACCCGGCTCCCGTTGATCTCGGCCTCGTAGACGCCGTACGCGGTGATGTACAGCCGCGCCGACGCGACCGCCTTGTCGAGAAAGAAGGCGCGGTGCAGCAGCGCCACCGGTAGCGGGGCGTCGGACGCGCCGCGGTCGGGGCCGACGGGGCGGGCGGTCCAGTCGGCGCGGTCGAGCAGTCCCGTCTCGGCCCGGGTGAGCGGCGACCAGTCGGATGCTTCGGCGCCGTCGCCCCACACCTGGACACGCACGCCGACCCGGCCGCGGGAGCCGAGGTCGGGGCCCGGCCAGTCCACCAGCACGGAGTCGGCGCCCTCGACGCGCCCGGTGTCGGTGAGTACCGCGCCGTCGGCATCGGTGATCTCGACGCGGTAGGCCCGTTGCGTCCAGTCCGGCGCGTCGGTCTCGGTGCGCCAGCTCAGGCGGGGCCGGGACTCACCGATGCCGACGGGCTCGCGGTGGTGTTCGAGAACAGGGGCCGTGACCCTCATCGGACGGTCTCCTTGTCGCACATTGCGGTGGACACGGCGGGCCGCCCGCCGAATCTCCGGTGATGGCACGTGTCAGTCGTCCCGAAAGTTGCGTGAAACGTTTCACGGAATCGTGATGGCGGCACGGCCGTCAGTCAAGGGTTCCGGCAGGGGAAAGCTTTCGCCTCACGGCGCCGACTCGGCACAGCCGCCCCGACGTCTTGACGTCGCCGCGAACCTGCGGCTACTTTCCCTGAAACGATTCAAACAGTGTTCAGAGGTGGTCATGCCAGACCTGTCCGCCGTGAAGGCAGCGCTCGCGGCCCAGCGGATCGAAACCCCGTCGTGGGCGTACGGCAACTCCGGAACCCGGTTCAAGGTGTTCGCCCAGCCAGGGGTTCCCCGCGACCCCTGGGAGAAGCTCGCGGACGCGGCGAAGGTGCACGAGTTCACCGGCGTGGCGCCGACGGTGGCGTTGCACATCCCCTGGGACAAGGTGGATGACTACGCGGCGCTGGCGAAGTTCGCTCAGGACCACGGCGTGAAGCTGGGAGCGATCAACTCCAACACCTTCCAGGACGACGCCTACAAACTCGG
>NZ_JBITSP010000028.1:0-7337 GCF_044540925.1 Streptomyces sp. NPDC085900 | reverse complement strand
TCACGAACCACTTCGACGACACCGCCACTCGTCAGCGCCGTCATCACCTCGAACACCGACACGTCGAAATTGATGGACGTGCCCGCCAGCATCCGCTTCCCCGGTCCCATGCGGACGGCGTCCACCTGGGTGGGCAGGCAGCCGGCGACGTTGCGGTGGGTAGCCGTGACGCCCTTGGGGACGCCGGTGGAGCCGGAGGTGTACATCACGTACAGCGCGTTGTCCGGGTGGACTTCGCCCGCCACCGGCCTCGGGTCGCCGGCCTCCAGGTCAAGGTCGTCCAGCAGGAGGACGGGCACGTCGTGCCCGGGGAGCGTGGGCGCCGTCGCGGTGTCGGTCAGCAACAGGGCCGGGCGGGCGTGCTCCAGCATCAGGCCGAGCCGTGCGCTGGGATAGCGGGGGTCGATGGGCAGGTAGGCGCCGCCGGACTTCATGATGCCCAGCAGGGCGACCACCAGGTCCGCCGAGCGCGGCAACGCCAGCCCCACCACCGACTCCCCGGTCACCCCCCGCGCGACCAGGGCACGCGCCAGACGGTTCGCCCGCTCGTCCAGCTCGCGGTACGACAGCCGCACCGCCCCGCACTCCACCGCCGGCGCCTCCGGGTGGGCCAGGACCTGCCTCTCGAACAGACCGTGCACGGTGGTGTCCGCCACCGGCAGGCCCGGTCCGGTGCGGGCGTCGAGTCGCTCGCGCTCATCCGGCAGCAGCACGTCCACCTGGTCGATGCGGCGCCCGGGGTCGGTCACCAGCTGCTCGACGGCACGCAGGAAGCGGTCGGCGAGGCTCTCGGCGGTGGAGCGGTCGAAAAGGTCGGTGGCGTACTCGAGGTTGCCGACGACACCCTGGCCCGGAATGTCCCCCAGGTTGAAGAAGAGGTCGAACTTGGCGGTGTCCGAGAACGACGGCTCCCACCTGACCCGCAGCCCGCGCATCCCGAAGTCCTCGCGAGCAATGTTCTGCCAGGCGAACATCACCTGGAACAGCGGGTGGTAGGCGGTGGAGCGCTCGGGGTTGAGGACCTCCACCAGCCGCTCGAACGGCGCGTCCTGGTTGTCGTACGCGGCCAGCGCCCGGTCCCGGACGCGGTCCAGGACCTCCCGGAACGACGGCGCGCCCGACAGGTCCGCGCGCAGCACCCACGTGTTGACGAAGAAGCCCACCAGGTCGGCGAGTGCGGCGTCGGTGCGGTTGGCGATCGGCGAGCCCATGGTGATGTCGTCGCCGCCACCGAGGCGGCTGAGCAGCACCGCGAGCGCGGACTGCAGCACCATGGCCTCGGTCGCCCCGCTGTCCCGGGCGAGCTTCGCCACCTCGGCCATCACCTCGGGAGCGATGCCGAACTCGACGACGTCACCGCGATGGCTGGGCGCAGGGGGGCGGGGCCGGTCCGTCGGCAACTGGAGCGGCTGCGGTGCCCCGGCCAGCTCCTGCCGCCAGAACTCCGCCTGCGCGGACAGCAGACTGTCCGGGTCGTCCTCTTCGCCGAGCAGCTCACGCTGCCACAGCGTGTAGTCGACGTACTGGACCGGGAGTTCGGCCCAGTCGGGCGCGCGGGATTCCAGGCGGGCCTCGTACGCCGTGGCCAGGTCGCGGGCCAGGGGCGCGATCGACTCGCCGTCGACGGCGATGTGGTGGATGACCAGCGGCAGCAGGTGCTCCTCGGCGCCGAGCCGCAGCAGCGCGGCTCGGACGGGAAGATCGGCGGCCAGGAGGAAGGGGCGCCCGATGACGCGGGCGAGTTCCTCGTCGACCGTGGCCGGCGTCACCTCGGTCAGCGTGACGTCCAGGCCGGCCTCCGCGACGGGCAGCACCCGCTGGTAGGGACGGCCGTCGGTGTCCTCCGCCACCAGGGTGCGCAGGCTCTCGTGCCGGGCGACCACGTCACCCAGCGCAGCGCGCAGCGCGTCGACGTCGAGTGGCCCGTTCAGACGCAGCACGAAGGACTGGTTGTACGTCGCCGACGGTCCCTCGAAGCGGTCCACGAACCACAGCCGGCGCTGGGCGTAGGACAGCGGCACCCGCTCGGGCCGGGTGTCGGCGCGGCCCAGTCGCGGCCGGGCCGGGCCGGCGGTGGCCAGGTGCCCGCTCAGCCTGGCGACGGTGGGCGCGTCGAACACGCGGCCGACGCGGACCTCGGCGCCCAGTTCGGCGCGGATGCGGTTGACGAGCCGGGTGGCGAGCAGCGAGTGGCCGCCGCGGACGAGGAAGTCGTCGTCGATGCCGACCCGTTCCACGCCGAGCACCTCGGCGAACAACCTGCACAGCACCTCTTCGACGGTGTTGCGCGGGGCGCGGTAGGGCACGCCGGCGAACTCCGGCTCGGGCAGCGCGGAGCGGTCCGCCTTGCCGTTGGGCAGGAGTGGAAGCCTGTCGAGGGTGACGAACGCGGACGGCACGAGGTGGTCGGGCAGCTTCGCGGACATGTAGCCGCGCAGGTCCCGCGGCGGCTCGCTGCCGGCCGGGACCACGTAGGCGGCCAGGTAGGCGGACGCCGAGGCACCCCCCGCCGGGCTGCGCCGGGCGATGACGAGGGCCTGCTCGACGTCGGGGTGGGCGACCAGGGCCGCCTCCACCTCGGCGGGTTCCACCCGAACACCGCGGATCTTCACCTGGCCGTCGCCCCGTCCGACGTAGGCGAGCTGGCCATCGGGGGTCCAGCGGGCGAGGTCGCCGGTGCGGTACATGCGCGAACCGGCGGGACCGAACGGATCGGGCACGAACCGCTCGGCCGTCAGGCCGGCCTGGCCGAGGTAGCCGCGGCCCAGCGAGGCACCCGCGACGTACAGCTCGCCGACGACGCCGGGCGGCACGGGCCGCAGCCCGGTGCCGAGGACATAGGCGCGGCCGTACCGCAGGGGCCGGCCGATGGGCGCGCTCGCGCCGCCGGTGAACTGCTCGCCGGCGCCGAGCGTGTACGCCGTGGCGTAGAACGACTCGGTCTGGCCGTAGCCGTTGACCACGCGTGCGCCGGGGAAGGCCGCGCGGACGCGGTCCACCAGGGAGCCGGGCAGGCCCTCGCCCGCGAACACGAAAGCCTTGGGGTTGATGCGGCCCGGGAGTTCGTCGAGGAGTTCGGCGAACGCGGACGGCACGGAGTTGACCACGTCGGTGGACCAGGTGTCCCGCTCGCCCAGGGCGAGCACGTCGCGGACGAGTTCGACGCTGCCGCCGTGGCTGAGCGTCGCGAAGATCTCGTACACGGAGACGTCGAAGTTCACGGACGCGCTCGCCAGCATCCGCATCCCGGGCCTGACCCCGAGCGCGTCGACCAGGCCGGGCAGGACGCTGGTGACGTTGCGGTGGGTGACGGTGACGCCTTTGGGCCGGCCGGTGGAGCCGGAGGTGTACATCACGTAGGCGACGTTCTCCGGCCGTGCCGCCACCGGGTGCGCGGACCCGGCGTCCGGCTCGGTGAGCTCGGCGAGGGTCGTGGTGGGGATGCCCGTGTCGGGCAGGACGTCCGCCGATCCGGGGGCGGTGAGGATCAGCGAAGGGGCCGCGTCCGACAGGAGGAACTCCAGCCGTGCGCTGGGGTATTCGGGGTCGATCGGCAGATAGCCAGCGCCCGCCTTCAGCACGCCGAGCAGGGCCACGACCAGGTCGGGGGTACGGGGCAGCGCCACTGCCACCAGCGACTCCGGGCCGATGCCGCGGGCGGCCAGGCCGCGCGCCAGCCGGTCGGCGCGCCGGTCCGTCTCGCGGTAGGTCAGCGACTCGTCCCCGCTGATCACCGCCACGGCGTCGGGCGTGGCGGCCGCCCGCGCCTCGAACAGGGCGGGGACGGTCGTGTCCGGCACGGAGGGTGCTGCGGTGCCGCTGAGGCGCAGCACGCGCTCCCGTTCGGCCGGCGTGAGCACGTCCACGGCACCGACCGGCGACTCCGGGTCGGTCACCAGCCGGCGCAGTACCTGCTCGAACCGCTCGGCGACGAGCTCCACGGCGGGCCGGTCGAACACGTGCGGCTGGTACTGCAGCGACAGGCGCAGGGCGGGGTCGGCGTCGGCCATCACGGTCACCGGGTAGTGGGTGCCGCTGAACGGCGTGATGCCGGTGATGGCGACGCCGGCCGTGTCGTTGGCCTCGCTGAGGCCGACGTGGTCGACGGGGTACGACTCGAAGACGACGATGGTGTCGAACAGCCGGGTCGCCCCCACGGCCCGCTGGATGTCGCTCAGTCCGTAGTGGTGGTGGTCGAGCAGCTCGCCCTGCCTGTGCTGCAGGCCGGTCAGCACCTGCCGGAGGCTGTGCCAGGGCGAGAGTTCCACCCGCACCGGCAGGGTGTTGATGAACAGGCCCACCATGGACTCCACGCCGGGCACCTCGGGCGGACGGCCCGACACGGTGGCGCCGAACACGACGTCCCGGCGGCCGGTCAGCTGTCCGAGCAGCACCGCCCAGGCGCCCTGCACCAGAGTGTTGAGGGTGACGCCCAGGTCAGCGGCGCACGCGGACAGCCCGCGGGTCAGCGCAGGCGACAGCGGTACGTCGACGTTGCCCACGTCGTCGCTGTGCGCGGCGGGGTCCTTGTCCCGCGCGAGCAGGGTCGGCTCGTCGAAGCCGTCGAGTTCGGCCGTCCACGCCTCGGCGGCCGCGGCACGGTCCTGCCGCGCCTGCCATGCCAGGAAGTCACGGAAGCCGCGTGCCCGGGGCAGGACGGAGGCGTCGCCCCCGGAGCCGTACAGGCGGAGCAGGTCCTGCATGAGGGTGGGCACCGACCAGCCGTCGAACAGCACGTGGTGGGCGGTGAGGACGAGAGCGGAGCGGTCCGGCCCGCGGGAGACGAGGGTGAGCCGCAGCAGCGGCGGCGCGGCCGGGTCGAAGCGCTCGGCGCGGTCGGCGGCCAGGAGCCGCTGGAAGGCCTCCTCGTCGGCGTCGGTCAGATCCAGGTGCCGCCAGGGCAGTTCGACCTCAGCGAGGACGAGCTGGATCAGGTCGCCGGCCGTGTCGGAGACGAAGGCGGTGCGCAGGTTGTCGTAGCGGTCCAGCAGGGCCTGGCCGGCGGCCCGCATGCGCTGCGGGTCGACCGGCCCGGACAGGTGGTAGGCGAACTGCATCTGGTAGGCGTCGTGCGCGGTGTCGGCGAGCATCGACTCGAAGAGCAGGCCGGACTGCAGCGGGGTCGGCGGCCAGACGTCGCTGAGGGACGGATGGCGCTGCTCCCAGCGCTCGATCTCGGTCTGGGCGACGGTGACGAGGGGCACGTCGGAGGGGGTCAGTCCGCCCGCTCCGGGCCGGGCGACATGACGGGCCAGACCTTCCAGGGCGGTCTGCCAGAGCAGGGCCAGTTCCTCGACGTCCGCTCGTCCGAGCACGCCGTTGGGGAAGCCGATTCGGGCGGCCAGCTCACCGGAGTCGTCGACGAGAGCGTTGATCTCCAGCGTCGACATGACCGGCATGTCGGCGTCCGGGGTCGCGATCAACTCGCCCGTGCCCGAGGCCTGGTTGAAGCCGAGTCCGCGCAGTTCCTCGGGCATGTCGGCCGCGGTGAAGTGACCGAGGTAGTTGAAGGCGATCTGCCCGCTCGGCCGTGAGGCCAGTACCGCGCCCGTCTCGTCGTTCAGGTAGCGCAGCAGGCCGTAGCCCATCCCCTTGTCCGGGATGCGCAGCACCTGCTCCTTGACGGCCTTGACCACCGATCCCGCGGCCGCGCCGCCGGCCAGCGCGTCGTCGAGGTCGGTGTCACCGACGTCCAGACGCACCGGGAACATGCTGGTGAACCAGCCCACCGTGCGCGAGAGATCGGCACCCGGCACCACGGCTTCCTCACGGCCGTGGCCCTCCAGCCGCACCAGCAGCGACGACTCCGCCACACCGCGGCCACGACGCCAGGACGCGACCGCCACCGCCAACGCCCCCAACAGACCGTCGTTGACACCCGCACGGAACGCCGCAGGCACATCGGTGATCAGGGCACGGGTGACCGAGGTGGGCACCCGCAGCCACACGTACTCCTGCGTGGAGATGGTGTCGACGCTCGCGTCCAAGGCCCGCGTGCCCAGCAGCGGGTCGGGGCCTTCGACGACTGAGCGCCACAACTCCAGCTCCGCCACCCGCTGCGGCGAGGATGCCTCGTCGACCAGGGCATGCGCCCAGCGCCGCACCGACGTCCCCACCGTCGGCAGCTCGGGAGAACGGCCCTCGCGGACGTCCTTCCACGCCGCCGCCAGATCCGGCAGCAGAATGCGCCACGAAACACCGTCCACCACCAGGTGATGCAGCACGACGATCAGACGGCCCGCAATGTCCGGCCCCGCGTCGAACCACACCAGCCGCCCCATCACACCCGCAGCCGGATCCAACAGACCCGTCGCGGCGTCCAGTTCGGCCCGGGCAAGCTCCAGCCAGGCCTCGTCCCAGACCCCGTCGCACTCCACCCGGCGCAGCAGCGAACCCACATCGACCGAGCCCGGCCCCGTCACCGTCATGCCGTCATCGACCAGCCGGGAGCGCAGCACATCGTGCCGGTCCCACACCGCCCCGACGGTCGCCCTCAGCCCGGCCTCGTCGATACCCACCGGCAGCTCGGCCACCGCCGACATACTGAACCGGCCATACCCACCGCCCAGTTCCAACAGATACCGGCCGATCGGCAACAGCGGCTGGAAACCGACACCACCACCCTCCAACTCCTCCAGGGTCTCGGTGGCGGCACCGCGTCCGGCGGCCACCGCCGCGAGCCCGGCCACCGTGCGTTGCTGGAAGATCTCCCGTGGGGTGACCTCCACGCCCCGTGCCCGCGCCCGTGAGACGACCTGGATGGACCGGATGCTGTCCCCGCCCACCGCGAAGAAGTCGTCGTCCACACCGACCCGGTCGGCGCCCAGCACCTCGGCGAACACCGCGGCGAGCACCTTCTCCGCCTCGGAGGACGGCTCCCGGTACTTCTCGCCGCGGAAGACCGGTTTGGGCAGTGCGGCGCGGTCGAGCTTGCCGTTCGGGGCGAGCGGCAGCCGGTCCAGCACCACGAACGCCGACGGCACCATGTACTCCGGCAGCCGCCCGGACACGAACCGGCGCAGTTCCGGCACCGACACGCCGGCCGTCAGGTCGACGTGCAGGTCGCCGATGCTCTCCGCTGCGCCGAGTTCCGTGCCGACGACGCCGACCGGCACCACGTAGCCGACGAGCTGCTTGGAACGTCCGCTGTCATGGACGGTGACGGCGGCCTGGGCGACGCCGGGGTGGGCGGTCAGCGCCGCCTCCACCTCGCCCGGCTCGATCCGCAGACCCCGGATCTTGACCTGGGCGTCACCGCGGCCCACGTACTCCAGGCGCCCCTCGCGGTCCCACCGCACCAGGTCCCCGGTCCGGTACATCCGCGCACCCGCCGGCCC
>NZ_JBITSP010000027.1:0-13014 GCF_044540925.1 Streptomyces sp. NPDC085900 | reverse complement strand
TGTGGTGACCAGGGACAGGCCCAGGTCCGCGACCGACACCTCGGGGTGCGCCTGGGCATGCGCCAACAACCGCACCGCCTGATCCCGCAACGCCGTGGGCGTCTTGGCGGAGAGGACGAGGGGAAGCGGAGTCGGCTCGGCGGGCTTGAGCTCCTCGACGGGCGCGGGCCCGGCGAGCTCGGGCTCGGGTGCCTGCTCCAGGATGACGTGGGCGTTCGTACCGCTCATACCGAAGGACGAGACACCGGCCCGGCGCGGACGGCCGGTCTCCGGCCAGGGCTGCTCCTCGGTGAGGAGCGCGAGGGACCCCGATGTCCAGTCGACGTAGCGCGAGGGCTTGTCCACGTGCAGGGTGCGCGGCAGCAGTCCGTGGCGCATCGCCATGACCATCTTGATGATTCCGGCGATACCGGCCGCGGCCAGGGTGTGGCCGATGTTGGACTTCGCGGAGCCGAGCCACAGCGGTCGGTCCTCCGGGCGGTTCTGGCCGTACGTCGCCAGCAGCGCGCCGGCCTCGATCGGGTCACCGAGCCTGGTGCCGGTGCCGTGCGCCTCCACTGCGTCCACGTCGCCCGGTTCCAGTCCCGCGGAGGCGAGGGCCGCGCGGATCACCTTCTGCTGGGCGGGGCCGTTGGGGGCGGTGAGGCCGTTGCTGGCACCGTCCTGGTTGATCGCACTGCCCCGAACCACGGCGAGTACCCGATGCCCGTTGCGGCGGGCGTCCGACAGCCGCTCGACGACCAGGACGCCGACGCCTTCGGCGAAGCCGGTGCCGTCGGCCGCGTCCGCGAAGGGCTTGCAGCGGCCGTCGGGGGCCAGACCGCGCTGGCGGCTGAAGTCCACGAAGCCGGACGCGGTGGCCATCACGGTGACCGCACCGACGAGGGCCATGGTGCACTCGCCCTGGCGCAGCGCCTGCGCGGCAAGGTGCAGGGCGGTCAGGGACGAGGAGCAGGCCGTGTCGACGGTGACCGCCGGGCCCTCGAAGCCGAAGGCGTAGGCGACCCGCCCCGACAGGACACTGGTGGCGGTGCCGGTCATCCGGTAGGCCTCGGTGCCCTCCGGGGGGTGCGTGAGCATCAGCTGGTAGTCGTCGCTGACGCAGCCGGCGTACACCCCGGTACGGCTGCCGCGCAGCGTGTCGGCATCGATGCCTGCCCGCTCGACGGCCTCCCACGAGGCCTCCAGGAACAGCCGCTGCTGCGGGTCCATGGCCAGCGCCTCACGCGGGTTGATGCCGAAGAAGGCGGCGTCGAAGCCGGCGGCGTCGTAGAGGAACCCGCCTTCCTTCGCGTAGGAGGTGCCGGTGTGCTCCGGGTCGGCGTCGTACAGTCCCTCCAGGTCCCAGCCCCGGTCGGACGGGAAGCCCGATATGGCGTCCCGTCCGGCGGCCACCAGATCCCACAGGTCCTCCGGCGAGCGCACCCCGCCGGGGAAACGGCAGCTCATACCGACGATCGCCAGCGGCTCGGTGCTCCGGTCGTCCGTGTCCTTCAGTCGGCGGCGCGTCTCCTGGAGCTCGGCCGTCACCCGTTTGAGGTAGTCACGGAGCTTCGTGTCCTGATCACTCATGGTTGGCTTCCTTGTCACGAGGTGGTGCCGAGCTCGTTGTCGATGAACGCGAAGAGTTCGTCGTCGGTGGTCAAGCCGTCGAGGTCCCCGAGACCGTCGGGGGTCGTGCGGCCGTCGGGGGATCCGAGGCCGGCGGAACGGGCGATGTCCGCTGCGGCCACCTCGCGCAGCAGGGACTCCAGACGCTGGACGATGCGTTGCCGCGCGCCCGCGTCCTCGGCCGCCGAGACCAGTCCGGCGGCGAGGCCGTCGAGGCCGGATTCCGCCCTCGCGGCATCGACGGCGGCCGCCGACGGGACACGGGAGGCCAGGAAGGTGGCGATCGCCTCTGGGGTCGGATGGTCGAACACCAGCGTCGCGGGCGGCACTTGGCCCGTCACCTCACCCAGCCGGTTGCGCAGGGTCACCGCGGCCATGGAGTCGAAGCCCATGTCCTTCAGGGACTTCTCCGGGTCGACCTGTTCGGGGTGGCCGTAGCCGAGGGCCGCGGCGATCTCGGCCCGCACGAGGCCCAGCAGATGCTCCACCCGCTCGGACTCCGGGAGCCCGGCCAGGACGTCGGCCGGTGCGGTCGCGGCACCGGCCGGCGCGGCGGCCTTCGCCTCCTGTCGTACGGCAACCGCAGGTGCGAGGGCGGCCGGGTCGGCCTCCAGCCAGTAACGGCTGTGCTGGAAGGCGTACGTCGGCAGCTGCGCCGGACGCGCTCCGGAACGGCCCAGCAGAGCCCGCCAATCGATCGACGCGCCCCTCGTCCACACCTCCGCGAGCGCGGTCAGGAGCGTGCGCACCTCGGACCGCTTGCGCCGCTGAGCGGCACTGAGCAGCACCCGTGGGCCCGCTTCAGCGAGGGTGTCGCGGGTCATGGCGGTGAGGACGGCGTCGGGGCCGATCTCGAGGTAGGTGGTGACGCCGAGGGTGTGCAGTTCGTTGATGCCGTCGGCGAAGCGGACGGCTTGGCGGGCGTGGCGGACCCAGTATTCGGGGGAGGTGATCTCTTCGGTGGTCGCGGTGCGTCCGGTCAGGTTCGATATCAGCGGCACCTGGGGTGGCAGGTAGGTGAGGCTTTCGGTGACCTGCCGGAACTCGGCCAGCATGGGTTGCATGTGGTGGGAGTGGAAGGCGTGGGAGACCTGGAGGAGTTTGGTCCTGCGTCCTTGGGTCTGCCAGTGTTCGGCGATGGTGTGGACTGCCGGTTCGTCTCCTGCGATGACGGTGGAGGCGGGGCCGTTGAGTGCGGCGATCTGGACGCCGTCGGTCAGGGTGGGCAGGACCTCGGCTTCCGAGGCTTGCAGGGACAGCATTGCTCCGCCCGGGGGCAGGTTCTGCATGAGCCGGCCGCGGGCTGCGACCAGGCGGCAGGCGTCCCGCAGGGACCAGAGTCCGGCCGTGTATGCGGCCGCTATCTCGCCGACGGAGTGGCCGGTCAGGTAGTCGGGTCGTACCCCCCAGCTGTGCCACAGGCGGGCGAGTGCCACCTCGAAGGCGAACAGGGCGCACTGGGTGTAGCGGGTCTGGTGCAGCAGTCCTTCGGTGTCGTCGGTGAACATCACCTCGCGCAGGGGGCGGTCCAGGTGGGTGTCCAGCTCTGCGCAGACCTCGTCCAGGACCTCCGCGAACACGGGGAAGGACTCGTACAACTCCCGTCCCATACCGGCCCGCTGACTGCCCTGACCCGTGAACAAGAACGCCGTCGAACCCGCCTGAACCGTTCCGGTCGTGACGTAGGCGCTGGGCCTGCCCTGGGCCAGAGCGTCGAGGGCGGTGTGGAGTTCGTCGTGGTCGGCGGCGATCACCACGGCCCGGTGATCGAGGGCTGCTCGGGTCAGGGCCGAGGCGGCGCCCAGGTCGGACAGGACCGGAGGATCGGTCCGGTCCCGCAGATCGGTGAGCAGGCGGGCGGCCTGGGCGCGCAGGGCCTGCTCGTTGTGCGCGGAGAGGACGAGGGGGGTCAGCGGCAACGAGTCGGGCTCCGGCTCGACTGGCTCTTCCTCGGGTGCCTGTTCCAGGATGACGTGGGCATTCGTGCCGCTGATGCCGAAGGACGAGATGCCCGCGCGGCGTGGGCGGCCGGTCTGGGGCCACGGCTGTTCCCGCGTGAGGAGTTTCACGGCGCCGGACTGCCAGTCGACGTACGTCGACGGCTCGTCCACGTGCAGGGTGCGCGGCAGCAGTCCGTGCCGGATCGCCATGACCATCTTGATGACCCCCGCGACACCGGCGGCAGCCTGGGTGTGGCCGATGTTGGACTTCGCGGAGCCGAGCCACAGCGGCCGGTCCTCCGGGCGGTCTTGGCCGTACGTCGCCAGCAGCGCGCCGGCCTCGATCGGGTCACCGAGCCTGGTGCCGGTGCCGTGCGCCTCGACGGCGTCGATGTCTCCGGGCTCCAGATCGGCCGCGGCCAGCGCCTGGTTGATGACCCGCTGCTGGGCGGGGCCGTTGGGGGCGGTGAGGCCGTTGCTGGCACCGTCCTGGTTGATCGCACTGCCCCGGACGACCGCCAGCACACGGTGGCCGTTGCGCCGCGCGTCCGACAGCCGCTCCACCAGCAGCAGACCGACGCCCTCGGACCAGCCGGTGCCGTCCGCGGCCTGCGCGAAGGGCTTGCAGCGGCCGTCGGGCGCCAGTCCGCGCTGGCGGCTGAAGTCCACGAAGGTCCCCGGCGACGACATGACCGTCACACCGCCGGCCAGCGCCATGGCGCACTCGCCAGAGCGGAGCGACTGGATGGCCATGTGCAGGGCCACGAGGGAGGACGAGCACGCGGTGTCGACTGTGACAGCCGGTCCTTCCAGGCCGAAGGTGTAGGCGATCCGGCCGGTGTTGACACTGCTGGTGTTGCCGGTGCCGATGTAGCCCTCGACGTCACCGGGCAACGCGGGCAGTCGACTGGCGTAGTCCTGGTACATCACCCCCGCGTAGACCCCCGTACGGCTGCCCGCCAGGGACCGCGGGTCGATGCCCGCCCGCTCGAACAGCTCCCAGGAGGTCTCCAGCAGGAGTCGCTGTTGCGGGTCCATGGCGAGCGCCTCGCGCGGGGAGATGCCGAAGAACTCGGCGTCGAACTCGGCGGCGTCGTACAGGAATCCGCCGTCCTTCGCGTATGTCGTGCCCGTGTGGTCCGGGTCCTCGTCGAAGAGGCGGTCCAGGTCCCAGCCGCGGTCCTCCGGGAATCCGGAGATCGCGTCGCGGCCCGCGGCCACCAACTCCCACAGGTCCTCCGGGGAACCGACCCCTCCCGGGTAGCGGCAGCTCATCCCGATGATGGCGATCGGATCGTCGTCGGTCCCCGCGAGGGCGGCGGTGGTCGCCGCCGGCACGGCGGACGGGTCGTTGTCCGGGAGGCCCAGCTCGGAGCGCAGGTGCCGGGCGAGCGCCGTCGGGGTGGGGTGGTCGAAGACGAGGGTGGCGGGCAGTCGCAGGCCGGTGACCTTGTTCAGGCGGTTGCGCAGCTCGACTGCGGTCAGCGAGTCGAAGCCGAGGTCCTTGAAGCCGCGCCGGGCGTCCACGGTGTCCGGGGCGCCGTAGTCCAGGACATCCGCGACCTCGGAACGGACCAGGTCGATGAGGTGCTTCTCCTGTTCACCTGGGGGCAGTGCCGCGAGCCGGTCGGCGAGGGGGACGGTCGCGGTGCCGTGGGCGGCCGCCTCGGCGGCACGACGGACCGGCGTACGGACCAGCCCGCGCAGGACCGGTGGCAGCTCCTCCACCGGACGTGACCGCAGCGCAGCCGGGTCGAGGCCCAGCGGTACGACCTCGGCGGCGTCCAGCGCCAGCGCCTGGTCGAACAGCCGCAGCCCCTGCTCGGGGGAGAACGCGGTGAGCCCGGTGCGGGCCAGACGTGCCCGGTCGGTGTCGTCGAGGGCCGCCTCCATGCCGCCCTCGGCCCACAGGCCCCAGGCCAGCGAGGTGGCCGGCAGCCCCAGGGCCCGGCGGTGATGCGCCAGGCCGTCCAGGAAGGTGTTGGCGGCGGCGTAACCGCTCTGGCCGGCGGTTCCGAAGGTACCGGCTACGGAGGAGAAGAGGACGAAGGCGGTGAGGTCGAGGCCGAGTTCGGTGCTCACCTCGTGCAGGGCCCAGGCCCCGTCGACCTTCGGACGCAGCACCGCGTCCACCCGTTCACGGGTCAGCCCCTGGATCACGGCGTCGTCCAGCACTCCCGCGGTGTGCACGACAGCTGTGACCGGTGACTGCGTCAGCACCCGGGCCAATGCCTCCTGGTCGGCCACGTCGCACGCCACGGTCCGTACCGACGCGCCCAGGGCGGCAAGCTCGGTCTCGAACGCACCGGCTCCCGGGGCCTGCGGGCCGCTTCGGCTCAGCAACAGCAGCCGGCGCACTCCGTGCTCGGCCACCAGATGCCGCGCGACCAGACGACCCAGTGCACCTGTCGCACCCGTGACCAGCACCGTGCCCTCACTCGCCCACGGCGAGTCCGTCGCCGGGCCCGGCTGTGCACGGACCAGCCGGGGAACCACGACCTTGCCTGTCCGCACCGCCGACTGCGCATGCCCGCTCACCGGCACGTCGCCTCCGGTGTCGGAGTCGACGAGCACGAAGCGGTCCGGGTTTTCCGACTGGGCCGATCGCACCAGTCCCCATACGGCCGCGCCGGCTACGTCCGTGACCGGCTCGCCGTCGCAGGCGGTCACGGCTCCTCGTGTCACCACCACGAGCCGGGAGGCAGCCCATCTGTCGTCCGCCAGCCACTGCTGGAGCAGGTCGAGCGTCGAGCCGACCGCGTCGTGCACCCGCTGGGGGACAGAGTCGCCGGTGCTCGTGGGGGCGCGCACCACCACCGCATCCGGCACCAGGTCGGTCGCCGCCAGCTCACTGAGCGACCCGAACGAGCCCACACACTCGCCCGAGGCGACGCCCACCCCGCTGCCACCGACCATGGCCCACGAACCGCTGAACGGCGCCGCCTCCGGCACCGATGCCACCCACCGCATACGCAGCAGGGCATCGTCGAAGCCGGCGGACGCCGCATGCCGGAGCTGGTCGGTGGAGACGGAGCGCAGGGTCAGTTCCTCGACCATGGCGAGGGGCGCACCGGTCGCGTCGGCGAGCTGGAGCGAGACCGCGTCCGGCCCGACCGGAGCCAACCGCACCCGCGCCACCGCGGCACCCGCCGCGTACAGCCGCACACCGCTCCATACGAACGGCAGCCGGGTGTCGCCGTGCCGCGGTAGCACACCGAGGCTGATCCCGTGGAAGGCGGCGTCGAGGAGGGCGGGGTGCAGCCCGAAGCCGGGCGCGTCACCGGCCTGTTCCTCGGCGAGGACGACCTCCGCGAACACCTCCTCACCAAGCCGCCAGGCAGCCCGCAGCCCCTGGAACGCCGGCCCGTAGTCGTAGCCGCTTTCCGCCAGCGCCTCGTAGTGCCCGGTGATGTCGAGCTGTGTCGCACCGGCCGGCGGCCACTGGTGCAGTGCGAAGGCCGCTTCCCGGTCGGTGCCGGAGACGAGGGTGCCGGTGGCGTGCCGGGTCCAGGGGGCGTCCGTGTCGGCGTTCTCCGGGCGCGAGTGGATGCTCAGCGGGCGGCGGCCCGTCTCGTCCTCGGCAGCCACGGTCACCTGGACCTGGACCGCGCCGCGTTCGGGCAGGACCAACGGGGCCTCGAGGGTCAGTTCGTCCACGACGTCCATGCCGAGCGCCTCGCCCGCGCGCAGGCCCATCTCCACGAGGGCGGTGCCGGACAGCAGCACGGTGCCGAGAACCGCGTGGTCGGCGAGCCACGGCTGACCGGCCAGCGACAGCCGGCCGGTGTAGACGGCTCCGTCGGCATCCGCGAGGGACACGACGGCGCCTAGCAGGGGGTGTCCCGCCGACCCCAGTCCGAGACCGGTGACGGCGTCACCGCGCGGACCGCTCTCGGCCCGAAGCCAGTAACTCCTGTGCTGGAAGGCGTACGTGGGCAGTTCCACCGTACGCGACCCGCGACCCGCGAACACGGCCCGCCAGTCGGGACCCGATCCCCGTACGTGCATCCGCGCCAGAGCCGTGACGACGGCCGCGGCTTCCGGCCGGTCCCGGCGCACGGATGGGACGAACTCCAGTTCGGCGACATCGTCTGCGGGGAGGGTGTCGCGGGTCATGGCGGTGAGGACGGCGTCGGGGCCGATCTCGAGGTAGGTGGTGACGCCGAGGGTGTGCAGTTCGTTGATGCCGTCGGCGAAGCGGACTGCTTCGCGGGCGTGGCGGACCCAGTATTCGGGGGAGGTGATCTCTTCGGTGGTGGCGGTGCGTCCGGTCAGGTTCGACACCAGCGGGATCTGCGGTGACAGATACGACAGGCCTTCCGCGATTTGCCGGAACTGGGCCAGCATGGGTTGCATGTGGTGGGAGTGGAAGGCGTGGGAGACCTGCAGCCGTTTGGTTTTGCGGCCTTGGTTGCGCCAGTGTGCGGTGAGGGACAGGACCGTCTCCTCGTCGCCTGCGATGACGGTGGAGGCGGGGCCGTTGAGTGCGGCGATCTGGACGCCGTCGGTCAGGGTGGGCAGGACCTCGGCTTCCGAGGCTTGTATCGACACCATCGCTCCGCCCGGGGGCAGGTTCTGCATGAGCCGGCCGCGGGCTGCGACCAGGCGGCAGGCGTCCCGCAGGGACCAGAGTCCGGCCGTGTATGCGGCCGCTATCTCGCCGACGGAGTGGCCGGTCAGGTAGTCGGGTCGTACCCCCCAGCTGTGCCACAGGCGGGCGAGTGCCACCTCGAAGGCGAACAGGGCGCACTGGGTGTAGCGGGTCTGGTGCAGCAGTCCTTCGGTGTCGTCGGTGAACATCACCTCGCGCAGGGGGCGGTCCAGGTGGGTGTCCAGCTCTGCGCAGACCTCGTCCAGCGCGGCCGCGAACACGGGGAAGGACTCGTACAACTCCCGTCCCATACCGGCCCGCTGACTGCCCTGACCCGTGAACAAGAACGCCGTCGAACCCGCCTGAACCGTTCCGGTGACGATCCGGGACGTGTCCCGGCCTTCGGTCAGGTTCGTGAGGGCCTCGCGCAGGTCGGTGTCCTCGGCGGCGAGCACGACCACGCGGTGTTCCAGGCCCGCGCGAGTCAGGGCGAGGGAGGAGGCGAGATCGAGGAGGGGGACGTCGGGAGCGTCGTTCTCCAAATGGTTCAGGAGTCGCCAGGCCTGAGCGCGCAGGGCCTGTTCGTTCCGGGCGGAGAGGACGACGGGGGTCAGCGGCAGCGAGCCGGTTTCCGGCTCGACTGGCTCTTCCTCGGGTGCCTGTTCCAGGATGACGTGGGCGTTCGTGCCGCTGATCCCGAACGACGAGACCCCGGCCCGGCGCGGACGGCCGGAATCGGGCCAGGTCTGCTCCTGGGTCAGCAGCTGCACCGCGCCGGATTCCCAGTCGACGTACGTCGACGGTTCGTCCACGTGCAGGGTGCGCGGCAGCAGTCCGTGCCGGATCGCCATGACCATCTTGATGACCCCCGCGACACCGGCGGCAGCCTGGGTGTGGCCGATGTTGGACTTCGCGGAGCCGAGCCACAGCGGCCGGTCTTGGGGGCGGTTCTGGCCGTACGTCGCCAGCAGCGCCCCCGCCTCGATCGGGTCACCGAGCTTGGTGCCGGTGCCGTGCGCCTCCACCGCGTCCACGTCGGCGGTGGTGAGCCGGGCGTTGGCAAGGGCATCGCGGATGACCTGCTGCTGGGCGGGGCCGTTGGGGGCGGTGAGGCCGTTGCTGGCACCGTCCTGGTTGATCGCACTGCCCCGGACGACCGCCAGCACACGGTGGCCGTTGCGCCGCGCGTCCGACAGCCGCTCCACCAGCAGGACGCCGACACCTTCCGACCAGCCGGTGCCGTCCGCTGCCTCCGCGAAGGACTTGCAGCGGCCGTCCTGGGCAAGGCCCTGCTGGCGGCTGAACTCCACGAACGTGCCGGGCGTGGCCATGATCGCGACACCGCCGGCGAGGGCCATGGTGCATTCGCCCCGACGCAGGGCCTGTGAGGCCAGGTGCAGGGCGGTCAGCGACGAGGAGCAGGCGGTGTCCACGGTGACCGCCGGGCCGGTGAGGCCGAGCGTGTAGGCGACGCGGCCGGAGAGCACGCTCGCCTGGCTTCCGGTGAGCCGGTGGCCCTCGACGCCCTCGGTGGCCTCGTGCAGGGCGGGGCCGTAGTCGTGGTACATGAGCCCCGCGAAGACGCCGGCCCGCGTGCCGCGGACGGACGCCGGGTCGATGCCGGCCCTCTCGAAGACCTCCCAGGAGGCCTCCAGGAACAGCCGCTGCTGCGGGTCCATGGCGAGCGCCTCGCGCGGGGAGATGCCGAAGAACTCGGCGTCGAACCCGGCGGCGTCGTACAGGAATCCGCCTTCACGGGTGTACGAGGTGCCGGTCCGCTGCGGGTCCTCGTCGAAGAGGCGGTCCAGGTCCCAGCCGCGGTCCTCCGGGAATCCGGAGATCGCGTCCCGGCCCGCGGCCACCAACTCCCACAGGTCCTCCGGGGAACCGACCCCTCCCGGGTAGCGGCAGCTCATCCCGATGATGGCGATCGGATCGTGAGCCGTGTCCTGCAGCTCCTGGTTCATCTTCCGAAGCCGCGCGGTCTCCTTGAGGGAGTCCCGCAGAGCGGCTACGACCTTCGCGGACGAGGCGTCCGTCATGTCCTTCCCACTTTCCGTACTCATCAGGATCCGATGCCTTCTTGTGCCAGGCGGACGAGCTCGTCGACGTCCATGCCGTCGATCAGGTCCGCTTCGATGTCGGGGATGGACGCGGCCAAGGTGGGCGTTTCGTCCATGGGGCTCGCGACCGGGGCGGTCGACGCCTCGGGGGCCTGCTCCCGCGCCGGGAACAGCCGCTCGCGTACCAGCTCCGCCACGGCCACCGGGGTGGGGTGGTCGAAGACGAGGGTGGCGGGCAGTCGCAGGCCGGTGGCCTTGTTCAGGCGGTTGCGCAGCTCGACCGCGGTCAGCGAGTCGAAGCCGAGGTCCTTGAAGCCGCGCCGGGCCTCGACCTTCTCGGTGATCCCGAGGACGGCGGCGACCTCCGCGCGCACCAGGTCGACGAGCGACTTTTCCTGCTCACCTGGAGGCAGTGCCGCGAGCCGGTCGGCGAGGGGGACGGTCGCGGTGCCGGGGGCGGCCGCCTCGGCGGCACGACGGACCGGCGTACGGACCAGCCCGCGCAGGACCGGCGGCAGCTCCTCCACCGGACGTGACCGCAGCACGGCCGGATTCAGCCTGGCCGGTACCGCGTACGCGGACGGTCGGCTCAGGGCGAGGTCGAACAGGGCCAGTCCCTGTTCGGGCTCCAGCGCGGTCATGCCCGTGGTGCGAGCCATCCGCTCCCGGTCGGTGTCGTCGAGGGCCGCCTCCATGCCGCCCTCGGCCCACAGGCCCCAGGCCAGCGAGGTGGCCGGCAGCCCCTGGGCCCGGCGATGGTGCGCCAGAGCGTCGAGGAAGCCGTTCGCCGCCGCGTAGTTGCCCTGCCCGGGTCCGCCGAGCACGCCCTGGACGGAGGAGAAGAGGACGAAGGCGGTGAGGTCGAGGCCGAGTTCGGTGCTCACCTCGTGCAGGGCCCAGGCCCCGTCGACCTTCGGACGCAGCACCGCGTCCACCCGTTCACGGGTCAGCCCCTGGACCACCGCGTCGTCCAGCACTCCCGCGGTGTGCACGACCGCGCTGACAGGGGACTCCGCCAGCACCCGGGCCAATGCCTCCTGGTCGGCCACGTCGCACGCCACCGTGCGCACCGACGCACCCAGACCCGTCAGCTCCGCCTCGAACTCGACGGCCCCCGGCGCCTGCGGACCACGCCGGCTCAACAACAGCAGTCGGCTTACTTCGTGCTCGATCACCAGGTGCCGTGCCACCAGACGACCCAGTGCACCCGTCGCACCCGTGACCAGTACCGCGCCGTCACCCGCCCACGGCGACACCACCGTCGCCGAACGGGCCTGGGCACGCTCCAGCCGGGGAAGCAGAACTTCGCCCGAGCGCACTGCCGACTGCGCCTGTCCGCTGACCGGAACATCGCCCTCGTCGTCGCAGTCCACCAACACGAACCGATCGGGGTTCTCGGACTGGGCCGATCGCACCAGACCCCATACGGCTGCGCCCGCCATGTCCGTCACGGGTTCACCGTCGGACGCGGCCACGGCTCCTCGTGTCACCACTACCAGCCGGGAGGCGGACCACCTGTCGTCCGCCAGCCACTCCTGGAGCAGCTCGAGCATCGAGGCGACCGTGTCGTGCACCTGCTGGGGAACATCGATGGCCTCGGCACCTGGGGCAGGACGTACCACCACCGCATCCGGCACCCGGCCGGCGGCCGCCAGCTCACTGAGCGAGGCGAACGAGCCCACACACTCGCCCGAGGCGACACCCACCCCACCCGCACCGACCACGGCCCACGAACCACTGAACGGTGTCGATGCCGTCTCTGCGACCCAGTCGAGGCGGAACAAGGATTCACCGAGCTGGTTCCGGCCGGCGGTCAGCTGCTCGGGCGCCACGGTGCGCCGGGCGAGCGAGTCCACCGTCGCGAGGGGCGCACCGGTCGCGTCGGCGAGCTGGAGCGAGACCGCGTCCGGCCCGGCCGGAGCCAACCGCACCCGCGCCACCGCGGCACCCGCCGCATGCAGCCGCACACCGCTCCACGCGAACGGCAGTCGCGTGTCCCCGTGCTGCGGCAGCACACCGAGTTCTATGGCGTGCAGGGTGGCGTCGAGGAGGGCCGGATGCAGTCCGAAACCGGTGGCGTCATCCGCCTGGTCCCGCGCCAGTGCGACCTCCGCGAACACCTCCTCACCACGCCGCCACGCGGCGCGCAGCCCCTGGAACGCCGGGCCGTAGTCGTAGCCGCTTGCCGCGAGCGCCGCGTACCAGCCGTCGAGGCCGACCGGCTCCGCGTCGCGCGGCGGCCAGGTGGTCAGTTCGGCCGGGGGCACGGCCGTGTCGGCCGCGGAGGGAGCCAGGGTGCCGGTCGCGTTCCGGGTCCACGTGGCCTCCCTTTCCGGGGTGGCGGTGCGCGAGTGGATGCTCAGTGGGCGGCGGCCCGTCTCGTCCTCGGCTCCCACGGCGACCTGGACGTCGACGTCGTCCTCGGAGGGCAGCAGCATCGGCGCCTCGAGCGTGAGTTCTTCGAGGACGTCGAGGCCGACTGCCTGCCCGGCTCGCAGGCCCATCTCGACCAGGCCGGTACCGGGCAGCAGCACGGTTCCGAGGGCGGCGTGGTCGGCCAGCCACGGGTGACTGCGTACGGACAGCCGCCCGGTGAGCACCGCGCCGCTGTCGTCCGCGAGGGAGACGGCCGCAGCGAGCAGCGGGTGATCGGCCGTAGCGAGGCCCAACTCACCTGCGGCCTGCTCCCGGTCGAGACGCCGGCCGGCCTCCAGCCAGTAGCGGGTGTGTTGGAAGGGGTAGGTGGGGAGGTCGACGGTGTGGGCTGGGTGGTGGGTGAAGGACTGGGTCCAGTCGACGGTGGTGCCGT
>NZ_JBITSP010000026.1:0-30344 GCF_044540925.1 Streptomyces sp. NPDC085900 | reverse complement strand
CCGGCTTTGCACACCTTTCACACCCCCGACCCCGCGGCTAAGGTCGGCCCCAACACCCGCCCGCCTAATTCCGGGGGGGGGGGGGGGGGGCCGGCCCCCCCCCCGCCCCCTCTCGTATGACGCGGGCTACTCGCCGAGCAGCCGTCGCACCCGCTCCTGTCCGACCGCGAGCAGCAGCGTGGGCAGGCGCGGGCCGGTGTCCCGGCCGACCAGCAGGTGGTAGAGCAGGGCGAAGAAGGTCCGCTGGGCGGTCTTGATCTCCGCCGGCAGCTCCTTGGGCGTGGCGTCGGCCGGGAAGCCGGCCTGCACCTTGGGCACGCCGTAGACGAGGTGGGTGAGCCCGTCGAGCGACCAGTGCTCGGCGAGGCCGTCGAGCAGCAGCCGCACGGACTGCTGGGAGGCCTCGTCGAGGGACTTCAGCAGCTCGGCGTCCGGCTCCTCGCGCACGATGGTCCGCTGGTCGGCGGGGACGTGCGTGTTGATCCAGGCCTCGGCCTTGTCGTAGCGCGGCCGGGCCTCGTCGAGGGAGCCGAGCGGGTTGGCGGGATCCAGTTCGCTCAGGATGCGCAGCGCCTGGTCCTCGTGTCCGGCGGTGATGTCGGCGACGGAGGCGAGGGTCCGGTACGGCAGGGGGCGCGGGGTCCTCGGCAGCTCGCCGGCGGCCGTGCCCACGGCACGGGCGTGCGCGGCGACGTCGGCCGGGAGGGCGCTGCCGTCGGCGACCTTGGCGTCCAGCTTGTCCCACTCGTCGTAGAGGCGCTGGATCTCCTGGTCGAAGGCGATCTTGAAGGACTGGTTGGGGCGGCGGCGGGCGTAGAGCCAGCGCAGGAGCTGCGGCTCCATGATCTTCAGGGCGTCGCCAGGGGTGGGCACGCCGCCCCGAGAGGAGGACATCTTCGCCATGCCGCTGATGCCCACGAAGGCGTACATGGGGCCGATGGGCTGCTTGCCGCCGAAGATCCCGACGATCTGTCCGCCGACCTGGAAGCTGGAGCCGGGGGACGAGTGGTCGACACCGCTGGGCTCGAAGATGACGCCCTCGTACGCCCACCGCATCGGCCAGTCGACCTTCCAGACCAGCTTGCCGCGGTTGAACTCGTTCAGCCGGACGGTCTCGGAGAAGCCGCAGACGGTGCAGGAGTAGGTCAGTTCGGTGGTGTCGTCGTCGTACGAGGTGACCGTGGTGAGGTCCTTCTCGCAGTTGCCGCAGTACGGCTTGTACGGGAAGTACCCGGCGGAGCCGCCGCTGCCGTCGTCCTCGCCGGCCGCGCCCGAGCCCTCGGCGGCCTCCAGCTCGGCCTCGTCGACGGGCTTCTGCTGCTGCTTGGCGGGGGCCTTCTTCGTCCGGTACTGGTCGAGGATGGCGTCGATGTCGCCGCGGTGCCGCATGGCGTGCAGGATCTGGTCGCGGTACACGCCGGAGGTGTACTGCGCGGTCTGGCTGATCCCGTCGAACTCCACGCCGAGCTCGGCCAGCGACTCGGTCATCGCGGCCTTGAAGTGCTCGGCCCAGTTCGGGTATGCCGACCCCTTGGGCGCCGGGACGGAGGTCAGGGGCTTGCCGATGTGCTCGGCCCAGGCGTCCTCGTCGACCCCGGCGATGCCCTTGGGCACCTTGCGGTAGCGGTCGTAGTCGTCCCAGGAGATGAGGTGGCGCACCTGGTGCCCGCGGCGGCGGATCTCGTCGGCGACGAGGTGCGGGGTCATGACCTCGCGGAGGTTGCCGAGGTGGATGGGGCCGGAGGGAGAGAGTCCGGACGCGACGACGACCGGTTTGCCCGGGGCCCGACGCTCCGACTCCTCGATGACCTCATCCGCGAAACGGGAGACCCAGTCGGTGGTCTCGGTGCTCTGAGCCACGATCGGCACGTCCTTCTTTCTGAACGGGTGAGGCTCCATTGTCACAGACGGTGGTGCGACCGGGAAAACCGCTTTACCCCCCATGGGATACTGGCTGGGTATATCCATTCCCACGAGGAGAACGGCACCCCTTCCTATGGCCTCGGTCACGTCCCTCAGCGACTCCGTCCAGCAGCAGCTCGCGTCCGCCCTCTCGGCCACCCTGCCGGAGGCCGCCGGTGCGGACCCGCTGCTGCGACGCAGTGACCGGGCCGACTTCCAGGCCAACGGCATCCTGGCGCTCGCCAAGAAGGCGAAGGCGAACCCGCGGGAGCTGGCGACGCAGGTCGTCTCGCGGGTGGCGACCGGCGACGAGCTGATCAAGGACGTCGAGGTGTCCGGCCCCGGTTTCCTGAACCTCACGATCGCCGACCGGGCGATCACCGAGAACCTCGCCGCCCGGTACGCGGACGGCGACCGGCTCGGTGTGCCGCTGAAGGAGAACGCGGGCATCACGGTCATCGACTACGCCCAGCCGAACGTGGCGAAGGAGATGCACGTCGGTCACCTGCGCTCCGCGGTCATCGGTGACGCGCTGCGCGGCATGCTCGACTTCACCGGCGAGAAGACGATCGGCCGGCACCACATCGGCGACTGGGGCACCCAGTTCGGCATGCTCATCCAGTACCTGTTCGAGAACCCCGGCGAGCTGGCCCCGGCGGCCGACGTCGACGGCGAGCAGGCGATGAGCAACCTCAACCGGGTGTACAAGGCCTCGCGTGCCGTCTTCGACGCGGACGAGGAGTTCAAGGAGCGGGCCCGCAAGCGGGTCGTCGCCCTGCAGTCCGGCGACAAGGAGACGCTGGAGCTGTGGCAGCAGTTCGTCGACGAGTCCAAGGTCTACTTCTACTCCGTCTTCGAGAAGCTGGACATGCGGATCCGCGACGAGGAGATCGTCGGCGAGTCGGCGTACAACGACGGCATGCCGGAGACCGCCCGCCTCCTGGAGGAGATGGGTGTCGCGGTGCGCTCCGAGGGCGCGCTCGTCGTGTTCTTCGACGACATCCGCGGCAAGGACGACCAGCCGGTGCCGCTGATCGTGCAGAAGGCGGACGGCGGCTTCGGCTACGCGGCCTCCGACCTGACGGCGATCCGCAACCGGGTGACCGACCTGCACGCCACCTCGCTCCTCTACGTCGTGGACGTACGTCAGTCGCTGCACTTCAAGATGGTCTTCGAGGCGGCCCGGCGGGCCGGCTGGCTGACCGACGGCGTCACCGCGCACAACATGGGCTACGGCACGGTGCTCGGCGCGGACGGCAAGCCGTTCAAGACGCGTGAGGGCGAGACCGTACGGCTGGAGGACCTGCTCGACGAGGCCGTCCAGCGGGCGGCGGAGGTCGTCCGCGAGAAGGCCCAGGACCTCACCGAGGACGAGATCCAGGAGCGGGCCGCACAGGTCGGCATCGGCGCCGTGAAGTACGCGGACCTGTCCACGTCCCCCAACCGGGACTACAAGTTCGACCTGGACCAGATGGTCTCGCTGAACGGCGACACGTCCGTCTACCTCCAGTACGCGTACGCCCGTATCCAGTCGATCCTGCGCAAGGCGGGCGAGACGAGGCCGGCGGCCCACCCCGAGCTCGAACTGGCTCCGGCGGAGCGGGCGTTGGGCCTGCACCTGGACGCGTTCGGCGACACGGTCTTCGAGGCGGCGGCGGAGTACGCTCCGCACAAGCTGGCGGCGTACCTGTACCAGCTGGCGACGCTGTTCACGTCGTTCTACGACAAGTGCCCGGTGATCAAGCCGGCACCGCCGAAGGACGTCGCCGAGAACCGTCTGTTCCTGTGCGACATGACGGCCCGCACCCTGCACCAGGGCATGGCCCTGCTGGGCATCAGGACGCCCGAGCGCCTCTGACGGCAGGAGCGGGCAGCGGGTCGCAGAGGAACTCGCACCACACGGCCTTACCCAACTCCCGCTCCCGCACACCCCACTTGTCGCTCAGCGCTGCGACGAGCAGCAGTCCGCGACCGCCCTCGGCCCCGGTGTCTCCGTCGTCCACGACGCGGGGCACGCCGGGGCCGCTGTCGTGCACCTCGATGCCCAGCACCCGCCCGTCGTAGCGCAGCAGCAGCCGCGAGTGGCGGCCGGGCGGGACGCCGTGCAGCAGGGCGTTGGTGACCAGTTCGCTCACGCAGAGCAGTACGTCGTCGGCGCGGTCCGTCCCGGCGAGGTCCCAGCCGGTGAGGCTCTCGGCCGTGAACCGCCGCGCGGCCTGCACCGATCGGCGCTCGCGGCGCAGGAACCGCTCGCGCACGCAGGGGAGTTGAGTCCTGTCGTTCACAGGACGAGAGTCGCGGAGAGTGACTACCGTTGATCACTCCGTGAACCCGTACAGATTTTTTGTACGGGTTCGCACCGGGTGACGTACGCGTGTCGAGGGGGATGGAGACCTGCATGAGCGCCAGGAGGCCGCCGCGGCCGAAGAACCTCACGTCCATGAAGATGCTGGGCAAGCAGCTCGGCGCCGCGCGTCGCGCCGCGGGCCTCACGCAGAGCGCCCTCGCCGAACTCGTCAGGGTCGACGAGGAGACGATCGCGTCGATCGAACAGGGCAGACGGACTCTGAAGCCGGACCTGGCCACAGCGCTGGACGAGATCCTCCAGACCAAGGGGACGCTGCCGGCGGGCGTGGCCAACCTGCCGGAGATCGACCAGTTCCCGATGTGGGCGGAGCTGTACATGGAGCATGAGCGGGAGGCGATTGCGCTGTCCTGGTACGACAACGCGGTCGTTCCCGGCCTGTTGCAGACCGAGGCCTACGCTCACGCTCTGCTCAGTGGGCGTGTCCCGCCCTACGAGGCCGACGAGTTGGAGACCAAGGTCGCCGCTCGCATCGACCGGCGGGAGATCTTGCACCGCAGGTTCCCTCCGACCCTGAGCTTCGTGGTCTGGGAACCGGCGCTGCTCATGCCCACGGGAGGAACCGAAGTCCATCGAGAACAGCTGCGCTTCCTGCGCGAGTGCTCCGAACTCCCGTGCCTGTCACTGCAAATCCTGCCGCTGAATCGCACGAGTCACGCGGGCGACGCGGGCCCGTTCACCCTCCTTGAGACGCCCGACCATCAGCACCTCGCCTACACCGAGTCACAACGCGGCAGCCAGTGGGTTTCCGACCCCGATGAGGTGTCCATCCTCACCCGCAAGTATGCGATGCTGCGGACACAGGCCCTCACCATCGAGGACTCAAGATGCCTGCTGGATCGTCTGCTAGGAGAGCCATGAACACCGCACTTCAGTGGTTCAAGTCGACCTACAGCAGCAGCGAAGGCGGCCAGTGCCTCGAAGTCGCCACCACCCCCCACACCATCCACATCCGCGACTCCAAGAACCCCGCGGACACCGGCCCCACCCTCCGCGTCACTCCGGCCGCCTGGGCCGCCTTCACCGCGAGCAGGTGACGAGCGCCAGCGTCGCGTAGGGCATCGTGACCGTGCCGCCGCGGGCGTCGATGGCGGCGCCCACCGCCTCCAGGATCTCGGCGAGTCGGTCGGGGCGCAGGCGGGTGAAGGCGCCCTGGGTGGGCAGGACGTCCAGCCAGGCGTCGCGGGTGTACGTGAACTCCCAGTCGTACCGCCACTGTTCTGGCTCGCCGAACGCCCCGTCCGCCGCCCGGATGGCGTCGGCGGCCCGACTGAGGAAGACCTGGTAGCCGTCGATCATGGACCGGGTGAGGATCGCCCGGAAGTCGAACGGGGAGTCCGGCATGACGCGTTCGGCGGCGTCGGCGACGGCTTCCGCGAGGTCGGGCGGGGTCTCGGCGACGTTCCAGAACGGGACCAGCAGGCCGCCCGGCCGCAGCACCCGCGCCGCCTTGGCCGCGCCCGCGGCGAGGTCGACCCAGTGCCAGGCGGTAGCGGCGGCCACGACGTCGAAGCGGCGCTCACCGGGCTCCCAGTCCTCGAACGTCGCCACCTCCGTGTCCGTGCCGCGCCGTCGCGCCAACTCGGCCATCCGGGCGTCCGGTTCGACGCCGAGGACCTTGCAGCCGGCCGCCTGGAACTGCCGGGCGGCGATGCCGGTTCCGCAGCCGACGTCGAGGAGGTCGGGGCCGGGGGCGGTGGCGGCGATGCGGGCGATCAGGGCCTCGGGGTAGCGGGGGCGGGCCCGGTCGTAGCGCTCGGCGTCCGTGCCGAAGGACTCGGCGATGTCGCGGCTGCGGTGGGGCTCGGGCGTGCCCTCGGAGGACGGTAAAGTGGGCATGCGCCCACTATGGGTGGGCAGTCGCCCACTCGTCAATGGGCGCCCGCCCACTCGCTTCGTACGGGAAGGACCGCATGCCGACCGGAGTGGCCATCCGCGACCCCCACCAGCAGCTCTTCGACGCCGCCGAGCGCATCCTGCTGAGGGACGGCCCCGGCGCGCTGACCAGCAGGGCGGTGACCGCGGAGGCGGGGTGCGCCAAGGGGGTGCTGCACCGGCACTTCGCGGACTTCGACGCGTTCCTCGCGGAGCTGGTGCTCGGGCGTATCGGACGGCTGGACGCGGTGTCCGCGGGCCTGCGGGCCGCCGCCGGGACCGGCTCCGTCACGGACCACCTGACCGGCGCCCTGGCCGAGGTGTTCGACGCGGTCGGGGTGGCCGTCGTGAGCCTGGTCATCGCCCGTGACGAGCTGCGCGCCCGGCTGCGGGCGGCCGGTTGCGCGGCCGGCATCCCGCTGCTGACGGAGGCGGCCGCGATGCTGGCCTCCTACCTCGCCGTCGAACGCGATCTCGGCCGGGTCGCGCCCGGCGCCGATCCGGCCGTACTCGCCCCCACCCTGCTCGGCGCGGCGCACCTGCTGTACGCGGACCGGGAGAGCCCCGCGCCGGACGCCTCGGCCGTCCGCGCGGTGGTGACGACCGTCATGGCCTCCGCGCTGCGCTGACGGTTCAGTGGGCGGCCGGTGCGGCCGTTGTCAGTGCCTGCCCCTACAGTCACCGGCATGGCGACACTTCCCAACCCGCTCCCCCGTCTCGGCGCCCTCGGTCTCGCCCTGCCTCCCGGCCGACTGGTCGACGAGACCGTCGAGGGGCCCTGGCACGAACCCCTCCTGTGGCTCGCGGACGAGCAGGCGGCGCCCGGCGGCTGGGAGGCGCTGCAGCGCACCGCGCCTGCGGCCGGTCTGCTGCCCGTGCTCGTCGAGGCCGGTGGTGACCTCGGAGGGCCGAGCGCCTGGGAGTTGGCGCCCGGCGAGGTCTCCTACCCCGGTGACCACGACCCGGAGGACGTGCTGGCGGAGCACTGGGAGGAGTGCGCGGCGGACGGCGAGGAGTGGCCGGGTCTGGCGGCCGCCGTGGACGTCACCGCCCCCGACGCCGCCGCCTCCACGCTCGCTGAGGCCGTTGTCGCGGGCGGCACAGGCTCGTTCAAGGAGCCCCGGCTCGCTCTCGTCCCGGCCCGCCGCAGCGCGGACATCCCCGCGGCGATCGGCTGGACGGGCCCGGCGAACCACGACGACGACGTGGCCCGGCTCTGCGCGGTGCTCCGCTCCTGGGAGGACCGCTACGGCGCACGGGTCGTCGCCCTCGGCTTCGCCCACCTGCTGGTCTCCGTCGCCGCGCCGCCCACCACGCCCGCCGAGGCGGAGGCCCTGGCCGCCGAGCACTTCGCGTTCTGCCCGGACAACGTCCTCCAGGGCCCCGGCACCCTCAGCGCATACGCCGGACAACAGCTCCTCGGCCGGCGGTCCTGGCACTTCTGGTGGGACTGACCGGCCGGCTCACCCGAACAGCGCCGTCCCGTCGGGCACGACGATCCCGAACTCGGCTTCCAGCAGCCGCCGGGCTTCGCTCTCGTCCGTCAACTCCCGCTCGGACACGGCACCGTCGGCCCGCGTCTCGGTCAGCACCCGGCCGTGCAGCAGGAGATGCCGCTCGGCGCTCACGCTCTGCACGTACAGCCGCTGCGTGAAGGGCGACCGCGGGTTGGTGCCGATGTGCCAGTTGACGACCTCGAAGTCGGCGTGCTCGAACGGCTCCAGGGTGAACGCGTACTGCGCCTGCCAGGGCCCGTCGGAGGCGACACCGACCCTCTCCTCGCCGTACGCCTGGAGCACCCACAGCTCCAGCGGCCCCGGATGCTCCACCGTCACCAGCCGGTGCCGCCGCCCGGCGCCCTCGAACTCCGTTCCGGCGACCAGCGGCACCGGCTCCAGCAGCGCCCCGATCGCCCCGAACCCCACGTCGGCCAGATACGGCCCCGGCTGCCCCGGCACCTCGACCAGCAGCGCCATATGGGTACGCGGCCGGCTCTCGATCCGGTCCGCCCCCACGACCACCCGCGCCGCCAGCCGGGTCACCCCGAACCCCAGCGCCTCCAGCGCGGCCGCGAACAGGGTGTTGTGCTCGTAGCAGTAACCCCCACGCGGCCCGTCCACCAACTTGGCCACCAGGTCCCCGATCTCCAGCGAGGGCGCCACCCGCCGCAGGGCATCGAGATTCTCGAACGGAATCCCCCGCAGATGCGCGAGATGCACCCCACGCAAGGTCCCCGGATCGGCCCCCGGCTCCCCCTCCCACCCGATCTTCCGAAGGTAGACGTCAAGGTCGAACTTCCCCGTATGCACCATGCCCCGACTCTACGAACAGCCGCCCGGCGAGGCGAAGGAACCCGTCAGACCGCCCGCAGCCCCTCCCCCAGCCTCCTGAGGCCCTCGCCGATCTCCTGCGAAGTCTGGGTCACGAAGCACAGGCGGAGGGTCGTGGGGTCGGGGGTGCCGGCGTAGAAGGGGGCTCCGGGCACGTAGGCGACGTCGTGGCGGACCACCTGGGGCAGCAGGGCCGTCGTGTCGTACGGCTCCGGGAGCCGGGCCCACAGGAACATGCCGCCCTCGGGGCGGGACCACGTCGAGCCGATCGGCAGCGCGTCCGCCAGGCCCGCCAGCATCGCGTTCCGCCGCTCGCGGTAGACCCCGGCGACCCGGGCGACGTGCGCGTCCAGGTCCCGCTCGGCCAAGTAGCGTGCCGCGGCGAGCTGGTTGACGGTCGGGGTGTGCAGGTCGGCCGCCTGCTTGGCGACCGCGCAGGCCCGGCGCAGCCCGGCGGGCGCCCGCAGCCAGCCCAGGCGCAGGCCGGGAGCCATGACCTTGGAGAAGGAGCCGAGCAGCACGACCCGCTCGGCGGCCCCCTCGTAGGAGGCGATCCACGGCACCCGCTCGCCCTCGAAGCGGAGTTCGCCGTACGGGTCGTCCTCGACGATCCACAGCCCGCGCCGCTCCGCCACCTCGGCGATCGCGGCCCGCCGGCCGGCCGGCATGGTGCGGCCGGTCGGGTTCTGGAAGGTGGGGACGGTGTAGAGCAGCTTCGGGCGTTCGCGGAGGACGAGTTCCTCCAGCGCCACCGGGTCCACGCCCTCCTCGTCGCCGGGCACCGGCACGATCCGGGCGCCGGCGAGGCCGAAGGCCTGAAGTGCCGCGAGATAGCAGGGACTTTCCACCAGGACCGTGTCGCCGGGCTCCAGCAGGGCCGCCGCGAGCAGGGACAGTGCCTGCTGGGAGCCCGTGGTGACGAGGACGTCGTCGGCGTCCGTGGGCAGCCCGCGCGCCGACATGCGGCCGGCCAGTGCCGCCCGCAGCACCGGCTCGCCCTCGGTGGTGGAGTACTGCAGCGCCCGCCCGGCGTCCTCGGCCAGCACCGCGCGGAAAGCCTCCGCGATCCCCTCCGCGTCGAACAGCTCCGGCGCCGGCAGCCCGCCCGCGAAGTTGATCACCTCGGGGCGGGCGGTGACGGCGAGGATGTCCCGTACCGGCGAACCGCCGACCGTCCGGGCCCGCGCGGCGAGCGGCGGAAGCGGGACAGGGACGGAGACGGGTGGGACGACGGTCATGGTGCGGCTCCCTCTGCCAAGGCTCGTGGCCGCAGCTTAGAAAGAAAGATGCCCTCTACACGCGGCATTCCGCGATCCGGACGCCATCACCCGTCTCAGGCCTTCCGGCCGCTCGCCCCGTACACGTTGATGTCGTCGTCCGTCACGTCGTTGATGTCGCGGTAGCGGATCTTCTCGATGTCGTCGAGGGAGTCGAAGTACGCCTCCTCCACGGCCGGCGGAGCGGGCGCCGGGCCCGGGTGCCAGCGGTGGACGGGCACGACGCCCGGCTCGTCCAGGGTGACCCCCGGGGTGTCGTCGAAGAACCGCTCGACCTCGGTCGCGGAGCGGAACACGAAGGTGAACCCCCGCTCGGTGTAGGTGCGTTGGACCGCCCGCGCCGGCTCGGGGTGCATCTCGTCGGTGAGGTGGCTGAGCACCAGGTGGCTGCCGGCCGGCAACGCCTCCATCAGCTCGCGCACCAGCGGGTAGGCCTCCGCGTCCTCGACGAAGTGCAGGATCGCCACCAGCAGCAGCGCGACCGGCTCACCGAAGTCCAGGGTCTTGGCGGCCTGTTCGAGGATCTCGTCCGGCCGGCGCAGGTCCGCGTCGACGTAGTCGGTACGGCCCTCGGGGCTGCTGGTGAGCAGGGCGCGGGCGTGCGCCAGGACCACCGGGTCGTTGTCGACGTACACGATCCGTGACTCGGGGGCGATGTCCTGGGCGATCTGGTGGACGTTCTCCCCGGTGGGCAGTCCGGTGCCGATGTCGAGGAACTGCCGGATGCCCTGCTCGCCCGCCAGCCGGGTCACCGCGCGGCGCATGAAGTCGCGGTTGTGCCGTACGTCGAGGTAGCCGCGCGGGTTGGCGGCGAGCGCGGCGGCGGCCGCGGCGCGGTCGACCGGGTAGTTGTCCTTGCCGCCGAGGAAGACGTCGTAGACCCGGGCGGGATGCGCCTTGGTGGTGTCGATACGTCCTCTGAGCAGCGCGGGGTCCTGGCTCAACGCGTCACCGGGCACGGGCGTCTCCCTGAAGAGTAGGGGCGGTCGTCAACAAGCTAACTCCCGAGCGGAGTTGATGGTGCCCGACCGCACGACTCACGGCAACGGGTCGCGGGACGAGCCGGGGAAGGCCCCGGAAGGCGTCCCACGGCACCCCCGCGGGACGCAGCGTCTCCGCAGGTCAGAGGCGGTCCCACAGGATCGTCGTCCCGAATCCGGCGCGAGGTGTGGCGCCGCATGGAGATCACCGCTCAGGCTGGGCACCGCCGGCCCCGGCACCCCCAGCACCCCCACGGAAAGGCCCGCACCGCCATGTCCGCCCGAGCCCCCCGCACCCGCCGTCTGCTCGCCGCCACCGCCCTCGCGCTCCTCGCGCTCACGGTGACGGGATGCAAGGACGGCACCGGGGTGCGGGACGAGGGCCCGGCGACCGGTCACGCGCAGCCGCTGCGGCATCCGGTCCCCGAGCACGCGAAGAGGCCGTCCGGTCGGGAACACCGACCGGACGGCCTCGAGGCGCGGTGATCAGCCCGCGTACGCGACAGGCGCTTCCTTCGGGTTCGGGCCGTACTGGTTCGCACCCGGCTGGCTGTCGAGGCAGGTGAAGACCAGCAGCACGATGCCGCCGACGGCCGGGACGAGCCCGATCAGCAGCCACCAGCCGGAGCGGCCCGTGTCGTGCAGACGGCGGACGCTGACGGCGAGGCTGGGCAGCAGGATGCCGAGGTAGAAGATGCCGAGGAGGATGAAGAGGGCCGGGGTCTTCGACGCGGCGGCGATGATGGCCAGAACCACGTAGATGATGCCCACGAACAGCGCGTACATCCAGTATTCCTTGCGGCGCGAGCGACCGCTGAACACGGCGTACTTCTTCAGTGCCTCGATGAACCAGCTCACTTGTGTCCCCCAGGGATCGACGTTCGGACCATCCGGAACGGATCAGGCCAGGCGCAGAAGGTAGGGACACTGACGAGAACTCGTCAATTCGGTACGCGCACGCACCGGTTGAGCACTTTTCGGACAGATCCACTGCGGGTCGGTTCCAAAACCCTCACAGACCGGGGGAAAACGCGGGAAGGGGGACGCCAGTTCACGAATCCGAGTTGCTACCGTTGCCGAACCGATCACGTTCCGATGCCGGTCGGTGGCCGATTCGAGGCCTGACGTATCCCCATCCGTAGCCCGGATCAGCGCAACCTTTGCGCCACTTCGGTGGCCCAGTACGTGAGGATGTTCTGCGCGCCGGCCCGCTTGATGCCGGTGAGGGCCTCCAGGATGGCCCGCTCCCGGTCGATCCAGCCCTTCTCGGCGGCGGCCTCGATCATCGAGTACTCGCCGGAGATCTGGTACGCGGCCACCGGCACGTCCACGGAGTCCGCGACCCGCGCCAGGATGTCCAGGTAGGGCCCGGCCGGCTTGACCATCACCATGTCGGCGCCCTCCTCCAGGTCCAGCGCCAGCTCCCGCAGCGACTCCCGCGCATTGGCGGGGTCCTGCTGGTAGGTCTTGCGGTCGCCCCGCAGCGAGGAGCCGACGGCTTCCCGGAACGGCCCGTAGAACGCGGAGGCGTACTTGGCGGTGTAGGCGAGGATCGCCACGTCCTCCCGCCCGATCTGGTCGAGCGCGTCCCGGACGACACCGATCTGACCGTCCATCATCCCGCTGGGGCCCACGACATGGGCGCCGGCGTCCGCCTGCACCTGGGCCATCTCGGCGTACCGCTCGAGCGTCGCGTCGTTGTCCACGCGGCCCTGCTCGTCCAGCACCCCGCAGTGACCGTGATCCGTCGTCTCGTCGAGGCACAGGTCGGACATGACGAGCAGGTCGTCACCGACCTCGGCCCGCACGTCCCGGATGGCGACCTGCAGAATTCCGTCGGGGTCGGTGCCGGGAGTGCCGAAGGCGTCCTTCTTCGACTCCTCCGGCACCCCGAAGAGCATGATCCCCGAGATCCCGGCCTCCACGGCCTCGGCCGCCGCCTTCTTCAGACTGTCCCGGGTGTGCTGCACGACCCCGGGCATCGCCGCGATCGGCACGGGCTCACTGACACCCTCGCGCACGAACGCCGGGAGGATGAAGTCCGCCGGGTGCAGCCGCGTCTCGGCGACCATACGGCGCATGACGGGGGTGGTGCGCAGCCGCCGGGGACGCGTACCGGGAAAGGATCCGTACTTCGTCATACCTCTACGCTACGCCCGGCCCGGGGGCCCCTTTGCCGACGGAACGTCGGCGCTCTTGCAGCCCCTTCGCGCGCAGCCTGCGGGCAGTGGTGCCGCCTGGGGCGGCACCCGACCCACGGAGAGGCGGCACCCCGTCGCGCCGGGTCGCGCACCCACCCGCACCCACCGACCTCACGTGGTCGTCCGCCGCCTCCGCGCCCCCGGCCTCCGCTCACTCGGCCGCGTCACCGCGTCCCCGCTCTCCAGCGCCGCCGCCCGCCGCCGCAGCCCGAAGTCGGCCAGCGCCTCCGCCAGCTTGTGCACGGACGGCTCGGGGGCCATCACGTCCACCCGCAGCCCGTGCTCCTCGGCGGTCTTCGCCGTGGCGGGCCCGATGCACGCGATGACGGTCACGTTGTGCGGCTTCCCGGCGATCCCCACCAGGTTCCGCACGGTGGAGGACGAGGTGAACAGAACGGCGTCGAAGCCACCGCCCTTGATCGCCTCCCGGGTCTCCGCCGGCGGCGGCGAGGCCCGCACGGTCCGGTAGGCCGTGACGTCGTCGACCTCCCAGCCCAGCTCGATGAGCCCGGCGACGAGGGTCTCCGTGGCGATGTCCGCCCGCGGCAGGAACACCCGGTCGATCGGGTCGAAGACCGGGTCGTACGGCGGCCAGTCCTCCAGCAGCCCCGCGGCGGACTGCTCCCCCGACGGCACCAGGTCCGGCTTCACACCGAAGGCGACCAGGGCCCTGGCGGTCTGCTCGCCCACCGCGGCGACCTTGATCCCCGCGAAGGCGCGCGCGTCGAGCCCGTACTCCTCGAACTTCTCCCGCACGGCCTTGACCGCGTTGACCGACGTGAAGGCGATCCACTCGTACCGCCCGGTGACGAGCCCCTTCACCGCACGCTCCATCTGCTGGGGCGTGCGCGGCGGTTCGACGGCGATCGTCGGGACCTCGTGCGGCACGGCCCCGTAGGAGCGCAGCTGCTCGGAGAGCGACGCCGCCTGCTCCTTGGTCCGCGGCACGAGGACCTTCCAGCCGAACAGCGGCTTGTTCTCGAACCACGACAGCTGGTCGCGCTGGGCGGCGGCGGAACGCTCGCCGACCACGACTATCACCGGCCGGCCGCCGTCCGGCGAGGGCAGCACCTTCGCCTGCTTCAGCGTCTGCGCGATGGTGCCCAGGGTCGCCGTCCAGGTCCGCTGCCGCGTGGTGGTACCGGCCACGGTCACGGTCATCGGGGTGTCGGGCTTGCGTCCGGCGGACACCAGTTCGCCGGCGGCCGCGCCCACGGAGTCCAGCGTCGTCGAGACGACCACCGTCCCGTCGGAGGCACCGACCTCGCTCCAGCACCGGTCGGAGGCGGTACGGGCGTCCACGAACCGCACGTCCGCGCCCTCGGCGTCACGCAGCGGCACACCGGCGTACGCGGGCACGCCCACGGCCGTGGCGACACCCGGCACGACCTCGAAGGGCACGCCGGCGCGGGCGCAGGCGAGCATCTCCTCGGCGGCGTAAGCGTCCAGGCCAGGGTCCCCGGACACCGCACGGACGACCCGCCTGCCGCCCCGCGCGGCCTCCATGACAAGATGTGCGGCATCCCGTACCGCGGGGACCCCAGCGGTTGTTGACGCACCGTCAACAACCGCCAGCTGAGGTGTGCCCGTGCCCGGAACAGGGTCCGACGAAGGGCCCCCGTCCGTGTGCACCTCGGCGACGCCGTGTCTGGCGTGCTTGCGCACCACGTCGAGCACGTCGCCCTCGGCGACGAGGACATCCGCGGTCGCGAGCGCCTCGACGGCGCGCAGAGTCAGCAGTCCCGGATCCCCGGGTCCGGCGCCCAGGAAGGTGACGTGCCCGTGATCGAGGCCGGTGGGAAGGGTGGTGGGGCTCACTGTGCTCGCTCCCCCATCAGACCGGCCGCGCCCTGGGCAAGCATCTCGGCAGCGAGTTCGCGACCGAGCGCCATTGCCTGGTCGTACGTCTCGGGCACGGGACCGGTGGTGGACAGCTGCACCGTGCGCGAGCCGTCGGTCGTGCCGACTATCCCGCGCAGGCGCATTTCCTTGACAATCTGCCCGTCGGCCAGAAGGTCGGCCAGCGCGCCCACCGGGGCGCTGCAGCCGGCCTCCAGGGCGGCGAGCAGTGACCGCTCCGCGGTCACGGCGGCCCGGGTGAACGGGTCGTCGAGCGCGCCGAGCGCGGCGATCAGGTCCGCGTTGTCCGCGGCGCACTCGATCGCCAGTGCCCCCTGGCCGGGGGCGGGCAGAACCGTGTCGACCGACAGGAAGTCGGTCACCTCGTCGATCCGGCCGATGCGGTTGAGTCCGGCGGCCGCCAGCACGACGGCGTCCAGTTCACCGTCCCGCACGTATCCGATGCGGGTGTCGACGTTCCCCCGGATCGGCACCGTCTGTATGTCGAGCCCGTGGCTGCGCGCGTACGAGTTCAACTGGGCCATCCGCCGCGGCGAGCCGGTCCCGATCCGCGCCCCGCGGGGCAGGTCGGTGAACTTCAGCGCGTCCCGGGCGACGATGACGTCCCTGGGGTCCTCGCGCTCCGGTACGGCGGCCAGCGTCAGCCCCTCGGGCTGCGCGGTGGGCAGGTCCTTGAGCGAATGAACCGCGAAGTCGACCTCGCCCCGGAGCAGCGCGTCCCGCAGCGCGGTGACGAACACGCCCGTGCCGCCGATCTGCGCGAGGTGCTCGCGCGAGGTGTCGCCGTAGGTGGTGATCTCGACGAGCTCCACGGGCCGTCCGGTCACCTGGCTCACGGCGTCCGCGACTTGCCCGGACTGGGCCATGGCGAGTCTGCTCCGCCTGGTCCCGAGCCTCAGTGCCTTGCTACTCATGCTGGCCCTCGGTTCTTGCTGTTCTCAGAGTCGTTGTCGGCCCGGGAGACGGCGGCCACCGTCTCCTGGTCGAGGTCGAAAAGGGTGCGCAGGGCATCCGCGTACCCCGCGCCGCCCGGTTCGGCGGCGAGTTGCTTGACCCGCACGGTCGGCGCGTGGAGCAGCTTGTCCACGACGCGTTTGACGGTCTGCGTGATCTCGGCGCGGTGCTTGTCGTCGAGGCCTGGCAACCGCCCCTCCAGCCGCGCGATCTCACCGGCCACCACGTCCGCGGCCATGGTGCGCAGGGCCACGACGGTGGGCGTGATGTGCGCGGCCCTGAGCGCCGCCCCGAAGGCGGCGACCTCGTCGGCCACGATCCGCCGCACCTGGTCGACGTCGGCGGCCATCGGCGCGTCCGCTGAGGCCTCGGCGAGGGACTCGATGTCGACCAGCCGCACCCCGGTCAGGCGGTGCACGGCCGCGTCGACGTCCCGCGGCATGGCGAGGTCGAGCACGAAGAGCACGGGCGCGGGCCGTGGGGCCTCGACGACGGGCTCGGGCTTACGGCGTTCGGGGATGCGGCCGACGGTGGCGGCGAGGGCGGCGAGCGCGGCGATGGCGTCGGCCTCCTCGGCGGGGTCGAGCGCGGTGGCCTGCCCGGTCGCCTGCGGTCCCGGCGCGTTGTCCACCCAGGCCGCGTGCTGCTCCAGCTCGGCGGCGGGCATCCCGGCGACGGCAGCCTCACCGAGCAGGGAGAAGCCGGGGGTGGCCGGTACGGCGGGGAGGTCGAGCGGACAGTTCTCGTCGGCGGCCGCGCCCGGCAGCCCGCGGGCGTTCGTGCCGCTTGGGGCGGCTCCCGACCCACGGAGCGGCGTAGCCTCGCCGGCGCCGAGCCGTGCGTCCCGTCCCAGGTCGGCGGCGATGTCCGGCGCGCCGTCGTCGACCCGGCCCCGCACCGCCGTAGCGACGGTCCCTGCGGTCAGGACCAGGCCCGTGGCCCCCGTACAGGAGACGACGACATCCGCACGTGTCAGCTCGCCCGGCACCGAGTCCATCGGTACCGCCCGGGCCAGCACGTCCGTGTCGTCGCCGTCGGCGAGTATCTGCGCGAGCCGCTCCGCCCGCTCCCCGGTCCGGTTGGCGACCACGACCTCCGCCACGCCGGCCCGCGCCAGCGTCGCCGCCGCGAGCGAGGACATCGAACCGGCCCCGATGACCAGCGCCTTCTTGCCCCGCGCCCACTCCTGGACGTCGGCGCCGAGGGCCAGCTGCTCCAGCCCGAAGGTGACCAGCGACTGCCCGGCCCGGTCGATCCCGGTCTCGGAGTGGGCCCGCTTGCCGACCCGCAGCGCCTGCTGGAAGAGGTCGTTCAGCAGCCGGCCGGCGGTGTGCAGGTCCTGCGCCTTGGCCAGCGAGTCCTTTATCTGCCCGAGGATCTGCCCCTCGCCGACGACCATGGAGTCGAGCCCGCAGGCCACGGAGAACAGGTGGTGAACCGCCCGGTCCTCGTAGTGGACGTACAGATAGGGCGTGAGCTCCTCCAGCCCCACCCCGCTGTGCTGGGCGAGCAGCGTGGACAGCTCGGCGACACCGGCGTGGAACTTGTCGACGTCGGCGTACAGCTCGATGCGGTTGCAGGTGGCGAGCACCGCGGCCTCGGTGGCCGGTTCGGCGGCGACCGTGTCCTGCAACAGCTTGACCTGGGCGTCCGCGTGCAGCGCCGCCCGCTCCAGGACGCTGACCGGCGCACTGCGGTGGCTCAGCCCGACGACGAGGAGACTCATGCCGGCATCACGGCGGGGACGTCCCCGTCGGGCCCCTGGTCGGCGGACTCCTTGCGGGCGGCGGCGGCCGGGTGCGCGCCGTCGCCGGACGCGCTCTCCTCACCGGCCTTGCGCTGCTCGTGGAAGGCGAGGATCTGCAGCTCGATCGACAGATCCACCTTGCGTACGTCGACGCCGTCCGGGACGGACAGCACGGTCGGCGCGAAGTTCAGGATGGAGGTGACGCCCGCCGCGACGAGCCGCTCGCAGACCTGCTGGGCGGCGCCGGCGGGGGTCGCGATCACGCCGATGCTCACGCCGTTGTCCTCGATGATCTTCTCGAGGTCGTCGGTGTGCTGCACGGGGATGCCCGCGACGGGCTTGCCGGCCATGGCCGGGTCGGCGTCGATGAGGGCGGCCACCCGGAAGCCACGGGAGGCGAACCCGCCGTAGTTGGCGAGGGCGGCGCCGAGGTTGCCGATACCGACGATGACGACCGGCCAGTCCTGGGTGAGCCCCAGCTCGCGCGAGATCTGGTAGACGAGGTACTCGACGTCGTAGCCGACGCCCCTGGTCCCGTACGACCCCAGGTAGGAGAAGTCCTTGCGCAGCTTGGCGGAGTTGACCCCCGCGGCGGCCGCGAGCTCCTCGGAGGAGACCGTGGGTACCGAGCGCTCCGACAGTGCGGTCAGGGCTCGGAGGTACAGCGGAAGCCGGGCGACGGTGGCCTCGGGAATCCCTCGGCTACGGGTCGCCGGTCGGTGAGTTCGGCCAGTTGCCACGGTGCTCCTGCGGGTAGAGCGGGGCTGCAGGCGGTCACACGTTCCTGGACCGCCCCGTCGAAAGCAGGCTATGTCTTTGTGAACGCGTGCACAAAGATGGTGTCCGATTTGCCCGGCCAACGTGACCGGGGTCACGCGCCCCCGGCGCCCCGGCGCGGAACCGGCGCACGGACACAGCCGTTCCTCTGTTCTTGGGGGCAAGACCGCACACGCTCCTTTTCGGATCCCCGCCCCCGAGACCGGACGCCTTCGATCCTAAGCGAGCGCCTTGCGCAGTCGCTCCTCGTCGACGCGCCAGAAGGTGTGCTGGGCACCGTCGATCAGGACGACCGGAATCTGCTCCCAGTACTGGTCATGGAGTTGTGGATCGAGCGCGATGTCCTTCTCCTCCCACGGCACACCGAGCTCGCCACACACCTTCTCCACCACAACTTGTGCGTCATCACACAGATGACAGCCCTGCTTCCGGACCAGAGTGACCAGTCGCTCCTGCGGGTCCGGCGCCTTCCGCCGAAAAATGGGACTCATACGAGCCATTGTGGCCGCGCCGCACCGCTTGTTTAACGGCCTGGCCGCGGAGAGTTCACAACCTCCAAACCTCTCGACTCCGAAGTCACCGAACAAACTGGCTATGCTCACGGTCATGGCCGCTCTCGGATGGCTCACTCCCCGTAGGCGCTCCGCCACGGCGCGGAGCGTGTTGGCAGGCGAGGCCTCGGCTGAGGCCGCCCGCAAGTCCTCGCAGGAATCGGAGACCCCCGACCTCGCCGTCGAGGAACCGGAGTTCCCGGTGCTGGGCGACGACAAGGCAGCCGCCTTCTTCGACCTGGACAACACCGTCATGCAGGGTGCCGCCCTCTTCCACTTCGGCCGCGGGCTGTACAAGCGCAAGTTCTTCGAGACCCGCGACCTCGCCAAGTTCGCCTGGCAGCAGGCCTGGTTCAGGCTGGCCGGCGTCGAGGACCCGGAACACATGCAGGAGGCCCGCGACTCGGCGCTGTCCATCGTCAAGGGCCACCGCGTCGCCGAACTGCAGTCCATCGGCGAGGAGATCTACGACGAGTACATGGCCGAGCGCATCTGGCCCGGCACCCGCGCCCTCGCGCAGGCGCACCTGGACGCGGGCCAGAAGGTCTGGCTGGTGACGGCCGCCCCGGTGGAGATCGCGCAGGTGATCGCCCGCCGGCTGGGCCTGACCGGCGCACTCGGCACGGTCGCCGAATCGGTCGACGGCGTCTACACGGGCAAGCTCGTCGGCGAACCCCTGCACGGCCCGGCGAAGGCCGAGGCGGTCCGCGCGCTGGCGGCGGCCGAGGGCCTGGACCTCTCCCGCTGCGCGGCCTACAGCGACAGCCACAACGACATCCCGATGCTGTCCCTGGTCGGCCACCCCTACGCCATCAACCCCGACACCAAGCTCCGCAAGCACGCCCGCAGTCTGGACTGGCGGCTGCGGGACTACCGCACGGGCCGCAAGGCCGCCAAGGTGGGCATCCCGGCGGCGGCGGGCGTGGGCGCGGTGGCCGGCGGCACCGCGGCGGCCATCGCCATCAGCCGACGGCGCCGCTGAGTTCACCCGCACCACCGCCGAAAGAGGGGCGTCGCATCCGCGACGCCCCTCTTTCGTTTTCCGGAGCGTCCGCACAAACAAGCCAATCCGCAGGTCATACCCCCGCAGGCCGCTGTCCAGTCGCATTGGCTGCACACGGCCAGAACACGCCCCGTTCCCACCCGTAAGCCGAACCTTTTCGATCAACAAACGGTCACTCTCTGGTACTTGATCGTGCGCCAATCGGTTACAGAAGCGACGTAATCGATGATTTGAGCAACTCGGTGTAGCAGCGCCTGTACGAAGCGTTATTCTCCTCAGACGCAATCCGGTACCCCTCCGTCGCTACGACGGGTGAACGGTCCCGTACTGCACGTGATGGAAGCTCTGCCTCTGGGAGTCCCGTGTACCCACACGTCGGGGTTGACGCCTCGGGCCTGGCTACGCTGCGCGCAACGGTCCTCAACCTGTTGCGCGACTTCGTCCCCACCGCGTACGCCGTGCCCGCCCTCGCGGGCGCCGCTGCCGCGCCGGTCGGTCCGTGCTACGCACTGGCCGACGGCAGCGCGGCGGTCGGCAGACGAGGCCGGGCGGCCGCCGCCGGCACCACCGCCCGCCGCCCCGCCGCGGACAGCGACAGCGCCCGGATGATGGACCTGGTCGAGCGCGCCCAGGCCGGCGAGGCCGACGCCTTCGGGCGCCTCTACGACCAGTACAGCGACACCGTCTACCGGTACATCTATTACCGCGTGGGCGGGAAGGCCACCGCCGAGGACCTCACCAGCGAGACGTTCCTGCGCGCCCTGCGCCGCATCGGCACGTTCACCTGGCAGGGCCGCGACTTCGGCGCCTGGCTGGTCACGATCGCCCGCAACCTGGTCGCCGACCACTTCAAGTCGAGCCGCTTCCGGCTGGAGGTGACCACCGGCGAGATGCTCGACGCCAACGAGGTCGAGCGCTCCCCGGAGGACTCCGTCCTGGAGTCCCTCTCGAACGCCGCCCTGCTGGAGGCCGTCCGCCGGCTCAACCCGCAGCAGCAGGAGTGCGTGACCCTGCGCTTCCTGCAGGGCCTCTCGGTCGCCGAGACGGCTCGTGTGATGGGCAAGAACGAGGGCGCGATCAAGACCCTGCAGTACCGGGCCGTGCGGACCCTCGCCCGGCTCCTGCCGGACGACGCCCGCTGAGCCCCGACACGCTCCGCGACACCCAACTCACTTTCAGTGAAAGTCCGTTGACTTCCCGATCCGATCATCCGTCGTCCGTAACCCAAGTGCCGCGCCGCTCGTTGTGCGGGATGCAGGCTCCCTGTGGTCACTCCCTGGCCGACTCCGATCACTCGATCGTGTGGTTGTCGTCGGGGCGTGCAACCCTCAGGACCCCCTGGGGAGTCGACCGTCATGACGAGAGGAGGTGCCGCCAGTGATCGCGAACGTATCGGCGCACCGGCGGGCGAACGCCTTCGCCCAGGCCCTGGACGAGCAGCCCGACCGGGACACGGCGGCTCAGCAGTCCGATCCACCCCCACCGGCGGCGGCACGGACGGAGCAGGCCGAGCTGCTGGCCCTGGTGGTCGACCTCGGCGAGCTGCCCAAGCCGCAGATGGACCCCGAAGTCAAGGTCGTCCAGCGGGCCCAGTTGGTGGCCGCCTTCGAGGCCATGCTCCAAGAGGGCGCCGGTGGCGAGGCGGCGGATCCTTCGGTGCCGGAGCAGCGCTCCCATCGCTCCCGGGGCACGCACCGGGCGAGCGGGCTGGGCAAACTACGCCCCCGTTCCAGGCTGACCAAGGGGCTCGCCGCGGGCGGGCTCAGCGTCGGCGTCGCCGCGGGAGCCTTCGGCGGAGTCGCCGCGGCCAGCTCGGACGCGCTGCCCGGCGACTCGCTCTACGGCCTGAAGCGCGGCATCGAGGACTTCAAGCTCAACTACCTCACCGAGGGCGCGGACCAGCAGGGCCAGGCCTATCTGGACCTCGCCTCGACCCGGCTGAACGAGGCACGCAGGCTGATGGACCGCGGCCGCGGCGGCCACCTCGACCACGAGTCCGTCGGCGAGATCCGTCGCGCCCTGTCCGGCATGCAGCACGACGCCTCCGAAGGCCACCGTCTGCTGCACGAGGCGTACGAGCGCGACCCGCATTCCCTCGGCCCCATCCAGGCCCTCTCCGCCTTCTCCCGGTCGCACCGCGAGGTATGGGGCGCACTGCGCGACAAGCTCCCGGTCCAGCTCGGCGACGTCAGCGACGAGGTGTCCTCGGTCTTCGACGCCATAGACGAAGAGGTCGCCCCGCTGCAGTCCCTGCTGCCACAATCGCCCGCCCAGGGCGGCGGCGGCGACGGCAGGCGGAGTGGTTCGAGCACGGCGTCCACGGGCACCTCGGGCCCCGGCCACGGCTCGACCTCGCCGGGCGCCGGGAAGGGCTCCTCCGACGGGAGCCACTCCAGCAGCCCCAGCGGGTCGGCCACCACCGGCAGCGACGGCCTGATCGGCGGCAACACCGGCGGTCTGCTCGACCCGCCCAAGTCCAGCGGCACCGCGTCCCCGTCGGCGACCGGCTCTCCCAGCGCCAACCCGGACGTGACCATCCCGCCCCTGCTCCCGGGCCTCCTGCCGGGCCTGGGCATCGAGGGCGACAACCAGGGCTCCTAGGCGGTACGACGGTGGGGGCGCCCTTCTCGGGAAGGGCGCCCCCACCGTCGTACCGGAGAACGTCGTACCGGAGAGCTCAGAAGAACACCGACCGGCGCTGCACCAGCAGCTTGTAGAGCGTGTGCTGGATCTGCTCCCTGACCTGGTCGGTCAGGTTGAACATCAGCATCGGGTCCTCGGCGGCCTCCGGCGGATAGCCGTCCGTCGGGATCGGCTCGCCGAACTGGATCGTCCACTTGGTCGGCAGCGGGATCGCGCCCAGCGGTCCCAGCCACGGGAAGGTCGGCGTCAGCGGGAAGTACGGGAAGCCCAGCAGACGGGCCAGCGTCTTCGCGTTGCCGATCATCGGGTAGATCTCCTCCGCGCCCACGATCGAGCACGGGATGATCGGGACGCCCTGACGCAGGGCCGTCGAGACGAAACCGCCGCGCCCGAACCGCTGGAGCTTGTAGCGCTCGGAGAAGGGCTTTCCGATGCCCTTGAAGCCCTCCGGCATCACACCGACCAACTCGCCCTGCCCGAGGAGGCGTTCGGCGTCCTCCGCGCAGGCCAGGGTGTGCCCGAGCTTGCGGGCCAGCTCGTTGACGACCGGCAGCATGAAGACCAGGTCGGCGGCGAGCAGACGCAGGTGCCGGTCGGCGGGATGGTTGTCGTGGACGGCGACCTGCAGCATCAGGCCGTCCATCGGCAGCGTGCCCGAATGGTTGGCGACGATCAGCGCGCCGCCGTCCTTCGGGATGTTCTCGACACCCTTCACCTCGACCCGGAAGTACTTCTCGTACACCGGCCGCAGCAGGGACATCAGGACCTGGTCGGTCAACTCCTCGTCGTACCCGAAGTCGTCGACCTCGTAGTCGCCGGTGAGCCGGCGGCGCAGGAAGTCGAGCCCGTGCGCGATGCGCCGCTCCAGGCCGCCCTCGTCCCGCGGCCTCTCGGGCTGCTGTTCCTCACGCGTCACCGGAACATCATCCTGCGCCGGAGCCCTGCCGGGCAGGGGCTGGACCTCTCCGACCTGCGCGGGTTCCGCGGTCTTGCGCCGGCTCCCCGCGCCCCGGCGGCGCGGCGGCCGCTGTACGGCGCTCCCGCGGGACCGGTCGTCGTCGAACGGAATGACCTTGGCATCCGCCATCGTTGATGCGCTCCTCAGTTGGCGCTTTGCGTCGGGGGGTGGCCACCGCCCGGGACGGGCAGTGCGGCGATCCGGTCGACGGCCCCCGCGAGGGCCTCCGGCGGCAGGAGTCCGGGTCCGTGGCTGCGGGCGAAGTCCGCGAAGGTCTCCGCCGTCGTGTACTTCGGCCGGAACCCGAGCGTCTCCCGCATCTGGTCCGTCGCCACGACCCTGCCGTGTGTCAGCAGCCGGATCTGCTCGGGCGAGAAGTCGGTCACTCCCAGGGTACGCACCAGCGAGCCGGCCCAGGTGACGGCGGGCAGCAGCAGGGGCACCGTGGGCTTGCCGAGCCGCCGCGAGCACTGCGACAGCAGCAGGACGCCGTCGCCGGCGATGTTGAAGGTGCCGCTGTTGAGCGTGCCCCGCTCCGGTTCGTGCGAGGCGATCCGGAGCACCTCCATCACGTCGTCCTCGTGCACGAACTGCAGCCGCGGGTCGTAGCCGAACACGGTCGGCAGCACCGGCAGCGCGAAGTACGAGGCGAGCGGGGTGTCGGCGGCCGGGCCGAGGATGTTGGCGAAGCGCAGTACGCAGACGGCCACGTCGGGCCGCCGGCGGGCGAAGCCCCGGACGTACCCCTCGACCTCGACCGTGTCCTTCGCGAACCCGCCGGAGGGCAGGGACTTGGGCGGGGTCGTCTCGGTGAAGACGGCCGGGTCGCGGGGGGCGGATCCGTACACGTTCGTACTGGACTTCACCACCAGCCGTTTGACCGTCGGCGACTTCTGGCAGGCACCGAGCAGCTGCATGGTGCCGATGACGTTGGTCTCCTTGACCGTGGCCCGGCTGCCGCTGCCCAGCGCCATGGCCGTCACATCCAGGTGTACGACCGTGTCGGCGCCCGTCTCGGCGAGAACGCGCGCGATGGTGGGCTGGCGGATGTCGGCCTGGATGAAGTCGGCGCCCCCGAGATGGTGCTCGGGGGGAACCGCGTCCACGGCGACGACCCGGTCCACCCGCGGATCACGCTGGATCCGTCGGACGAACCGACCCCCCAGCCTGCGGGCCACTCCGGTCACGAGCACGACCTTGCCCAAGATCAGCGCCTTCCTTCCAGCACATCCGGTAGTCGTAGCCTGCCGCGTTCCCCGTGTGTGGCCAACTTAGCGGGTCGATGTTGCGCTGTGATGACCGCCCAATGCATGAAGTAACCACATCCACAGCACCTACGACCGGACCAAGCCATGTGAACGTCCGTGAACCGAGAACGCATGTGGCCCCCCACCGGATGCGGTGGGGGGCCACATGAACACGCTGCTGTCGCCGCGTCGCCTTACTTCTTGTTACGACGCTGAACGCGCGTGCGCTTGAGCAGCTTGCGGTGCTTCTTCTTGGCCATCCGCTTGCGCCGCTTCTTGATAACAGAGCCCACGACTACCCTCGCTCACTTCTCATCACTCGGTGTTTGGGCGCCATGGGCCCACACGACCTACGAGGGGCTAGCCTACCCGTCCGAGCGCTGAGGTCGTAATCGAGGTGCCGGCGAGGGGTCCGGGGAGATCCCTGAGTGCCCTGAGGATCTCCCTCGAACCCGTCGTCGTCAGGCGGTTTCCACCCCCACGTAGCTCTCGCGGAGGTATTCGTGAACCGCGTTCTCGGGGACGCGGAAGGACCGCCCCACCCTGATCGCGGGCAGATGACCGCTGTGCACCAACCGGTACACGGTCATCTTCGACACTCGCATCACCGAGGCGACCTCCGCCACGGTAAGGAACTGAACCTCGCTCAGAGGCCTCTGCTCAGCAGCCATGACACACCTGAACCTTCCGCACTCGACGGCCACCGGCTTCCCCTTCCGGTGACTCTTCGTCGCTGCGTGCTCACTCCCCAATGTAGGGGCGGGTGATGCGAGTGGGGAAGAGGTGCACCCATCGGCGGCCTACTGTGACAGACACGCTCGATTGAGTACGTAGCGGGTAAGCGGCCGGTAGTAACCAGACCGCACAGCGTCATCAAGTGGAACGACGACGGACACGACCCCCTCAGCCTCCCCCACAAAGAGCGCGGGGTCATCCGTATCTGCCAGACCAATGGCCTCAAACCCCAGCTGACCTGCCCCGCAGACCCAGCCATGGTCCCCGATGACGAGGTCGGGCAGCGGCCCGCCGGCCTCGGCGGCCGCGGCCAGGGCGAGGCGAACCGGCATCGGTGAATGCGTGTGCGCGCCGGTCGCACAACCGGGGCGGGGCGTCCCGGGTTCCCGGACGAACGCGACTCGCCGTACGTACTCGAGGTTGTACGTACGTAGACCGAACCGGGTCGTTATGTCGACACAGCGACCATGCGCCGGTGTGAGGACGGTACATCCCGCCGCCGACAGCGCGTCCGCCAAGGCGGCGTAGAAGTCGAGCAGCCGGTGCGGGTGTCCGGTGCCGAGGAGCACAGGTGCCCTGCGCTGGGCCGCAGCCGCCAGACGGTCCGCGAACGCATCCAGAGCGGTCAGTGTCAGCTCGGGATCGATCAGATCATGGCCTGAGACATGATGCGGATCGGCCGAAACACCACACTTCCTCGCCATCAACTCAATCAAATCACGCTGTTTCCATGTCCATTCGGGATCGAGCCCGATCAGCACCCGGGGGTCGCGAGCCGCGAAGAGCCGGTAGCTCCGCAGGCTTTCCTCGCGCGAGGTGGCCACCGGTCCGGCGAGGCGGGCAGCCAGCAGATGAGCGCGCAGGGCTCCGGTGCTCAACACGCTTGCGATGGTGACGGACCGGCCCGGCCGCGGCCACCCGAACAGGGAAACACCGCACAGTCGGCGTAACGGCCCTCCTGACGCCTACGCCAGCAGGCCCCGCAGGGGGAACACCGCACGCCGGGTCGCGAGCACCGCCTGGTCGAGCCGGTCCGCCGGGTCGTATCCCGCTTCCCACTCGGCCCAGGACACCGGCCACCGCCCGTCCGTCATCCGCCCCGGCGCCAACTGCCGGGTTCGCGCGAAGACTTCCTGCCGCCAGCTCTCGGGGATCACCGTCTCCGGCGCGATCTCACGTCCCGCCGCGATCCCCACCAGGTGCGTCCAGGACCGCGGCACGACCTCGACCACCGCGTATCCGCCGCCGCCCAGCGCGACCCACTTCCCGTCGGCGTACCGGTGCGCCAGGTCGTGACAGGCGACCTGCACGGCCCGCTGCGCGTCCAGCGACACGGCGAGGTGCGCCAGCGGATCCTCGAAGTGCGTGTCGGCCCCGTGCTGCGTCACCAGCACCTGCGGCCGGAAGTCCGCGATCAGCTCCGGCACCACGGCGTGGAACGCCCGCAGCCACCCCGCGTCCCCCGTACCGGCCGGCAGGGCCACGTTCACCGCCGACCCCTCCGCCGAGTCGGCGCCCGTCTCCTCCGGCCATCCGGTCTGCGGGAACAGCGTCCGCGGATGCTCGTGCAACGAGATCGTCAGGACCCGCGGGTCCTCCCAGAAGGCCGCCTGCACGCCGTCCCCGTGGTGCACGTCCACGTCGACGTACGCGATCCGCTCGGCACCCAGCTCCAGCAGCCGCGCGATCGCGAGCGAGGCGTCGTTGTAGATGCAGAACCCGGAGGCGCCGCCCGGCATCGCGTGGTGCAGCCCGCCGGTGAAGTTCACGGCGTGCAACGCCTCCCCGCGCCACACCGCCTCCGCCGCCCCCACCGACTGCCCGGCGATCGTCGCGGACACCTCGTGCATGCCGGCGAAGGCCGGATCGTCCATGGTCCCGATCCCGTATCCGCCGTCCGCCGCCCCGGGGTCCACCGAGGCCGCCTTCACGGCTTCGATGTAGTCCTCCCGGTGGACGAGCCGCAGCGTCGACTCCCCGGCGGGCTTCGCCGCCACCACCTCGACGTCCTTGTCCAGCCCGAAGGCATCGACGAGATGCTTGGTCAGGGCGAGCCGGATCGGATCCATCGGATGGTCCGGACCGAAGTCATAGCCCGTTACTGCCTCGTCCCACATCAGCTGTGCGCGGCCGCTCATGCTCGCCACCGTATCGGTCCGGCCGAGGTGCGAACGAGCGGGCGTACACGAGGGTCACCAGCACCAACACCATCGGTACGAACATCGCCCAGCGGTAGCTCCACGCGTCGCCCAGCGCCCCCACCAGCGGCGAACCGATCAGGAACCCGACGTAGTTGAAGACGTTGAGCCGCGCCACCGCCGCGTCCGAGGCCCCCGGGAACAGCCGCCCGGCCGCCGCGAACGTCTGCGGCACCAGCACGCACAGTCCGAGCCCCACCAGCGTGAACCCGAGCATCCCGGCCCACGCCCCCGGCGCCACGGCCACCACGGCGAACCCCGCGGCCGCCACCACCGCCCCCAGCCGCACGACCGCGACGGCCCCGAACCGCCGTACCCCCGCGTCCCCCAGCGCCCGCCCCAGCAGCGTGGTCACCATGTACACGTTGTACGGCACGGTCGACAGCTGCTCCGAGCTCCCGAGCACGTCCTTCAGGTACTTCGCGCTCCAGTTGGAGACCGTCGAGTCCCCGATGTACGCGAAGGTCATCACCAGGCACAGCGGCAGCAGCAGCTTGAAGACGACGGACTGCGCCTCGCCGCCCTCCACGGACACCGCATCGGAGCCGGCGCCCGCGTCGACGTACCACCGGCTCCCCACCAGCACGGCGGGCAGCAGCACCACCACGACCGGCAGATACGACACCCACAGCGCGAGATGCCAGTGCGCCCCCACCCAGGCCAGCGAGGCCCCCACGATCCCGCCCAGGCTGAACGCGGCGTGGAAGCTGAGCATGATGCTGCGCCCGTACGACCGCTGCAGGCTCACCCCGAGCATGTTCATCGAGGCATCCAGCCCGCCCACGGCCAGCCCGAAGGCGGCCAGCGCGATCCCCAGCTCGGCCAGCCGGTCTCCCGACCCGACGCCGATCAGCGCCAGCATCACCACCGGCTGCAGCCACCGCAGCAACAGACTGGGCCGTATTCGCTTCACCAACTGCTCGGTCGTCACGCTCCCGACGCCGGCCAGGATGGGCACGGCGGCCAGGAAGGCGGGCAGCAGCGCGTCGGAGACGCCGTACCGATCCTGAATGGCCGGGATTCGGGTCACCAGAAGAGCGAAGGTGGCGCCCTGCACGAAGAAGCTGAACGCCAAAGAGGCCCTGCCGCGCCGCAGCACATCTGTCATGGCGGCGAGCGTAGGGCCCCTGGCTACCTGTGGGTAGATCCAGCCAAAGATGAATTTTCCTCAGCTTTACTCGCTGTTGCCCTCAGGCGGCGATCGCGATCTCGTCCCGGACCGTCTCCGCGGTCGCGTTCGCCTCGGCGGTGAGCATCCGCGCCATGGGCTCGGCGGCGGCCTTGCGGCTGACGACGAGGGCCAGCGTGATCGCCCCGGCCAGGATGACCGAGCCGAGCCAGACCATGGTGTCGACGGGCACGGTGTAGGCCCCCACGATCCGCGCCGCGCACTCCGCGAGCAGCGCCACGCCCCACACCGCGGAGAAGAGCCGCTCCAGCCGTCGGAACGCGGCCGACCCGGCCGCCAGCTGCTCCCAGGCGGCCTCCCTCGCCGCGTCACCCCGCGTCAGGAAGGGCTTGAACGCCTCGGTCATCATCGGCCTGCCCATCGCCACGGACACCAGGACGGCAATCCCGATCACGCTGCTGACCCCGCTGTCCTTGGCGAGCATCAGCCGCGGATCGCCCGAGAGGAAACTCAGCGCCAGCGAGACCACGTTGACCACGAGGATGAGCCCGGCGAGCGAGTTCACCTTCCGCTCCTTCACGAGGCCCCACACGGTCCGCACGGCCGGCACCACGCTGCTCAGTGCGAGAGCGGCGAAGGTGCTGGTCCCGAAGGCCTCCTTGAAGAGGTAGTAGGACCCGACGGGCACCGCCACGTCCATGATCAGCGGCCGGAAGGAGTTCTGCTTGCTCGTCTTCGTCGTCATGCGTTCAGCTTCGCGGACGGCACCCGCGCGGCAGTAGAAACGATCGTCCGGGACTCGGCATGACATTTGTCAGCCGAGCAGCCCTGCCAACTCACACATGTCGTCGAAGAGTTGGGTGGCCTGGGCGAGCTTGGCGGCCGGCGTCATCGCGGTGAACCCGTACACGTCCATCCCGGCCGCGACGGCCGCGCGCACGCCCAGGGGGCTGTCCTCCACGACCACGCACCGCTCGGGTGCGACACCCATCCGCTCGGCGGCGTACAGGAAGAGATCCGGCGCCGGCTTCCCCCGCCCCACGTCCTCGGAACTGAAGATGCGGTCCTCCCCGAACCACCGGTCCAGCCCTGTCGTCCGGTGCCCCACCCGGATCCGCGCATGACTCCCCGACGACGCCACGCAGTACGGCACCCCGTCCGCCGCGAGCTTCTCCAGCACCTCGCCGACACCCGCCACGGGCTTCAACTCCCGCTCGAAGGCGGCGAAGACACGCGCGTGGAACACGTCGTCGAAGTCCTCGGGCAGCACCCGCCCCGTCCGCTCCAGGACCAGCTCATGAACCCGGTGCATGGCCGAGCCCATGTAGTCCCGTATGGAGTCCTCGTACGACGTCGGGTGCCCGAGCTCGGTCAGGTAGGCGGCCAGGAGCCGGTTGGAAATCGGCTCACTGTCGACGAGCACGCCGTCGTTGTCGAAGATGACGAGGTCATAGCGCATGGAGCCACTGTAAACGCAGAAAACCCCGCACCTGAAAGGTGCGGGGTTTTCTCAAAATTTGTTCGGCGGCGTCCTACTCTCCCACAGGGTCCCCCCTGCAGTACCATCGGCGCTGTAAGGCTTAGCTTCCGGGTTCGAAATGTAACCGGGCGT
>NZ_JBITSP010000025.1:0-49959 GCF_044540925.1 Streptomyces sp. NPDC085900 | reverse complement strand
GTCACTCCGAAGCCCTCGTGCCATGAGTCCTCCGCAAGGAGCAAGGCACGCGACAGCTCGGCAAGGTCGCCCTTGCTTGCCAGCTCCCCTATGTAGTCAACTCGCGCAGCTGACTCCCACGGTGACGTCACCAATTCCATGGCTGGAGCGTAAGGGCAGCCACCGACAACGCAAGGGAACGCGATTCGAAGGACTTCCCTCCCCCGCGCCTACCGATGATCTCTGGGCGGAGTGGTTGGCGAGATCAAAGCATTGATGCTGTTCCGGCAGCTGAGAAGGGCGACATCACGCGAAGAATCTCAGTCGAACCAGTCCCGCTTTGCGTGATGCTAATGGCCAAGTCCCGGCACAAGAAGCCGGAGAACGTCCGCCGGTACTTCAAGCCGTCCCCCGAGGCGATCTCTGAGCTGACCAGCCTGCTCGCCCCCGGCGACGCGCGCCGCTGACCCTGCTGTGCATGAAGTCGGCGTGCGGCTGTACGCCTGATTGTGCCGACGCAACCCTTGAATTGCATCCTTGGATTCATTCCTTGACTTCAATCCAAGGATCGTACCTTGGGTTCATGTCAAGCAGTGAGAAGCCTCGCCTCATCCCGACCGGCAAGTGCTGGTGCGGCTGTGGGAAGGACGTCGGCCTGGGCAAGTTCTTCGCCGCCGGCCACGACAAAATCGCCGAAGCAGCGCTCATGGCCCTCAAGTACGACGGGTCCGTCGCTCAACTGCTCCACGCCCACGGCTTCGGCTCGCACCATTCCGTCCGCCACGCCGCCGTCACCGATCCGGACTGCTCGTGGGAGAAGTGCGCCGACTGCAACTACAGCGGTGCCCCTGCCAGCATCGCTAACCACCGCAAGAAGGATCATCCCGACCGGCATGTCCTCGCCCAGGCGATTCGCGCCCTGGGCGGCACCTGGGATCCGCAGCGCGCCATCAAGACTCTCGGCGCCCACGGTCACACGTGGGAAGATCAACGGGCAGCGGAGAAACGGGTTCGGCAGATCCTGCGCGACCTGTGCGCGGACGGCCTCATCGTCAAAACCGACCCTCAACGGGCTGTCTACGACCTCGTTCAGGAGTAGAGCCGAGGACGGTTCAGCCCTCGGGGACGGGGGTGCCCTGGTGGTAGTAGAGCCGCCATCCGGCGTCGCCGTCGCCCCTGCGCCACAGGGAGCTGCGGCGGGCCCGGCGGCCGGCGATGACGCTCTCGTACGTCAGGTGCACGAGGTCCGGGGCGAGGAGCACCCCGCGCATGCCGGAGGCCTCGATGTGCGGCCTGTCCGCTTCGCCGTGCAGGGTGGGCAGGGCCGCCACCATCTCCTCGTACGTCCAGCGCCGCCCGGAGGCACCGACCTCGACGAAATCTGGGTCGAACAGCCGGACACCGACTGCGGAGGCGCGGACGGCGGGGTCATGCAGGCGCAGTTCACCGTCCTTCGCCGCAGCGATTGCGACCTGTTCCTCGGGGTTCTCATCCGTGTCGATCATCGACGCATCCTCTCTCGCCCCGGAGCCCTCGGCAAAGGTTCTTCGGGTCCTTGTCCGTTGACCAAAGTGGAGAACATGGCATTCCGGGGCCGCGGCGTGCCTGGTCGCCTCTACAGTTGCGTCATGGAGTTCAACCGGGGTGACTGGGTCTGGGAACTGATGCTGACGAGGCGTCCCTCCGACACACGCTTCTCGAAGTCAAGCACTCCGGGCGGAGAGAGCCCGCTTGCGCGGGATGACGACAACACGCTCGTCACGCACGCCGTGCTGTTCGACGGGACCAAGACGGCCTTGGTGATCCTCGGCACGGGCGCCGCACTGGGGGCCGCCGCGATGAAGGCCGCGCCGCACGTCAAGAGCGGGCTGATCAGCCTTAAGTCAAAGCTGCGCCGCCGGGCGGAGGACACTGCCGACGCCGAGACCCCCGTTCCTCTCACGGTTGTTGCGGAGGTCGAGCCGGAGCAGCCTGACCCCCCTCGACTGCGCGCTGTCTGACCGTCAGACCAGGCGTCGGCGCGGGCCCGGATAGATCCGCATCACGGACTATCCAGCACCCTTGCCGCGGGTGCTCAGCCGAGACCGGGCGCTCACCCCAGCCCCGGCAGGCTCCGCAGCTCGCTGATCTTCAAGATTCGTGCGAGCAGCACGAACACCAGGAGCATCGTGAGGCCTCCCGCGGTGAGGCCCAGAGCGGGTGCCCAGGTGGTCGAGGTGACGGTGCTGGAGCATGAGCGGGCCACGAACCAGCCCAGCGTTCCCGCCGCGAGGGCAGAAGCCGTCAGCTTGCCGTAGGTGCGGCACAGCCTCTTGCCGTCCAGGCGGCCTTCGAGGCGTCGTCGCAACAGCATCGCGGTGATGAGCAGGCCGATGGCGTACGAGGCGGCGTAGGCGCCGGCCAGGCCGGTGACGGCCCATCGCGGGGGCATCAGCAGATGGCAGGCGGTGGCCAGCGCGATGTTTGCGGTACTGATCCACACGGCCATCCAGAACGGCGTCCGGGTGTCCTCGAAGGCGTAGAAGCCGCGCAGCAGCATGTACTGCGCCGAGAATGGGATCAGGCCGAGTCCGAAAGCCTGGAGCATCTGGCCCAGCGGCACGATGGATGCCGGGTGGGCTGCTCCGTGAGCGAAGACTACCTGCGCCATTTGCGGGCCGAGGGCGACGAAGAAGAATGCGGCGGGAACGATGACGACGCCGCTGATCCGCAGGGCTCGGGAGAGGTCGCCGCGCATGTCGTCGAGGCGGTGTTCGGCGACGGCCTGGCTCATTCGCGGCAGCAGGGCGGTGACCAGCGAGACGGTGATGACGGACTGCGGCAGTGACCAGATGGTCTGCGCGTAGGTGTAGGCGGAAAAGCCCACGCCGCCATTGGGCAGTGCCGTGTCTGCGGCGGAGGCGTAACGGGTCACCACCGTGCTGGCCACGAGGTTGGTGAGGACGAACAGCAGAGTCCAACGGGCCGCGCTGATGCTCTTGCCGAGCCCTGCGCCGCGCCAGTCGAAACGTGGGCGGAAGCGGAAGTCGGCGGCCCTGGCGAAGGGGATCAGGGCGAGCGCCTGGATCGCGAGGGCGAGTGTGGTGCCCGCGCCGAGGAGCGTGACCTGGGTCTGGGTGATGTCCTGGACTGAGTCCGGGACGGTCACCATGCCGAGGTATACGCCGAACATGGTGATCAGGACGACGTTGTTGAGGACGGGAGTCCACATCATCGCGCCGAACTTGTTCCGGGCGTTGAGCACTTGGCCCAGGATGCTGAACAGTCCGTAGAAGAAGATCTGCGGGAGCAGGAACCGCGCGAAGACCACCGTCAGCTGAAACGCTTCGTGGTTGGCCGGTGAGTCGCTCTGATAGAGGCTGATGATCTGCGGCGCCGCCCAGACGGCCAGCAGCGTGCCGATTCCCAGCACGGACATCGTGAGGGTGACCAGACGCTGCTCGAAGGCACGTCCGCCATCGGGCTGCTCCATCCTGGCTCTCACGAGCTGCGGAACCAGTACGGAGTTCAGCGCGCCTCCGATGAGCAGGAAGTACAGGCTCGCCGGCACCACGTTGGCCTGGTTGTACGTCGTAGCGAGCAGTCCCGTTCCGAGTGCCCCGGCCTGTAGGACTGTTCTCAGCAGGCCCGTTGCCCGGGACACCACCGTCCCTGCTGCCATCAGCATGGACGAGCGCATCAGCCCGCTCTTTGACGCGCCGGACTTCGTGGCGGCGTGCCGCCCTCGTTTCTGCTTCCCCGGTAACCGCGTTCTCGCCGTGCCCGGCGTCCCCTCCACCATGTGCCTAATCTACGGTGTAGAGATCATCATCATGGGCACTGCCCCGGGTTCGCCGGTCGGCCCGCAGTCCCCAGTCGATGCATTGCGGCGAATGGAAACTCCGGGCCGTGGGGTCATGCAGTACGCAGGTGCGTCAGGCCGGGACGGTCCTCACTGCTCGCTGGCATCCGGATCGCGTAGGGGCCGCAGTCCGCCGGGCAGGTCAGGAAGCTGGAAGGAGTACCGGCCCAGCATGTTGATGTGCTGCCGTACAAACGGCGAGAGGCGGGCCACGTCCTCGTCGCGGACGTCGAAGCCTTCTGCGCGGAGCTGGTTCACCGCGGCATCCATGTACCGCGTGTTGAAAAGGACGACGGCATGGAGGACCAGGCCGAGGGCGCCGAGCTGGTCCTCCATGCCGTCCTGATAGCGCTGGTAGAGCTGCCCGGAACGGCCGTGGAAGATCTTCCGGGCGAGTGCGTGGCGGCCCTCCTGGAGGTTGGCCTGCGCCTTGATCTGGCGGCGGTAGCCGGGCTCGTCGGCGAGGCGCAGGATGTGCAGGGACTTGGCGATCCGTCCGTAGTGCGCGATCGCGTCCCCAAGCGGGGTGGGCCGACCGTCCCGCGACAGCATCCGGATCACGTCGTACGCGCGCACGGCGCCGGTATGGATGGAGCCGATGATGCGCAGGATGTCCTCCCACTGGCGTTCGATCCGGGCGAGGTCGACACGGCCGCGGGCCGCTTCCTGGAAGGCGCCGTAGTCGGCGGTGCGGTCGATGCGCCACATCTTCTGGTCCGGCAGGTCCGCGAGCTGCGGCGCGTACGCGAACCCTGCCAGGGTGAGGAGTCCGAAGACGATGTCGCTGTACGAGGCGGTGTCCGTGACGATCGTCTCCGGGCGCTTGCCGCCGTCGCGGTCGTAGAGGACATCGAGCACGTACAGGGAGTCGCGCGGGGTGCCGGCCACCACCTTCCCACCGAGCCCCGCCGCCTGGTCGTTGATCATGTTCAGCCACGTCGCGCCGCCCCGGCGCCCGAAGTACTTCGGGTTCGGCCGGGCGTACACGCTGGGGACGGGGAGGACGAACCGCATACCGTCGACCGAGGCGACCAGCCCGCCGCCCCACGATTGCGCGAGGGGATTGACGCTTGATGCTCGATGAGCGTGGCGTTCGCAGCCCGGTAGGTGGCCAGCCTCAGATACGTCTGGTCGACGTGCGACAGCGTGCCGTACTTCAGCGCGTCGATCCCGCCGATGACCGGCGTGTAGCCGACGTTGCAGCCGTGCGCGACCAGCAGGGCGGCGACCGTCACGTGCAGGTCCCGCAAGCGGGCCTAACCGCCGGTGATCGAGGTGAACGCCTGATCGGCGCCGGTCCAGGAGAACACCTCCAGCAGCACCTCCGGCAGGTCCACGCGGGGCATCATCGCCTCCACCGCCTTCCGCAGGTCGAGCAGCGAGGCCGGTTCGGGCTCCGGCTGAAGGGCGGCGAAGTGCAGGCGGCCGTCGTCGTCGAAGACGATCTGGGAGTTCGCCGGCACCCGCCCGGCGACCTCCCGGTACGTGCCGTCAAGCAGCGCGGCCCGCGCCGCCAGGTGCTCGCCCGGCTCGCTGGGCAGGTTCAGCGAGGCCAGCACGTCGGGCGGACCTGCTCCCATAACTCGCCGTCCAGCAGCTTCGCCCGCGGGTCACCCCACTTCGAGGAGTTCTTCGCGAACGCCTCCCGCCGGCGCAGCATCCGGTGGAAGGACTCCAGCACGCAGAACGCGTACGCCTTCCAGTCCACCGTGCCTGGCTCCAGGTGCGGCGCGCTCAGTACCAGCCGCCGCCACGAGCCCACCAGCAGCGACGTGTCAATCTCGTCGTGCCCGACCTTCTTGCGCCCCATCAGGTCGGGCAGTGACTTCAATGCCTTCAGGACCGGCAGCCCCTCCGGGGTCGCCCCGAAGTCGACGACCTGGACGAGCAGAGCCAGGAACGGCCGCACGGTGGGGAACCGGGTGACCAGCATCGTCCGCCATGCCTCGTCCGCGTCCGAGTCGATCGGCGGCGCCAGCTCGAACAGCGCGGCGATCGCGGCGGCCAGCTCCTCGCGCGGCACCACCTCCTCGATCCGCTCCCACATCGCCGTCAGTGTCGCCACCTCCGGCGGACTGATCTTCCCGGACTCGGTGTCGACCTGCTCCCTCGTGGTGTCGAACACGACCCGGAACGCGGTCGCCAGCCTGATCCCGGCCCGCTCCATCCTCGGCAGCGTCTTCAGCTTCTGTTTCGCCGTCTCCCGCTCCGCTCGCGCGAGCAGCTTCGTCGCGATCAGCACCTCCAGCAGGTCCAGCGCGTCGTCGACCGCCCTGCTCGTCAGGTAGACCGCGGTGGCCGGCAGCGTCGCCAGCCTGCGGGAGTCACCGTGACGGCGCAGCAGGGACGCCTGTCGTCCACGCCGTAGCGAGACAGCTCCGCCAGTCGCCGCGGCGGTATCCCGGACACGTCCAGCTCACCCATCCCGAACGCGTCGATCTCCGCCGCCCGCTCAGGCGCCCACTTCATCTGCGGCCCGGAAATCCGCACCGGGCCGCGCCGCAGACGGTCCAGCTCCGACACCCGCGCACCGGGCGGCACGGTCGGCAGCGAGTCGAGCACCGCGCGCTGATCGGTGCTCAGCAGCCCGTAGAGGCTGTCCCACAGCCGCTGGTTCGCCGCCTCCCGCACCGACGCAACCAGCCGGGCGAGCGTCGTCACGCCGGGCAGCAGTACCCGCCGCTCACGCAACCACCCCACCGCCGCGTCGAACAACGCCTTCGGGCCCTCCCCGGTCGTCCACGCTCGCGCGTCCACCCACACCCGCAACTCGGCTTCCGCCTCGGCGAACTCCGTGTACTCCAGGAGTTTCCGCAGCTCACGGACGTGGGACAGCCGGGTGTTCTCCCGTTCCCCATACGCCTTCAGTGCCGACGCGTCCGCGATGCCGAGCTGCTCGGCGAGGTAGTCGACGACCTCCGGCGGAACGTCGGTCGGGTCGTCCAGGAACACCCCGAGATAGCGCGCGGTCGTGAGCTGGGCCGCGAAGCCCAGCCGGTTGTGGGACCGCCGCTTGCCCTCGATCAGCTCCCGGTCCGCGTCGTCCAGGAAGAAGAACCGCTCCAACTCCGTACGGGACGGCGCCCCGTCGTACGCCGCGTACGCGGCAGCTTGCGCATCCGTCAGAAACTCGACCGGCACCCCGGACCTCCACACAGTCAGTGATCAACACGACTGCTGAAGGCTCCGTCCTCGAAGAAGTCCAGGTCAAAGCGCTCCCAGGTGCACGGGAGGCCTAGCGCCGGTTTTCGTTCCGATGTTCCTCAACCCCCTGTTCGGGGACGATGTGATTGTGGGATCCAAGTGCGGCTGGTCGCTGCCGCCCCAGCCGGTACAGCTGTTTCACTGCATCGGGCAGCGACTGTGACGGCTGCGGCAGGGGCGATGGGCGTGGGACGTCGCCCGCGGCGGAGTACCAGCCCGTGACGAACTCCTCCAGCGCCACAGCCCGGTTGCCGTTCACATGTCGGAGCCATCCCAGGCCGGGCAAGCTCAGTGCTGGCGGTGGTGGCGCAATACCGGATGGCCACCACTGAGCAGATGCACCTGGTGATCGCGCCGGGGGTGCGGATCGAGCAGACGAGCGATCGGCGCGAAAGATCTCTGTTGGACGCGACGGAAGACCCGTACTGACCTGGCGGCCCGCGAATTTACTTAAGGATGAAGTAGTGAGCGGACCGCGTGATGAACGAGTAGGTAGCCCCATAGTTCCTGTTCCACGCCGCCGGGCCATCGCGATCTCAAGATGAGCTGGCAGCCGTCCCGCAGCGGCCCGAATGTCTGCAAGGAGGCCCCAAGGTCCCATCGATGGCGGAAGAGGGAGACGAGGCTGTGGGCAGGAGCGGTCTCGTGATCGAGAATGGTGGTGACGAACGTATGTGCTGCCAAACGGGTCGGCGCCCCGGCGTCCTTGCGGGGCTGCGCCGCGGTCTGGATGACCCGAAGCATCCCCGCGCGTATCCGGCGGTGCCCGCTCTGTTCGATGACGTCGCAGAGGTAGGAACCGTCTGGCAATACGCTGTGCATCACCATCCGGGGACAGCCGTCGAGCCGTAATAGCGCATCCGCCCCACACGCCCGCACTACGGGCAGCAGGCTCAAGTCACTGAACTTCTGATCAGCCAGGAGCAGGTCATCACTAGCTAGGCTCTTGCACACATCGCGTGCGAGCGCAGAGCGGGCACGCCGGGGGTGACCGAGAGCGGCACGGGCGATGAAGTGGCTGCCGCATTCGGCCAGCGCGATGACGTCTGCTTGAGCGACGGTGGACCGGCTCCGCTCCGCCGCCGGCGACGGACCATATTGCTCCCTGTTCTCAGCGCTATTCGGCACACCGAGTGTGACGCCGTCGAGACCCACGAGCCTCCATCTCCCGTAGCGGATAGCCACTCGCCCGCATGCGGTGGCTGACGTCGACTCGGTGAATAGAGACGCTAGGGGTTCCGCGCCCAGACGTGCCCGCGCCTTGAAGATCGCCGCTCCGGTGGGGAGGTGTGAGGGCCCATGTGCCTGTGTGGCCCAGGCGAGCCCATCGGCCAGGGCGTGGGCGACCTGGCCGTAGCTGGCCTGCGGAAACATGCACATGGTCAGCACGAGGTAGACCGTCGTGCGCGGGGGCAGCAGTCGGTTGCGCTGACCGGCCCTGCCGCATTCCACAATGACCCGATCTACCAGGTCAGGAGGAAAGGAACGAATAAGCAGCCCGATGGCAATACGATCGGAAAACCCGTCATTGATTGGTTTCATCAGTTGGCCCGGGCGTGGCATCGTCGTCCTCCCTGCCGTCATGCCCTCTTAAGTTAAGGGTGGCTACTCTGCTCTGGTTGCTGCCGCTGAGGGCGCAGAAGAGCATGGAAGAAGCTCAGGGAGAGGCCGCACAACCATTACTCCATTGGTGCTTGCGGACCCTCGTGACATACACCAGAAACAGGCCAGAGTTGCTTCGTCGAGGACGAACGATTCTGCGCCAAAAGGGCCGGGGATGGCCTCTTCGTGGGTCCACGGCCGCGTCCGGCTGGGATCGTTCGAAGAGCGACAGGAAACATTTCACGACGGTCCCACCGTGCAGTGCGCGCTCATCGAAACGCGCGGGGACCCGTTTCCGGATCGGCGATCAGCTGAGACATCTATTGATTGCTTCCCTGATCGTGGCATCCGGTGAGGGTGGTTCGACACGACGAGCCGACTCCAGGCCTTGCGGCGGAAAGCACCTTGCACGACAACTGGAGTTCACATGGCTCGATACGACGACCTCTGTGTGCTGGAGACCACGACCGAACCACGGCAATTCAAGCAACCGTCAGCGCCGGAACGGTCGAACGTGGAGAAGGCCATCTGGGAGGGCTTCGCCGTTCGTTCGGCCTGATCCCCGTCTGTCTAAGTGGCGTCTCGACGCAGTCGCGCCGCGGGGCTGCCCACACAGGATGACGAAGCCACACCGATGCCCTGGTATGCGCAGGATCCACGAAATCGAGAATGAGGAGGTTTCTGAGCATGGTTACCTACGGAGCGATACGACAGGGCCTGGATCGAGCCCAGGCCAGATGGCAAGCGAACCCTGCTATCTCCGATGACGCGGAGGTACCGGTGTATGCACTGGGGGTTCCAAGCGAGGAGCAATTGGTGCCGGCAGCCGAGGTGCCGCAGGTCGACCTGGCCGCGCTCCTGGAGCGCCACCCGACCTCCAACCACCTGCTCGCGGCGCGCCGCGCCGCCCTTGGGCTTCCGAGCGGCCCGCTCCCGGTGGACGAGGCGCTGATCGCCCGGGCGGCTCCGCAGACAGGAGTCGACGAGGCGGGGCTGAGTAGCCAGGTGGACTGGCGTAACCGTTGGGGCACGAACTGGGTCACTCAGGTTAGGGACCAGAATCCGTGCCAATCGTGCGTGGCGTTCGGTACCGCCGCAGTGATCGAGAGCCGGGTACGCATCGAGCACCACGTGTGGTGCGTGCGCTCAGAGGGCGACTCGCACGATGGCCTCGGGCTGCACTGCCCCGACGGATCGTGGCCGAACACCTATTTCGACTGGATCAAGGCCAACGGCATTGCGGACCCCGACTGCTGGCCCTACCGGACGGACAACCCGACCTACCGCCCGACGCCCGACCGCTCCGGGCGGACCGTCAAGATCGACGGTTACACCCAACTGGGAACAACCGATGACCAGAAGCGGTGGCTGGACACCGTGGGCCCGATCACCTGCTGCATCGAGGTGCCCGACGACTTCTTCGCGTACCGCACCGGCGTGTACCACAAGACCGTTTCGCACATTGCAGGTCTGCACTGCATCGCCATCGTCGGATACGACGACGTCGGCCGCTACTGGATCGCCAAGAACTCCTGGGGCACAGCGTGGGGCGAAGGCGGCTACGTGCTCATCGGATACGGAGAAGTCAGGATCGACGAGTTCGCCAAGTACGGGGTACTCGGCACCAACCCCGACCCGTGGACCAAGCGCCGGCTGCACAACGGCAATCTGTACGAGAGCGGCGATGGGGCGGCGCACCGCAACTTCGAGATGGTCGCCCCCGCCAACGGCTCGCATATCCAGCACTGGTGGCGAGACGGAACTGCAAGCGGATTCCCATGGTCGAAGGCAACGACCTTCGGGTTGGACGCTGCCGCCTGCCCGACGCTGACCAGTACGACCTTCAACCGGAACTTCGAGTGCGTCTACCTCACCGGCTCGGGGCGGCTGCACCACTGGTGGATGGACCAGAACACCGGCAAGTGGAACGACGGCGGTATCTTCGGCCCGGCCAACACGGCTGGCATCCCCGGCTTCATCCAGGCCAACTACGGCGCCCCCGGCAACTTCGAGGTCGTAGTGCGGCTCGCGACTGGACAGCTGCAGCACTGGTGGCGGGATGGTGCGGGTTGGCACGGCGGCGCGGTCTTTGCGGGCAACGTCGCCCACAGCGGCCCGTCTTTGGTCCAGAGCAACTACGGAGTCCAGGGCAACTTCGAGCTGGTCTGCACCCTGGGAACCGGCCAGATGCAGCACTGGTGGCGCGACAACGACCACGGGGGAACCTGGAACCCGGGCCCCCTGTTCGGCTCCGGCATCGACAGCCCACCGGTGATGATCCAGGGCCAGTACGGCATGGCGACCGAGAAGTCGCTGGGCAACTTCGAACTGTGTGTCGAGGCCGGTGGTCGAGTGCAACACTGGTGGCGCAACCAGACCAACGGCGTCTGGCAGTGCAGCGCGGTCTTCGGACACGACGTGGCCGCGGTCACCGGCCTGGTCGAAGGCAGTTTCGGCTTCAACCTCGAAATCGTGGTGCTCCGCACCGACCGCCAACTGCAGCACTACTGGCGCGACGGTGCGGGCTGGCACGAAGGAGTGCTCATCGGTCCCGCATAATCAGGAGGGGTGTCCCTGGCCGCCCGTTGGGGCGGCCAGGGACACCCCTTCCCCTTGCCGAACGGACACCGCCCATGAGCGACTCCGACCACGAGGCCGTCACCCTCAGACCCGGTGAACACTGGCAGCTCCGCCTGCCCGCACTCGGCGCTGCCGGCTATACCTGGACCTGGCGCACCGAAGGGGATGCTGGCGCCGTGAAGATCGACCAAGGCCGCCCGCCCGCCGAGGAGCTCGAGGGACGCCCCTTCGGTACCTCAGCCGACGCACTGTTCACGGTGACCGCTGTACGGCCGGGCCGGATCGCCCTGCAACTCGAACACCACCGAGTGTGGGAACAGGACAAGCCACCCATCGAGCGGCGCCGTTACGACATCGTGGTCACATGACGGCTCTTTCCGCGACGGCGACTCGAGGGACGAGAAGCGACGGCGCAGGGCGCGGAGCACGCTGGGACCATCTGCCGCATCCCGTAGCGCGTGAGAGCGCGGAGCGGCTGCCCGACACCCGACCAGGCGGTGCGCAGCGCGGAACGTGCCGCAGCACCGACCGGCCCGCTTCAGATGGGTCTCCCGGCCGGCACACACGGCGGCGCGCCCTGGCCGGGCGAGCCTGCCGCTCCTGGACGACTGACACGCCTCAATTCCGGCTGACTTTTGGGAGGCCGTTAGGTCGGCGCCTGTGGCCTCCTCGGGGCGCTGCGAGGGTTTCCTGCGCCCCGGGCGTGTGCGGTCATGCCCGGGACGACGTGTGGGAATCAGCCGACCACCTCAACCTCTGGTGTCCCGCCGCCAGAGGAGCCTGGAATCCGGCGGTCGCACCCCGGCTGGGCGGCGGCCACAGGTTCCGATACGCCTCGACATCGACCGACCAGCGCTGCTTCGCACCGTCGCTGCTGTCGTCGACCGGCGCAGCGATCATGTCCTGACGTCCGACCACTCTTCAGGCCCCCCTCAGCAATCCCGAACAACCCCCGCCAAGCCCACCGACCGAGCGAACCCCATAAACCCCAGCTCACGACAGACAACCACCTCCCGGCCCACCCCACGAACCCGATGCCTTGTACCTCGCGGGCATGGGTGACGTCCGGAAACCACACCGTGCAGACCCGGCGTTGCACGGCAGTACTGGCGCCGTTATTGCCGAGGGGGCGAAGGCGGGGCGGGTCAGCGCCGACGGCCTCCGGGACGCCGTAGAGGAAACGACGGGCGACGATGCGTCCGGTCCCTCCACCGAGCGGGCCCGGAACGCCTGGACAACGGGCAGTATTTCGGGAAGTAACGCCACCCCGGGTGGCTACTACATCTCCCGCACCGCGGCCTTTGTCAACCTCCGCGCCGTCCGTACGGCGCTGGCGACGGCCTCGTCCGGTCCGAGCCCGCACAGATCGGTGAGCGTGAAGAGCGCCTCCGCGCTGACGACAACGGCGAGGTCGCGCTTGAGTTGGGCGAACGCCTCGGGATCCGTCCGCACGAGCGTGCCCTCCAGGGGGAGCAGGGCGTGGTCGATGAGCCCGAAACGGACCCCGGGGCGGTTGGTCACCGTCTCGGGCCGGGTGATGGTCGCCGAGATCATCGCGCGCACCGCTCCCTGTCGGGCGAGTATGCCGCGGAGCAGGAATTCGCAGGCGAAGGCGATGCGTTCGACGGGGTCAGCCGAGTCCGCGACCGGTGCGAGGGCGTCGGCGGGGGGCGGCCATACGCCGGCCAGGGCCTCGCTGATCAGCGAGGGGAGATCGGGGAAGTACCGGTAGGCGGTGGCCTCCGACACCAGGGCCGCGCGTGCGATCGCGGGCATGGTCACTTCGCCACCGGTGCCGATGAGTTGGCGGGCCGCATCGACGATCGCGGTCCGCGTACGCATCTTCTGGTTGCTGCGGCCGGTGCTCACGCCCGCGCTGGGTCCGGTCCGTGTCGCCATTGGTGCGCCCCCATTCGTGCCCGTAGGTCCCGGGCCCAGACTATATCACTGCCAACCCTCCTTATGAGAGTTCACTTGCATGAAGAGAGACAACCCTCTAATGTTCCATTTCGCGAGAGCCCGCTCTCACGAGAGTCGAGCACCGAGGCGTGAAGGAGAAAAAGATGAACGACGTCTCCCTGGTAGGGCCGGACGACGGCGAGACCATCCACCTGGGACCGGCACGGATCCGCATCCTCGAGGACGGCAGCACCACCGGGCACCGCCTCGGAATCGGCGAGATCACCATCGCCCCGCTCACCCAGGGCCCACCGCAGCACCGGCACGCCCAGCACGACGAGGGCTTCTACGTCGTCTCCGGCACCGTCCACTTCACCATCGGTCAGACCACCCACGCCGCCCCGGCCGGCACCCTCGCGATGATCCCGCCCGGCGCCCCGCACACCTTCGCCAACCTCGGCGACGAACCGGCGGTGATGCTCAACACCTTCACGCCGGACCTGTACGTGCAGTACTTCCGCGACCTGCGCGACATGATCGCAGGCGGCCGGGAGATGACCCCGGAGTCGACGATCGAGGTGATGAGCCGGTACGCCACGGTCCCGGCCACCGACTTCGCGTAAGGCCCACCGACCCACCCCCCTTGCAGAACCACCTACTTGAGGAGTACCTCCATGACCGGCACCACCACCCATACCCTCTCCCTCGCACAGGGCGACGTCGACCTCACCATCGACGTCCAGGGCAGGCCGCAGGGCGAGGGACACCCCTTCCTGCTCCTGCACGGCGGCGGCGGCCCCCAGACCGTCGCCCTCTTCTCCGGGCTCCTCGCCGAGCAGCGGCCGGCCAGGGTCATCACCCCCGTCCACCCCGGCTTCGGCGGCACCACCCGCCCCACCTGGCTGACGGACGTCCCCACCCTGGCCCAGCTCTACGCACAGCTGCTCGACACCCTCGGCCTGGAAGACGTCACCGTCGTCGGCAACTCCATCGGCGGATGGATCGCCGCAGAACTGGCCGCACTCGGCAGCGACCGGATCAGCAGTATCGTCCTCGTCAACGCCGTGGGCATCCAGGTCCCCGGCCACCCCGTGGCCGACACCTTCCCCCTCTCCCCCGCCGAACTGGCCCAGCTCTCCTTCCACGACCCCTCGAAGTTCCGCTTCGACCCCAGCACCCTCTCCGACGCCCAGCGGGCGGTCATGGTCGCCAACCGGGCCGCACTGGAGGTCTACTCCGGCCCGAACGCCATGGCCGACCCCACCCTGCTCGAGCGTCTGGCCAAGGTCACCCACCCGACGCTCGTCGCCTGGGGCGAAAGTGACCAGGTCGTCGACGCCGACTACGGCCGGGCCTGGGCGAACGCCGTCCCGGGCGCCCGGTTCGAACTGCTGCCCGGCACCGGTCACATGCCGCAGGTCGAGACGCCGGCCGAATTCCTGCCCGTGGTCTGGGACTTCGCGGACGCGCACGCCACCAACCGGCCGACCCACTGAACAGGGAACCTGCCATGCCCGAACCCGGGAGCAGACGGCACCAGTTGCTCGTCCTGACCATCTGCTGCATGAGCGTCCTGCTGGTCAGTCTCGACGCCACCATCCTCAACGTCGCACTGCCCTCGATGCAGGACGCCCTCGCCTCCCCCATCTCCGGCCTGCAATGGACCCTCGACGCCTACACCATCGTGCTCGCCTCGTTCCTGACGCTGGCCGGTTCCACGGCCGACCGCGTCGGACGGCGGCGGATCTTCCAACTCGGCCTGGCACTGTTCACCGCCGCGTCCGCGCTGTGCAGCCTGGCGCCGACACTCGAGTGGCTGGTGGCCTTCCGGATGGTGCAGGCGGTGGGTGGCTGCATGCTCACCCCGGTCGCGATGGCCATCCTGGCCAACACCTTCACCGAGCCGCGGGAGCGGGCACGGGCCATCGGCGTGTGGGGCGGGGTGGTGGGGATCAGCATGGCGACGGGACCGATCCTCGGCGGCCTCCTGGTGCAGTCGGCGGGCTGGCGCTCCGTGTTCTGGCTGAACATCCCGATCGGCCTGGCCGCCCTCGCGCTCACTGTGCGGTACGTCCCCGAGTCCCGCGCGCCCCGGGCCCGCCGGCCCGACCCGGTGGGACAGCTCCTCGTCATCACCCTGCTCGGCACCCTGACGTACGCCATCATCGAAGCCCCTGACGAGGGCTGGACCTCACCACCGATCTTGGCCTGCCTGATTGCCGCAGCAGGCGCGCTGGCCTGGTTCGTCCCGTACGAGAACCGACGTACCGAACCCCTCGTCGACCCGCGTCTCTTCCGCAGCGCCTCCTTCAGCGCGGCCACAGCGACGGCGGTCTTCGCCTTCGCGGCACTGGGCGGCTTCCTGTTTGCCAACACCCTCTACCTGCAACGGCAGTTGGGGCTCAGCGCGCTATCCACCGGGCTGCACCTGCTCCCGATGGCGGTGCTCTCTCTGATCTGCCCGCCGCTGTCTGGGCGGATCGTCGGCAGCCGAGGCCCCCGCATCCCGCTCCTCCTCGCGGGCACGGGCATCTCGGCGAGCGGGCTGCTGGCCGTCCTGGTCACCCGCTCCACCCACCCCTCGCACGCCCTGCTGTCCCTCACCTACGCCCTGTTCGGGCTCGGCTTCGGCTTCGTCAACGCACCAATCACGAACACGGCCGTCTCCGGCCTGCCGCGCGCCCAGGCCGGGGTCGCCGCAGCGGTCGCCGCAACCAGCCGCCAGATCGGCTCCTCCCTCGGCATCGCGGTCGTCGGCGCCGCGATCGCCGCCGACGTCCGCCCCGCACCCTGGTGGATCATCACCGGCTGCGGGCTGGCCGTCCTGATCCTGAGCACGTTCAGCGCGCACGCTTCCGGCATCCCCGAAGATCACGGCTCGTTGCGCGCGCGCAGCGGGCGGCGGATCTCGAAGGCAACGCCGCTCGTTGCGCGCGCGCAGCGGGCGGCGGATCTCGAAGGCAACGCCGCTCGTTGCGCGCGCGCAGCGGGCGGCGGATCTCGAAGGCAACGCGATAAACGCGTGGGCCGAAGCGCCGGTGAGGAGGGTCACGGCTTCGGCGCGGACACCCTGGAAGAGCTGAGCAATGGGGACCAAGGCACGACGGTAGTCGCTCTTTGAACCACAACAGGGCGCGGGCCGCCCCGCTGCAGGCCGACGGCACAGCAGCAGACCCAGCCGGACCACAAGCTCGAGCAGAGCGGAACGGACGTCAGCGCCGTCCAGGACATGCCAGTCGAAGGCGCGGCCGACGGCGGCCGCGGCGGGCAGCACGCGGGGCACGACGCGGCGGGGTGCGACGGCGGCGGGTGAGTTGGCAGCGAGCAGCCACAAAATGTCCAGAATGCACTTCGCTTCTCAGGATTGTCTATCACCTGCTGGACGGTGTCACAGTGTGCCTCATGCGAGCGCGGAGAACGCGGCCGCGCCGGGCCCCCGGTTGGGTCCCACCGTGACGGACGTGCCCAAGAGGACGATGACGCTCGCGGAGTGCAAGGCGCATACCGCGGCTGACGCGAGTATGTGGATCCCGTCCCGCTTTGCGATGTGCGAGTCTCAGTGCTTCGCTGCCACCTGGCACGTCAACGGCAGGGAGGTCGGCTTCTCGCAGATGACGGTCAGTGCTATTGCGACGGTGCCGGCGAACTCGCGAGAGGTTCATTTCGACTACTACTTCTCGGACTTCTACGCAGCGGGCGCCAACGCGATCGATGAGACGCTCGTGGGTACCTCGGTCAACCATCCCACGGTTCCCGATGGCGTGTCCCTGGGGCAGGGCGGCCTTAACCCGACTCCGACGACGGTGGCCCAGCTCAAGGCGAACCCGCATTTCATGATCTCCACTAATGCCTCGCCCGGGCAAGGGCTCGCACCCGACGACGGCATATGGGCAGTGTGGAACATGAAGTTCGTGCCTGAGTGGCCGCCCGGCTGGGTCGAGACCAACCCGCTGGCGGAGTGGAAGTTCTCTTCGTTCGGGCTGCGCTGGGACAACTCTCCCTACCTGCCCAACTACAAGCCTGCGGATGCGTTGCACTCCGGGGGCGCTGCACTCAGTTACGACGTATCCCCGCTGCGGTACAGCACCGCTGCCGCGGCGCCGGAACGGGCAGTGGCCTCCCATATAGAGACGGCTTTCACGCAGCCGCAGAACACGATGCCGACCAACCGTTCCAAGCATGTGGCTGGTCAGAGCGCCAGCGATCCCCTTCACCGACTGCAGAAGAGCATCGGCCAGACGAATCTCAACAGGTACAACGCCAATCGGCGTGAGGCTGTGAAGGTGTGTCTCGCCGTCGACCCCAGTTAGAGCTCCTAACAGAAGTTGTTGATCATGTGACTTTCGGTGTGGATGGTCGTTGGTGTGGTCGTGGGGAAACGACAGTCGCGGCCGTGGATCGTGTCGGATGAACTATGGTCGCTCATCGAGCCGTTGCTGCCCGAGCCGGGGCCGAAGCTGGTGGAGGGCCGGCCTCGGGTGCCGGATCGGCAGGCGTTGTGCGGGATCTTGTTCGTGCTGCACACCGGCATCCAGTGGGAGTACCTGCCGCAGGAGCTGGGCTTCGGCTCGGGGATGACGTGCTGGCGGCGGCTGGCCGCGTAGAACGAGGCCGGGGTGTGGGACGAGCTGCATCTGGTGCTGCTGAGGAAGCTGCGGTCGGCGAGGAAGCTGGACTGGTCGCGGGCGGTGATCGACTCCTCCCACGTGCGGGCGGCTCGCCGGGGCCCAAAAGCGGTCCCAGCCCGGTCGACCGCGCACGCCCGGGCAGCAAGCACCACGTCCTCACCGACGGCCAGGGCATCCCGCTCGCGGTGTCGCTGACCGGCGGCAACCGCAACGACGTCACCCAGCTGCTGCCGCTGCTGGACAAGGTCCCGGCTGTTGCCGGAGTGGTCGGCCGGCCTCGCAGACGGCCGGACATGCTGTTCGCCGACCGCGGCTACGACCACGACAAGTACCGGCGGCTGCTGTGGCAGCGCGGCATCCGCCCGGTCATCGCCGAACGCGGCCAGCCCCACGGCTCCGGCCTGGGCATCTTCCGCTATGTCGTGGAGAGAACGATCGCCTGGCTGCACGGCTTTCGCCGCCTGCGCATCCGCTGGGAACGGCGCGACGACATCCACGAGGCCTTCCTCGGACTCGCCACCTGTCTGATCACCTACCGCCACGTCCAACGCCTTTCTTAGGACCTCTTATGCCTCGAAGGGGCTGGAGTGCGACGAGTACCCGTTTGCCTCGACCTATGAAGGATCGGCCCAGTCGATCTACGACGAGACCAAGCCGAAGAAGAACTTCTCGGCGCGGGCCATCGACGGAACAGAGAACGGCGCAGGCGGCAGCCAGCTTGCGTCCTACTACTCGGACAACCGGATCATCGACGGACCCAACGACGAGTTCCATGTGGTGATCATTCCCTGAAGCCGGATCGTGCGTCCCCGGCTGACAGCGGCCGGGGACACACTCGCCCCGCTAGAACTCCCACTCGAGAATTCCGTCAGCGGTGAACACTGCAGCACACCCGTTGCGCGTCAAGTGTGGATCACCGTCGTCTGCCGTGCCCCGAGCGGAGCCGGTTTCCAGCGCGCTCGCCACATCAGCCCACATCTCCGTCACACTGCGCCAGGTGGGCGTGCCGAAGAGGCCGTCGTCCCTGCTCCAGGTCAGCACACTCCCTTGCAGCTCGCCCGGCCGATTGTCCACCACAAGGAGGTCCCCGGTGGTGTCATCTCCGATCGGCACCAGGAGCGGATGGAAGCCGCGACACGGCTCTCCGGCCACGGCTGAGTCTCCCCCGGCCGGGACCGGCGAGGTGGAGCGCTTACGTTGCCACAGCATCTGCATGCGCTGGAGTCCGACAGGGATGTACAAGGGGGGCAGCAAAACACTGGTAACAGGGTTCGGCTCCGCCCCGTCGAACAGCAGTAGTTGCTCCCTCACCGCTTCGGGGAATGTCTGCCTCATCACGGACTGAGCCTCAGCTATATCGTCCATCCCGGCCGGTGCCCGCACCGCGCGTGCTGTCGAAGGGGCGTGCGTGTCCAGAGCAGCCCGCACTCGCGCCCAGGCCTCGGTGAGTGTCGTCGTCATGGTGCCATCCTGCTACCTCAGGATGATCATGTACGCTGTTTCCCGCCAGCGGCGGCTGCTCGAAGGGCCCACTCAGTCGCTCTTCAGTCCCGATGCTCCTGGAAGTCGCTCCACGCGATCTGTTGGATGCCGACACCGATGATCTCCTTCATGGAAGCGCTCCGCAGGGCGTCCATGCTGACCTAGCCCCAGGCCGCCACGCCCTGACGGTAGCTCTGCAGAGCCGGAGACCTCAACGGCGACGCCATCGGTGACCGGCTCGCCCAGGACACGTCGCACAACCTGTACCGGCATTACGGCAAGGGCAACGGCAGCTTCACGGCGCGGGTGAAGCTGTAGAAGGGTGTTGCAGTTTCGAATCCTGCTGGGGCGGATAGGCCGCTCCCACACGCCAAGTCCCCGCCTGCGCTGCCGCAGATGGGGGCTTCGACCTGTGCGTTACTGACCTTGCTGGCGTGATGTCGTGAGCTTGAGGCCGGTTTCCTTGAGGCATCCGTCGACGAGGTTGCTGCGGTACTGGATCTGCCGGAGGCCCTGCCGAAGGGTGCGCATCAGGTGGTCGGGGTCGGTGAATGCGGTGTTGGCCTGGCTGCTGCGTCGCAACAGTGACCAGATGCCCTCGACGGGGTTGAGGTCTGGTGCATAGGCCGGCAGGAAGTAGCACCTGATCCAGTCATGGCTGTCGACGAACTCCCGCAGCCGGGCGTCCTTATGGGCGTTCAAATTATCCCAGATGACCACGATCGGTGCGCTGAGTTGTTGGTGGGCGTCGGTCAGCAGCTCGCGGTAATCGGTCCAGGTGCAACTGCGTCTGCCGCCCCGTTTGTGATCAGCGTGCCGCTTGGGCCGATAGATCAGGCGTGAGCGTTCAACCTGCTTGTAGCAGGCCAGGGCAGCGATGGAGAAGCGGCGCTGAGAGCGTCCCCGCACCCGGATGACGGGGGTGCGTCCGCGCCGGGACCAGGTGCGGGCGGTGGGCGGCGTCATCGAGAACCCGGCTTCGTCCTCGAAGCAGAGCCAGGCCCCGAGCGCCGTCACGGCGCCGAAAGACGGGGCCCGGGTCGGTTCGCCGGTACCTGGGTGACATGTGTCCGTCTGCGCGCCACGTGAGCAGCGCGGATCGGAGCGCTGGTGGGCGGCAGCCGACAACGGCCGGGGACCGGGTCATCCGCCAGCGGACTGCTCGTTCTGGGTGCGGAAGCCGCACCCCGGATGAGGGAGCGCGCCCCCTCCAGCCCGATGACGGCCGCTCACTCGCGTTCCTGGGCAGGGCTCTCCCGGAACCTGGTCCCTGGGCGGCGCCGGATCACGAGTGCTGTGCGTGCGACGGTGTGCTACAGCGCCGCACGCGGGGCCTGCGGCTGCGCCTCAGCCGGTTCGCTCCAGGACTTCGTAGACGTGCCTGAGGTAGCTGTGCGTGCGCTCCGAGCCGAGGAGCCCTTCGCCCACCCGGTTCATCGTGTACGAGAACGTGACGCGCCGGTCGAGGTCCATGATGACGATCGAACCGCCCCGACCGACCCAGAAGCAGATCCTCCCGGTGGGCATGTGCGGCATCGTCCTCGGATCGGCGAGTGCGTAGCCCATGCCCCAACGGACGGGAACGCCGACGTACAGGTCGACTCCGTCGACCTGTACGTCGAACACCTTGTCCACCGTCTCCTCGGAGAGAAGCCGGCGGCCGTTGACCTGGCCGCGCCGCGAGATGACGGAGAGCGCTCGGGCCAGGCCACGGGCGTTGCCGTGCCCGTTGACGGCTCCGAGTTCGGCGGAGCGCCACTGCGGGGTGTCGACGTGCTCGTCACGTGCGGGGCTTCCGAGCAGCGTCCTGGTGAAGATCCCCTCGGGATCGAGGCCCGTGGGTATGCCGACTGGCTGCGAGGGGGCCACCAGATCGGCGATACGGTGTCTTGTGGTTCTGGCGGCCGCGGTCGGCGGGCTGCCGCTGCTGCTGGCCTGGGCCACCCCCGTCATCTGGGCCGCCACCCACGACGACGTGGCGCACCTGCTGGATAGGCAGGACACCGGCAGCGTCTTTGTGCTGCTGCTCGCCTGCCTGGGCTGGATCGGGTGGGCCCAGTTCACGTTCTGCGCCGTACGGGAGCTGATCGCACAGCTGCGGGGCCACACCTGGCACGCCCCGCGCGGGATGAGCACCGCCCAGCGCGCCGCGGCCTTGCTGATCGGCAGCATCCTCATCCTGCTGCCCGCCAACTCCGCTCTGGCCTCCGACGCCCACGCCGCCCCCGCCCCCACCGCGGCCCGCCATCCCGGGCAGACGACCCAGCACACCGCGCAGGCCGGCGTGCAGAGCGGCCGGGCCCGCCTGGCCGCACCCGCATCCTCGGCGGGCACACCGGCCTCGCCTGCGTACACGGTCCGTGAGAGTCGTCCTGCGGAGAGTCTGTGGGCCATCGCCGAGCACGAACTGGGAGACGGCGAACGCTGGCAGGAGATAGCCGAGTTGAACGAGGGCCGCACCATGACCGACGGCACGGTCTTCCACGCGAACAGCTTTCTACAACCCGGCTGGCAGCTGAAGTTGCCCGACACCGCCACGGACCCGTCCGCGGCCGCGACAGCGGGGGGTATCCGCGCAGAGCTGGAGGACCTTACTCCGGCCGAGGGCCAGAGCAGCGGGCACGTCGTCGCGGTCCACTCCGGCGACTACTTGTCGAAGATCGCCCAGGAGGAGCTCGGCGACGGCGACGCCTGGCCGCAGTTGTTCGAGGCCAGCCGGGGCAAGCCGCAGCCGCACGGGCTGCCCGAGATCACCGACCCGGACGTCATCTACGCCGGGCAGCAGGTCACCGTGCCCAGCTCCCGGAGCGGCCGGCCATCATCGCCAGACCACGACCGCGAGGAGAACCCGGAGCCGCACGACCCGGATACGAATTCCCCGGGCCCTCACTACCCCGCCACCACCCCCACGCCCGGCGCGGGCACGGGAAACACGCCGGCGCCGACACCCAGCCAGACGCGGACACCGGCTCCGCAGTCATCGGAGCCCGGCACACCGTCGACGGATCCAGCCGAGCAGCCCGGGCAGCACCCGTCTTCGTCCTCTTCCGCTCCCCCGTCGGCGCCGGCTCAGTCGTCCCCTGCTGCTGGCCCCTCTCCCACGTCTGAGGGCCCGAGGACCGCTCCGGTGGGCAGCCCGGTGAACCTGCGCATCGTGCTCGGCGCCGGTGCGCTGCTCGCCGCGGCCATCACCGCTGCGCTCGCCCTGCGCCGCACCCTGCAGCGTCGGCGCCGCAAGCCCGGCGAGAAGATCGCCGTCACGCCGGAAACCTCTGCTGCGGAAGCCCAGTTGGCGGCGGCCGCCGAATCCGACGGTGCCGCCCCTCTGGACGGAGCGCTGCGCACCCTGGCCCATCACGTGCTCCAGCAAGCCGACAATGCCGTCCTGCCGCCGTTGCGGGCCGCCCGGATCGGCACCCGCACCGTGGAGGTGCTGCCCGAGGACCTCGTCCAGGAACCGCTCGCACCCTTCACCGCCGGGCCAAGAGCCTGGTGGGTCGCGTCCAGGACTCCACCGCCGGCCTCACCCTCCTGGAGCCGGCGGCCACCGACCACCCCACTCTGCGCAAGGTCTGGGTCGACGGCGGCTACCGCAAGCACGTCGCCGAGCACGCCGCCACCCTCGGCATCGACCTCGACATCGCCCAACGCACTCCCGGGCCAAGGGATTCACCCCGATCCCGAAAAGCTGGGCGGTGGAGCGGACCTATGGCCGGCTCATGCTGCACCGGCGCCTGGCGCGCGACTACGAAACCCACCCGCACCGCTCCGAAGCCATGATCCATCTCGCCATGACCGACCTGATGCCCCGCCGCCCCACCGGCGAGACCACCATCTCTTGGCGTGAACAGCATAACCGGATCAAATTCGCAGCCAGCTGCGCTCGAAGAACCAGTTGGTCTGGTCGAGGGCGGGATTGTGAAGCGCTACCCAACCTGGAAAGCGCGTAAGGAATGCAGAACGCGGTCGAACGCGATCCGCTGTTCCAGGCCAGGAGCGACGTCGCCGGGGAACATTAGGCACGGAAAGCGGCTTCCGGCCGTCCCGCGGCGCGCCATTGCCGCCCTGCCCCCCCACCACCATCACCAGACCCAAAACTTACGTCCGTTAATTTACTCGAGACGCGTCCCATTCATTTCTCCACGAACCCATCCGAGGCAATTGGGACGATCACCAGTTCCAGCGCGACAGAACTCCTCTAGCGCAAGACGAACAAGCGATACAGGGATAGTGCTACGACGATCATGAAAAAGAGGGAAGCCCGGATCGGCGACGACGCGTGGATCAAATTCGGGAGGCGTAGGATTATTGGAGATCCAGATGCTATTTGAAATCTCATCATCCATGCGTTCAGCGGCAGCGCCAGTGACAAACCAGATAAGCCCACCATAGCCGGTAGAAGTATTCACGGCGACCTGCAAGTGATTGTCCGGCCATTCCGATTCGCCGAGCCGCTTATCAGCCCACATAAACCATGCGTCTTCCCCTGGGTCAACCCACGGTCCGTCAGCCTTCTCGAAAGAGAGGTTGTGCATGACCTCTTCAATGAGGTCGGCGACCTCTTTCGGCGTCTCCGCGTATACGCGTTCACCATGGACAATTGCATTGAGGATCATTACGGAAGCTCTGCCTTCCCTTCGAGACGTACGGGTTGTTTGCCGCCAGGATAGTGGACCGTCATGGTGGACCCACGGGGCAGGATGGCTTCAACGGATGCCCTGCAACTGTACATACCCGGACACGGTCCGGTCGCATTGTTGATGACTACATCTGCGTTTCGTATACCCTTCTCTCTCATCACTACAGCATATTTTGTCTAAACATGCGCAATGGAGGCATACTTCCCGTTCGAACGAGGTTTCCCCATGGTCTGCTCTAGCAGCTCTTGAGCTGTATCAGAAATTCCCTCGTCGGTGCCGCTGGTCATCTCCGGAGCAAGAGGCTTTCCATCACCATCCGGCATGTGTCCCGTCGTTACCCGCTTGCCAGCGAGCCCCCTGAAAGCATCAGAGATGGCGCCTCTCAGGCCACCGGGGCCTTCCGACCCTCCGGTCATCGCGATCATAGCGACCGCGCTCACTGGCCCAAATTTGCCTCCGCAGCCGCTTTCGTGCCCAAGGCGCATACAAGTGAGAAACTTGATATGGGACAGGATGGTTTGTGCGACTTGCTCATTCTCTGCAGGTTGAGTCAGGCAGTTGGATCCTGCCTCTTGGCACCAGTTCGCGGCCTCTTGCCAGAACTTCTGCGCGTACTTTTCCTTGTACTTCCAGCTTCGGTTGACGAAGACGCCCGGGTAGATCTCGTAGTGCGTCTTGATGAAGGAGGGCGAGTAGACGTTTCCGGCGTTGACCGCCGCGATGTAGTTCGCCGTGTACCTCGGCGGGCCTGATGAGGGAGCCTGGGTTGGAGTCCTGTTCTCGTGGTTGGGGGTCGCGCGAGTGGGGCAGTCGATGTCCGCGCACAGGCCGGTGGGGTCGCTGTTGCTGACGGGACTGTTGCTGCTGTACGCGTATCCGTTCATCTGGAGCGGGTCCGCGAGGTCGACCACCGGGTCTGCCGAGAGGAAGTGCCCTGAGTTCTGGTCGTACTCGCGGGCTCCGATGTGCGTCAGGCCGGTGCCGGCGTCGTCAATGCCTACGCCCAAGTAGCTGCGCTTATTCGGCCATGCCGTCGGCTTCGCGCCCCGCACCTCTCCGTACGGCTTGAAGGCCCGGCGCGTGACGGTCTGGCCGGAGGCAATGTCCACCGTGGTGTTTGCCGTGCCGAGGTGGTCGGCGAGCAGCACGCTCAGCTTGTGACCGGTTGTGGCGCCGTTAGTTGTGGTGCGCACTACGGTCGGGGCGCCGGCCTGGGTGTACGAGCGGGACGCCTTCGTGATGGTGCCCGAGGCGTTGGTCGTCAGTTCGGTGTCGCCCAGGTACAGCGTCGAGCCCGAAGAGGAGTTCTCCAGCAGCCGGTTGCCGTCGGCGTCGTACACGTACGTGGTCTTCTTGCCGTCGTCCGTAATGGAGTCGAGCTTGTTCTCCGGTGTCCAGACCAGCCGCTGGGTGGTGCTGGCCAGGTCGCGGACTGTGGCGTTGCCCGTGGCGTCGTAGGTGTAGGCGCTGCCCTTGCCGGACGGGGTAGAGCTGATGCCCGTCATGGTGTGGGGCTGCGTCGTGGTCGCCGGGGTGGTGCCGCTCGCGGCGACCGTCTTGCCGTAGCCGTAGGTGAAGGTGACGTTCTTCGTGGCGTCGGCGGTGTCGTGCTCGGTCATCGTCGAGCGGTTGCCGAGCCAGTCGAAGGTATACGACTGGCGGTAGGCCGACCCGCTGGTGGAGACGGTGGACGTGTTCGGGGCTCCGGCGGCGAGGGCGGCGGTCAGCGAGGAGTCAGGGGTCGAGGTGTCCGTCGCCTCATCCGGGGCGTCGGCGACCGGGCCCGAGGAGGGGGCGTAGGTGGTGTTGTGGCCCCACGTTGTGCCGTTTGCCGCCTTGCAGCCGGTGCCCTTGCCGTCCGGGGTGATGCTTGAGGTCCAGGCATGGACCAGCTCGCCCATCACGTCGTAGGTGAAGCACTGGGTGTCCCAAGTGTCTCCCGCTGCCCACAAGCCCGGCGATCCCAAAGGGAACCATCACCCCTGCCCGTTGGGGGCTCATCCGCATGGCGCCCTACCCGACCATGGCTGCAGAACACGCCCGGGTCGAGCTCGACCCGAGCACTCAGACCGCCGTGTTCTTCGACCGCTCGGGCCAGGTGATGGAGGTGCCCGGCCACGGCACCAGCACCGGCACCTCGCCGGCCACCGGGACCAGCCCTGACGGCAACGGATCCACTCAGGAAAGCGACACGGGAAGTGACAGCGACCAGTGAATGATCTGCGCCCGGTGCTGGTCGTCACGAGCCTGTACGACCCCACCGCCGACGTAGTGATAGCCGAGCTGCACGACCGGGGCATCCCGGTCGTGCGGTTCGACTCAGGGGACTTCCCCGCATCACTGTCGGTGGAGGCCGAGATCACTCAGGACGGCGTCCGGGGGCGCCTTGAAACCCCCTCGCGCACTGCTGACCTCGGCCATGTCCGCGCTCTGTACTACCGACGTCCGAGCGGCTTCGTTTTCCCGCACCTCGACCAGCAGGACGCACGGTTCGCCATCACCCAGGCCCGCTACGGCCTCGGGGGCGTGATCGCATCGCTCCCGAACTGCCTGTATGTGAATCATCCGCACTACACGGGCGACGCCGAATTCAAGCCGTCCGGTCTGGCCGCCGCCGCCAAGGCCGGCCTGCGGGTGCCGCGCACGCTCATCACGTCGAATCCTGACGCTGCCAGAGCGTTCATCAAGCAGCACGGCCCCACGATCTACAAACCCCTGTGGAACCCCGTGTATCGGATCGGCGACGTCTCCTCCGTAGTCAAGATCGCCGAGGTGACCGCGGAGGACATCGACGACCGGATTGCCGGCACCGCCCACCTGTTCCAACAGCGCATACCCAAGACGGCCGACATCCGCGTGACCGTGATGGGACGACACACGTTCAGCGTCCGGATCGACTCCGATCTCCTGGACTGGCGAACCGACTACAGCCGCCTGCGCTACACCCCCGTAGCGACGCCCACAGACATCGAGCTGCCACTCCACGAGTACCTGGACCACTTCGGGCTCCACTTCGGCGCTTTCGACTTCGCCCTGGACGCCGGCGGGCAATGGTGGTTCCTGGAATGCAACCCCTCCGGCCAGTGGCACTGGCTGGAACACGAGACCGGCCTGCCCATGTGCGCGGCCCTGTCCGACCTCCTGGAAAGGAAGCCGTGAGCGACCACGAACAGCACCTGAGGCAGCTCATCAACACCATGACCGCCAGTGGTTCGCTGCGATCACAACCGTGGAAGGACGCCGCAGCGGCCGTACCAAGGCACGAGTTCCTCCGCAACGGCTTCTTCCGCATGATGCCCGGCACGTCACCGACCGCCTGGACCCCCATCTGCGAGGATAGCGACGGGTGGCTCGAAGCGTGTTATGCCGATGAATCCCTGGTCACGCAGATCGCGGGCACGATCAAGCCGGCCGACATCCGCGGCGAGATCATGCGGGAACCGACCAGCTCGAGCACACTCCCCTCTCTCGTCCTGCGCATGCTCGAAGACCTCCAAGTCCAGCCCGGAATGAAGGTCTTGGAGATCGGCACCGGCACCGGCTACTCCACCGCGGTGCTCTGCGCGCGCCTGGGCGACAGCAATGTCACCTCGATCGAGTACGACGAGGAAGTCGCCTCGCGGGCCCGGGAGGCTCTTGGCCGACTCGGTATGTATCCGCACCTGTTGACCGGCGACGGACTCCAAGGAGGAGACCAGGGCGCACTGTACGACCGGATCATCGCCACGTGCGCCGTACGCTCCGTGCCCGCAGCCTGGCTTCAGCAGATGCGGCCAGGCGGGCAGATCCTGACCACCATCGGCGGCTGGCTGAACGCCTCCGAACTGGTGCGTCTGACCGTCCACGAAGACGGCACAGCCTCCGGGCCCGCGCTGGGCGGGCAGGTCAGTTTCATGCTCGCCCGACCTCACCAGGCGCCCTCACTTGGCCTGCTTCCGGACCTCAGCGTGGGCAAGCAGCGCGAGGCCATCATCGGCGCCGATGTCCTGCATGACTGGACGAGCCGGTTCGTCGCGCAGTTCGCCGTGCCGAGCGCACAGCGTTTGAAACTGGGCGACGGCCAGCACAACGCCGACGTCCTCATCGACACCAAGACCGGATCGTTCGCCGCGCTCCACAAGGAGGATGGCCGCTGGATCGTCCGGCAGGGCGGCCCCGAACTGCTCTGGGACGCCGTCGAGGATCAACTCAGCCGCTGGCATGCGGCCGGCACACCAGCAGTGGAAGAGGCCACCATCCGCGTCACATCAACAGGCCAGAGCATTCACTGGTAGACCGCGCCACCGCGCACTGCGTGCTCCGGGGGGATCCCCGGCCGGTCCTTCGGCAGCAGCACACGCAGGGCGCCCGGCCGGATTCCGCACACGACGGGGAGCGGGAGCCGCACCGCTTCGCCGTCGACGCCCGCGTCCAGGTGCCGCACGTCACCGTGCAGCGTGATGCCGGGAGCCGACCAGACGACCAACCCATCATCTGACGGGCTCGCACCGCGCTTGTGCTGTCGTAGTTCGGCGCGCAGGTGCCGCAGGAGGTCCGGGGGCGCCTGTGCCGGGCGCTTGAGGACGATGGCGCCCAGCTCTCCCGTGGTGAGGGAGAAGCGGCGCCCCAGCCAGCGCGGTGTGGCCAGGTGGTAGGGGTTGTTGGAGATCAGTACCACCTGCGGGTACTCGACGGTCCCCCATGGCGTGTCCATACGGGCCTCGACCCACTGCTCGCCCTTGAGATAGCCGGGGGCCACCGTGGCGAACGCGCGCGGTTTGTCGTCCCGGTATCCGGGTTCCAGCAGGGCGTCGGCGTACATGCCGAAAGAGACGTTGTTGACGAAGACACGCGAGCCGAGCACCCCCAGGTCCACCTGTGTGGGTTCACCGTCGATCAGGGCGTCCAGTGCCCGCCCCGGATCCCGGAGGTCGAGGCCGAGGTCCCGGGCGAAGTGGTTGCGGGTGCCCGCGGGGACCACGACCAGTGGCCGGTCCTCGTCGGCGGCCACTGCGGCGACGGCCGACACGGTGCCGTCGCCGCCCGCTACCCCCAACACCTGCGCCCCCTCCCGGCAGGCGCTTCTCGCAAGCGACGCCGCGTCCCGTTCCGCGCTGGTCATCCAGACCCGGGCTCCCATGTCCTCGGCCCGCTGCATCAGGCTGTAACGAGCAGCCTTGCCACCGCCCGAGTGTGGGTTCGTCACGATCACCACCCGGGCACCCATCCGGGGACCAGTCATCAGCGCACCCACTCTCGCCGTTCTGGGTAGTCTGCAACCAACCAACCAACCGACTGACGTAAGGCATCGCTGCCTCCTGACGGCGCGGCGGCGGTAAAGAACAGCGCCGGTCGGCAGCACCTCCGTGCCGCTGCTCTGGATCAGGATTCAAAGGCCGCCCGTATATGCGGTCGTGGGCGCAGGAGCGGCCGGTGTACTGGACGAATGCCTATGCGGTCAGTGCTGGGGATGCGGCTGAGAACGGAACAGATGCCGTCGCTCGCCAGCACGACCGGGAGCCAGGTGGCCGACTTCGATGCGCATCCTGATTGCGTGGACCACTTCGACCACCCCGAGCACGATGGCCATGATGGCCGCGGTCCAAGTGAGCACCGCGATCGAGGTGAATGGCGAGACGATGAGCGCGGTGCCCGCCAGCATGCCGATGATTCCGGAAAACAACATCCAGCCTCGCGCCGGCATGGCTGGGGCAGAGGCCGCCGTGGCCGTCGTCAAAATGCCCCGCAGGAGCCAGCCGAAGCCGATCCACAGGGCAAGGAGCAGGATCGACTCCAGGGAACCCCTGAAGCAGATCAGCCCGAGCATGACGCAGAGCGCTCCCGTGATGAAATTCAAGGCCCGAAGATGTCCCGGGACGTGTGCGCCGAAGGCAGCGGCCAGTTGAAAGACCCCCGTGACCAACAGGTAGGTACCGAACAGCACACCGACGACCCGGAGCGTTTCCCCCGGCCAAGCGAGGAACACGACACCTAGGGCGATGGCGGCCAGACCTGTAGTGAGCAGGATCTGCCAACCGAGGTTCGCCCATGTACCCAGGAATTCGGTTTCGGGGTCTTCTTGCGCCTCTGCACCGCGCTGGGCACCGGTGGCCGATGCATCGGAGGGCAATGTCATGACGTCTTCTCCTCCCAGAAGAATGCGGTCGGATCGGTCCCCTCCATCCTCCTCCGCCCGTACCTGGGCCGCTCGCCAGAAGCCAGGGCTGTTGGGATGAGGTCATGAAACCCCCGTGACCGGCGAGGATCCCGGACAAGGATCAGATCGTGAGAGCCCTTTGCTCGATGCCCATCTGGACGGCGCCGTAGAAGCCTAGATACCGAATGGGGACTGCAGCTCCTTAACGATGCGGGCAGCGCCGGCGCGCAGGTCCACCCCCGATCCGACGCTGCCGGTCGTCCCGTCGCCCGCTCTACGGCACAGGCCCCGGCGGTGCGGGGTACGCCGAGCCGTCTCCGCGCATCGGTCAGTGTCGGTTGCACACCGACAGGTCGGGACGGCCCGAGCCGTGGGGTTGAAGCCGTAGCGGCCGGACGCACGCACCCGGTGCTGTTCGTGCCGGGATCCCCGTGCCGGTGATGAGCCTGCGTCGTCATCAGGAACCTGCGGGCCGCGCCTGTGCTCGGAGTGCTGTTGAGGGAGTTGGTCAGCGCGGTGCGCACAGCCCCCCGGGCCGCCGTAACCTGACGGCGGTTCCTCGTCGGAGACCGGGCAGGGAGAGGCCATGGGCGCTGCGCCGAAGCGGCCGGGTGTACGGATCGTCAATGAACAGGACGTTCTCGCGCGGATGCGCGGCACCCAGGACAAGATCGCGGATGGCATCACCGCCTTCGCCGGGACCATGACGTTCGTGTATCTGCACGCCACCTGGTTCACGGTGTGGATCGTGTGCAACGAAGGTGTCTTCGGCCACAGCGCGATCTGGGACCCGTTTCCCTTCGGACTGCTCACCATGATCGTCAGCCTGGAGGCGATCTTCCTGTCCACCTTCGTCATGGTGAGCCAGAACCGCCAGGCCGCCCGCGAGAACGTCCGCGCCGACCTGGACTTCGAGACCAACGTGCGCTCGGAGGTGTGGTCCATCCACATGGGTCGCGCCCTCGGCGTCGACCCTGTGGAGGTCGAGCGGCGCGTCCAGGAGCTGCTCGCACAGAGTCGCGCCCGCCTGGACGGCACCGCCCGGCCGTCTGCGGGAAAGTGAGGGCCGCGGATCCTACGGTCGTCCCCCTTCCCCGACCGCGGCGGCGTGGAAGCATGGGCCTAGAAGCGTGAAGGCATGTCCGGTCGAGCCGGACATGCCGCGAGGGAGTGAGCGCATGAGCCGTTCTCGCACCTCAACCGGCGGCCGGACATGACCGACCGGAACAACTCACTGCTCTCCCCCGATTTCGTGGGCACGGCGCAGGGTGGGTCCGAGCCCGACATCGACGTCGCCGCGCCGCACGATGTGCGCCGGGCAGCCGACGTGCTGCGCCTGCTGGCCTCCCTGGCCGCGCTCGGGCTGACGGTGCTGTTGGCGGTCGCCACCCGCGACTTCGCCCGCAAGGCCCAGCAGGGTCTGCTCGCCGCGGCCGCGGCGCTGTCACCGGGACTGCGGGACGGCCTCATCGGGACGCTCCAGGTGATCGCCATGCTGGCGCCGACAGCCGCCCTGACGGTTCTCGTTGTACGGCATCGCGTGGACGCGGTGTTGCGCGTGCTGCCCGCTATAGCCCTGGGCGCGGTGATCGCCTGGGCACTCATCCGGTTCGTGTTGGCCGACAGCCGCCCCGGCTTGTGGCCGGAGGTCTTGGTGGGCCGCGGCGGGCTGGTGCACGCGGGCTGGCCGCCCGCGGTGTATCTGGCGGCCTGTGCCTCTGCGGTCGTCGCCGCAGGACCTTGGCTGGTGCGGCCGTGGCGGCGGGCCCTGTGGGCCCTGACCGTCAGCTGTGCCGCACTCGGCGTGCTGGCCGCCTCTCTCGTCCCGCTGGACGCCTTCGGCTCCCTCGCCGTGGGCGGCACCGCGGGATCGGCGGTCCTGCTCGTGGCCGGCGGGCCGACCGACCGTCCGCCGCCCCAGGCCGTCGCGCATGCGCTCATCGCCTGTGGCATCCCGCTCGCCGCCCTGCGCCTGCTGGCCGCTCAGCGGCAGCTCGGGGGTGAGGGGCTGCTCTACAGCGCCGAGACCACCGAGGGCGTGCCGCTCACTGTCCGCGTCCTGGCCGGCGAGGACCGCAACCGCGAGCTGTTTCACCGGCTCGCCCGGCGCCTGTTGCTGAGGCATCCCGCCGACCCCGGCGAGCAGACACCGCTCGGCGCGTCCGAGCACGAACTGCTCATGCTGGTCTTCGCCGACCGCACCGGCGCCCGGGTCGTCGAGCCCGTCATCGCCTACCCCGTGACCGGCTCGAGCGCGTTGTTGGTGACCGTCGGGCAAGACGCCCCCCTCCCCGACGACCAATGGACCGACGCGCTGCTCGGCATGGTGTGGACGTCGGTGGCCCGCCTGCAGGAACACCGGCTGGCGCACCGGGCGTTGCGCCCCGAGCACATTGTGATCGCCCCGGACGGCAAGCCGCGGCTGACCGCCTTCACACGGGCACAGCTCAACGCGCCGCCCGATATCCTTGGCGCCGACTTGGCCGAACTTCTCGCCACGACCGCCATACGGATGGGCCCGAGCCGCGCGACGGCCTGCGCGCTGGCCGGCCTCGGCCCAAAAGTGCTGGCGACCGCCCTGCCCTATCTGCAGCCACTCGCCCTGATCGGCCCCGCAAGACGCGAGGTGGCGCGCTACGACCAGGCCCGCACCCGCGAAGCCGCGCAGGGCAGCCGCCGGCGCACTCTGCGCCCCGGTGGCCGGCCGAACCTCATGCACGACCTCGCCCACGAGGTGCGCGCGGTGTGCGACGCCCCGGCGGCCAAGTCGGCCCCGCTCGCCCGGTTCACCTGGAGAAGCGTCCTGGGGCTGCTGGGCGCATTTCTGGTGCTCCATCTGGTGCTGCCACAGCTCGCCAATGCCCCGGCCGCCCTTGACGCACTGCGCGACGCCGATTGGTGGTGGCTGCTCGCGATCGTGCCCGTCACGTTCATCTCGCAGGCGTTCTCGACCTGTTTGCAGCTGGGCAGCGTCACCGGACGGCTGCCCTTCTGGCCTACGTACCAGGTGCAGTTCGCGAGCTCCTTCCTGAACCGGATCACCCCGAGCAATGTGGGCGGCATGGCGCTGAACCTGCGCTATCTGCAAAGAACGGGGATCGAGACAGGGGCTGCCACGGCCTCCGTCGGGATGCAGAGCCTGGCAGGGGCGGTCTCCAACACGGTGGTCGCCGCCGTGTTCTTTGCCGCAGCCGGACAGCACCACGGTCGGGTGCGCCTTGAGGTGCCCGCCGGCAAATACGTTCTGCCAGTGATCGCGCTCGTCCTGGCCGCCGGAGGACTCCTCGGGCTCACCCCGCCGGGCCGCCGCTTCCTGCGCGAGAAGGTCTGGCCGTTCCTGCAGGCGGCCAGTTCCACACTGACCGGCATCGCCTCCGACCCCGCCAAGCTCGCCGTCGGTGTCGTCGGCGCGCTCGGCCTGCCGTTCATCCAGATCGTCGGCCTCGCACTGAGCCTCCACGCGCTCGGCGGCGACCTGCCCTTCGTGCAGGTGGGCGCCGTCTATATGGCGGCCCGTCTGCTCGCCAACGCAGCCCCCGTCCCCGGTGGCCTGGGTGCCTTCGAGGCCGGCCTCATCGCCGCCCTGACCGCCCTCGGCGTCCCGGCCGGACAGGCCACCTCCGCGGTCCTGGTCTACCGACTGCTCACCTTCTGGCTGAATGTCCCGCTCGGTGCGATCGCCCTGAACTTCGTACAACGGCGCGGATACGTGTGAGACGTACGGGAGCCGGCCTCTCCCCCGCCGATGTCGAGCGTGCTCGCCCGGCACGAACAGCACCTATGCCCGTCGGCTGACTCAAGGGAGAGCCACAGTCAACCGCGTTTGCCGGGCAGTTCAACCTGGTCAGCCCGATCTGCGGCGAGGGCCTGACCCTCTCGCCCCGGTCAGCTCCGGGGCAGCGAGGGCAGGGGCCGACCGGCGATCTCCTCGGCTTCGGCGCGAGTCATTCCGAACATGCGCAAAAGACGAGCAGCCAGTTGATCTGAGACATGCGCGGCATCGAGGTCCGGGCGGGTCTCCAGCAGGTGGAGTACTCCTAGCAGGGCGCCCCCGACCATGGCCACCGCGCTCTGCGGGTCGTCGATGTCCAGCCGTCCGTTTTCGGCGGCGCTCCGCAGGTCCCGCATCGCCCGCGGGGCCAAGCCGCTCGCGGAGGTCAGATACGGCATGCCGGTGCGGACGAGGATTCTGGCGATCTGTGTGTGGGTGCGCTGCAGTCGGCCGGTCAGGCGGACGCTGGCGGCGAAGACCTCCGCCGGGTCCTCAAGGTCGCCCACGGTGGATTCCAGGAGGACGCCGTGTTCCTCCAGGGTGAGGGCGACGGCGGCGTCGAACAGCTCGTCCTTGCTGGTGAAGTGGTTGTAAAAGGAGCCGAAGCCGACGTCCGCCGACTCGGTGATCTCCTGGATGCTCACGTCGGTCCGCCCGTACTCGGCGAGGAACCGCTGAGCGGCGGCGATCAGCGCAGCCCGGGTACGTGCCTTGCGCCGGTCCAGGCGGTTGAGGGCACGACCGGGCGTCCCGATGTTGCCCTTGCCCTCAAAATCGGTGCTCATCCTTTCACCTTATCCACCGACAACAGTCTTGATAAATATATCAGGACTGACAGCCATTGACGTCGCTGCCATCTGGACTGATTCTCTCATCACTACTGACTGGACTGCTCCTCAGGGGCGGCCGGGTCGGCGCCTGTCGAGGACTCAGGAGAGCCAATGAGCATGCAGGTCGTCCGCACCACTGAGGGCTGGTGGGTCGAGGGCCGCGCAGGACGGCTGCACCGCGTCATGACCGACGCGGACACCACCGCGGGCCTGCTCGCCGACCGTGCGGCCGTGCAGGAGGCAGCCGAACGCGCCAGGACCGACCCCGACGCCGGGTCGTCCACCGCAGAAGCGGAGCTCCTGTCGCCCGTCACGACCCCGTGCCGGGTGGTGGCGCAGATGGTCAACTACCGGTCCCACGCGCTGGATTCCGGATTCGACCCGGACACCGTCCCGCCCGCGTTCTTCCGCAAGGCGTCCGGATCCTTGAGCGGCCCGTACCAGGACATCGTGCGTCCCCAGCACGTGCGCTTCTTGGACTACGAGGTGGAGCTCGGGCTGGTGATGGGTGCGCACCTGCCGGTCGGCACCGAGGTCACCGACGCCGCCCTGTCCCAGTACGTCGCCGCGCTGGTCGTCGCCAACGACGTCAGCGCCCGCGACCTGCAGCTGCCCAAGACGCAGTTCTACGAGTCCAAGTCGTACCCGACCTTCACTCCGCTCGGGCCCCGGCTGCTGCTGGTCGATGCCGGCGATCTGGCCCGCCTGCCGGACCTGCGGCTCACGCTGAAGGTCAACGGGACCACCCGGCAGGACCGCACCACCACCGACATGATCGTCCGACCCGCGCGCGCCCTCAGCCTGCTGGCCCGCTTTCAGACGCTGCAACCCGGTGACGTCCTGCTCACCGGAACGCCCGGCGGCACCGCCCTGAAATCCCCCGGCAGGCTCCTGACCACGCTTGCCGCCCTGCTGCCCCCGCACAAGCGCTGGCAGAAGTTCTTCGCCCGCCAGCAGGCCAACCCCGACTACCTCAAGGACGGCGACGCGGTCACGGCTCGCATCGCGACCGACGACGGCGTACTCGATCTCGGCGAGCAGCGCACGGTGGTACGCGCCCGCTGACGACTCCCGGGACCCCCGCCCGGGACCGGCCGGCCCGGCACATCACCGTACCGGGCCGGCCACTTGACCCCCTCCCTCACCTTGCAAAGGCGCACCGGTGAACCTCACCCCTGTTGATCTGCTGTGGCCCGCACCCGAGCACATCGCGGACCCGTCCGCGATCGAGGCCGTTCCACTGCATGAGCGCGGCCTGCCCGCCACCACGTACGACACCCTGCTCCGGGCCGCCCGTCTGTGGCCCGACCGGCCGGCCCTGACGGTGCTGCCCGATGCCGAGCACTTCCTGCACCCCGCCACCGCCACCTTCGCGCAGCTGCGCGACCAGGTGCACCGCACCGCCAACCTGCTGCGCTCCCTCGGCGTCACCCGCCGCGACGCCGTAGGGCTGCTCTCCCCCAATACATCCGAGCTTCCCTCCGCCCTGCTCGCCGCGCAGGCCGCGGGTGTCGCCGCCCCGGTCAACCCGGGCCTGGCGGCCGAGCACGTCGAACAGCTGCTGCGGCGCGGCGGCGCCCGGGTGCTCATCGCCGCCGGTCCGCAACTGGACGCCCAGGTGTGGGCCACGGCCCGGCAGGTCGCCGCGGCCCTGCGGCTGGACACTCTGCTGGCCCTGGCCCCCACCCTGGCCGAGGGTCCCGCCCTCCCTCTGGAGCCCCTCGAGGGCGTACGCGTCGGCTACCTCAGGGAACTGGCCGCGTCCCATCCCGCCGACCGGCTGGTGGGCATCGAGCCCCCGGCCGCCGATGATCTGGCCGCCTACTTCCACACCGGGGGCACCACAGGCACTCCCAAGCTCGCCGCACACACGCACACCAACGAGGTCGTCGACGCCTGGACGGTAGCGGCGAGCATTCCTCTCCAAGCGGACGCGGTGATGTTCGCGGCGCTGCCGTTGTTCCACGTCAACGCCCTGATCGTCACTCTGATCGGCCCGCTGCTGCGCGGCCGGGAAGTGGTGTGGGCCGGGCCGCTGGGCTACCGCGATCCCGAGCTGTACCCGCTGTTCTGGAAGCTGGTGGAGCACTATCGCATCGCCGCCATGTCCGGCGTGCCGACCGTGTACTCCGTCCTCGCCCATATCCCCGTCGACGCGGACATCTCCAGCATGCGGTTCGCCGCCGTCGGCGCCTCGCCTCTGCCGCCCGCCGTACGGGAGTCCTTCGAGGAGCACACCGGCGTCCCGCTGTGCGAGGGCTACGGGCTGACCGAGGCGACCTGCGCCTCCGCTCTCGGCCTGCCCGGTCACACCCGTCCCGGAAGCGTCGGGCGGCGCCTGCCCTACCAGCAGGTCAAGACCGTACGCATCGACCCGGACACCGACGAGTGGCACGACCTGCCGCCGGGTGCCACCGGAGTGCTCGCCATCAGCGGCCCGGTCCTCTTCGCCGGGTACGTCGGCGAGCACACCGCCCAGGGGCCCCGCCTGGAAACCGCCGGGAAGATCCGCGACGGCTGGCTGGACACGGGCGACCTGGCCCGCATCGACGCCGACGGCTTCATCCACCTCGCCGGCCGCGCCAAGGACCTGATCATCCGCGGCGGCCACAACATCGACCCCGCCGCCATCGAGGACGCCCTCCTCACCCACCCCGGCGTCACCGCCGCCGCAGCGGTCGGCCGTCCCGACCCGCATGCCGGCGAGGTACCCGTCGCCTACGTCACCCTCGCCCCCGGCGCCCAGGTCGACCCCGCCGAACTGCTCACCTGGGCCACCGAACGGGTCCCCGAGCGCGCCGCAGTCCCGCGCGAGGTGCTTGTGATCGACGCTATCCCGCTCACCGCCGTCGGCAAGCCCTACAAGCTCGGCCTTCGCCTGGACGCCACCCGCCGCGCGGTCCACGCCGAACTGGTCGCCCAGGGCGCGGACTGCGACCCGCAGCGCATCCTGTGCCGGCCGCACGACGGCGCTGTCCGCGTCACGGTGCCCGTACCTGTCGACGAGGCGGTACGCCGCAGGGTCACCGCGGCCCTCGACCGGTACGTCCTGCACTGGCAGTACGCCCCCACCCAGCCACCTGAGAGAGAAACCCCGTGAGCACCACCGCCATCGTCCTCGCCGTCCTCCTCGCAGCAATCTTCCTCGTGCTCGGATCGGCCAAGCTCGCAGCCGTCCCCGCGATGCGCCAGGCCGCGGCCCACGTCGGCATGACCACCGCCCACTACCGTCTGCTGGGTGCTCTGGAGGTGGCGGCAGCAGCCGGTCTGCTGCTCGGCCTACGGATCACCGCGCTCGGTGCCGCCGCCTCGACGGGCCTGGTGCTGCTCATGGCCGGAGCCGTCGTCGTCCACCTGCGCAGCGGCGATCCGGCGGCCCGCTGCCTGCCGGCCGTCATCGTGGGCGCCCTGGCCGGAGCCCATCTCGTACTGCTGGCCGGCGGCTAGCCGACCACACACCCTGTTGCCGGTCGGCATGTCCGTGACCGCCCAGCTTCCACTCTCAGCACCGCCGCAGGCCGCCTTGGCCGCCCAGGCCCGCAGGGCCCCTCACTCGGCACGGCCGGCCTCCATCAGCCTCACCGTGCTGTCCGGACCGTACGCGCCGTATCTCGCTCGATCCGCCGCGAACGGGACCGGCACCCCGCCTCGATCAATCGATCGGGAAACGCTCTTGGCGCTGTTCCCCGCCGCTCCCTGAGCCCTCCCCCACCCCATGGCCCCGAGCCGCGACACCCCATGGAGTACCCAATGAACGACCTCGACGTCCCCGTCCTCATCGTCGGCGGAGGCGGTGCAGGGCTCACCGCCTCCATGCTGCTCAGCCGCATGGGTATCGAGTCCTTGCTGGTCACCGCCTGGCCCAGCACCTCCGTCCTGCCCAAGGCCCACGTCCTGAACCAACGCGCCATGGAAGTCATGCGCGACGCCGGCGTGGCCGACACCATCTACGCCGCCTCCACTCCGGCCGAGCAGATGTCCCACACCGCCTGGTACGCCGGCCTGGCCGGCGACCACGAGGACTACGGCCGCAGGGTCGCCAGGATGGAGGCCTGGGGAGCCGGCGGCCGCTCCCCCGAGTGGCTCGCGGCGAGCCCCGAGCGGCAAGCCAACCTGCCCCAGATCCGCCTGGAGCCGGTCCTGCGCGCCCGCGCCGAGGAACTCGCGCCCGGCCGGGTCCGCTTCCACCACGAGCTGACCGGACTCGCCCAGGACGACGAGGGCGTCACCGCCACCGTCGCCGACCGCGACACGGGCGAGACCTACCGGGTGCGCTCCCGCTACCTGCTGGGCTGCGACGGCGGCCGCACCGTCGGACCCGCCCTGGGCATCGTCCAGGAGGGCATGCGCGACCTCGCCCGCGTGGTCTCCTTCCACATCTCCGCCGACCTGTCCCGCTGGGCGCGCGACCCGGAGGTGCTGATCCGCTGGCTGTGGCTGCCCGACCTCGGCATCCCCGGCGTTCTCGTACCCATGGGCCCCGACCATTGGGGGCCCGAGTCCGAGGAGTGGGTCTTCCACCTCAACTACGGGCCCGATGACGGCCGCGCGCTGGACGACGAGTCCGTCCTGGCCGACCTGCGCACGGGACTGGGCTTGAGAGAGGAGGACCTGACGGTCCACATGATCTCCCGCTGGACTCTGGAAGGCGTGGTCGCCGACCGCTACCGCGCCGGCCGCGTCCTGATCGCCGGCGACGCCGCCCACCGCCACCCGCCCACCGGCGGCCTCGGCCTGACCTCCGCCATGCACGACGTACAGAACCTCACCTGGAAACTCGCCGCCGTCCTCAACGGCCACGCCGGCGACGCCCTGCTGAACACCTACGAGGCCGAACGGCGCCCGGCGGACGCCACCAACGTCCAGCGCTCGCTGGAGAACGCCATGAACCACATCGCCATCAACGCCCTCTTCGGCGGCGGGCCCCAGGCCGGCGAGGAGGAGAACTGGCGGCAGGCCCGCCGCCTGTGGAGCGGAAACCCCGCCGACACCGACTTCCGCCGCACCTTCCTTGCCGCCGTGGCCGCCCAGTCCATGGAGTTCAACGAACTGGGCGTCGAGTTCGGCTACACCTACGACTCCGCAGCCGTCGTCCCCGACACCACTCCCGCACCCGAGAACCCCGACCCCGTCCGCATCTACCAGCCCGCCGCCCGCCCCGGACACCCGCTGCCCCACGCCTGGCTGGAGGACCTCGACGGCCATCGCGTGGCCCTGGCCCGCCTGGTGCGCCCCGGCCGCCTGCTGCTGATCGCCGGAGAGGACGGTCAGGCCTGGTGCGAAGCCGCCGAGAAGATCGCCGCCGAGTGCGGGCTGCCGCTGGATGCGATCCGGATCGGCCATCTCGACGGCGACTACCGCGACCTGCGCTCCACCTGGACCGCCGCCCGCGGTCACACACCGCACGGCGCCGTCCTGGTGCGCCCGGACCGCTTCATCGGCTGGCGCGCCCACGGCCAGGCCACCGACCCGGTCGCCGAACTCACCACCGCACTGAACACCCTGCTCGCACGGTAGGAACCGCTCACCCGCCGTGCCACCCGGCCTGCCGATCACCGCCGCATCGGCGGGCCGGGCCCCCATCCTCACCCTCGCCTCGCCTCCGGCACAACGCGGCACCCGCCCCGCCAGCGCGCCAAGTCTTGGAGGCCACAGGAAGGAATCCCCCGTGAACGACCCGACATCCACCCCCGCCCCTACGGCCGACCCCCATCGGGGCCTGCACAGCGAGCAGGGCGCCCTGCGCGGAGAGCACACCGGCCGAGCCGCTCAGCCCGTCATCAAGGTGGTCGACCTGGCCTGGCTGGAGTTCACCAAGCCCGACCTGGACCGGGCCGAGACCTTCGCCCACGACTTCGGCTTCACCACCGCTGCGCGTACCGATGACACCCTCTACCTGCGAGGTGCCATGGCCGGACCGCACTGCCTGGTCATCCGCCGCGCCCCTGCTTCCCGGTTCATCGGCCCCGCCTTCCAGGCCGCCGACGCCGCCGACCTCGACCGGCTGGCCCGCGCCACCGGCCACAAGGTCCGCACCCTGACCGAGTACGGCGGGGGCCGCGCTGTGGACCTGCTCGACCCCTCCGGCATCCCGGTCCGCGTCGTGCACGGCGTCACCGAGCAGCCCGCACGACCGCTACGACAGCCCCTGATCCTCAACACGGGCACCACCACCGCGGCCGCCCGCATCAACGCCACCCAGCGCCCGCCCCGCAAACCCTCCCAAGTGCAGCGCCTGGGCCACGTGGTGCTGTCCACCCGCGTCTTCCAGCGCGCCCTGGACTGGTACCTGCAGCACCTCGGCCTGATCGTCAGTGACTTCCTCTACCTGGACGGGCAGCGTGATCGCGGCCCCACCATGGCCTTCATCCGCTGCGACCGCGGCAGCGAACCCGCCGACCACCACACCCTGGCCATGCACCTCGGCCCCGACACCGGCTACGTCCACTCCGCCTACCAAGTCGCCGACCTCGACACGCTCGCCGCCGGAGGCGAGTACCTGCGCGAGCGCGGCTACCAGCACTCCTGGGGCATCGGCCGGCACATCCAGGGCAGCCAGATCTTCGACTACTGGCGCGACCCCGACCGCTTCATGCTGGAGCACTACGCCGACGGCGACGTCTTCGACCACAGGCTGGAACCCGGCTGGGCTGCCATGTCCGCCTCCGGCCTGGCCCAGTGGGGGCCGCCCGCCACCCGCGACTTCCTCGGCACCACCCCCTCGCCCAGGGCGCTCCTGGCGGCGATCTCCGCGCTGCGCGAGGAGAACGAAATCGACCGAGCCCGGCTGATGGGCCTGATGAAAGCCTTGAGCAAGTGATCGCCACCGTCCCCGAGCAAGGGCGTTAGCTCCCGATAGCTGCGGGCCGAGTACACCGGCCGGATCAACCGCATCGGCATGGGTTCCGTCTTCTGGTCCCGCTCCTACTTCGCCGGCTCGTGCGGCGGCGCACCGCTCACGGTGATCCGTCACTACATCGAGCAGCAAAAACGTCCACTGTGACCTGCGGGTCAAAGCAGTCCTGAGATGCGTTTCCCTCCCCGGCTGAAGCCGGGGATACCCACGCAAGATCAGGGATGGCGGAGGAGCGTTCTTGGGAGCCACGGCACGGTGATGGCACGGCGCTGAACGTCTCGCCGTTCTCGTCGATCAGCGTGCTCACCCACGCCCAGGCTCGCTCAAGCGACGCCCATGAAGTCACCCGACTTCTGCTGCCCGGTCTTTTCGGGCAACCTGCCCCACCTGAAGTGCGGCCGTCTGGGGTGCGACGCCGGCGGCGATGAGGAAGGCTGTGGCCGCACTCTCACCGGTGGGATCCGCCCACGGGCATGCAGCGTTCTCCTCGGCGAGTGCCAGCATCAGCGCCTCCAGCGCTTGGGCGAGGAGTGGTGCTGGAAGGTGATCCGCGAAAACGCCTTCGCGCTGACCGCGCCCTAGGGTTGCGATGGCTTCCGCGCGGATCGGTGCCAGGGTCGCGCGGATCATGTCCTGGCCCGGATGACAGCGTCCCAAGGCGATGAGCATGCCGTAGTGGTCGCCCACTTCCCAGGCCGCCAGGACCATCCGTGTCATCGCCTCGATCGGGTCGGCGTCCGGATCACGGGCTTGGGCGAATGCCTGCCGGAGCTCATCGCCGGCTTCCTGTATCAAGGCGACGATCAGCGCACGACGGCTGGAGAAGTGCCCGTAAAGGGTGCGCCGGGCCACGCCGGCTGCCTTGGAGATGCTGTCGAGACTCGCGTGCGGGTCGTCCCGCAGCTTTTGCCGGGCGGTCGAAAGGATGCGTCTGCGGTTGCAGTGAGCATCTTTGCACTGCAAAAGACAGCCCGGTACGTCGGTCGTGTGCATAGTCGTGTCTCTCACGGTCGCCAGCGAAAGGCCGTGGGCGCCGGTGCTCCCTCAAGCACCGGCGCCCACTCACCCCTGCCCAGGGTGGCTTGTTGTCCCGCTGACGGTGGTCAGGGGACGAGGATGAGGCGGATCGGGTCGCCGATCTTGTTCTCCAGTCGGTGGACGGCGTCGGCGGCCTCCGCGAGCGGGATGTGGTCGGTGATGGAGGGGGCCAGGTCGAGGCGGCCGGCCGCGGTCAACTGCACCAGCTCGGAGACGGACTCGGGGAAGCCGCCATAGTGGCCGCGCACCTGCTTTTGCAGGTAGTTGAAGGTCAGGCCCTCGGTGATGGTCAGTGGTCGGGGCGTGATGCCCACCAGGATCAGGCAGCCGCCCAGGCCGAGTACGGAGGCGGCCTGGTCGCGGACAGCGGGCACACCGGCGCAGTCGAAGGCGAAGTCCAGGCCGCGTCCGCCGGTGGCCGCGCGGACCTGGTCGGCGAAGTCGGGGGCCGCCGGATCGAGCGCGAGGTCGGCACCGAAGGCCAGGGCGCGCTCGCGGGCGTGGGGCAGCGGGTCGACGGCGATGATCGGCGCGGCGCCGACCAGGCGGGCGAGGCGTACGTTGTGCGCGCCGACTCCGCCCACGCCCCAGACGCCGACGGACTGGGCGGCGCGAACGCCTGCGGTGGCGACGACGGCGGCGTAGGGGGTGGAGACCGCGTCGGGGATGATCGCGGCCTGGTCGAAGGGGAGGCTGTCGGGGATGGGGATGAGCGTGTCCTCGCGGGCGATCACGTATTCGGCCCAGCCGCCGTCGTAGTCGATGCCGGCGGTGAGCATCTGGGTGCAGGGCCTGCGGCGTACGCAACCGGCGCATGTGCCGCAGGTCTTGCCGGCCTCCAGGGTGACGCGGGTGCCGGCCGTCAGGCCGCGCTTGAGGCCGGGGCCGAGGGTGTGGATGACTCCGGAGACCTCGTGGCCGACGGTGATCGTGTCGGCGGTGGCGAACAGCGGGACGAGGGAGCCGTCGAGCAGGTGGACGTCGGAGAGGCAGACGCCGGCGGCCTTGACTTCGATGAGGACCTCGCCCGGGCCGGGTACGGGGACGGGGACCTCTTCCACGGCGAATTTCTTGCTGTCGAGGTGGAAGCGTCCGGCGAGCATGGTGTCCATGAGGATCTGCTTTCTGTGAGCGGCGCCGCCCTGCGGCGGGGCCGGAGTGCCAGGGGTGTCGAAGGGGTTTGTGGTGGCCGGGAGGCGCGCGGCCGGCAGCGGGGGTGCCGCGCGCCTCCCGGCGGCCGAGGGGTCGTACGCCTGGACGGCATGCGACGCTCAGGCGAAGACGTCCTGCTGGTAGCGCTCGTCGGCTTCGAGCTGGGCGAGCCATTCCTGGGCGGTCTGGTCGTCGCTGCCGGTCTTGTGCCGGTGAATGGCGGCCAGTGCCTCGCGGACGGCGGGTGCCATACGGCGGCCGTCACCGCAGACGTAGATGTAGGCGCCGTCCTGGATGGACTGCCAGACCGTGTCGGCGGCGTTGGCGAGGGCGTGCTGCACGAACCGGGCCGGGTGGCCGGTCACCGCGGAGAAGGCGGTGTGGACGCGGGCGATGCCGGACAGCTCCCACAGCTCCATTTCGTCGCGGTAGAAGTAGTCGTGCTCGGGGTGGCGGCAGCCGACGAAGACCTGTGACAGGCCGACCTGCGTGCCGTTCGCGTGCTGCTGGGCGCGTTCCTCCAGGAAGCCGCGCAGGGGTGCGATGCCGGTGCCGGGGCCGATGAGGATCAGCGGTGTGGCGGGGTCGGTGGGCGGGGCGAATGTCGGGGAGGGCACGCGGACGTAGCCGTAGACGACATCCCCGACTTCCAGCCCCGAGATGTAGGAGGAGCAGGTGCCGCGGTACTGGCCGTCGCCGGACAGGGCAGGGCCCTCCAGCAGGCCGACGGTCAAGCGCACATGGCGCGGGTGGGCCGACGGGGCGGAGGAGAGGGAATAGAAGCGAGGACGAATGGGACCCGTCATCTCCAGGAACACCGCCAGCGGCAGCTCGATGGCCTCGAAGCGCTCCAGCAGGCCCAGCACCGAGACCCGCTTGCCGAGGATCTCCGTCTGATAGCGCTCCTCGGCCTCCTCCGTGTCGGCGGTGTACGCCAGGAGCTGCGGCCGGGTCCACGGGCACTGGGTGTACTCCGCCAGCGTCCGTATCTGGGAGCGGGTGGCCACGTCCTGCAGTTCCAGGAACTCGGTGAGCAGGATGCCGGCGGTGACCGGGGTGCCGACCGGCAGGTGGGTGCGGCCGCCGGCCGGCCGGTCGAGCCGGAGCACCTGGTCGTAGTCGACGCCGAGCCGCCTCAGCGCGCGCTCCACCAAGGCGAGTTCGTTCTTGGCGAAGACGGCCAGGTGGTTGCCGGTGTCGTAGGTGACGCCCTCGGGCAGTTCGAAGGTGATGGACTTCGCCGACGGGCGCGGCGGCTCGATCTGGAAGTCCCACAGTCCGGTCGCGTCGGCCACGAGCTCGTCGTTGGCCACCACGGTGAGCGGGTATGCCTGCTCGGAGACGATGGCGGGACGCACGTCGGACTCGGAGAGCAGCTGCACCTGGTAGCGCGGGCCGCTCGCCTGCGAGGTGTCGGCGGCGTACTCCTCGGCCAGGGTGGCCCACAGGTTGTCCATCCACCGTGTGGCCATGCCGTCGAAGTCACCGGCGGCGTCCGCGATGCCTCGCTGGATGACCGGGGTGGCGCCGGCGGCCAGCAGACCTTCCTCGATCCGCTTGGGGAATGCCTGGTAGGTGGCCACCCACTGGGTGTTGCCGGCGCCCAGCAGCGCGTACCGCACGTTCGCCAGCGAGCCCTCGGGCAGCCCGGCGGCGAGCAGATCGTCGAAGCGCTGGGCGTTGTCGGGAGCCTTGCCGTTGTAGCTGGCGGCCACGACGGCGAGCAGGCCCTCGGAGGGCAGGTGTTCACCCAGCTCGTCCAGGCTCACCAGCGTGGTGCCGAAGCCGGAGCGCTCACCTCGGTCGGCGATGGTGCGCGCCAGGTCCTCGCACGAACCCAGGCTGGAGCCGTAGGCGACGGTCAGGTTCACCCCGACACCGCTGACCGCCGCCGACGCCTGTGTGTCCTCGGTCTGCACGTCCGCGGCGCCGAAGACGGTCCGCTCGTGCTCCTGACGACGGCGGACGATCAGCTCGAAGTTGCCGGGCTTGCGCGTCAGCGCCTCCCGGGGGTCCATCTTGTAGTCGTGGGTGTCGGAGAACTTGAACTTCTGCAGCACCAGCGCGAGGGCCAGGCGGGCCTCGGTGAGCGCGAACTGGCGGCCGATGCAGGCACGTACGCCGTTGCCGAACGGCTTGTAGGCGTGCGGGTGGTGCTGGACGCGGTTCTCCGGCAGCCAGCGGTCGATGTCGAACTCGTCGGGGCGCTCCCACGCCTTGGGGTGTGTGTGCAGCGGGCCTTCCAGGATGAGGACCTTCGCACCCTTCTTCAGCTCGTAGTGGCCGCCGATGACGGTGTCCTCCCGTGCCGTCTTGCCGAACGACGGGATGGGAGCCCACAGGCGCAGGGTCTCGTCCAGGATCCGCGGAATGACGTCCAGCTGCATGATCGTGTCGTAGTCCGGAATCGTGTCGCCGGGCATCAGCCGGTCCACCTCGGCGTAGGCCTGGGCCAGCACGTGCGGGTTGCGCATCAGCGAGTACGTGGCGAAGGACAGCAGGCCGCTGGTGGTCTCGTGGCCGGCGATCAGGAACGTCAGCACCTGGTCGCGGACGTTGTCGTCGTACAGCCGCTTGCCGGTCTCCGGGTCGGTGGCCTCCAGCATCAGGCCCAGCAGGTCCTCCTCACCGCCGCCCTTTCCCTCGCGGCGCTCCTTGATCACGCTCTCGACCAGCTCCTGCATCAGCTGGACGTTCTCGCCGTACTTCTTGGCATCGGCCTTGCGGAACTTGGTCATCATCGGCAGCTCCTGCGAGCGCCGCAGCGACTCCACCAGCGCGCCCAGCAGCGCGTTGAGGAAGGGGTGCAGCTCCTCCTTCTCGAAGGAGTCGAACCGGTAGCCGAACCCCGACAGGGCGATCGTGTCCAGCGTCAGCCGGGTGTAGTCGTCGGTGATGTTGACCGACTGACCCTCCTTGCGCTCCCACTTGCCCGCCAGGTTCTGGGCGATCTCCAGCATCTGCCCGAAGTAGCTCCTCATGGCCCGCTGGCTGAACGCCGGCAGGAGGATCCGGTGTGCCATGCCCCATTCCTCCTCGTGCTGGTGGGCCGTGAACAGGCCCGCGCCCGCGAAGTCCCGGACATGCTGCAGCGGCGTCTTCTCGATCTGCTTGAAGAACCGCGTCTCGTCGGAGACCTCGGCCACCAGGTCCGGGTCGTAGACGAAGATCTGCTCGATACCGGCGATGTCCAGGCCGTAGATGCCCTCGGGGAACTGCTTGGACAGCTCGGCGAAGTACTCGACCGGGTTGGTGTCGGGGATCTGCGGCGTGTTCCCGAGCAGGGGGATCCCACGCGGGGACCGGATGGGGCGAAGGCCGTTCGCGGAGTGCGTGGTCATGGCGGTGCTCCTCTGGGGTTGAGGGGATGGGCAAGGGCGCGCAGCGCAGATCGGTGCGGAAGCGCCGAACAGAAACATACGCCGTATGGAAAAAGTACCGTACGGCGTATGGAAACGGGAGGCAAGCCCGTTCGCACTGGCGGGAACGTGATTCAAGTCATTTCCATACGACGTATGGAACTGGTACCGTACGTGGTATGGAAAATAAGGTGAGGCGTCCTGCGCGGGGTACGAGAAAGAGGGACGTCCCTCTGACCGAGTCCGGTATCTACGCCGCCGCCCTGCGGCTCATCGACGAGGACGGGGTCGAAGCGCTCACCATGCGCAAGCTCGCCACCGCACTCGACGCCAACCCGATGTCGCTGTATCACCACGTGCCGAACAAGGAAGCCGTCCTACGCGGCGTGGCGAGAACGATCGGCGCTCAGTTCCGCACCGTGACGCTTCAGGAGGCACCGTGGCAGGAGCGCATCCGTCTGCTTGCCACGGACTTCCGCAGCCTGGCGCACCGTCACCCGGAGCTGATGGCCTACTCGTTCAGCCATCAACCGGACTTCATCCAGCCCGACGACCCGTTCTGGAGTGAACTCACCGCGATCGTGGCCGCCGCGGGAGTGCCACAGCCGAAGGTCTCGGAGGCCGCGGCTGTGATGGTCGCGGTCGTCATCGGTGTCCTCAGCGCCGAACTCAACGGCTCCCTCGAGCAGTGGTCGAACCTCAAGCCTCCCGTTTCAGTCTCCGACGGGGCCGCGGCCGTGGAGGCTGGCACAGGAGCGGTCATACAGGGCGCCGGCCCAGATCCGGACCACATGTTCCGACTGGTGATCGACACGCTCGTCACAGGGCTGGAGGCGCGGCTGGCTGACGGTCACCATGGCGAGCCCAACGGGCGCTGACCCGCTACACCCCGACCTGTGTCCCAGGGGCGGGCAAGGCTCTTCGTGGTCAGCTGGAAGCCGCAGCCTCCGAGGAGGATCCCGCACCAGAACGTGTCGCCTTCGTGCCGGCGTCGGAAGGCGTCCAGCTCGATGGCCTCCAGCGGCAGCATCAACGGCTCATCGGAGTCCGCGCTGCCCAGGGCCGCCGTCTGAATCTGCCGCCTGTCCTCACCGCGCACGAAACCCCCACCTTTCGTTCCAACTCATCCTGCCATCAGCGGCATTGAGCTGACAGCCGGTCGACCTGGCGAGCTGTTGGCAGCAGCGGGCCGGTTGGACGGCCACGGTCGATCCGGCCCCACCCCTATGCGTGTCCCTCGGCGCCATCGTGTACTTCAGCCACGCGACGTTCTTCGGCGGCAACGTGTTCTTTAACGACGTGACGGTCTCCCGCGGCAACGTGTTCCTCGACAACGTGACGTTCTCCGGCGGCAACGTGACCTTCGAGGGCGCGGCGTTCTCCGGCGGCAACGTGTTCTTCAACGACGTGACGGTCTCCGGCGGCAACGTGACCTTCAACAACGCGAGGTTCTCCGGCGGCAACGTGATGTTCGACGGCGCGACGTTCTCCGGCGGCGACGTGACCTTCGGCGGTGCGAGCTTCTTCGGCGGCAGCGTGACCTTCGGCCGCGCGGCGTTCTCCCGCGGCAGTGTGAACTTCGAGGCGACGGCTGGCCCTGTTCTGGTGGGGCTCCTCGCGGCAGTCGGTACCCCGGTGCCATCCCAGGTCCGTCTGCCCGCCGGCTGGCTTCCTCCCGGTCCATAACGTAAGGGGGCGAAACCGACTGCTTCCGGCGCGAACTACCGACCGTTCGATCTGTTCGATTCTTCGTCAAGAGCCATTCTCCGCAGCGGTCTTCGCCGAGGCGTTCCGCTGCTTCCGCTCCAGTCGGCTCTTCCTGAGGGACATCATTCGCGCCGGCTGCTGGTAGACCTCCTCCAGGATCTCGTCCATGAGCGCAACGATCGCTCGCTGAGGGTGAACTGGATGCCGGTCAGGACGGGAATGGCACCGTCACCTCGGCGACCGGACCGGCGGCAGGTCGTCACCAAGCCGAACCTAACGCCGGAGACGCCGTCGAGGTTGGAGCCAGTGATCGCGTCATCAATCGCGGGCTCGGGCGCTGCGGTCACAACGCTTACGGGGAAGGGCTGATTGCCGACAGGAAAGTAAAGCCAGCCTCAGCAGGTGAGATTGCGCGAAGCGTCCGGTCCAGAGCCATGTGGCGGACACCCTTGTTGTCCGCGGGCAACAAGACGGGCGGCCCCCGTCCACAAATCCTTGTTGTCCACGGACAACATCCTCACGGCGTCGACAGCCGGAACGCCTGAGCTGGCCGTTGTACATGCCCGGTCATGCTTCGTTGCTCAGAACACATCTTGAGGCTGAGTAGCTGGACTGAACGGGAGATGAGTCCAGCACTCTTGGCGCGATTCATCTCGTGCAGCACGTCATGCTTCTTGATCGGGGTCGAGCTCCACCCTGAACCTGTTGCCTTCCGGATCCGTCATCAGGGCTTCCAGGGGTTCATGGAGTTCCACCAGAGAGGCACCCTTGGCGATCAGTGTCTGAACCTGCTCGGCGACCGTTCCGACAAGGACGGTGACGACCGGCAGCACAGCTGGAGATTCCGCTTCGCCGACGCTGTACGCACCAAAACCCGGAACACTGCCCCAGAATCTGATCATTTTCTCTGGGTCTACGGCTTCAAAATGAACAGGCATGCTCAACTGTCTCACTTTCATATGTGCGACCGAAGTCGAGAACGGCCTACCGAAGCAATCCGGCGGGTGTGTCAATTTAACGGCTGATCTTGGTTGTTGGGTTATCGCTGGTCGGTGGGGGTCAGGCGGCCATCGAAGGCGATCTGGAAGGCGTTCAGGGGTGCCTTCCAGCGCATTGTCCAGCGGCGGCGGCCCTTGCCGGTCGGGTCCAGGCTCATCAGTGAGCGTTTTCAGCGTTGCCTCTCCAGGGTGAGGACGGCTGCGGCGATGACCGTCATGCGGTTGGGGCTGCAGCGGGCCCGGCGGAAGATGCGCC
>NZ_JBITSP010000024.1:0-57646 GCF_044540925.1 Streptomyces sp. NPDC085900 | reverse complement strand
GGCACGATGTGGAAGGGGTCCCTGTCCTTCGAGACCCCGATGCTGTGGGCGACCGGCTTCCTCATCACCTTCACCTTCGGCGGCCTGACCGGCGTGATGCTCGCTTCTCCGCCGATCGACTTCCACATCTCGGACAGCTATTTCGTGGTGGCGCATTTCCACTACGTGGTCTTCGGCACGGTCGTCTTCGCGATGTTCGCGGGATTCCATTTCTGGTGGCCGAAGTTCACGGGCAGGATGCTCGACGAACGGCTCGGCAAGATCACGTTCTGGACGCTGTTCATCGGTTTCCACGGCACGTTCCTGGTGCAGCACTGGCTGGGCGCCGAGGGCATGCAGCGTCGTATTCCCGACTATCTGGCGGTCGAGGGACTGAGCACGCTCAACACGGTGTCGTCGGTCTTCTCGTTCCTGCTGGGCATGTCGTTCCTGCCCTTCTTCTACAACGTCTGGAAGACGGCGAAGTACGGCGAGAAGGTCGAGGTGGACGACCCGTGGGGTTACGGCCGTTCGCTGGAGTGGGCCACCTCCTGCCCACCGCCGCGGCACAACTTCGTGCAACTCCCCCGCATCCGCAGCGAGTCCCCGGCCTTCGACCTGCACCACGGCCAGGTCGCGGCGGTGGAGAGGGAGTTGACGTCGTCATGAGCGGTGAGGACGGGCGCGTCCTGGTCAACGAGATCGAGGGGCACCTGCTGATCGCCGCCGTCCACCGGGACGGCCACGCGGCCGCCGCGCGCTTCAGCGCCCCCTTCGACTGGCTGACCCGGGCCCAACGGGAGGAGGTGGAGCGGCGTTTCGAGGCGGAGTACCTCGTACTCGCCCGTGCCTCGTGGGAGCACACGGCCGAGCGGGCCCGCGAGGTGCGGGGCGAGTACGAGGAGGCCTACCGCGGTCTGCGGCGCCGCCTGCTGGCCGGCTGGCTGCTGGCGTGCGCCGCGGTCGTGGCCGTCACCGTGCTGGTGGCGCCGCTCGTGTAGCCGGGCCTAGTTCAGCGTCCACTTCTGGTTGTCGCCGCCGTTGCAGCTCCACAGGACCAGCGACGTCCCGTTCGCGGTGCCGTTGTCGTACCCGTCCAGGCACAGCCCGGCGTTGACGTTGGTGATCGTGCCGTCGCCGTTGACGTTCCACTTCTGGTTGCTCTGGCCGTTGCAGTCCCAGATCACGACCTTGGTGCCGTTGGTCGTGCCGAGGTTGTAGGCGTCCAGGCACTTGTCGCCGTAGACGACGAGTTCCTTGCGGGAGGTGTACGTCCAGGCCTGGTTCTGGCCGCCGTTGCAGTCCCACACCTCCGCCTGGGTGCCGTTGGTGATCGTGTTGTCGTAGATGTCGAGGCAGCGGCCGGACTGCTTGCCGACGACCTGGGAGCCGTTCGCTCTCGGCAGCGGGCGGACCGTGATGTCGGACAGCGTCGGTGCGCCGGAGAAGGCGAGGGTGTTCGAGGAGCCCTTCGCCAGGCCGACCATGACGGAGACGGTGCCCTGCGAGGAGCCGGTGGGCGGGAAGGACACCGTCGTGGCGCCCTGTCCGTCGACTTTGAGGGTGGCGGTGCGGGCCGTGGACGTGTCGTTGGTGTATGCGACGTCCACGACCTTCACGCCGGTGCTGCCGGCGGCCACGCCGGAGAAGCTCGCCGTGCCGGTGTAGGTGCTGCTCGACGCCTCCGTGCCGCCGGTGACGCCGAGCATCACCGAGCCGCCCGCCGGGACACTGGCGGTGTAGCCCGTGCCGTACGTGCCGACGTCCGCCCGCGCCCACAGGTCCCGCACCTTCGCGGACGCGCTGGTCAGCCCCAGGTCGGCCCAGCGGACGGTGATGTTCTGCGCGGACGAGGTGCGGTTGAGCAGGACGACGGCGCGGTTGCCGGTGCCGGCGAGGACCTTGCCGTACACCTGCAGTCCGGTGGCGTCCTCGGCGACCTTGACGCCCTGGAGGCCGCGCGGGTCCTGGTCCACGGCGATGACCTCGGGGTTCTTGAGGATGGCGGCGGTCTCCGACGTCATCGTGGCGAGGTTGTTGCCGGCGAGGAGGGGTGCGCCGGAGATCGCCCACAGGTTCATGTGGGTGCGGTTCTGCGCGGCGGTGAAGCCGTCCATGCCGACCATCAGCATGTCCGGGTCGTTGTAGTAGCCCGTGTGCTGCGCGAGCGGGTGCAGGGTCTGGTCGAAGTTGGACAGCAGGTTCGTCATCGACGGCGAGTTGCCGTAGTAGATGATGTCCGTGCTGGTGCGCCACATCGGCGCCTGGCCCGGGGCCCAGTTCCAGGGGTTCTGCTTGCCCCAGTTGCAGACGGAGAGGGTCAGCGGGCGGCCGGTGGTCGCCGACGCCTTCGCCACCGCGTCGCTGATCGACCGGTACGCCGTCGCCGCGTCGAGTCCTTCGGCGTCGCCGCCGCACCAGTCGACCTTGACGAAGTCGAAGCCCCACTTGGAGAACTGCAGCATGTCCTGGTCGTAGTGGCCCTCGCTGCCGGTGTTCGGCGCGGCCGGACGGCCGGTCGGGTAGTAGTAGCCGCAGCCGTTCTTGCCGGCGTCGGTGTAGATGCCGGCCTTGAGGCCCTTGCTGTGGATGTAGTCGGCGATGGCGCTCATGCCGCCGGGCCACTCGCTCGTGTCGACGGTGATGTCGCCGGAGCTGTCGCGGGTGCCCTGCCACCAGCCCTCGTCGATGTTGATGTACTTGTACCCGGCCGCCGGCAGGCCCGCGGCGACGAAGGCGTCCACCTGCTGCTTGATGACGCTGTAGTCGATTTTGGCGGCGAAGCTGTTCCAGGACGCCCAGCCCATCGGGGCGGTGGGCACCGCTGTCTGACGGCTCGTCGCCGCCTGTGCGGGGGCGGGCGCGGCGAACAGCAGGGCGGCGGTCGCCGTCAGGGCGAGTGCGAGGAGGCGTGCGGCGGCGGCTCTGAGACGCCGCACCGGCGTGCGCGGTGGGGGATACATGCGGCTCCTTCAGCGGGACGGGCCCCGAGAGGGCAATCGTCCGAGATTCCGAACACAGATCGATTACTCGAACAGGCTCGGCTGAACGTAGGGCTCCGGATGCGGGGAAGTCAACGGCCGTGACAGGTGCGAAGTGGCGCACGCGGCGCGGTTGTTCGGCCCGAACCCCGCCCGCCGGAGCCATACTGGCCGTCGTGCGTGTAGCGATCATGACGGCGGGCTCCCGGGGTGACGTGGCCCCCTACACCGGACTCGGGCACGCGCTTCTTCGCGCCGGGCACGAGGTCACGCTGGTCACGCACGCCCGGTTCGAACCGCTCGTCGCGGGATCGGGCGTGCGCTTCCACCCCCTGCCGGTCGATCCGCGGGCGGAGTTGGAGTCCTCCCGCGGGCGCGGACTGCATCGCAGCGCGACCGGAGTGGGCAAGTTGGTGCGGGTGGCCGCGATGGCCCGGACGCCGGCGGGACGGATGACGGACGACCTCGTGGCGGCAGCCCGGTCGAGCGACATGCTGCTGCTGTCCGGCTCGGTGGGGCCGCTCGGGCACACCGTCGCCGAAGGCCTCTCCCTGCCCTGCCTGGACGTGCCGCTCCAACCGCTGCTCCCCACGCGCGAGTTCGGCCCGCCGATGCTGGGCGGCCGCTCGCTGGGACCGCTGGGCAACCGGATCGCGGGGCACGGGCTGGAACGGGCACTGGAGTACGTCTTCGCGGGCGCGGTGCCGGCGGCCCGGCAACGCCTCGGCCTGCCCGACACCCGCAGGACGACCGCACGGCGGGAACGGCAGCGGCGGCCGGCGCTGCACGGCTTCAGCCCGCTGGTGGTGCCGCGACCGGGCGACTGGCCGGCCGGCGCGGAGGTGACCGGCTACTGGTGGCCGTACGACGGCGACACCCGACTCCCTTCGGCGCTGCGGGACTTCCTCGACGCGGGGCCGCCCCCGGTGTACGTCGGCCTGGGCAGCGCGACCGTGCCCGATCCCACGCGGCTCAGTGCCGCCGTCGTACGAGCCCTGCGGCGGGCCGGGCTGCGGGGCGTCGTCCAGCGCGGCTGGGCCGAGCTCGAAGTCTCGGGCGACGACGTGCTGACGATCGACGAGGTGCCGCACTCCGCGCTCTTCCCCCGTATGGCCGCCGTCGTCCATCACGCGGGGGCGGGCACTACTGCGGCGGGGCTGCGCGCCGGGGTGCCGGCCGTGCCGGTGCCGGTCCAGTTCGACGAGGGTTTCTGGGCGGCACGGCTGGTGCACCTGGGCGTGGCTCCCCGTGCCCTGCCGCTGCGCGCACTGACCGCCGACTCCCTGGCAGCGGCCCTGACGCGGGCCACGCGCGACCCGGCCTTCGCTCGCCGCGCGGCGGCGCTGGGCGCTCGGATCCGGGTGGAGGACGGGGTGACGCCGGTGCTGGAGGCGATGGGCCGAGCGGGCGGATAGGGACCCGTGCCGCTCCGGGGCCCGCGCCTCACCCGGCGGCGGGCTCCCAGCCCGGCGGCCGCAGAATCCCCAGCAACTGCCGTACCAACTCGTCGACGACCTCGTCCAGCGTCGCGTCCACCCACCCCGCGCTCCAGTCGTGCAGCAGGCCGTTGACGCTGCCGATGAAGGCCGTCGCGGCGAGGCGGTAGTCGCGCGGGGCCGCCTCGCCGCGTGCGGCCAGCGTCTCGGCCTCGGCACAGATGAGGTCGACCCAGTGGGCGCGGCGGGCCAGACGCTGCTCCTCCATGCGTGGGCTGACGCCGATGATCTCGACGAAGGCGATCCGGATCCGGCGGGGGTCGCTGGTGATGTTCGCGGCGTAGGCGCGGAAGATCGCGGTCACGCGCTCGCCGATCGTACGGTCCGGGGCCTCGGCCAGCGCGGCCAGTACGGCCTCCTCGGCCCAACCGTTGACCTGCAGGTGGAGGGCGGCCAGTACGTCCTCCAGGGTGCGGAATTCCTCGTAGAACTGGCGGGTGGACAGTCCGGCGGCCTCGCTCAGCGCCGCCACCGTCGTGGCCCGGTATCCGGGGTCGGCGCCGAACAGTTCGAGGGCGGCGTCCAGGAATCTGCCGCGCCGCTCGGCCTGCCGCTGAGCGGCGGTCTTGCCGCCGTACCGGCCGGTCGGCGCCTTGAGCCTCCCCGTCACGGGACCTCCCCTTTTGCGTGATCCCTCGATTTTGTCGTGTACGCAGTCTTGTGGAGAAGGCCACCCCTTCCTTACTTTCCAGTAAGTAAGAGTCTGAACGCCACCGTTTTCAGATTCCGCGAGCCGTTGCCATTTGGCATGCCCCTGTCGCCACGTCTTCCAGAGGAGGGAGCAGCCATGCCTGCCCTCAGATCCAGGCACTTTTGCTCCGTAGCCGCCGCCCTCGCCCTGACCGTCTCCGTGCCCGCGACCGCCGCCACCGCGGACTCGTCCGCGGCGCTGCGCGAGGTGCTGTTCGTGGGCAACAACTGGGACGGCACCGCCAGCGTCCTGAAGTCCTCCGGCGACTTCGCCAAGGTCGGGGAGATCAACGTCGTCCCCGACAAGGCGCAGCGCATCGCCGAGATCAACGCCGACCCCATCAAGTGGATCTACTACACGGCCATCCGCAACCAGGTCGGACAGGGGCACGACCAGTACGTCGACGACATGTACTCCACTCCGGACGGCAGGTCGGTGGTCGTCTCCCGCCCCAGCTTCGCGGACGTCGTCTCCATCGACCTGGCCACCGACAAGATCAACTGGCGTTTCCCGGTGGCCGGTTACCGCGCCGACCACATGGCTGTCTCCCCCGACGGCACCCGGGTCGCGGTCTCCGCGTCCACCGCCGACAAGGTGCAGGTGCTGGACATCAACACCGGCAAGGAACTGGGTGAGTTCGACACCGGGGACAAGCCGCACGAGAACGTCTTCACCAACGGCGGCAAGTACATCTGGAACATGTCGATCGGCGAGGTCACCACGTCCCTCGACGACCCGTCGGCGGACTGGACCAAAGGCGACCGTCACATCACCGTCGTCGACGCGACCACGTACAAGACCGTCAAGACCATCGACATGCGCGACCGGCTGGACGCGATCGGTCTGAAGAACTTCTCCGACGCGGTCCGCCCGGCCGCGTTCACCCCCGACTGGTCGAAGATGTACTTCCAGGTGTCGTTCTTCAACGGCTTCCTGGAGTACGACATCGCCTCCGACAAGATCACCCGGGTCAAGACGCTGCCGGCGAACCCGGCGACCAGCACCGACCGCACCACCTGGCTGCTGGACTCGCGCCACCACGGCATCTCGATGAGCCCCGACGGCACCAAGCTGTGCGTCGCCGGGACGATGGACAACTACGCCACCGTCGTCGACCGGGCCACGCTCCAGGAGGGCCCGCTCGTGACGGCGTCGACCCCGTACTGGGCGACCGTCAGCGGTGACGGCAAGGACTGCATCATCTCCGAGAGCGGCGCCGACCAGGTCACGGCGATCGACTTCGCCACCGGCCAGAAGGTCACCTCCGTCGCAGTCGGCGACCACCCGCAGCGTGTGCGGCTGGGCCATGTGCAGGCCGACTGGACAGGACCGTCCGCGAGCTGACCGCTCACCGACGGCGCCGGACCACGGGGTCCGGCGCCGTCGCACGGGCCGAGCCGGTCCCGGGGCGGCCTCGCGGGCGGACATGGCGGAGAAGGTCCCGGCTGAGGGTCTCCGTCCGCCGCCCGCCCGGGCGGGCCGGTCAGAAGTGCGCCGCCGCCCAGGACGCCAGTTCGGACTTCGCCGCGGCCAGCAGGGTCGCCGACGGTGCCGTCGCCCCGTTGGTGACCAGCGCGTAGTGCAGGACGCCGGAGTCCGAGTCGGTGAGCAGCAGTCGCCGGCTGCCCGTGCCGCCCGGTTCGGGGGCCGCAGCGACCGGGGTCGAGGCCGTGTACGCCGGTGGTCCGTAGACCGTGCCGAGGTCGGAGACGACGGTGGTACCGGCGGTCGGGAAGGAGGCGGGCAGGTGCAGTTCGGTGGGCGCCGAGCCGCTGCCCGACCTCCACACGAGCAGTCCGTACTGGCCGGAGCCCACCAGCTGGGCCGTGTTCGGCAGTGAACCGGGCACAGGGTTCCAGGTCAGGGTCGTCGAACCGTCGCGGGAGCGGTCCTCGTAGGTGAAGGCGAGTGTCGCGCCGGCTGTGGCGCCGGGGTAGACGCGGTCGAGGAGCCGGGCATCCTGACGGAGCGTCACCGCGCCCGCGTCGTCGAGCTTCACGACCGAGAGGTCCTCGTCGTTCCAGCCGTCGCCGGAGGTCTGCACCTTGTCGGGGTTGCCGTTCATCAGCTCGTGGTGGCGGCCGTTGTAGATGTCCCACTGCCACTGGTCGCCGGAGAGCACCGGACCGGACGCGGACGGGCTGCTCCACCAACGCGAGCCCGGCAGGCGGGAGTCGAGGGCCTGGTACATCGCCTTGTCGACGCTCGGGGACTTCCCGGCGGTCGATCCCGACAGCGGATGGCCGAACTCGCTGACCACGGCGGCGGTCCCCGCGGCCGAGGCGCGGTCGCGGACCGTGCCGAAGTCGCTCGCGTACTGCCCGTCGGAGGCGTTGCCCCACATCAGGATGCCGGAGATGGCCTTCTGGTCGTAGAAGTGGGTGTTGAAGACGTACCGCGAGCCGAGCGTGCCCGCGTCGAGCAGGCCGCCCTCCTGTTTCTGGGAGTCGATGTTGGAGTTCCAGAAGAGGTTCGGCTCGACGAAGGCGGGCTTGTCCTGCCAGCCGGCCGCGTCCATCCGGGCGCGGAACTTCTGGTAGAAGGGCCACAGCAGGTCCCGTTCCCAGGTGCGGCTGGTCTGGCCCGAGTCATAGCTGCCGGCGTACGGCTCGTTGTAGGGGTCGAAGCCGACGACGCCCGCGAACTCCGCGCCGCTGAGGTGCTGTTGGACGTAGGCCATGGTCTTCTGGGCGGTGTCCAGGAAGGAGTCCTGCAGGCCGTAGGCGTTGTGCCAGAAGTCGTACTGCGCCTTCGTCACGGCCTGGTTCTGGGTGATGTTCTGCCCCCAGAACAGGCAGATGCCGCACGACTCCTGCGGATAACTCCCGAGCGCGACGGCCCACTTGGGAGCTCCGTCACCCGTGTACCAGCTGCCCGAGTTGAACAGGTATCGGGAGTAGAGGTCCTGGTGGAAGTCGGGGTAGACGCGGATGCCGGCGTCGAGGAAGGCCCGCATCTGGTCGGTGGCGGCGGCCAGGTAGGCCGCGTCGACCGTGCCCCGGGTGGGCTCCGCGTGCGCCCAGGACAGCAGGAAGCGGACGGAGTTGCCGCCGCCGAGGGCGCGAAGCGCGGTCGCCGACTTCCTGGCGTCGGCGACCGAGGCGAAGGGCAGGCCGCTGTTCTCCTCCAGCTTGGTCTCACCGGAGACGTTGTAGCCGCGCAGCACGACCTCACGGCCGTTTCCGTCGACGAACCGGCCGTTCTGCACGGTCAGAGGGGACTCGTCGAACCACAGGGAGTCGGGGAGGGTGGCGGCGGTGGCGGACGGGGCGCCCGTCACCGCCAGAGATCCGAAGAGGACAACCAGGACAACGAGCAGACGCGTCCGGATATTCGGCATGTCCACTACAGTCTGGCCATTTCCGGACACCGTCAATACTTCTGACTCTTGAGTAAGTTTCAGGTTTTCCTCGTACGTCCTTTCCCAGCCACCTCAACCGCCCACTCGACGCGTCACGTTCAACAGGTACTCCCTGCGGTTGAGGGGGTTGTGGTCGGTGCGCGGACGTTCCGGAACGGTTCCGTAGGCGATCGGTGCGTAGTGGTCGAAGGCGGTCTCCAACTCGCCCTCCCCGCGCGTCAGTCCGGGCAGCCGGCGCCCGAGCGCGTGCACCTGTCCGGCCGGGACCTCGCCCTCCAGCACACAGCTCGTCCCCCGCGTCTCGGTCGTGCGGGGCACGGCCCGCAGGGCGGCCAGCGCCGGCAGCAGGGCGCCCAGGGTGTCGGCCGGGGCCTCGATCCGGAAGCGGTGCATCGGCTCGTGGACGCGGGTGCCGGCCCGCCGCAGCGCCGCCATCAGGACGAGCGGGGTCAGCCCGCGGAAGTCGGCGCCGGTGCTCGACATGCTCTTGTCGAAGCCCTGGTGGGCGTGGCTCTGCCGGGGCGAGTAGCCGCAGTGGGTCATGGTGACGGTGCAGTCGTCGACCTGCCAGCCGTGCAGACCCTGCCCGAGGGTCTCGCGGACGGTGTCCTCGACGGCCTTGAAGAAGGCGTAGGGCATGGAGCCGAGCTCCACCTCCAGCCGGAAGTCGACGCCGGAGCCGGTCGGGGCGGGCTCCACGCGCAGTCCGACGGTGGCGAGGAAGGGGTTGTCGCCCTTCTTGTTGAACTCGACCGCCGCTCCCGTGCCGGCCGGCCGCTCGACGCAGATGACCGTGGTCTCGCGGAAGTCGACCTCGAGCCCGAACTCGTCGGCCAGGGTGGCCTGGACGACCTCCTTCTGCACCTCGCCGTAGAGGGACACCGACATTTCCTGGCGCACCTGGTCGTGGCGCAGGCCGATCAGCGGGTCCTGTTCGGCGAGCTGGGTGAGGGCGGCGTGGAGCCGGCGCGGGTCCACACCGGGCCCCGGCACGACGACCGTCTCCAGGGTCGGCGGTGCGAAGAAGTGCTCGTGGGCCTTGCGGGGTTCGCCGAGCGCGTCGCCGATCCTGACGTCGGCCAGCCCCCACAGCCGGGCGATCCGGCCGGCCGGGACGGCGTCGTCACGGACGTCCGTGCCGCGGTCGAAGACGCTGATCGCGGTGACCCGGCCCTCCCCGCGGCCCGTGCCGCCCTTGCGGCCCGCGTCGCCTTTGCGGCCCATGCCGTTCCCGCGGTCCTCTCCGAAGGGGACGCGGTCGCGGGTGCGCAGGGTGCCGGAGAACATCCGGGCGTACGCCACCTTCTCCCCCGCCGGACCCCGCTCGACCTTGAAGACGGTGCCCGAGACCGGCCCGTCGGGGTCGCCGCCGGCCGGCGGCAGCAGGTCCCGGACGCCCGTGATCAGGGCGTCGACGCCCGCGCCGGTGATGGCGGAGCCGAAGTAGACGGGGTGGACGAGGGCGGAGCGGGACTGGGCGGCGAGGGCCGCGCGGACGGCGGAAGGTGACATACCACCGTGCTCGACGTACTCCTCCAGCAGCTTCTCGTCATGGTCGGCGAGCACATCCGCCGCCTCCGCCCCGAGCCCCGCGTCGAAGCGCGCCCCGGGCGTGCCGAGCCCGTGGGCCACGCCCATCGGCACGATCGCCTGCGTCAGCCGCTCCCGGATCGCGCGCAGGACACCCTCGTAGCGGGCCCCGCGGCGGTCGATCTTGTTGACGAACAGCAGGGTCGGGATGCGCAGCCGTTGCAGGGTCCGCATCAGAACGCGGGTCTGCGCCTGGACGCCCTCGACGGCCGAGACGACCAGCACGGCGCCGTCGAGCACGCCGAGCACGCGCTCCACCTCGGCGATGAAGTCCGGGTGGCCGGGGGTGTCGATGAGGTTGACCGTGACGCCGTCGACCGGGAACGAGACGACGGCGGACTTGATGGTGATGCCGCGCTGCCGCTCCAGCGCGAGGGTGTCGGTCCGGGTGCTGCCGTGATCGACGCTGCCGATCTCGTCGATCACCCCGACCGAGTGCAGCAGCCTCTCGGTGAGGCTGGTCTTACCGGCGTCTACGTGCGCGAGGATTCCGAGGTTGAGCAGATGCACCGAGCGTCATGTCCTTCGTCATGGGAGGGATTCCTTCCTGGGTGGACATGGACGCAGTGCGCATGAGTGCTCCTCGTGAGGGAACGACGGGTCCCCACGAGTGCAGCAGAGCCGGGACGGCCGCGGCAATGGATTAACGCTCAACGAACCCCGCCGGAGCACTCGCCGGGTCACGCGTGCGGTCATAGAGTGACGTACATCACGATCAGGCGCTGTTTCCCCTTGATCCCCTCACTCGGCCCGCTCAGTCCCTGGAGGGCACATGACCCACATCTCGGTGAAGGTGGACGGCACGACGTACGAGGACGACGTGGAGCCCCGCCTCCTGCTCGTCCACTACCTGCGCGACCGTCTCGGCCTGACCGGCACCCCGATCGGCTGCGACACCTCCAACTGCGGGGCGTGCACCATCGAGCTGGACGGCGTCAGCGTCAAGAGCTGCTCGGTGCTCGCCGTCCAGGCCGACGGCAGCGAGGTGACGACGGTCGAGGGCCTGGCCCGCGACGGCGAGCTGACCGCCCTGCAGCGGGCCTTCCACGAGAAGCACGCCCTGCAGTGCGGCTACTGCACCCCGGGGATGCTGATGGCCGCCCGCGACCTGCTGCGCGAGCACCCGCACCCCACCACGGACGAGATCCGGCACGCCCTGGAGGGCAACCTCTGCCGGTGCACCGGCTACCAGAACATCGTGCGGGCCGTGCAGGCCGTGTCCGAAGAGGAGGTCCCGGCATGACCGACCAGGCCGTGCAGGGAGAGGTCGGCCGCGCCCGGCCCCGCAAGGAGGACGCCCGGCTGATCACCGGCCAGACCAACTGGACCGACAACATCAGTGTCAACGGCCTGCTGCACATGGCGATCCTGCGCAGCCCGATGGCCCACGCCCGCATCACCCGCGTCGACGTCTCCCCCGCGCTCGAACGCCCCGGTGTCGTGGCCGCGTTCAGCGGAGCCGACCTCGCCGAGGGACTGGGCTCGCTGCCGTGCGCGTGGCCGGTGACCGAGGACATCGTGCTGCCCGACCACCCGCCCATGGCCGTCGACGAGGTGCGCCACGCCGGCGACCCGGTGGCCCTCGTCGTGGCCCGCGACCGGTACGCGGCCGCCGACGCCCTGGAGGCCATCGAGGTCGACTACGATCCGCTGCCGCCGGTCCTGGACCTGGAGGCCGCACTCGCGGACGACTCCCCGCTGGTCCACTCCGACAAGGGCACCAACCGCTGCTACGTCTGGCCGCTCAAGACCGGCGAGGACTTCGACACCGTGCGCCGGCGCGCCGAGGTGACCGTCAAGCGCCGCTACGTCCAGCAGCGGCTCATCCCCAACGCGATGGAGCCGCGCGCGGTCGTCGTCACCCCGCTCGCCGCCTCCGGGGAGTACACGCTGTACTCGGCGACGCAGATCCCGCACATCCTGCGGGTGATGATGGCGGTGGTCACCGGCATCCCCGAGCACAAGATCCGCGTCATCGCCCCCGACGTCGGCGGCGGCTTCGGCTCCAAGCTCCAGGTGTACGGCGAGGAGGCCCTCGCGCTCGCGGTCGCCCGCAGGATCGGCCGCCCCGTGAAGTGGACCGAGTCCCGCTCCGAGGGCTACCTGGCCACCCACCACGGCCGCGGCATGATCCAGGACATCGAGATCGCCGCGAACCGGGACGGCAAGCTGCTGGGCCTCAAGGTCGACCTGCTGACCGACATGGGCGCCTACCTGATGCTCGTCACCCCGGGCATCCCGATCCTCGGCGCCTTCATGTACCCGGCGATCTACAAGATGGACTCCTACGACTTCACCTGCACCGGCGTCTTCACGACCCGGACGCCGACCGACGCCTACCGGGGCGCCGGGCGACCGGAGGCGACGTACGCCATCGAACGGATCATGGACGAGCTCGCGCACGAACTCGGCCTGGACCCGGTCGAGTTGCGGCGCCGGAACTGGATCGGGCACGAGGAGTTCCCGTACACCTCGATCGCCGGCCTGACCTACGACACCGGCAACTACGAGGCGGCCACCGAGAAGGCGCTCGCGCTGTTCGACTACGACAAGCTCCGCGCCGAGCAGGCCGACCGCAACAGCCGGGGCGACACCGTACGGCTCGGCATCGGTGTGTCGACGTACACCGAGATGTGCGGCCTGGCGCCGAGCCGGGTGCTGCGCGACCTGAGGTACGCGGCCGGCGGCTGGGAGGCGGCGAGCATCCGGATGCTGCCCACCGGCAAGGTCGAGGTCATCACCGGCACCAGCCCGCACGGCCAGGGCCATGTGACCAGCTGGAGCCAGATCGCCGCCGACGTGCTGGGCGTGCCCTTCGAGGACGTCGAGGTCGTGCACGGCGACACCAAGGCGTCCCCGCAGGGCATGGACACCTACGGCTCGCGCTCGCTCGTGGTGGGCGGATCAGCGGTGCACCACGCCGCGGTGAAGGTGGTCGACAAGGCCCGGAAGATCGCCGCGCACCTGCTGGAGGCGAGCGAGCAGGACCTGGAGTTCTCCGGCGGGGTGTTCTCCGTGAAGGGCTCCCCGGACGCCCGCAAGACCATCCAGGAGATCGCCTTCGAGACGTTCACCTCGCACGATCTGCCGGACGGCCTGGAGCCGAGCATCAACGCCGAGCACCTGCTCGATCCGGAGAACTTCTCCTATCCGCACGGCACCCACCTGTGCGCCGTCGAGGTCGACACCGAGACCGGGCAGACCCGGATCAGGTCGTACGTCTGCGTCGACGACGTCGGCAAGGTCGTCAATCCGACCATCGTCGAGGGACAGGTGCACGGCGGGCTCGCGCAGGGCATCGCGCAGGCCCTGTACGAGGAGGCGGTCTACGACGACGAGGGCAACCTGGTCTCCGGCACGATGGCCGACTACCTCGTGCCGTCGGCGCCGGACCTGCCCGAGTTCACCACCGAGCGGACCGAGACGCCGTCCACCACGAACCCCCTCGGGGTCAAGGGCGTCGGCGAGGCGGGCACCATCGCGTCGACCCCGGCCGTGGTCAACGCGATCGTGGACGCGCTGCGGCCCTTCGGCGTCAACGACATCCGGATGCCGTGCACCCCCGAGCGGGTGTGGCGGGCGGTCCGGTCCCAGAAGGAGGCCTCCGCATGATCCCTCCGGCATTCGACTACGTCCGGCCGACGAGCGTCGACGAGGCGGTGCGCGCGCTCGCCGGCGCCGGCGAGGACGCGAAGGTGCTGGCCGGCGGGCAGAGCCTGCTGCCGCTGCTGAGGCTCAGGCTGGCCTTCCCCGAGCTGGTCGTGGACGTCGGCCGCATCCCCGGGCTGCGCGGCGTGCGGGAGGACGGCGACAGGCTGGTCATCGGCGCGATGACCACGCACCACGACGTCGTCCACGACCCGCTGGTGCGCCGCCACGCCGGTCTGCTGGCGGCCGCCACCGCGACCGTCGCGGATCCCGCGGTACGGCACCGGGGCACCCTCGCCGGCTCGCTCGCCCATGCCGACCCGGCCGGCGACCTGCCCGCGGTGGTGCTGGCGCTGGACGGCGAACTGGTGGCGCAGGGGCCGCGGGGGCGGCGGACGATCGCGGCGCGCGACTTCTTCGTCGACTACCTGCAGTCCTCGCTCGAACCGGACGAACTCCTGGTGGAGGTGCGGCTGCCGAAGTCGGACGGCTGGGGCTTCCACTACGAGAAGTTCCACCGGGTCTCGCAGTCCTGGGCGATGGTCGGCGTGGCCGCGCTGGTGCGGCGCGACGACGGGCACATCGCCGAGGCGCGGATCGGCCTGACCAACATGGCCGCGGTCCCGCTGCGGGCCACCGCGACCGAGCAGGCGCTGACCGGCGCCGGGGACGCGGAGGCCGTCGCACGGGCCGCGGAGTCGGCGGCGGAGGGCACCCGTGCGTCGCAGGACGCGTCGGCCACGCCCGAGTACCGGGAACACCTGACCCGGGTGCTCACCCGGCGGGCGGTGCTCGCGGCGGCCGGAATGGGGTGAGGACAGATCACGCACACGCACGGCCTGAGCGGCCCGGAGCGGGTGCGGGCCAGGCTGGAGGAGACGGGCTACCTCGTCGACGACGGACTGGCCATCGCCTGTTTCCTGGCGCTCCGGCTGCACCGGCCGATCTTCTGCGAGGGCGACGCGGGCGTCGGCAAGACCGCGCTCGCCTCCGCCCTCGCCGAGGCGCTCGGCGCGCCCCTGATCCGGCTGCAGTGCCATGAGGGCATTGACGCCTCGCAGGCCCTTTACGACTGGGACTTCCCGCGTCAGCTGCTGCACCTGCGCGCCGCGGAGGCCGCCGGGGTGCAGGACGCCGAGCGGCTGGAGGGCGAGCTGTACGACCGGCGCTTCCTGGTCGCCCGGCCGCTGCTGAAGGCCCTGGAGACGCAGCCGTCGGTGCTGCTGGTCGACGAGATCGACCGGGCCGACGACGAGTTCGAGGCGTTCCTGCTCGAGCTGCTGTCGGAGTTCTCGGTGACGATCCCGGAGCTGGGCACGCTGCGCGCCGAGGTGCCGCCGGTGGTCGTGCTGACCTCCAACCGCACCCGCGAGGTGCACGACGCCCTCAAGCGGCGCTGCCTGTACCACTGGTTCGACCACCCCGGCTTCGCCCGCGAACTGGCCATCGTACGGCGCCGGTTGCCCGGCGTCTCGGCCCGGCTGGCGGAACAGGTGACCGCGATGGTGCAGGCGCTGCGTGCCCAGGACCTCCTCAAACCCCCCGGCGTGGCCGAGACCCTCGACTGGGCCCAGGCCCTGGACGCCCTCGGCGCCGACGAGGTCGACGCGGAACTGGCGGTCGCGACCCTGGGTTCGGTGCTGAAGTACCGCGAGGACGCGGACCGGGCGAGAAACCTGGACCTGGCGGCGGTGCTCGCGGCGCGGGGGGCGTGAACACGATGGCCGGCAGCGGGCAGGAGGAGGGAAGCGGGCGCCGGGAGGCGGGTGGCGCACCGGGGCGCGAGGGCGTTCGCGACGGTCGCGCCGAAGTCTCCCCCGCACCCGGAACGGAGAGCGGGACAGCCGCTGCGCCTCGCCGTGGGAAGGTCGCCCCGCGGGCGCGGCCCCACCGCGGCGACACCCCTCACGAGGGCGGCAGCTCGTCACGGCCGCCCGGCGGTGACGCCGCTCTTCTCGGGTTCGCCCGGGCGCTGCGGGCCGCCGGTGTCGACGCCAGTGCCGAGCGGGTGCATGCCTATCTGCGGGCGGTGGACCAGTTGCGGCCGGGGATGCGGGCCGACATGTACTGGGCGGGGCGGCTGACGTTGTGCGGGGGGCGTGACGACCTGGAGCGGTACGAGCGGGTGTTCGCCGCCTACTTCGGCTCCGCCGAGCCCGCCGGCAGCGCGGTCGCCGCCGCCCCCCGGCCACGGCTGCGGCTGCTCACCCGGGAGGGCCCCGTGCCGCGTCCGGGCGCCCGGCGGGAACGGCACGAAGGGCCGCCCACGGCCACCCTGGCCAGCTCCACGGAGGTCCTGCGCCATCGCGACGTCGGCGGTCTCAGCGCCGTCGAGCGCGAGCAACTGCGCCGCCTGCTGGCCGCGTTCACGCTGCGCGGCGAGACCCGCCGCAGCGCGCGCCGGCGGCCGGCCAGGCGCGGGCCGGTCGATCCGCACCGGACGGTGCGCGAGCTCCTGCGGCGCGGCGGGGAGCCGGCCCGGCTGCGGCGGCACGCGCGCGCCGAGCGGCCCCGGAGGATCGTCCTGCTCGTGGACGTCAGCGGTTCGATGACGCCGTACGCGGACGCGCTGCTGCGCTTCGCGCACGCGGCGGCCCGCGGCGCCCCGACGGAGGTCTTCACGATCGGCACCCGGCTGACCCGGGTGACCCGCGAACTCTCCCACCGGGACCCCGATCTGGCGATGGCGGCGCTCGCGGCGGCCGTGCCCGACTGGCGCGGCGGCACCCGGCTCGGGGAGCTGCTGCGCGAGTTCCTCGACCGGTGGGGGCAGCGGGGCATGGCGCGCGGGGCGGTAGTGGTGATCCTCTCGGACGGGTGGGAGCGCGGCGATCCCGAGCTGCTCGGCGCCCAGATGCGCCGTCTGCACCGGCTGACACACCGGGTGATCTGGGCCAACCCCCGCAAGGCGCGGCCCGGTTACGCACCGCTGGCGGCCGGGATGGCGGCGGCGCTGCCGAGCGTGGACGCGTTCGTCGAGGGGCACAGCCTCGCGGCGCTGGAGCGGCTGGCCGCGGTGGTGCGCGGGGGCGCGGCGGCGGACCTCGTGGAAGGAGCCGGTCGTGCGTGACAACTTCCCGGCGCTGGAGCGGCCGGCCGCGGTGGTGCGCGGGGGCGCGGCGGCGGACCTCGTGGAAGGAGCCGGTCGTGCGTGACAACTTCCCGGCGCTCGAGCGGCCGGCCGCGGACCTGGTGGAAGGAGCGGATCGTGCGTGACATCCTCCCGGCGCTCGGCGAGTGGTACGCGGCCGGTCAGCCGTTCGGGCTCGCGACGGTCGTCGCGGTCAGCCGCAGCGCGCCGCGCGACCCCGGGGCGGCGATGGCGGTGGGGCCGGGTGACGAGGCCGTGGGCAGCGTGTCCGGGGGCTGCGTGGAAGGCGCGGTCTTCGAGCTCGCCAAGGAGGTCGTGGAGAGCGGGCGGGCCCGGCTGGAGACCTTCGGCTACAGCGACGAGGACGCGTTCGCCGTGGGGCTCACCTGCGGTGGCGAGATCACCCTGCTGGTGCGGCCCGTCACCCGAGATTCCGACCCGGGCTTCGCCGCCGTCGCCGAGTCGGTCGCGGCGGGCCGGCCGGTGACCGTGGCGACGGTGACGGACGGACCCGCCCGCGTCGGGGCCACCCTCGCCGTCTGGCCCGACGAGGTGTCCGGCACCCTGGGCTCGATCGGCCTGGACGTGGCGGTCACCGCCGACGCGCGCGGTGAACTCGCCCTCGGTGCCACGGGGTTGCGCCACTACGGCCCGCACGGCGAACGCCGCGAGGACGCGGTGACCGTCTTCCTGCACTCCTTCGCCCCTCCCCCGCGCATGCTCGTCTTCGGCGCCATCGACTACGCGGCCGCGGTCGCCCGCATCGGCGGCTTCCTCGGCTACCGGGTCACGGTGTGCGACGCCCGCCCGGTCTTCGCCACGCCGAAACGCTTCCCGGACGCGGTCGAGGTGGTCGTCGACTGGCCGCACCGCTATCTGAGCGGCACCGACACCGACGAGCGCACGGTGATCTGCGTGCTCACCCACGACCCCAAGTTCGACGTGCCGCTGCTGGAGGAGGCGCTGCGCCGGCCGGCTGCCTACATCGGGGCGATGGGCAGTCGCCGCACGCACGACGACCGTATGAAGCGCCTGGTCGAGTCCGGGCTCACCGAATCCGAGCTCTCCCGGCTGCGCTCCCCGGTCGGCCTCGACCTGGGCGCCCGCACGCCCGAGGAGGTCGCCGTGTCCGTCGCCGCCGAGATCGTCGCGCTGCGCTGGGGCGGCAGCGGCGCACCGCTGACGGTGACCGGGGGGACGATCCACCCGTCGACGTAACGCCCACTGGAGGAAGTCATGGAACTGCACCACGAGTTCACCGTGCCGGTGCCGGTCGACGACGCCTGGCGGACGCTGCTGGACGTCGAGCGGATCGCACCGTGCATGCCCGGCGCGAGTGTCGAGGAGTACGACGGGAAGACGGTCACGGGCTCGGTGAAGGTGAAGGTGGGGCCGATCACCGTGACCTACAAGGGCACCGCCGTCTTCGAGGAGCAGGACGACACCGCGCACCGCATGGTGCTGATCGCCAGCGGCCGGGAGACGCGCGGCCAGGGCACCGCCCGGGCCACGGTCACCAGCACCCTGGCCGAGCGCGACGGCGGCACGGCCGTGTCGGTGCGCACCGAGCTGACGGTGACCGGGCGCCCGGCGCAGTTCGGGCGCGGGGTGATGTCGGAGGTGGGCGACCGGATCATCGGCCAGTTCGCCGAGTGCCTGTCCCAGCGGCTGGGCGAACCGGCACTGCCGCCGATGCAGGAGGAGCCGGAGGAGACCGAGCCGCTCGACCTGTTCCGCACGGCGGGGGTGCCGGTGGCCAAGCGGGTGGCCGTGGGCGTCGCGGCGGCCCTGGTGGCGGCGGCCGTGGTGTACGCCGGTCTGCGGCTCCGGAGGGGGCACTGAGACACCGGTTCGGCCCCATCCTCAGCGACTCATGCGAAAAGGTGTTAAAAGGCCACGAAGGGGGTAGGCGGCAACAACGAGGCAGCAGGACAGCCTCACCACAGTGTCTCTGTGGAAGGAGGTCCGTGAAAGCGCACACTCGAAGCACCGGGCCGCTTGCCGCATCAGCAGCGGCCCGGACCCATGAGTCCCGCCGATCGGATCATCCCGCGCCCCCGGGACCTCTCCCGGCCGGCAGCGAACCCGGTAACACGACCAGCACGAGCACCACGGCGGCCGCGTAGAGACCCGCGGCCGAGCGCGACCGCATGGAATTCCGGGTCCGATGACAGTCCCTCGATACCGCGGTCCCCCGGACCCGCCTCCGTGAAACCGGCCGCTACCGCTGCGGCAGTCGGTGCAGCAGCACGTCCGTCAGGCGACCCTCCTCGACACCGGCGGTCATGTACGTGCAGTGCGGCTGGCGTCGGCGGTCGGTGGGCGAGCCGGGGTTGAGCAGGCGCAGGCCGCCGGGGGCGGTGGTGTCCCAGGGGATGTGGCTGTGCCCGAAGACCAGCACGTCGAGGTCCGGGAACCGGGCGGCGCAGCGCGCCTCGCGGCCCTGGGCGGCTCCCGTCTCGTGCACGACGCCGAACCGCAGACCGCCGATCTCGGCGTGGGCCACCTCGGGCAGCCGGGCCCGCAGATCGGGCCCGTCGTTGTTGCCGTGGACGCCGACCAGCCTGCGGCACCGGCTCTCCAGGAGGTCGAGGGTGGCGGTGTCGACCCAGTCCCCCGCATGGAAGACGACGTCGGCGCGCGGGAGTTCGGCCAGGAGCGGCGCGGGCAGTTCCCTGGCCCGCTTGGGCAGGTGGGTGTCGGACATCAGGAGCAGGCGCACACGGCCAGCGTAAGACCACCGGATCTACAGCCGAGACTGAACAGTCTCAACTGGAAAGTCTGAGCTGACGGATCTACGGTGGGGCGCATGAACACGACGGCGCCCGGCCCCTCCGGCGGCATCACCGACTCCGCCGCGCGTGCCGCGCGCGACCTGCGGGTCGTCTTCAGCCGGCTGCGGCGGCGGATCCGCGAGGTCGCGGAGGACGACGAGCTCACCCCGTCGCAGGTCTCCGCGCTCACCCTGGTCGCCAAGCACGGCGCCGCCACGGCGAGCGCGCTGGCCACGGCGGAGGGCGTACGGCCGCAGTCGATGGCCACCACGCTCGCCGCCCTCGACCGGCACGGCCTGATCCGCCGCAGCCCCGATCCCGCCGACGGCCGCCGCCAGCTCGTCACCCTCACCGAGGACGGGCACCGGCGCGTCGAGGGCGACCGGCAGGCGCGCGAGGAGTGGCTGGCCCGCGCGCTGCAGGACCGGTTCACCGAGGGCGAGCGGCAGACCCTCCTGGAGGGACTGGCCCTGCTGGACCGGCTCACGCGGCCCTGACGTCACCGCCCGCGGTTCCGTCGCGGCGATCACCTCCCCACCCACCGATGAAAGGCCCGACGTCATGACCGTCACCGCCCTCGACCCGCACACCGCCCTCGTCGTGATCGACCTCCAGGCCGGCATCGTCGGCGCCCCCACCCAGCCGTACACGGGCGCCGAGGTGGTCACCCGATCGGCTCAACTCGCCGACGCCTTCCGCACCCGCGGCCTGCCCGTGGTCCTGGTGCGGGTCTCCTTCGCCGCCGACGGCGCGGACGCGGTCCCCGGCCGGACCGAGACGCCCCGGCCCGGCGGCGCCCTCCCGGCGGGCTGGGACCAGATCGTCGGCGAACTCGCCGGTCACGACGGGGACATCACCGTCACCAAGCACAACTGGGGCGCCTTCCACGGCACCGACCTCGATGTGCAGCTGCGCCGCCGCGGTGTCACCCAGATCGTGCTCACGGGCATCGCCACCAGCATCGGCGTGGAGTCGACGGCGCGCGCCGCCCACGAGCACGGCTACCACGTCACCCTCGCCACCGACGCGATGAGCGACCGGTCCGCCGAGGCCCACGCGAACAGTGTGGAGCGGATCTTCCCGCGGCTGGGCGAGACCGGCACCACCGCCGAGATCCTGGAGCTCCTCGCCAAGACGCACGACTGACCGGCCTGCGGCGAGACGTGCACGGGCGGGGCGGAGTGGGCCCAAGTCCCTGGCCGGGTTAGCATCTGGCCACCGCCCGAACGCACACGGCAAGCGAACCGAGGGGGCTCGGAAGCCCGATGCCGGTCAAGGTCAGCGTCATCGTCCCGGTCTACAATCCGGGGCCGTACATCGAGGACTGCATCACCTCGTTGCTCGAGCAGTCCCTGCCGCCCGACGAGTACGAGGCCATCTTCGTCGACGACGGCTCCACCGACGGCACCCCGGCCCGACTCGACGAGCTCGCCGCCAAGGAGCCCCGGGTCCACGTGATCCACCAGGAGAACTCCGGCTGGTCCGGCAAGCCGCGCAACGTCGGCATCGCGGCCGCCCGCGGCGAGTACGTGATGTTCGTCGACAACGACGACAGCCTCGGCACCGAGGCCCTGGAGCGGATGTACGGCTACGGAAAGGCCAACGAGGCGGACGTCGTCGTCGGCAAGATGGCCGGCCGCGGCCGCTCGGTGCCGGTGGAGCTGTTCCGCCGCAACCGGCCGCGGGCCTCCGTCGAGGACGCCCCGCTCATCGACAGCCTCACCCCGCACAAGATGTTCCGCAAGGCGTTCCTCGACGAGACAGGCCTGCGCTTCCCCGAGGGCAGACGGCGTCTGGAGGACCACGTCTTCGTGGTGGAGGCGTACCTGCGCGCCGCCAACGTCTCCGTGATCGGCGACTACGTCTGCTACTACCACATCCGCCGTGACGACGCGTCCAACGCCGGCATCCAGCAGTTCGACCCCGTCGGCTACTTCAAGAACCTGCGCGAGGCGCTCGACGTCGTCGAGCGGTACACCGAGCCGGGACCGGTCCGCGACTCCCTCCACCGCCGCTGGCTGCGCGTGGAGATGGTGGAACGTTTGCGCGGCAGGCGCTTCTTGAAGCTGGCGGAGGACTACCGGCGCAAGCTGTTCGAGGAGATCCACCGCATCGCCACCGAGCGCTTCGGCCCCGGTGTCGCCGCGGGCCTGCAGCCGACCCAGCAGGTGGTGGCCGCGCTGATCGCGGCGAACCGGTACGACGACGTCGTGGCCTTCGCCGAGTGGGAGGCCGGCCTCTCGCTGCGGGCCGTGCCCGGCAGGATCGAGTGGCGCGACGGCACGCTGCGCGTCGAGATCGCCGCGGAGTTCACGGCGGGCGGCGCGCCGCTGACCTTCCCCGGCGGCGGGGTCCGCGCCCCGCTCGACGGGCCGCCCCCGAACATCGCCGAGGCGGTGGCCTGGGTGGGCTCCGACACCGTCGCCCGGTTCGGCAAGGCCGCCCTGGACCTGCTGGTACGCGAACGGTCCACCGCCGCCCAGTACTTCCAGCCGGTCGAGGTCACCCGGGAGATCGTGCCCGTCGCGGACAGCGGGAACGTGCGGCTGGTGCTGCGGGCGACGGCGACCGTCGACCCGGTCGGCGCGGTGGACGGCGGTCCGCTGCGCGCGGGGCTGTGGGACACCTACGCCCGGGTCAGGATGGGCGGCTGGAGCAAGGAGGCCCGGATCGGTCCGGGCCCGCGCAAGGCCCGTGCCGCCGCCTCCGCCGCCGTCGTCGGCGGGCACGTGGTGCTGCCGTACTGGACGGACCCGCACGACAACCTCTCGCTGGACGTCGACCGCGCGAACAAGCGCCTGGGCCTGGACCGCCTCGACCCCGAGAAGGTCACCGTCTCCGGCGGCCAGGTGCGCGTACCCCTGCCGCTGCACGTCCCTGGCGAGAGCCCGGTGCTGCTGCGGCTGACCTCGCAGGGCCGGTCGGTGGACACACCCGGCACGCTGTCCCCGGCCGGGGACGGGGCCGTGCTGGAGGCGTCCCTGCCCGTCGGCGAACTGGGCGGCGGGACCTGGCGGACCGCGCTGTGCCCGGCGCCCGACGACGCGGACGCACGGTCCCTGCCGCTGCCCCTCACCCTGCGGACGGCCAACGGCTCGGTCAAGGTGGTCCGCACTCCACGGCCCTCGGCCGTGGGCCGGCTGGCCCGCAGGGCGCGGCGTGCGCTCGCCGCGGTCCTCGGGCGGCGTACGGCGTCGGCTTCCAAGGCTCGAAAGGCGTGACAGCGTGCGATCACTGGGTATTGAAGGCGCCTGGGCGCTCGAACCGAAGATCTTCCACGACGAGCGGGGCAGCTTCCACGAGTGGTACCGCAGCGCCCAGTTCCGCGAGGCCACCGGGTACGACCTGCCGCTGCGGCAGGCCAACCTCTCGGTGTCCCGCTGGGGCGTGGTGCGCGGCGTGCACTTCGCGGACGTGCCGCCCGGGCAGGCCAAGTACATCACCTGTGTGCGCGGGGCCGTCCTTGACGTGGTGGTCGACCTGCGCGTCGGCTCGCCGACGTTCGCGCAGTGGGAGGCCGTGCGCCTCGACGAGGACGCCCGGCACGCCCTGTTCATCGCGGAGGGGCTCGGCCACGCCTTCATGGCCCTGACCGAGGACGCGACCGTGGTGTACCTGACGTCGGAGGGCTACGCGCCCGAGCGGGAGCACGGCGTGCACGCCCTCGACCCGGACCTGGGCATCACCTGGCCGGAGGGCATCAGTCCGGTGCTCTCCCCGAAGGACGAGCAGGCTCCGTCGCTGGCCGAAGCCCGGGAGACCGGGCTGCTGCCGTCGTACGAAGCCTGCTCCGCCTACTACGAGAAGCTGCGTGGCGGCTCGGTCAGCGACTGACGGCGAGCGGCTGCAGCGCGGTCCTCAGCGGCTCCCAGCCCCGGGAGCGGCTCAGGCCGCGGTTGCGGGCGCGCACCAGGGGGCGCCAGAAGTCGGCCTCCAGCAGGGTCTCCGGCTTGACCGCCTTCACGCGCTCCAGGACCGACTCGGGCACCTTCTGCGGGTCGGGCACGTCGAACTCGGCCATGATGTCGTCGTACTTGTCCTTCAGCACCGTGTTCTTGGGGTCGGCGCCGAAGACGATGAGCTGGCCGGTGGGCTGGGTGTCCACGAGCACCGTCACCAGGTCGGGACGGTAGCGCTCCAGGATCTCGATGATCTTGTAGACGTCGCCGGTCCAGGCGGTGGTGTGCCGGTCGCGGGCCGCCTCGTCGATGCTGCGCGGCAGCATGTCGTCGAAGACGATCACGCTGGACCAGTCGGAGTGCTTCTCGATGTTGATGAAGTCCCGCAGCGCGTACTCGAACAGGTGCATGCCGTCGATGAACGACAGGTCGAGCGTGGTGCGCCGCCAGTGGCCCAGCGGGCTGCGGCCCCGGCGCAGGTTGCGCAGCGGGTGGCGGCCGCCCTTGAGGTGCGCGAGGGGGTTGTCGCGGGCGAAGAAGTCGTCGCTGGTGGCCTTCACCAGGTGGACGTCGCACTTGATCTCCGTGACCACCTTGAAGGCCGGGTCGACGGCGATGCTGGGCACGCGCGACAGCTTCAGGCTGCGGCCGTCGTTGACTCCGATCTCCAGGTAGTTGCGGTTGGCGGTGGCCTTGTGCAGGCCCCGCAGGAACTCGTGGCGTTTCACGAAGGGGACTCCTTGCGGATCAGTGGAAGTGCCTCGTGCAGGGCGGCGCGCCAGTCGCGCAGCGGCGGCAGGCCCAGCTGCCGCCAGCGGTCGTGGCCGAGGACGCTGTAGGCGGGCCGGGGGGCCGGGCGGGAGTAGGCCTCGCTGCCGACCGGCCGTACCCGGTCGGGGTCGGCGCCGAGGCCGCGGAAGACCTCGCGGGCCAGCCCGAACCAGGTGGTCTCGCCGGAGCTGGTGGCGTGCAGGACACCGCTCGCGCCCCGGCCCACGTGGGGGCCGAGGTCGGCGACGCGCGCGGCGACGTCCGCGCTCCAGGTCGGCTGCCCGCGCTGGTCGTCGACGACGTCGAGGGTGTCGCGGCGGGACTCCAGGTCGATCATCGTGCGGACGAAACTACGCCCGTGGACCCCGTAGAGCCAAGCAGTTCGCAGGATCGCGCTCGCTGCGGGGAGCTCCTCGGTCACGGCCCGCTCCCCGGCCAGCTTGGTGCGGCCGTAGGCGGTGCGCGGGCCCGTGGGGTGGTCCTCCGGGTAGGGCGTGTGGGCGTCGCCCGCGAAGACGTAGTCGGTGGAGACGTGGATCAGGCGCGCGCCCAGGGTCGAGCAGGCGCGGGCGAGGTTGCGGGGTCCGTCGCCGTTGATGGCGAGGGCCCGTTCCTCGTCGGTCTCCGCGTCGTCGACGGCCGTGTACGCGGCGCAGTTGACGACCAGCTCGGGGCGGTGCTCGGCCAGCGCCGCCTCGACCGCGTCCGGCCGGGTGATGTCCAGGGCCGCGCGGTCGAGGCCCGTGACGTCCTCGCCGCGCCGGAGCAGTTCCTCCACGGTGTCCCGGCCGAGCATGCCGCCGGCACCGGTGATCAGCCACCTCATGCCGACCGCCGCTTCAGGGGCTCCCACCAGTCGCGGTTGTCGCGGTACCAGGTGATCGTGTCGGCGAGGCCGGTGGTGAAGTCGTGGCGGGGGCGGTAGCCGAGTTCGTCGCGGGCCTTGCTCCAGTCGACGGAGTAGCGCAGGTCGTGTCCCTTGCGGTCCTCGACGTGCTCGACCATGTCCCAGCCCGCGCCGCAGGCCTGGAGCAGCAGGCCGGTGAGTTCCTTGTTGCTCAGTTCGGTGCCGCCGCCGATGTTGTAGACCTCGCCGGGGCGGCCCTTGGTGCGCACCAGGTCCACGCCGAGGCAGTGGTCCTCGACGTGCAGCCAGTCGCGGACGTTGAGGCCCTCGCCGTAGAGCGGGACCTTCTTGCCGTCCAGGAGGTTGGTCACGAACAGCGGGATGACCTTCTCGGGGTACTGGTGCGGGCCGTAGTTGTTGGAGCAGCGGGTGACCCGGACGTCCAGGCCGTGGGTGCGGTGGTAGGCGAGGGCCAGCAGGTCGGAGGAGGCCTTGGAGGCGGAGTAGGGCGAGTTGGGCCGCAACGGGTGGTCCTCGGGCCAGGAGCCCTGCTCGATGGAGCCGTAGACCTCGTCGGTGGAGATGTGCACGAAGGGGCCCACCCGGTGGCGCAGCGCCGCGTCCAGCAGGGTCTGGGTGCCGACCACGTTGGTGAGGACGAAGTCGGTCGCACCGGTGATCGAGCGGTCCACGTGGGACTCTGCGGCGAAGTGCACCACCTGGTCAGCCTCGGCGACGAGCTTGTCGACGAGCTCGGCGTCACGGATGTCGCCCTGCACGAACTCCAGCCGCGGGTGGTCGAGTTCGAGGTTGTCGAGGTTGCCGGCGTAGGTGAGCTTGTCCAGCACGGTGATCCGGGGCGTGTCGGGCGCTCCGGGGGCCAGCAGCATGCGGACGTAGGCGGAGCCGATGAATCCGGCGGCGCCGGTGACGAGGAGATTCATGTATGGATCTGCACCTTGCTGTGGTCGCCGAGGACGAGACGGTGGGCGCTGGGGACACTGGGAGCCGGTGTCACCTCGACGTGCCGGCCGATGAGGGAGTTCTCGATGCGCCCCACGCCGAGGATGGAGGAGTCGCGCAGGACGATGGAGAACTCCAGCTCGCTGTCGGTGATCCGGCAGTTCTCCGCGACGGAGGTGAAGGGACCGACGTAGGAGTCCTCGACGACGGTGCCGGCGCCGATCACGACGGGCCCCACGATCCGTGAGCGCTCCACCCGTGCGCCCTCCTCGATCACGACGCGCCCTATCGTCTCGGACTCCTCGTCGACCTCGCCGTCGATACGGCGGTCGAGGCCCTCCAGGACGGTCCGGTTGACCTCGAGCATGTCGACGACGTTCCCGGTGTCCTTCCAGTAGCCCTCGATGACCGTACAGCGGACGTCGGCACGGGCGTCGATGAGGTGCTGGATGGCGTGGGTGATCTCGAGTTCGCCGCGCCAGGAGGGGCGGATGGAGCGGACCGCCTCGTGGATGAGCGGCGTGAACAGGTAGACGCCGACGAGGGCGAAGTCGCTCTTGGGGTGCTCGGGCTTCTCCTCCAGCCCGACGACCTGCCCGGAGGCGTCGAGTTCGGCGACGCCGAAGGAGCGCGGGTCGGCCACCTGGGTGAGCAGGATCTGGGCGTCGGGTCGGTTTCGGCGGAACTCCTCGACGAGGCCGCTGATGCCTCCGACGATGAAGTTGTCGCCGAGGTACATGACGAAGTCGTCGTCGCCGAGCCAGTCCCGCGCGATCAGTACCGCGTGGGCCAGCCCGAGAGGCCGCTCCTGGGGGATGTAGGTGATCTCAAGGCCGAACTTGGATCCGTCGCCGACCGCTTCCTGGATCTCCTCGGCGGTGTCACCCACGATGACACCGACCTCGGTGATGCCGGCAGCGGCGATGGACTCCAGACCGTAGAAGAGCACGGCCTTGTTCGCCACGGGCACGAGCTGCTTGGCCGACGTGTGCGTGATCGGCCTCAATCGAGTACCGGCGCCGCCGGACAGCACGAGAGCCTTCATCTGCTTCACCCTAGCGTCGATCGCCGTAAAGGGGGCGTTCGGTCAGGGCCTCCAGGTGACGAAAGCGCTGCACCACCTGTCCGGCGGTGCAGCGGATGCCCTGGTGCGGGTGGGCGGTGGGGGGACGGTCAGTCCTCGCCGCGCACGATGTTCCATTCGGTGTCCCGCAGGGCCGATCGGGTGGTCTTCTCGTCCAGGAAGGCCGGCAGGCAGGTCCGCACGACACCCTTGCCGTGCACGTGCCGTGCATTCGACGAGCCGGTGTCCGACCGGCCCGTGGCGGGCTTCTCACTGATGGGTGACGTCACTGCGGCTCATCTTCCTTCTGCCTCGATGCTTCCGGTCCGGGTCCCCCACCGAGGCCTCGTCAAACGCCGCTCGGCAGCCCTACATGGTGACGGCGTTCTGCATCTTCCTGTTCGCCGGGCTGCCGCCACTCGCCATGAGTGCCGAACCGGCCCGGCCGGGGCCGCAGTTCCTGAACGAGCACACCTGACGGCCGGTCGAGGAGGGCAGGCGGGGGTCGGCAACCCTCGTTCGGGTGGTCAGTCGTTGGGCCGGGCCACGCTGATGTCCCCCAGGGCGGAGTCCGGGTCGCGTTCCATGGCCAGGTCGGCGAGGGAGACGATGCCGACGGGCCGGCCGTGGTCGACGACCGGGATGCGGCGTACGGCGTGCTCGCGCATCAGTGTGATCGCGAGGTCGAGGTCGTCGTCGGGGCCGACGGTGACCAGGTCGTCGCTGCAGGCGCCGGAGACGGTGTTCTCCTCGGGGTCGCCGCCCTCGGCGAGGGACCGCACGACCAGGTCGCGGTCGGTGACCAGGCCGCGCAGCCGGTCGCCGTCCGTCACGAGGACGGCGCCGAGGTCCTGGTCACGCATGATGCGGGCCACGGCGGTCACCGAGGTCTGCGCGCCGACCGTCGTGGGGTGGCCGGTCATGATGTCGCTGACGTGCTGGGGCATGATGTGCCCTCCTGGGTGCCGGACGGCGGCGCGGGTCGCCGCCGTCCGCTCCGGGTACCCGGGGCAGCGCCGGTCAGGCGGTGCCCAGCGCGGCGCGCAGGGTGGCGACGGCCTGGTTGATGGCGGCTTCGGCGGCGTGTGTCTCGCGCAGGGCGTTGAGCATGACGAAGTCGTGGATGATGCCCTGGTAGCGCACGGCGGTGACGGGCACGCCGGCCTCGCGCAGCTTGTTGGCGTAGGCCTCGCCCTCGTCGCGCAGGACGTCGGCCTCGCCGGTGATGACCAGGGCCGGGGGCAGTCCGGCCAGCTGCTCGGTGGAGGCGCGCAGCGGGGAGGCGGTGATCTGCGCCCGTTCCGCCTCGTCGGTCGTGTACTGGTCCCAGAACCACTGCATTGCGTCGCGGCGCAGGAAGTAGCCGGTGGCGAACTGGTGGTAGGAGGCGGTGTCGAAGCTCGCGTCGGTCACCGGGTAGAACAGCACCTGCTGCACCAGCGGGACGTCCCCGCGCTCCTTGGCCATCAGCGTCAGCGCGGCGGTCATGTTGCCGCCGACGGAGTCACCGGCCACGGCCAGCCGTGAGGCGTCCAGGCCCTTGTCGGCCCCCTCCCGCACGATCCACTGCGCGACGGTGTAGTTCTGCTCGATGGCGACGGGGTAGCGCGCCTCGGGCGAGAGGTCGTACTCGGGGAAGACCACCGCGGCGTTCGCTCCGACGGCGAGTTCGCGGACTAGGCGGTCGTGGGTGTGGGCGTTGCCGAACACCCAGCCGGCGCCGTGGATGTAGAGGATCACCGGCAGGGTGCCGGAGGCCCCGGCGGGCCTGACGACGCGGGCGCGGACGCTGCCCGTCGGGCCGCCGGAGACGGTGATCCACTCCTCGTCGACGCCGGGCTTGGCGATCTCGCCGGACTGCACCTCGTCGACCGTCTTACGGCCCTCGACCGGGCCGAGGTCGAACAGGTACGGCGGGTTGGCGGTGGCCTCGACGAAGGCCTGGGCGGCGGGTTCGAGGACGGGGCGGGATGCGGTGCTGTCGGTCATGACGGCCTCCTCCGGTCTGGGTGCCGCGGGCACGCCCCGGCGGGGGCACCGGGCGGGTGCGGCACGAGAAGAAGAGTAGCTCTCGATTAAGTCGCACACAACTTAATCGCTACCGATATCTTCGTACTCGATTCAATCGAACAGACTGGAACGGTAGACTCGGTGATCGCCGTGGACAGCACCGCACTCGGGAGCCGCACCGTGAGTCCAGCCGCAGTGGAGCCGAGCGAGGGATCGCTCCTCCTGGACGACCAGCTCTGCTTCGCGCTCTACGCCGCCTCGCGCGCCGTCACCGCGCGCTACCGCCCCCTGCTCGACGAACTCGGCCTGACCTACCCGCAGTACCTGGTGATGCTCGTCCTGTGGGAGCAGGACTCGATCTCCGTGCGCGATCTCGGCGCCTCGCTCCAGCTGGAGTCCAGCACCCTGTCTCCGCTGCTCAAGCGGCTGGAGGCGAACGGGCTGCTGCGCCGGGAACGGCGCGCGGAGGACGAGCGGTCCGTCGCGATCCGGCTCACCGAGGCGGGCGCGGCGCTGCGCGAGCGGGCCCTGGCCGTCCCGCTCGCCATCGGCGACGCCATGGGGCTGACGCCCGAACAGGACGCCCTGGCCAAGCAGTTGCTGCGCCTGATCACGGCCAACGTCAGCCACCGCTGAGCGCCAGCTCGGCCCACACCTGCTTGCCCCCGCTGACCGGCACGGTCCCCCAGGTGTCCGACATGGCCTCCACCAGGAGGATGCCGCGGCCGCCGGTCGCCTCCCAGCTGATGCTCGTCGGCTTGGCCGGGGTACGGGGCGAGGCGTCGGACACCGAGATGCGCAGCCGGTTGTCCAGGAGGGTGAGGTCGAGGCGGACGCGGCCGTCGGTGTGCACGAGGGCGTTGGTGACCAGTTCGGACACGATCAGCAGGGCGGGGTCCCGGTTGACCGCGGGCACGCCCCAGGAGCGCAGGGTGCGCCGGGTGAAGCGGCGGGCGTGCCCGACGGCCTCGGGGACCCGCCACACCGTCCAGCCCTCGCGCAGCGGGCGCAGGGCCATGCCGTCGTAGCGCAACAGGAGCAGGGCGACGTCGTCGCCGCGGTGGGCGTTGCCGAGCAGGGCGTCGGCGACCAGGCCGAGGTGGGCGGGGTCGGAGGCGGCCAGTTCGCCGGCCAGGCGGTTCATGCCGGTGTCGATGTCGGCCTCGGCGGACTCCACCAGTCCGTCGGTGGTCAGCGCTATGACGGTGCCGGGGCGCAGGCGCAGCACGCTCATCGGGAAGTCGGCCCGCGCCATCACGCCCAGCGGGGGCCCGCCGTCGGACTCGGGGATCTCCGTACCGCCGTCCGGGTGACGCAGCACCGGCGGCAGGTGGCCGGCGCGGACGTACCAGGCGGAGCCCTCCTCCATGTCGACGTCGACGTAGCAGCAGGTGGCGAAGAGGTCGGTCTCGATGTCCAGCAGGAGGCGGTTGGCGTGGGAGACGACGACGTCCGGCGGGTGGCCCTCGACGGCGTAGGCGCGCAGCGCCGTGCGCATCTGGCCCATGAGGGTGGCGGCGGCCGTGCTGTGGCCCTGCACGTCACCGATGACGAGGGCCACGTGGTTGTCGGGCAGCGGGATCACGTCGTACCAGTCGCCGCCCACCTCCAGGCCGGCGGTGGCGGGCAGGTAGCGGGCGACGGCGACCGCACCGGGCAGCGTGGGCAGGCGGCGCGGCAGCAGCTGGCGCTGGAGCATGCCGACCAGCTCGTGCTCGGCGTCGAAGGCGTGGGCACGCATCAGGGCCTGACCGGCGAGCCCGGCGGAGGCGGTGAGCAGGGCCCGTTCGTCTGGCCCGAACTCGTGCGGAGCGTCCCAGCCGATCAGGCAGGCGCCGGCCATGCGGCCCGCGGCCGGCAGCGGCAGCACGGCGAGGCCGCCGGGCCCGACGTCGGCCAGCGCGGGCTCGAGGGCGGTGTCGGCGGGCCAGATCTGGGCGCGGCCCTCGCGCAGCGCGGCCGCGAGGGTCGGCATGGCGCGCACGGGGGCGTCCGGCCACTCCGAGCGCCACTCCAGCTGCCACAACTCGGGCCAGGACTCCGGTTCGGGCGGGTCGAGGACCGTGACGACGAGCCGCTCGCCCTCCAGCTCGGCCAGCGCGATCCGGTCCGCCCGCAGCGGCTTGCGCAGGGCGGCGACCACGGCCTGGCTGACGTCCCGGACGGTGCCCGCGGTGGCGAGGGCGGAGGCCAGGCGCTGCACCCGCGTCACGTCCGTGACGTCGGAGCGCAGCGAGGAGGCGTCGGCGACGGTGCCCACCAGCCGGGCCTGGCGGCCCTCGCCGCCGGGCAGCAGGCGGCCGCGCAGCCGCAGCCACTTCGGCGGGCCCGCGGGCTGCAGCACCCGGAACTCCAGCTCGCGCTCGCCGATGGACATGTGGTCGGCCTCGACGACGGACATCAGCGAGGGCAGGTCCTCGGGTACGGTCAGGCCGAGCAGGGTCTCCACCTTGCCGTCGAACTCGGCGCGGGTGAGGGCGAACAGATCCAGGATGTCGTCACCGACCTCGACCCGGCCGCTGTCCATGGCCAGGCTGAAGGAGCCCGCGAGCAGCTCCCCGCCCTCGGCGGCGCGGACCGACGCGGGCGCGCCGACGGCGTCGGCGATCAGCTCCAGGCACTTGCGGTCGTCGGTGTCGAAGCCCTCGCGGCGCTCGCTCACCGCCAGCAGACAGCCGCCGCCGCCGTCGCCGCGCGCGGGCAGCGCCGCCACGAAGAAGTCCCCCGACGGCGTCCGCCGGGACTCGGCGTGCTCGGCGAGCTGCTCGGGCCCGAGCCACACCGCGCTGCCCGAGCGATGGGCGTCGGCCACCGCGGAGTGACCGGAGCGGGGATAGCTGTCCCGCAGTCCGAACAGGGTGCGCGGCACCCCCGCCGACTCCACCAGGCACAGCACGTCGGGGTCCTGGCCCGGGGCGTACAAGGCTACGCAGGCCGCACCGGCGTAGACGAGCGCCTGCTCCAGGACGCGACGCACCCGTTCGAGCGAGGCCGGACCGCTCATGAGCGCTTTCAGAGCGCCTTCGGCACGCAGGAGTCGCGTTCTGCGTCCCTCCGCGCCCTCACTGACCACGTCCGTCATTACAGCGCGTATCAGCCGCCCGCGCAGCCCCTGTGAGCGTTCCGGGGAGGTCAGAAGGCGTGTCAGCTCGAAACGGACCGAACATGACTTGACCCGTGCGTACCGCACGGTGGTCTCGTGACACACGTGACTGTCCGGGGCCCCCGCCCGGCTGGAAGTCTCGATGACGAGCCACAGAGGGGGTTCGATGGACAAGCGGTACGAGGTGTACGCGCTGGCGGACAGACACTTCTACGAGACGCCGGACCGGCTCTCGGCGAGCGGTGAGCAGTCCGCACCCGAGTTCGACACGGCGCGCCGGACGGTACCCGAGGGCTGGGACGCGGCGCGGATCGGCGACTGGCTGACGCTGACGCCGCTCGAGGCGGACGGCGGTGTGGTGGCCGGCCCGTCGCAGGGCTGGAAGATCCACGCCTCGGCCAACCGGGCGAACGCCGAGCGGATCGCCGCGATCGTGTGGGACTACTGCGTGCCGCGCCGCATCCCGTTCAAGTTCGTGCCGGCGCCGCATCTGCTGCATCTGCGCAACACCAAGTACGCGGGCCGCGACAACAGCGGCAAGTTCGTCACCGTCTACCCGGCCGACGAGGAGCAGCTGCACCTGGTGCTGCGCGAGCTGGGCGAGCTGCTGAAGGGCTTCGAGGGGCCGTACATCCTCACGGACCTGCGCTGGTACGACGGTCCGCTCTACGTCCGCTACGGCGCCTTCGCGCGCGCCTTCACCGTCGACGAGCGCGGCTCGCTGGTGCCGGCGGTGCGCGACGGCGAGGGACGACTGGTGCCGGACCGGCGGGCGCCGTCCTTCCAGGTGCCGGAGTGGGTCACTCTGCCGGCCTTCCTCGAACCGCATCTGGCGGCCCGCAACACCACGACGGTGGGCGACCTCCCGTACCGCATCGAGAAGGCGCTGCACTTCTCCAACGGCGGCGGGGTGTACGCGGGCACCGACACCCGCAGCGGGCGCAAGGTCGTACTGAAGGAGGGGCGGCCGCACGCGGGGCTGGCCTCCGACGGGGCGGACGCGATCGCCCGGCTGGAGCGGGAGAAGCAGGCCCTGGAGCAGGTGGCCGGGACCGGTGTGGTGCCGGAGGTGCGGGACTGGTTCACGCTGGGCGACCACCGGTTCCTGGTCATGGACTTCGTCGAGGGACGCCCGCTCAACTCCTTCTTCGCCGAACGCCATCCGCTGCTGTCGCCCGACCCCGATCCGGACGCCGTGGCCGCCTACGCGCGGTGGGCGGTGCGCATCCACGGGGCCGTGGAGCGTGCGGTGGAGGCGGTGCACGCGCGCGGGATCGTCTTCAACGACCTGCACGTCTTCAACATCATGGTGGCGCCGGACGAGGAGTCGGTCTTCCTGATCGACTTCGAGGCGGCGGCGCCGGTCGAGGAAGGCGGTCGCCAGGTCGTCGCCCACCCCGGCTTCTTCGCGCCGCCCGACCGCACCGGAGTCGAGGTCGACCGGTACGCGCTGGCCTGTCTGCGGCTGGCTCTCTTCCTGCCCGTGACCACGCTGTTCGTGGTGGACCGGGGCAAGGCGGCGCACCTGGCCGAGGTGATCGCCGAGCAGTTCCCCGAGGTGCCGCGCGCCTTCCTCGACGAGGCGGTCGCCGAGATCACGCGGGGCGTGCGGGCTCCGGCCCTGGTGCGGCCCGACGACTGGCCGCACAGCCGGGACTCGATGATCGGGGCGATCCTGGCCTCGGCCACACCCGAGCGCGACGACCGGCTCTTCCCGGGCGACATCGCCCAGTTCTCCGACGGCGGCGGACTCGGCCTCGCCCACGGCGCGGCCGGGGTGCTGTACACGCTCGCCGCGGCCGGCGCCGAACGCTACGAGGAGGGCGAGCGCTGGCTGCTCGCCCACACGGACCCGGCACCGGCGGGCACACCCCTCGGTCTCTACGACGGCCTCGCCGGGGTCGCCCACGTCCTGGACCGCCTCGGCCACCGGCAGCGGGCCCTCGATCTGGTCGAGGGCATCCTGGCCGAGAACTGGCAGCGGCTGTCCTCCGACCTGAACGGCGGACTGGCCGGCCTGGGCCTGGTCCTGGGCGAACTGGCCCGCGTCACGGGCGAGTCGGAGCTGCGCGAACGGGCGGCCGAGGCCGCGGACATCCTCGTACGACGGCTGGCCGAACCGCTGCCGGAGACACGCGCACGGCGCCGGGCCGGGCTGCTGCGGGGCGCGAGCGGGCCCGCGCTGTTCCTGCTGCGGCAGTACGAGTGGACCGGCGACGAACGACTTCTCGACGCGGCCGGCGCCGCCCTCCGCCGCGACCTGGACTGCTGTGTCGTGCAGCGGAGCACCGGCGGACTGGAGGTCGACGAGGGCTGGCGGACCCTGCCTTACCTCGGCGACGGCAGCGTCGGCATCGGCATGGTGCTCGACGACTATCTCGCGCACGCCTCCGACCCGGAGTTCGAAAAAGCGCGGGCGGGCATCCTCACCGCCGCCACCTCCCGCTTCTACGCCCAGCCCGGCCTCTTCCAGGGCCGCGCCGGAATGGTCCTGCACCTCGGCCGCACTACCGAACCGGGCGCGACCGGGCGGCAGTTGACCGAACAGATCGCCGCACTGGGCTGGTACGCGATGGCGTACGAGGGCCGACTGGCCTTCCCCGGGCACCAGATGATGCGGCTCTCCATGGACCTCTCGACCGGAACGGCGGGCTGTCTGCTCGCGCTGGACGCGGCTGCCTCGGGCACCGCCCACCTGCCGTTCCTCCCGCCGCCACGGCGGCCCTCATGACGCGGCTCCGCAATCTGACGGAGTCGTGACCCAACCCCGTCCCCACGGGTGAACAGAGAAGGAAAGGGAAAAGAAATGGCACTGCTCGACCTGCAGACCATGGAATCCGACGAGCACACGGGCGGCGGCGGCGCCAGCACGGCCAGCCTGCTCTCCTGCATCAGCGCCGCGAGCGTTCTGCTCTGTCTCTGACGCTCTGAACACCGTGCGCACACGGCCCCGGGCGGTCCGCTCCCACCAGGGAGGGGCCGCCCGCGGTCCTGTGGCGCCCCTTCGACCCTGGATGCGAGGCCGCGGCCGTATGACGACTGGCGCCGTCCCCGGACAAGCACCGCCGCTGACGAGGCTCGCCACCCGGCACAGCCGGGCCGGTTGCGTGGCCCTGTGCCTGGTGAGCGCGGCCTCGACCGGGGCGGGCCTGCTGCTGCCCGCGGCGCTCGGCCGCACCCTCGACCTGCTGCTCGCCCACGCCCCCGCGACCCGCTGGGTGCTGGGCTGCGCGGCACTGATCCTGCTGACGGCCCTGTTCGACTCCGTCGAGACGGTGCTCGCCGGCACCGTCGACGCCCGGACGACCGCGTGGCTACGGCGCCGGCTGACCGGCCATGTGCTCGCCCTCGGCCCCCGCGCCACCGACCGTTTCGGCCCCGGCGACCTCATCGCCCGCCTCGTCGGCAACGCGGCGCAGTCCGGTACCGCCCCGGCCGCCCGGGCCGCACTGCTCGCCGCCCTCGCCGGACCCGTGGGAGGCGTCGTGGCGCTCGGTCTGGTGGACCCCTGGCTGGCGGCCGTCCTGCTCGCCGGCGCTCCCGTGCTGACCCTGCTGCTGCGCGCGTTCACCCGGGACACGACCCGGTGCGTGGCCGAGTACCAGCGGGTGCAGGGGCACATCGCGGGCGCCCTGTCGGAGGCGGTGGACGGTCACCGCACCGTCCGTGCGGCGGGTACGGCGGACAGGGAGACGGCGCGGATCCTGCGCCCCCTGCCGGAGCTGTCCCGCGCCGGTCACCGCATGTGGCGGGTGCAGGGGCGGGCCGCCGGACAGGCCTCCGCCGTCGCGCCGCTGCTGCAGCTCGGCGTGGTCGCCGTCGCCGGTGTGCTGCTCCTGCGGCACCGGCTCACCGTGGGCGAGGTGCTCGCGGCGTCCCGGTACGCGGTGCTGGCGACCGGGGTGGGCGTCCTGGTCGGCCAGTTCGCGAGCCTGGCCCGGGCCCGTGCCGCCACCGACCGTCTCGCCGAGGTGCTGACGCGGCCGGCCCCGGTCCACGGCGATCGCCGGCTGCCCGCCGGGCCCGGCAGGCTGGAGTTCCGTGCCGTGTCGGCGCGCCGGGGCGACCGCACCGTGCTCGACGGCCTCGACCTCGTCGTCCCCGGCGGCTCGACCCTCGCCGTGGTCGGCCGCTCCGGCAGCGGCAAGTCGCTGCTCGCCGCACTCGCCGGCCGGCTCACCGACCCCGACGCCGGCGAGGTCCTCCTCGACGGCGTCCCGCTGCGCGAGCTGTCCCACGACGAGCTGCGCCGAGCCGTCGGCTACGCCTTCGAACGCCCCGCCCTGCTCGGCACCACCATCGAGGACGCCATCGCCCTGGGCCGGTCCTCCCCCTCCCCCGCGCGCGTCCGCGAAGCGGCCCGTACCGCCCACGCCGACGAGTTCGTCCGCCGTCTGCCGCACGGCTACGACACCCGGTGCGAGGACGCCCCGCGCTCCGGCGGCGAGTCCCAACGCCTCGGCCTGGCACGGGCGTTCGCGCACGACGGTCGCCTGCTCGTGCTCGACGACGCGCTCTCCAGCCTCGACACGGTGACGGAGGCCCGCATCGCGCTGGCCCTGTCGGCCCACGGCTCGGGCGGCACCCGCCTGCTGATCGCCCACCGGGCGGCGACGGCGGCCCGAGCGGACGCGGTGGCGTGGCTGGACGGAGGGAGGGTGCGGGCGGTCGGGCCGCACGCGGAGCTGTGGCGCGAGGCGGGGTACCGGGCCGTGTTCGGCGGCGAGGGCGGCGAGACCGCTCAGGACGTCGAGTCGGCCGAGGGTGCGGCATGAGCGCCGGGATACGGTCCCGGGGCGCGCGTTTCCTGCGCGTCCGGTGGCGGGTCGTCCTGCGGCTCGCCTGCTGGTCCGTGCTGGAGACCGGGCAGACCTTCCTGACCGGGTACGCCCCGGCGCGGGCGCTCGACGCGGGGTTCCTGGCCGCCCGGGCCGGGGTCGGGCTGGCCTGGCTCGGGGTGGCCGGTATCGGCGTGCTCCTGGGCGCTTACGGCACCGCGCGGGTGTACGCGGCCGTCGCCGCCCTGGTGGAGCCGCTGCGGGACCGGCTGGTGGAGCGCGTGGTCGGGCGGGGGGTGCGGAAGGCCGACCGCGGGGCGCTGTCCGGGCTCACCCAGCAGGTGGAGATCGCGCGGGACACCTTCGCCGGGCTGGTGATGGTCTCGCGGTCGTTCGTGTTCACCGCGGTCGGGGCGCTCGTCGGGCTGTTCTCGCTCGCCCCGCTGCTGCTGCTCGTCGTCGGACCGCCGCTGCTGGCCGGAGTGGCCCTGTTCGCGGCGACGCTGCGGCCGCTGGCCCGCCGACAGGAGGCGTTCCTGGTGGCCGACGAGGCGCTGGCCGACCGGCTCGGCGCCGTGTGCCCGGGGCTGAGGGACGTCACGGCGACCGGGGCGGAGGAGCGGATCGCCGAGGACTGCGGGCGCCTCGTCGACGCCGAGTTCGGCGCCGCCCGCTCCCTCGCCCGCTGGAGCGTGCTGCGCGTCGCGTCCCTCGCCGTGGGCGGGCAGCTGCCCATCGTCCTGCTGCTGGCCGCCGCCCCCTGGCTGCTGGCCCGCGGCGTCACCACCGGCGCCCTGGTCGGCGCCCTCGCCTACGTCACCCAGTCCCTCCTCCCGGCCCTCCACAACCTGGTCCACGGCCTCGGCACCAGCGGCTCCCGCCTGACGGTGGTGCTGCGACGCCTGACGTCGACGGACGCGGAGAGCATCGGGGGTGGGGAAGAGGCCGCGCGGCGGGGCGAGTTGGGCTATGCGGCCTCACGGCAAAGGGAGTCGGCCGCTCGGCGCGCGTTCACGCCCGCCGTTCCCCCCGCGCTCTCCCTCTCCGGCGTCACCTTCGCCTACGGCCCCGCCTCCGCTCCCGTCGTCGAGGGGCTCGACCTCGTTCTCGCGGCCGGGGCGCATCTGGCGGTCGTCGGTCCCAGCGGGATCGGGAAGTCCACGCTGACGGGCCTGGTCGCGGGGCTGCTGCGGCCTGCGGAGGGGCGGATCGAGGTGTACGGCGAGCCGGTGCCCTCGGCGGCGGCCGCGGCGCGGCGCGTGCTGATCCCGCAGGAGGCGTACGTCTTCAGCGGCACCGTCGCCGACAACCTCGGCCACTTCCGGGCGGACCCCGTGCCGGAGGCGGAACTGCTCGCCGCGGCGGAGGCGGTCGGCATGGGGCCGCTGCTCGAACGGCTCGGCGGGCCGGGCGCCTTCGTCGATCCGGCGGCCCTGTCGGTGGGTGAGCGGCAGCTCGTCGCGCTGGCCCGGGCCTACCTGTCGTACGCCCCGCTCGCCCTCCTGGACGAGGCGACCTGCCATCTCGACCCGTGGGCGGAGGAACGCGCCGAGCGGGCCTTCGCGGCCCGGCCCGGCGGCACGCTGGTCGTCGTCGCCCACCGCATCAGCTCGGCGCGGCGGGCGGACCGGGTGCTGGTGATGGACGGCACGGGTACGGCGTTCGGGACGCACGACGAACTGCTGGACGTGTCGCCGCTGTACCGGGATCTGGTCGGCAGTTGGACGCCCGTACCGGCGCGGCGTTCAGAGCCAGCCCTCGCCCTGCGAGATGCGGATGGCGTCGATGCGGTTGCGCGCCCCGGTCTTGCGGGTGATGGCCGCCATGTAGTTGCGCACGGTCCCGTTGGACAGGTGCAGGCTTCCGGCGATCTCGGCAACGGAGGCTCCCTCCGCGGCCAGCGATAACACGCTCAACTCGCGGCGCGTCAACGGCATTTCCGCGGCCTTGAGGAAACCGAAGCCGAGCGAGTCGTCGACGAAACGTTTTCCCTCCGCAACGCGCCGGATGCCGCGCACCAGGTGCTCGGGCGAGCCCTCTTTGCCGACGTAGCCGAGCGCCCCCGCTTCGAGCGCGCGCTTCAGCAGGCCCGGCCTGTTCGCACCGGCAAGCACCAGAAGTCTGGGTGGGACCGGGCCCGGGCTGCGCGGGCAGAGCTCCCCCAGTGGGGGCATGCCGTAGGCGTCCGCGCATTCCAGGTCCACAGCGCAGACGTCGGGACACATCGCCCTGGCCCTGCCCGGCGCGCTCTGCCATGGCGTGTCCTCCACCCGCAGATCGGGTTCCCGGCGGAGCCACTCCGCCAGGACCGACCGCACCAGACACTCGTCGTGCACCAGAAGTACCCGGATCACTCCCCGCCCCCTCAATTCCCGTACGCCGGTTCCATGGTGTTGAGCGCGTGCCCATTGTTGGCGGCCCTCATCACCTGTGGGCGCGAAGAACCGGCCATCGGGTTGCGCGGGGGCGCACGCCAGGCGCCTACGCGCTGCGGCACGCATCACTTTGGGTGGCATGGGTCGGAGGCGGTTGGGTACGCGGGTCTTCTCACCGGAGGGCGCTCAGGCCTGCCCGCGTACGCGCCGCTATGCGGCGGCGAGGACTCCGTTTCCTCGTTCCCGGCCGGCCGGGCCGGGTGGCCGGAGGGCGCATCCGGTTCACCCCGCTCCGCCTCCCGGCCGTGCGACGAAGCTGACTGCATGCCCGCCGGGCACATGTCGGCGCACGTCCCGGTGGCCGTGAGGGGGTGGACGGGACCGCCGCGGTGCCATCGGCACGACCGGCGATAGTTGACCGAAACCGGTGACGGACACGACGCGGTCCGGCCCTCCCGCCGGAGGGCCGGACCGTCCACCGTCGACCGGAACCGCGCGTGAGGCCGATCAGTGGGTCTGAGTGAGCGAGGACGAGCCGTTGTCCTGAGCACCGGTCCCGGACTGGTCGCCGGTGCCCGCCCCCGACTGATCGCCGGTGCCCGCCCCGGACTGGTCACCGGCACCGGACTGGTCACCCACGCCCGCACCGGACTGGTCGCCCGTGCCGTCGGTCGCGCTCGCCGACGGGTCGGCGCCGCCGCCCACCGCGTCGCCGCCGCCGGCCTGGTCACCGGCGCCCGCACCGTCGCTGGCGGAGGCCGACGGGTCGGCCGAGCCGCCCTGGTCGCCCGCACCCGCGCCCGCGCCGCCGTCGCCCAGCGTGGCGCCCGTGGCCTGCAGGGCCGTGGTCACCGGCTGGAAGAAGGTCTCGCCGCCCGCGGTGCAGTCGCCGCTGCCGCCCGAGGTCATGCCGACCGCGCTGCCGTCCTGGGTGAACAGGGAGCCACCGCTGTCGCCGGCCTCGGCGCAGACGTTGGTCTGGATGAGGCCGGTGACGGTGTCGACGCCGTTCGGGTCGGTCTCGCTCTGGAAGTTGACCGTGGCGTCCAGGCCGGTGACCTGGCCGTTGTGCAGACCGGTGGTGCTGCCCATGCGGAAGACCGTCTCGCCGACGGTGGCGTCGGCGGCACCGGTGATCTGGACGGTCTGTCCGTTGCCGACGTTGACCTCGCTCGGCGCCTGGGTGTTCGGGTCGTCGTACTTGACGAGGGAGAAGTCACCGGCGCCGGGGAAGGTGGCCTGGTCGACCGTGGCGATGGGCTGGCCGGTCTCGGAGTCGGACCACTGCTTGGCTGCCACACCGCAGTGACCGGCGGTCAGGAACGCCGGACTGCCGTCGCCGGCGGTGACGTTGAAGCCGAGGGAGCAGCGGACCGTGCCGCCCTGGGCCTGGGCGAAGATGGCGTCGCCGCCCGACACGAGGGTCTTGAAGGTGCCGGAGGACCGCTTCACCGTCGCCATGTCGGCACCGAGGCTCTTCACCGTCGACGTCAGTCTGTTCCATTCGGCGGCGCTGACGGTGGAGTCGGCGGTGACGGCGAGCTTGTTCGTCTTCGGGTCCATCGCCCACGCCGTGCCCGGTATGGTCGCCTTGGCCTTGAGGGTCTGGGCACCCGACTTCAGCGCCGCGAGGCTGTTCTTGACCTCACGGACCTTCGCACCTGCCTTCTTCGCCTCGACGACCACCTTGTTGTCCTCACCGGACACGACGTTCACGACGAGCTGCTGTGCGGCCGAGTCGTAGTAGGAACCGGCGAAGGCCTGGCCGAGCGTGCTCTGAAGCTGCGCGGCGAGATCCGAGGCGTCCGCGGCCTTCAGAGTCTTGGGGGCGGCGCCGGCCGACGAGCCGTCCTGCGAGGCGTTGGCGTTCGGCAGCAGGATCGCCGCCGCGCCGAGCGCCACGACGCTGCCCGCCGCGATAGCGGTCTTGCGCTTCGGAATTCGCTTGTGACTCAAACTTCTCGACCTCCTGGGGGACCGGAGTCTGTGCCGCCGTTCGGCAGCTGTTGTCGTTCTGGGCGCCTGGATGGCTGTTGGTACGCAGGGGCCGCGCGGTGCGTTCAATTCCGTTTGCCAACTCGCTTGACCCGATGCGGAATCGGCCATGCACCGCGTCCGGCGCCGCGGCGCGGGGAACAATCGCCCATATGACGATGACGACCGCCGAAGCCGACAAGATCCTTGCCGCCTGCTTCGCCCCTTGGATTCTCGAACTGGGCCTCGCCGTGGAGGCGGTGGACGAGGACCGCGCGACACTGCGTCTTCCCTGGTCGGACCGGCTGGCACGGGAGGGCGGCGGGCTGTCGGGGCAGGCGCTGATGGCCGCCGCGGACACGACGACCGTGATCGCGGTGTCGGCGGCGCGCGGCGGGTACGGGCCCATGACGACGGTTCAGCAGTCGACGTCGTTCCAGCGCGCGGTGACGGGATCGGATGTCCTGATCGAGGCGGTGGTCACCAAGCTGGGCCGCCGCATGGCGTTCGCGAACGTCACGATGACGGAGGAGAGGTCGGGGGAAGTCGCGGCGACCGCGAGCACGGTCTACGCGCTGCTGGGCTGACACGGTTCGAGGACTTTCCCGATCAGACACGCTCCGCATCCGGTCGGCGACGATCCGTCGTGAACAGCGCACCCAATCCCGGCTCCCGAGAATCTGCACATTGAATACTCAACGAAGTCACGGGGTGCGGTAGTTCTGCACACACGATCGGCCACCCCCACGCCATTGCGGCGGGAGTGTCGGATTCGCGCGACGATCAGCAAGCGCTCCGACGAGCCGATGCCGTGACGCATGTGAAGAAGCTGCCACCGACGCGTGCAGAATCCTGCACGCGTCGGTACCTCAGCGACGCAAGTTGCCTGGTGAGGCGGGTGGTTGATTGGAAGGGCGGACCGGCCGCGTGCTTTGATCCATCGCACTGCGGGAGCCGCGGGGCTTCGGAGACGGAGCCCGGGTTGCCTGCGGCCGCGGTGCCGCTCTGTCCCCCAGAGGGGGCCGCTCCCCCCTTGTGAATATCCATATGAAGGGAAGTTCCATCATGAACTCCACCCCCCAGGTTGAGACCGTCGAGATCTCCGACGCCGAGCTCGACAACGTCTCCGGCGGCCTGTCCGTGAACGCCCTCGGCACCGTCACCGGCCTGGTGGACGGCGTCGCCCCGGTTTCCGGCCTGGTCGACACGGCTGTCGGCACCGTCGAGGGTGTCACCGGTCTGAACACCGCCCCGGTCACCAACCTGGTCGCCGGTCTCTGATCGCACCCTTTGTGATCGTTGAGTCCCGGAGCCTCTTGTCGGCTCCGGGGCTTCCCGATGTCGTGAACCAGCCGGCTCGCGCGAGCCGGTCCTTCCTCGTTTTCAGGTGAGGGAATTTCCGTGCAGTTCCGCCAACAGGCCCTCGCCAAGCTGCAGTCGCCGGAGGAGCTCGACCTTCCGGTGCGCTTCGCCCGCCCCCAGGGCTGGCTGGTCCTCTCCGTGACCGTGGTCGCGGTGGCCGCCGCCTCGGTGTGGGCGGTGACGGGTTCGGTGGCCTCCACGGTCAGCGCGCCCGCCATCCTCACCCACGGCGAGGGCAGTTACATCCTGCAGAGCCCGGTCGCGGGCCAGGTCACCGCGGTCCTCGCCAAGCAGGGCGAGCGGCTGCCGGCCGGCGCCCCCGTCCTGAGGGTCCGGACCGCCCAGGGCAACTCGGTCGTCCGCACGGTCGCCGCGGGCCGTATCACCGGACTCGCCGCCACCATCGGCCAGATCATCCAGACCGGCGCGAACGTCGCCGCGGTCGAGAAGGTCGCCCACGCCTCGGACCCGCTGTACGCCACGGTGTACGTGCCCGCCGAGAACGCGGCCGCCATCCCCGACAACGCCACGGTCGACCTCACCGTCTCCTCCGTTCCCACACAGGAGTACGGCGTGCTGCGCGGCCATGTGAAGTCGGTCGACCGCTCCGCCGAATCCGCCCAGCAGATCGCCGCGTTCCTCGGGGACAGCCAGCTGGGCGAGCAGTTCACCAAGAAGGGCCGCCCGGTGGCCGTGACGGTGAAGCTGGACAGGTCGTCCGCCACGAAGAGCGGCTACAAGTGGTCGTCCAAGGACGGCCCGCCCTTCGATCTCACCTCCATGACGACGGCCTCGGGCTCGATCCGGCTGGCCGACCAGCGTCCCGTCGATTGGCTGCTGCCGTGAGTGTCACCCAGGAGACGCGGAGCAGACGCCGCTCCGCCCCGCCCAAGCGTCCGGTCCCCACGGGGAAGTCGAAGACCGTCCGCACACCGACGGTGCTGCAGATGGAGGCCGTCGAGTGCGGCGCCGCCTCCCTGGCCATGGTGCTCGGCCACTACGGCAAGCACGTGCCGCTGGAGGAGCTCCGCATCGCCTGCGGCGTCTCGCGGGACGGCTCGCGCGCGAGCAACCTGCTGAAGGCGGCCCGCAGTTACGGCCTGACGGCCAAGGGCATGCAGATGGACACGGCCGCCCTCGCCGAGGTGAAGACGCCGGCCGTGCTGTTCTGGGAGTTCAACCACTACGTCGTCTACGACGGGATGGGCCGCCGCTTCGGCCGGCGCGGGGTGTACATCAACGACCCCGGCAAGGGCCGCCGTTTCGTGCCCATGGAGGACTTCGACGGCAGCTTCACCGGTGTCGTGCTGGTGATGGAGCCCGGCGAGGGCTTCACCAGGGGCGGCCGCAAGCCCGGCGCGCTGGGCGCGATGCCGGCCCGCCTGCGCGGAACGGCGGGCACGATGCCGGCCGCGGTGCTGGCGAGCCTGCTGCTGGTGCTGGTCGGCGCGGCGGTGCCGGCGCTCAGCCGCACCTACATCGACATGTTCCTGATCGGCGGTCAAACCTCGCTGCTGGGCGTGCTGTTCGCGTCGATGGGCGCGTGCGTGCTGCTCACCGTGTTGCTGACCTGGCTGCAGCAGGCGAACCTGCTGCGCGGCCGCATCATCTCCTCGACCCTCTCCAGCGCCCGCTTCCTACGGCATCTGCTGCGGCTGCCGGTGACGTTCTTCGCCCAGCGCAGCCCGGCCGATCTGGTGCAGCGGCTGCAGTCCAACGACCAGGTCGCCGAGACGCTGGCCCGCGACCTCGCGGCGGCGGGCGTGGACGCGGTGGTCGTGGTCCTGTACGCCGTACTCCTGTACACGTACGACCCCCAGCTCACCTTCGTCGGCATCGGCGTCGCCCTGCTGAACATCGTCGCCATGCGCGTGGTGATCCGGCTGCGGGCCACCCGCACGGCCAAGTTGCGCGCCGACAGCGCCCGTTTGACCAACACGGCCTACACGGGCCTGCAGTTGATCGAGACGATGAAGGCGACCGGCGGCGAGGACGGCTACTTCCGCAAGTGGGCCGGGCAGCACGCCACCACACTGGAGGAGCAGCAGCGCCTCGGTGTGCCGAGCGCCTGGCTGGGCGTGGTCGCGCCGACGCTGGCCTCGCTGAACAGCGCGGTGATCCTGTGGATCGGCGGTATGCGCGCGGTCGAGGGCGGCATCTCGGTGGGTCTGCTGGTCGCCTTCCAGTCGCTGGTCACCCGCTTCACCGCCCCGATCACCCGCCTCAACGGTGTGGCGGGCCGCATCCAGGACTTCGCGGCCGACGTGGCCCGCCTGAAGGACGTCGAGAACTTCCAGGCCGACCCGCTCTACGGCCGCCCCGGCGCCGGCGACTCCACGCGCCGGCTGCACGGCCACGTCGAGCTGCAGAACATCACCTTCGGCTACAACCCACTGGACAAGCCCCTGCTCACCGGCTTCGACCTGACCGTCGGCCCCGGTCAGCAGGTCGCCCTGGTCGGCGGCTCCGGCAGCGGCAAGTCGACGGTCTCCAGGCTGATCTCGGGCCTGTACTCCCCGTGGGAGGGCGTGATCCGCATCGACGGCCGGCGCCTGGACGACATCCCGCGCGGGGCGCTCGCCGCCTCCGTGTCCTTCGTGGACCAGGAGGTCTTCCTGTTCGAGGGGTCGGTGCGCGACAACGTGGCGCTGTGGGACCCGTCGATCCCGGACGAGGCGGTGGTGGACGCGCTGCGGGACGCGGCGCTCTACGACGTCGTGGTGCGTCGCCCCGGCGGCATCCACAGCAAGGTCGAGCAGGACGGCCGCAACTTCTCCGGCGGCCAGCGCCAACGGCTGGAGATCGCGCGGGCGTTGGTGCGCAGGCCGAGCATCCTGGTGCTGGACGAGGTGACCAGCGCGCTGGACGCGGAGACCGAGCTGGTCGTCATGGACAACCTGCGCAGGCGCGGCTGCGCGTGTGTCGTGATCGCGCACCGGCTCAGCACCGTGCGCGACAGCGACGAGATCGTCGTACTGCAGCACGGCACGATCGTGGAGCGCGGGCGGCACGAGGACCTGCTGGCACGCGGCGGCGCGTACGCGGCGCTGGTCAGGGAGCGATGAGATGACGACACCGCACGAGGGCGACCTCGTTCTCGGCGCCCTCGGGTCCATGGGCACGCTGGTCGACTGCTCGGGCCTGACCCGGCTCGATCTGGAGGGCCCGCAGGTGCTGTGGCTGGTCGCGGCCGGGAGCCTGGACCTGTTCGCGGTGGACGCCGCGCAGCAGGGCCACTGGCACCACCTCGGCCGGCTGGAGGCGGGCTCACTGCTGCTGGGACCCGTCGCCGGGCCGCAGCACACCCTGGTGGCCCGCCCGTTGCGCGACTGCGTGGTGCACCGCATCGGTCTGCGCGAGCTGTACCAGACGGCCGACACCCAGACCTGGTCCTACGACGCGTACGGCAACCCGCAGTACGTGCCGCCGACCACGAGCCCGCTGGAGTACGCCCTCGCCCTCGGCGTCGGCCGCAGCCTGTCCGTCCTCTTCCAGGCGCCGATGGCGACCGAACGGGCCGCCGAGGTCACCGACGATGACGTGTTCTGGATGCAGGTGCCGCCCGGCAGCGTCCAGTACGGCTCGCTGTACGGCGCCGAGGCCGCCGCCGACCTGCTGATGGACCCTGCGGTCTGGCAGAGCATGGTCGACCAGCAGTACCGGCTGCTGACCACGCTGGACCGCTGGATCGAGCAGCTGGAGCGGACGCACGAGACGCGCACGGCGGCCGGCATCAAGGCGGGTGAGGCGGTCCGCGCCCAGGCCGACCGGACGCTGCTGGCCTCCATCGGCAAGTCCTCGGCCCAGCGCACGACCGCCGCCGACGCGGACGCGACGTACGCGGCCTGCAAGCTCGTCGCCGAGGCGGCCGGCATCCAGCTCGCCGACCGCACGCAGGCCGGCACCGGCAGCGACCGGCTCGACCCGGTGGAGCAGGTGGCCATCGCCTCCCGCGTCCGGACCAGGGCGGTGCGCCTGGACGGCCACTGGTGGCGGGACGACGTCGGACCGCTCGTCGGGCACCGGGCCCTGTCGGGTGCGCCGGTCGCACTGCTGTGGCGGCGCGGGGGCTATGTGGCCGTGCATCCGGCGACCGGCCGGGAGACGCCGGTCGAGAAGGCCAACGCGGAGGAGTTCGAGCCGCGCGCGGTGATGTTCTACCGGCCGTTGCCGGACCGGACGCTGAGCCCGCTGCGGCTGCTGCGGTTCAGCATGCGGGGCACCCGAAGCGACCTAGTGAACCTGCTGCTGAGCGGTCTCGTCACGGTCGCCATCGGCGCGCTGGTGCCGGTCGCGACCGGCAAGGTGCTCGGCGAGTTCGTGCCGAGGGCCCAGACGAACCTGATCGGGCAGGTCTGTCTGGCGGTGATGGTGACGAGCCTGGTGGCGGCGGCTTTCATGCTGCTGGAGAACCTCACCATCCTGCGGCTGGAGGGCCGTATCGAGGCCACCCTGCAGCCGGCCGTCTGGGACCGGCTGCTGCGGCTGCCCACGAAGTTCTTCACCGAGCGCTCCACCGGTGAGCTGGCGAGCGCGGCGATGGGCATCAGCGCGATGCGCCGGATGATGGCGGGCATCGGGCCGGTCGTCGCCCAGTCGGTGACGGTCGGCGCGATGAACCTGGGGCTGCTGTTCTGGTACAGCCCGTCGATGGCGCTGGCGGCGATCGGCATGCTCGTCGTCATCGCGGGCGCGTTCCTGGGGCTCGGCCTGTGGCAGGTGCGCTGGCAGCGCAAGCTGGTGGTGCTCGGCAACAAGCTGAACAACCAGGCGTTCCAGACCCTGCGCGGTCTGCCGAAGCTGCGGGTGGCGGCGGCCGAGAACTACGCATACGCGGCCTGGGCGTCGGAGTTCGCGCGCAGCCGTGAACTGCAGCAGAAGGTCGGCCGCATCAAGAACCTCACGACGGTCATGGGCGCGGTCTACCTGCCCTTGTGCACCCTGCTGATGTTCATGCTGCTGGCAGGTCCGGCGCGCGGTGCGATGTCGGCGGCGAGCTTCCTGACCTTCAACACCTCCGTGACGATGCTGCTGACCTCGGTCACCCAGCTGACCGGCGCGTTCGTCTCGGCGGTGGCCGCTCTCCCCCTGTTCGAGGAGATCAAGCCGGTGCTGGAGGCGACGCCGGAGGTGCGCACGGCGAGCACCCGGCCGGGTCCGCTGTCGGGCGCGATCGAGGCGCGCCGGCTGTCCTTCCGGTACGCCGACGACGGGCCGCTGGTCCTGGACGACGTGTCCTTCGAGGTGCGCCCGGGCGAGTTCGTGGCGATCGTCGGCCCCAGCGGCTGCGGCAAGTCCACGCTGCTCAGGCTGCTGATCGGCTTCGACAAGCCGGTCTCGGGCAGTGTCCTGTACGACGGCCAGGACCTGGCCGCCCTGGACCAGTCGGCGGTGCGCCGTCAGTGCGGTGTCGTGCTGCAGCACGCGCAGCCGTTCACCGGTTCCATCCTGGACGTCATCTGCGGCACCGAGCCGTACACGCCGGAGGAGGCGATGGCGGCGGCCGAGATGGCGGGCCTGGCCGAGGACATCAAGCGGATGCCGATGGGGCTGCACACGATCGTCTCGGGCAGCGGTGCCGTCTCCGGCGGCCAGCGGCAGCGCCTGATGATCGCCCAAGCGCTGGTCCGCCGGCCGCGGATCCTGTTCTTCGACGAGGCGACCAGCGCCCTGGACAACGAGACCCAGCGCACGGTGATCGAGTCGACCAAGGCGCTCAACGCCACCCGGATCGTCATCGCCCACCGCCTGTCGACGGTCCTGGACGCCGACCGCGTGATCGTCATGGAGGACGGCAAGGTCGCCCAGCAGGGCCCGCCGGCGCAGCTGCTGGCGGACACGGGCGGACGGCTGCACGAGCTGGTGCGGCGCCAGATGGCGTGAGCGGCGGTCAGTCCAGGCCGGGGACCGGCGCCCCGGAGGGCACACCGGCCTCGACATAGGCGTCGTAGAACTCCTTCCACAGCGCGCTCGGCCCGGCGTGCGGTTCCTCGAACCGCTCGCCGCGCGCGTGTGCGTCGAGTGCGGCCAGGCACACCTCCCAGCCGGCGGCGTTGCGGGCGGCGGTGTCGGCGGCCTGCAGGACGTTGGTCAGGGTGAAGCGGGTGCGCCGTTCGTCCAGTGCCTCGAGGTCGAAGCGGAGCTCGTCGCCGCCCCACTCGAAGGACAGGTGGCGGGGTTCGTCCAGGCCGAGCACCCGGCCGGTGGACTCCGGCATGTCCGGGTCCGCGCCGAAGGTGATGGTGCCGCCGGGGCGCGGGTCGATCTCGGCGCGGGCGGGGAACCAGTGGGCGAGTTCCCCGGCGTCGGTGACGAACTGCCAGACCCGCTCGACCGGCAGGTCGTAGGTGCGGGCGAAGCGCACGGCCCGGCGGCCGTCGTCGAGGGTCGGGCAGGTACCGGTGAGCGATGCGGCCATGGTGATCAGTCCTCCGGGAACAGCGTGGCACGGCCGGGAGGCGACCGACACCGAGGAGACGGACGCCACACCTAGCGAAACGTTGCCGTTTCGCTAGGGTGGGGTCTAAGCTGCACCTGTACGAAACCGTTTCGTTCTGGGTTTCGTCCTTCCGCATTCGAACGGCTTCCCTGGAGTGGTTCCCCCATGGCCCAGAAGACCCTCACCGACGGCACCCCCACAGGTGCCGTCGAGGCGCCCGAAGCGCCCTCCGCGAAGCGATGGTGGATTCTCGCCGTCGTCGCGATCGCCCAGCTGATGGTGGTGCTCGACGCGACCATCGTGAACATCGCCCTGCCCTCCGCCCAGGCCGACCTCGGGTTCTCCGACGGCAACCGGCAGTGGATCGTCACCGCCTACGCCCTGGCGTTCGCCTCGCTGCTGCTGCTCGGCGGCCGGATAGCCGACCTGTTCGGGCGCAAGACGGCCTTCCTGGTCGGCGTGGTCGGCTTCGCCGCCGTCTCCGCGCTCGGCGGAGCCGCCAACGGCTTCGGCATGCTCGTCACCGCCCGCGCCCTGCAGGGTGCCTTCGGCGCGCTGCTCGCGCCGGCCGCGCTGTCCCTGCTGAACACGACGTTCACCGACGCCCGGGAACGCGCCAGGGCCTTCAGCGTGTACGGCGCCATCGCCGGCGCCGGCGGTGCCGTGGGCCTGCTGCTCGGCGGAGTGCTGACCGACGCCTTCGACTGGCGCTGGACGCTGTACGTGAACGTGCTGATCGCCGTCGTCGCCTTCGTGGGCGGCTGGATGCTGCTGACCAACCACCGCGACGCCGAGAACGGCAAGCTGGACGTGCCCGGCACGATCCTGGTCGCCGCCGGACTGTTCTCGCTGGTCTACGGCTTCTCCAACGCCGAGACGCACGACTGGGGCTCGGCGCTCACCTGGGGCTTCCTGACCGCGGGCGGGCTGCTGCTGGCGGCCTTCGCCTGGTGGCAGACCCGGGCCGCACACCCGCTGCTGCCGCTGCGCATCCTGCTCGACCGCAACCGGGCGGCCTCCTTCCTCGCGGTGCTGATCTCCGCCGGCGGCATGTTCGGCGTGTTCCTCTTCCTCACCTACTACCTGCAGCTCAACCTCGGCTTCAGCCCGACGAAGACCGGTGTGGCGTTCCTGCCGATGGTGGGCGCGCTGATGGTGGCCGCGCAGCTCGGCACCACGGTCCTGTTGCCGCGCATCGGGCCGAAGGTGGCCGTCCCGCTGGGCTTCGCGGTGGCCGCGGTCGGCATGGCCTGGCTGACCGGCATCGGCGTCGGCTCCAGCTACGTCAGCGCGGTGCTCCCCCAGCTGATCGTGACCGGCATCGGTCTGGGCCTGGTCATGCCGGCCTCCATGCAGCTGGCCACCGGCGGGGTGACCGCCGAGGACGCGGGCGTCGCCTCTGCGACGGTCAACGCCATGCAGCAGGTGGGCGGTTCGATCGGTACCGCGCTGCTGAACACCCTCGCCGCGAGCGCCGCGACCGACTACCTGGCCGGCCGGGACGCGACCAGCAAGCTGGTGCAGGCCCAGGCGACCATCGAGAGCTACACCACCGCCTTCTGGTGGTCGGCGGGCATGTTCGCCGCGGGCGCGGTGATCGCCTTCCTGCTCTTCCGCCGCGGGGTGCCGGAGCAGGACCCGGAGGCCGCGCCGGTCGTCCACATGTGATCCACCGGCAGGAGCCGCTCGGTCCCAGGGGCCGCCGTCCGCAGGGAGACGGCGGCCCCTCCGCGCGCCACGGCAACGGCGGGAACCGGCCAGGGTGGGGCCTCCGGGCACGTGGTGCGCGTCGGTGTGTCCGGAAGTGGGTACCCACCGGCCCATGCGGATCAGCGTCGTGGATGTGGGGTCGAACACGGTACGTCTGGTGGTTTCGGACGCCGACGGAGGGGTGCCCCTGCCCGTCCACACGGCCAAGTGGCGGCTGCGGCTGTCGGAGCACGTGCGGCCCGGGAACGACATCCCGGAGGAGGACATCGAGCGGCTCGTCGTGGCGGTCACCGAGGCCAGCCGGACCGCGGCCCGCTGGGGCGCGGCCGGTCCGCTGGCCTTCGCGACCGCCGTGGTGCGCAGCGCCCCGAACCGCCTGGAGGTCCTGCGCGCCGTCCGGTCCCGCACCGGTGTCCAGCTGTGCACCCTGCCCGGCGAACTGGAGGCGGAGCTCACCTTCCTCGGGGCGCGGCGCTGGATGGGCTGGCGGTCGGGACCGCTGGCACTGCTGGACATCGGCGGCGGTTCCCTCGAAGTCGCCTTCGGCCGCGGCCGGTTGCCGGACTTCGTGGCCTCGCTGCCGCTGGGCGCGGGCCGGCTGACCCACGAGTTCCTCCACGGCGAGGACCCGCCCAGCCGGGAGCAGGTGCGGGCGCTGCGCCGCAAGGTCCGCCACCAGCTGCGGGACGTGGCGGCGCGGATCCGCTGGGAGGGCCCGCGCACCGCGGTCGCCACCTCCCGGACGTTCCAGCAGCTGGGCCGGCTGTGCGGCGCCGCCCCTGGGCGGCACGGGCCGTTCGTGGAGCGGCAGCTGCGCCGCGCCGACCTGCGGCTGGCCGTCGAGCGGCTGGCCGCGCTGTCCGCGGCCGAACGCGCCCGGCTTCCCGGCATCTCCGCGCCGCGCGCGGCCCAGAGCCTGGCCGGCGCGCTGGTCGGCCACACCGCCATGAAACTGACCGGCCTCAGCGCGGTCACCGTCTGCCCCTGGGCGATCCGCGAGGGCGTCCTGCTACGGCACATCGAGGACGGCCCCGCCTGGTGGGCGGAGGTCAACCGGCTCGACGAGTCGCCCGCCGCCCCCGAACCGCTGCCCCTGCGGATCGCCGGGGCCAACCACTGAAGCGAGGGAGGAATCGTGCCCGAGAACCACGAGAACGCCGAGCGGCCGCCGAAGACCGCCCTGGAGGAGGTCCTGCGGGAGGCCGAGGACGCCGAGGTGTCCGGCGAGAAGCGGGACGACGAGGGCGAGGCGGGGGACGCGATCACGCCGAACAAGCACGCGCAGGAAGAGTCCGAGGGCGAGTGAGACCGAACTGCGCCCACGGGGGCGTCGTAGCTGGTCGCGCGCTCACCCCGGGCGAGGAAGGACGTTGGTGACGGCCTTCCCGGGGTACCCGGCCGGCATGTCGTACGACCATGATGGGCCGCTGTTTCCGTCGCCCCGAGGGCCGGTCTCGGCCGGTGTGAAGGGCTACCTGCTGGACAACGGCCCGCTGCCCCGGCCAGAGACCGTCGCCGCCGCCGACCCGTACGGGGACGACCTCCAGATCGCCCTGTACCTCAGCTACGAACTGCACTACCGAGGTCTGGCGGGCGTGCCCCCGGAGCGCGAGTGGGACACCGACCTGCTGCGCACCCGGGCCGCGCTGGAGCACCGCTTCCTGACCACTCTGCGCGCCGACACCACGGTGCACGACTCGGTCGAGGACGCGCTGGGCGACCTGCTCGTCGAGCCCGTCGAGGGCAGTGGTGTCAGCCACTTCCTTCGGGAGGAGGGCGAGTTGTGGCAGGTGCGCGAGTACGCCACCCACCGCTCGCTGTACCACCTCAAGGAGGCCGACCCGCACGCCTGGGTGCTGCCGCGGCTCACCGGACGGGCCAAGGCAGGGATGGCGGCGGTGGAGTTCGACGAGTTCGGCGGCGGCCGCGCCGACCGGCTGCACGCGCGCCTGTTCGCGAACCTGATGACGGACCTGGGCCTGGACACGACGTACGGCCGCTATGTCGACGCGGCGAGCGCGGAGATGCTCGCCACCGTCAATCTGATGTCCCTCTTCGGCCTGCACCGGGCCCTGCGCGGCGCCCTGGTCGGCCACTTCGCAGCCGTCGAGATCACCTCGTCGCCGGGGTCGCGGCGACTGGCCGACGCGATGCGCCGCACGGGAGCGGGACCTGCCGCCGAGCACTTCTACGACGAGCACGTGGAGGCCGACGCCGTGCACGAGCAGGTCGTGCGCCACGACGTCATCGGCGGTCTGCTGGAGGAGGAGCCGCATCTGGCGCCGGACGTGGTGTTCGGCATCGACGCCACAGGACATGTCGAGGACCGTTTCGCCGCCCGGCTGCTCGAGGACTGGCGGGCGGGCCGTTCCTCCCTGCGCACTCCCCAGCTCTCCGAAATTTCCCATATTTCCTGAATGTCGGGGTACTTGGGTCGGGTGAATCCACTGGTACCGCCGGGTGTCTACTCCCCGCAGGAAGACACCGATCTGCTGACCGAAGCCCTGTTCGAAGAACCGTTGCCGCCGGACGCGGACGTCCTCGACGTGGGGACCGGCACCGGCGCCTTGGCCCTGGCCGCGGCGCGCCGCGGCACGCGGGTGACCGCGGTGGACGTGTCGTGGCGGGCGGTGTGCGCCGCACGTCTGAACGCCCGGATGGCGGGGCTTCCGCTGCGCATCCGGCGCGGCGACCTGTTCGCGCCGGTCCGCGGGCAGCGGTTCGACCTGATCCTGTCCAACCCACCCTACGTGCCCGCGCCCGCCGAGCGCGACCGGCCGCGCGGAGCCGCCCGCGCCTGGGACGCGGGCGGGGACGGCCGGCTCATCCTGGACCGGATCTGCCGCGAGGCCCCGGAGCTGCTGCGGCCCGGCGGTGTCCTGCTGATGATCCACTCCGCGCTCAGCGGCCCGGAGCGGACCCTTGACCATCTGCACGACGCGGGCATGCGGGCATCGGTGACCCAGCGTCACTACATCCCGTTCGGTCCGGTGCTGCGGCAGCGGGCCGGCTGGCTGCGCAGACAGGGCATGCTGGCCGCCGACGACGAGAAGGAAGAGCTGGTGATCGTCCGTGCCGAACTCCCCGTCTGACAACGCGCGCCGCGTCACGGTCCAGCGCCGCGGCCCCCTGCTCGTCGAGGGTCCGGTCGAGGTGGAACTGGAGGACGGCAGCACCGTCCGCTCGGACCGTTTCCGGGTCGCCCTGTGCACCTGCCGACGGAGCCGCCGGTTCCCCTGGTGCGACACAAGCCATCGCGACCGGGCCTAGCCGCCCGCCGACAAGTCAAGCGCTTTCACTTCAATTCACCAGGTCGGGTGAACCCACTCTTGCGGGACGCCTTCCAGGGATGTTCGCCGCCGCACCGGGGTAACTACCGAGACCGAATGGGCCCCTTGCCGAGGTGGAGCGGCCATGACCCCGGATGCGGACGACCGTGCGAGCGAACCGCCCGCGGCGAACCCCAACGCCCGCACCCGGTTCGAGGGCCGGTTCACCGTGGTCGTGGCGGTCGGCGAGATCGATCTGGCGACGGCCGGGGCGCTCGGGGAGCACCTTGACGCGGCCACCGCCGGGCCGCAGCCGGACGTGCTGGTGGACCTGCGGTGCGTCGAGTTCTTCGACTGCTCGGGGCTGCGCGTGCTGTGCCGGGCCGAGGCGCGGGCGAGGGAGCGCGGCGGACGCCTGCGCGTCGTCTCCGACCAGCCGCGCATCCGCAGGCTGCTGGCCGGGACCGGGCTGCTGCAACGCTTTCCGCCCCTCCCCGGTACATCCGGGGAGGGGCGGAGGTGACCCGGGGATCGGCGGGCGGCCCCACTCCGCCCGTCCGACCCCCGGGGCGAGATCGTCGTCGCCCCGAGGCGAGGGCCCGCACTCCCCATCCGCGAGCCGCTCCGGTTGACCACGGGGTCCACGCGATCCCGGTCTCTCAGAACTCGAAGACGTCGGCTCCGTAGGCGTACTTCAGGCAGGAGTTGGCGAAGGTGCGCTCATAGGAGACGCGCTTGCCCTGCCATACGCCGTCGACGGTGACCACGACGGGGTCGTACTGCTTGGTGCACAGCACGTCGGTTCTTGGCGCCAGTCCCTCCACGCCGCCCGCGGCGCGCAGTTCGGCACAGGCCAGGTCGGCGGCCGGGTGGGTTCCCGAGGGCGTGGGCGCGCAGCTCAGGGTCACCGCGCGCAGCGGCGTCGCGTTGGCGGCGCTGTCGCCGTGACCGACGGTCAGGACCAGGGCCGAGGGGGCGTACAGGGAGGCCGGCGTGGCCAGGGCGGCCCCGGTGAGGGGTCCGCAGACGGCGGTGGCGGTGAGGGCGAGGGTCGCTGCCCAGCGCGCGGTGTTCCGCATCGTGTGCATCCTTCCGCAGGATTCGAGGGTGTGCCGGACCGTTCAGGGGTGGTGCCCGAACCGGCGACCGCGAGTCTGCCGAGTCCGCGACGGAAACACACCTCGACCCCATGCGATTCAGTAACCTTGCGTGTTGAATCAGTGGCGTGAAGTCACGGAATTCGAACACGTCGGGCCCGTAACTGTGCGGTTCTTGATCGCCTGATGCAGCCAACTGGCTGGTTTCCACCGCTTCGTTAATCGGCCTGAAACATTCCGATTGAGCTCTCGGCTGACTCCTCCGCGCCCCCTTGTGTTCATGGAGCAGCCGAGTAATCGTCATTACATGATTACGACAGAGCAGCGAGAGAATCTGCGCGGCTGGCTCACCGGCCGGCTGCCCGAAGACCTCTTCGAGGAGCTCGCCGAGGTCACGGTCGACCGCGAGGAGATCACCGTGATCGGCCGGATCCCCGCACCCCGGCTCGCCGAGGACGTCTCGGACGCCGAGCGGGAGGCCGCGGTGGAGGGCAGGATCCAGGAGTTCCGGGAACGCACCCGCGAGGCCCGGATCGAGGTGGCCCGCGAGGCGGAGCACCGCTATCGCCGGAAGGTGTCCTGGGGGGTGGAGTGCGACGGCCGGCGCGCCCTGTTCACCCATGTCGCCGCGCCCGTCATGACCCGGCTGCGCCAGCCCGAACGACAGGTCCTCGACACCCTCATCGCCGGCGGGGTCGCCCGCAGCCGCAGCGACGCCCTCGCCTGGTGCGTGCGCCTGGTGCAGCGCCACACCGACGACTGGCTCACCGAACTGCGCGAGTCCCTCGAACACGTCCAGCGGGTGCGGGCACAGGGGCCGGACGCCGAGCCGGAGCCGGAGGGTGCGCCGACGGACGAGGAGTGAAGGAGGTTTCGTACACCTGGGGGCCGCAGGCTGGATGAAACGTCCTGCGGTGCGGATCCTGCGCCCGGCCAGACGGCCGACGGACCGCCGAGAGGACGCTGCGGCTCTTCCTACCGCCGGTGTCCGGTCCCGCGCATACCGCCGAGTATGGTCACCACGGCGCGTACTCGACGAGGAGAGGCGGGACGTACGGATGGCCAAGCACTGGGCGGACTTCCAGTACGAGATCTATCTCAACGGGCTGTCAGGTGCCGTTCCGCGCCTGCCGACCGATCTGACCCGGCTGGAGGAACTGACCGAGCAGCGGCTCGGCCCCGGGCCGGTCGGCTACGTGACCGGGAGCGCCGGCGACGGCAACACGGCACGCGCGAACCGGGCGGCCCTGGAGCGCCGCCGGATCGTGCCGCGCATGCTGCGGGACGTGCACGAGCGGGACCTGTCGGTCGAGGTGCTGGGCCGCGCCCTGCCCGCCCCGCTGGCCCTGGCCCCGGTCGGCGTGCTGTCGATCATGCACCCGGAGGCGGAGTCGGCCGCCGCCCGGGCCGCCGCCGCGCAGGGCGTGCCGTTCATCCTGTCCTCCGCCTCCAGCACGCCCATGGAGCAGGTCGCCGAGGCGATGGGGGACGCCGAGCGCTGGTTCCAGCTGTACTGGCCCAAGGACGTCGAGGTGGCCCGGAGCTTTCTGAACCGGGCCAGGGCCGCCGGGTTCACCGCGCTGGTCGTCACCCTCGACACGCCGTTGCTGGCCTGGCGCCCCCGCGACCTCGACCAGGCCTACCTGCCCTTCCTGCACGGTGTCGGCACCGCCAACTACTTCTCCGACCCGGCCTTCCAGGCGGCCCTGGCCAAGCCGGTGCACGAGGATCCGAACGCGGCCGTGCTGCACTTCGTCAACATGTTCGCGGACCCCGCCAAGACATGGCCGGACCTGGCGTTCCTGCGGGAGAACTGGGACGGCCCGATCGTGCTCAAGGGCATCCTGCACGCCGACGACGCCCGCCTCGCCGCCGACGCCGGGATGGACGGAGTCGTCGTCTCCAACCACGGCGGCCGTCAGGTCGCGGGGTCCGTGGCCGCCGCCGACGCGCTCCCCCGCGTCGCCGAAGCCGTCGGCGACCGGCTGACCGTCCTGTTCGACAGCGGCGTCCGCACCGGCGACGACGTCTTCAAGGCGCTCGCGCTCGGCGCGCGGGCGGTCCTCGTGGGACGGCCCTACGTCTACGGGCTCGGCCTCGACGGGCAGCCGGGCGTGGAGCACGTGATCCGCTGCCTGCTGGCCGAACTGGACCTCACCCTCGCCCTGTCCGGGCACGCCACCCCCGCCACGATCGGTCCCGCCGACCTGATCGAGGAACCGGCGTGAGGGGCAGCTCGGCGTGAGCGGGTGTGGGGCCCCCCCCCCCCCCCCCCCCCCCCCCGGGGGGCGCGCCCGGGGGGGGGGGGGGCCCCCCCCCCCCCCGTTTTTGTGGGCCGGGCGGCCTTTGGGGCGGCCCCACGCCCTGGTAGGTGG
>NZ_JBITSP010000023.1:0-73816 GCF_044540925.1 Streptomyces sp. NPDC085900 | reverse complement strand
AGGCGCTCTTCGAGGGGCACCGGCTGACGCCGACCCAGCGGCGCATCGCGCACAGCATGGTGCGCCGGGCCGCCGACGTGCCCTTCCTGTCCAGCGTGGAGCTGGCCGAACTGGCCGGGGTCAGCCAGCCCTCGGTGACCCGCTTCGCCGTGGCCCTCGGCTTCGACGGCTACCCGGCGCTGCGCCGGCACCTGCGCGAGGTCGCGCCGGCGGAACAGGCCGCGGAGGAGGCCTCACGCAACGCCTACCAGCAGGCCGTCGAGGCCGAGATCGAGAACCTGCGCCACCTGGCCGAGCTGCTCGCCGACCCACGCCCCGTACGCAGGGCCGGACGCCTGCTCGCCGCCTCCCGCCCGCTGCCCGTCCTCGGTCTGCGCGCCGCCGCCTCCCAGGCCTACGGCTTCGCCTACTTCGCCGCCAAGGTCCATCCGGACGTACGGCTGCTGCACGAGGGCGGCACGATGATCCAGGACCGTATCGAGGCCGCCGTGCGCGCCGGGGCGAGCGCCCTGCTGTGCTTCGCGCTGCCCCGGCACCCCCGCGAGGTCGTGGACACGCTGGCCTTCGCGAAGGAGGCCGGGCTGACCGTCGTCACCGTCGCCGACTCCGCCTTCGCGCCCGTCGCCAGGGTGTCGGACCTGCTGCTGCCCGCCGCCGTGGGGACCGGCCTCGCCTTCGACACCGCCTGCGCTCCCATGCTGCTGGGCCGGGTGCTGCTGGAGGCGATGTGCGACGACCTGCCGGACGCGCAGGTCCGGCTGGAGGAGTTCGACGCGCGGGCGGCGGCACGGGGGCTGTTCGTCGAATAGGCGGGCACTGCGCTCGGACCGTCAGCGCGGCGCGTGTTTTTTCAGACTCGTCTCACCTTCGCTCGCTACCCTCCCGGCCCACAGGACTGTGCCAGGACGACGAGGAGGCGGAACGTGGCACGCGCAGATCGCAGAGCTCAGGGTCTGGCCCGAGTGGCCGTCGTCGTACGCGCCGGGGCCGCGCCGATGTGGTGGGCCGGTGTGTTCGCGGCGGGTGTCGGGGTGCTGGTGCCGGGGGTGACCGGGCGCCGGATCGGGGTGATGGCGGGGGCCGCGCTGTTCCTCGTCGCCGCGGCCGTGGTCTCGTACGGCCGCCGCGGGCGTTACACGTCCCTGGCCCGCTCGGCCGCCCGCGCGGGCCGGCACGACGTGCTCCAGGACCGTGCCGTGAGTGTGCGCAACTGGCGGCGCGGGCACCGGTGGTGGCTGCTGCTCGCGTTCCTGGCCGCGCTGGGCGCCTCCTTCGCCGTGCCGGCCGCCGCCGGGATGCTCCTCGCCGGTGCCGGCACGGGGCTGCGGCTCAAGGCCGCCTGGCTGGGGCGGCGCGAACGGGCCGAGGACGCCCTGCTGTGGGTCCGGGTCGACTGGCTCTCCGCGAACGGCGGCCGCCCGGCCGGCAAGGCGGTCAAGACCTACCGCAGCACGGGTATCGCGGCGGGCGACGCGGCCCCGGGCGGGGCGCGGCGCCGCACCGCGGCACTCGTGTGAGCTGAGGCGCCCGTCAGACCTCCAGGTCCTCCTCGATCCTCCTGAGCTGGTGGCGGGCCATCGCCAGGTTGGCCCGCTTGCCGTCCAGCACCAGGTAGAGGAAGAGGCCGTTGCCGCCCCTTCCGCTGATCAGGCGGATCAGGTGGTACTGGTCGGACAGGGTGATCAGGATGTCCTCGATCTGGGCCTTGAGCCCGAGGTGCTCCATGGTGCGCATCTTGGCGCGGACGACGTCGGTGTTGCCGGCCGCGGCGACATTGAGGTCGAAGCCCTTGCTGCCTCCCATCGTGCCGAGTGCCATGCCGCTGGTGTAGTCGACGAGCGCGACGCCGGTCGCGCCCTCGATGGAGGCGAGGGCTTCCTTCAGACAGGTTTCGGTGTTGGCCATGAGTGTGTTCCTCGGTTCCCTTTCAACTTTCCGTGGTGGTGCGCGCGTTGGTGGTCGTGGTGCGTGGCGCGCGCGGGGTTCTGGTCCGTACGGCGGCCGTCTTGGCCGGCGGTTTGGCGGGCTTGGTCTGCCTGGTGCGCTGGGCGGCCGGCTCGTGCTCGTCGACGAGTTCGGCGACCCGGGCGGCCGCCCGTCGGCCCTCCAGCAGGAGCCGGCCGACGTTCACCCGCTCCTGGGCGAGCAGGGTCAGTACGGCCGTCGCGGTGGCGGTGCCCGCCGCGAAGGTCGCGACGTACCCGTACACCCCGTGCACCAGCAGCTCTCGGACCTCGCCCTGGCCCGTCGCGTCCGCCAGCCGCACGGCGGCGGCGTGCGCGGTCGCGCTGAGCGCCGCCATGTCCTGCGGGTCGACTCCGGGGGTGTCCTGGGCGAGGACGTCGCCGTCCGCCCCCGTGGCGAGCGCGCCGGTGAGCTGGGGGACACGGGCCCTCAGCCGGCGCAACTCGTCGAGGACATGGGGGTCGGCGGCCATCCGGGGCCTCCTCTCGAACCGGTCAAAGGGCCTCCAGCGCATCTCTGAGCCTCTTCAGCAAGGTGATGTGGGGATCGGGCGGCAGCGGTTCGGTGAGGGCGGACATCCCGTGACCGGGTGCGGGCTGGGCCGGTCCCGGGCCCGCCGCGTCGTACGGCGGCCGGCCGCGGGTCGGCAGGGGCGGCGGCTGCCCGGGGTCCGGTGGCTGTGCCGGCTCCGGGGCCGCCCGCCCCTCGCCCGCCGGACCGGGCGGCGGCTCGGGCGGTTCGGGGACGGCCGGGCGGAGCGGGGCGAGCACCCCCGCCGCCGCCAGCCGGCGTACGTCGACCAACGTGTGGAACGCCAGGTGACCCAGGGCGCGGGCGATGTCCGGCGCCGTACGGACGCCGTCCGCGTGGACCAGCACGGCGCGCTGGCGGCGGGTGAGCGCGGGCGCCGCGGGCAGGTCCGTGCGGGCCAGCGGCGCCTCGTCGGTGACCGGGTCCGGCCAGATGCGGTGCAGCAGGTCGCGGCGGCGCAGCGTCTCGCGTTCCAGGGCGGCCACGGGGACGCGACGCACGGCGGCCCGGTGCCCTGGGGCGGGGGCGGTGCCGTAGCGGAAGCGGCCCGGGGTGGAGCTGGGGGCGAGGACGAAGTACGCGGCGTCGTACAGCGCCGTCAGCCGGCACAGCTCGAAGGCCCCGAGGGTGAGCAGACCGGCGTCGACCAGGCGCAGACCGGCGAGGTGGCCGGCCTGGTGGTCGTCGTCCGTCTCGCCGAGCGCCTGCCGCCAGACCTCCGCGGCGAGCGTGCCGTGGGCCGTCAGGAGTGTCTCCAGGCCGGGCGCGCACGGGCTCTCGGCGTGCACCACGAGACCGTCGGCGAGGTGGAGCGTGCCGTGCTCGCGGAACAGGATGCCCGTGGCCCGCTCGGCGGCCAGCCGGGTCAGCATCGGCGAGACGCCGCCCCAGCCGCGCTCGGCGGCGGCGACCTTCTGGCGCACCGGCAGCCGCGGGGGCTCGGTGGTGTGGACGGCGGTCATGCCAGCACCAGCCGTTCGGCCATCTCGCCCAGCCGGATGCGGGCCATCGCCAGGTTGCCCTCGGAGCGGGCCAGCCACAGGTGCAGGAAGACGCTGCCGTCGAACGTCGCCCCCACGAACCGCAGCACGTGGTAGCTGTCCCGGTTGCTGACGATGAGGTCCTCGACCGGCGGGTCGGCGTCCGCCGCCGGTCCGGACCCGGCATCGTCGTCCGGCGCGAACGCGTGCTGCTCGGCGGCCAGCCGGGCGATCTCGGCGGCTTCCGCCGCCGCGGTCTCCTGGTCGCCGCCGGGGGCCTCTCCGACGCTGCCCAGGGCCAGCCCGCTGGTCCAGTCGATCAGCGCGGCGCCCCGGGCACCGGGCAGTCGCATGGCTTCCAGCAGACACTCGTCGATTCCGGGCACCGTGGCTCCCCTCCCGCCTGGGGTTCGGCTGAGTGACGCCGAAACTACGCAACGTGTGCGCGACGAGTGAGGGATATGGCATTTTCCGGTGGAACATGCGCCGGACGACTAAGGTGGGTCGGCTCGCCTCGGATTCAGGGCAGTTGAACCACAGTTGCCCCGGCGTGCGTCAACGGCGGTCGGGGGCGCGCAGGGTGGTGAGCGCCCCCGCGTGCGCTCCTCCGGCCTCGGCCACGATCTCGTCGAGCCCCTGCGGCTCGCGCACGGTCGCGAAGGTCACCTCTCCCGAGGCGTCCGGCGCGAAGCCGTGGATCCCGGGCCGGGCGAGGGAGTTGTAGGCGTAGTGGTGCGCGAAGTAGTACGCGCCCGTGTCCAGCGCCGCCGCGTAGTCCCCCTGCTCCAGGAGCGGCAGCGCCCGCCCCTCGGCCAGCAGGTCGCCCGCGAAACACGCCGGTCCGGCGACGTCCTGCACCACCGGCGGACCCTCCTTCGGGCGCCCCTTGGCGTCGTACGCGGCGATCCTGAGCGGCCACGAGCCCGGCACGTACACCGTCCGCGCCGCCACCTGCACGCCCGCGTGCGTGACCGCGACCGGCCGCCCGCCGGCCATCTTGGCGTACTCCACCCGTGCCACCACGGTCCCGTGCTTGGCGAGCAGCGACCGCCCGAACTCGGTCACCAGTCCGTACCGCCCGTCGAACAGTCCCGGCACCGCCTCGCTCAGCAGGCGGGCGTACTGCGCGTACGTCGGGGTCGACTCGTCCGAGCCGAAGTTCACCGGCAGGCCGCCGCCGATGTCGAGCGTGTCGATCTGCGGACGGCCGAGACGCCCGTTGATCTCCTCGGCGAGCGCGAACACCTCCGCCACGCCCTGCGCCATCAGCGACAGCGGGATGCCCTGCGACCCGGTGTGCGCGTGCAGCCGGGTCAGCCACGGCCGCTCCCGGTACGCCTGCACGACCCACTCCCGCGCGCCCTCGTCGCGCAGCGCCACGCCGAACTTCGAGGTCGCGGTGGCCGTCGAGGTCGCCCCGATGGAACCCCCGCCGACCTGCGGGTTCACCCGGATGCCGAGGGGGGAGCCGCTGTGTGCCGACCGCATCAGGCCGTCGATCCGCGCCAGCTCCTGGGCGTTGTCGGCGTTGACGGCGATACCCAGCGCCAGTGCCTCGCGCAGTTCGGCCGGCGTCTTGGCGGGCGAGTCCAGGACGGTCAGCCGCGGCGGCACTCCCGCCGCCCGCGCCAGCGCCAGCTCGCCCGGGCTCGCGACCTCGGCGCCGAGCCCCTCCTCGCGCAGCAGCCGCAGCACCGGCACCAGCGGGGTCGCCTTCACCGCGAAGGCGTGCAGCACCGGCGTGCCGGGAGCCGTCACCGCGTCGAACGCCGCGCGCAGCTCGGCCGCCGACTCGCGGATGCCCGTGACGTCCAGAAGGCCGAGGATGGGCGTGTCCGGTCCGAGGAGCCCCTGCTCCACGGCCGCCCGCACCGCGTCGTCGCGCCGCGCGGCGCCGTCCGTCCGCCCGCCGTTGTCGTAGCCCACACCGTCCCCCGTCGTGTCGTCGCCCGCGCCCATACGTCCAGCCAAACATCTGGGACGAGTCCTCGCTGCCCGCCGGTTCTATTGACTAGTCCTATTCAGAGGGCGAGGATGTGAATAGCCGTAGTAACAGTGCGGTGGTGACAGTCACCGGGAAGCAAGCCACTCAGGAGGCAGACCATGTCGGGACCCCGCCCCGTCCGAGCGCCGCGCGGTACGGAACTGAGCGCCCTGGGATGGCAGCAGGAAGCCGCCCTGCGGATGCTGCAGAACAACCTCGACCCCGAGGTCGCCGAGCACCCGGACAAGCTCGTCGTCTACGGCGGCACCGGCAAGGCGGCCCGCGACTGGCGCTCCTTCGACGCGATGGTGCGCACGCTGACGGGCCTGAAGCAGGACGAGACCATGCTGGTCCAGTCCGGCCGCCCGGTCGGCGTCATGCAGACCCACGAGTGGGCCCCGCGCGTCCTGATCGCCAACTCCAACCTCGTCGGCGACTGGGCCAACTGGGAGGAGTTCCGCCGCCTGGAGGCCCTCGGCCTGACCATGTACGGCCAGATGACCGCCGGCTCCTGGATCTACATCGGCACCCAGGGCATCCTTCAGGGCACCTACGAGACCTTCTCCGCCGTCGCCGCGAAGAAGTTCGGCGGCACCCTCGCCGGGACCATCACCCTCACCGCCGGCCTCGGCGGCATGGGCGGCGCCCAGCCCCTCGCCGTCACCATGAACGACGGCGTCGCCATCTGCATCGACTGCGACCCGCGCGCCATCGACCGCCGCATCGAGCACCGCTACCTGGACGTCAGGGCCGACTCCCTCGACCACGCCCTCCAGCTGGCCACCGAGGCCCGCGACGCCCGCCGCCCGCTGTCCATCGGCGTCCTCGGCAACGCCGCCGAACTGGTCCCGCAGCTGCTCGCCATGGGCGCCCCCATCGACATCGTCACCGACCAGACCTCGGCCCACGACCCGCTGGCGTACCTGCCGCTCGGCGTCGACTTCGACGACATGGCGGACGCGGCGGCCAAGGACCCGGCCGGGTTCACCACGCGCGCCCGCGAGTCGATGGCCAAGCACGTCGAGGCGATGGTCGGCTTCATGGACGCCGGCGCGGAGGTCTTCGACTACGGCAACTCCATCCGCGGCGAGGCCCAACTCGCCGGGTACGAGCGGGCCTTCGCCTTCCCCGGCTTCGTCCCCGCCTACATCCGCCCGCTGTTCTGCGAGGGCAAGGGCCCCTTCCGCTGGGCCGCGCTGTCGGGCGAGGCGTCCGACATCGCCAAGACCGACAAGGCGATCCTCGACCTGTTCCCCGAGAACGAGTCCCTCGCCCGCTGGATCAAGATGGCCGGGGAGCGGGTCCACTTCCAGGGCCTGCCCGCGCGCATCTGCTGGCTCGGCTACGGCGAGCGGGACAAGGCCGGCGAGCGGTTCAACGACATGGTGGCCTCCGGCGAGCTGGCGGCCCCGCTGGCCATCGGCCGCGACCACCTCGACTGCGGGTCCGTCGCCTCGCCGTACCGCGAGACCGAGGCGATGCTGGACGGCTCGGACGCCATCGCCGACTGGCCCCTGCTGAACGCCATGGTGAACGTGGCCTCGGGCGCCTCGTGGGTGTCCATCCACCACGGCGGCGGCGTGGGCATGGGACGGTCCATCCACGCCGGGCAGGTGACGGTGGCCGACGGCACCAAGCTGGGCGGCGAGAAGATCCGGCGGGTGCTGACGAACGACCCCGGCATGGGCGTCATCCGCCACGTCGACGCCGGCTACGACATCGCCGAGTCCGTCGCCGACGAACGGGGCGTGCGAGTGCCCATGCGCGAGGGTGACGAGGCGTGACGGACAGCGGCGACTCCCGGGTCCGGGCCGAGGCATCGTCGCCGGGCGCGGGTCCGCAGCCCGGGCGGGCCGGTGCCTCCTTCCAGGAGATGTGGCGGGAGCTGCTGCCCGTCGGGCGGCACGCCGACTCCCGCGGCTACCGCCGGTTCGCCTGGACCGGTGCCGACGCCGAGTGCCGGGCCTGGTTCAGGGAGCAGGCCGAGGCGCGGGGCCTCGCCTACGAGGTCGACCGGAACGGCAACCAGTGGGCCTGGCTCGGCGACCCCACCGCCGGGGACGCCGTCGTCACCGGGTCCCATCTCGACTCCGTGCCCGACGGCGGCGCCTTCGACGGGCCCCTCGGCGTCGTGTCCTCCTTCGCCGCCCTCGACGAACTCCGCGGCAGGGGAGCGCAGTTCGCCAAGCCCCTCGCCGTCGTCAACTTCGGCGACGAGGAGGGCGCCCGCTTCGGCCTCGCCTGCGTCGGCTCCCGGCTGACCGCGGGAGAGCTCACCGTCGAGCAGGCCCACCGGCTGACCGACGGGGACGGCGTCAGCCTCCCGCGGGCCATGGAGGCCGCCGGACACGACCCCGACGCCATCGGCGCCGACCCCGAGCGGCTCGCCCGGATCGGGGCCTTCGTCGAACTGCACGTCGAACAGGGCCGGGCGCTGGACCTGTCCGGCGACCGGGTCGGCATCGCGAGCGCCATCTGGCCCCACGGGCGCTGGCGGTTCGACTTCCGGGGCGAGGCCAACCACGCCGGAACCACCCGCCTGGTGGACCGGCGCGACCCGATGCTGTCGTACGCCGAGACCGTGCTCGCCGCCCGCCGCGAGGCCGAACTGGCCGGGGCCGTCGCCACCTTCGGCAAGATCGCCGTCGAGCCGAACGGCGTCAACGCCATCCCCTCCCTCGTACGCGGCTGGCTCGACTCCCGCGCCGCCGACCAGCAGACCCTCGACCTCGTGGTCACCGGCGTCGAGAAGGCCGCCCGCGAGTACGCCGCCGCCCACGGCGTCGACCTCGACGTCGTCCGGGAGTCCTTCACGCCCGTCGTCGAGTTCGACCACGCCCTGCGCGACGAACTCGCCCGCATCCTCGGCAAGGACACCGACATCAGCGTCCCGGTGCTGGGTACCGGCGCCGGACACGACGCCGGAATCCTCTCCGGGCGCATTCCGACCGCCATGCTGTTCGTGCGCAACCCCACGGGCGTCTCGCACTCCCCGGCCGAGCACGCCGCCGAGGACGACTGCGTGGCCGGGGTGCTCGCCCTCGCCGACGTACTGGAAGGACTGGCCTGCAGGTGACCACGCGGACCTATTGGCTGGAGCACGCCTGGCTCGGCACCCACGTCGAGCCGGGCGTAGCCCTGAGCATCGAGGACGGCCGCATCACCGCCGTCCGCACGGACATCGACAGCCCGCCGCCCGGCGCCGAGATCCTGCGCGGACTGACCCTCCCGGGCCTCGCCAACGCCCACTCGCACGCCTTCCACCGCGCCCTGCGCGGCACCGTCCAGGTCGGCTCCGGCACCTTCTGGACCTGGCGCGAGGTCATGTACGCCACGGCCGACAAGCTGACCCCGGACAGCTACCACGCGCTCGCCCGCGCCGTGTACGCCGAGATGGCCCTCGCCGGCATCACCTCCGTCGGCGAGTTCCACTACCTGCACCACGCCCCCGGCGGCACCCGCTACGCCGACCCCAACGCCATGGGCGAGGCGCTCGTCGCGGCCGCCGCCGAGGCCGGCATCCGCATCACCCTCCTCGACACCGCCTACCTCTCCTCCGGCTTCGGCGAGGCGCCCGACACCCACCAGCTGCGCTTCTCCGACGGCACCGCCGAGGCCTGGGCCGAACGCTGTTCAGTTCTCAAGGAACGGGATCACGCGCGGATCGGGGCGGCCGTCCACTCCGTACGGGCCGTGCCCGCCGCCCAGTTGGCGACCGTCGCGCGGTGGGCCGAGGAGCGGCGGGCCCCGCTCCATGTGCACCTGTCCGAGCAGACCGCCGAGAACGACGCCTGCCAGGCCGCCCACGGGTGCACCCCGACGCGCCTGCTCGCCGACCACGGCGTCCTCGGCCGCCGCACCACCGGCGTCCACAACACGCACCTCACCGACGAGGACATCGCCCTCCTCGGCGGCACCGGAACCGGCACCTGCATGTGCCCGACCACCGAACGCGACCTCGCCGACGGCATCGGCCCCGCCCCCGCCCTGCAGGCGGCAGGCTCCCCGCTCTGCCTCGGCTCCGACAGCCACGCCGTCATCGACCTGTTCGAAGAGGCCCGCGGGATGGAGCTGAACGAGCGGCTGCGCACCCGCAGCCGGGGCCACTGGACCGCGGCGGCACTGCTGCGCGCGGCCTCCGCCGACGGTCACGCGGCCCTCGGCTGGGAGGAGGCGGGCACCATCGAGGCGGGGGCCCTCGCCGACCTGACGACGATCGCGCTCGACTCGGTCAGGACGGCCGGACCGCTGCCCAGGCTCGGTGCCGAGACCGCCGTATTCGCCGCGACGGCAGCGGACGTACGGCACACGATCGTGGGCGGGCGGCACGTCGTACGCGACGGGGCGCACACCCTCGTACCGGATGTGCCGCAAGCCCTCGCGCGGGTGATCGAAGCCCTCCGCGCCTGACGACCACCCACGAGGACGCCATGAGCAGCAGCACCGTCATCACCAACATCGCCACTCTGGTCACCAACTCCCCCTCGCTCGGCGACGGTTCCCCTCTCGGTCTGATCCAGGACGCGGCCGTCGTCATCGAGGGCGACCGCGTCGCGTGGACCGGTGAATCAAGCAAAGCACCAGCCACTGACAACCGGGTCGACGCCGGTGGCCGCACGGTCCTGCCGGGCTTCGTCGACTCCCACTCCCACCTGGTCTTCGCGGGCGACCGCACCCAGGAGTTCAACGCGCGCATGTCCGGGCGCTCCTACACCGCGGGCGGCATCCGCACCACCGTCGCGGCCACCCGCGCCGCCACCGACGAGGAGCTGGAGGCCAACCTCACCCGCTACCTCGCCGAGGCCCTCCGGCAGGGCACCACCACGTTCGAGACCAAGTCCGGCTACGGCCTCACCGTCGCCGACGAGGCCCGCGCCCTGCGGATCGCCGCCGCGCACACCGACGAGGTCACCTACCTCGGCGCCCACATCGTCTCGCCCGACTTCGCCGACGACCCGGCCGCCTACGTCTCCCTCGTCACCGGCGAGATGCTCGACGCCTGCGCGCCGCACGCCCGTTGGATCGACGTCTTCTGCGAGAAGGGCGCCTTCGACGGCGACCAGGCCCGCGCCATCCTCACCGCGGGCAAGGCCAGGGGACTGCACCCGCGCATCCACGCCAACCAGCTCTCCTACGGCCCCGGCGTCCAGCTGGCCGTCGAACTCGACGCGGCCAGCGCCGACCACTGCACCCACCTCACCGACGCGGACGTCGACGCCCTGGCGAACGGCGACACGGTCGCCACCCTCCTGCCCGGCGCCGAGTTCTCCACCCGCGCCGAGTGGCCGGACGCCCGCCGTCTGCTGGACGCGGGCGTCACCGTCGCCCTCTCCACCGACTGCAACCCGGGCTCGTCCTTCACGTCCTCCGTGCCCTTCTGCATCGCCCTCGCCGTACGGGACATGGGCATGACGCCGGACGAGGCGGTCTGGTCGGCCACGGCGGGCGGGGCGGCGGCGCTCCGCCGCACGGACATCGGCCGGCTCACCCCGGGCGCCTACGCCGACCTGATCGCCCTCGACGCACCGAGCCACGTCCACCTGGCCTACCGCCCGGGCGTGCCGCTGGTCACCGACGTGTGGCGGCGGGGCGTCCGCCAGGGCTGACCGGCGAGGTCAGGAAGCCCCCGCCCGCCAGCGCTGCTCCCGGCCTCCGCTCAGGGGCCACAGTGACACCCCGTCGCCGCCGCCCGGCGTGACGGCCGTCTCGATGGCGATGGCGGGGCGGATCACGCCGTCGGAGTCCACCGTGAACCGCAGGTTCTGTCCGTGGTCGCCGTCCACCGAAGCGCAGTCCCAGATGCCGACGCCCCGGTCCACGGAGCCCCGGCTGTCGAGGCAGAAGTCCGAGTCGGCGTACGACTGCACGATCCCGCGCGCCGCGTCGACCCGCCAGCGCTGGGTGGAGGCGCCGGAGCAGGGCGCCGTGACGACGGCCGTGCCGTTGCTCAGGTCGCCGTCGATGTCCAGGCAGCGGCCGGTCGACACGTTCACGATCTGGGCGTAGGTGCCGTTGGGGGCGTGGGTGGGGGCAGCGCTGGGCTTCGCCGATCTCGACGGGGTGGAACTCTTCGTCGGGGAGGGGGACTTCGCGGCGTGGGAGGGGGAGGGAGCGGTGGACGGCGTGGCGGAGACCGTCGCCGTCACCGTCACCTGCGGGGGAGCCGCCGGCGTGTCCACGGCGCCCGGCTGCCCTCCCGGCGACGAGGACGGCGAACCGTCGCCTCGCGACAGCATGAACAGCAGCAACGGCGTCAGCGCCACGCCGACGGCGACGGAGGTCAACAGCAACCGCCGCGAGACAGGCCAGGCGACCGGACCCAAGAGGAACCGCGTCCCGGCCGGGACCCCGGCGGGGGCGAGCGCCCCGGGCCGTCCGGCAGACCTGGACCGGCCGTGGAAATCCGCCGGCCCTCCGGACGCCGACCGCCTCAACGACTCCGGCTGTCCTCCGGACGCCGGCCGTCCTCCGAACCAGGACCGCCCCCCGGCCTTCGGCCGCCTTCGTCCGGTGCCGGGGCGGGCGGTGGGGCCGCCGGGCGGCTCGGTGGGTGTCGTGTCGCGGGTGGCGTAGGCCGTGCCGGACCACGGCAGCAGGCCCTCCGCCAGGGCGGTGCGCGGGGAGTCGCGCAGGGCGGACAGGTCCGTGTACGCCGCCGTGCAGTGGGCGCAGTGGACCATGTGCGCCCGCAGGTCGGCGCTCTCGCGCGGGTTGTCCGGGCGTACCGACTCCTCGATCAGCCGGCCGAAGTTGCCGCAGCGCGGGTCGTCGGAGGCGGCGAGGCGGGAGCGGAGACAGGCCTGGCCCATGGCCTGGAGGGCCGAGGGCGTCTCGTGGGCGACGTCCTCGCGGGTCAGACCGAGCAGAAGGGCCGTCCGCCGCTCGGCCTCGCGTTCCACCACGCCGTACCAGACCAGCCCCTGCGCGCGGGACGGCAGGGAACGGAACGCGGCGAGCATCGGCGGGTCGGCAACCGTGTCCGGACCCGACGTGCTCAGGGCGAACAGCAGGCCGGGGTCGAGGCCCGCGGCCCGTTCGTCGCCGGCCCAGGAGGCGGCCAGCCGGCCGGCCAGGAGCAGCAGTTCGTGCCGCAGCGGGACCGACGGCTCGGCGCCGCGCGCCGTCTGCCGGGCCGCCAGCGTGAACGCCTGCGAGGCCAGCTGCCGGGCCGCGGACTCGCTGGCCGTGCACAGGCGCGCGTAGGCGAGCACGGCCGGCTGGTGACGGGCGCGGAGCTCCCGCAGAGCCGGGTAGACGGTGGCGGTACGGGCCCGCAGCAGCTCGGTCAGCCGCGCGTCGGGCACGTCCGCGTACACACCGCCCTCGGTCGCGACGCCGTTGTCGGTCCCGTAGGCCCCGGCCATCTCCTGGCCTCCTTCCACCACCCCGCCGCGTGCCGTCGATTTCCGGCTACCAGCAGGTAGGGGCCCATAGTGGTGGAAGTGAAGCTCTGGGGAAAGGGTTTCTGTGGGTAACCCGTCAAGGGGCCGCGAACGGTACTACTCCTCCAGCGTCAGCCCCTTGCGCAGCCGCACCAGCGTCCGCGACAGCAGCCGGGAGACGTGCATCTGGGAGATGCCGAGCTCGTCGCCGATCTCCGACTGGGTCATGCCCGCCACGAAGCGCAGCGAAAGGATCTTCCGGTCCCGTGCGGGGAGTTCGGCGATCAGCGGCTTGAGGGACTCGACGTACTCGATGCCCTCGATGCCGTGGTCCTCGTAGCCGATCCGGTCCGCGAGGGCGCCCTCCGCGTCGTCCTCCTCGGGCTGGGCGTCCAGTGAGGAGGCGGTGTAGGCGTTGGACGCGGCCATGCCCTCGACGACCTCGTCCTTGGTGAGCCCCAGGCGCTCCGCGAGCTCGGCGACCGTCGGTGCCCGGTCCAGCTGCTGGGCCAGCTCGTCCCCGGCCTTGGCCAGGTCGAGCCGCAGCTCCTGCAACCGGCGCGGGACGCGTACGGACCACGAGGTGTCGCGGAAGAAGCGCTTGATCTCACCCACGATGGTTGGCATCGCGAAAGTGGGGAACTCCACGCCCCGAGAGAGCTCGAAGCGGTCGATCGCCTTGATCAGGCCGATGGTGCCGACCTGGATGATGTCCTCCATCGGCTCACTGCGTGAACGGAACCGGGAGGCGGCGAACTTGACCAGTGCGAGGTTGAGTTCGACGAGCGTGTTGCGGACGTACGAGTATTCGTGGGTGCCTTCCTCGAGCGACTCCAGACGCTCGAAGAGGGTCTTGGACAGCGCTCGCGCGTCGACCGGCCCCACCTCGTCGTAGGGCGGGATCTCCGGGAGTCCGGCGAGTGCGTCCGTGCCGACGGTGTCGTCGTTCTCGGTGCTCTCGATGGGAGCAAGATGTTCCGGAGGGAGTGTCGACGTCGCCTGCCGGGTATGCGGTGCGTCGAGCCGGGGTGACATGATGTCCTCCATCGTTCTCGGCATATGGCTGCCGAAGCCAGTGCGTGCACTGCGGTGTGCGGCGCCTCCAAAGCCGGCCGTGTCGGTTACGTATCCCTACTAGCCCTACCCGCTTTTCCACACCCGCCGCAAGTGCCTTACGTGCGGTTATGTCCGTTTGCGGGGGGTTGTTCGGGTGTCGGGAAGTGTGAGGAAGGCGTAGTGTTCGAGGGCGTACGTCAGCAGCCACGACGTCGGGAGAGAGAGACGGCATGGACCGCGGGACGGTCGGCAGCGCACAGTCTGGCCGGCTTCTGGTGGAGGTCAGGGAAGAGGGCTCGAGCGCAGTCGTGACGCCGGCAGGTGAGTTGGATCACCATACGGCCGATCTGTTGCGCGAGCCCCTCGAGGACTGCCTCGCCAAGGGATTCAAGCGGCTGGTCGTGGACTGCTCACGACTGGAGTTCTGCGACTCCACGGGCCTCAACGTGCTGCTGGGCGCCCGGCTGAAGGCGGAGGCCGCCGGCGGCGGTGTCCACCTCGCCGGAATGCTTCCGGTGGTGGCCCGGGTCTTCGAGATCACGGGAGCGGAGGCGGTCTTCACCGTCCACGACACACTCGAGGCGGCCCTGGCCGACCGATCCGGCTGACCGCGGCAGGGCGGGCCGGCGCGACGCCGGACCCGTCCCGCCCGCCCCCGTGTGACCGGCACTTTCCGGATGTCACGCTTTCCGTGCCGAAACAGGGGGTGTTCTGCCGGTTCGGTCGGGCAGGAGACATCCTGAGCCTGTCGACGGCACGGCGAGCACGGGGGACGGTGAGCGAACGATGGAACACGAGAGAAAACGACGGCACGCCGACAGAGAAAGCCGTCGAGCCACGTACAGACTTTTGAAACGTGAACTGGTGAATCGGTGAGGTGAAGCGCTGATGAGCACCACCCGGCCTTACCCGCCGGGCGACCGCGGCCCGGAGCCCAGCGGCGCTTCCGGGGCGTCCGAGGGGGGCGCTCCCGCGACGGGGGCGTCCGCCGAGGGGGATGTCGCGTCGTCTGCGGCGTCCGCGTCGTCTCAGGGGCGCCAGGTCCGCAGACTGAGCTTCGACGGGGCCAGCGGCGTCGTCCCGCTCGCCCGCGACTTCACCCGCCAGGCGTTGTACGCGTGGGGCTGGCTGCCGGCCGACGGCGCCGACCAGCGGGCCGCCGCCGAGGACGTGCTGCTCGTCGTCTCCGAGCTGGTCACCAACGCCTGCCTGCACGCGGAGGGTCCCAGCGAACTGTGGATAGCCCTCGACAACAAGGTGATCCGCCTGGAGGTCTCCGACCGCGGCACCGGCCAGCCGGCACCCCGCACCCCGCACCGCGCGGGCCGCCCCGGCGGCCACGGCATGTTCATCGTGCAGCGCCTGTGCCTGGACTGGGGTGTCGTACGGACCCCGGGTGTGGCGGGCAAGACGGTCTGGGCGGAACTGGGCGCCCCCGCGTAAACGGCCCGCGTAACCGGCCCGCGTGCCCGACCCGGCCTGGCCGGGCTCGGGTTACCGAGGGTCACTTCCTCCACTCGAACCCCCTTTCGTGCGCGCCGGATCCGCACAACTCCGGCGCGCACCTTCTCTTCCCTCCTCAAGGACCCGGGCGTACCTTGACGGCCCATCTGATGTGCCGTCAGGAAACCGAGAGGGAGCGGAAATCGTGTCGTACCGGAATCGAACCGCCGTGCTCGCGTCCGTCGCGGCCCTGGCGGGCTCGGCGGTGCTGATGGCCGCCCCCGCAGCCCAGGCCAAGGTCGTCGACGTCAACTACCAGTGCAAGACGCCCATCGGCGACAAGAGCGCCGTCTCGCCCATCGACATCACCGGCGTCAAGAGCGGCAGCGGCTACAAGATCACCATGTCCTGGCAGAAGGGCGTCTCGTCCAGTCCGGTGGAGCTGGGCAAGGGCGCGATGAACCCGAGCGCCACCATCAAGCTGGGCGGCGCCGACAGCGGCACGATGAACGTCAGCGGCCCCGCCAACCAGGAGGCCATCCCGGCCAACACCCCGATCAAGATCAGCGACCTGACGGGGACGTACACGCCGAAGAAGACGGGCAGTGTGACCTTCACACCGGGCGTCCTCACCATCAAGGCGCTCGGTACGACGACCACGTGCACGCCCTCCAACAGTCCCGGCCCGGCGCTGACCCTCGACGTCACGGCGGCGGGCGGAGGGGGCTCCTCCGGCGGGACCGGCTCGACCGGCTCGACCGGTTCGGACTCCGGCGGCGCCCTCCCGCAGACCGGACCCGACGACTCCGCGATCGCCCTGGGCACCCTCGGCGGCACGGTCCTCCTCGCCGGAGCGGCGGGCACGCTGTGGATCACCCGGAGGAACCAGACGGCCCGCGCACGCCGCTGAGCGGCCCGCGGCCGACCCCATAACACACCCCGACGCCCACGACACCAGCACCCACCCCGACCGCCTCGTGTTTCGCATCCGGACCGTCGTTGGAGCCGCCCGATGCCCTCACCCGTCCGTGTTCCGGCCGTCCTGGGCCTGCCGTTGCTGGTCCTGCTGACGGCCGCTCCCGCCGCGAGCGCGGCGGACGGGTGGTCGCTCGCACCCGGCGGGGGCTCGCGGCCCTCCTTCTACGCCGAGGGCGCGCCCGGGGCGGTCCTGCAGGACACGGTGTCGGTGACCAACCGCGGCGGGCGGCCGGTCATCGTACGGCTCAGCGGCCGGGGCGTCCGGGCCGTCTTCGCGCGAAGCCGCGTACGCGTGCCCGCCCGCACCCGCGCCGACATCCCCTTCACCGTCAGCGCGCCCGGCGACCGCAGCGGCGAGATCGTCGCCCGCGACCAGGACGGCCGCACGGCAACCGCCCCGCTCCGCCTGCGGGCGGGCGGACCCGAACTGTCCGCGCTGACCGTCGAGCAGGTGGCCGTGCACGCCGACCGCATCACGTACGACCTGGTCAACCGCGGTACGACCACCCTGGTGCCGACCCTCGCCGTGCACGCGGACGGCCTGCTCGGCCCGGTCCTCGACCGTGCTCCGCGCACCCTGCCGGTCCGCCTCGCGCCCGGCCGCCGGCTGCGCCTGACCGAGCCCTGGCGCGACCACCCCGCCCTGGACGCGGTCGACGTCCGTCTCACGGTGACGGCACCCGGTGGCGCGAAGGGCTCGGCCGCCGCGTCGGCCCGGTTCGTGCCCTGGAGCGGGGTGGCGGGAGCCGCGGGCGCGGTGACGGCGGGGGGCGCGCTGCTTCTCGTACGACTGCGGCGGCGCGGGCGTCGTCCGGCTCGGGAAGCCCCCGAACACGCGGGCGCGGATGTCGAGTTGACGGGAGCGGTGAGGTGAACGGCAAAGTGAGGACGGCCGCGCTGCTGGCGGTGTTCGCGCTGCTCCTGCTGCCGCTGACGGCGGGGACGGCGGCGGCGGACGGGCCGAGCGTGAAGCTCTCCAAGTCCCAGGCCGGGACCGGGGGTTCGGTCACCGTCAGCGGCAGCGGCTGGCGACCGCACGCGCTGCTGATGATGCTGGTCTGCGGACAGTCCACGCCGTCGCGCGGCGTGATCGGCGGCACCAACTCCTGTGCCAACGGCGACGGCCGGGCCGTCACCACCGACGCCAAGGGCTCCTTCACCAGGAAACTGCCCGTCGCCGAGCCGCCGGTGCCCTGCCCGTGCGTCGTGCACGTGGCGACCGTGGAGGGCGCGAAGGCGCAGGCGGACGCCGTCCTGAAGGTGGCCGGGCACGCCGTGGAGCCGCTGCCGGCCGAGCCCTCCGGCGGGCGCCTGTCGATCCTGACCGACACCCGGCTCGACGGTTCCAGCGGCCTGCTCACCTGGTTCGGCGCGCCGCCCACGCGCACCCTCGTCTTCACCGTCGGCAACGTCGGCACCTCCCCGATCAGGAACCCGGTCTTCCAGGTGGGCACCTCCCACGGCGTGTTCGCGCCGCAGTGGGAGGACCAGGAGTGGCGCGGCACCCTGGGCTCCGGGAAGAAGGCGCAGATCAAGCTGCCCGTCGAGCTCGCGGCGGGCGCGCACGGCGACTACACGGTCTCCCTGAAGTACGGCGGGAAGGTCCTCGCCGAACAGCCCTGGGGCGTGGGCCGGCCCTGGGGCGTGACCCTGTTCTGGGTCCTGGTCTGCCTGGTGGTGCCGGCCGCGCTCTTCCGCGCCGGGATGGCGATCGTGGACCGGGTGCGGCCCCGCCGCGCCGGCGGCCTGCGGCACCGCGGGCTGCGCCTGCCGGAACTGGCCCTGCGCCTGCCGGGCCTGGGCAACCAGAAGCCGGGCGCCCACGCGGCGCCCCCGACCGCCTCGACCTTGCCGTGGTTCACCCCGGACTCCGATCCGAACACGGCCGGTCGGCTCTCCGCACCGCACGACGACAGTCCGACGAGTCCCACGACTCCCACCAGGAAGGGAACGACGTGAGAAAGCGAAGGAGAGTCACACCGGCCGGCAGAGGGAGGCCGCTGGCAGCGGGTGTCGCGCTGGTGCTCGGCGGCGCCGCGGCCCTGCTGGGGCTGGCCGCCGGGTCCGCGCAGGCCGCGCAGGTGTCGTTCGCGACGCACTGTGTGCCGCCCGCCGGCATCGATCCCGTGGACGGCACCACCAAGGTCGAGATCACCGCGCCGGCCACCGCGAAGGTCGGCGACACCGTGAACGTCGTGTGGAAGTTCGTCCAGGCCGCCTCCAAGAACCCGGACATCATCGACCTGCCCGCCAACTCCGTCCAGCCGTCCGGCACCCTGAAGGCGGCCGGTGCGCAGACCGCGGACATCGCGATGCAGGGGCCGCGGGAGAACCCCGCGATCCCCAAGGGCGGCGACATGGTGCTCTCCGACATGAAGGGCACCCTGAAGCTGACGACGGCCGGCGAGGTGACGCTGACGCCCGACGCGTACACGGTCAACGCCATGTCGACGGACACCAAGTGCACGCCGAAGGAGACGGTGCAGAAGGCGGCCACGATCGAGGTGGCGCCGGGCGACGGGGGTACGGCGTCCGCGACACCGACGGACACCTCCTCCGCGACCCCCACGGACACGCCGTCCGCGACCGATTCGGCCTCCGCCTCCGCCTCCGCGTCCGCGAGCGACGGCACCGGTGACGGGCAGACCGACTTCACCGGTAAGGAAGTCGACATCCCCTACACCTGCCAGTCCCCGATCGGCGAGAAGAAGGCCACCTCGCCCATCCAGATCAACGCCAAGAAGGACGGCGGCAGTTACGGCCTCACCGTGCAGTTCAAGAAGTCGGTGATGGACAGCCCCGCCGACATCCCCGCGGGATCGGTCAAGCCCTCCATGGAGGTCGTCCTCGGCGGCGCCGACAAGGGCACGGTGCATGTGGAGGGGCCGACCAACTCCAAGGCCATCAAGTCGGGCGACCCGATAGAGATCCCGGATCTGACGGGCACCTACAAGCCGGGCGCCAGCGGCAGTTCGACCCTGTCCCCGGGCGTCCTGACGATCAACGCCCTGGGTACGACCACCACCTGCAAGCCGGACAGCACGGCGGTGTCGCTGACCCTGGACACGACCCAGCAGGCGAGCGGCGCCTCGGGCGGCACCTCGACGTCCGGCGGCACGTCCTCGTCCTCGTCGTCGAGCGGCGGCCTGGCGGAGACGGGTTCGAGCGACCACGGCGCGCTGAAGGCCCTGGGCCTGGTGGCGGGCACCGCGGTCCTGCTCGGCGCGGCGGTCTTCACCTTCATGCCGGGCCGGCGCACCCGGTGAGACGCCGCCGGCTCAGATCTTGCTCAGAAGATCACGAATCGTTTGCTTCCTTGATCATCGCCGGCATAACGTCCCGTTGTTCGCACAAGCAAGCGGACATGGCAAAGCGCGCGGGGCAAAAGGGCAGTTGAACGATTGACCATCGTGGCCGGTGCCCCGCGAAGGAAAGAGGAGCAAATGTTCTGGGGGAAGAAGCTGGCGGGCGGCGCGCTCGCCGCCGTCCTCATGGCGACCGGGGCCGGACTGGCCACGGCGGCGCCGGCTCAGGCCGCGGCGGCCAGGTACACCTGCAAGGCCGAGGTGCACCTCGACCTGGGCCGGCCCAAGGCGACGTCCTCGTGCCGGAAGTCCGGCTCGGGCAAGAAGGTCTCCAAGCACCGCGTCAAGCTCGTCTGCGACGTGGTGCGCGGGCGGGGGACCCCGCACGAGATCCCGTGGATCCTGTTCGGGCCGTGGGTGAAGCCGGGTCAGAAGTCGACCGTGATGTGCGGGTTCAGCAGCTTCACCCGCTCCTGGTCGGTCGAGACCAAGGCCTGACGAGCGGGCCGCGACACGCGTGAGGGCCGCCGTACCCGATGGGTACGGCGGCCCTCACGCCGTCAGGGGGCGGGCGTCAGCGCACGTCGCCCATCAAGGTCTTCACCTTGCGGCGGTACATCCACACCGCGAAGCCCGCGAGAGCGGCGAGAGCCGCCTCGCCGAAGACCGCTCCCGTGCCGCCGAGATCGACGCCGGCGACGGCCGGGTTGGACAGCAGGCTGGTGATCGAGTCGCCCGCGGTGACCGCGAGGAACCACACGCCCATCATCTGGCTGGCGTACTTGGCCGGCGCCATCTTCGTGGTGACCGACAGGCCCACCGGCGACAGACACAGCTCACCCACGGTCTGGATGAAGTAGATGCCGACCAGCCACATCGGGCTGACCGCCGTGCCGTTCGCCGCCATGGCGAGCGGAATCAGGAAGAAGAAGAACGAGACGCCGATCAGCACCAGGCCCATCGAGAACTTCACGATGGTGCTGGGCTCCTTGCCCTTGCGGTTCAGCCACACCCACACCCAGGCGAAGACCGGGGCCAGCGCCATGATGAACAGCGGGTTCAGCGACTGGTACCAAGAGGTCGGGAAGCCGAAGCCGAGCAGGGACGTCGACGCCTTGCCCTCGCCGAAGGCCTGGACCGTCGAAGCGCCCTGGTCGTAGATCATCCAGAACACCGCGGCCGCGACGAAGAACCAGACGTACCCGGTCATCTTCGACTGCTCGGTGGCCGTCAGCTCCTTGTCCCGCTTGATGCGCAGCAGCACGCCCGCCGGGATGACCAGACCGATGACGGTGAGCGGGATCATCGCCCAGTTCAGGGTGAAGTGGCCGGTGAGGCCGACGACGCCGTAGAAGACCGTCGCCGCGAGCAGCCAGAACAGTCCCTTGCGCAGCCAGGTCCTGCGCTCCTCGGCCGCCAGCGGCTTCGGGACGACGTTGCTGACCGGGCTCAGGTTGCGGGTGCCGAGCAGGAACGCGGCCAGGCCGATGGCCATGCCCACCGCGGCCATGCCGAAGCCGAGATGCCAGTTGACCTCCTGGCCGACGGTGCCGATCGCCAGCGGGGCGAAGAACGCGCCCGCATTGATGCCCATGTAGAAGATCGTGAACCCGCCGTCGCGCCGCGGGTCGTCCGGACCGTCGTAGAGGTGGCCCACCATCGTGGAGATGTTGGCCTTGAGCAGACCGGAACCGGCCGCGACCAGCGCCAGACCCGCGAAGAACGGCGCCTGGCCGCCGGGGATCGCCAGGACGACGTGACCGGACATGATCGTGACAGCCGCGATGGCCACCGTCTTGCGGGGGCCCCAGACGCGGTCGCCGAGCCAGCCGCCGGGCATGGCGAGCAGGTACACCATGGCCGAGTAGACGGAGACGATCACCGTGGTGGTGGCCACGTCCATCGCGAGGCCGCCGCCCATGCTGTGCTTGCCGGCGTCGGGGCCGCCGGAGAGCAGGTAGACGGTGAGCAGGGCCTTCATGCCGTAGTAGGAGAAGCGCTCCCACATCTCGGTCATGAACAGAGTGGCCAGTCCGCGGGGGTGGCCGAAGAAGGTCTTCCCGGAGCCGGGGGTCTCCGGGCGGACCGAGTCCTTCGTCAGGCTGGACGCCATGGTCGTTCCTTGCTGGTGGGGGTTACCGCACACAAAAGAGACCTTCGGCGTCGGTGCCGCCAAAGGTCCCCGCAGTGCTACAGGCGTTGTTTTTTCACCATACGGCAGAGTAGTGCCGGAAATGGAAGGACTTGAGACGTGAATCACAGGTGACCAAGGAACCGTACACCCGCTTTCCAAGGTCCCTTACAAGATCGCCCCACTGATGCACAGGTTCGTTTCGGTGCGTACGAAGGTAAGAATCACCCGTGCCGATCACACCCCAGCACCTGTCGGGAGCGGACTACCATCACCTCATGACCCGTGTACTGCTCGCCGAGGACGACGCGTCCATCTCGGAGCCGCTGGCCCGCGCACTGCGCCGGGAAGGTTACGAGGTCGAGGTGCGCGAGGACGGACCCACCGCGCTCGACGCCGGAATGCAGGGCGGCGTCGACCTGGTCGTGCTGGACCTCGGTCTGCCCGGCATGGACGGCCTCGAGGTCGCCCGCCGGCTGCGTGCCGAAGGCCACACCGTGCCGATCCTCATCCTGACCGCGCGGGCCGACGAGGTGGACACCGTCGTCGGTCTCGACGCGGGCGCCGACGACTACGTCACCAAGCCCTTCCGGCTCGCCGAACTGCTCGCCCGGGTGCGGGCCCTGCTGCGGCGCGGTGCCGCCGAGCCGGCGCAGCCGCCCGCCACGCACGGCGTGCGGATCGACGTCGAGTCGCACCGGGCGTGGATGGGCGACGAGGAACTCCAGCTGACCGCCAAGGAGTTCGACCTGCTGCGGGTGCTGGTGCGGGACGCGGGACGGGTCGTCACCCGCGACCAGCTGATGCGCGAGGTGTGGGACACCACCTGGTGGTCGTCCACGAAGACGCTCGACATGCACATCTCCTGGCTGCGCAAGAAGCTGGGCGACGACGCGGCGAACCCCCGGTACATCGCGACGGTGCGGGGCGTCGGATTCCGCTTCGAGAAGAGCTAGTCGGCTACGCGCGTTGCGCCGTCGTGGCTCGGGCGTGTGGCGCGGCTGCGGGTGCGTGGGGGCCGGTCGCGCGGTTCCCCGCGCCCCTTCACGGCATCGCCCACAGGGCGTTGAAGCCACTGTCCGGAGGAGTTCGTGCGTCGTCGTCTGATTCAGTCCACCCTCGCCGTCGTGCTGGTGGTCATCGCCGTCTTCGGCGTCTCCCTCGTCATCGTCGAGACGCGGACCATCAGCAACAGCGCCCAGGAACGGGTGAGTTCCGAGGCGCAGCGGCTGGCCAGCATCGTGGACAGCCGGCTGAACGTGGCGGGGGCGGTCAACGCGGAGGTGCTGCACGGGCAGGTCACCGGGGACCGGTATGCCGTGGTGCGGATCCCGGGGCAGGACGCCCTCACGCTCGGGACAAAGCCCGACGGCGAGGTCATCCGGGGGCACGCCAGCGGTGAGGAGGGCGAGACGGTCGTCGTCGAGGAGCCCCGCTCGACCGTCAGCCGGGAGGTCGGCCGGACGCTGCTGATCATCGGCCTGGTCGCGCTGCTCGCGGTCGTGGCCGCCGTACTCCTCGCGATCCGTCAGGCCAACCGCCTCGCCTCCCCGCTCACCGACCTCGCGGAGACCGCCGAGCGGCTGGGGTCGGGTGACCCGCGCCCCCGCCACAAGCGGTACGGCGTCCCCGAGCTGGACCGCGTCGCCGACGTCCTGGACTCCTCCGCCGAGCGCATCGCCCGGATGCTCACCGCCGAACGGCGCCTGGCCGCCGACGCCTCCCACCAGCTCCGCACACCGCTCACGGCGCTGTCGATGCGGCTGGAGGAGATCACCCTCACCGACGACCCGGACACGGTGAAGGAGGAGGCCAACGTCGCCCTGACCCAGGTCGAGCGCCTGACGGACGTGGTGGAACGTCTCCTCACCAACTCCCGCGACCCCCGCACCGGCAACGCCGTCTCCTTCGACCTCGACGAGGTCATCCAGCAGCAGCTGGCGGAGTGGCGGCCCGCCTACCGCAGCGCGGGGCGGGCGATCGTCAGCTCCGGCAAGCGGCACCTGCAGGCCGTGGGCACCCCCGGCGCCGTGGCCCAGGTCCTGGCGGCCCTCATCGAGAACTCGCTGATGCACGGCGGGGGCACGGTGGCGCTGCGCACGCGGGTCACCGGCAACCAGGCGGTGGTGGAGGTGACGGACGAGGGTCCGGGCGTCCCGGCCGACCTCGGCGCGCGCATCTTCGAGCGGACCATCAGCGGCCGCAACTCGACCGGCATCGGACTGGCCGTGGCCCGCGACCTCGCGGAGGCGGACGGCGGCCGCCTGGAGATGCTCCAGACGAAACCGCCGGTCTTCGGTCTGTTCCTGTCCCGCACACCGCCCCTGAAGCGGCCCCGGACCGACGAGGAGCCGACGGTCCGCTGAGTCAGGGGGAGCCGTGCGGCCCCCCGGCGGTCGTCAGTCCGGGTCAGCCGACCCGCTGTCGCGCCTTGCGTCGCCCCAGCTGGGCCGAGGCCTTCGCCTCGGCCTCCAGAAAGGCCTCCGCGTCCGCGACGGCCTCCCGGGCCGGCAGCGCCTTGAACACCCACGTGCGGTACGACCAGAACCGGAACAGCGTCCCGAGCCCGATACCGACGACCTTGAAAATGTTCCGCTGCAGGGAGCTGTCCCAGCCGAAACCGTAGATCGCGGCGTACAGCACGCCGTTCTCGATCACCAGACCGACCAGGCTGAACGCGAGGAAAAGCGTCAGTTCCCTGGTCCGGGCGCTCTTGTCGCGGTCGCGATAGGTGAAATAGCGGAAGCCCAGATAGTTGACCCCGATGGCGACGACGGTCGCGATCACGTTGGCGCGCACCGCCTGCAGGCTGGTCACATGCCACAGCAGGTTGGAGACGCCGAAGTTCACGACGGTGCCGAGCGCGCCCACCGCCCCGAACTTGGCGATCTCCTGAGTGAGCCTTCGCAGCCCGGAGGAACCCTGTTCCATGGTCCTTGAGGCTCCCATCCGGTAGGTATCGCCGTCGTTTTTCGTCGTTTTCACCAACCCAGCCATGCTAACCACCGCCCGTGGCGATCGCCTGTGCATGAGCTCACAGGTCGGAAAGAGGTCGGGAAGAGCGGGGGAGACGAGGGAAAAGTCCGGGAAGAGCCCGGTAAGAGCGCTGGGAAACGGCCGGAAATCGGTGCCCCCGGCGCGGCCGATACCCTAGGGGCGTGACGTTTCCGGTAGTCGGCATGGTCGGCGGAGGCCAGCTCGCTCGTATGACACACGAGTCAGGCATCCCGCTCGGCATCAGGTTCAAGCTCCTCAGTGACACTCCCCAGGACTCCGCGGCGCAGGTCGTCGGCGACGTCGTCGTCGGCGACTACCGCGACCTGGACACGCTGCGTGCCTTCGCGCAGGGCTGTGACGTGATCACCTTCGATCACGAGCACGTGCCCACCGAGCACCTGCGGGCCCTGGAGGCGGACGGCATCCCCGTGCGCCCCGGCCCCGACGCGCTCGTGCACGCCCAGGACAAGGGGGTGATGCGCGCGAGGCTCGACGCGCTCGGCATCCCGTGCCCGCGGCACAGGATCGTCAGCGACCCGGCCGACGTGGCCGCGTTCGCGGAGGAGGGCGACGGCTTCCCCGTCGTCCTCAAGACCGTCCGCGGCGGCTACGACGGCAAGGGCGTGTGGGTCGTGGACGGCGCGGAGGAGGCCGAGGACCCGTTCCGCGCCGGCGTCCCCGTGCTGGCCGAGGAGAAGGTCGACTACGTCCGCGAGCTCGCCGCCAACGTCGTCCGCTCCCCGCACGGCCAGGCCGTCGCCTACCCGGTGGTCGAGTCACAGCAGGTGGCCGGCGTCTGCGACACGGTCATCGCGCCCGCCCCCGACCTCGACGAGGAGCTCGCGCTCAAGGCCGAGGAGATGGCCCTGACCATCGCCAAGGAGCTCGGCGTCGTCGGCCACCTCGCGGTGGAGCTGTTCCAGACCCGCGACGGCCGCGTCCTCGTCAACGAACTGGCGATGCGCCCGCACAACTCGGGCCACTGGACCCAGGACGGCGCGATCACCTCGCAGTTCGCCAACCACGTCCGCGCCGTCCTCGACCTCCCGCTCGGCGACCCGCGCCCGCGCGCGAAGTGGACGGTCATGGTCAACGTCCTCGGCGGCGACTACCCGGACATGTACTCCGCGTACCTGCACTGCATGGCCCGCGACCCCCAGCTGAAGATCCACATGTACGGCAAGGACGTGAAGCCCGGCCGCAAGGTCGGCCACGTCAACACCTACGGCGACGACCTGGACGACGTTCTCGAGCGCGCGCGTCACGCAGCCGGCTACCTGAGAGGCACGATCACCGAATGAGCCCCGTTGTAGGCATCGTCATGGGTTCGGACAGCGACTGGCCCGTCATGGAGGCCGCGGCCAAGGCCCTGGACGAGTTCGAGATCGAGTACGAGGTCGACGTCGTCTCCGCGCACCGCATGCCGCGCGAGATGATCACGTACGGCGAGCAGGCGGCCGAGCGGGGCCTGAAGGTGATCATCGCGGGCGCCGGGGGCGCCGCCCACCTCCCCGGCATGCTCGCCTCCGTCACCCCGCTGCCGGTCATCGGCGTCCCCGTGCCGCTGAAGTACCTCGACGGCATGGACTCCCTGCTGTCGATCGTGCAGATGCCGGCCGGCGTCCCCGTCGCGACCGTCTCCGTCGCCGGCGCCCGCAACGCCGGCCTGCTCGCGGCCCGCATCCTCGCCGCCCACGACGAGGACCTGCTGCAGAAGATGCGCGACTTCCAGCAGGACCTGAACGACCAGGCCACCGAGAAGGGCAAGCGCCTGCGCGCCAAGGTCGACGGCAACGGCGGCGGCTTCGGCTTCGGGAAGTGACGCCCGTGAGCTCACTGGAGCAGGCCCGGGAACTCCTCGGCGAGTTCCCGGTCGTCGACGGCCACAACGACCTGCCCTGGGCCCTGCGCGAGCAGGTCCGCTACGACCTCGCCGCCCGCGACATCGCCGTACACCAGAACGCGCATCTGCACACCGACATCCCGCGCCTGCGCGAGGGCGGGGTCGGCGCGCAGTACTGGTCGGTGTACGTGCGCTCGGACCTGCCGGACGCGGTGCCGGCGACGCTGGAGCAGATCGACTGCGTACGGCAGTTGCTGGCCCGCCACCCGGCGGACCTGGCGCCCGCGCTGACCGCCGCGGACATGGAGGCGGCACGGCGGGAGGGCCGTATCGCCTCCCTGATGGGCGCCGAGGGCGGCCACTCGATCGCCAACTCCCTCGGCACGCTGCGCGGGCTGTACGCGCTGGGCGTGCGGTACATGACGCTCACCCACAACGACAACAACGACTGGGCGGACTCGGCGACCGACGAGCCGAACGTCGGCGGCCTGTCGGCCTTCGGCCGTGAGGTCGTGCGGGAGATGAACCGGCTCGGCATGCTCGTCGACCTCTCGCACGTGGCGGCGACGACCATGCGGGACGCGCTGGACGCCACCGGCGCGCCGGTGATCTTCTCCCACTCCTCCGCGCGGGCCGTGTGCGACCACCCGCGCAACATCCCGGACGACGTCCTCGAACGCCTGCCCGGCAACGGCGGCATGGCGATGGTGACCTTCGTGCCGAAGTTCGTGCTGCAGGCGGCCGTCGACTGGACGGCCGCGGCCGACGAGAACATGCGCGCCCAGGGTCTGCACCACCTCGACACGAGCCCGCAGGCCATGAAGGTCCACCGGGCGTTCGAGGAGCGTCACCCGCGCCCGGTCGCGACGGTCTCCACGGTCGCCGACCACCTGGACCACATGCGCGAGGTCGCCGGCGTCGACCACCTCGGCATCGGCGGCGACTACGACGGCACGGCCTTCACGCCCGACGGGCTGAACGACGTCTCCGGCTACCCGAACCTGATCGCCGAGCTCCTCGACCGCGGCTGGTCCAGGTCCGACCTGGCCAAGCTGACCTGGAAGAACGCGGTACGGGTGCTGGGCGCCGCGGAGGAAGTGGCGCGGGAGCTGCAGGGGGCGCGGGGGCCGTCGAACGCCACGATCGGGGAACTGGACGGCTGAAGCGGGCGGCGGCAGGGGGTCGCTGGACCGGCCGCCCCCCGAACGCCCCACCCACCAGGAAGCCCCAGCGGCTCCGTGCGACGGTGACCGTACATCTTCGGGATCCTTCGGGACGATCACGACGTACGGAGCCCGCCATGGCAGATCTCCAGGACGAACTGGACACGACGACCGAGGTCGGCGGGCTCGACGGCCTGCCGGACCCCTTCGAGACCGCGGAGCCGTACACCCCCGTCTCCGACCCGGACGACGCTCCGCTGGAGCGCGCCCACGCCATCCTCGCCGCGCATCCCGTCGCGGACGGCTACAGCGGGCTGCCGTGGGCGCTCAGACACCTGCCCTGGTACGACCTGGAGCTCGGCGAGAGCGCCGTGGACACCGACGTGCCGCGGCTGCGGGAGGGGCACGTCGGCGCGCTGTTCTGGTCGCTGCACCTGCCGGAGGGACTGGCCGGCGACCGCGCCGTCGGGGCCACCCTGGAGCAGCTCGACCTGGTCAAGACGGTCGTCCACGCCCACCCCGAGGGCCTGCGGCTGGCCGGCGCCGCCGGACAGGTCACCGACGCCCGCAACTGCGGCCGCATCGCCGTCCTGCTCGGCCCCGCGGGCGCCGCCGCCCTCGGCGACTCCCTCGGCATCCTGCGCTCCCTGCGCTCCCTCGGGCTGCGCCTCCTGACCCTGACCGGCGCGTCCTGGGCCAGCGAGGCCGGGCTGACCCGGTTCGGCGAGGAGGTCGTCCGGGAGATGAACCGGGTCGGCGTGCTCGCCGACCTCTCCGGCGCCTCCGCCGACACCGTGCGCCGCGCCTTCGCCGTCTCCAAGGCGCCGGTGCTGTTCACCCGCTCCGCCGCCCGCGCCCTGCGCCCCCACCCGGCCAACCTCCCCGACGACCTGCTCGCCGAGCTCGGCGCCGCCAGGGGCCTGTGCATGGTGCCGCTGACGGCGGAGCAGGCCGGGCCGTCGATCCGGGACGTCGCCGACCACCTCGACCACGTCCGTGAGATCGCCGGGTCCGAGTGCGTCGGCCTGTCCGGCACCTACGACGCCGGCACCGCCCACCCCCAGGACCTGGCCGACGCCTCCTGCTACCCGCTGCTGATCGCCGAGCTGCTGCACCGCGGCTGGTCCGAGCCCGACCTGGCCCTGCTGACCTGGGGCAACGTCCAGCGCGTGCTGCGCAACGCCGACTTCACCGCCCGCGCCGCCCAGCAGCGCCGCGAGCCGTCCACGGCGAAGATCGCCGATCTCGACGGCTGAGGGACGGGACCCTAAGAGGGCTCCTTACGACTCGTCGATCCGGCACAGGCAGAACGGATGCCCCGCCGGATCGGCGTACACCTGGAAGTCCTTCTCCTTGCGGTCCTCCAGGTCCAGCGGCGTCGCCCCGAGCGCCAGCACCCGCTCGTGCGCCGCGTCCATCTCCTCCCACGTCGAACCGGCGTCGAAGTCGAGGTGGAACTGCTGCGAGTTGCGGTCCGCGCGCGGCCACTCGGGCGGCGTGAGCCCCTCCGCCCGCTGGAAGGCGAGCCGCGGCCCGTCCGGGACGCGCAGGACGACCCAGTCGTCGTCCTCGGCCCGCGGGGTGCCGCCGACGACCTGTGCGTAGAAGTCGGCCAGCGCGTGCGGGTCGGGGCAGTCGATCACGACGGAACGGAAACGGGCCACGGCCATGGTGTCCTCCTGATCAGCAGGCGCAGAGGCAGAACGGGTGCCCTGCCGGGTCGGCGTACACACGGAAGCTTCGCGAGCGGTCGTCCGCGTCCAGCGGCTTCGCGCCGAGCGCCAGTACGCCGGCCTCGGCCGTGTCCAGGTCCTCGACGGTCAGGTCCAGATGGAACTGCTGCGAGCGGTCCGGCGCGGGCCACTCGGGGGCGACGAAACCGGGGGAGGCCTGGAAGGCCAGTGCCCGGCCCTCGGGGGTCGTGAGGTCCACCCAGTCGCCGTCCGCCTCGACCGTGCCGCCCAGCAGCTCGGCGTAGAAACCGGCGAGCGCGCGCGGGTCGGGACAGTCCAGGACGACGGCGCCCAGCTTGGCGATGGCCATGACTTCCTCCTGCGTTACCTGTAGATGTGGTCAAGGAGTAACCGTTACCGCATGCTCCCCCATTGGAGGTAACGTCGCAAGAGGAATTCCCGGAGGTAGCGTGCAGCCATGAGTGAGAGATCGGCCGCGCCCGGGGGCCTCGCACTGGTCGAGTCCCTGGTCAACACGCTGGACATCGAGTCGGGGGCGGACGCCCTGGACACCGAGGACGGCCGGGCGCGCTTCGGACTCACCCAGGACGAGGTGGAGGCCGCACGCGAGCTGCGCGAATCCCTGCGCGCAGCACTGCTCGCCCACGCCGGCCACCCGCCGCACAGCCGCGTCGTTCCCCTGGACGAGTTGCTGGCGTCCGCCCCGCTGCGGGTCACCGTCGACGCCACCGACGGCTCCGCCGCCCTCACCCCCGCCGACGCACGCCCGCTGCTCTCCCGTGTCGCCGCCGCCGTCGCCGAGTCCCTCGTCGCGGGCACCTGGCTGCGGCTGAAGGCCTGCGAGGCCGAGACCTGCCACTGGGCGTACTACGACCGCAGTCCCGCCGGGCGCGGCCGCTGGTGCTCGATGCAGGTCTGCGGGGCCCGCGCGAAGATGCGCCGCTACCGGGCCAGGTAGTTCCCCGGCCACCGCCCGCACCGGTGGTGCAGAATGCAACAAGACGCCGGTTCGGCCGACTGAGCCTCGGCCGAACCGGCGTCGTCCGTGTGGTTACGCGGTGGGCCGGCCCATCGCCCGGTACGTCCACCCCGCCTTGCGCCACAGCATCGGATCGAGCGCGTTGCGCCCGTCCAGGATCACCCGGGCCGTCGCCACCTCGCCCAGCGCCGCCGGGTCCAGCTCGCGGAACTCCCGCCACTCCGTCAGATGCAGGACGACGTCCGCGCCGCGCACCGCGGCGGTCGCCGACTCCGCGTAGCCGAGGGTGGGGAAGACCTTGCGGGCGTTGTCCATGCCCTTCGGGTCGTAGACGGTGACCTGGCCGCCCTGGAGGTGGATCTGCCCCGCCACGTTCAGCGCGGGGGAGTCGCGTACGTCGTCCGAGTCCGGCTTGAACGTCGCGCCGAGCACCGCCACCCGCTTGCCCAGGAACGGGCCGCCGCCCAGTGCCTCCCGGGCCAGCTCCACCATCTGCCCGCGCTGGCGCATGTTGATCGAGTCGATCTCCCGCAGGAACGTCAGGGCCTGGTCGGCGCCCAGCTCACCGGCGCGGGCCATGAACGCCCGGATGTCCTTGGGCAGACAGCCGCCGCCGAACCCGATGCCCGCCCGCAGGAACTTCCGGCCGATCCGGTCGTCGTACCCGATGGCCTCGGCCAGCTTGGCCACGTCGCCGCCGGAGGCCTCGCACATCTCCGCCATCGCGTTGATGAAGGAGATCTTGGTGGCCAGGAAGGAGTTCGCGGAGGTCTTCACCAGCTCGGCCGTCGGGAAGTCCGTCACGACGAACGGCGTCCCCTGGGCTATCGGCGTCGCGTACACCTCGCGCAGCAGCTTCTCGGCCCGCTCGCTGCGCACGCCGGCCACGATCCGGTCCGGCCGCAGGGTGTCCTCGACGGCGAAGCCCTCGCGCAGGAACTCCGGGTTCCAGGCCAGCTCGGCGTCCTCCCCGGCGGGGGCGTGCTCGGCGAGGTAGCGGGCCAGCCGGTCGGCCGACCCCACCGGCACGGTCGACTTGCCGACGACCAGCGCGGGGCCGGTCAGATGCGGGGCGAGCGAGGCGAAGGCGGACTCGACGTACGACATGTCGCAGGCGTACTCGCCGTGCTTCTGCGGGGTGTTGATGCACAGGAAGTGCACGTCGCCGAAGGCGCCGACCTCGGCCCAGTCCATGGTGAAGCGCAGCCGCCCGGTGGAGCCCTCGATCCCGGCGACGTGCTTGCGCAGCAGCTCCTCGAGGCCCGGCTCGAACATGGGCGACTCGCCCCGCTCCAGCTTGGCGATCTTCTCCGGCACCACGTCGAGCCCCAGCACCTCGAAGCCCAGCTCCGCCATGGCGGCGGCATGCGTCGCGCCGAGATAGCCGGTGCCGATCACGGTGATCCTGAGGGCCATGGGATGCTCCAGAGTGGGGACGTTGGCGATGCGGAGCCGAGCATAGTCGGGCTGTTCGCCGGGCACTTTTCCCGCTGTCGCCAAGCTCACGTATCAGTCCGGTGAGCCGCCCTCTAAAATTTGAGTTACTTAACGGTAATTAGCGTCGGCAATCGCAGCGTTTTGGAGCGTGAGAAACCTTGGCCGGATCGGCTGACTTCGACCTGTACCGCCCGTCCGAGGAGCACGACATGCTCCGTGACGCCGTCCGCTCCCTGGCCGAGGCGAAGATCGCACCGTACGCCGCCGCGGTGGACGAGGAGGCACGCTTCCCGCAGGAGGCCCTCGAGGCGCTCGTCGCCAACGAACTGGCCGCCGTCCATGTGCCCGAGGAGTACGGCGGCGCCGGCGCCGACGCCCTCGCCACGGTCATCGTGATCGAGGAGGTCGCCCGCGTCTGCGTCTCCTCCTCCCTCATCCCGGCCGTGAACAAGCTCGGCTCCCTGCCGGTGATCCTCTCCGGCTCCGAGGAGCTGAAGAAGAAGTACCTGGGCCCGCTCGCCAAGGGCGACGCGATGTTCTCGTACTGCCTCTCCGAGCCGGAGGCCGGCTCGGACGCGGCCGGCATGAAGACCAAGGCCGTCCGCGACGGCGACCACTGGGTCCTCAACGGCGTGAAGCGCTGGATCACCAACGCGGGCGTCTCCGAGTACTACACGGTCATGGCGGTCACCGACCCCGCCAAGCGCTCCAAGGGCATCTCCGCCTTCGTCGTCGAGCGCTCGGAGGAGGGCGTCTCCTTCGGCGCCCCGGAGAAGAAGCTCGGCATCAAGGGCTCCCCCACCCGCGAGGTCTACTTCGACAATGTCCGCATCCCCGCCGACCGCATGATCGGCGAGGAGGGCACCGGCTTCGCCACGGCGATGAAGACCCTCGACCACACCCGCATCACCATCGCGGCCCAGGCCCTCGGCGTCGCCCAGGGCGCCCTCGACTACGCCAAGGGCTACGTCCAGGAGCGCAAGCAGTTCGGCAAGCCGATCGCCGATTTCCAGGGCATCCAGTTCATGCTCGCCGACATGGCCATGAAGATCGCCGCCGCCCGCGCCCTCACCTACCAGGCCGCGGCCGCCTCCGAGCGCGGCGACGCCGACCTGACCTTCCAGGGCGCGGCGGCGAAGTGCTTCGCCTCGGACGTGGCCATGGAGGTCACCACGGACGCGGTGCAGCTCCTCGGCGGCTACGGCTACACCCGCGACTACCCGGTCGAGCGCATGATGCGCGACGCCAAGATCACTCAGATCTACGAGGGCACCAACCAGGTCCAGCGCATCGTGATGGCGCGCAACCTGCCGTAAGGGCGGACGGCCGACGGCTCTCGCCGATCGGCGTAGCGACACCGAAGCCCCCGGAGGGAATCCGGGGGCTTCTGTCGTCTCCGGCGTGGGGCAATTCGTAGCGGATTGTTCGCGTCCGCCCGATGGCGCCCCGCGCCCGGCGGGCGTAGGACGGGAACCAACACGGGGCCCGCCCCGGGCCCCTCTCCCTCCCAGGAGGAGCCATGACCCAGACCGGACCCGCCGCCGCCATGTCCAAGGAGATGCAGGACTGCGTCGAGGCGTGCATGTCGTGCCACAGCATGTGCGAGGAGACCATGAGCTCCTGTATGCAGATGGGCGGTCAGGCGCAGATGCAGATCATGCGCGCGCTCATCGACTGCTCCGAGATGACCCGCATGTGCGCGGACATGATGATGCGGCGCTCGCCCATGTCGGCCGAGATGTGCGCGATGTGCGCCAAGGCCTGCGACATGTGCGCGGAGGCGTGTATGTCCATGCCGGACGATCCCCAGATGATGCGCTGCGCCGAGGCGTGTCGCCGCTGCGCGCAGATGTGCCGGACCATGGCGGGCGCCACGATGTGACCCTCACCGGAGCGTGACGGGGGGCACCCGCCACGGGTGCCCCCACCGCGTCAGGTGAACAGGGGTTCCAACGCCCGCTCCAGGTCCGCCGGGTCGCGGTAGTGCACCGCGTTCATGCCCAGGGCGGCCGCCGCGCCGACGTTCTCCTCGCTGTCGTCGACGAACAGGCAGCGCTCGGGGTGGACGCCCGCCAGGTCCGCCGCCAGGCGGTAGATGCGCGGGTCCGGCTTGGCCAGGCCAACCCGGGCGCTGTTGACGACGTGGTCGGCGAGGTCGGCCAGGCCGAGGGAGTCGAGGTCGGCCTCCAGCTCCAGGGCCGCGTTGGAGACGAGGACGACCGGCACCCGGATACGGGCGCGGCGCAGCAGGGACACCACCTCGTCGTCGGCGTGGAAGGGCGACTCCAGCAGCGCCAGGGCCAGTTCGTACGCCGTCTGCGGATCGGAGTGGGGCACCAGCCCGGCCAGGCCCGCCGCGATCGACTCCGCCCACTCCTGCGAGGTGATCTCGCCCAGCACCAGCGGCGAGACCGTCTCCGGCGCGAACGCCACCTTCCGGGTGGACCCCTCGGCGACCCCCGCGGCCCGCTCCAGGGCCTGCAGACGCGAGGAGTCGAAGGAGCGGACCACGTTGTCCACGTCACACAGAACCGCCCCGAAGGGCGGTCTGCCGTTGTTGCCGTCAGTCACCCGACACCGTGACCTTCTGATCGTTGTTCAACTCGTTCACCAGCGTCTTCACCTTCGCCTTGTCCCAGACCAGGTTGCCGCCGGTGGAGCCGGAGATCGGCATGTTCATCGACGTGCCGTCACCGCCGCTGACGCCCTTCATCGCCCAGAACATGGAGGCCAGGTCCCACAGGCTCATGTCCTTGTCGACGGTGAGGGAGTCCAGGCCCGCGCCCATCGTCGGATAGAACTTGAAGGGGTTGAGGATCGTCGACGGGGTCGCCACCTGGTGGGCCAGGGCCGACAGGAACTTCTGCTGGTTCTTGGTGCGCTGCAGGTCCGAGGCGGCGAAGGCGTGCCGGGTGCGGACGAAGGCGAGGGCCTGCTCGCCGTTCAGCGTCTGCTTGCCCGCCTTGAAGTCGGCGCCCGAGTACTTGTCCTTGAAGCCCTTGTCGATGTCGATCGTCACGCCGCCCACCGCGTCCACGATCTTCGCGAAGCCGGCGAAGCCGATCTCCACGTAGTGGTCGATGTGCAGGCCCATGTTGTACTCGATCGTGCGGACCAGCAGCGTCGGCCCGTCCTCCGCGTAGGCCGCGTTCAGCTTGGTCTGCCGGCCCGTGTTCGGGTAGGTCTTGCCGGAGGTCGATCCCTTGTACGAGGGGATCGTCACGTTCGAGTCGCGCGGCAGGGAGATCAACGTGTCGCCGTTGGAGCCGACGTGCAGGATCATCATCGAGTCCGTGCGCTTGCCCTCGGCCGAGCCGGTGTGGAGCTTCTTCTTCTCCTCGGCGGACATGCCGGCGCGGCTGTCGGAGCCGACGATCAGGTAGTTCGTGCCGTCGCCCGTCGCCGGTCTGTCGATGACCTTGGACAGGTCGACGTCCCGGTGCAGCTTGGAGTCGGCCCAGAAGTATGTGGCGACGGAGGTCACGAGCAGCACGGTCACGAGGGTGAGCGCCGTCCACTTGATACGGCGCCGCCAGTTCGGCCGCGGCCGGCCTCCACCCGGTCCGCCGGGACCGCCGTGGCCGCCACCGCCGTACACCTGCCCGGTGTTGTAGCCGTCGTAGTCGTCGGCCGGGGCGTCGGCGTAGCCGCCGTGGCCCTGGCCGTTCACGTACGACGGCTGCTGGGGCACCCCACCGCCGTACGGCGGCGCGGACGGGCCGGAGCCCCCGTACGCGCCCGGGGCCGGCCGCCGGACCTGCCGCATCACGCGCGCGCCCTCAGGCTGTGCGCTGGCGCTGCCGCGTCCGTACCGGTTGTCGCGGTTGTCGTCGGACCATGCCTCGGGCCACTCGTTCATGGGCCCCAGTGTGCAGGCAGTGGGCATGCCCTTTACAAGGGTCGTCGAAAAATCAGGGCACTGCTGTTGCGAACCCAACACAAAGTCCGCGAATGTCACGTCGGCATAGGGTGGACGCCATGACAGACCAGGCCACGGCCACGGAATCGGACACCTCGGGCATCCCGGGCAAGCCCACCTCGGCGTCCCGGACCACGCTCAGCCACATCATGACCCACAACGACACCAACCTGCTGGGCACGGTGCACGGCGGTGTGATCATGAAGCTCGTCGACGACGCGGCGGGTGCCGTGGCCGGCCGGCACAGCGGAGGCCCCGCGGTGACCGCGTCCATGGACGAGATGGCGTTCCTGGAGCCGGTCCGCGTCGGCGACCTGGTGCACGTCAAGGCGCAGGTCAACTGGACCGGCCGGACCTCCATGGAGGTCGGCGTCCGCGTGCTCGCCGAGCGCTGGAACGAGTCCACCCCGCCCACCCAGGTCGGTTCCGCCTACCTCGTCTTCGCCGCCGTCGACGCCGACGGCAAGCCCCGCCGGGTACCGCCCGTCCTCCCGGAGACGGAGAAGGACAGGCGCCGCTACCAGGAGGCCCAGATCCGCCGCACCCACCGGCTGGCCCGCCGCCGGGCGATCATGGAGCTGCGGGAGAAGCGGGCGGCGGAGGGCCTGGACGACTGATCCGTGCGCCGGACCCTGTTACGAGCACACCACCTGGTCCCCGGTCACGGTCTCGAAGCGGCCCTGGGTCGCGTCCTGCGCCCGTACCTTCTGCACGCCCTTGAAGTCGGCCCCGGCGATCACCTTCAGCGTCGGCCCCTGTCCCTTGACGGCCCGCAGTTCGCTGCCGGGCAGCGCGGCCGCCAGCGACCTGGCCGAGCGGTCCCATCGGGGGTCGTAGGCGACGACCGTGCGGGCGACCTTGCGGTCGGCCGCGTTCGCCGGCGTGTGGGTCGTGCTGAAGCCGGCGCCGGCCAGGGCGGCGTCCACGCGGCGCCCGAGGCCCTCGGTGGCGGTGCCGTTCTCGACCTGCACCCGGATCTGCCCGGGGGCGACCTCCACGCGGACCACCTTGGCGCCGGCGGCGCGGCGCACGGTCAGGGGCTTGTCGTCCCGGAGGTCGGCGAACAGGGCGTCGGCCTTGGCGGTGTCCCACTTCAGGGTCGAGCCGATGCCCTTGACGGCGTATCCCATCTGCCCGATGGGGACCGTGGTGAACTCCGAGGAAGAGGGGGAGAAGTCGCGCATCGCGCGGCCGAGGTCGAGGAGTTCGTCCGTGCCGAAGCCCTTGTCCGCCCGGACCGAGCCCAGCACGGCCCGGGTCACGTCCCGGAACTTCATGGGGTTCAGCAGGATCCCGGAAGACGTCGCCCGTTCGACGAGGGCGGCCAGGAAGCGCTGCTGGCGCTTCATGCGGCCCAGGTCGGAGGCGCCGTCGACGTGCCGGGCGCGGACGTACTGCAGGGCCTGGCCACCCATCAGGGTGTGGGTGCCGGCGGGCAGGTCGAGGCCGGTGTAGGTGTCCTTGAGGGGTTCGGTGGTGCAGATCTTGACCCCGCCCAGTACGTCGACCGTCCTCATGAAGCTGGTGAAGTCGACCTCCAGATAGTGGTCGATCTTCACGTGGGTCATGTTCTCGACGGTCCGCACGGTGAGGTTGGGGCCGCCCTCCGCGTACGCCGCGTTGAGCTTGATCGGGTGGGTGCCCTCGCCGTCGGCGTTCGGCACCTGCGTGTAGGAGTCGCGCGGCAGGCTCACCACGCTCGCCCGCTCCCGGCCCTCCGAGATGTGCACGATCATCATCGTGTCGGTGCAGTGGCAGGGCGCGCCGCCCAGGTGGTACCGGTGCCGCTCCTGCGCGGTGATCCGGTCGCGGCCGTCCGTGCCGACCAGCAGGACGTTCATGCCGTTACCGGCCCGCGGGCGGTTCTTCATGTCCTTGAAGGGGTCCACGCGGGCGATGTCCGCGTCGAGGCTGGTGACCACCGCGTGCCCGATCCCGGCCGAGGCGAGGACGACGACGGAGAGGGTCGTCACCGCCCGCATGGCCCAGCGCGGCTTCTTGCGGCGCACGGGGGGCCGCGGTGCGCCGCCGCCGCGCTGCTGCGGGGTGCGGGGCGGCTGGGTGCGGCGCTGTGGGCGGGCGGGGGCGGCGGACCGGGGCTGCGTGGGCATGGGGGACACCTCCGGGCTACGGCCGTACGTGGGATCGTGAGCACCGTAGGCCGATATGATCTGCGGCCCGGTCCGCCGCCCCGGCGGGGCGCGGAGCTGTCCCCCGTTCGCGGTAACGTGAGCACCGATGAACGCCAATTCCGACGTGCAGCTCCCCGCCGTGTCTGTGATCATGCCCGTCCTCGACGAGGAACGGCATCTGCGCGGAGCCGTCCAAGCGATCCTCGCGCAGGAGTACGCCGGCGAGATGGAGGTCGTGATCGCCCTCGGTCCGTCCACGGACCGCACGGACGAGATCGCCGCCGAGCTCGTACGGGAGGACCCGCGCGTCCACACCGTCCCCAATCCCACCGGCCGCACCCCCGCCGCCCTCAACGCGGCGATCAAGGCCTCCCGGCACCCGATCGTGGTCCGCGTCGACGGCCACGGCATGCTCTCGCCGAACTACATCGCCACCGCCGTACGGCTGTTGCAGGAGACCGGCGCGCAGAACGTCGGCGGCATCATGCACGCCGAGGGCGAGAACGACTGGGAGCACGCCGTCGCCGCCGCGATGACCTCGAAGATCGGCGTCGGCAACGCGGCCTTCCACACCGGTGGCGAGGCGCAGCAGGCCGAGACGGTCTACCTCGGCGTCTTCCGGCGCGAGGCGCTGGAGCGGCAGGGCGGGTACAACGAGGAGTTCATCCGGGCCCAGGACTGGGAGCTGAACTTCCGCATCCGGGAGGCCGGCGGGCTGATCTGGTTCTCGCCCGAGCTGCGGGTGTCGTACCGGCCGCGGCCGAGCGTGAAGGCGCTGGCCAAGCAGTACAAGGACTACGGCCGTTGGCGGCACGTCGTCGCCCGCTACCACGAGGGCTCCATCAACCTGCGCTACCTGGCCCCGCCGACGGCGGTCCTCGCGATCGCGGCGGGCGTCCTGGTGGGCGCCCTGGTGACGCCCTGGGGCTTCGTCGTCCCCGGCGGCTATCTCGCGGCGATCGTCCTCGGGTCGATCCCGGCGGGCAAGGGGCTGCCGCTGAAGGCCCGGCTGCAGATCCCGGTGGCCCTCGCCACCATGCACATGTGCTGGGGCTGGGGCTTCCTGACCAGCCCGAAATCGCTGGCCAGGAAGGTCATCGCGTCGCGGCGGCCCGCGGTGCTCACCGCCGACTGAGCACCCGCGAGCCTCACTCGGGCCCGGACTACCAGGTGTAGTCCGGGTCGACGTGCATGCAGGCCTTGGTGTCCGCGCCGTTGAGGGCGCCCGCCGACTTCGGTGTCGTGTCGTCGTCGTCCGCCGAGGTGTACTTCGTGCCGGAGCGCCAGTCGGCGCCGACGACCAGGGTGACGCCGTCGACGTCCGTGGACTTCTTCACCTGGTCGGCCGGGATGCCGAGCGCCTTGGCGACCCGCTGGGCGTCGCCCTCCAGGTCGGCGTCGGGGTAGCGGATCACCGTCTCGTCCCGGCCGAGCAGCGTGGAGGAGTCCGCCACGGCCTCCTCGAAGCCCTTGCCGACGAGCAGGCGGGCGACCGTGCCCGCCCGCCCGCTCACGGGGGCGAGGGTGCTGGTGCGCGTGCCGTTCTGCACCTGTACGGCGATCTTGTCGTCGGTGTCGGCCGGCTCCGCGGTGGCCGTGGCCGTCGTGGTCTTCTTCTTGTCCTTGCCGTCCAGCGCGATGTCCTCGCGCACCAGCCGGAACAGCTTCGCCGCGTCGGTGGGCCTGGGCAGCACCCGGTTGCCGTCGGAGGAGTACACCCAGGGCATCGTCGTCATGGTGATGCGCTCGGTGGGGACCTTCTTCAGCTCCTTGCTCAGGTCGTAGAGCTTGGCGACGCTGCCGAGGCCGTCGTCGACCGTCAGCGCCTCGGTGGCGGTCTCGGCGAGCGCGCGCAGCTTGCCCGGGTTGCTGAGCGTGGCGTTGGCGCGCAGCCGGCGGACCATCGAGTTCATGTACATGTGCTGGGCCTTGGTGCGCGCGATGTCGCTGCCGTCCTCGAAGCCGTAGCGGGTGCGCAGCCACTGCAGGGCCTGCTTGCCCTTGACGGAGGTGGTGCCCTTCCTCAGCTTCAGGCCGGAGCCGTGGCCGGAGGAGGTGTGCGAGTAGACGTCGGCGTCCACGCAGACCGGGACGCCGCCCACGGCGTCCGCCATGGAGACCACGCCCGCGAAGTCGACCATGATGAAGTGGTCGATGTGGATGTCGGTGAGCTTCTCCCAGGTGGCCACCGTGCAGCCGGGGCCGCCGCGCTCCAGGGAGGCGTTGGTCATCGTCGAGGTCGACGCGGCGTACGTCTTTCCGGTGTCCGGGTCGGTGCACTCGGGGATGTCGAGCAGGGTGTCGCGGGGCATGCTCACGACCGACATGTTGGTGCGGTCCGCGGAGACGTGCAGCAGCATCTGGACGTCCGCGCGCGGGGCGGTGTTGTACGTGTCCTTCGCGCCGCCGAGCTTCTGGTTCTCCTTGGAGTCGCGGGCGTCGGAGCCGATCAGCAGGATGTTCAGCGGGGTCTGTCCGGCGGAGTTGGCCTTCGGCGCGGCCGCGCGGTCGTCCTTGTCCCCGATGTTGAGGTCGTCCTTGCGGAGGTTGTCGTTGAGGTGCTGGTAGTAGAGGTAGCCGGCGCCCGCCGTGCCGACTGTCACCACCGCCAGGACCGTCGCCGACCAGCGCAGTATCCGGTGTCTGCGGCGCCCGCGGCCACCACGGTCGTGGCGACCTCCGGGACGTACGTCTGTGTCCTGCGGCGTGAGGGACATCGTGTCCTCGACCGCGGGAACGCTGCTCTGCGCCAACTCCCTGTCCTTTCCCACCCCTGCGCCCCGGGCCCTCGGACGTGAGCGCGCCTCATCATTCTGCAGACAGCTTGGTTTCAGCTGTGGGTCACCATGTGAATCCCGGTCGACGCACCCGCCGTCCCCACGGCACGGGCCCGCCGTACGTCCTGGAGACATACGACGGGCCCGAGAGGTTGCCCTTGAGGCCTCGACCCCTTGAGGCCTCGACCGGTCCGGCGGTGGACCGAAGGCCGCCTACCAGCGGTAGGGCGCGTACACGTCCATGCACTGACTCTTGTCCGAGCCGTTGATAGCGTCGGTGCCGCTGGGCAGTTGACCCGCCTTGGGCGCGGACTGCTTCGGATACGCCGTGCCGTCGCGCCAGTCGGCGCCGACGACGACGGTGACACCGGACACATCCGTGGACCGCTTCACCGAACTCAGCGGGATACCCAGCGACTTGGCGACCCGCTGGGCGTCACCCTCCAGGTCGGCGCTCGGGTAGCGCACGACCGTGGTGTCCTCGGACAGGCCCGCCGAGGCGTCCTTGGACGCCCTGCTGAACCCTTTCGCCACCAGCTCCTGGGCGATGACACCCGCGCGGCCGCTGACCGGGCCCAGCGTGGAGCTGCGGGTGGCGTTCTGCACCAGGACGCCGATCTGGGCGTCCGGGGCCGAAGGGGCCTTGGTGGCAACGGATTTGGCGGACGTCTTCTTCGAACCCGACGCCTTGCCCTTGTCGTCGAGGGGCACGTCGTCGCGGAGCATCTGCCACAGCCGGTCGGCGCTCGCGCCGTTCGGCACCACGTGGTCGGTGTTCTGCGGGTCCTGGACGTTGGGCATCGTCACCGAGGTGATGCGGTCGGTGGGCACCGACTTCAGCTGCATGCCCAGGTCGTACAGCTTCTTGACGGTGCCGATCTCCTCGGACACCGACAGCGACTTGGTGGCCGCCTCGGCCAGGTCCATCAGCCGGCCGGTGTCGGTGAAGACGTTCTGGCCCTTCAGCTTGCGGATCATCGAGTTCAGGTACATGTGCTGGGCGCGGGCCCGCATCAGGTCGCTGCCCCAGGCGTGCCGGGTGCGCAGCCACTGCAGGGCCTGCTTGCCCTGGACCTTGTGGGTGCCCTCCGTCAGCTTCAGTCCGGAACCGCCGGGCACCGCGGCCGTCGGGTGGTCCCACACGTTCTGCCTGACGCACACGTCGACGCCGCCGATGGCGTCGGCCATGCGCACCACGCCCGAGAAGTCGATCGTCATCCAGTGGTCGATGTAGACGCCGGTGAGGTTCTCCCAGGTGGCCAGCGTGCAGCCGGCGCCGCCGCGGGCCAGCGACTCGTTGATGATGCGGTTGGTCGGCGGGTAGACCTTGCCCGTCTTGGGGTCGGTGCACTTGGGGATGTCGACCCGGGTGTCCCGCGGGATGCTCACCATCGCGGCGCTCTTGCGGTCCGCGGAGAGGTGGATGAGCATCTGCACATCGCCCAGCGGCGGGCTGCCGCGGTCGTACCTGGCTCCGCCCAGCTTGACGTTCTCGTCGGAGTTACGGCTGTCCGAACCGATCAGCAGGATGTTCAGCGGCGTCTGACCGGCCGCGTTCGCCTTGGACTTCAGCGCCTTGGCGTCGCCGCTGCTGCGCTGGCCCTTGTGGATGTTGCCGTTGAGGTGTTCGTAGTACAGGTAACCGGCGCCGGCCGTGCCGAGTATCAGCACCGACAGCGTGACCGCCGACCAGCGCAGCACCCGCCGCCCCCGCCGCGGCCCGCCCCTGCGGTGTCCGCCTTCCCCCGTCGCCCCCGTCCCCGATCTGCCCGAGCCGTCCGCGCCCTCGGTGGCCTCCTGGCCGCCGAAAGCCGGCCGGACCCCCGGTCGCGTTCCCTCCCCACGCACACTGCTCTGCGTCATTCCCCGTCCTCCCCACCCTTGCGCCGTCAAACGGGCCTGCCATGCGTCCTGTTAGACGCACGACAGGCCCGTCAGGTCACTTGGCGCACTCAACCTTGTCGGCCGTCGTCTTGTCGACGTCCGGCGCCTTGGACGACGCGGTGAACTTCTCCCCCGCCCCCGGGAAGTCCTTGCCCAGGGTCAGCGTCATCGTCGGCAGCCCCTGGTCGTTGGTCACGCTCTTGCCCGGCTTCAGCGCCGAGCCGGACAGGCCGAGGATGGCGGCCAGCCGGCGGGCCTGGTCGGCCTGGTCGGGGGCGTACTCGAGGGTGGTCTTCGCCTGGGAGGCGTCCGCGTTGCCCGCGTTCTCGGACTTCAGCACGCCCGCGTCGTTCTGCAGGTAGCTGAGCTCGGCCTGCGCGCTGCCCGCGTCGGCCCCGCCGTTGAGGATGCGCACCCGCACCTCGGAGGCGTCGGACTTGCTGCCCTTGAGACGGGCGGCGGCGGCCGCCGCCTCCTTCTTCTTCTGCGCCTTGACGGCGGTGAAGGAGACGTCGTTCTTGATGGCGTCGAAGACCTGCTGAGCCGCGCCCGGCTTCAGCACGACCGTCGCCTTCACCTTCTCGGCCGGGTTGTCGATCACCGGCACGGTGGTGAACGTCAGGTTCTTCGGGTTGAGCTTGCCGAGCTCCAGGCCGAGATCCTTCAGCTTGCCGATGCTGTCGAGGTTGGAGTCGACCGTCAGCGCCTTGGTGCCCGCCTCGGCGATCTTCAGCATCTTCGACGGGTCGGTGAGCGTGTCGTTCGACTTCAGCTTCCGCATCAGCGCGCTGAGGAACTGCTGCTGCAGGGTGATCCGGCTCAGGTCGCCGCCGAAGCCGACCGCGTGCCGGGTGCGCACGAAGGCCAGCGCGGTCTCGCCCTGGATGTGCCGCATGCCCTTCTTCAGGTTCAGATGCGAGTCGGGGTCGTTGATGTCCTTGCCGAGGCACACGTCGACGCCGCCGACCGCGGTGGTGAGCGTCTTGACCGCGTTGAAGTCGGCGACCATGAAGTTGTCCGGGGTGATCCCGGTCAGCTCCGTGACCGTGCGCGCGGTGCAGCTGGGCGTGCGGTCGTCCTGGCCGAGGCTGGTGTTGAAGCGGACGTTGTCCGTGCCGGTGATGACCTTCTCGGTGCCGTCGGCCAGCTTGGTCGGGCAGTCCGGGATGTCGGTGATCAGGTCGCGCGGGATGCTCAGCGCCGTCGCGTTGGAGCGGTCCTTGGAGACGTGCAGCAGGATCGTGGTGTCGGCGTGCCCGACGCTGTCCTTGTCGCCGTACTTCGTGTTGCCCTTGCCGGTGCGCTTGTCGGTGCCGATCAGCAGGATGTTGATGGCCTTGCCCTTGCTGAAGCCACCGGTGCTCGCGCCGTCGTCGGAGACGGCCGTGATGTTGTCGTTGAGGTGCTTGATGTAGAGGTAGGCGCCGCCGGCGGCGGCGACCAGCACGAAGGCCATCGTGCCGCCCGTCCACAGCAGGACCTTCTTCGCCTTGCTCTTCTTCACCGGCCGGCGCCCGCGCCGGCCCGGCAACGGCTCCTCGGGCACCCCGCGACGACGGCGCGGCGGCGGAACGTCACGGCCCGGCGCGCGCTCGGGGGCGGCCGTACGACTGCGCACGGCACCGCCCGCGGAACGTGAGGCCGCCCGGCGCGGACCGGGCACTCCCGACTGCGGAGCGGAAGGGCTCAGTCGCAGTTCGTATTCACCGGTGTTCGGATTGAGCACCCACTGGTCTGCGGGATCGATGTCGTCCGCCCGCCCACGGCCTGTCGCGTCCACGATTGTCCGAATCCTCCGTCGGGGCGCGGCGCCTTCCCCCCTCAAGGCGCTCGGTCTCGGTCTCACAGTGCTCGACGCCAGGACGGACCTCGCGGCGGGATGCACCGGACCGCTCACACTATCCGCCCTGTTCAGCGCGCAGTGACGGCGGTGAGAAATTCCACGCCCAAGGGCAGGGCAATTCGCCCTTTTTCTCGGACATAAGTGCGGTGATTTGGTGATCGCTTTACCTACAGGCGTCCTCTGCGGCCGAGTTCCCCCGGAACGTGGGCGCGGGAGAAACTCCGTTCGACGGGTACCCGGGTCCGTTTCCCTCGGACTTTCCGTCGCGGTATCCGTACTCCCCGTAGTTGTACGGGTCTTGGGGCGTCCCGCTCCCGGCAGTCGAATTGCCGCTTTTTGCGGGGGATTCCTGTGGAAGTTCCTCCGGGGCTTCCGCCGGGACCTCCTTGGCGACCCGGACCGGCAGGTCCGCGCGCAGCCGCTCGAACAGCTTCTGCGCCTCGGGCTCCACCAGTTGGTCGCGGTTGGTGTCGTAGGCGTACGACTCCCGCGGGACGGTGAGGAACCGCACATTCTCCGCCGGGACGTCACGCAGCCCGCGCACGAGGTCGTACAGCCCGCGCAGGCTCGCCAGGGCCGGATCGGTCGTCAGGGACGACGTGGCGGCGTCCAGCACGGGATAGAGCTTGACCGGGTTGAGCAGGACGTCGTTGCCGCGCACCTTGTTGACCAGGGCGCCGAGGAACTGCTGCTGACGGTCCATCCGCTCGGTGTCGCTGCCGTCCCCGAGCGTCTTGCGCGCCCGGACGTATCCCAGGGCCTGCTCACCGTCGAGCGTCACGCGCCCGGCCGGCAGCCTCAGCTTGGCGGCCTTGTCGTCGATCGGCTCCGCCAGGCACACCCGCACCCCGTCGACCGCGTCGACCATCTCCTTGAAGCCCTGGAAGTCGACCACCACGTGATGGTCGATACGGATGTCCGTCAACTGCTCCACGGTCCGGATGGTGCAGGCCGAACCGCCCGTCGCGAAGGCGGAGTTGAACATCGTGAACGCGGGCTCGGACCGGGTCCCGTCCGGGCGCAGACAGGAGGGCACGTCCACCATCAGGTCGCGCGGGAGCGACATGGCGGTGACGGTCCGCCGCCCCGCCGCCAGATGCAGCAGGATCGTCGTGTCGGACCGCTCGGTCCCGGAGTCCCGCCCGTAGCGCGAGTTGCCGTCCCCCGACCGCGAGTCCGACCCGATCAGCAGGATGTTCTGCGCGTCCTTGACGAGCGCGGTGGGCCGCTCCTTCTCGTACCGCGCCAGCTCGGCGGCGGCCGCGTCGTCGGCCGTGATGTTCCCGTCCAGCTTCGCGTACACCGCCCATCCGGCCCCGGCGGCGGCCAGCATCGCCAGCGCGACGCCGAGTCCGCCGGCCCGCAGCCACCGCCGCCGACGCCGCCGTGCGAGCCCCCGGCCGGTGGCGGACGCGCCGGCGCCGGGCCCGAGGGTGCGTGCGGTGTCGCTCACGGGCCGGCCCACCCCTCATGGCGTACGGACGTAGTGCTGCTACGACCATGCACCGGAAGGGGTGGGGGAGGCGGGCCAGGCTGATCCGAACGGGTGACCGCGACGCCTCAGGGGTGTGAGGAACCGCGTGACCGGTCACGGACGACCGCGGCCGCCCCTCGACGCTCAGCCGCCGTCCGCGCGCCGCACCGCGCTCACCCGCTCACTCTCGATCCGCTTGGCCAGAGCCTCCTCGCCCAGCCGGTCCAGATTCCGGCACAGCACCACGGACCCCCCGGTGGCGAGCGGCCCGTACAGCCCGGCGTTCAGCCCGTCCCAGGTGTCGTACGACAGCCCCGACAGGATCCGGCAGCCGGGCCCGGTGAGCCCCAGCCCCGTCGCCTCCTCCCGGGCCCGCTCCACGACCTCGGCCGCGCCGAACTCCCGCCCGGCCACGATCAGCGCGGGCTCCGCGGGGTCCACCGGAGCGAACGGCGCGAACCGGTCGCCCTGCCCCGGCACCTCGACGGCGTAGTCGACGAAACCCTCCGGGGTCTGCGGGAACCGCCCGCCCAGCGGCCGGAGCGCGAGCGCGACCCGCTCACCCCGGCACGCCCGCGCGGCCTCCAGCGTGTCGGGCCCGCTCACCACGACGTCGGCCGCGGCCGCGTTCCCGTCCATGTCCGCCACGACCCCCACCGACGCGCACGCCAGCAACCACACCGCCGTCTGCCAGTGCGCCGGCAGCAGCAGGGCGACCCGGTCGCCCGGCGAGGCCGCGAGGTCGCCCTGGAGGAGATTCGCGGTCTTGGCCACCCAATTGGCGAAGGTGGCCACGGACAGTTCGACACGCTCGCCCGTGGCGTCGTCGTAGAAGGTCACCAGAGGGCGTCCGGGATCGGCGGCGAGCGCGGAAGACAGCAGGTCGGCGGGGGTGCGATCGGTGGCGTTCACCCGCGCAAGCGTACGCGGGCACCGCCCGGCGCGGCGCGCGGCGGCACCACCGGTTCGGCGGAACGGGAGCCGACGGCCCGTCAGCTTCCGAATGGACAGACAAATATGACCATGTCCAACATCAGGGACATGCGTGGATTCCTTGCCTCCTCCCTCGCCTCCTCGATCGGCGTCACCTGCGCGGCCGCCCTCGTCCTCCCGCTCGCCCCGCCCGCGGTCGCGGCGTCGCCGAGCGGAGCGAACAGCGGAGCCAGACCCGCGCCGACGGCGGTCCGCCAGTCCGCCCAGGACCGCTCCGCCGTCCCCGGCAGCACCCAGTCCCTCCCCCTCGCCCCCCTCACCCGCGACCGCGCCATCGGCCCGGCCGTCCCCGAACAGGGCCTGTCCCGCGACCACGTTCGGAACTTCTCCCTCGTCGGCGTCGTCTGGAACGATCCGGACGTCACGCTGCACGGCCGCGTCCAGGTCCGCACCCGCGCGGCCGGCACCGGCACCTGGTCCGGCTGGCAGGACCTGCAGACCCACAACGACGACGCCGCCGACCCGGACGCCGCCGAGCGCACCTCCGGACACGTCCGCGGCTCCACCGCACCGCTGTGGGTCGGCGATTCCGACGGCGTCGACGTCCGCGTCCGCGCCGAGGGCGAACGCCGTACGGACGACACCGCCCGCGGCGCCCGCACCGTGACCGCCTTCACCGCGCTCCCCGCCGGACTCCGCCTCGAACTCGTGGACCCCGGCCCGCAGACCGCGCCGCGGGCCGTGCCCCCGCACGCCCAGAGCGGCATCGAGGCCGACACCGCCGACGCCCCCGGCGACCGCGGCCTCGGCGCCGAGTCGGCCGAATCGCTGACCGCCTCCGCCGCCAACGCCGAACTCGCCCCGCTCGGCGCCACGGAGATCCCGGCGCTCGGCAGGGCGGCGACGGAGAGCGAACAACGCACCCTGCGGGGCGCCGAGTTGACGGAGGTCCAGCGGACCAACCCCTTCATCGGCCCGCGCCCGCGCATCATCACGCGCCGCGGCTGGGGCGCCGACGAGAGCCTGCGCGAGCGGGGGTTCGTCTACACGAAGAAGGTCAAGGCGGCCTTCGTGCACCACACGGCCTCGGGCAACGGGTACCGCTGTTCGCAGGCGGCCTCGGTCATCCGCGGTATCTACCGCTACCACGTCAGGAGCATGGGCTGGCGCGACATCGGCTACAACTTCCTCGTCGACAAGTGCGGAACCATCTACGAGGGCCGGGCCGGGGGCGTGGCCAAGCCGGTACTGGGCGCGCACACCCTCGGGTTCAACACCAACAGCATGGGGATCGCGGTCCTCGGAACCTTCGGTTCCGCGAAGCCGCCGGCCGCGGTCCTCAAGGCCATCGCCCGGCTCACCGCCTGGAAGCTCGGTCTGTACGGAGCCAACCCGCGTGGCAAGACATATCTGAAGTCGGGCGGTGGCAATCTCTACCGAAAGGGAAAGAACGTACGCCTGAATGTGATCTCCGGACATCGTGACGGTTTCGCCACGGACTGCCCGGGCCGGCAGCTCTACCGCAAGCTGGGCACCGCCCGCACGACCGCCGCCCGCTACCAGGGCAGGTGAGGCGGGACCAGAGGGTCGCATTCACCGCCGTCGGGGGACGAGGGGCGGAACCACGAAACGCCGCCGAGCCGTCGAAGGCGTCGCACGACGATCTGCATACACTGGCCGGCCGAAGGACATTTCGGCCGGTCCCGGCAGGAAGCAGAGACGACAGGTGACAGAAGCGATCCTCCTGGTCGGCGGCAAGGGAACGCGGCTGCGTCCGCTCACGGTGCACACGCCGAAGCCCATGGTCCGGGCGGCGGGTGTCCCCTTCCTCACACACCAACTGGCGAGAGCCAGAGCGGCGGGCGTGGAGCACATCGTCCTCGCCACCTCCTACCTGGCCGACGTCTTCGAACCGTACTTCGGCGACGGCTCCTCGATGGGTCTGCACATCGAGTACGTGACCGAGGAGGAGCCCCTGGGCACGGGCGGCGCCATCCGCAACGTCGCCGCCCGCCTCCACTCCGGCCCGGACGACCCGGTGCTGATCTTCAACGGCGACATCCTGACCGGGCTGGACATCCGCCGGCTGGTGCGCACCCACCAGAGCTCCGGCGCGGACGTCTCCCTCCACCTGACGAAGGTCACGGACCCGCGCGCCTACGGCCTGGTCCCCACCGACGACACCGGCCGCGTCCTCGCCTTCCTGGAGAAGCCGCAGACCCCCGAGGAGATCGTCACCGACCAGATCAACGCCGGGGCCTACGTCTTCCGCCGCTCGGTGATCGACACGATCCCGGCGGGCCGCCCGGTCTCGGTGGAACGCGAGACGTTCCCCGGTCTCCTGTCCGCCGGAGCCCACCTCCAGGGCATGGTCGACTCCACCTACTGGCTGGACCTCGGCACCCCGGCCGCCTTCGTACGGGGCTCGGCGGACCTGGTCCTCGGCCGCGCCCCGTCGCCCGCCGTCCCCGGCCGCTGCGGCGACCGCCTCGTCCTGCCCACGGCCACGGTCGCCCCCGACGCCAAGCTGACCGGCGGCACGGTCGTCGGCGAGGGCGCCTTCGTCGCCGAGGGCGCCCGCGTCTTCGGCTCGACCATCCTGCCCGGCGCCGTCATCGAACCCGGCGCGGTCATCACCGACTCCCTCATCGGCACCCGCGCCCGCGTCGGCGAACGCTCCGTCCTCACCGGCACGGTCATCGGCGACGGCGCGATCATCGGCCCCGACAACGAACTCCGCGACGGAGTCCGCGTCTGGTGCGACGCCCGAATCCCAGCGGGGGCGGTCCGCTTCTCATCGGACCAGTAGATACGGCACGGCTGGGCGCGGCTGGGCGCGCTTTGGCTGTGCGCGGGCGGGCGTCCTTCAGCTCGTCCGGGTTCGGCGCGGGCCGCGTCATTCAGCCGGTCTGGCGGTTCGGCTGGGCGCGGGCGGGTGTCATTCAGCCCATCCGGCGGTTCCGGCTGGGCGCAGGCCCGCATCTCCAGCCCGTCCGGCGTTTGAGGACGAGGCCCGTTCAGGGCCGACGGGGGTCCAGGGGGCGGAGCCCCCTGGTGGGGCACCGACAAGGGCCGAAGCCCCCTGCCACCCCACCCCTCACAACTTCCCGATGTCCCCGCGAGGCATCTTCGGAGCCCTCCGAGCCGGCACCCGCCCACTCAGCAGAATCAACCGAGCCGCCCGATGCCGCTGCCCGGCATAAGGCTCCAGCAGCTTCAGCATGACGCCGTCATCCGCATCCCGATCCCCGGCAAGCGCCCACCCCACGATCCCCGGCAGATGCAGATCCCCCACGGTCACCGCATCCGCCGCCCCATGACTGCGCTGCACGACCTCCGCCGACGTCCACGGCCCGATCCCCGGCACGACCTCCAACCGCGCCTGCGCCTTCTCGGGCGACATCCCGACGGCCTCCTCCAGCCGCCCCGCCACCCGAACGGCCCGCAGGATCGTCGACGCCCGCTTGTTGTCGACCCCGGCCCGATGCCACTCCCACGACGGGATCAACGCCCACGTCCGCGGCGCCGGCATCACCCACAGCCGCCCCCCGGCCGCGGGCCCGGGCGCCGGCTCGCCGAACTTCCGCACCAACAACCGCCACGCCCGATACGCCTCGTCGGTCGTGACCTTCTGTTCCAGCACGGACGGGATCAACGACTCCAGCACCAGCCCGGTCCGCGTCAGCCGCAGCCCCCGCCGCCGGTGCCACGCCGAAGCCACCACCCGGTGCCGGGGCACGAACGCCTCCGGCTCGTCGGCACCGCCCAGCAGCTCCGGCAACCGGTCCAGCAGCCACTCGGCCCCGGGCCCCCAGGCCTCCCCGCGCACGGCCCCGCCCGCCACGGAGACCCGCAGCGTCCCGGGCCCGAGGGGCGTGAGAGTGGCCCGCCACACCGAGCCGTCGGGCATGGCCCGGAACGTCGGATCGCCGGGCCCGCGCCGCAGCGGTCCCAGCACCAGCCCGAGGTCGAGCGGCCCGTCGGGCACCACGGTCCGTACCCGTCCACCCGCCTCGGCCTGCCGGGGCACCGCCGCGGGCACGCCGACATGCCCGCCCCGCACGGTCGTACGAGTGGGCCGCGGAGAAAACCGTCCTGCCACGAAAGATGTCCTAGAGGTCCCTGGGTGTCCTCATGAGGGTAGGCGCAGCCACCCGCCCGTCACCGCACCTCGATGAAAGCGTCCGCTTCCCGGGCCGGCCGGGGCCTCGGTTCCTCCGCCGGATGCCCCACCGCCACCGCTCCCATCGGGTCCCAGCCCTCGGGCAGTCCCAGCACCTCGCGCACCACGTCCCGGCAGAACATCGTCGACGACACCCACGCCGACCCCAGCCGCTCCCCGGCCAGCGCGACCAGGAAGTTCTGCACACCGGCGCCCGCGGCGACCACGAACATCTCCCGCTCGGCCGCGTCCCGCCGCGCGTCCCCGTACGTGTGCGACCCGTCCATCACCAGGCACGGCACAACCAGATACGGCGCGTTGCGCAGCACGTCGCCGCGCCGCACCCGCTTGGCGATGGACTCCTCGCTCTTGCCGTCGCGCCGCAGATCGCTGATCCACGCCTCCCGCATGGCGTCCAGCAGTCGGACCCGCGACTCCTGCGACTCCAGCAGTACGAACCGCCACGGTGTCGTGTGATGCGGGGCCGGCGCGGTGACCGCCAGCGCGACCGCCCGCCGCACGGCGCCGGCGTCGACGGGTTCGTCGGTGAACGCCCGTACGGTACGACGCTGGGCCACCGCCTCCCGTACCGCCTCCGAGGTCCCCAGACGGAACATGTCGTCGCGCGCACCGCGCACCATGGCCCGCGCCCCCTCCCCGTCCTCGTCGGCCACGACGTGCGGCAGCCCGCGCACGACGGCGACCGGCCTGCCGGCCGCCTTGCCCTTGACCAGGTCACCGGCGGCGGCCAGTTCGTCGGCCGTGGCCACGACGGTCGCGCCCAGCTGATTGCCGTACGCGTCCGTGCCCCCGCGCAGATCGTCCAGCACCCGCACCCCGGCGGCGCCGATCGCGACATCGGTGAGGCCCGCGCGCCATGGCCGCCCGAAGGTGTCCGTGACGACGACGCCCACCCGCACGCCGAGGGCGTCCCGCAGGCCGTCGCGGATCGCGCGGGCGGAGGCGTCCGGGTCCTCGGGCAGCAGCAGCACGGTGCCGGCGGGGGTGTTGGAGGCGTCGACCCCGGCCGCGGCCATGACCAGGCCCTGCCGGTTCTCGACGATGCGGAGCGTCCCGCGCCGTGCCACGACGCGCACGGTCTCGGCGTCGATCGCGGCCTCCCGGTCGTCGGCCGCGACGAGGCGCCCCTCGGCCTTGGAGACGATCTTCGAGGTGACCAGCAGCACGTCCCCGTCGGCCAGTCCCGGCTCGGCGTCGGCGATCAGCTTGGCGAGGTCGTCCCCGCGCTGCACCTCGGGCAGTCCCGGCACGGCCCAGACGCGGTACCCGTCGGCAGACGCTGCGCTCAAGACGCCAGCACCTCCTCGGCCAGCGTCAGCGCCTCCTGCGCCATCCGCGCGGTCGTGTCCACGTCGGTCATCATCAGCGGCACCGCGCGGCACCGGATGCCCGCCGCCTCCACGCGCTGCACGGCGTCCGCGTCCCGGGTGTCGACGAGCCAGCCGTCGAGCAGTCCGGAGCCGTAGTGCTCGGCCACCGCGGCGGCACTCGACTCCACTCCGACGGCCGCGAGCACCTTGTCGGCCATGCCGCGCACGGGCGCGTCCCCGACGATGGGGGACAGGCCCACCACCGGCACCCCGGCCTCCGCGATCGCCTCGCGGATGCCGGGCACGGCGAGGATGGTGCCCACCGACACGACCGGGTTCGACGGCGGGAACAGCACGACGTCCGCCTCGGCGATCGCCTCCAGCACGCCCGGCGCCGGCTTCGCCTGCTCGGCGCCCACCGGCACCACCGCCTCGGCCGGCACCGAGGCCCGCAGCCGCACCCAGTACTCCTGGAAGTGGACCGCCTTGCGCTCCCCGTCGACCTCCACGGCCACATGTGTCTCGACACGGTCGTCGGTCATCGGGATCAGCCGTACGCCCGGCTTCCACCGGTCGCACAGCGCCTGCGTCACCGCGCTGAGCGGATATCCGGCGCCGATCATCTGGGTCCGCACGATGTGCGTGGCGAAGTCGCGGTCGCCGAGCCCGAACCACTCCGGGCCCACGCCGTACGCCCCGAGCTCCTCCTTCAGATGGAAGGTCTCGTCGGCCCGTCCCCAGCCCTGTTCCTCGTTGATGCCGCCGCCGAGCGTGTACATCACCGTGTCGAGGTCCGGGCAGACCTTCAGCCCGAAGAGGTGGATGTCGTCCCCGGTGTTGCCGATGACGGTGATGTCCGCGTCCGGCGCGGCCTTCTTCAGACCGCGCAGGAACCGGGCACCACCGATGCCGCCTGCCAGAACCACGATGCGCATGTCTCTCAGTGTTGCAGGCGGGTACGACAACGCGTCAGGCAGTCACCGGCCGGGTCCGCGCCGCCGGCTCGGTCCGGGCCTCGCAGTGCGGGGACGCGTGCATCGGCATGTCGGTCAGGCCGGGGTAGTAGATGTGCAGGCTTATGGCCGGCTCCAGCGTGTCGTTGACGACCTCGTGCACATAGCCCGGGGCGAACACACGCTGCGCCCCGGCCGCCAGCGCGCGCGTGCCCCGCTCGGTCCGCTCGGTCAGCGTCCCCTCCAGCACCGTCAGCACGCCCGACGAACGCCCGTGGTCGTGCAGTCCGCTGCCCTGGCCCGGCACCCAGGACAGCAGCCACACCTCGTAGCCGGGACCCGTACGCAGCCGGTGGTACCAGCGGGTCGTGGCGTCGTAGCGGACGAGGTGCTCCCACTCGGAGCGGTCCGCGGCGACGGAGCGGGCGAGCCCCACGAACTCGGCCACGGTGGCGGGGTGCTCGCGCGGCGGCTGCAGCAGATGCTGGACCTCGAGGATGTCGCCGGCGATCTGGAGGTCGTTGTCGCTGTTCATGGGTGCGGTGGTTCCTCGGTGAAAGAAGGTCAGAGGGAACGAGCAGCGGGGGAGAAACACGAAACCGAGCCGCGGGGCGACTCGGTCTCAGCTGGAGCGATCGGGCAGGCTCAACAGCTGGAACAGCAACAGCTACAGCGAGCGCGGGCAGCACCGTGGGACCCGGCGGTGCGGGTCGAGGTGAGTGCCGAGTTCGCGAGCATGCCCACAAGGACACCGGTTCACACCTTCACTGTCAACTCGACACCCGGTATGTGGGACGGGTTTCACCTCATCCGGTCCATCTGGGTGATGAAAGGTTTGTTCAGAGGGGGACCGGGACACAAGGCGCACAACCGCGCGCTCAGGCCTCGTTGCCATCCCGTGATCCGAACGTGATCCGGGTTGCTTCGTGGGGCGCGTGGAACGGGATCGAACATCCGGGCGTCCTTTCCCGTACAGGCTCTGCAACGGGTCCAAGGCCCTCCCGGGCCTCATCTGCATGTCAAGGTTTATGCCGATTTGAACACTTTCCGCATGGCCTTGGTTCCGCAGAGTGAATAAGGGGCCCAATAGCAGATCTCGGCTTGACTCGCCCGGAGCAGCACACTTGTAATTTCACTCGTGTCGTTCAGCCGGAATCGGTAACGGCTACATCACGGGGACGCGAAAGACAGACGAGGGGCGCACATGACCGAGCTGGTGCAGCAACTGCTGGTCGACGACGCGGACGAGGAACTCGGCTGGCAGGAGCGCGCGCTGTGCGCCCAGACCGACCCCGAGTCCTTCTTCCCCGAGAAGGGCGGCTCCACCCGGGAGGCCAAGAAGGTCTGCCTCGCCTGCGAGGTGCGCTCCGAGTGCCTCGAGTACGCCCTCGCCAACGACGAGCGCTTCGGCATCTGGGGCGGTCTGTCCGAGCGTGAGCGGCGCAGGCTGAAGAAGGCGGCCGTCTGACCCCGTATCTCCCGTTCCGTACGTCATCAACGGCCCGTCGCAGGTGGCTTGTCCACAGGCGGCGGGCCGCCCCCATGCCCATCCGTACCCCGGTCGCCGCCCCTCAACGAGGCGCTTCGCGCCGCCCCTTTTGGTTCTCCCGATAGTGTGGTCGCTCGTCCGAGACGCCTCGCCGCCCCCACGGGGCACAGACGTCCACCGCAGTCCATCGAACCGGGGCCCGTACCTCGATGTCCGTGCACAGCCACACGGCAGCCCACAACCCCGCTGCCACTCCAGAGTTCCCGCGTCACGTGGTGACGGCGGTGCTCGTCTCCCACGACGGCGCCCGCTGGCTGCCCGACGCGCTCACCGGGCTGCTCGGCCAGGAGCGCCCCGTCCAGAACGTGGTGGCGGCCGACACCGGCAGCGCGGACGCCTCCGCCCAGCTGGTCACCGACGCCCTCGGCGCCGACCGCGTGCTGCACCTCGCCCGCCGCACCGGCTTCGGCCAGGCCGTCGAGGAAGCGGTGCGGACCGCGCCCGTGCTGACCCCCGAGGAGCTGCCGTACCTGAAGCGGCCGAGCGGCTGGGACCCCGTCACGCGCACCTGGCGCGACGACGCCTACGACCTGCCCGAGCTGCCGCACGGTGAGCCGGTCCAGTGGCTGTGGCTGCTGCACGACGACTGCGCCCCGGACCCCGACGCCCTGGCCCAGCTGCTGCGGGTCGTGGAGAACGAACTGGAACTCGGCCGCGACGACGTGGCCGTCGTCGGCCCCAAACTGCGCGGCTGGTACGACAGACGGCAGTTGCTGGAGGTCGGTGTCTCCATCGCCCACTCCGGCCGCCGCTGGACCGGCCTGGACCGCCGCGAGCAGGACCAGGGCCAGCACGACCACGTCCGCCCGGTGCTGTCGGTGTCCACCGCCGGCATGCTGATCCGGCGCGACGTCTTCGAGCGGCTCGGCGGCTTCGACAAGCGGCTGCCGCTGATGCGCGACGACGTGGACCTCTGCTGGCGCGCCACCGCCGCCGGACTGCGCGTCCTCATCGCCCCCGAGGCGGTCGTACGGCACGCCGAGGCCGCCTCCCGGGAACGCCGTACCGTCGACTGCGTGGGCCGCAGCGCCGCCTCCCCGCACATGGTCGACAAGGCCGGCGCCGTCTACACCCTGTTCGTCAACTCGCGAACGGCCGCGCTGCCGTGGGTGCTGCTGCGCGTCGTGCTCGGCACGCTCCTGCGCACCCTCGCCTATCTCGTCGGCAAGGTCCCCGGACAGGCCGTCGACGAGATCCGCGGCCTGCTGGGCACCCTGCTGCGGCCCGAACGGATCATCGCCGGGCGGCGCAGGCGCGGCGCCCCGCAGATCGACAAGGGAGAACTGCGCGCCCTGTTCCCGCCGCCCGGCGCGACCGTGCGGGCCACCGTCGAACAGGTCGCGGGCAACTTCTTCAGCGACTCCGACGCCGACGCCGCCTCCGGTGCCGGACGGCACGGCGGTGCCGTCGAGTCCGGGCCGGGCGGCGACGACGCCGACTTCCTGGAGATCGAGCAGTTCGCCCGGCTCAAGCGCATCGCCCGCAAGCCCGGCCCGATGCTCTTCCTGGTGCTGCTGTTCGTCTCCCTCGTCGCCTGCCGCGCCCTGCTCGGCGGCGGCGCGCTCGCGGGCGGCGCCCTGCTGCCCGCCCCGGCCGACGCGAGCGAGCTGTGGTCGCGCTACACCGACTCCTGGCACGCCGTAGGCGCCGGCGGCACCCCGTCCGCGCCGCCGTACCTGGCGATCGTGGCGACGCTGGCCTCCGTGCTGTTCGGCTCGACCGGACTCGCGGTGACGGTCCTGACGGTCTGCTCGGTGCCCCTGGCCGGCTTCACCGCCTACTTCGCCTCCCGCCCGCTCGTCGAGTCGCGCCTGCTGCGCGCCTGGGCGGCCGTGGTCTACGCCTTCCTGCCCGCCGCCACCGGCGCGCTCGCCGGCGGCCGCATCGGCACCGCCGTCCTCGCCGTCCTGCTGCCGCTCATCGCGCGCGCGGGCATCGCCGCGAGCGGTACCACGAACGCCTCGGGAGCCCGCGGCAGCTGGCGTGCCACCTGGGCGTACGCACTGCTGCTGACCATCACCACGGCCTTCACGCCGATCGTGTGGCCGATCGCGCTGATCCTCGGCATCGCGGTGCTGGTGCTGCGCCGAGCCGACATCACCGCCTACGGCCTGCGCTTCCTGGCCCAGCTCGGCTCGCCCCTCCTGGTGCTCGCGCCCTGGTCGCTGACACTGCTGCCGTTCGGCTTCTTCAAGCAGGCCGGACTCGACTACGGCCCCTCGGCCGCCGGCGCGCTCGACCTGCTCGGCATGAGCCCCGGCGGGCCGGGCACGGTCGACGGGCTGATGCTGATCGGCGTCGTGCTGGCCGCGCTGGCCGCCCTGATGCGCTCGGAACGCCAGTCCGCGATCCGGACGGCCTGGGCGGTCGCGCTGGTGGGTCTGGTCTTCGCCGTGCTGTCCAACCGGTCCACCTGGGCCGGTCCGGCCACCCTCGTCTACGGCATCGCCCTGCTCGCCGCCGCCGCACTCGGTGCCGACGGCGCACGCGCGCGCGTGGCCGAGCAGAGCTTCGGCTGGCGCCAGCCGGTGGCCGCGCTGATCGCCTTCGCCTCGCTCGCCGGCCCGCTGCTGGTCGCTGCGGGCTGGATGATCCGCGGCGCCGACGGACCGGTGGAACGACGCGACCCCACACAGGTGCCCGCGTTCGTCGCCGAGGAGAGCGGCACCAGCGACCAGGCCCGCACCCTTGTCCTGGACAGCGACTCCGCCGCCCGCGTCGGCTACACCCTGGTCCGCGGCTCCGGCGCCCGCCTGGGCGACGCCGAGGCCGCAGCGGCCGACGGCGAGAACAGCGCGCTCGACAAGGTCGTCGCCAACCTGGTCGCCGGCTCCGGCGCCGACCAGTCCGACCAGCTCGGCAAGTTCGCCGTGCGCTACGTCCTGGTCCACAAGGGCGCCCCCCGCGAGGTCACCCGCGTCCTGGACGCCACCCCGGGCCTGTCCCGCCTCAGCCAGCAGGACGGCAGCGCCCTGTGGCGGGTCGACCAGGAGGTCGCCCGCGCGACGATCGTGACCGCCTCGGGCTCCGGCACCCCGCAGCCCGTGGCCGCCGGCCCCGTCGACATCCACACCACCGTCCCGGCCGGAGCCGACGGCCGCGTCCTGCGGCTGGCCGACACCGCCTCCGAGGGCTGGACGGCCACCCTGGACGGCAGGCCGCTCACCCGCAAAACCGTCGACGGCTGGGCCCAGGGCTTCGAACTGCCCGCCTCCGGAGGCAGGCTGGACGTCACCTACGACGAGCCGGTCACCCACACCGCCTGGCTGTGGGCGCAGGGCCTCCTCGCCGTCGTCCTCGTCGTCATGGCCCTGCCCGGCCGTCGGCGCGACGTCGACGACGATCTCCCCGAGGAGCCGGCGATCCCCGCCCAGCCCGTCGTGGGCGAGGGCCGCCGCGCCCGCCGCCTGCGCGCCCAGTCGGAGGCCGAGGAAGGCGCGCCGGAGGAGGAGTTCCCGGCCCCTCCCGCGGAGGAGGCACCGGTCGCGGTCCCGCAGCAGTCGTACGGCGACTGGGACCGGACGAGCTACCAGGGCGCCGCGTACGACCCCTACGGCAACGAGCAGTACCAGGACGCCCAGCAGTACCCGGCGGGCGCGTACGACCAGACGTACCAGGCGAACCCGTACCAGGGCGGCCAGTACGACCCGTACGCCTACGGCGACTCCCAGGGAGGGTACGACCAGACGTACGACCCGACGGCCTATCAGCAGCAGGGCTACGACCCCGCGTACGACCCGGCGCAGCAGCAGCACCCGCACGCCCCTGAGCGCCCCGACGGGAGTCAGCAGTGAACCGCACCACCCTCTCCCTGTTCGCCGGCACGGCCGCCCTCGCCGCCATCACGGGCGTCGCCTCGCTCACCGCGCCGGGCGCCTCCGGCGCGAACACCGCCAAGGCGGCCGCCGAACTGCCCGTGGAACGCACCACGTTGCTGTGCCCGGCGCCCAGCGCCTCCGACCTCGCCGACACGGCGTACACCTCGTACACGCCCCTCACCAAGGGCACGGCGGGCGACGGCAAGGCCGAACTCCAGGCCGCGACCGAGCAGTCGGACGGTGCGACGAGCGGCGGCAAGGGCACGAAGGACAAGAAGGGCAAAGGCAAGAAGACGGCCGACAAGCCGGTCCTCACGCCCAAGGAGCCCGGCACCCCGGTCACGGGCGACACCTCCGGCGCCGACACGCCCGCGCTGATCGGCACCGCCGAGGGCAAGTTCGCGCCGGGCTGGGCGGTGCAGGAGACCACCGAGGTCGCGGCGGGCACCGGGCGCGGTCTGCAGGGCGTCAACTGCACCGCGCCGGACACGGAGTTCTGGTTCCCGGGCGCCAGCACGGTCGCCGACCGCACCGACTACGTCCACCTGACCAACCCGGACGACTCGGCCGCCGTCGTCGACATCGAGCTCTACGGCAAGGACGGTGCCCTGAAGTCGACGGTGGGGGAGGGCATCACCGTCGCACCGCACTCCAGCGACCCGGTCCTGCTGTCCACGCTGACCGACGAGAAGCAGACCGACCTCACCGTGCACGTGAACGTGCGCAGCGGGCGGGTGGGCGCCGCCGTGCAGGCCCTGGACGACAAGACGGGCGGCGACTGGCTGGCCGCCGCCGACGACGGGGCGGGCAGCCTCGTCATGCCCGGCATCCCCAAGGACGCCACGTCGGTCCGTCTGATCGCCTTCACGCCGGGCGACGCGGACGCCGACCTGAAGGTGCGCCTCACCTCCCCGTCCGGGCTGATCACGCCCGCCGGCAACGAGACGCTGCACGTCAAGGCGGGGATGACCAGCGCGGTCGACCTCGGTGCCGTCACCCGCGGCGAGGCCGGCTCGCTGGTCCTGACCCCCACGGGCCGGTCGGTGCCGGTCGTGGCGGCGCTGAAGGTCGTACGCGGCAAGCCCGGCAAGCAGGAGACGGCGTTCCTCCCGGCCACCGCCCCGGTCGGCACGCGCGCGACGTCGGCGGACAACAGCGGCAAGGGCTCCACCCTGTCGATCACGGCGCCGACCCGCACCGCCCGGGTGAAGGTCACCGCGTCCGCCGGCAGCGACGGCGGCTCGGCGGTGTCGAAGACGTACACCGTCAAGGCCGGTACCACCCAGGACGTCGACGCCCCGGTGCCGAACGGCGCGAAGGGCACGTACGCGTTGACGGTCGAGACGCTCTCGGGCGGCCCGGTGTACGCGTCCCGGACCCTGTCGGCCACGGAGGGCGGCGTCCCCGGCTTCACGATCCAGACGCTGCCGGACGACCGGGGGCTGGTGTCGGTGCCGCAGGCGGACGAGGACCTCTCCGTCCTGCAGAAGTGAGCGCGGCCGGCGGGGCTCAGTCCTCGCCGTACCGCGGGTCCACCGTCTCCGGGGTCAGCCCCAGCAGCTCGGCGACCTGCTCCACGACGACCTCGTGCACCAGGGCGGCCCGCTCGTCGCGTCCCTTGGTGCGGATCTCCACCGGCCGCCGGTAGACGACCACGCGCGCGGGACGTCCGTCGCGCGCGGAGATCGTCCCGCCCAGGGGCACCGCCTCGTCGTTCCACGTCTGCCCGGGCCCGTCCAGCCGCGGCACCTCGAGGACCAGGAAATCGATGTCGGCGAGCTGCGGCCAGCGCCGCTCCAGCCGTTCCACGGAGTCCTGGACCAGGTCCGCGAACAGGTCGGCGCGGCTCGCGGCGAGCGGCACCTGGGGCGGTGCGATAGGGCCGCGCATGCCCCGGCCGTGGCGGTCACGACGGCGGGGCCCGGGGCGGCCGGCGGCACGGTGCGGTACGGGGTTGTCCATCACTGGTGAAGCGTAGTCCCCGCCGAGTCCGGCCGCCCGGCCCCACACGGCATCCCGGACACCGTTCGGCCACCGGGGACGGCATGTCACAGGTTGACCATTCCAGCCAAGGTTGGGCTCGATTCCGTATCTCTCCGAGACCGCCGACGTCGAGGCAAATGACGGTGTTTGTACGGAGTGTTGATCGGACGGCGGATCGCGCGACGGCCGGCGGACGCGCGTCCGCCCAGGTCAGCAAGGTGTGGCGAAAGGGGCGTGTGGGGCGATTCACACCACGACACGGTGGAGTGACCTGGTGGAGAGTCGTCGCGGCCCGCTCAAGAGTGCGGTACCGTCCAACGTCGTGAGCCCTGTACGTCGCTGTTCGCGCACCGCCTGCGGCCGACCCGCCGTCGCGACGCTGACGTACGTCTACGCCGACTCGACCGCGGTCCTCGGCCCGCTCGCCACCTACGCCGAACCCCACTGCTACGACCTGTGCGCCGAGCACTCCGAGCGCCTCACCGCGCCGCGCGGCTGGGAGGTCGTCCGGCTCCTCGACGGCTCCGCCCCGGCCCGCCCCAGCGGCGACGACCTGGAAGCGCTCGCCAACGCGGTGCGCGAGGCGGCCCGTCCGCAGGAGCGGGCGGCCGAGGCCGGTGGCGGGGCACGCTCGGCGGACCCCATGGAGGTCGCGCGCCGCGGCCACCTGCGGGTGCTGCGCTCTCCGGACAACTGATCCGCGTTCCGGTCCTCGGCTGAAACACCTCCCGCGCGCCTGGCGGGTGCCTTCCCATGCACGCATTGCGGGATGCCTTCCCCTACGCGTGTGACGCGCATCGAGCCATCGAGTCACCGATGTGAGTGAGCCGCGGTCACCGACGCGAGTGATGCGTGCGACGCACGGCCATTGACGCGAGCTTGGCGCGGACACGACCATTCCGTAGGCCGAAGTGAGAAATCGCTTTCCGCATGGCGGAATCGGGGAGGCGCCCGTGTACGTCCAGAAACTCGAACCCGTCGCCGGCTCGCTCGGCCTGTCCGCCCTCGTCGCCGCCCTGCCCCTGGTGATCGTCCTGATCCTGCTCGGCGGCGTCCGCATGAAAGCCCACCTCGCGGGCCTGACAGGCCTTCTGGCGGCCGTTCTGGTCGCCCGGCTCGCCTACGGCATGCCCCTCGGTCAGACGCTCTCCAGCGCCGCCCAGGGTGCCGTCTTCGGCCTCTTCCCCATCCTGTGGATCGTCGTCAACGCCCTGTGGGTGTATCGGATGACCGTCCGCACCCGGCACTTCGACATCCTGCGCCGCTCCTTCGGGCGCCTCTCCGACGACCCGCGCATCCAGGCGCTCGTCGTCGCCTTCTGCTTCGGCGCCCTCCTGGAGGCGCTCGCCGGCTTCGGCGCGCCGGTCGCGATCTGCTCGGTCATGCTCGTCGCCCTCGGCTTCGACCCGGTGCGCGCCGCCGTCGTCGCCCTGGTGGCCAACACCGCGCCGGTCGCCTTCGGCGCGATGGGCACGCCGGTCGTGACGCTCGCTCAGGTCACCGGGCTGCCGCTGGACTCCGTGGCCTCCGTGGTGGGCCGTCAGACGCCGCTGCTCGCCCTCGTGGTGCCGCTCGTGCTGGTGTGGCTGGTGGACGGGCGGCGCGGACTGCGCGAGACCTGGGTGCCGGCCCTGGTGTGCGGAGTCGCCTTCGCCGTCGCCCAGTTCGCCGCCTCCAACTACGTCTCCGCTCAACTCGCCGACATCGCCGCCTCCCTGGTGGGGGCGGGCGCCCTGGTCGCCGTACCGCACGCGCGCGTGGCCGCCACCGAGGAGGTGCGCGCGTCCGTGCTGACCGGTGCGCGCAGCGAGGAGCTCGACGAGGAGGACCCGCGCCACGAGGTCGTGCGCGCCTACGCCCCGTACGCCCTGATCGTGGTGATCTTCTCGGTCGCGCAGATCCCCGCGGTCAAGGACTGGCTGGCCGGGGCCACACAGACGTACGACTGGCCCTTCCTGGACGTCGTCGCGCCGGACGGCGAACCGGTCGGCGGCAACGTCTTCACCTGGCCGGTCGTGTCGACCGGCGGCACCCTCGTGCTGCTCGCCGGGCTGTGCACGGCCGCCGTGCTCGGGGTGCACGCGCGCGTGGCGGTCCAGGAGTGGCTGGCGACCGTGCACGAGCTGCGCTTCGCGATCCTGACCGTCACCTCCGTGCTGGCCCTCGCCTACGTCATGAACCTCTCCGGACAGGCGGCGACCATCGGCCACTTCGTGGCGGCCGCCGGCGCCGGGCTGGCCTTCTTGTCGCCGGTCCTCGGCTGGTTCGGCGTGGCCGTCTCCGGCTCGGACACCTCGGCGAACGCCCTCTTCGGGGCCCTCCAGGTCACCGCCGCCCGCGAGTCGGGGCTGTCGCCCGAACTCCTGGCGGCGGCCAACAGCTCCGGCGGCGTCCTGGGCAAGATGATCTCGCCCCAGAATCTCACCATCGCGTGCGCGGCCGTGGGGCTCGCCGGCCGTGAGGGAGACCTGCTGCGCAAGGTGCTGCCCTGGAGCGCGGGGCTGCTGCTGGTGATGTGCCTGATCGTCGTAGGCCAGAGCTCGCCGGTCCTGGAGTGGATGCTGCCCTGAGCGTTCTTACCCTGCTCTGACCTGAGGTTACGGCCCGCGGCGCCGGCTCGGCGTCCGCGCACCGCACGGCCATCCGGTACGGGTAGTTTGGGGCCACCGATAGGACTCCAGGAGGGTTGGCCGTGGCTGCTGATCTGTCACAGATCGTGAAGGCGTACGACGTGCGCGGGGTGGTCCCGGACCAGTGGGACGAGTCACTGGCCGAGCTCTTCGGGGCGGCCTTCGTCCACGTGACCCGGGCGCGCGCGATCGTCGTCGGCCACGACATGCGGCCCTCGTCCCCCGGCCTGTCGCGGGCCTTCGCGCGCGGGGCGGCCGGGCAGGGCGCCGACGTGACCGAGATCGGCCTGTGCTCGACGGACCAGCTGTACTACGCCTCCGGCGCGCTGAACCTGCCGGGCGCGATGTTCACTGCGTCGCACAACCCGGCGCAGTACAACGGCATCAAGCTGTGCCGGGCCGGCGCGGCCCCCGTCGGCCAGGACACGGGCCTGTCCGAGATCCGCGAACTCGCCGAGCGGTGGATGGACTCGGGCGCTCCGCAGCCGGCCGCCGAGCCGGGAACGATCACCGGGCGCGACACGTTGTCGGACTACGCGGCCCACCTCCGCTCCCTCGTCGACCTCACCTCCGTCCGCCCCCTGAAGGTCGTCGTCGACGCGGGCAACGGCATGGGCGGCCACACCGTCCCCACGGTGCTCGACGGCCTGCCCCTGACCGTCGTCCCGATGTACTTCGAACTCGACGGCACGTTCCCGAACCACGAGGCGAACCCCCTGGACCCGGCGAACCTCGTCGACCTGCAGCAGCGGGTCCGCGCGGAGGGCGCCGACCTCGGCCTCGCCTTCGACGGCGACGCCGACCGCTGCTTCGTCATCGACGAGCACGGCGACCCGGTGTCCCCGTCCGCGATCACGGCTCTGGTGGCCGCACGCGAACTGGCGAGGAACGGCGGCAAGGGCGTGATCATCCACAACCTGATCACGTCGTGGTCGGTCCCCGAGGTGGTCCGGGAGCACGGCGGCACCCCGGTCCGCACCAGGGTCGGCCACTCCTTCATCAAGGCCGAGATGGCCACCTCCCGCGCGATCTTCGGCGGCGAGCACTCGGCCCACTACTACTTCAAGGACTTCTGGAACGCCGACACCGGCATGCTGGCGGCCCTGCACGTCCTCGCGGCCCTGGGCGGCCAGGACGGCCCGCTGTCCGCCCTGGTCGCCGAGTACGACCGCTACGTCGGCTCCGGCGAGATCAACTCCACCGTTGCCGACCAAGAGGACCGCGTGGCCGCCATCAAGGCCGCCTACGCCGGCCGCGAGGACATCACCCTGGACGAGCTCGACGGCCTGACGGTCACCTCCACCGACTGGTGGTTCAACGTCCGCCCCTCCAACACCGAACCCCTCCTCCGCCTCAACGCGGAGGCCCGCGACGAGGCGACGATGACGAAGGTCCGGGACGAGGCGCTGGCGATCATTCGCGCGTGAACGCCGCTTCGGCTGTCGGGCGTTCGCATTTCAGCCCGTCCGGCGTTTGAGGACGAGGCCCGTTCAGGGCCGACGGGGGTCCAGGGGGCGGAGCCCCTGGTGGGGTACCGCAAGGGGCGAAGCCCGGAGGACGGGACGGGTAGGGGCGGCGGGGGCGAGAAAAACCCCCGACGGCCACCGCCCGCCCAACCCTCCCCAACCCCACCGAGCCGCCCCCCACGGCGGTACCCTGACCAGGCACATCCGCACAGCCGCCGCACGGGCACGCGCACGCGTACCCACCCCGAAGGGACACCCCATGCCGCTCGAATCCGGCCTCCTGGAGATCCTCGCCTGCCCGGCCTGCCACGCCCCCCTCAAGGAGCAGGACACCGAGCTGATCTGCACAGGTCAGGACTGCGGCCTGGCCTACCCCGTCCGCGACGGCATCCCGGTCCTCCTCGTCGACGAGGCCCGCCGCCCCGCGTGACACAGGGGGCACCGCCTCACCCGCGCGGCACTTCCCGAGGCCCCGCCGCGAGGCCCGCCCGAGGCCCCGCCCCACCCGCGCGGCCCGCCCCGAGGCACCGCCGACCAGTAGACCAGCAGACCCAGCAGACCCACATCTGGACACCGTCCGCCGCACGCACCCCCAAGCCCGCCGCCCCCAGGGACCGGCGATCGGAGGCTGCCGCCCCATGCTCGACGAATCGCTGCTCGACACCCCCGAGGCCCTCTCGGAGGCCGACCGCCGCGGCCTTCTGCGCGGCGCCGCCGAAGCGGGCGCCCGCGTCCGCACCGCCGCCCGGCACGCCGCCGAGGCAGGCGTCAACGACCTCAAGCCGGACGGCCGTCCCCGCGCCGTCCTCATCGCGGGCCCCGGCGCCGCGGCCATCTGCGCCGCCGACCTCCTCGGCACCCTCGCCGGCCCCGGCAGCCCCGTCATCCGCCTCGCCCCCACCGGCGTGGCCCCCGCGGCAGGCGCCCTGCGCTGGGAACTCCCGGGCTGGGCCGGTTCGGTCGACCTGCTCCTGATCACCACCCCCGACGGCAGCGAGCCGGGCCTGTCCCTGCTCGCCGACTCGGCCTACCGCCGCGGCTGCACCGTCGTGGCGGTCGCCCCCTCCCACACCCCCCTCGTGGAGGCGGTGGCCGGCGCCCACGGCCTCTTCGTACCGATGGCGACGGCCCCGTACGAGCAGGACGAACCGCTGGCCGCGTCCGCCCCCGGCGTGCTGTGGGCGCTGCTCACGCCCCTCCTCGTGCTGCTGGACCGCACCGGTCTGCTCTCCGCCCCGCCGGACGCCGTCGAGAAGGTCGCCGACCGCCTCGACCAGGTCGCCGAGCGTTGCGGTCCCGCCATCGCGACCTACAGCAATCCCGCCAAGACGCTCGCCGCCGAACTCGCCGACGCCCTGCCGGTCGTATGGACCGAAGGCGTCTCCGCGGGCCCCGCAGGCCGCCGTTTCGCCGCGGCCCTCGCCGAGCTCTCCGGCACCCCCGCCGTCGTCGCCGAGCTCCCAGAGGCCCTCGCCGCGCACAGTGCGCTGCTCGCCGGACCGCTCGCCGCGAGCGCCGACCCGGAGGACTTCTTCCGGGACCGGGTGGAGGAACCGCCCGCCCTGCACGCGCGCGTGGTGCTGCTCCGCGACCGGCCGATCGGCGGCCTCACCGCCGCCCCGGCCGCCCGCGACCTGGCCCTCAGCCACGACACACCCATCAGCGAACTCGAGCCGCAGCCCGGCGACGAGCTGGAGACCCTCGCCGAACTGATCGCCATCACGGATTTCGCCGCCGTTTACCTGGCGCTCGCCTCAGGGGCCTGATCTTGACGCCTGCGCACTGAGCACAGCCGTACACGCACGCGCGTACCGATCGACCGGCAGAGAGAACCGCATGGACCGCCTGGACAACACCATCCGCCCCTACGCCTGGGGTTCCACCACCGCCATCCCCGCCCTCCTCGGCGTCGAACCGAGCGGCGAACCCCAGGCGGAGCTGTGGATGGGCGCCCACCCCGGTGCCCCTTCGCGCACCGCACGCGGCACCCTGGTGGAGGTGATCGACGCGGCCCCGGAGAAGGAACTGGGCCCCGAGGCCGTCGCCAAGTTCGGCCCCCGCCTGCCCTTCCTCCTCAAGATCCTCGCCGCGGGAGCCCCGCTCTCCCTCCAGGTCCACCCCGACCTGGCACAGGCGAGGGAGGGTTACGAGGACGAGGAGCGCCGGAGCATCCCCGTCGACGCCCCCCACCGCAACTACAAGGACGCCAACCACAAGCCCGAACTGATCTGCGCGCTCACCGAGTTCGACGGACTGTGCGGCTTTCGCGACCCGCTGCGGGCGGCCGAACTGCTCGACGGCCTCGGCGTCGACTCCCTCAAGCCCTACGTCGACCTGCTCCACGCCCACCCCGAGGACGCGGCCCTGCGCGAGGTCCTCACGGCGATCCTCACCGCCGACCCCGGGGAGATGCGCCACACGGTCACCGAGGCCGCGTCCGCCTGCGACCGCCTGGGCGGCGCGTACGCCCCCTACGCCGACATCGCCCACCACTACCCGGGCGACCCGGGCGTGATCGCCGCGATGCTCCTCAACCACGTGCGTCTGCAGCCCGGCGAGGCGCTCTTCCTCGGCGCCGGCATCCCGCACGCCTACCTCAACGGCCTCGGCGTCGAGATCATGGCCAACTCCGACAACGTCCTGCGCTGCGGCCTCACCCCCAAGCACGTCGACGTTCCCGAACTCCTGCGCATCGTCCGCTTCGAGGCGAGCGACCCGGGCGTCCTGCGCCCCGAGGCCTCCCCGGACGGCGAGGAGGTCTACGAGACCCCGATCGACGAGTTCCGGCTCTCGCGGTACGTCCTCCCCGAGGGCGGTACGACTCACGACCTCACCCGCGAGACCCCGCAGATCCTGCTGTGCACGGCCGGTTCGGTGCGGGCGGGGGAGGAGGAACTGACACCGGGCACATCCGTGTTCGTCCCCGCCGGCGAGAACGCCGAGGTGTCCGGCGCGGGAACGGTCTTCCGGGCCACTGTGATCGTATGACCGGGGTTGTGGGTACCTGACGGGCCGTCGCCGGTCCGGGCTGCAAGAATGGCCCACCGGCAAAGGACGGGCAAAGGCCTGGACGGCGTACACGTACGAAGGCGAAGGGACAACGCGGACACATGAGCGCGTCAGGCGGCACCAGAGCGATCGTGGCGGCACTCGGCGCCAACCTCGCGATCGCGGCATCGAAGTTCGTTGCGTTCGCGTTCAGTGGCTCGTCCTCGATGCTCGCCGAGGGCGTCCACTCCCTCGCCGACTCCGGCAACCAGTTCCTGCTGCTGGTCGGCGGCAAGAAGGCCCAGCGCGAGGCGACCCCGCAGCACCCCTTCGGCTACGGCCGCGAGCGGTACATCTACGCCTTCCTGGTGTCCATCGTCCTGTTCTCGATCGGCGGCATGTTCGCCATCTACGAGGGCTACGAGAAGATCCGCCACCCGCACGAACTGGAGCACTGGTACTGGCCGGTGGGCGTCCTCCTCTTCGCGATCATCGCCGAGGGCTTCTCCTTCAAGACGGCCATCAAGGAGTCGAACGAACTGCGGGGCAAGCTGTCCTGGTCGCAGTTCATCCGCCGCGCCAAGGCGCCCGAGCTGCCCGTCGTCCTGCTGGAGGACTTCGGCGCGCTGATCGGCCTGGTCCTCGCCCTCGGCGGCGTCGGCATGGCCCTGCTCACAGGCGACGGCGTCTGGGACGGCATCGGCACGGTCTGCATCGGCATCCTGCTCGTCTCCATCGCCCTCGTCCTGGCCGCAGAGACCAAGTCGCTCCTGCTGGGCGAGGCCGCGGGCGTCGAGGACGTCAGGAAGATCGAGGCGGCCGTCGTCGACGACGAAACGGTCACCGGCATCATCCACATGCGCACGCTCCACCTCGGCCCCGAGGAACTCCTGGTCGCGGCGAAGATCGCCGTCCAGCACGACGACACGGCCGCCGAGGTCGCCTCCGCCATCAACGCCGCCGAGGCCCGCATCCGCGCCGCGGTCCCCATCGCCCGCGTGATCTACCTCGAGCCCGACATCTACAGCGAGGCCGAGGCCGCCAAGGGCCCGGACCGGGAGGCGACGCCCGGAGGCCCCGCCCCCCACCCGGCCGGCCACTGACGGGTTTCGGCCCCGTCTTCCGGACCGCGATCGGCTCGATCTGTTCGGAGGTGGACTGGGGTGCTCGGCCCGGCCGGTGTAGCTTGGGGTGGAGCCAGACGTCGCTGCTGATGGCGGTCGGGCGGTCCCACCGCGGACCGACCGAGGGAGAGAGGGCCTCCGACGGACTGCGCTGCGCGCACGCGGGCATGCCTGTGTCCTCTTCTCGGGCACCCCTGTGTCCGCCGCCGCGCAGACCAGCCGTACCCACCTCGCCCCAACCCCGAGGAGCAGCTCGCAATGACGACTGTCGAAAACCGACAGGACTTCAAGGTCGCCGACCTCTCCCTGGCCGAGTTCGGCCGCAAGGAGATCACCCTCGCCGAGCACGAGATGCCCGGCCTGATGGCGATCCGCAAGGAGTACGCCGAGGCCCAGCCGCTGGCCGGCGCCCGCGTCACCGGCTCCCTGCACATGACCGTGCAGACCGCCGTTCTCATCGAGACCCTGGCCGCCCTGGGCGCCGAGGTCCGCTGGGCGTCCTGCAACATCTTCTCCACCCAGGACCACGCGGCCGCCGCCATCGCCGTCGGCCCGAACGGCACGCCCGACAACCCGCAGGGCATCCCGGTCTTCGCCTGGAAGGGCGAGACGCTGGAGGAGTACTGGTGGTGCACCGAGCAGGCGCTGACCTGGCCGGACAGCCCCACCGGCGGCCCGAACATGATCCTCGACGACGGCGGTGACGCCACCCTCCTCGTCCACAAGGGCGTCGAGTACGAGAAGGCCGGCGCCGTCCCCGCTCTGGAGACCGCCGAGTCCGACGAGCACCGCGTCATCCTCCAGCTGCTCCACCGCACCCTGGGCGAGAACCCCCAGAAGTGGACCCAGCTGGCGTCCGAGATCCGGGGCGTGACCGAGGAGACCACCACCGGTGTCCACCGCCTGTACGAGATGCAGCGCGAGGGCTCCCTGCTGTTCCCGGCGATCAACGTCAACGACGCCGTGACCAAGTCGAAGTTCGACAACAAGTACGGCTGCCGCCACTCCCTGATCGACGGCATCAACCGCGCCACCGACGTCCTGATCGGCGGTAAGACGGCGGTCGTCTGCGGTTACGGCGACGTCGGCAAGGGCTGCGCGGAGTCGCTGCGCGGTCAGGGCGCCCGCGTGATCGTCACCGAGATCGACCCGATCTGCGCGCTGCAGGCGGCGATGGACGGCTACCAGGTCACGACGCTGGACGAGGTCGTCGACAAGGCCGACATCTTCATCACCACGACCGGCAACAAGGACATCATCATGGCCTCGGACATGGCCAAGATGAAGCACCAGGCGATCGTCGGCAACATCGGTCACTTCGACAACGAGATCGACATGGCCGGCCTCGCCAAGGTCCCCGGCATCGTCAAGGACGAGGTCAAGCCGCAGGTCCACACCTGGACCTTCCCCGACGGCAAGGTGATCATCGTGCTGTCCGAGGGCCGTCTGCTGAACCTGGGCAACGCCACCGGCCACCCGTCGTTCGTGATGTCCAACTCCTTCGCGGACCAGACCCTGGCCCAGATCGAGCTGTTCACCAAGCCCGACGAGTACCCGACCGGCGTGTACACGCTGCCCAAGCACCTCGACGAGAAGGTCGCCCGTCTCCACCTGGACTCGCTCGGCGTGAAGCTGACCACGCTCCGCCCCGAGCAGGCCGCGTACATCGGCGTCGAGGTCGAGGGCCCGTACAAGTCCGACCACTACCGGTACTGAGCACCGCCACCGGGTCGGTGCGCTGACGCGCCCACCGCCGGTGAGTCCTCAGAGGCAGGCCCCCGCACCCCCGTGTCGGGGGCCTGCCCCTTCGGCCCCGTGGCCCGTCGGCCGGACCAGCCCGTCAAGATCCAGGACCCTCATGCCCCGCGGCCGTTATTCGCTCCACGATCCGCACGACCACACCCCCTTCGCAGAAGAGCACTTCCACTGCGCCCCCGGCCCCTCGGGCTGGCGCTACGTCTCGCAACTGACCACCCCCGCGGGCGACCACCGCGGCTCGGTCGACCTTGCCCTCGACGAACTCGGCCGCCCCATCCGCATGGAGCTCCACTCCGCCGGATGGCAGGTGCGCGGCGTCGCGCTGGACGGCGTCACCTGGGTCCGTACGGACCCCACCGGAGCTCATGCCACCGAAGGCAATGTGCGCGCCCACGCCTTCACCGGCACGTCCCCCGCGTTCCTCGTCGCCACCACCCGTCTCCTGCGCCTCACCCCTTCCGCCTCAGCAACCCGCGTACGCCTCGTCGCCTTCACGGACCCCGTCCTCGCCCCACGCACCGTGGACCAGTCCTGGACCTTGCTGAACAGAGAAGCACACGCCACTGACAACGGCCCTCTGACCGTGGACGAATACCAGGTCACAGCCCTGGACACCGGCGAGCAGCACTCCGTGCACATCGCGGGAGACGTGGTCCTCGCGGCGCCCGGAATCGAGCTGGAAGACCTCGAGTCACCGCCGTCAGCCTTCGCCTGAAGCGGAGGGACCTGCGGGCACCGAGGCGACGGAACTAGGCCGGCGGTACGAACCCTGTCGCCCCCGTCTTACCGGTGCCCTCCGTCGCGGGGCGCTCGGCAGGCGGCGCGGCCGCAGGCATGGAGGGCGGCGCGTCCGTCGGCGCGGCCGGCTGAGCCTCGTACGGCGGCATAGCGGGCTGAGCCGCGTACGGCGGCATGGCCGGCCGAGACTCGTACGCCGCCGTCGGAGCAGGACCCGCCACCGCGCCGTTCCCGAAGGCCCGCCGCACCTCGCGGGCCTGCCGCTCCTGCACCACGGCGGCGAGATAGGCCGTCGGCGGCACACCCTGCGGAACAGGAGTACCCGTACGAGCGGCCACATCGGACGCGAGCCGTTCCGCCATGGCCCAGCCCACCTGCGGGTCGAGCTGATGCATCCGAGTCAGGTACTGACGCACCGCCAGCCACAGCCCGTCGGGCACCGCGGACAGATCGAGCTCCGAGAACCGTCCGGCCAGCCACGGCGGAGGCGGAGGCAGAAAACCGGTCCGTGCGGCGGGTACTCGTTCCCGTACGACGAGAGTCCCGGCGAAGACGTCCCCGAGCCGCCGCCCGCGCGACGACACGAGTGACGCGATACAGGCGATGACACCGAAGGTCATCAGGATCTCCACCACGCCGATCAAGCCACGGACCAGTGCATGCCGAAACCGGATCGGCCCGCCGTCGTCGCGCACCACCCGCAGTCCACACGCCAGCTTCCCGAGGGACCGCCCGTGACTGAGGGTCTCGACCGCGATCGGCGCCCCCACCAGCAACAGGACGAAGGTCGAGATCGACACCGCGAACTGCGCTGCGTCATCCAAAGAAGCCGTGGCGGCGACCAGCGCGATGGTCACGACGACGTAGGCGGCCACGGCCACCACCAGATCCAGCAACACCGCGAGCGCCCTGCTGGGCAGCCTCGCGGGGCGCAACTCCAGCGCCACCGCCTCGCCCGTCACCAGCTCACTCACGCCCGCCGCCCTTCCCTGGTCTGCCCTCGCAGCGGCCAGTCTGCCAAGCTGAGGGCGCATCGCGCCGCAGTACGACAAGCTGACATCAACGACGGGCCAGCGACGACAGCCGAGGAGCAGCCGAACCGATGGACCTCGACGTCTTCGTCACGACCCACCGGGCCGAATGGGACCGCCTCGACGCGCTCCTGGGACGTCAACGCCGTCTCACCGGAGCCGAGGCCGACGAACTCGTCTCGCTCTACCAGCGCACGGCGACCCATCTCTCCCTGATCCAGTCCAGCGCGCCCGACCCCCAGCTCACCGGACGACTGAGCCAACTCGTGGCACGCGCGCGTAGCGCGGTGACGGGAACCCGGCGCGCCTCCTGGAGAGACGTCACACGCTTCCTCACCCAAGGTTTCCCGTCGGCCGTCTACAGATCGCGCCGCTGGTGGGTGCCCACCGCCCTCCTGTCGATCCTTGTCTCCGTCCTCCTGGGCTGGTGGATCGGCACCCACCCGGACGTCCAGGCCACCATCGCGGCCCCCAATGAGCTGCGGGAGCTCACGCGCCCCGGGGGCCAGTACGAGACGTACTACTCCAGCCACCCCGCAGCGTCCTTCGCCGCCCAGGTGTGGACGAACAACGCCTGGGCGGCCGCCCTGTGCCTCATCCTCGGTGTCTTCCTGGGCCTGCCGGTCCTCTGGCTCCTCTTCCAGAACATGCTCAATCTCGGCGTCGGCTTCGGGCTGATGTCGTCCGTCGGCCGGCTCGACACCTTCCTCGGTCTAGTCCTGCCCCACGGCCTGCTCGAACTGACCGCGGTCTTCGTGGCCGCCGGAACCGGTCTCCGGCTCGGCTGGACCGTCGTCGATCCGGGTCCCCGTTCCCGTCGCACGGCCCTGGCCGAGGAAGGCCGTGCGGCCATCGGCATGGCGATCGGCCTCGCCCTGGTCCTCTTCGTCTCCGGTGCCATCGAAGGCTTCGTCACCCCTTCCGGCCTGCCCACTTGGGCACGCATCGGCATCGGCGTCGTCGCCGAGTTGACCTTCCTCGCGTACGTCTTCGTCCTGGGCGGCCGAGCGGCCCGCGCCGGCGAGACGGGCGACGTCGAGGCGGCCGAGCGAAGCGCCACGGTGCCGACGGCGGCCTGATGTGCATACGAGCCCGCTGAGCTGTTACTCTCTTCCTCGCCCCAACGGAGCCGTTGACACGGACCGCTAGGGGAGGTAGATTCGAACAGTTGCCTGGAACTGGGTTCAACCGGTCGGCAACAGTGAGTGTCTGTCTGCTTCTCGGAACTTCGATTTCGACGAAGCCACTCCCGATGAATCGGAAAATTAGCGGCCGGTCAGACCGGCTCGAAACTTCTGATAAAGTCGGATCCGCCGGAAAGGAAACCGCGAAACAAAAGCGGGAACCTGGAAAGCACCGAGGAAATCGGATCGGAAAAAGATCTGATAGAGTCGGAAACGCAAGACCGAAGGGAAGCCCGGAGGAAAGCCCGAGAGGGTGAGTACAAAGGAAGCG
>NZ_JBITSP010000022.1:0-74564 GCF_044540925.1 Streptomyces sp. NPDC085900 | reverse complement strand
TGAGACGTCGAATACCTCTCTCAACGGCACGGGAGCCTCGTGCGTTTCGGGACGCCGGCCCGTCACCCGATCAGTGGCCACTCTGAAAGAGCTCAGTGCCATGTAGACGCACTTCAACGCGGCGGCCTCCGAGGGGAAGTGGCCGCGAGCCCGAACCGCCTTGCGGATCCGGGCGTTCACGCTCTCAATCGCGTTCGTGCTGCAGATGACCTTGCGGATCTCGACGTCGAAGGACAAGAAGGGCACCATCTCGGCCCAGGCGTCGGACCACAGCTTGATCACGGCCGGATACTTGGTACCCCACTTCTCGGAGAACTCCAGGAACCGTTCGGTGGCGGCGGCCTCGCTGGGAGCGGTGTAGACGGGCTTGAGGTCCTTGGCGACCTTGTCCCAGTCCTGGCGGGCGCAGTAGCGGATGCTGTTGCGAATCAAGTGAACGATGCACGTTTGGACGACCGTGCGGGGCCAGACCGTCTCGACCGCGTCCGGCAGGCCCTTCAGCCCGTCGCAGACGAGCATGAGGACATCTTCAACTCCCCGGTTCTTCAGCTCGGTGAAGACCTGGAGCCAGTGCTTGGCGCCCTCGCCGCCGTCACCGGCCCAGATCCCGAGAATGTCCCGGGTGCCCTCGACCGTGACGGCCATCACCACGTAGATAGGCCGGTTGGCGACCTTGCCATCGCGAATCTTGACGTTGATGGCGTCCACGAAGACGACCGGGTAGACGCGGTCCAGCGGGCGGGCCTGCCATTCCGCCATGCCCTCCATCACCTTGTCCGTGATCGTGGTGATGGTCTGCTTGGACACCTCCGCCCCGTACACCTCGGCCAGATGAGCCGAGATCTCCCCGTGCGTGAGGCCCTTCGCGGACAGGGAGAGCACCATCTCGTCCACGCCGGTCAGACGGCGCTGCCGCTTGCGGACGATCTGCGGCTCGAAGGTGCCGGCGGTGTCGCGGGGCACCTTCACCTCGACCGGGCCCACGTCGGTCAGTACCGTCTTGGCCCGGGTGCCGTTGCGGCTGTTGCCGCTGTTCCTGCCGGCCGCGTCGTGCTTGTCATAGCCGACGTGGTCGGTGATCTCGCCCTCCAGGGCGGACTCCAGCACCCGCTTCGTCAGCTGCTGCAGCAGACCACCCTGCCCGGTCAGCTGCAGCCCCTCCGACCGGGCCCGCTCCACCAGCATCGCGACGAGCTGCTCGTCGGACACCGGCACAGGCTGCCCCAACTGGGCACTCTCGACAGGCTCCACGGTCTCCAACTCCACGGCGGTATCAGTCACTTGACGTCTCTCCCATGATCGTCGGATCCGCCGTTAGATTTACACTCCCCTGAGTGGCAGCACAACGGGCACGTGTTCACCACGCCGCAGGGCAAGCCGATCGACCCGACCAACCTCACCCGCACCTTCACCACGCTCCTCCGCAAGGCCGGCCTCCGCCGCATCCGCTTCCACGACCTCCGCCACTCGACCGCCACCCTGCTCCTGGAACAGGGCGTCGAACTCGTCGTGATCAAGGAACTTCTCGGCCACGCCCACATCGGCGTCACCGCCACCGTCTATGCCCACGTCCGGCTCCGCCTCCAGCGCAAGGCCATCGACACCCTCAGCACTGCACTTGGGAGCCGGACCACCGAGACGGCGAGCAGCGACTGCGACGACCCGCCACCCGGCACCGCCTTCATCCGCTGACGTTGCCGTCAACTACTGCCGTCACCCCGTGCAGAAGCCCCGCCAGGACGTACCTGGCGGGGCTTCAAATTCGCACTTCTGAATCCATCAGGAGCCTCGTCGGACGCCTGTTAGTGAGCTTGCAAGCGGCGAACGTCCATCTGTTCACCCCATCCACGCTCCAGGCACGCGCGGACCAACTCAGTCCGAACCGCTGTCAACGATCGAGCCATGTCGTGAACGCTGACCGTCACCTTCTTGTCTGCGCCGTGGGCGTTAGCCGAAACATTCACGGCACCATCACCCCGACCGACCAGATCGATCCAGAATGGGCCGTCGAAGAACCTGACTCTCCTGCGTCTTCCCTCAGCCTGACGAACAAAGGAAACCGCGTCGATCAATTCCACGATGAATGCGACTGGCATGTCGTTCCAGTTCGATTCCGGAAAGGGGCACCCGGAGATATCGATCCAGACGTTACCCCAGATCGAGCCCGATCTAGCAAGATCGAGAGATTCCACGTCACAGAACAGTTCGAACTCCATCAATCTCACCTCCAAACCGGGTATGCGGTCTCAATCATGCGCGTTTGTTTGTTCACCCACATCTCGACGTCAAGCCCATTTGCCGAGCCTCGCAGGAAGACTCGATCCCCCTGAGAACGCCCTGCAACCGAAGACGACCTGTACGCCTGGCGAATCGTGGACTCAATCTCCCCTTGAGACATGTAGTCCGGGAACTTCGTCTTGATTCCGCTCTGCTTGTACGTCTTGCCTGCAGCGGTGTGTCGGTCGAGGACATGATCCATATCAATGTCCACTTTCCGCCACCCTGGAAGGTTGACCGGCTTCGTGCAGTTGCTGTTGTGAACGAGGACCGGCGTAGCCCCCGCCAGCACATAGTACGTGTGCAGTTCGTCGACTGTGAGGTTGTACATGTCCGCAGAGCCGGGGCGGGTGATGACCGCGTCGATGCGAACGTGGTAGTTGGTGGCGGTGTTGAGGGCGTGGCCGGGCTTGAGTTTGCCGGCGGGGATCCAGGTGTGGAGGGTGTCGTCCCAGAAGGGGTGACGCGAGGTGGTGTGGAGAGTGGCGTCGTGACCGTCAGTGCCGCGGATAGTGACATCGACTAGGTCGTTGTCGTGGTGAACCAGGCGAGCGGCGACCTTGCGGGGGCCGCGATGTTTACCACTTTCCGGGTCGGCGCTCTCCACCCGGTCACCCGGTTTGATCTTGGCTATAGGTTTGGTCTTCCGGTCCGCCATCAAGACCGGCGTCTGGGGGTCGAAGCTGCAGAAGGACACGCCTTCCGTCATGGCCTCTTCTTCGAGAGCCGCCGCGGCGGAGATGCCGACAGCAAGATCGCCGAGGGATTCGCACAGGCTCACAAGCGTGCACGGGTTGCTCGGTATGTCCTTGACATCGGCCCAGTGGTGGTAGAACTTCTGGAATCCCTGGCAGGAAGAGGTCCAGAGCAGGTCTTCACCGGTGCACCGCTCCCGGTAATACAACTCGACGTTCCGCGCCGGAGAGAGGTCCGCTCGGTAGGTCCCGTAGCTCACCATCTGTGTGATCGTGGGCGCGTGGCCGCCGAACTTCTTCATGTCCTTCAGCGGCGGCAGTGTCCTGCTCTGCGGCGGCTCATAGTCTTTCGACGCGGGATCGTCGTACGACTTGTAGGGCGCGTTGGTCCCGTTGTCTCCGGAGCAGTAGTGCGGGTAGCACTGCTCGAGGCCGCTGGGGTCGGCGGAGGTGACGGGATTGTCAGCGGCGTAGGTGTAGCCGCCGAGTTCCTGGGGGCTGGTGGCTTCCAGAATGGGGTCGACGCTGATGAAACGGCCCAGGCTCGGGTCGTACTTGCGGGCGCCGACGTCGGTGTAGCCGGTGGAGCTGTCCTGGGGCGCGCCGAGGTAGGAGTGTGTGGGGTCGGGCCAGGTAGTGCTGTTGGCGCTGGCGCGTGGCTGTCCGTAGGGCGTGTATTGCTGGCGGGCGACCTGCTGAGTGGTGGTGTCCATCGACAAGGTCGCGGTGCCGTGCGGGTCGTTGAACAGGTACTTCAGTCCGCCGCCGGAGAGGCTGGAGCGTATGGCCACGGGAGTTCCGGTGCCGCCGTGGGTGTAGGTGCGGACGGCGCCGAGGAGGACGTTGGGGGTGACGCCGGTGTTGACGACGATTTCGGTGTCGCCGGCGAAGAGGGTGGTCTTGCCGGGGTCGCGGCGGATGAGCTGGTTGCCGTCGGCGTCGTACAAGTATTTGGTGGATGTGGGGCTGGTACCGCCCGCGTCCACCTGGGTGAGGTGGTTTTCGTCGTCCCACGTCAGGGTTTGGCTGGGGCCGGAGGTGGGGGTGCGGGTGTGCAGGTTGCCGTCTTCGTCGTAGACGAAGCTGGTGGGGTTGGTGCCGCCGGTGGTGGCGGTGAGAGTGTGAGGCTGGGTGTGGTTGGGGGTGCAGTTGGTGGTGCAGCCGTCGGTGTAGGTGGTGGTGGCTGTGGTGCCGGAGCCTCCGATGGCGTGGTCGACGCTCTGGTGACGGTTGCCGATGGCGTCGTAGCTGAAGGACTGCCAGTAGGAGCCGGGGGTGGTGGTAAGGGTGCTGCCGGTGGGCGGGCTGGCGGCGCAGTTGTCGTTGGCGGTCCAGGCGTCGGTGAGCCGGTCGAGGGTGTCGTAGCTGTAGCACTGCTGGTCGGTGACGGTATTACCGGTCTCCGACTGCTGGTCGGTGGTGGAGGTGGGGTTGCCGGAGGCGTCGTAGGTGTACTTGGTGTCGTCGACCGTGGGACCGGGGGCCTGGGTCCGCTCCACGAGGCGGTTGGTGAGATGGAGGGTCTGGTCGTCGTAGCTGTAGGTAACCCAGGCCGGGTTGGTGGAGGCGCCGAACGTCAGCCGCGACGGTTCACCGTAGTTGGTGTAGACGCTCGCCCCGACATAGATGTTGGCACTGCTCTTGGTGATGGTCGGGTTGCCCAGCGCGTCGCGCCCGTAGGTGATGACCTCGTTGTTGAGCCCCTGGGTGCGCGGGTCACTCTGGGTGGCCAGCAACTGGTCCTTGACTGTGTAGGTGTAGGTCGTCGTGTACGTCGAAGGCAGCGGCGCCTCAGATGCCGGCAGGGTGATCTCGGTGCCGGTCGGCTTGCCGAGGGTGGTATAGCCGGTGGCGGCGACCGTGTAGCCGCCGGTGGTGCCCTGGACGTAGCGGGTGGAGGAGGTCGGCAGGCCGATGCGCAGGGTGTCGTAGGTCCAGGAGGCGAACTGGAAGTTGGCCTTGGCCTTGTCGGTGGCAGTGAGCTTACGTCCCAGGAGGTCGTAGGTGTAGTCGAGTTCGACCTTCTTGGCGTCAGTGGTGGAGACAGGGTTGCCGGCGTCGTCGTAGCCGTAGCTGCTTGCGCCCGCGTCCGGGTCGGTCTGGGACGTCTTGCGGCCCAGCAGGTCGTAGTCGAACGTCCACACCGTCTTGTCGGGAGCCGTGACCTGGTGCTGTTGGCCCGCGACCGTGTATCCGTAGGTGGTGGCCGAGGTGGTGCCGCCGGTGGCGGTGAAGCCGGTTGCCGCAGTGCCGGACACGGCGGGCGGGGCGGTGTACTGGTCCAGTTCGGTGGTCTGGCCGCGTGCGTCGACGACCTTGGCGGAGACCACCCCGCCCTTGGGAGGCAGGACGGTGGTCCGGTCTCCGGTGTAGGCGGTGGTCGTGGTCCAGGTCTTGACCCCGTCGTGTTCCTCGGTGACCAGGTCGGCGCGACCCTGCCCGTCGTAGTCGGTGACGGTGGTGTCGGGGATGGAGACCTGGGAGGCCGATATCAGGCTGTTGCCCGGGCTGCCGCCCACGGCGTAGGCGTTGTTGGTGGCGACGGTCCAGCCGTGCGAGTCGTACTGGGTGTCCGAGACCGCGGTGCTTGAGTTCTCCGCTGTCGCCTGTACCTGCAGCGGCCGCAGCATCGCGTCGAACAGTGTCTCGCTGGTCTGGTAACTGCCGTTGTCGAGGAGTGTGTTGGACGCGACGACCGACGGGGCCTTCTGGGACATGCTGTAGGTGTAAGTCGTGTTCGCCGGAGCGCCGTTGGCCTTGATCTCATTGGGCAGCCACACCCCGGTCATGCGGCCGAGCGCGTCGTACGTGAGCGAGGTGAGCAGGCCGGCCGCGTCCGTCTTGGCGGTGGGCAGGGCGCGGGCCGGGTCTACGGTGCTGCTGGTGAGCTGGCAGTCCTTGGATGACGTGGTGGCCGTGGAGCAGTCCACGCCGGGCGTGACCTGGGTGATGGTCGTGCTGCTGGTGGGGAGTGCGCCGCTGGACGGGGTGTAGTGGATGAAGACCGTCTGGGCGAGGCTCTTGCCATCCGGGGAGGTGGATTTGGGGGTGCGGGTCGCCGTGGTGGCGCGGCCGTAGGAGTCGTAGCTGGTGGCGGTCTGGTCCACGAACGTGGTTGCGGTGGCGCCGGTGGCCGCTGATGCCTGCTGGACCAGGGTGACGTCACCGGTCGTGGGCAGAGCCGGGTTCTGCTGGCCGTCACCGTCGTAGGCGAAGGCGTTGCTGTCGTAGGAGCTGCGGGTGTCGGCGATCAGTGTCCCGCTGGGAGTGGCTCCGGCACTGGAGCAGTCTTGTGCCGTGGTGATGACCTCGGCGGGGACGACCAGGGTGTTTCCGCTGCCGGTGAGGTAGCGGGTGTAGGTGCACTTGGCGACGTTGTTGCTGTCGGCGGTCTCACCGCGGTCGTCGAGCTGCACGGGCATGCCGGTCGTCGACTTGCCCAGGGTGGTGTTGTAGAAGGTGTCGGTCTCGGTCTTGCGCCAGCCGTAGGACACAGTCTGTCGGGTCAGTGTCTTGGCGGGACGGACCATCTGTGCCGTCAGGTCGGGCAGACCGCTGCGGTTGCGGCTGGCAGTGGGGCCGATGACTGTGGGCACGTTGACGACGGCTTTGTCCAGGCTGCCCGTGGCGCTGGTGTAGGTGTCGGTCTCGAACGTCTGGCCGGCAAAGGTGTCGTCGTCCGCGACCGAGGTGGCGCCGTCCTGGCTCGTCAGGTCGGGCACGGAACGCGTCTTGCCCCCGGGCAGGGTGTCGCCGTTCATGCCCAGGAAGTAATAGGTCTTCGTCAGAGTCTTCTGGTCGTGGACCTTGACGCCATTGCTGTAGTGGAAGACGTTCGGGTCTCCGGTGGTGACGTCCACCTCCGGATAGCCCCGGAACTGACCCCAGGTACGGTTCTTGGCCTTGACAAGCTCGTTGTCGTCGTAGTGCCAGCCGGGGTTGCCCTTGTAGACGTAGTCCGTCTCCAGCTTGGGCTGGGTGCCGTCCTGGTAGGAGTTGTGCGGATCTTCGGTGACGACCGAGGCGACCTTGTACTTGTAGAACCAGTCCATCCACGGCGCCGGCTGCCCGTCGGGTGTCCAGTACACCGGGAAACAGGACAGGGTGTTGGTCGAGGCGAAGGTCTTGGCCGCCGCATCGGTGGGGTCGTTCGGGTCGCTCGCCGGCGCGTTGGAGCAGTCGGGCCTGTCGTAGGTGACCGTCGTCTCGGCGCCCGTCTCGCTGGTGACCGTCTGGATCCGGTCGTGGTACATCAGCGGCATCTGCGGGATGGTGCCGACCCGATTGGGCAGTTGCAGTGGCGGGTCGAAGCTCACCGCCGGCGTGGAGGTACTGCCCGACGCGCTGCCCAGGGTGTCCAGGCCGGTGCGCTGAATGGAGTCCAGCCACAGGGTGGGGGCGTGGTCGCCGCCGTCGGGGAAGGACTGGGTGAAGCTGTACTTGTCGACCTGCTTGGTCGCACCGCCCACCTGGATCTGCGTGGTGATCGCCGTCAGGCGCCTGCGCGTCCAGAAACTCGGGCCGTGATTCGTGCAGTTCGACGAGCCCGAGGCGCAGTTCAGGTCCACCGGCACGTCGGGCCAGTACGCGGCGTTGGCGGGGGTGAACTGGCTGTCCGCACATGTGTTGCCCGACGGAGTGCCCGGGATGCAGCGCTCGTCGGTGTCGAAGAGGATCTGCTCCGGCGCGGTGCCCGAGTAGATCGTCGAGGCGGTCATGCCGTAGTCGATGCGGGACAGAGTGCCGCCGCGGGTGTAGGACACCACGGTGTTCTTCATGTCGGCGCCGTAGTAGCCCGTTTCCGGCGAGTAGTACCAGGCGGTGGCGTTGCCATGGGTGTCGACCGCGTAGTCCAGATTGAACCGGTAGCCCAGCGTGCAGGAGGTGGAGGCGAAGTCCGTGCTGTCCGGGCAGTCGGATACGCCACTGTGGGCGTGGTAGACGGGTTCGGTCCACACGGACTTCGTCTCGTCTTTGCCGCTGGACCAGCCCGGCAGCCGGTTGCGGCCGAAGAAGTACTGCACACCGTCACTGGTGACCTTGAAATACTCCCCGTTCGCCGTTCCGTTCGTGGCGCTGGTAAGGTCCTCGATCTTGGTGGTGGCGTTGTCGTCAGAAGGGCGGAAGGTCTTGGTGGCATCGTCGTAGACGATGTCCGTGGACTTGCCGTTCAGCGACAGGGTGAGGATCTGACCCGCCCAGCATTGGTCGCCGTCATTGTCCGGTGCGCCGGACGACGAGACGTCCCGGCAGGACTTGTACGTGCGCTCGACGTAGTTCTCCGTCGAGTTCCAGCCATCGCCCAGCCACGAGGACTGGTTGTTGGTCCCCTCGGTGCGCGCGTCCTGGGTGGAGGAGCTGTAGGAGAGATCGACGTTCGGTACCGCTCCGCTGATCGCCGGTGGCACCGAAATCGGATAACTGTAGGTGAACGCGCCCGTGTTACCGGCGCTCGTCCAGGAGCCGCCCGGCGACAGACTGGTCGCCGAGTAGTCACCGGACGAACCCGACGTACCCGAGGTTGCCGCCATGACAGTCGCCACCCAGGGCGACGCCGTCGCCGAGTGAGCAGAGCCGACGGCACCCGGAGCCGCCGCGTTCGGGCCCGGGATGGTGACCTGCGCGGACAGCGGCGTGCTGGGGGCGGTGCGCACTGCGGTCTGTGTCTGGCACTTGGCCAGCTTCGGCGTGGTCAGCGCGCAGGCCGGCAACTGGACCAGGTGCAGTCGCGAGGCGAAGTCACCGCCGAAGGCGTAGCGGAAGGAGGAGTCGTCGACACGCAGGGCGACCCTTCCGCCACCCGGGCTGGTGCGCTGCAGGGTGAAGAGCACACCGTGAATACCGGTCGCCCGCGCGGCCTTCTGCGACAGCACGGTCACCCGCACCTGCTGAGATCCGGTGACGGCCGTCGCCGGGGGATGTGCACCCGCGGCGGCGCCGAGCAGGACGGGCGTGTGACCGGCCCGCACCTGAGTCGCTTTGGCGGTCAGACGCGTGGAGGCTGCCGCGACGGGTAGGGTGACCGTCGCGCTGCCCGGCGCGGGGAGCTTCGTGTGCGCGGCGGTGGGATCGAAGTGCTTGAACGCCTTACGCGCGCGAACGTGCTTGGGCGTTTTGCGGGTGAAGGGGATCCGCTTGTCCTGCGGAACGGCTGGAGCAGACACGTGCCGCGTCTCCGAAGCGACAGCAGTGGCCATGCCGGAGGGCAGCAGCCCCGCCACCAATGCGCCTGCCGCTACGAATGCCATGCGGTGAGCCCGGCGGGCGGCCCAGGTCGCCCGAACGCGTCTCCACCCCGATGTCCGCTCCATGCGGTGCGTTCCCCTCCTCGATCCCAGCACCCACAAGCAGTCCGCTGGTCATGCGGTTTGAGTGCATGTCAAAGGGGTGGCACAGTCGATCAAGCCCCCCGTGGAGCTTCACGCTAGGGCCTGACTTTGACGCAATACGCAAAGCTTCTCCACAGGAGGAGCAAAAGAATCACATGAGCCGACGCGCAAGTTGACATTTGTCCGTCAAAAAGGGCTTCGCAGAAGGTACTTGACGATCAGTTAGCGATAGACCTCGACCTTGGTGGCCCTGAGAATTGCACTCCGGCGCGGGGCCCACGGGGGGAACCGCATGAGTTCGAAGGACACCAACTTCGATGTCCGCCTCTCGCACACCCAGACGCGGTTCCAGACGCCCCACGGCGAGACTGCTCTCCACCGTCCTCGCCGCGACCCTGGCAGCCGGGTCGCTGGCCGCCATGGCACCAGCACATGCGACACCAATCGCTCCAGCCGCCTCACGCCCCCACGCCGGTCCCCGATCCGCCGAAACGCGTCTCAACCCCACGGAGGCGGCGTCCGCCCGGGCGAAGGCGACCGGCAAGTCGGTGCCCATCGACCAACTCACCGACACGGGAACGGTGGTGGTAGCCAACCCTGACGGCACCTTCACCCGCACCGACTCCTCGATGCCGCAGCGCACACAGCTGCACGGGAAGTGGGTACCGATCGACACCACGCTGGTGCGGCGAGCGGACGGGACCTGGGCGCCCAAGGCCGCCGTCACGGACGTGGCCTTCTCCGGCGGCGGCTCCGGTGCGCTGGTCACACTGCACAGCGGCAAGGACAGGCTGGGGTTCTCCTGGCCGGGCGCACTGCCCAAGCCGGTGATCTCCGGTGACACCGCGACGTACCCCGATGTGCTGCCTCAGGTCGACCTCCAGCTGACTGCGGACGCCTCCGGCTACTCTTCGATCCTCGTGGTCAAGACCCCCAAGGCCGCCGCCGATCCGCACCTGCGGAACCTCGAGCTCAGGACCACGGCGAGCAATCTCAAGCTCGCTCCCACGCATGACGGTGGCATGCAGGCCACGGACAAGCACACCGGCGAGACGGTGTTCCACAGTGACACCGCGCTGATGTGGGACAGCGCCGGCCGGCGGGGCACCAGCCTTGCCCACACCGCGACCGCCTCCTCCACCCGGGCCGAGCACAAGGCGGCGGCGAAGGTCGGCAGGCACCGCGCCCAGGTCCGGGTGAGCCTGAAGCCCGGAAAGCAACTGCTGGGCCTGGACGAGAAGTTGCTCTCCGCCAAGAGCACCGCCTACCCGGTCTACGTGGATCCGGAGTGGAGCGGCCGGCCCTCCCAGTTGGACTGGGCACGGATCTCCGACAACGGATGGAACGTCTACAACTCGACGTCCACCTCGGGATCCACCAATGCCCGCGAGGGGTGGGACAACAACGCCCCTGGCAACGGTGAACGGGCTCGCACCTACTACCAGATGAACACCAGCGGCATCAAAGGCGCCGTGGTCAGTCACGCCTCGCTGTACGTAAAGCAGCTCTCCGCCGCCTCCTGCTCCGACACCCCGGCGGCCGTCTACGGCACCGACCGCCCCGCCGGCTGGGGTTCCTCCTCGCTGTACTGGGGCCATGAGCCCAAAGAGCGCACCGGCTCATTGGGCACCAACCCCAAGAGCCACGAGGCCGGCACCTGCCCAGTGACCGATGGTGCCCACTCCTGGGTCAGCCCGCCGTCGCTCGAGTTCGACGTGACCTCCCGGGCACAGAGCGCGGCGGCCGGCGGCTGGAAGAGCATGACACTGATGGTCCAGTCGCCCGACATGAACGACCCCCAGCAGTGGAAACAGCTCGCCTACGGCGGCGGCGCAACCATGTCGGTCACCTACAGCTACCGGCCCAAACTCAAGAACGGCACCGGCACCCCTGCCATCAAGCCGTCCACGGTGAGCATGGGTAAGACGATGACCACCACCCACACCCCGACGCTGTCCGCACGCGCGGTCGACCCCGACCTGGCCGGCGGTAGCGAGCTGGTGCGCATCGAATACAACGTCTACAACTCCTCCGGCACCCTGGTGCATCAGGGCTTCGGACCGAGCACCGACTCGAAGAAGCGCGCCCGGTACAACACCAACGGCAGCGACTGGACCACCCCCAGCCTGCCGGACGGCACCTACACCTGGAAGGCCACCGCACAGAACGCGGCCGGCTACTGGGCCGGCACCGGCTCCGGCATCTGGACCAAGACCCAGACCTTCACCGTGGACACCAGCGCGCCGCCCGCGCCCACGGTGACCTCCAGTCAGTTCCCGGCCAAGCAGATCGGCGCCGCCTTCGGCGACAAGGGCACCTTCACTCTCAGCAACAACCACACCAACAACATCACCGGCTACCTGTTCGCGCTGGACGCCACGCTCGGCAACACGGTCTACAGCAGCAGCGTCACCCACTGGACCATGAGTACGACGATCGTGCCGGGCCATGTGTACTACGCCACCTCGGACAACGGCCCCGGCACCGGCACCTCGGCCGTCAACGGCAGCGCCTCACCCGCCTTCACTCCCGGCAAGGCGGGACCGCACACCCTGTACGCCAAGGCCGTGGACCAGGCCGGCTCGACGTCCATCTCCCAGACGGCCTACGCCTTCTACGCCGGCACCAGCACGCCGACGTACGCCTATGGCGACAAGATGATCAGCGGCTGGACGGCGACCAACGCGGACAATACGACCACCGCCGTGCCCAAGGCGACCACCACCACCAAGGGCGGTCAGCTGATCAGCCAGGCAGCCGGAAGCGGTTACGAGTTCGCCGACGGCTACCAGGCCATGCTCGCCAACAAGAGCAGCACGTCAAAGGTCGTCTCCGGTGACAACGCGACGCTCGGCTTCGACATCCCCAAGGACGGCCCCTGGAGCTTCGGGGCCAACCTGACTAAAGCCAAGGACTACGGCATCTACAAGCTGGTCCTGGACGCCGGCAAGCCCACCGAGTCAACACTGCTCAGCAACTTCGACGCCTACAACTCCTACGTCACCACCCGGTTCGTGAATCTCGGCATGCCCAAGGACGCCAACGGCCAGCTGCTCACCCTCAAGCAGGGTGTGCACACCCTGACTCTCACCCTGACCGGCAAGAACACCGCTTCCACCGGCTACCAGGCCGGCATCGACGTCCTGCGCCTCGCGCCGGCACTGACCTGCGCGATCAACAGCACAGGCAGCTGCCTGAACAACACCGCCACCAGCACCTTCACCACCACGACCAGCCCGGCCGACGCCGACGGCTCAGGCAACAGCATCAACTCCGCCGATCTCACCAGCACGGCGGGCTGGCAGAGCGGAAAGACGGTGACCGTCAACGGCACCGGCATCACGCTGCCGAAGTTCGGCACCGGCACTTACGACAATATGCTGGCCTCCGGCCAGACCGTCACCGTGCCGGGCAGCGACGTGGTGAACACCGGTGACGCCGTGGTCTTCCTCGGCTTCGCCACCGGCGGCGCGGCGAAGGGCGCCAGCGGCACCATCACCTACGCCAAGAACAACTGCTTGGACCCGGACGGCAACCCCGCGGAACAGTCATACACGCTGGACACCGTGCCGGACTGGCTCGGTGGCCCCGCCTCGGCGGCCTCGCTGACCCTCGTCCACCAGAACCACAGCAACAACACCCAGACCAGCCCCAACCCCGGACCGAAGATCTACGCCATCAGCGTCCCGCTGCAATGCCCCGGCTCGGTCATCAGCAGCATCTCGCTGCCGCTGTTCACCAACGGCGTCCAGTCCGGCCAGCCCACCCTGCACATCCTCGGGCTTGGCGTTCGGCCGCTGACCGTCACTGGAAGTGGATCCGGCACCCAGCACTGGGTCGGCACCTGGTCCTCGGCCCAGGACACCGCCAAGGTGCAGCAGTCCGGCGGCAGCACCGCCACCGTCAACGGTCAAACTCTGCGCATACCGGCGCACGTCAGCATCGGCACCGATGACGGCAGCGGCGTGCGCATCCACCTGTCCAACGCTATGGGCACCAGCCCTGTGACCTTCGACGCGGCCTCCGTCGCCCTGCAGGACACCACCGCGGGCGGCGCCACGACCGCCGCGGCACCGACGACGCTGACCTTCGGAGGCTCCGCATCCGTCACCATCCCCGCAGGCGGCGACATCACCAGCGACCCGGTGCCGCTGGCTGTCACGCAGCAGGCCACCGTGCTGGTCAGCCTGCAGGCACACGGCTCAGCGTCCGCCATGCCCGGTCATGCTGCGGCTCAGACACCCGTGTGGGTGAGCGACGCGGCCAACCGCACCGGTGACATCACGGCCACCAAGTTCACGCAGACGACGTACACCGGTCTGCCGTACCTGGCCGGTATCGACGTCACCACCCCCATCTCCGCCCCCACCGGCTCGCTGGTCCTCTACGGCGACCAGAGCGTCAACGGGGACACCGCGAGCGGCGACGGCCAGCACCACCTCAGCGACGCCATCACCAGCGCCCTGATCGACGACCCCAACGGGGACGACTCGGTGGACTACGGCGTACTCAACGCCGGCACCAACAGCAACAGCCTGAGCAACAACCTGCTGCCGCAGATCACTAACAGCGACACCCCGACCAACGCGCTCAACCCGCTGGACCACAACGTGCTGGCCCAGAGCAACGTGCGCACCGTTCTGGTCTCCACCGGCGCCACCGACCTGCTCAACTGCACCAGCGACGCCAACACCTGCGCGACGAAGGTCGAAAACGGACTGGCCTCGCTCAACAGCCAGCTCAGCTCGTACTACACCGACGACGGCCAGACCTACGTCAACGGGCAGCCGGTCACACAGAACTCCAACATCACCGTCTACCTCACCACGATCCCGCCGTTCACTGCCGCCCACCCGGGCACGGCAACGCAGGAGACCGCACGCGAGCAGGTGAACCAGTACCTGCTCGACACCTTCCCCACCCAGGTCATCGACTTCGCCTCAGCCGTCTCCACGGACGGCACGGCCACCTCGTCGACCGTGAAGGCGGCCGACCTGTCGAGCGGCAGCCCCTCCAACGCGTACTACGCCGACCTCGCCGGCCGGTACCTAACCGACACCAACACGCAGGTCGTCGGCATCGCTCCGAACCTGATCGTCCCGCTGGCCACCGGCAGCGACACCCCCGATGACGGCTGGGAGCTGTCCGCCGACGGCACCGACCAGCGCGGGGACAACCCGTTCACCGCGGTCGGGGCTGCGACCTTCAACGCGGGCGGGCCGGATGCGCTCAACGCCCCGGCCGGTGCCACGTCCTTCGACGGCAACACCGGGTTCCTGGAGAGCGACCACACCGCCGTCAACACCCTCGCCGACTACACCGTCTCCGCGTGGGTGAAGCTCGACTCCTCGACCGGTCCCGCCACCGCGATCTGTGAGGGGACCAGTCAGCACCAGGCGTTCTACATCGGATACGACAGCAGCAACAAGGGCTGGATGTTCCAGACCACGACCACCAACGACGACAACTCCGACTTCCCCACCGCGGAAGGAGACACCGGCACCGGGGCCCTGGGCACCTGGACCCACCTCCTGGTCACCTACACCGCTCCCGTGGACGGCGACTCCAACACCGGCACGATGTCGATCTACCAGAACGGCAGCCTGATGGGGACCGCCACCAACCTCACCCCGCAGTACGACTCGTCCATGCCCCTGACCATCGGCGGCTGCGTCAACAGCCCCGACACGACCACGCCGTACAACGCGTTCCCCGGTTCCGTCTCGGACGTGCAGGTCTACCCGTACGCCATGTCGGCGAGCGAGGCCGACGCCGGCAGCGTGATCGTGCCGACCGGCTGGGACAAAGGCATGCCCGAGGATGAGTGGAAGCTCTCCGGGGACGGCACCGACATCACCTCCCTCAACCCGGTGACCCCGTCCGGCAGTGTCGCCTTCGGCACCGACGCGCCGAGCGGGCTGTCCGGCAGTGTCGCCTTCGACGGCAACACCGGCTTCCTCAAAAGCAAGCAGAGCGCGGTGAACACCCTCGGCGACTACACCGTCTCCGCCTGGGTGAAGATCAACTCAGCCCTCGGCACCACTGCCGTCTGCCAGGGCACCACCCAGCACCAAGCCTTCTACCTCTCCTACGACAAACCCAGTGGCGCTTGGATGTTCCAGACCAGCACCACTAACGACGAGAACTCCGACTTCCCCACCGCGGAAGGAGACAACAATTCCGGCCCGATCGGCGCCTGGACCCACCTGGTCGCCACCTTCCGGGCACCGGTCGCCGGGGGCTCCACCACCGGCAACATGGCTCTCTACCAGAACGGCACGCTGGTGGGGACCGCTACGAACCTCAGCCCCCAGTACGACTCCTCCCTCCCCCTGACCATCGGCGGCTGCGTCAACAGCGCCTCCGCCACAGCCCCTTACCTGGCCTTTCCCGGCTCCGTCGCAGACGTCCACGTCTACCCGCGGACACTCTCGGCGACCGAGGTCAGCACCCTGCACTGACCGCGCAATGGGCCTCGGGCCCCGCCACTCCCGTCCAGGAGCGACGGGGCCCCGCCGCTGGACGGGGCCCTCCAAGCGCACCAGAGCCACTCACAGGACTCACTCCTCGTCGGTCTGAGGCGTCCTCAGCACCAGCGTCGGACGAACGTCAAGACCGTCTCCCAGCCATGTGGCCGAGCAAAGAAGACGCACCGCCCGTTCAACGCACTTGCTCAACGCAGCTCCAGATCAGACCGCCTGTCCAGAACACTGGACCAGTCCACCTGACAGGCTCACGGAAACATGTTGGCCCACTCCGCGACGCCGTCGTAGAGGACCTTGGGAAGATTCCGGCTTCACCAGACCCCGCAAACCACGTCCCGCTGAGCTACTGGTAGCGGGGGTTCCCGCACAGCACAGCGATCGTGCCGCTGTCCCCGGCCGGTGTTGGGAAAACGAGGCGGACGGTAGTTTTTGGGGGTCTTGCTGGTCTCTGAGGGCATGGGGGCAGCCACGGCCTGGGGGGCGAGGGCCGGGGCCGTCAGGGCGACGGTGGCCGCGAAGACGGCGGCGACCGCTCGCTTGTGCATACGCATCTGAGACCGCCCCGCTGCGCGGCATCGCCGCCGACCTCGGGCTCACCCGGCCCAACTGGCCCTGGCCTGGCTGCTCCACCCGGACGAACACGTCGTCCCCATCCCGGGCGGCCGCACCCCGCCCACATCGCCGAAAACCTCGCCGCGCGAGTACAGCTGCACCCCGACACGTTGGCCGGGATAGCCCAGGCGCTCAGCCGATTCACCCCCCGAAGGCACCGGCGCTCTGCTCGGCGACTGAGAAGGCCGCACACCACCTCAGGAGCCGTACGAGCACGCAGGGGACGCCCCGCGTGCACCGCGCCTGCCGGATCGTCGGCCGCATGTCGACCAGGTGCACACGCTGCCAGCCCGCCGCCCGCCAGCTCCGCCGCCACTGTCCAGATCGCCGGACGGCCCCACATCGTCACCAATCCACTTCGCCTCGACGGCCAGCAGGCCAGCGACATCGCCCATGAGCTCTCCTACCTGCTGCTCCAGCACGATCCCAGCGAGGTCCGAGAACTCAATGGCACACCTGCGCACCTGCCAGCCCGAAGAGGAAGAGCAGGCAACTGCCTTCGGCCGCACTCTGAGGCTGCCGCGCCCCCGGCTCCTCAGCGCGGCAAGAAAGAGCATGAAGCCCGCCGACATCGCCGCTGCCTACGACGTAAGCGAGGAAATGGCCCGATATTGCTACAACACGACGGGCGTAGCCAAACAGGCCCGTACCCGAACTGGTTGAACGACGCGCCCGCGGCGGGGCGATGCGTCGCAGATGCCCACCCATCTCAGCGGCCGACCACTTTCACCAAGGCCACGCCATGCTCCCGCCTCCAGAGAGGTTCGACCGCGACGCCCACCGGGCCGAGCTCACCAAGATGCGATCGGCATCTGCGCCGCAGTGCTGCGCCCAGTGGGCACGACGTCGGTGGACGCGGAGATGCTGCTGAATTGGGCAGCAAGTCCTGCTTGCCAAGCGGCCGTTGAGGAGGCCAGCATGGCGGCCTGTGCCGACAGGCGCCAAAGGGTGGGGGATGACCGGGACTGGAGTTGATGACGGCTCGACGGCCCGTCGACGGGCGAGCTGGAAAGCGGTCCGCCCATCTCAGTGGATGGCGGCTTCCTTGGTGGTCCTCGCCGCAGGTGCGGCCGTCGTCCTGTTCTTCACGGCCGAGGTGTGCGACCAGCAGTTGGCATCGAACGGCACAGTCGTCAGAGTGTGCCGTCATCCCCAGATGACAGATCCGCCCATGGTCATCACCGGTCTCGTGATCCTAGTGCTCCTGGGTGTCTTTTTCTCCGAGGTATCCGGATTCGGAATCACTCTGAAGAGGCAGGTAGAAGAGGCCCAAAGCGCAGCGCAGGACGCCATCCGAGAGGCGAGGCAGAGCGACGCGAGACACCAGGAGACCGCCGAGGACCTGGCTGACGGTGTGAGAGAGGCGCTCAGCAGGGCGCAGCCCACCGGTAGGCCCGCCGAGCCGCCGGTAGACCCCGTCGATCGGCTGGCGGCGCGGTACAACGAGATCCGGTGGACCATGGCCAGCGGACGCACGCGGACGCAGGCGATGAGCGACCTGGTGGACGAGATGATCCGGCTGCTCCGAGGCACCCGAGATTTCGACGTCGATCAACATCTCCACAGCGGCGACCCCGGGTTGCGGCTGGCCGCCGCCGCTTACCTGTACGCCAACCCGAATCCGGTCTGGGGACCGGCGCTCGCCGAGGCAGCGGTGACCGAGGACAAGCCCTTCAACGAGTACTGGGTGCTGAAGGCACTGCGCGAGGTGTTCAGGGGGCACTGCGAGCAGCTGGACGACGCAACGAGGGCGCTGCTGCAACGCCGTAGGCACGAACTCGGACCGGGGGTCGACCGCTCCGAGCAGATTCGAAAGCTGCTGCGAGACTGCCCGGCGCGGCGCAACGGTCGGACCGTGGTCTGAGGCACGGCCCCCCTCCGCGGCGCTGGGATCCACCGCGCAGGCTCCGTTACAGGCCCGGGTCAGGGTGGCCAGTACATCGTCCTCGGCGCGGTCCTACTCGTCAGCGCTCAAACCGCTGCCAGGATGAGCAGCTGACCGATGACGGCGTGGAGACAGAAAGGGGAGGCCATCGACCTCCCTTCCTTGAGCGCATCGTCAGACGCGTCAGGGGCCCGGCTGGTGCCGGGCCCCTGACTTTCGTAGCGGGGACAGGATTTGAACCTGCGACCTCTGGGTTATGAGCCCAGCGAGCTACCGAGCTGCTCCACCCCGCGTCGGTGGTGCCACTCTACACAAGGCTCCAGAGGCCAGCGGGCGACGTCAGCCGCGGACGATGTTCTCGGCCTGGGGGCCCTTCTGGCCCTGGGTGACGTCGAACGTGACCGGCTCTCCCTCGACCAGCTCGCGGTAGCCGTTGCCAGAGATGTTCGAGTAGTGAGCGAAGACGTCCGGTCCGTCGCCGTCCTGGGCGATGAAACCGAAGCCCTTCTCGGAGTTGAACCACTTCACGGTGCCGCTGGCCATACTGCGTCCTTCGAATCTTGCCGGGGGTGCCGGCCGGGTCGACAACGGGGCCTTCCCCTGCGGGATGACGCCCGGCATCGTTCTACCCCGGCCATGTACCCGTCCTTCGATCATCCGTCCGCGAATTGGAGGCGGCTCGCTGACTTCAGGCGTGGCGGGAAGCAGCTGGCTGCGGGGGCAGACAGTGGTGGCGTTCCCACAGGACAAGCGCGCTTACGGCGTCCCGCGAAACCAAGGGCCGGGAAAGGGCACCTCCGACCTCCCCAGGTCACGACCCCTTTCCCGGCCAGCCGCACCCATCTACCCCACACCCCACGGTCCATGCCCACTCACCTGCCGCCTCGACATCACCACCACCAGGTGAGCCCTCAGACCGCAAGGAAGAGGGACGTCATGCTCGTCCGCCCCGATGCCCACCTTACGTGGACGGGCGCATCGCCGGCCGCGTTGGACGACTGGCTGACGCGCGCTCTGAGTGGCAGTGGCGGCCTCCGCTGAAGGGAGGCCGCCACTGCCGTGCTGTACCGCCGCCTGCTTACGCCATGGCGAGCAGCATGGCGAACAAGAACGACACCAGACCTGCGAAGAAGAGGGCTGCTGCCGAGATCTGCACGATCTTGTTGACCTCGACTCGAGCGGTGAGCCCACATCCGAGGGCCAGTAGCGCGGCAACGACCGGCAGTGCCGCAAGCGCCAGCATCGAGATGCCCAGTGCGGCGGACCCGGCTTTGGTGCCGGATTCCTCCACCTGCTGCATGCCGTTGAAGGTGAGCGGGAGCACGGCGACGACCCAGGGAACCACCGCGAGCGTCACGATCACCAAAGAGGCGAGGACGGGCCTCGTCCGTATGTTGGTATCGAGCAGGCCTTGCTCGTGCTCAACGGACATACGGGTCGTCCAACTCCTGCTCGACGAGGGCGTCCTGGTCGTCGCGGAAGGCGTCCAGTGAGATGTCAGGGGCGGTGCGTGACATGGCCGCGAACTCGGCACGGGGAACGAAGCGGCGACGGCGGCGGAGCAGGATCAGCTCCCCGACACGGTGCCCATCGCTGGTGACGATGAACGCCTGCCCTCCCTGGACGGCGTCCATGATTTCTTTGGAACGGGTGCGCAGATCGCGCTGAGTGATCTCCAGCTGCGCTGTCATGCTGTCCACGCTAGCTAAGGTGTGCTACCCGGGCTACATCGTGTTTTCTTCGTCCCTGCGACGCAGGGTTTGTCCGCGCCCACGATCGGGACCTCGGCGGCCAGACTCCTTACGAACGCCTCAAGCAGAAGACCGCGCCCCAGGCGTAAACGATCATCGTCGGTTGCACAGACGTTGGTTGATCCAGGCCCGGCAGACTTCGGACGTGGTGTGGCGCCATGCCCAGATGAGAGTGATCTCTCGTTCGGTGAGTGCTAACGTGCCGGCTCGCGGTTGGGGCGAGGGGGTCTGCCGCACGATCGGCTGTCGCCTGAAGTTGGAATGGGCTCACTGAACGCCCTCTTTAGGAGCGGGCGGGCCGGTCTCCGACTTTCCTGAAATCTTGCTGGCCAAGCGCGGCCAGCACGCGACCTGGGTCAGAGATCAGGCTGAACAGGCTGCTCGCGCAGCGCGCCCACTGCTTTGGGTAATCCCTCTCAGCAAACGCCGCGGCCCGCGTGAACACAGTGCCGGCAGCCGCCCTGTCCGGCGAGAATGCCGCCCAGACTCGGTGACGTCTCACCACCGCAGCCGTTGCAGCGGCACCGCCACGCCTTGTCGCGGCGCCCGGCGTATGGTTCGAGCGGTTCCAGGCCGGCGGCGCGCATAAGGGCCTCGGCCTCGTCAGCAGGCCAGCGGCGTCTACCCCCCGGAGAAGACGGACAGTGCGGGCAGGACCGCAGGCCGCGCCTGAGGTTACTCAACCTGATCTCAACATCGCGGCCGCATACGAGATGGCGGCAGCTCCACACGCTGCTCGGCCCCGGATAGGGCTTGAGCGGCTCCAGGCCGAAGCCCCGCACTTCAACTTCCGCCTGGTCGCCATCGGTACGAGGCAGTTCGCGGCGAAGCGACCACGCCCGGCTGATCCTCCGCCCGGCGCTCTTGCGCCCGCACGGGCCGCAGCCCCCTTGCCCGCGCTTGACGGACCCGTGAGTAGGCGTCCCGATCCTGCCGCAGGTCGTGCAGCGGCACCGCCAGGGGAGATCTGTACCGGGATAGGGCTCCAGTGGTTCCAGGCCCGCTACTGACCTTGCTGGCGTGATGTCGTGAGGGTGAGGCCGGTTTCCTTGAGGCAGCCATCGATGAGGTTGCTGCGGTACTGAATGTGCCGGAGCCCTTGCCGAAGGGCACTCAGCAGGTGGTCGGGGTCGGTGAAGGCGGTGTTGGCCTGGCTGCTGCGTCGCAGCAGCGACCAGATGCCCTCGACGGGGTTGAGGTCGGGTGCATAGGCCGGCAGGAAGTAGCAGCTGATCCAGTCATGACTGTCGATGAACTCCCGTAGCCGGGCGTGCTTGTGGACGTTCAAGTTGTCCCAGATGACCACGATGGGTGCGCTGAGTTGTTGGTGGGCGTCGGTCAGCAGGTCGCGGTAATCGGTCCAGGTGAAACTGCGTCTGCCGCCCCGCTTGTGATCAGCATGCCGCTTGGGCCGGTAGATCAGCCGCGAGCGCTCGCCAGGCTTGTAGCAGGCCAGGGCAGCGATGGAGAAGCGGCGCTGAGAGCGTCCCCGCACCCGGATGACCGGGGTCTGTCCGCGCCGGGACGAGGTGCGGGCGGTGGGCGGCGTCATCGAGAACCCGGCCTCGTCCTCGAAGCAGAGCCAGGCCCCGAGCGCCGCCACGGCGTTTCCACCAGCGGCCAGGTCTCCTTCACCCAGCCAGTGACGGCTTCCTCGTCACGCTCCATCGCGCGGCGGGCGGGGACCTGGTGGCTGAAGCCGTGCCGGTGGAGCATCTGCGCGATGGCGGAGAGCGTCATGCTCTTGTGGAAGCGGCGCCCGATCAACGCCTTGATCCGTGCCAGCGTCCAGGTCTGGTCCGGCCAGCCAGGCGCGACCGGCCCCTTGGCCAGCTCCTGCTCGAGCACCGCGAACAGTGCCTCACTCAGCTTGGGCCTGGACGCGGGCCCCTTCGACTCCAGGGCAGGTGTCCCGCCGTGCTCCCACGCCTGACGCCACCGCTGCACCGACCGCACGCTGACACGTAACTGCTTGGCGACCGCCCCGTTGGCATCTCCCAGGGTGAATAACTCGGCCGCCTGCATCCGAATGTGCTCGCGAAACGCCCGTCGCTCCGCGGTCAGCCCGCCCCCTTGCGGATACCTCATACGACCGGCCTACTGCCAAAACCGTCACGTGTCAGCCCCGCGACATCACACCAGCAAGGTCAGTAACGCTTGTCGCAACATTCCTTGATCATTGTGGAGTGTTGATGGCGAGGCGAGGACGCAAGCGCAGGCTGGAGCTTGAGGCCGAGTGCTGGCGCCTTCTGGCGGCCGGGGTGGGCAGCGTCGAGGCGTGCAGGCGGCTTGGGATCGGGCGCAAGACGGGCTACCGGTGGCGGGCGGAGAACGGCGGGCTGCAGCCGGACTATGTGCCGGAAAGTTCTCGCTCGGGCCGGTACTTGTCGTTGCTGGAGCGCCGGAGGATCGCCTCGCTGCGTGGTCGTGGCCTGACGATCCGGGAGATAGCCGGCCTGCTCGGACGGGCGCCGTCGACGGTCAGCCGGGAGTTGCGGCGCAACAGCCGCCCGCACGACTACGACAGATACGACGCCGACCTGGCTCACCACCGCGGCCGCGAACGAGCCGAACGTCCCAGACGTTCCAAACTGTCCAAGGATGCCGAACTCAGAGTAGAGGTGCAGGCCAAGCTGGACCTGGAGTGGAGCCCGGAGCAGATAGCCGCCCATCTCAGGACCCGCTGGCCCGATCGTCCCGAGCGGCATGTCTGTCACGAGACCATCTACCGGGCCCTCTATCAAGGTGCCAAGGGCGGCTTGAGCAGGACCCTGACCAGGAAACTCCGCACCGGCCGGCCGCTGAGAAAGAAGCGGCGCCGACCTGACCAGCGCATGCCCCGATTCGTCGCACCAGCGGTCCTCATCGACCGACGGCCACCGGTTATCGAACTGCGCGGGCGTCTCGGCGACTGGGAGGGCGACCTCGTCGTGGGTGCCCGCAGCCAGTCCGCCGTCGCCACGCTCGTGGACCGACGAACTCGCTATCTCTGCCTGGTCCCACTGCCTGATGGCCACTCGGCCGGCCAGGTGCGAGACGCCCTCATCGCCACCCTCAGCAGGCTGCCGACGCGAGCCCGCCGGAGTCTCACCTGGGACCAGGGCTCCGAGATGGCCCGCCATCACGAACTCGCCCCCTACTTCACCGACGGGATCTTCTTCGCGCGCCCCGGCAGTCCCTGGGAGCGCGGGACGAATGACAACGTGCCTGACCACTTCGTACGTCAACAACTACGAGATCCGGCTCAGCAACTACGAAGACAGTGGGCAGTTCCGCGGGACGCCCGGACGGGCAGAGCCGCGCCTGGAAAGGGATCACGTAGCTGGGCAGTCGGTCGTCAGTGCCGCGCCGTCCGGGTGCGTATGCCCCTCCCCTCTTGGCCATACGGCCAGGTGACGCCTGCCCTCGAACGGCTCAACGGCGACCTCCTGGAAGACCCGGCGGCGGATCAACTCGCCCACGGCGAGCCGCTCCTCGGCAGTCTCCAGACCCCAGCCGTCGCCACGGTTCCCGCTTGTCTCTCGTCGGCGAACATCACGATTCCCGTGCCGAGGGACGAGCCGGCACGGACTACGGACCTCGGACGGAAGGGGGTCAGACGAGGTTGCGGGCCACCGTCCAGGCCAGGGCCACCGCGAGGACGGCCACCTGGGCCCGGGGGCGCAGCGTGGGGCGCCAGCGACGGGCGCGCAGGCCCGCCCACGCCCAGCGGCCCAGCAGGACCAGGGCGTACGGCGAGGCGAGCAGCAGGGCCCGGTTGTCCAGCCATGCTTCGGTGAAGTGGCCGTGCATCAGGTCGTACACCATGCGGGTGCCGCCGCAGGCCGGGCACAGCAGGCCGGTGAGCATGTGGAACGGACATTGCGGCAGGACGTGGCCGGGCTCGTGCGGGTCGGTGCAGTAGAGATACACCGCACCGACGGCTCCCGCGACGAGCACCGCCGAGGGTGCCGTCGCGGGGTGGCGGAACAGGTAGCGGCGCGGGGGCACCGAGGACTGGGGCACCTGCGCCCTAGCTCCGGAGGATCCGGCCGTGTTCATCGGTGTGGTCGTTTCCGGTGAGCAGGAGGATCCCGTCAATCAGCGACCAAACGCCGAGCCCGCCGCAGGTGAAGAGCTGGGCGAGGCCCATCCCGACGTTGCCCAGGTAGAAGCGCCCGGCGCCGAAGCCGCCGAGCGTCAGCTGGAGGATGCCCGCGATGACCTTCGACTTGTCGGAGTACGGCCGCCCGTACGGGTCGTAGCCGTAGGGGGCGTTGGGGTCTCCGGTGTACGTCCCAGGGGGCGGGGGCGGGTAGTAGCCCGGCGGCGGGAATCCGGGGGGCGGGTAGGGGGGCGGATAGCCCGGCTGCTGGTATCCCGACTCGGGGCCCGGCGGCGGGAATCCCGGCCGGGGACTGTGCTGCTGGTCCCCCGACTGGGGACCCGGCTGCTGGTACCCCGGTTGGGGGCCCTGCTTGGGATCCTGCTGTTCGTGACCCTGCTCTTCGCTCAAGGGGGACTGCTCCTGGGGACCGAAGCGGGAGGACCCGCAAAAAGACGACAATCAGCCGGGTCATCATGCCCGACGGACCCCGGGTCGCAGAAGCCCGTTCCGCCCCCTCCGGAAAACGCCCCTTGTACTTGATGCACAGGCGGCCATCGCCGAGCTTGGCCACGCCCACTGGTGCACCGCTCGCCGTCCTCAACGATGGTGCAGCGCTTACCCTGGACTCGCGCCCACCGGCGTGGCAGCTCCCTCCCCATGTTCCGGCACTTCTGGCCGCGGCACACGCGGGCGCCCTTGCACATGTCGCTGATATCCCATGTCGGCGTTGCAGAGCATGATGGTGCTCGCCCCGATTGAATACCTCGACAGTGTCCTCGCCCGGCGCCGGGTCGCCCGCAAGGGTCCTCAAAGGAAATGGTGCTCGGGATCCACGATGTACGTGAGGATCCCGTGCCAGCGAGAACCGGGATTTTCCAGGGCTTCGGGGTCCACAGACATCATCGCGCTGCGGACACGGGCCTGCGCGGCCTCGGGGTCGTACAGCACCTCGATCTCACTCTCCCATTCCGGGTTGAAGTGCGGGCGTTCCAGTTGGAGGATGTACAGGAAGTACACGAAAGACCGGAGCGAACTGTTCCAGAGGTAGATCTCGGAGTCGTCCGGTAGGCAGTAGACCTTGCCGGTGTCCGGATCGAAGGCAATGCCGTCATAAGGGATCCCGCCCAGGCCGATCCACTTGCCCGCTCCCGCCGGGACGACGGAGTAACGGTCGGCGAGTTTCTCGTCCCAATCCTCGACACGCCCGAACCGCTGCGCGATCCCGTCTTCCATATCGAACCACGGATTGCCCCAGACGGGGATTCCCAGCGTTCCCAGGACCTCCCTGGCGTCAGGGTCACCGACAGCAGCGAGATTCCCTTCGGGAGCAACGATCAGTTCAGCCGGATCAAACACGGTCTCCAACATCTCGCGAGTGAGCACTGAGGGGCGATCCATACTATTTCCCTGTCATTCATGGCTGGTGCTCGGAAGTGTAAATATATCATCTACTGGCCTGCAGTTCTGGGAGATACAGTTGCATCTCGTCGTTCCCGGCACCGAAACTGTGCGTGACTGCAGTGTTTGGTAATCTCTCCGCCATCCAGGCACTGCAGTTCACTCCCGCGCCACAGGGTGCTCGTTCGGTATAGAGCTGAGTTATTCTGCTTGCTTCTCCCTGCCTCAGGAATGGAGTACCAATCATGCGCTCCGAATGCCGGTACCCATTACTGCGCGCGACCAGTATTAAATATCCCTTGTCGTTCGCGCCCTCCACTCTGGCCGCAGCATAGTTGTTGCTTATGAAATTTGCTCCGGGAGCCGAGCAATCATGGCCACCTGAGCACGAAGAGCCCTCCTGCTTGCAGTGCGCCTCGGAACGGGGCTTTTCCGCCAGAGCTTCACCTTCACCCCGGAGGGCTGCGGCGATGCCGACGAAGGCGAGGAAGTGCTCGGCCTTGCGCTCGTAGCGGCGGTGCAGGCGTCGGTATGCGGCCAGCCACGCCGTTTCGGTCGATGATCAGGTGGATTTTCGATCAGATTTACCGCGGTCGGTCGGATTCGGTCCGGTCAGTGGCCCCCTTTTGCCGCCCGGACGCTGACGGAGTCGATCGCGCGCCGCGACCAGTCCAGCTCGCCCCGGACGCCGAGTTCGTCGAGGATGGCCCAGTGCAGCCTGGCCCAGACCGCGGTCCCGGCTCCACTGGGCGAAGCGACGGTAGACGGTGGGCCAGGCCGGCCCGAACACCGGTGGCAGCTGGCGCCAGGTGCAGCCCAAGGACAGCCGCACCGAGTCAGAGACGACGATCGTCATGGTGGCCGCGCTGCTGCGCCTGCTCGACTGACCCCCTCCTTGAGCCTTCTGGAGAAGATCTCCAGAAGGCTCCTCACACACCGAAACCCCGGAAGGCCTCACCTATTCAAGATCCCTCAGCCGGGATCTGGCTCACGTGTCCACAACCTCCCCGGACAGAACACCGCACTCGGCTTGCACGGCACTTGCGACGAGAAGGCGGACAGGCCCCCACGGCCGCGACACGAGCTTGTCAGCGAAGTGCCACTCACAACGGCCGGTCGTGGCGGTCAACCCGTCGCTCACTGCACGGCACGTCCATACAACGTCTCGCTCACCGGCCAGCGCCACGAGCAGCACGTCCAGTCTGCGACGGTCAGTAGCTGCCGCCGCCTCCCGACCCGCTTGAGGAGGGACTGGGCACGGAACTGGTGATCGGGGTGCCGCTGGGACTGACCACGTACCAGGCGCCTCCGAAGGCCGTGCTGCCCTGGCCTGTGGTGTCGCCGGGCTTGGCGTCTTGGAAGAAGCGGTAGAGAGGGTGGCCGTTGTAGGTGACCTGGGTGGTGTGGTCGTGCCGGGGGGTGGTGCCGACCATGGTGGCGTTCAGGCCGTGGACACTAGGGTGTCCGGTGGTGATGTCGGGTGGCCAGGCCTGAGCGCAGCTGCCGTAGCAATGCGAGGCGGTTCCGCTGTCGGCCTTGAACACATACAGGGTCCGGCCAGATCCGTCGACCAGGATCTGGCCAAGGGGGGAGCTGTGTGCCTGCAGCGTGCCGGAGCCGCCGGTGGCGGGCGCGGAGCTGATGGGCGGAGGCGATGAGCTGGTGGCTGGAGACGACGAGCCTGTGGTGCCGGAGCTTCCGCATCCGGCGGCGAAGGCCGCGACGGCGGTCGCAGCCGCAGCAATGGTGGCGGTGCGGTTCATGACGGTTCTTCTTTCCGCTGGGACCTCCTGCCGTGACGTGTGCGGTAGGGCTGGTCCACGAGCCCGCGGTGGGGCGGGTCTGTAGTTCGATACGTCCGTTACGCCCATTTAATTCACTCATGCCCCCGTCTCGTTTGGCGCGCCTCCGGCATTCCACTGCCGAGCGGAGCGGCGGATGAACATGCGGTACTCAATGCGCGTATATCGGGTAAAGCGACCTTCCGCCCACAGGTGCCTGTTCAGTCGGCAGGGGGACGGAGGTGGGGTGACGATGCGATGACGTGTCGCGAGAGCCTCGCTCTCGGTGCCTACCTGCTGGGGGTGCTCGAACCGGCGGAGCACTCAGGCTTGGAGCGGCACATGGTCCGCTGCGCGGAATGCCGCGCCGAACTGATGGAGCTGGAGCCGCTCGTCGGACTGCTGCAGTATGTGCCCTTCGAGGAGCCGCCACAGAGAGCTCAGGCCGTTCCGGCACCGACAGCCCCGGGCGCGGCGCCCAAGTCGGTCGGGACGGCTCAGGCCATGTCCCGCCTCGTACGTCGGGCAAGGGGCTGCCGGGTCCTGATCGCGGGCACACTCGCAGCCGCGGCCGCACTGACGGGTATCGGCATATCTCTGAGCATGCACAGCAATCAACCGGCTACGGTCCGGTCGGCGGTCACCGTCTCCGCCACCGATCCGGCCACACACGTGACCGCCTCCGCCGCGCTCACACCGGGCGCGACGGGCGCTTCGATCCGGCTTCGCCTGTCAGGACTCCCCCAGGCCGTCTGCCGACTGGTGGTACACGCCCATGACGGCCACACCGAGACGGCGGCCACCTGGACGTCCGGCTACGGCACCGCGGTCAGTGTCCCGGGGTCGTCCTCGTTCGGTGTGCGCGACATCGCCCGCATGGACGTCGTCACCAGCTCTGGCCGACTCCTCATCGAGCTCCGACCCCGGTGAACACGATCTCCCCAGAAAAACGACATTGAGGATGAACAGTGACGTGTCCTGACACGTACCCCTGAAGGAGGGCTACGCACTCAAGGAGGCGCCCCGTGAAAACCAAGGCACCCGCACCACGCGTACCGTCCCAGACGCGGCGGATACTCACCCTGAGCGCCTGTCTGTGGGTGCTTCGCCTGCTCACCGCCGCCGGTCTGGCGGTGGACGCCTACGTGCACGCAGACCTCGCCGCGACCTACGACTCGGTCACCAAGACGATCAGTCAGGGCGATCTGTTCCGCATCGAGGCCGGCGCCGCGGCGCTGGCGGCCCTGTTGGTGGTCCTCCTGGGCACGAGGCCCCTCGTGTGGGTCTACGCGCTGCTGGTGGCTGCGGTCGGCGTCGCAGCCGTGCTGCTCTACCGGTACGTCGACGTCGGCTCGGTCGGGCCACTGCCCAACATGTACGAGCCCGGCTGGTACCCGGAGAAGACCGCGTCCGCTGTCGCCGAGGCGGCAGCGATGGTCACCGCCGCAGCGGGGCTGTTCCTGGCTCACCGCCTGCGCACCAACTCCCGTGAAGACAGAGCGGTTCCGGCGCTCATCGGTACGCGATCGGAATGATGCCTCGTCACGCGAGGTGCGCGCCGCTCAGCAGCAGGAGGGCGACGTCGGCGGCGGCCAGGCCCAGACACAGAAGGAAGGGCGTGCGGCTCCGCCCGGCCGGCCAGAGAGCGACGACGAGCGAGAGCGCGCAGGTAGCGGCGAGCCCGGCCAGTTCGGGCATGCCGACGGGTCCCGCCGGGCCCAGGACCAGCGCGGCCGAGCCGGCAGCGAGCGCCGATGCCGCCAGCGTCCGCGCGCCGCGGGGGCCGACGCGTTGCGGCAGGCCGCGGATGTTCACCGCCAGGTCGTCCGCGATGTCCGGCAGGACGTTCGCGGCGTGGGCGCCCACCCCCAGCAGAGCGGCGCCGGCCGACGCCCACCAGTGCGGCCATGGGGCACCGGGCAGGGAGAGGGTGACGAACGCGGGCAGCAGTCCGAAGGCGACCGCATACGGCAGCCACGACCAGACGGTGCTCTTGACGCCGAGGTTGTAGCCCCAGGCCGCGGCCACACCGATCAGATGTGCGCCGCCCGCCAACCATCCGTTCGCCAGAGAGAGCGGCACACAGGTCACGAGGGCGCAGCCCGCCGCGATCCTCACCGCCCGCGCCGAGACCGCTCCACTCGCCAGGGGCTTGTCGTGGCGCGTGGCGGCCACGTCCCGGTCGACGTCGATCAGGTCGTTGCTCCAGCCGACCGACAGCTGCCCACTCAGCACCGCTGCCGCGATCAGCACCGTACCGGCGCTGCTCCGCCCGGATGCGGCGGCCAGCGCAGTGACCACCGCGGTCACGGCCGCCGAAGGCGCGGGATGCGCAGCCTGAAGGAGGCGGATCACGCGCCCGGTTCTGCGGCGGCGAGGCAGCGCGGTGGCCGGGGTTGCCGAGGTCTCGACGCTGTGCACGCCCTGAATGCTAGGCGCGGCCGGACCGCTCCCGCCGTTCCCACACTCGCGAAATGCCGGTGATATGTGTCTTGCGGTGATTACTTAACGATCGTCCCTACTCTTGCCGGATGACGCGTATCGCGGCCGTCCACGGAGCGCTGCCCGCTCACCGCTACCACCAGCGCGAGATCACCGATGCGCTCGCAGTGATGCGCCCTCCCGCAGCCACTCCCCCGGAGCGGGACCGTGGAGTGCTGGACCGGCTGCACGCCACAGCCTGTGTCCGCACCCGCCACCTCACCCTGCCACTGGAGCGATACGCCCTGCTGGACGGCTTCGGCCAGGCCAACGACCTGTTCATCGAAGAGGGCCTGCGGCTCGGCGAGCAGGCACTGCGAGCCGCCCTGGACGACACCGGGCTCGCCCCGCACGACGTGGACCTCGTCTTCGCGACCTCGGTCACCGGGATCGCCGCGCCGTCTCTGGAGGCCCGGCTGGCCGGGCGCCTGGGGCTTCGCCCGGACGTGAAGCGCGTGCCGGTCTTCGGGCTGGGCTGCGTGGCCGGCGCCGCCGGGCTGGCCAGAGTCCACGATTACCTGAAGGGCCACCCGGACCAGGTCGCGGTGCTGCTCTCCATCGAGCTGTGCTCCCTCACTCTGCAGCGAGGCGACACCTCCGCGCAGAACATGGTGGCCGGTGCCCTCTTCGGCGACGGCGCCGCCGCACTGGTCGCCGTCGGCCGGGACCATCCCCGCCGTCAGGAGTACGCCGGACCTGAGGTGGTGGCCACCCGCAGCCGCCTGTACCCGGGCACCGAGGACGCCCTCGGCTGGGACATCGGGGACGGTGGCTTCAGGATCGTTCTCGGCGCCGAACTGCCCGAACTGGTTCGGCTCCACGTGGGCGAGGAGGTGCGTTCGTTCCTGGCCGCACATGACCTCAAGCCGGACGACGTCACCGGCTGGGTCTGTCACCCGGGCGGCCCCAAGGTCCTGGAGGCCCTCCAGGACGCACTGGGTCTGGGGCCAGACTCGCTGGAAATGACGTGGCGCTCTCTCGCCGAGGTCGGCAACCTCTCCTCCGCCTCCGTGTTGCACATCCTGCGCGACACCCTGGCCCTGCGTCCGCCCCCGGTCGGCAGTCCCGGCCTGCTGCTGGCGCTCGGGCCGGGCTTCAGTTCCGAACTCGTCCTCCTGCGCTGGTAGGTGACAGATGACCAGCTACACCGTGCTGATCCTGCTGGTGGCCGCCGAGCGGGTCGCCGAGCTCGTCGTCGCACGCCGCAACGCCTCCTGGAGCCGCGCGCACGGCGGCGTGGCGTACGGGGACGGTCACTACCCGGCGATGGTCGCCCTGCACACCGGCCTGCTGGTCGGCTGTCTCGCCGAGACCCACCTCGCCCCGCGGCCCTTCCAGCCGCTGCTCGGCTGGCCCATGCTGGCCCTCACGCTCGGGGCGCAGGCGCTGCGCTGGTGGTGCATCAGCACCCTCGGACCGCGCTGGAACACCCGCGTCATCGTGGTACCCGGCCTGCCGCTGGTCAGCGCCGGTCCCTACCGGCTGCTGCGCCACCCCAACTACCTCGCCGTGGTCGTAGAGGGATTCGCCCTGCCACTGGTCCACGGAGCATGGCTGACCGCGACCGGCTTCACTCTGCTCAACTGGCCCCTCCTGACGGTCCGGCTCCGCTGCGAGAACAAGGCACTGGCTCGGTCCGCCCCACCTGCGGCCCCCGCGACCCCGCCATGCTCGACCTGCTGATCGTCGGCGGCGGGCCGGCCGGACTCGCCACCGCGATCCACGCCGCCCACGCCGGACTCGACGTGGCCGTGGCCGAGCCCCGGGCGACGCCGGTCGACAAGGCCTGCGGCGAAGGCCTGATGCCGGGCGCGGTACGAGCCCTCGCCGCACTGGGCATCACCCCGCCCGGACATCCTCTGCGCGGCATCCGCTACGTCGACGCCGCCGACGCCCGGCAACGCGCGGAGGCCGGCTTCCGCCACGCACCCGGGTTGGGCGTGCGGCGTACGGACCTGCACGCGGCGCTGGCCCGGCGGGTGGCGGAGCTGGGCGTTCCCGTGCGCCCGGTCAAGGTCGACCCGGTCACGGTCCGGCAGGACACGGGCAGCGTCAGCGCAACCGGGCTGACGGCCCGATACCTCGCAGCCGCCGACGGCCTGCATTCGCCTGTCCGCCGTCACCTCGGCCTGGACCTGCCCGATCCGCGTCCACCCCGTTACGGGCTGCGCAAACACTTCACGGTCGCTCCCTGGACCGACTACGTCGAGGTCCACTGGTCCACGCGAGCGGAGGCCTACGTCACCCCGCTGGCGCCCGAACTGGTCAGCGTGGCCATCCTCACCAGCGAGCGGGCCCCCTTCGACGTACAACTCGCCTCCTTTCCCGACCTGGCCGCCCGCCTGGCCACCTGCACCTCGTCAGCCGTCCGCGGCGCAGGACCGCTACGGCAACGAGTCCGCGGCCGGGTGGCCGGCCGAGTCCTCCTGGTGGGCGATGCCGCCGGCTACATCGACGCACTCACCGGCGAGGGCATCTCCCTCGCCCTGGCCGGGGCAGCCGAGCTCGTCCGCTGCGTCCGAGGAGACCGGCCCGCGGACTACGAACTCGCCTGGCGCCGGGCCTCACTTCGCCACCGTCTGCTCACCGACACCCTGGTGCGCCTCCGCGCCCACCCCCAGCTCACCCGCCTGATCGTCCCCACCGCCGCACGCCTGCCCTCCTTGTTCGCCGGCCTGGTCAACGGCCTGACATGACACCCCTTCCGGCGGCTGACCTCGCCTGTCTCCCCGTTGAGGCCCTGGATCATCGACACATGGGCGGCGTACAGGCGCACCAGGAGAGGAACCTGGCCGGAGGAGTGAACAGTGCGACGGGGAAGGCCCTGTAGACGTCCTTCGCCCGCCGGTCCCGTCCGATCCGCGCAGACTAGGATCACGTTCATGCCGATCACTTTGGGCGACGTAGAGCGGTTCGAAGCATCCAGGGGGAGGCTGGAGGCCATCGCCTACCGGCTGCTCGGGTCCGCGAGCGAGGCCGAAGACGCCGTACAGGAGACGTTTTTGCACTGGCAGGCGGCTGACAGCGGGCATATCGAGGTCCCCGAGGCGTGGTTGACCAAAGTTCTCACCAACCTGTGCCTGAACCAACTCACTTCGGCGCGCGCCCGGCGCGAGACCAATGTCGGCGAATGGCTACCCGAACCGCTGCTTGCGGGAGACCCGATGCTCGGCCCCGCCGACACCGCGGAACAGCGCGAGTCGTTGTCGTACGCGGTCCTGGCCCTCATGGAACGGTTGTCGCCCAACGAGCGGGCCGTGTACGTCCTGCGGGAGGCGTTCGAGTACCCGCATCGGGAGATCGCCGAGATACTGGACCTCACGGAAGCCGCCAGCCAGCAGATCTTCCACCGCGCCAAGAAACACGTGGCCAGGGGCAAGGCCCGCGCCGAGATCGACGAGGCCGCCGCCCGGGCGATCGTCGAAGAGTTCCTCGCCGCCGCGACCAGCGGCCGTACCGAGCCGCTGGTGAAGCTGCTCACCCAGGACGCCGTCGCGATCGGCGACGGTGGCGGCAAGATCCCGGCGCGCGCCAAGGGGTTCCAAGGAGCGCTCGCCGTCGCGACTTTCCTGCGGGGTCTGTTCAAGCCCGGCAAGGCCAAGCGTGCGCTGGTCGGCGGCTCGCCCGACGTGTACACGACGACCGCCAACGGCGACCCCGCCTTGGTGGCCGTACTCGACGGCCGGGTCATCGGGGTCATGTGCCTCGAGGTGACCCCGCAGGGCATCGCCGCATTCCGCAATCAGGTCAACCCCGACAAGCTGCAGCGGGCGACTCGCACCTGGACCGCCGGCGGGCACGGCGAACCCCTGCTGACCGCCTTCTGAGCCGAGTTCCCGCGCAGAACGACGCCGGTGTGACCCGCTTCACATCGGCTTCCTGTCAGGAAACGGCGTGCCGTCCGGTTCAAGGGGGGAACGCCGACCACGAGCCAGACAGGAGCCTCGCCATGCAGCACCGCATCGTCGTCCTCGGAGCCGGATACGCCGGAGCCGGCGCCGCCGGGCGGCTCGCCAAGCGCCTACGCCGCGAAGACGTCTCCATCACCCTGGTCAACGCCGAGCCCGACTTCGTCGAGCGCGTGCGCATGCACCAACTCGCGACCGGCCAGGACCTCTCCCCCCGGCCGCTCGCCGACATGTTCGCGGGCACCGGCGTCGAAGTCCAAGTCGCCCGGGTCACCGCCGTGGACGCCGACCGCAAGACCGTCACCGTCACCACCGCCGACGGTCCGAACCACCTGTCGCACGACACCCTCGTCTACGCCCTCGGCAGCCACTGGAACGACCAAGACACCCCCGGCGCCGTCCGGCACGCCCACGAGATAGCCAGCCGCCCCGGGGCCCTGCGGCTGCGCGAGCGCCTGGCCGCTCTCGAAGCCGGGCAGCCCGTCGTGGTCGTCGGCGGCGGCCTGACCGGCCTGGAGGCCGTGACAGAGATCGCCGAAGCCCGCCCGGACCTCGAGGTCACCCTCGTCGCCCGCGCGGCTCTGGGCGACTGGTTGTCCGACAAGGGCCGCAGGCACCTCAAGGCCGTTCTGGACAGGTTCGACATCACCGTGCACCAGCACAGCACCGTCACCTCCGTCGCGGACGACCACGTCGTCACCGCCGACGGCACCGCTCTGCCCTCCGCCGCCACCGTGTGGACCACCGGTTTCAGCGTCCACCCGATCGCCCAGGCCACCACCCTGGAGGTGACCGACACCGGCCGGATCGTGGTCGACGCGACGATGCGCTCGGTCTCCCACCCCGACGTCTACGCCGTCGGCGACGCGGCCTGGGCGATGGGCCCCGGCGGCAAACCGCTGCGCATGTCGTGCGCCTCCGGCACACCTTCCGCCTGGCAAGCCGCCGACGCCATCGCCGCCCGCCTGACCGGCACCAAGCGCAAGGACGTCCCGCTGCGCTACTTCAACCAGTGCATCTCCCTGGGCCGCAGGGAGGGCTTGATCCAGTTCGTCACCGCCGACGACCGCGCGGTCCCCCGCGCTCTGACCGGACGCCTCGCCGCCCTCTACAAGGAACTGATCTGCAAGGGCGCAGCCTGGGGCGTCGCCCACCCCACTCTCGGACTGCCGACCCGTCGCCGTCCCGTCGTGGGGCAGCAGGACCCCGCACCAGTGCAGGCCACCGTCTGAGAGCGTGCCCCGAAGAGTCTTGGGCGGTCAGTGGGTGGTGAGCATGCCGTCGCGCAGCCGGGCCAGGCAGCGCGAGAGGAGTCGGGAGACGTGCATCTGGGAGACGCCGAGGCGTTCACCGATCTGCCCCTGGGTGAGTTCCTCCACGAACCGCATGTGGATGAGCTGCCGGTCGCGTTCGTCGAGGGCCGCGATCATCGGAGCCAGGGCGTGGAAGTCCTCGACGAGTTCGAGGGCCGGATCGTCGACGCCTATGAAGTCCTGCAGGACGGTTTCACCGTCCGCGCTGGTGCTGATGGCGGCGTCCAGGGAGGAGGAGTTGTAGCCGTTGGAGGCCAGGCGGGCCTCGCGGACCTCGTCCTCGGGCAGGCTCATCAACTCCGACAGTTCCTTCACCGTCGGGGTGCGGCCCAGCCGGCTGCTGAGTTCCTCGGTCGCCTTGGCGAGCTGGACGCGGGCCTCCTGCAGCCGGCGGGGGACGTGCACGGCCCAGGTGGTGTCGCGGAAGAACCGCTTGATCTCGCCGACGATGTAGGGGATGGCGAAGGAGGTGAACTCCACCTCCCGGGAGATCTCGAACCGGTCGATGGCCTTGATCAGACCGATCATGCCGACCTGGACGATGTCCTCCATCTCCTCCGGCCCGCGGCTGCGGAACCGGCCGGCCGCGAAACGGACCAGGGAGGCGTTCATCTCGATCAGCGTGTTGCGCGCGTACTGGTAGTCGGCCGTGCCTTCCTCCAGGACGGCCAGCCGGTCAAGGAACAGCCGCGTCAGCTGCCGGGCGTCCTTCGGATCCACACGGGAAGGCTCCGCAACCTCCGGCAAACCGGCCACGGTGTCCGTCGTCGCCGCAGTCAATGTCGTCATGGCGTCTCCCTCCCCTTGTCTCCCCTTGTCTCCGCACATCGCCCCTCTGCCCCGGGCCGACAACTCGGCGCTTACCCCGGCACTCGCGGGGCATGCCTACAAAATCTTGGTGGCGAGTCCGACCGTAGTGGGCGGGGCCCGGCGAGATCACAGATGCCATCCATCCAGCTCGTGGCGCCCGGCGTCCGCCCCATGCGACAACCGGGTCCGCGGCCTGCCCGCATGAGCTCCGGCCCTCTCCCCCGCACCGGCCTCTACGCCCGCATATGGCTGCGTTCGGTCACTGCGCACGCTCGGGCGCGGAGAAGCGGCGTCCGTGCCAGGGATGATCAGGGTCGGCGGCACGCAGGCGCCGGCGAGGCGGATGATCCCCCCATAAGTTCATGTGCTCGGCTCCGATGACCTGTTGGTCACCCCTGCCTTCGAAGTCACCGCCCACCAAATGGAGTTGCTGCGTACGGTCCTGGACGGACAGCCGTCGGGCAAGTGGGACGGTGTGTACGCCGTGAACTACGCACGTGCGGCCGTCGGCGGCATCCCTCACCGGCTCGGAGCGCGCCCGCCTGGGCGCGGACGCCGACCCGACGGGTCAGCCAGATGTCGAACGGGCCCAACGGCGGCGCAAATGCCGCGAGTCGTCGCCCGGGGGACTTCCTAGTCCCTGGTTTGTCGGCCTGACCGTCACGCCACGTCGCATCGGTCGGCAGCGATACGCCGTCGCAGCCCGCGACCCACACAATGCTACCCAGGAGAAACGGACATATCGAACGGAGCGGCGGAGTCGGCCGCGGCGGCCGGTCTTTTTGCGGTCGGAGTTCCGGCCACCCTGTCCCCCCTGTAACGTACAAGAAGACCAGGGGACCAACCGCAGCGAAAGCGGGCAACCGTGGTGGAACCGGAGAGCAGACCGGGACGCGGGGACAAGGTCGGCCTGCTCGGGCGCCAGGTCGAGTGCGCCGTCCTCGACGGGCTTCTCGACGCGGTCCGTACGGGAGAGAGCCGCGCGCTCGTGATCCATGGACCACCCGGCATCGGCAAGTCGGCCCTGCTGGGACACCTCATCGACGCTCCGGGCGATCTGCGGGCGCTGCGCGCGGTCGGCATCGAGTCCGAGATGGAGCTGCCGTTCGCGACACTGCACCAACTCTGCGTGCCGCTGGTCGACCGGCTGGCGCACCTGCCCACTCCGCAGCGGGCGGCACTGGAGACCGTCTTCGGGATACGCGCGGGACCGCCGCCCGACCGCTTCCTGGTGGGAATGGCGGTGCTCAGCCTGCTGTCGGAGGTCTCCCGGAAGCGCCCGCTGCTCTGCCTCGTCGACGACGCCCACTGGATGGACCGCGCCTCGGCCCAGGTCCTGGGCTTCGTCGCCCGCCGCCTTCTCGCAGAGTCGATCGCCCTCGTCTTCGGCGCCCGCGAACGGGCCCGGGACCTGCTCGGACTGCCCGACCTGGAGGTGACCGGACTGCGGGACGCCGCCGCGCACGCCCTGCTCGAATCGGCCACGCACACCCGCCTCGACCACGACATTCGCAGCCGGTTCGTGGCAGAGACCCAGGGCAATCCGCTCGCCCTGCTGGAGCTGCCCCGCGCCCTGTCCGTGACCCAGCTGGCAGGTGGCTTCGGTCTGCTGAACACCGACACCCTCCCAGGCCTGATGGAGCAGAGCTTCCTGCGCCGGATCGAGGACTTCCCCGCAGAGACCAGGCTGCTTCTGCTGGTAGCCGCCGCCGAGCCCGTCGGCGACCCCGCCCTGGTGTGGCGGGCCGCCCGCCGGCTCGGCGTGACACCAGAGGAAGCACTCGCCGACGGCACGGACGGACTGCTGTCGTTCGACGTGAGCGTGACCTTCCGGCATCCGCTGGTGCGCTCCGCGGTGTACAGGTCGGCCACCGAGAGCGAGCGGCGGTCGGCCCATCTGGCGCTGGCGGAGGCGACGGACCCGCGTGCGGACCCCGACCGCCGTGCCTGGCACCTGGCGTCCGCGACGGCCGGACCGGACGAGGCGGTCGCCGCCGAGCTGGAACGCTCCGCAGGACGCGCCCAGGCCCGGGGCGGGCTCGCCGCCGCGGCCGCGTTCCTGCAGCGGTCCGTCGTCCTGACCGTGGACGCCTCCCGGCGCGCCTACAGGGCGGTCGCGGCCGCTGACGCCAGCCTCCAGGCCGGCGACCTCGACGCCGCCCGCCGCTTCGTCGACGTGGCCGACCAGAACGCCCAGAGCGACTTCCAGCGTGTGCGGGCAGACCTGGTCCGCAGCCAGGTCATCTTCGCGGCCGGCCTCAACCGCGACGCGCCCCCGCTGCTGCTCGCGGCCGCCCGGCGACTGGAGCGATTCGACGCGAACCTCGCCCGCGAGACCTACCTGCTCGCCTGGGGCACCTCCGCCCTGGTCGCCGCCGACCGCGACAGCCTCGCGGCGATCTCCCAGGCCATGAGGGCGCTCGCGCCACCGCCCGCCGCACCCCGCGCCCTCGATCTCGTGACCGAGGGCTACGCGCTGCTGGTCACCGAGGGCCGGGCCGTCGCCGTACCCGTGCTCAGGCGCGCGGCCGACGCGCTCGCGGATCTGCCGCCGGACGACCTGCTGAAGTGGGGCTGGGTGGCCAACGGCGTCAGCGCGGCCGTCTGGGACGACCGGGCCATGCGCGCCCTGTACGGCCGTACGGTCGAGGTGGTGCGCGCGGCCGGCGCCCTCACCGAGCTCCCGTTCTGCCTGGCGTCGCTGGGCATGGCGACCACCTGGACCGGCGACTTCACGGGCGCCAGGGCCATCGTGGACGAGGCGGACATCGTCGCCGCGGCGACCGGCGTCCCCCTCGCCCCGCACGTCAAGCTGCGTCTCGGCGCGCTGAGCGGCCACACCGCCGAGGTGGAGCCGCTCATCGCGGCCACGGTCGAGGAGGCCGGCGCGAGCGGGCAGCTGATGGGCGTCACGGTGGCCCAGTGGTCGGCCGCGGTGCTCTACAACGGCCTCGCCCGCTACGAGCAGGCCCTGACCGCCGCGCAGACCAGCGCCCGCATCCCCGAGCTGTGGGTCTCGGTCTGGGTCCTGCCCGAGCTGGTGGAGGCGGCCGTACGCGTCGGCGACGCGGTGGCCGCTCGTGGGGCTCTGGAACGGCTGACGGACGCGGCGGAACCGTGCGACACCGACTGGGCACAGGGCATCCTGGCCCGCAGCCGGGCCCTGGTCAGCGAGGGGGCCGCCGCGGACGGCCTCTACCGCAGGGCGGTGGACCGGCTGGCCCGCACGCAGCTGCGGCCCGAGCTCGCCCGGGCGCATCTCGTGTACGGGGAGTGGCTGCGCCGGGAGCGGCGGCGCGTCGAGGCACGGGAGCATCTGCGGACCGCGCACAAGATGTTCGCCTCCATCGGCATGGAGGCGTTCGCCGAACGCGCCCGCCGTGAGCTCCTCGCCAGCGGCGAGTCGATCCGCAAGCACAAGCTGAAGTCCTCATTTGGGGACGAGCTGACGCCGCAGGAGAAGCAGATCGCACTGCTCGTGCGGGACGGCTTCTCGAACCCCGAAGTGGGCTCCCGGCTCTTCCTCAGCCCCCGGACCGTCGAGTGGCACCTACGGAAGATCTTCACCAAGCTGTCGATCACCTCCCGGAGACAGCTCCGCGACGCCCTCCCCCGCAACGCGTACGAACCCTCGCCGGAGCAGGGGTTCAGGGGATGAGCTGCTGACCGCCGTCGACGTCGTAGGTCGCCCCGGTGAGGGCGGTGTTGGTCATCAGGTGCAGAGCCAGCCTGGCCACGTCCGCCGGTCCCACGACGCGCCGTATCGGCAGCGTGGCGCGCAGTTGCTGCCGTCGCTCATCGAGGGCATCGCCCAGCAGTCGGGCGGAGAGCGGGGTGTCGACGAAGCCCGCGGCGATCGCGTTGACCCGGACCGGGGCGATCTCCAGCGCGGCGTTCGCCGTGATGGCGGGAAGCGCGGCGGCGGCGATGGCAGCGACGCTCAGCCCCAGACCAGGACGGCGGGCGTGCGTGCCGGTGATGAACGTGAGCGACCCGCCGGGAGCGACCCGCGTCGCGCACTCCCGCGCGATGCGCAGCGACCCCAGGAGGTGTTCCTCCAGCACATTGCGGACCTGCTCGAAGTCCATCTGGGCGATCGTCGCATACGTCGGCCCGCCGCCCGCGACGAGGACGTGGTCGACCGGTGCGGGCAACTCGCCGAAGAAGCGGCCCAGCCCCGGCGCGTCGCCCAGGTCGAGGGTGGTGGCGGATGCTCCGAGCTCCTCACGCGCGGCGTCGAGCCGCTCCGGGTCGCGGCCAGTGACGATAAGCTTCGCGTCGGCCGCGCGTGCCTGGCGTGCCGTTTCCAGGCCGATGCCAGAACTGCCGCCGATGACCACGACCGTGCTGCCCGAGAGATCGTTCACTGCTCCTCCCTATGGGCCCTCGTCCGTCGCGGTCGGGTGGTGCGGCGACGTCGGCCCGCCTTCCAGGATCGGGCGGCGGCGAGGGTGCTCGCGCCCGTGAGCCTCACTGGCCTGCCGTCGTCCGGGGAGCGGGCCCGGGACCGCGAAGGCAGCCGCCGGCTCGTCTGCGTGCCCGCTGTGGCGGTTGAACCGCGACGGCCGGTCACTCACATGTCGCGCACTGCCCGCCGGGCCACGACCAGTGACTTCCACGGGCGCGAGGTGCCGGCCGCGGCGCGAGGGTGGAATGAGGCCACGCGGGACCTGACCGCCACGGTCTTGCCCGACCTCCTGTACTTCGACCGTGGCCGCCCGGCCGTCCACGCCAACGGAGGCAGCCGATCATGAACGAGTCCGGCAGGAAGGTCGCCGTCGTCACCGGTGCGTCGCAGGGCATCGGCTCGGGCCTGGTGGAGGCCTACCGCAAGCTCGGTCACCGAGTCGTCGCCACCTCCCGGTCCATCCCTGACTCCGACGACCCGGACGTCCTCACCGTCCGCGGCGACATCGCCGACCCCGCCACGGCCGAGCGCATCGCCGCCAAGGCCGTCGAGCGGTTCGGGCGCATCGACACGCTGGTCAACAACGCCGGCCTGTTCATCGGAAAGCCGTTCACGGAGTACTCGCAGGAGGACTACGAGGCGGTCGTCGGCGTCAACCTCACCGGGTTCTTCCGGATCACCCAGCTCGCCGTCGGGCAGATGCTCCGCCATGGCGGCGGACACGTCGTCCAGATCACCACCAGCCTGGCCGAACACGCCAGTTCCGCCGAACCCTCGGTGCTGGCCGCGCTGACCAAGGGCGGCCTCGAGTCCGCCACCAAGTCCCTCGCCATCGAGTACGCGGCACGCGGCATCCGCAGCAACGCCGTCGCGCTCGGCATCATCAGGACGCCGATGCACCCGGAGGAGGACCCGGAACTCGCGCGTCGGCATCCGCTCGGGCGGATAGGCGAGGTGAAAGACGTCGTCGAGGCGGTCCTCTACCTGGAAACCGCCTCGTTCGTGACCGGGGTGACGCTGCGCGTCGACGGCGGCCGGAGCGCGGGCCACTGAGCGAGCGGCCGGTCACTGGGCGACTAGTAAGGGCCGGCTTCCGAGCCGCCTGGGAGGTCGCGGCTCCCAGCAAGGAGCAAACAAGTCGTGGCGCGAACCCCGGTCGGGGACGAACCATGGCGGGAGTGTGGCGCCGGGCGAGTCGGGTGCGCCGGTCACGGTCGGCCCGAGCTCCGGACCAGTCGCGGCGCCCGCCCTCACCCTGCGGAGGTACGCGATGAACGGCAACCGTCCTGGGATCAGCCCGCTGACCGTCACCGTGCTCGTCTTCCCCGGGGTGCGCCTGCTCGATGTGACCGGTCCCATCGAGGTGTTCACCTCGGCGAACGAGTTCGGTGGCCGCTACCGCGTGCAGATCGTGTCCGAGGACGGGGCCGACGTGATCACCTCGGCCGGCACGCGCCTCAGCGCCGACCGCGCCGCCGACCAGGTCCGCGAGCCCTCCGACGTGCTGGTCATCCCCGGTGGTCCGGAGTGGGAGACGCTGATCAAGGACGACGCTCTGCTGGACGTGGTCCGGCGGCTCGACGTGACGGCGGGCTGTACGGCGTCCGTGTGCACCGGGGCGCTGCTGCTGGCCGCGGCGGGGCTCCTCCACGGCCGCCGCGCCACGACGCACTGGCGCTTCACCCGCCAACTGGCCTTGCGCTTCCCGTCCGTGCGGGTCGAACCGGACGCCATCTTCGTACGCGACGGCACGATGATGACCTCGGCCGGCGTGAGCGCCGGCATCGATCTGTCCCTGGCACTGGTGGAGGAGCACCACGGCGCGGAGGTCGCTCGCGCGGTCGCCAAGGACATGGTCGTCTTCATGCAACGGCCCGGCGGGCAGTCCCAGTTCAGCGTCCGCTCCCAAATCCCGCACTCGCGCCAGGAGTTGCTGCGCCGCATCCTGGACGCGGTGGCCGAGGACCCGGGCGCCAACCACAGCCTGCCCGCGATGGCGCGGCGCGCGGGAGTCAGCGTCCGCCACCTGGCCCGGCTCTTCCATGAGGAAGTGGGCACGACGCCCGCCAGGTACGTGGAGCAGATCCGGGTGGAGGCCGCCCAGGTCCTGCTGGAGACGGGCGACGATCCGATGGCGGTGGTGGCACGCCGTACGGGCTTCGGCTCGACGGAGTCCCTGCGCCGCGCGTTCGTACGGCATCTGGGCGTCACGCCGGGCGTCTTCCGCGGCCGGTTCCGGACGACGGGTCCGGCCTCGAAGGAGGCGGAGACCGCGGGGACTTCGGCCTCATAGGCGGCCGATCGGCGTCGCGCTCCGGTGACGTCCCTGCCCGGCATCCGGCCCCATGGGCGGCTCGCGACGCGGGCGCGGCGAACGGGCCGGCGGATTGGCCGTCGCGCCGCGGCGAAGGCCCGTACCCGTGGGCACGCCGACATCCACTTCGGGGCGCCCCTGCCCGGACCTCAGTCCGCGACCCGACCGGCCGGACGGCGCACGTGGCAGGTGGCGTGCCGCAGGGAGCGGCCCGCCACCACCAGCCACGCGAGGACAAGTGCGGTGTACAGCAGGACGGTTGCCCAGTCGAGCGGCGTGGAGCCGGTGCGGGCGGCGAGGGCGCCGGTGGCCGTCACGCAGGCACCCACCGGGAAGATGAAGGACCACCACGTCGGCGCGAACGGCAGGCCGGCCCGGATCGTGCGAACCGTCAGCCCCGTGGCCAAGGCCAGCCAGAGCATGGCGAACCCCCACACCGCGATGCCTCCCAGCAGCGCGAGCACCGCGGCACCCCGGGCGTAGGGCGCGGGCAGCACGCCCGGCGCCGCCGACGCCAGCGCGCCGAGCGTCGTCACCGACTGAGCCAGCGCGCCCAAGCCGATCCACACGGTGGGCACCGTGGTTCCGGTGGGCGCTTCGTGGTGCACGAGGCGGCCGTAGATCATGGCCAGGACCAGCAGCGTCGCGACCAGGCCGAGGCCGAGCATCGCGTAGCAGCCCAGCAGGAGGGCTAGGCGCGGCTGCCCGGTGGGAGCGTGGGGAACCAGCAGCGCGCCCGTCGCGGCGGAGACCATCGGCGGCACCACCGGCATCAGCCAGCCGCCGAACGCCGCGTCCGGGGCGAAACGATGTCGCGTGACCATGAGGTACGGCACCGTGCAGGCCGTGACCAGGCCGAGCGCGGTCCCGGTCAGCCACAGCACCCAGTCCGCGCCCACCGCGGCGTCGAGTCCGATCACGTCCTTGCCCAGCAGGAGCGCACCGGCGCCGACCGTGAGCAGCCCCATCGGCGGTGCGCCGAGGAACTGGACCGTCACCGGGTCGGCCGCGTGGGAGCGGATTGCCCGCTGCCGCAGGTAGCGCGCCACCAGCACGACGAGCAGGACCCCGGCGCCAGCCCAGACCACCGTGGCGGCCGTCCGCAGCCCGGGAAAGGTCCGCGGCAGCGTCGCGGCGGCGTTGGCCACGATGCCCGTGCCCATCACCGCGGCGAACCAGGTCGGGCCGAGGAGCGGACGTGCCGTGCTGTCGGAAGCGGGAGGTGAGGGGCGGGTCGCCGGGGAGAGCTGCATGATCCGCAGCCTAAGTACGAACCAGTTCGAGTCGGTTGATCGTGTCCGGATGTGAGGGTGTCCCGGCAGGAATCGAGTCGCGCAGGGCCCGCGGGGCTGTGTGGACCAGTGGATCCCACCGGTGCGACCGGCCGACCTCACGCGGAATCGTGACGGGGACGAGCGGTTCCGCGCGCACAGCACGGGGCCCGATCCCGAACGACAGGAGTGGTCGTGATGGCGAAGGTACTTTTCGTGGTGTCAGGAGCGACGTACTGGGTGCTGAAGGACGGCACCAGGTACGCGACCGGCTACTGGGCCGAGGAGTTCGCGGCTCCCTACAAGGCGATCACCGAGGCGGGGCACGACGTCGTGGTCGCCACCCCGCACGGTGTGACACCGAACGTCGACATGATGAGCCTGCGCCCCTCCATGGCGGGCGGTGAACAGGGCGCCCTGGAACTGGAGGAGATCATCCGTTCCGCCGAGGTGATGCGCCGGCCGCTGCAGCTGTCCGACGTCCGCCTCGAGGACTACGACGCCGTGTACCTCCCCGGCGGCCACGGCCCCATGTCCGACCTGTGGCTGGACGCCGACGTGGGCCGGATCCTGACGGCGCAGCTCGCCTCCGGCAAGCCGCTGGCAATCGTGTGCCACGGCCCCGCCTCCGTCCTGGCCACCAGGATCCACGGCAGGTCGCCCTTCACCGGCTACCGGATGACCTGCTTCACCGACGAGGAGGAAGCAGCCGTCGGACTGGCCTCCAGGGCCCCCTGGCTGCTGGAGACCGAGCTCAAGGACAAGATCGGCATCGAGTTCAGCCGCGGTGAGATCTGGAAGCCGTACATGGTGGAGGACCGCACCCTCATCACCGGGCAGAACCCGGCCTCGGCAGCGGTCCTCGCGGAGCGGCTGCTGGTGCTGCTGAAGTAGCGGTGCGACCAGTGAGAATCCCTGGCGCGAAACACCGGCCACCCGGAGGACCCTCGTCACGGAGGCTTTTCGTCCCAGTGCGGAGGCATGAACCATGGACATGAAGCTCGAGGTCGTCGTGGTGCCGGTGTCGGACGTGGACCGGGCCAAGGCCTTCTACACGGCATTGGGCTGGCGGCTCGACGCCGACGTGGCCACGGGCGAGGACTTCCGGGTGGTGCAGATGACCCCGCCGGGTTCCCCGGCGTCGGTCATCTTCGGCACCTCGGTCTCGTCGCAGACACCGGGCTCCGCCCAGGGCCTGCACCTGATCGTCGACGACATCGGAACGGCCCACGACGAGCTCAAGCGGCGCGGCGCGGACCCGGGTGACGTGTTCCACGACGCCGGGGGCGTCTTCCACCACGCCGGGACCGACGCCCGGGTGCCGGGACCCGACCCGAAGCGCAGCAGCTACGGTTCGTTCCTGTCGTTCGACGACCCGGACGGCAACGGCTGGGTGCTGCAGGAGATCACCGCCCGGCTTCCGGGCCGCCTGGACCCGGCGACCACCGCCTTCGCCTCGGCGTCCGACCTCGCCGGCGCCCTGCGCCGCGCGGCGGCCGCACACGGCGAGCATGAGGCGCGCACCGGCGCGGAGGACCCGGACTGGCCGGAGTGGTACGCGCGGTACATGGTGAGCGAGCAGGCCGGCACCGAACTGCCCACGTGATCACCTCCCCGGCCGGCTCCCTGGAAGGAGCCGTCGCGCTGGTCACCGGCGCCGGCAGCGGTATAGCGGAGGCGCTGCGCCAGGAACTGGTCGAGCACGTCCGCGTCGCCGTGGTCGAGCCCGGCACCGCGCGGACGGAGCTGGTGGAGAACCTCGGCGAGGCCGGACGCGACGCCGCCGTGCGACAGATCGGCGGGATCGAGCCGCTGCGGGCCGAGGACATCGCGGACGCGATCGGCTGCATCGTCACCCGTGAACGACGGGTGACGGTCAACGCGATGCCGGTGCGCGCCGGTGACCAGACATGGTGACCGGGCACGGGCGACGGGAGTGGGACGGATGAAGCACGACTACGACGTCATCGTCATCGGCGGCGGCTCACCCGGCGAGCACTGCGCGGGCGCCCTCGCGGACGGCGGACTGCGCGTGGCGCTCGTGGAGAGGGAGTTGGTCGGCGGGGAGTGCTCGTACTTCGCGTGCATCCCGTCCAAAACGCTGCTGCGCCCGGGTGAGGCCGTCCAGGGGGCACGCGAGGCCGCGGCGACCGCCGAGGTCGATGTCGAACAGGCGCTGGCCTGGCGGGACTTCATGGTGTCGGACTACTCCGACGCCGGACAGGAGCGCTGGCTCGCCGCCAACGGCATCGATCTGCTGCGGGGTTCGGGCCGGCTCGCCGGACCGGGCGTGGTGGAAGTGGCCGGTACCCGCTACACCGCCGACCACGTCGTGCTGGCCACCGGGGCCTCACCGGTCGTGCCTCCCGTCCCGGGCCTGCGCGAGCTGGACGGCATCTGGACCAACCGCGAGGTGACCGGCATGAAGGCGGTTCCGCGGCGGCTGCTCGTCCTGGGCTGCGGGCCCGTCGGCGTCGAGATGGGCCAGGCGGTACGGCGTCTGGGCGGCGAGGTGGTGCTCACCGGACACGACGACCACGTACTGCCGCGCGAGCCCGAGCCGCTGGGCCGGGCGCTCGGCGAGGCACTGCGGCGTGACGGCGTCGAACTCGTCCTGGGCCCGCGCACCGTCGCCGCCCGGCGCGAGAACGAGGAGTACGTCCTGGTCCTCGACGACGGGCGGGAACTGCGCGGCGACAAACTGCTCGTGGCCACCGGGCGCCGCCCACGGACCCGCGACCTGGGCCTCGACACGGTCGGCGTGAGCACCACCGGCCGAGGCATCCCGGTCGACCGCCGGCTGCGCGCCGCCGAACGCCTCTGGGTCGTCGGCGACGCCACCGGTCTGTGGATGCTCACCCATGTCGGCAAGTACCAGGGCGAGGTCGTCGCCGACAATATCCTCGGCCATCCCCGCGACGCCGACTACACCGCCGTGCCCCGCGTGGTCTACACCGACCCGCAGGCGGCCGCCGTGGGCGCCGCCGAGGCACGCTTCAGCGCCACGGTGCCCATCTCCGAGGTCGCCAAGACCGCCGCCTACACCCGCGCCTACGCCGACGCCGTGGGTTTCCTCACCCTGCTCAGCGACGGCTCGACGGTCACCGGCGCCTACGCGCTGGGACCGGAGGCGGGAGAGTGGCTGCAACAGGCGACCCTGGCCGTCCGCGCCCGCGTCCCGCTGGAGGTGCTGCGGGACACCATCCAGCCGTTCCCGACGTTCTCGGAGATCTACGTCGCCGCGCTCACCGACCTGCACCACCAGGTTGCCCGCGCCAGCGAGGTCGAGGGGCGGGTCCCCGCCTGACGCGCCGGGCCCCTGCCCCGTGCGGTGGACCTTGCGCCGACGAAGAAAGGTGGTTGACGCCATGCGTTCCGACATCGTTCCGGGCGGGGTCTTCCCGGACTTCGCCCTGCCCGACCACACCGGCACGGTCCGTACGCTCAGCGAGCTGCAGGGCCGCGACCCGCTGGTCCTCACGCTGGCGCGCGGGCACTACTGCCCCAAGGAGCACCAGCAGCACCGGGAGATGGCCGAGGTGCTCCAGCCCAAGACGGCGGTGGGCTATACGCAGATGGCGACCATCGCCACCGACGAGCACCACACGCTGCAGGAGTTCCGCCTTTCGGTGGGCGCGCAGTGGACGTTCCTGTCCGATCCGGGCCGGATCGTCCAACGGGAGCTGGACATCAAGGAGTACACCGACCCCGAGCACGATCCGATGATCCCGCACACCCTGGTCCTGAAGCCCGGACTGGTCGTGCACAGCGTCTACAACGGCTACTGGTTCTGGGGTCGTCCCTCGGTCTACGACCTCTGGCACGACCTGCGCGAGGCGACCCGGGAGATCCGGCCGGACTGGGACCTCGCCGTCCCCGGCCTGCGGGAGGAGTGGGACGCCGGCGAGCACGCGTCCTTCCACGGCTGGGACCGGCGAGCCGCCGAAGAGCAGGACCAACCGGGCCTACGACCCCGTCCGGGCGGGTGACGCATCCGCCCGAGCGGGCTGCGGCCGAGCGGTGCCCGCTCCACGTCCGTCCGGCGGGACGGGACGCACCCAGGCGGCCACCATGGTTACGAACACCACGACCCAGACGCCGGCGGCCACCCAGACCTCCCAGCGGCCGGCGCTCGTCAGCCACGAGGTCGCGGTCGCGCATCCCAACTCGTGGGTGGTGACGGCGTACATGCCGATCGGGAAGACGAGGTTCCACCAGCCGAGGTCGTAGCGTAGTGGGATACCGCGCAGGACGTGCCGCCACACACCCAGGGCCAGCAGGAGCGGGATCAGCCAGCTGGAGAAGGCCCACAGGACGACGGCCACCCCGACGAGCAGCGGGCGCGACAGGAGCGTCTGTCCCGGGGCAAGCGCCATCAGCCGTACGGCGGCGAGCACCGCGAGCGCCGCCGCTCCCATGAAGATCCACACCGAGGTCATGAGACCCTCCGGCCGGATGGGCCTGGCGAACAGTCTGGCCAGCACGATCGCGGCGGTCAGCAGGTACTGGATCAGGCCGATGGCCCAGCACACCACGGCCAGCACGGTCAGCGCATGGCTCGGGGAGGCATGGGCCAGCGAGGCCGCCGCGACCGCCACCGATTCCGAGCCGACCGCCCAGAGGAACCAGGTGCCGTTGACCTGGTCCAGCGACGGGTTCCGCTTCAAGGTGGTGATGAGCGCGAGCGGTACGGCATAGTCCAGCACCAGCCAGCCCACCGCGCCGAAGGCCAGGAACGCCCCGGCCACCGCGATGTGACCGTCCGGGACCAGGCGTGCCGCGAGCACGTTGGCGGACACGGCGATGGTGAGGAAGGCGAAGGCCCGCGGTCCGACGAAGTCCGCAACGAAGCGTCCGCGTCGGCGCAGCAGCCGCCAGGCGTAGGCGGAGATCATTACGGCGAAGCCGGCCAGGGCCACCCACAGCAGCACCGCGGAGGCGGTGCCGGCGCCGTTGACGTACAGGGCCGTGGAGACGATGCCGGTGCCCATGACGAACGACAGCGACGCGGGGTTGAGGCTGGTCACCGAGGCGGAGAGGACCGCACCGTATCCGGACCGGCTGGGCGCCGGCTCGGCGGGTTCCTGCACGGCGGACGCGCGCCACGGGCGACGGGCGCCGTCCCCGTCGCTCCTGGCGAGCCATTCGGCGAGGACGGCGACGTGGCTGTGGTCCATGTCGGGGGTGGCGGTCAGCAGGGTGACGTGGCCGAGGTCTGCCATGGCTCGCAGCCGCTCCGCGGCGTGCCGGTGCTCCTGGTCGGACAGTTCGGTGAGATAGCGGCGCCGGAACTTCTCGAACTCCCGCGGGTGCCGGCCGTACCAGCCCTGCAGTTCATGGGACGGCGCGATGGCCGACAACCACGCGTCGAGCAGGGCGTCGCTCCGGCTCACGCCGTCCGGCCAGAGGCGGTCGACGAGCACGCGCTCGCCCGTTTCGCCGTCCATGGAGGAGGTCTGCTCACTGATCGTGCGGCAGCTGATCTGCTTAGTCATGACTCGTCCTCCGGCAGCTTTCGCCGTACGAGCATTTCAGGGCGATGCGCATGTCATCGGCTTCCTGACGAGGGGTGGAGAGGGGACGGATGCGTGCCGGCGCGGTCATGGCGCCGTGTCCTCCTCGGTGTCGCCGGTACGCGAACGCGTGCTCACCGGAACGCCGAGGCCACGACGGCCTTCTGTTCCAGCCCGTGCCGGCGGCTGGAGCCGACCGCGGGCGCGGGTGCCTCGGGATGTTCAGGGTCTCGGCGACGACGCCTTGCCCCGCGAACGCCGCGTCGCCGTGCAGGACGACCGGCAGGACGGCCCGCGAGCCGGCGTCACCGGCCAGGTCCTGCTTGGCGCGCACCACTCCCTGCGCGACGGGCCCGACGATCTCCAGGTGCGAGGGGTTCGCCACGACCGAGACGGCGACCGAACCGCCGCGCAGCGCACGGTAGATGCCCTCCGCGCCGAGGTGGTACTTCACGTCCCCCGAACCCTGGACCGATCCCCGGTCCACGGCATCCTCGAACTCGCCGAAGATCTGGGCGTACGACTTGCCGATGATGTTGGCCAGGACGTTGAGCCGGCCGCGGTGCGCCATCCCGATGACGGCTTCCGCGACGCCGTCCTCGATGGCCCGGAGCAGAAGGGCGTCGAGCAGCACGACGGCCGCCTCGCCGCCTTCCAGCGAATAGCGTTTGTGGCCCACGTACTTCGTCTGCAGGAACGTCTCGAAGGCCTCCGCGGCGCCCAACCGGTAGAGGATGCACAGCTGTTGGGCCCGGTCCGGCCGGGGCTGCGGGCCCTCGACCCGTTCCTGGATCCAGCGGCGCTCGCGGAAGTCCTGGATGTGCATGTACTCGAAGCCGGTGGTGCCGCAGTAGAACTCCCTTACGGCGCCCAGTACGTCGTCGAGGGTCATGGTGGTGCGGCCGGCGAAGCCGTCCACGACGAAGTGCTCCGTGCGGTCGGCGTCATGCAGTCCGAAGGCCGCGAGGTCCGGTTCCGGATGCGCGGCGGCGGGCCGCGACCCGAGCGGGTTCGTGGCGGCCATGAGGTGCCCGCGTACGCGGTAGGCGTGGATGAGCGCCGCGATCCGCACTGCGTTGAGCACTGCCGGGGCGGCGGCTGGTGCGCGGTTGACGGAGGCCGACGCACTCACGGTGGCGGGTGCACTCACCCTGGCTCGTGAGGCGAAGAAGCTTCTCCATGTCTCGTCCACCGAACCCGGGTCGTGCAGGTAGCGCTGTCGCTGCTCGTCCACCACCCATGCGTTGAGTCCGAAGTCCAGTCCGTGAATCACCGTTCGAGCGGTGTCCGATTGCGACGCCATGGCGTGGAACGCCTTCTTCCTTGTGCGATGCCGTACGGTCCCGGCGCGGTCAGCCAGACCTGCGTGACCACGTCGCGCGGTCGAGGCTAGGTCGCGCGGAGGGCCGGGACGGAGGGCTGCTCGTGCCACATGTGCCTCACATCGGGACATCGGCCAGAGGGCGGCGCGCCTCCGGTGGCGGCGGGCGCCCGTCGCCACGCCCCGGCACCCCGCCTCAGCCGGCGGACTGACCGAACGGGCCGTCGCCGATCAGGCCCGAACGGTCGGGCAGACCGGCGGTGACCCTGAGTCTGGCGAACTCCATGGCGAGCGCCGCCGGCGGGTAGTGCGCGTTGAGGCCGCTGGGGTTCGGCAGGACCCACACGCGGGCGCCGCCTATGCTCGCCGACTGGGCACCCACGCCGGCGTCGACGGCGCCGAACGCCGCGCGGTACCCGGTGACGCCCAGGAACGCCAGCCACGTCGGGCGTAGGGCTTCCATGCGCCGTACGAGGTCCTCTCCTCCCTCGAGGTACTCGTCGGGCATGAGCTCCGCCGCCCGGGCCGTGGGCCTTCGGACGATGCTCGTGATGCCCAGACCCAGACCGAGCAGGTCACGCTCCTGGTCGGGCCGGAATTGCCGCGGCGTGAAACCCGAGCGGTGCAGGGCCGGCCACATCCTGTTGCCCGGGGTCGAGAAGCTGTGCCCCCGAAGGGCCGACGCCAGGCCCGGATTGATCCCGACGAAGACGACGTACAGGCGCTCGGCGACGACGTCGGCCAGGTTCGGATACATATCGCTGTTTATGGTTGCTCCTCGGCATGCCGGTGGCCGGCGGGGCCGGGCGCCGCGTCACCCCATCCACGGTAGGCCAGCGTCCGCGATCGGGCAGCGCGCGGATGTGCCACGACGGCGGCACATCCGGACCTGTGGGACTCCCGAGGACGGCGGCAGCACCGTGGGATAGAGCGCGGCGCAGCCCCGGCCCGCGAACTAGGATCGGTCAGGGCGCACAGTTCACAGCGCCATGAGGGGCTGTCTCCCGGCCGGCCACCCCGCAGGAGGTCCGCAATGGCCACGCTGCTGTCCGTCAACGTAGGAAGGCCCAAGGACGTCTCCTGGCAGGGCAGGACCGTCCACACCGGAGCCTGGAAGTCCCCCGTGCACGGGCCCCGGATGGTGCGGCGGCTGAACGTCGACGGGGACGGCCAAGGAGATCTGGCCGGGCACGGCGGCGACATTCGTGCCGTCCTCGTCTACCAGTCGCAGTCCTACCAGTACTGGCAGAAGCACCTGGGCCGCGACGACCTGACCCACGGGATGTTCGGGGAGAACTTCACCGTCGACGGCCTGCCCGATGACGAAGTGTGCATCGGCGACCGGTACCGCATCGGCGAAGCCGAATTCGAAGTCACCCAGCCCCGCGTCACCTGCTACCGCGTCGGCATGCGCCTGGGCGAACCCACCATGGCCTCCATGCTGGTAGCCCACCACCGCCCCGGCTTCTACCTGCGCGTCCTCACCGAAGGACACGTACAGGCCGGCGACGCGATCACTCTGATCCGCAGGGGCCCCCAAGAACTCAGCGTCGCCGACACCGACGCACTGCTCTACCTCCCCGACCGGGATCCCGCGACCTTGCGCAAGGCACTGACCATCCCCGCCCTCAGCCCGGGATGGCGACAGTCCTTCCGCGAACTCACCGCCGCCCAGCAGTCCACACAGGAACCGGGCCGGTCCGGTGAACGGGCCGGCACCCAGCAGGCCGGGGAAGTGCCAGGGTGGCCGGGCTTCAAGACCATGCGCGTCGCCCTCATCGTCTCCGAGACCCCCGACGTCTCGTCGGTCTACCTCGAAGGCATCGACGGCACACCGCTGCCCGAGGCCCGCCCCGGCCAGTACCTCTCCCTCCGCCTCACGGTCGGCGATTCGGCCCCCGCAGTGCGCAGCTACTCGTTGTCGTCAGCGCCAACGGCCACCACGTACCGCATCAGCGTCAAGCACGAACCTCACGGCGCAGTCAGCAGCTACATCCATGCCGCGCTTCACTCCGACGACCTCGTGGACGTCGCCAGCCCTCGCGGGACGTTCGTCCTGGAAGGAGACACCCGCCCGATCGTCCTCCTCTCCGCAGGAATCGGCGTCACTCCCCTGCTCGCCATGCTCCATCGACTCGCCGACGCACGAGACCCACGCCCCGTCTGGTGGATTCACACCGCCCACGACCGCGTCCACCACGCCTTCGCGGACGAGACCCACGCCCTCCTGGCGCAACTCCCCAACGCCCGCGAGTACGTCTACTACACCTCCGAAGCCCCCCATCCCGACGAACCGCACATCACCCAGGGCCGTCCGACCGCCCCATCGCTCGCGGCGATGGGAATCCCCACCGACGCTGTCGCCTACCTCTGCGGGCCGAACGCCTTCATGGACGACCTCGGCGGCATCCTGCGCGAGCACGGCCTGAGCCCCGAGCGGATCCATACGGAGCAGTTCAGGGCCCTGCCGGCCATCAACCCCGGCGTCACGGGCACGGCCGCCGTCCGTCCGCACCAACCACCCGGTGCACCGGGCACCGGCCCGCTCATCACCTTCGCCCGCAGCGGCATCACCACCCCGTGGTCACCCGCCCACGCGTCACTCCTCGACCTTGCCGAAGCCTGCGACATCCCCACCCGCTGGTCCTGCCGCACGGGCGTCTGCCACACCTGCATCACCCCCCTCGTGGCAGGGGACATTTCCTACACCACCCCACCCCTCGAACTCCCCGAACCCGACACCGTCCTCGTCTGCTGCAGCCGGCCCACCGGCGAAGTCGTCCTCGACCTCTGAGTGAACCCTCAGCCCGGCTGGCCCTCGGCGCCCGCTTCGAGAGTCGCTCGCAGCGCGGCCAGGGTTGAGGCGATGCTGGCCAGGTCGTCGGCGGGAACCGACGCGGTCAGCGAGAGGAGTTGGCCTTCGACGACGGGACGGGAAGCGGCCAACTGCTTGTCGCCCTCGGGTGTGAGGCGGAGGACTGACGAGCGGCGGTCCTGAGGGTGGGCGACCCGCTCGCACCAGCCCATGGCCGCCAATCGGTCGACCGCCTTGCTGACGGCTCCCACGGTGATCGCCAGTTCGTTGACGATGTCGAGTACGCGGCACCCCGGTACCCGGTCGATGATGTCCAGCATCTCGAACTGTCCCAGCCCCAGCCCCTGTTCAGCGCGCAGACGGGCGCTCACCGCGTTGTAGAGGCGGGTCTCGACGCGGACGAGGTCGACGAAGACCGGGGTGACGCGGCTCACAGAAACCTCCATTAGATTCCCAGGAATCATCTTCCATGGAATCCGGTTGGGCTCAGGCAGATGGATTCCCAGGAATCCATCCTCGCATCCGACCCATGGAGGCCCGCATGTCCCGACAGCAGCGCGATGCCCTGGACGCCATGCTCCGTTCCGCCCCTCGCAGCCAGACGCCGCCCACCCCCGACGAGCAGCGCACCGGTTTCGCCGCAGCCATCACCCGCCCCGCGCCGGAGGGCGTGGCCATACGCAGGACCGTCCTGGGCGGCCGGCCGACCCTCGAGCTGGAGCCGGCCGAAGTCTCCGGCCAGGGGCGGTTGCTCTACCTGCACGGCGGTGGCTACGTCATCGGCTCACCGGACACCCATGCAGGTATGGTCGGTGAGCTGGCCCGCCGCGCCGGACTGCGAACGGTGTCGGTGGACTACCGGCTGGCCCCCGAGCACCCTTTCCCCGCGGCGGTCGACGACGGGCTCGCGGCCTACCGTGAGCTGCTGGATACGGGAACCGACCCACGGGACCTCGTCGTGGCCGGTGACTCCGCCGGTGGCGGCTTGAGCATCGCGACGCTGCTCGCGGCTCGGGAGGCCGGGCTGCCGCAGCCGGCCGCCGTGGTCGTCTTCTCCCCCTGGGTCGACCTCACCCTCGCCGGAGAAAGCATCCGTGCCAAGGAGGGCGTCGACCCCATTTTCATCGAATCCGACCTGTGCGCCTACGCCGATCTCTACGTCGGCGAAGGCGACCGGGCGCAGCCCCTGGCCAGCCCGGTGCTCGCCGACCTCACCGGACTGCCCCCGCTTCTCGTGCAGGTCGGGGCGAACGAGTTGCTGCTGGACGACGCGGTCCGGCTGGCCGGCCGTGCGGGCGCCGACGACGTCGAGGTCACGCTCGAAATCGGGCCCGGACTCCCCCACGTCTTCCAGCACCACTACGGCCGCCTCGACGAGGCGGACGCCGCACTCGAGCGCGCCGCCCGCTTCCTCACCGCCCGTCTGAGCGCGGCGCACCCGGAAACGGCCAGCTGACGGCGACCGGCTGCATCCGCGTACCGTCACCGCGGGGTTGCGGTGAGGGCGAGCGCGGCTTGGTCGTCGGCCCCGTCGTGCGGACCCGCGAAGGCCCGTACCGCCGTGGTGACGGTGTCGATGATGGCCTGGGCCGTTCGCAGCCCCCTTGGTGGGTGCGCAGGGCGTCGATCAGGCCCTCTTCGCCGAACTGGTGCCGGTCGGCGTTGTGGGCTTCGGTGATGCCGTCGGTGTAGAGCAGGAGGCTCTCACCGGGCTTGAGGTGCAGGCGGTGGACGGGCAGGCGGGGCTCGTCCGCCAGGCCGAGGAGGAAGCCTGGGATGTCCACTTCGCTGACCGTGCCCGAAGGGCTGATGTGCAGAGGCACGGTGTGGCCGGCGCGGACGAGGGAGAGATCGAGGCCGCCGTCGTCGGTGGCGGTGAGGTGGCCGTAGACGAGGGTCACGAAGCCGTTGCCGTGGCTGTCCGGGCGGTCGAGAAGGGCCTGGTTGATGGCTTGGACGACCCCGTCGGGCTCGGGGAGGAACCGGGCGACGGCGCGGGCGGTGTGGCGTACCAGGGCGGTGGTGGTGGCGGCGATGGCCCCGCGTCCGCAGACGTCGCCGAGGAGGAACGCCCACCGGCCGCCGGACAGCGGGAAGATGTCGTAGAAGTCCTCGCCGATGTCGAGTCCTTCACCGGCGGGATGGTAGTAGGTGGCGACGCCGGTGCCGGGTACGTCGGGCACCTCGGGCAGGAGGAGTCCGGCTTGCAGGTCGCGGGCGAGGGCGGCGCGCTGGGTGTACTGGCGGGCGTTGAGCGCGGCGGAGGCTGCGCTGCGGGCGACTTCCTCGGCGAGGGCGACGGTGTGGCCGTCGAAGATGTCTTCGCCGGTGGACAGCAGCGTGAGCGTGCCGAAGGCCCGGCCGCGGTCCAGGAGCGGGACGCACAGGTAGCCGGTGACCTTCAGCTCGGTCCAGAGGCCGAGGCCGGTGGGCGTGCGGCGGGCCACCTCGGCCAGGCCGGTGGCCAGGACGCGGGCGACGGCATCGTCGGCGGCGGCGTAGACGGGGATGTGTGAGGCCAGAAGTTCCCGTTGCTCGGCGGTGGGCGCGGCGGTGGCGATGCGCCAGACCCGGCCGGCGTCGACGACGTCGACCGCGCACAGCGGTGCCAGCGTGGGCGTACAGGAAGAGGCCAGGCGCTGCAGGGTCTGGGTGTAGTCCAGGTCGGACGTCAGGCGGGTGCTGGCCTGAAGGAGGAAGGCGAGGTCGTCGCGGGCGGCCTTCTCCTTGGCCTCGGCCGCGTGGCGGGCCTGTTCGGCGCGGTGACGTTCGATGGCCAGGGCCGCAGCGGTACCCTCGCTACCATGCATCAGCCAAAGCGATGAACCTACGCTTCCCCGATCCGGCTCAGCGCGCAGCGATCGAGGCTGCGGCACGGCAGGAGGGCGTCAGCCTGCAGGAGTACATCCTGTCCGCCGCTTACGCCCGTGCGACCGCCCTGGAGACCCACTTCCTCGACGCCTTCGGAAAGTCGATGGCGCGTAGCGGCGACGCGTTCGCCGAAGCGGCCGGCTCAGCCGAGCCCGACCGGGAGCGTCGCGCTGCGGAGCTGGCCGCTCGGCATGATCTCGAGGAGCAGCAGGAGCGGGGCAACGTCGCGTGACTCAGCACGAACCGCTTCACCCCCTCGATGTGACTTTTCTGCTGCACGCCGCCGAACTGCTGCCCGGTGATCCTCAGGTGGACGATTACGGTCCTCTGTACGCGGCGGTGGCCCGGGTCAATGCCCGGGCGCTGGAGCGCGATGTCTACGGGTCCCTGCATCTGAAGGCGGCGGCGCTGTTGCAGACGCTGGTGCGGCTTCCGTGCCTGGAACACTCCAACGAGGCGTTCGCGTGGCACTGCGCGGAGGCGTATCTGGCGTTGAACGGGTGCCGTCTGGAGTACCCGCCGAAGGAGGCGGTAGCCCTGGTGCGGGACGCGGCTTCCGGCGTGTCGGGCGTTGGCCTGGTGGGCCGCCAGTTGCGTGCCTGGAGCGTTGCCTGATCTTCGCAACGCTGTCGGGGCCTCGACGTTCTTCCTCAGTACAGCACCGAAAGGTCCCCGGGCCGCACTCGGACGGTGACCGGGAGGGTGGCCTCCACCTCGCCGTCGGCGCCGTAGGGGACGGGCCGGCCGGCCTCGATGCGCAGCTCCCGGCCGCGCAGGACGCGCACCTGGGGGCGATGGACGTGCGCGCCGGTCTTCAGTTCGTTCATCAGGGTGAAGAAGAGCCTGCGCGGGGCCTCGCGGATCAGCACCACGTCCAGCAGCCCGTCGTCGACGCGCGCGTCGGGCGCGATGAGCCGGCCGGAGCCGTAGTAGGGCGAGTTGGCCGCGACGACGGTGTAGCCGCGGTGGAGGTGTTCCTCGCCGTCGACGGTGACCCGGTAGTCGGCCGGACGCCAGGTGGTGACGGCGCGCAGACCGCCCGCGTAGTAGGAGGCGGCGCCGCGCAGCAGGCGGGCGTTGTTGGCGTGCAGGTTGGCCTGCGCGTCGACGCCGGCGTACACGCTGCCCAGGACCACCGTGCGCGGGTGGACGGCCGACTCCACCTCGACGGTGTCGACGGGCCGGGGCGCGGCATGCAGCAGGATCTGCGCTAGGGCTTCCGGCTCGGCGGGCAGGTGGAGGGCGCGGGCGAAGTCGTTGCCGCGTCCGGCGGGCACCACGCCCAGCACGGTGCTGGTGCCGCTGAGTGCGCCGCCGATGCCCCCCGTGATGCCGTCGCCGCCCACGGCCAGGACGATCCGGCCGCGTTTGCCGGCGTCGCGGGCGATGTCCTGGGCGTGGGCGAGGCTGCGGCTGTACTCGGTCTCCAGCTCGGCGCCGGCCGCGCGCAGCAGCCGGGCCAGCTGGAGCAGGGTCGCCGCCCCGTTGGAGCCGCCCGCGGTGGGGTTGATGACGGCGGTGAACTGGCGCATCGGTGGGCCTCCGAGGCAGGCGGTCGGATCGGGTGGGTCAGTCGGTGGGCAACAGGATGCCGGGGTTGAGCAGCCCGTCCGGGTCCAGGCGGCGCTTGACGGCACGCAGGGCGGAGACACCGAGGGCGCCGGCCTCGCGGACGTACCAGTCGCGGTGGTCGGTGCCGACCCCGTGGTGGTGGGAGATGGTGCCGCCGGCCGCGAGCACGGCCTCGTTGGCGGCGTGCTTGGAGGGCGTCCAGTGGGCCACCGGGTCTTCGCCCTGGGCGCTGACGACGGTGAAGTACAGGGAGGCGCCGTTCTCGTACACGTGGGAGATGTGGCACATCACCAGCGGCGGGGTGCCGGCCTGGGTGAGGGTGTCGGTCAGCGCGGTGCGGACGGCGCCGTGCAGGTCGGGGATCCGGGACCAGAAGGCCGCTGTCTCCAGCGTCTCGGCGAAGGCGCCGGCGTCGAGCAGGGCGTCGCGCAGGTACGGCGCGGAGTAGCGGCCGTGCGCCCAGCGTTCGCCCGGTTCCGCTCCGGCCGGGGTGCCGCCGCAGTCCGTCAGCACGGCGGCGGCCCGCTCGCGGCGGTACGCGGTGTCCTCCGCCGTGCCCTCATATCCGGCGATCGCCAGGCAGCCCGCGCCGCCTGCGGCGAGGTCGGCGCCGATGGCGTCGGGCTGGGCCAGGCCGACGAGCGTCTCGGTCTCGTCGGACAGGCGCAGCACGGTCGGCCGGGGTCCGTCCTGGGCGAGCCGGCGCAGTGCGGTGGTTCCCTCCTCGAAGGAGGCGAAACGCCAGCCCTCGTACATCCGGACCTCGGGCAGCGGGCGGATCCGTACGGTGACGGAGGTGATGACGCCGAAGGCGCCCTCGGAGCCGAGGATCAGCTGGCGCAGGTCGGGTCCGGCGGCGGAGCGTGGGGCACGGCCGGTCTCGATCGTGCCCTCGGGGGTGGCGAGGGTCAGCGCGAGCACCATCTCGTCGAAGCGGCCGTAGCCGGCGGACGCCTGTCCGCTGGAGCGGGCCGCGGCGAAGCCGCCGATGGTGGCCCATTCGAAGGACTGCGGGAAGTGGCCGAGGGTGAAGCCCTCCGCGGCGAGCAGGGCTTCGGCCTCGGGAGCGCGCAGGCCGGGCTGGAGGACCGCGGTGCGGGAGACCGGGTCGAGGTCGAGCAGGCCGTTCATCCGGCGCAGGTCCAGCGCGACGAACGCGCTGCGCTGCGGGGCGAGTCCGCCCACCACCGAGGTGCCCCCGCCGAAGGGCACGACGGCGAGGCCGTGCGCCGCGCAGGCGCGCAGGACGTCGAGGACCTCGTCGTGGGTGGCGGGCAGGACGACCGCCTGCGGGACGTCGCTGACGTCGCCGGCGCGCAGGCGCAGCAGGTCGGGGGTGGACTTGCCGCGGGTGTGCCGTACGCGGCTCTGCGCGTCCGTTCGCACGTGCTCGTCACCGACGGCCGCGGCGAGGGCGCGCAGGGCGGCGGGGGCTGCCGTGGGGGCGGGCGGGCGGATGTCCTCCAGGCCGAGGGTGGGGGTGCTGCGCGGTGTGACACCGAGCAGGTCGTGCAGCAGGCCGGTCACCGTCTCGGGCAGCGGTGCCGCCTTGGCCGGGTCTCCCCAGCCGTTCCACAGCATGTCCATTGAACGGTCGTCCTCACAGGGTCAGTGTGCTGGTCGAGGGGCGGTCAGGGCGGCCTGGGTGCCCGCCTCCGCGCGGCTCGGCTTGCTGTCGGCACCGTAACCGCTTGGGTCTCGGCCCCGAGGCGTTACACTGTGACACATGACGCCTATTCGTCACAACGGTTCGGACGGCGGATCGGAGAACGACGCCGTCCTCGACGCCGTCCGCGACTGTGTTCTGGCCGTCGGGATGCGGCGCACCACGCTCGCCGACGTGGCCCGCCGCGCCGGTGTCTCCCGGATGACGCTGTACCGGCGCTGGCCGGACCTGCGGACCCTGGTGGGCGACCTGATGACGCGCGAGTGGATCGCCGTGGCCACCCGGGCCATACCGGACCCCGCGCCCGGCACCGGCACGCGCACCCGGATCGTGGACGGGCTCGTGACCGGGGTCGAGGCCTTCCGGGATCACCCGCTCTTCCGCAAGATCGTCGACGTCGACCCGGAACTGCTCCTGCCGTACGTCCTCGACCGGCGCGGCGCGAGCCAGGAGGCGCTCCTGGGCCTGCTGGGCGACGCGCTGCGCGAGGGGCACGCGGACGGTTCGGTACGACCCGGCCACACCGAACGGCAGGCGCGGGCGCTGCTGTTGACCGTGCAGTCCTTCACCCTGTCCCTGCGCACGATGACCAACGAGGACGACCCGGAGCTGGACTCGGCCGCGTTCCTCGGCGAGCTGCGCACCCTTCTGGAGAGGACCCTGACGCCATGAGCCACACCGAGGCCACGCCCGGCTCGTCCCTCAGCGCACACCGCCGTCGCCGGGAAATGGCCGAGGCCGCGGACGGCCGGACGGTCGACGTCCTGGTCGTCGGGCTCGGCGCCACCGGGGCCGGCGTCGCCCTGGACGCGGCGGCCCGCGGCCTGGACGTCGTCGCCTTGGACGCCCACGACCTGGCCTTCGGCACCTCGCGCTGGAGCTCGAAGCTCATCCACGGAGGGCTGCGCTACCTGGCCTCCGCACAGTTCGACGTCGCGCACGAGAGCGCGGTCGAGCGCGGGGTGCTGATGACCCGGACGGCCCCCCATCTGGTGGCCGCGCAGCCGTTCATGCTGCCGCTGACGCCGCTGGTGTCCCGGGGCCAGGCCTCACTGACCTGGGCCGGTCTGCGGGCCGGGGACATGCTGCGGATCGCCGCCCGCACCCCGCGCCCGGTGCTGCCCGCGCCGCGCCGGCTGTCCGCGACCGAGGCCCGGCACCTGGCGCCCGCGGTCCGCGCGGCCGGCCTGCGCGGCGGACTGCTGTCGTGGGACGGCAAGGTGACCGACGACGCAGCGCTGGTGACGGCCCTGGCCAGGACGGCCGCCGCGCACGGCGCCCGGATATTGACCCGGGTACGCGCACTGGACCTGACCGGCACCGGCGCCCGCATCCGCGACGAACTCACCGGCGAGGAGGGCGAGATCAGGGCCCGCGCCGTGATCAACGCCACGGGGGTGTGGGCGGGCACCCTCGCCGAGGGCATCCGCATCCGGCCCTCCCGCGGCACCCACCTGGTGCTGCGCTCGGAGCGGCTCGGAGCCCTGCCGGCCGGCCTGCACATCCCGGTCCCCGGCGAGACCAACCGCTTCGTGCTGGTCCTGCCGCAGGGGGACGGCCGGGTGTACGTCGGCCTCACCGACGAGCCGGTCGAGGGCGCGATACCGGATGTCCCGGAGGTGCCCGAAACCGACATCGGCTTCCTGCTGGACGTGCTGGGTTCGGCCCTGGACGTGCCGGTCGGCCGGGACGAGGTGGTCGGCGCCTTCGCCGGCCTGCGCCCGCTGCTCGACACCTCGGCCGGCGGCTCCCCGGACCGCACGTCCGACATCTCCCGCCGGCACGCCGTACTGACCTCGCCCGACGGTGTCACCACCGTGGTCGGAGGCAAGCTCACGACCTACCGGCGGATGGCACAGGACGCCGTGGACGCCGCCGTCACGGCCAGGGGCCTGCACGCCGCGCCCTCCCCCACCGCCGCACTGCCGCTGACCGGTGCCGCCTCCCCCGAACGACTGCGCTCACTGCCTGTCCCCCGCCGCCTGGTCCGCCGGTACGGCACCGAGGCCGTGGCGGTCCACGCCCTCGCCGCCCAGGACCCGACGCTGGCCGAGCCGGTGCTCCCCAGCCACCCCGTCACCCGCGCCGAACTCCTCTGGGCCGTCCGGCACGAGGGTGCCCTGGACGTGTCCGACCTCCTGGACCGCCGTACCCGCATCGGCGTGGTCCCAGAAGACCGCGCGCAGGCGCTCGCCGTGGCCCGCGAGGTCCTCGGGAAGGCGGCAGCGGTACGCCCCTGACCCGGCCGCCCCGCCCAGCACCGGTCGGAGCAGGCGGTGACGCGGGCCCCCGGTCTGCGCTGCGAAGGCGGGCTGCAGCCGCGCCTTCATCCCGTGTGGGGCGCGGCATGGAGGCGGGCGACAGAGCACGCCGAGAGCATCCGTGTGGCCGGCGTGCGCGCGGCTCGGGAGCTGGCGGCCGTTATCGCGGACGGCCCGAGAAGCGCGGTCTCTCAAGGGGCTGCCATGCGGCTGCCTCTCGCCCGCGCCACCAGGTCCCGTACCCGCTGCCCGACGTCCGAGCCGGTCAAGTCAAGTCGCAGCCGCAGCGGTTCGGGCCTCGCCGAGGCGGCGAGCCGCTCGGAGAACACTGCGACTCACATCGCGACCCGTAGGGGCCGCTCCTCATAGGGCAACGTGCAGGCCGACGGCCCCGACGCCAGATCACTCATCACCATCACTCCCGTCATCACATCGCGCACGAGGCGGGCGGCGTGTCCGCCGCCCGCCTCGACTGGACCGATCGGGTCAGACGTCAATCACGTGCAGGGTGAGCGCGACGCCATACCCCCCGGTCAAGGCGAACAGCCGGCTGCCGTCCGGGGACCAGGCCAACCCGTGCGGACGCAGGTTCAGGCCGCTGCCCGGGTCCAGGTCGACGATCTGGGAGGACGCATCAGCGCCCGGGGCGAAGAGGAAGACGTCGGGGCCGTAGGAGTTGTCGATGCCGGCGGCGACGGTGCCGTCGGGCGCGACGGCGACCGCGTCCGGGTAGGCGCCGGTGGGGTAGATGTGCTCCACAGACAGGTCCGCGAGACGGAAGGCCAGGTGGTGGTACGGCGCACCACTCACCGCGAACAGCGTCCGCCCGTCGGGCGACAGTGCCAGGTCACCGACGTCGGAGATGCCGCCAGGGTTGTTCTGCGTGGCGCGCACGACGGGGGTCCCGGACGTCACGTCGTAGACGGTGACCGTGCCCGCGGTCGAGTGCTGATCGGCGGCGATCACCAGACCCGGCGCGTTGGGGGCGGACACCAGCATCGGTGGTCCGGGCCAGGTGCCCTCTGGGAGTTGAGCCAGCCTTACCCGGGGCCGGGCACCCAAGGTGAGCGAACCGAGGTTGCTCTCCCACTGGTCGCCGTAGGCGAACCAAAGCGTGCCGTCCACCCACGCCATGCGGAGCGGGGCGGTGCCGGCTCCGGTGGCATAGCGGGCCGTTGCCCGGTACGTGGCGGTGTTCACGGCGGCGATGGCGTCACCGCGGCTCAGGGCCACATACAGGGTGCCGGCGTCGGGGCTCAGCACCAGGTCGGCAGCGCCCGGCAGGCCGGTGACTGTCCGGGTGACACGGCCGTTGAAGTCGGTGACCACGACGGAGCCGGAGACGATGTCGGCTATGTACAGCCGCTGGTGCACGGCGTCGACGGCCATGTCTGCGTGGTACTCCACCGGCAGGGTGGTGGTCGTGATCGCCGGGGCCGCCGTGGCGCCGGGTGCGGCGCCGACGACAGCGCACAGGGCCAGAAGTAAGGCAGCGAGTACGGCTCTGAGCCGGATGCGTCGCATACGCACGTCTTCCTCACGTACGAGCGCCCCCACGGGCGCGATCGGCAGGAACAAGCGCCGCGACGTCTGCCCCGTCGCGGCAGGTCCATGCTCAATCGGCCTACGGACGAGCCCCGAAGACCGTGCTCTCGCCAGCGAGACATCGGGCCACGTCGAACACGAAGACCTCCAGGCCGACGTCACCCAGGCCGAAATTACCGACGCCGAAACCTTCGCCGCCTACGGACGCGACAACGCCACCATCACCGCCGCCCGTGCCGGGACATGCAATGGGCCAACAACCTCGCAACCCGCCTCCACTCACGAGTCGACGCCCCCAACAACGACCGGACACGCCAGAAAGATCCCAACCGCTGCAGTGATCGTTCGGAGCGGGTGCGGCTGCCGAGCCGGGCGACCGCCCGCTGCCAGGGCTCATAGCCCAGGCCCGCTTTCACCGTCATTCCCCACTGTCCCCCGCTCCACCCAGTGCGCTTGTGGTGCGGCGGTCGTCGGATCGGAACATGACTTGGTAGAGCCAGTCCGACAGCACGAACGCTTGATCACGCGAGAGCCGGATGGTGATCGCTTCCTCATCCACACCCTCGGACGTAGCCGCCTCGACCGGTGATCTCACAGGCCCAAGCCCCCGCGGTGACCAACACGCCTTTCAACCGTATTGGTGACGCGGTAACGGCGTTCGGGGGAGAAAAACTGCGCTCCTGGACGCCCGTCCACCAGCGCACGGCAGCACGGAAGACCTTCGAGAACACCGCACGACGCGACTCCGGGGAAACGGGCGTCTCCTACGACGCAGAACTGTCACCCGAGCGCATGGAAGCCGCCGACGCGGTCGGCCCCGGACGGGTGGGACGTCGCCTGGCAGTGCCACTACCGGATTCTCGCAGGCGCAGGGTTCCTGTTGAAGACCCTGGGCATCGAACATCGGCAGACCCATGGATGGGCGTGTCACGTGGCTTGAGCAACACTTCCTGACCGGGGCGATCGGCGCGTATCGTCCCGACATGGACACCACTGCCTCACCGCGCGTCCTCGTCATCGGGCTTGGAACCCAAACGTGACGTCGCGAGTGACGAGAAACGCAGCGAGGGCGGCGAACATCGCCCGCGCTGACTGTCGGGTCCACCCTCTTGGCTTCGAGGCGACGCGGCGATCCGGGTGAGGGGCAAGAGGTTCTGTCACCCGTCACTGTTATCGGTCCCGATGCCGCACATCAATGGCCGCTGGCTCAAGGCACATGCGGGGGGCTATCGGAGGCCGCATGGGTGTGGCCGAGGCTGATCTGCTTTGCGACCTCGCCGACCTGGACGAGGTTCTCGCCCACCCAATCGGCCGCAGGCGCTGCGGGCATTCGTCTGCAGGCAGACGAGCCGGTACAGGTCACCGTCGTACGCGACGGCTTGCTACGGCGGCGGTGGCCTCCGTCCGCGAATCGCAGGGGGGTCTCCCTGAAGGCCAGGACAATCATTGACTGATCAAGTACAGGGCCGTGAGGATGTGCGTCATGGTGCATCTCAGCACGCAGGTCTCGCACGGCGGGATGGTATTTCTGCTGATGTGGGGAGTCGGCGCGCTGTTCATGGGGTCGGTGCTCACCTCACGTAAGGGGTCCGGCTGGCTTCGCAGCACGGTCGCGGCTGGGTTACTGGCTCTAACAAAAGCGTTTGATCATGTGACTGTCGGCTTGATCGCTCGTTGATGCGGGCATGGGGAAGCGTCAGTCGCGGCCGTGGATCGTGTCGGACGAACTGTGGTCGCTGATCGAGCCGTTGCTGCCCGCACCCCCGCCCAAGCAGGTCGAGGGCAGGCCGCGGGTGCCCGACCGGCATGCTCTGTGCGGGATCCTGTTCGTGCTGCACACCGGCATCCAGTGGGAGTACCTGCCCCAGGAGCTCGGCTTCGGCTCCGGGATGACCTGCTGGCGGCGCCTGGCGGCCTGGAACGAGGCCGGCGTCTGGGACCAGCTGCACCAGTTGCTGCTGAATAAGCTGCGGTCGAAGAACCAGCTGGACTGGTCCCGGGCGGTGATCGACTCCTCCCACGTCCGGGCCGCCCGCAGGGGCCCAAAAGTGGACCCAGCCCGGTCGACCGCGCACGCCCGGGCAGCAAGCACCACATCATCACCGACGGCCAGGGCATCCCACTCGCGGCGTCGCTGACCGGTGGCAACCGCAACGACGTCACCCAACTGCTGCCCCTGGTGGACAAGATCCCGGCCGTTGCGGGCGTCGTCGGTCGGCCGCGCAGACGGCCCGACACGCTCTTCGCCGACCGCGGCTACGACCACGACAAGTACCGCCGGCTCCTGCGGCAGCGCGGCATCAAGCCCGCGATCGCCGAACGCGGACAGCCCCACGGCACCGGCCTGGGCACCTTTCGCTGGTCGTCGAGCGGACGATCTCCTGGCTGCATGGCTTTCGCCGCCTGCGGATCCGGTGGGAACGACGCGACGACATCCACGAGGCCTTCCTCGGCCTCGCTGTCTGCCTGATCACCCACCGACACGTCCAGAGGCTTTGTTAGGGCCAGTTAGAGGGCCGGCCCACCGACCAGTCCCGCGCTAAGAACTTCGGCAGCGTGCGGCTGATAGCGGCGGTGATAGCCGGAGCAGGCCTGATCGGCATCGGGGTGGCCGTGGTGCTCTTGGCGAGAGGCTGATCCGCGGCGGGGCCCTTCGCCCCCTGGCCGAATAGCAGCAGGAAACAGCCGGACGGGCGTGGCAGGCCGATGCCTGCGGCGCCCTCCCCGAAGCCTTCTTGGTGCGGCGCTGTACCGGGCCACCCAGTTCATTCACTGAGTCTTGGGCTTGGTACTGCCGAAACGGCGCTGGGCGATCGAAGCCGGAGCGGCTCGGTGTGAGAGCGGGACGGGCAATACAGGGCGGGCGGAGAGCCGGGGTGCCGCAACGGATTCGGCGTGGTGGGACTGGGAGCTGATGCCCTTGCAGAGCGTCGGGCCGCTGCGGTTTGGCAGGTCGGCTGCCGAGTTCCCCGCGGTACTTCCCTACGTGATCGAGCTGCGCCGGTCCCAGGCAGGCCGTTTTCGAGGACCGTGGGCGTGGAATTCGGCACGGGCCATGCCGAACCTGCGGTGTACGACTACTTCATTCGGCGGGCCGGTTGTTCTGCGTCGCGGTCGATGACGGTCGAATCGTTGACCGGTGGAGCTTTCTGCTCCATTTACTCAGTCCAACATCTACAGCGTCGACGCGTCGCTGGTCGGGCGGCAGGTCGAGCTGGTCTTCGACCCCTTCGACCTGCACGACATCGACGTCCAATTCAGCGCGAGCTCGATTCTCGTCACCCACTCCATGTGAAACCTCCGGCCAGTGGCCCGGAGGTTTGAGTCGGCTACTCATTTGCCGGGATCCAGCCGGTGGGCGAGGTGGTGGGCGGTGGCGCTGGTGAGGTCTCCGACGTAGGCCCCGACGATTTCGAAACGGCCGCCGGTGATCGAGGAGGTCACGGAGGGCCTGCCCCAGAGCTTGCCGTCGATGACGATGGCGAATCCGTTGCGCGGGACCGGGGCCCCTGCGATGGATCCGGTGAGGGCGGCGAAGCGGGTCCGGTCGGCTGGGCTGAGGGTCACCTCGACCTGCCAGGTGCCGTCGGTGGTGCTTTTCTCCGCCTTCGCGGAGCGCACAGAAAGGCATACGGCAAGCTCCTGGAGTTCCTCTATGCCGCCTCGGATACCACCTTGCCAGACATCCGGCCCCCGTGAACCTGAGGTATTCGGGCAGTTTCAATCTGGCACTGCTTCGGGCGAGGAGGCCGGCTCGCCCAGCTGGCGGCCGAGCACGGCACCACCATCCACCACCTGGTGCACCGGCGTCCACGCCGTTCACCCCGGACACTAGCCCCCCCGGGGGCAGAAAAAGGACCCCTTTCCGAACTCTCGCCGGACGGGTACGCACCCAGGGCGTAGAGCGGAGGGGCCGCTTTGGCCGCCGCGAGGCATGGCGTCGTGCGAAGGCCCGCGGTGGGCTGACGGCGGGCTGGAGAGTTGTCTACTCCGCAATCACGTACAGAGGAACGGTCGGCAGCCACGAAGGCTCATCAGGAGGCGAGCACGCGCTGGTGCAGCTCGGTGACGACCTTGCGGGCAGAGGAGATCGCGCCATGCTGCCAGGCGTCCAGATAGCTGAGGTAGTCGCCGGCGAAGTACACGTGCCCCTGGGCCGTGTTGAGCGGCGCGTACGCCGGTGCGTCGGGGCCACCGGGCATGGAGTGCCAAGCGCCTTCGAGGTAAGGGACGAGCTTCCACTGGTGGGAGTACGACGCGGCGAGTTCGCTGCGGTACTTGCCGCCGTGGATCTTGACGCCCTGGTCAAGGGCGCGTTCCAGGCGCTGGGCCGGGGTGAGCGCCGAGTAGACCTCGGAGTGGGCGCCCGTGTTGTAGTAGCCGATGATCAGGCCGCGTTCGCCCAGGTGTCCGTAGGACGGGTACCAGATGTGATCGAGGTCCAGGTCGGTCTCGGTGATGCCGCCGAAGATCCTGAAATCTCTCTCCCACCAGCGGCTCTTGTACTCGAGGCCGATCTTGGAGGCGTAGGAAGGCTTCACCGCCCGCAGGGCGGTCTGCACCGCGGTGCCGAGGTTGTGCGAGGTCTTGGCCAGGATGTGCGGGGCGAGGGTGGCGATGCAGTAGTCGGCCGTGATGGTGCGGGTGCGACCCTTTTGGGTGTAGGTGACCTGCACGCCGTCGGAGGTGTTCTTGATGTCGGTGACAGCTGCGCCGGTGCGGATCCTGTCCTCGCCTATGGCGCGGGCGAACGCCATGGGTATCCGGTCCATGCCGCCGACGGGCTGGAACATCAGCATCGCCTGGTCGTAGCCGAACTCGAAGGCGAAGTAGCGGCCTACGTTGGAGGCGAACACCTCGGAGAGGGAGGGTACGCCGCCGAGTTCCTCGCCGGGAGTGCCGGCGGCACCCGGGGCGACACTGAAACCACGGTGTTCGGTCCCCGTGTACGTGTAGTCGGAACCGAGCGAGCCGTAGCTCTTGAGAAAAGTCAGCAGCCGCTCCTTGTCGTCCGCCGTCAACTCGGCGTCCAGCGCCCCAGAGTTCGTAGCCTTGGACAGCAACTCGGAGACGTAGCCGTAAACGTCGGCCTTGGCGGTGCGGTACTGAACCGGCGCCTTCATGCCGGTGGTCTCGTTGTAGATGAGCGCGCTGGCGTTGGGTTCGTGAAGACCTCGACGGGCACGCCGAGTTCGCGGCAGTAGTCGAGCGTGACCATCCATTGGGCGATGCGTGCGGGGCCGGCGTTCATGTACTGGCCCTTGCCGAATCGCGCGGTCTGGCTGACACCGTTGATGTCGGTCAGCCGGTCGCCGCCGCGTACGGTGAGGTTGCGGCCTCCTACGCGATCGCGTGCTTCGAGGACCGTACAGTCATAGCCGGCCTTGCCGAGTTCGTAGGCAGAGGTGAGGCCGGCTATGCCGCCGCCGATGACGACGACCTTGGCGGGCCTGCCCTTGCGACCCTGGAGCGTGAAATCGCTGCGCCGAGGGGCGCGGAACGGTGCTTCCTTCTCTGCTGCGTAGGCGGCGGTGGGGGCGAGACCGAGCGCCCCCATCGTGGCGAACATGGCGCCCGCACCGCCGGTCACACCCACACTGCGAAGAAACGCGCGTCGGCTCGTTCCCGTTCCGACCTGAAGATCTGCCACGATGGGCTCCCCTTCCGATCTTGAACGACGAGGGAAGCGTGCCAAGGGGCGGTTACGGCGTACTGCGCATTCGTGTATCCCGCACGTTTCTGCGGGAGCCGAGCCAAAGAGACGCCGGTCCGGACCGGACGCACCCGACGCGGGGGCCTGCTCGACCGCGGCGAGGCTCTTCTTTCTTCGCCACCCAGGAATCTCTACGCCATCCAGGCACCGCTCACCGCGCGCTATGTGGTCGCACGGAACCGGACAGCCCGGTCGCTCACCGACGCACCGCCGCCCTCCCGGGGCGATGGCATGTAACTCAAGATCAAAGCCTTCGCGCTAACGGCTTGTCCGTTGGTTGCAGTCGAGCCCGGGCCACCCCCGGTTGCCCGCCGGTCGCGCAGCACGATCAACGCTTCTAGCGTGGAACAAGGAGCATTCCACCGCGGTCGCCATTTCTGTCCGATTGGGTGCCCAGCCGTAACGCGCCGGCCTTCGGGCCCACACCGCACGGCAGGGAGGAGACGATGGGTGATGGGCACTGACTGGCAGCTGCGCGAATCCGGCCCGGCAGACGCCACCAACACAGTGCTACTGCTTCCCGGGGGCATGTGCAGCGCCGACTCGTTCGCGGAGGTGATGGCGCAACCCGTTCTCGGAGGGCTGCGCCTGGTAGCCGCGACCATGCCAGGACACGCAGGGGCGGCACCTCTGGAGGACTGCAGCATGGCGTCCTACGCCCGGGTTTCGGCGGAGCTGGCGGTCGAGATCCGGGCGGATGTCGTGGCCGGGTTCAGCATGGGCGCCTGCGTCGCGGTGGAGATGGTCACCTCCGGCGCGTTCACCGGGCCGGTCGTGCTGTCGGGCGTCAGCCTCAGCTCCCCCGACGAACCCGCCTTCTTCCGCACGCTCGTGGCGCTGGGCCGCGTACTCGGCGGCATCCCGGTCAGGCTGCTGGGCAAGGCGACCGGGGTGATGCTCAAGCACATGCGGATGTCCACCGAGCGCCAGGCCGAACTGCGCGCCGACTTCGACAGAAACGACCCGGCAGTCATGCGGTGGATCCTGCTGGAGTACACGCGATGGCTGCACCAGGATGAGCAGCGGGCCGTCCGGCTGTGCCAGGCTGGCGTGCCGACCTGGATCATCCATGCCGAGAAGGGTGACGGCGGGCTCACCGACGCCGAGCGCAGCACCCTGAAGGCCTGCCCCAACGCCCGGGTGGTGACGATCCCGGGCTCGGTGTTCTTCCTTCCGGTGGAGGCTCCCGAACCGCTGGCCGCCGCCATCGCTGAGGCCGTCGCCCCTACTACCCACCCGTAGCCGGGGATGATGCGCCACCACAGCACGAGTCAGCCGGGACTCACCGGCTGCGTTGCATCAAGCAGCCCGCGCATAGAGGAACAACAGGTTGTGCGTCGGCGAAGGCAGACGGTGTCGGGGCGGGTGGTACGTCGAGCGTCCGCTTGCGACCTTGGGGAGTTGGGAGCCGCGCGACGTGCTGTTCGTGGCCTCCGAGGTCAAGCATTCGGCGGACCGCGAAGGGTACGTGTCGTCCAGCAGGCGTCCGCTCCAGTCGGCCCCGTCGGCCCACTGGACCTCGTCCTGCCGCTGGACGTAGACGGGGGTGCCCTTCTCGGTCAGCAGGCGGGGCGCGGGTACGCCCGTGCCGTTGCCCAGCCGCCACCTGGTCATCCTGTGATGCCGGAGCCAGGCCGCGGCGGCGAGTCGGGGCGCCGCCGCTCCCGTGACCAGGGCCGTCACAGTCCCACTGGCTGCCATTCCTGGTTGGAGCCGCCGTTGGCGGGCCACTGGATGATCTTGGCGCCGTCGGCGGTGGATCCACTCTGCACGTCTGCCCACAGTCCGCTCCTAATGTTGACGAGGCGGTAGTAGCCGCTGGTGGCCGCCGGAACGAGCTTCCACCACTGGTGGGTGCCGTCGACGTCCGACCGCTGGTCCAGGGCTGTGCCGTTGCTGTTGGAGCCGCCCGGGACGTGGAGCACCTTGCCGCTGTTGACGTTGGACAGGCGGAACGAGCCGTCGTAGTCGGGGAGCAGCTTCCACTGCTGGTTCGCGCCGCCGGACCACGTGTACTGGATGACAGGCCCGCCGTCGGAGGCGGAGGAGCCGGAGACGTCCATGACCTTGCCGCTCTTGCGGTTGACCAGCTTGAGTGCTGCTCAACCGCGGCGACAGCCCGGCGACCCACCACGAAGGCGTCCTCGGTCAGCCCGAACGGAAGCCGGTTCACCCTGAAGAACGCCTGGACCGGCCGGTGCACCGAGAGCGCCGGCACGATCAGCGCCGCCGGCCCGGCCCACGGCGCTGCCCTCTTCCGCGTCGCCCGGGCCGAAGGCAAGCCCGGCGTCCCGCACGTCGCCGCCGGCCTGCCCCAGGCACCAAGGCCGGCGGCGACACGGTGCCGGCCGGCATTGCCCCGTGGGCGCCGGCGGTGATGAGGCGCCGGTCGAGGTCGAGGTCCGCAACGACAGCCCCCGGTCTGTCTTCGTTCCCCACGTCGAGCCAGCTACCCCCACCGGATGGACCGCTCGCCCGACCGGTATCGCGCCGAAACTGCTGATGCCGGACCGCTCCGCGACCTTGACCTCCGCGGTCATCCTGCCGGACAGCGCGAGTCCCATGTCGGAGCGACCGTGGCGAGCGCCCTTCTTCCGGACGTCCGCACCGGCTCAGCGTTCATGCGGCACATCCACGGCGTCCAGGCACCCACGCACGCTCACGCCCTCACTGTCGGCTCTCCCAGTCCCGCAGCCATTGTTCGAACTCTGCGGCGACGATGCGCTCGTCCTGCACGCCGGCTGCGTCGTCGCAGGCCAGCCAGACGATGGGCGGCCCCATCACCGCGGGACTCAGGAACCCGTGGCCCTCGGTGGCGACGTCCGGGGGCAGCATCCCGGTGACCGTCGCGCCTCCGGGCAGCAGCAGGTTGACGGTGACGCCCGTGCCCCGCAGGTCTGCCGCCATGATGCGAGACAGCGCCTCGCTGCCGGCACGCGACGGCCCGTATGGAACGAAGCCAGCGCGTTGCATGGTCGAGTGGTTGATCGAGATGTTGACGATGCGGCCACCGCCGGATGCCAGCATCCGTGGCGTGACCTCGCGGGCGCCGGCATCGGCATGCGCACGGTCAACCCGCGCTTCATGACACAGCCGCAGGGCTTCTGGGAGGTGCCGTCCGACGCCTTCCGCGCGGTGATCGACACCAATCTGACCGGCTACTTCCTGGTCGTCAGCGCGACGGAGGCTCCCGCAGCGGCCAGGGTTGAGGCCATGGCGAGTCCGAGTCCGCTCGTCCCGCCGGTCACCAGCACCTTCATCGGATCACCTCTGTCCAGACAACCGGCCTGACCAGGTCAACATCGCGCTCACCGGCGCGTTCACGGTCGCCGTTCGCGACCGTGGTCCTCGGTGGCAGGGCGTACCCGTCGGGCGGAAGTCCATCCCCGGAACTCTAGGGATTGGAGCGCGCTCGAAGCCAAGCCGCAGCCGCTGTCGCGGCTCGTCCGGGTGACAAGCCGAGGTCGTACAGGTGCCGCCGCCCGTGGCCGGCCGGGTGACGCGGCGGCCTGCATGCGCCTCAGCACGCCCCCGTCATTCCGTACCCTCAGCACCCGCTGGCCCGCGTCCTCGCGGCTGCTGTGAGGGCATCCGTCACGCCGGTACGCGGATGCTCGCAATGCCGAGCCCGCACGGCCGCCGTACATGGAGCAGATCGCCGCGAAACTCACCGCGCACGGTTGCGCCGCGGTCGTCCAGGACGTGTGCGGCAAGTTCGGCTGCCGGGCGAGACCGTGCCCTTCGTGCACGAATCCGAGGACGGCTACGCCGCGTCCTCGTCGCCTGCAACTTCGGCCGGCCGGGCATGCGGCGCACGGACGATCGCCCACTACGTCGCACCGGACGCGAATTCTTCGACGGGCAAGGCGGCTGTTCTTGTCGCGCGGCAGGCGGAACAGGACCGCGGGGTGACAGCCCGGGGAGGCGGGAAGGTAGACGTCGGTGGCGAGTTCGACGGTGTCGCGTGTGGGCACCATGTGCTGCGTGGCCGTCGCGCTCACGGGCGCGCGGCCGATGCGCTCGTAGGCGATGGGCACACAAGGTCCTTTTCCGGATGTTGCGTTGCAGGTGGCGCGGCGTTGCGTGACCCACCCGGGCCGGGGCACGGCGGACAGCAGACGCGGGGTATCGATGGCTTCTTCCGCGACCGGGCGGGCTTCGCGGACGTCGTCCAGGCTGATCTTGCGTCGCAGCCTGATGGGCATCGTGCGAAGTCTCCCCATTTCGAGGTGGCCGACCGGTGGTACCGGCGATACCATCGGTACCATGCCTCAGCCCAAAGCGATGAACCTACGATTTCCCGACCCGGCCCAGCGCGCAGCGATCGAGGCCGCAGCGCGACAGGAAGGCGTCAGCTTGCAGGAGTACATCCTGTCCGCTGCCTACGCCCGTGCCACCGCGGTGGAGACGCACTTCCTCGACGCATTCGGCAAGTCGATGGCTCGCAGCGGCGACGCCTTCGCTGAAGCGGCCGGCTCCGCTGAGCCCGACAGGGAGCGTCGTGCTGCGGAGCTCGCCGCGCGGCGTGATCTTGAGGAGCAGGAGCGGGGCAACGTCGCGTGACTCGGCAGGAACCGCTTCACCCCCTCGATGTGACTTTTCTGCTGCATGCTGCCGAGCTGCTGCCCGGTGATCCGCAGGTGGACGATTACGGTCCGCTGTACGCGGCGGTGGCCCGGGTCAATGCCCGGGCGCTGGAGCGCGATGTGTACGGGTCCCTGTATCTGAAGGCGGCGGCGCTGTTGCAGACGCTGGTGCGGCTTCCGTGCCTGGAGCACTCCAACGAGGCGTTCGCGTGGCACTGCGCGGAGGCGTATCTGGTGCTGAATGGGTGCCGTCTTGAGTATCCGCCGAAGGAGGCGGTAGCCCTGGTGCGAGACGCGGGTTCCGGTGCGTTGGGGGTTGGCCTGGTGGGTCGTCAGCTGCGTGCTTGGAGCGTTGCTTGACCTTCTTGATGCAGATCGCTGTGCGTCCTTGTGGGCGCCCGGTGCGTGGGAGTTGTTCAGGAGTCGGGGGCGCACAGGAGGGGGATGATCAGTTTCCTCGTCCAGGTGGTCCGTTTCACGCCTTCGGGTGGGTCGTCGAGTGCCGTGCCGACGCGGCGCAGTGGTCGTAGGCCGCCGGTCAGCAGTCCGAGGGTGGGGTGCAGGGCCAGAGCGGCCTCAGCCAGCTGGACCGGGGGTTCCCGCGACGCACTTCCTGGTGCGCGCGTGCAATTGTGATTACGCCCTGCCCGGCAACGGCGGGCGGACCTTCTACTGGCGATGGCCGGGCGTCCCGGCTGGACGGATGGGCGACGGCAGGGCGGGGTAACCGTCGAAGCCGAGGGCGACGGCGAAGCGCGCCACGGACGGCTGGTTGACCCGGGCCAGTTCGGCCAGCTCCATGCTGGACAGGAAGGGCACGTCGGCGGCCCGGCGCACCATGCTGTGCGCGATGCGCCGCTGGGTCGGCGTCAGCCGGTGCCCCTCGAAGAGCGCCT
>NZ_JBITSP010000021.1:0-77283 GCF_044540925.1 Streptomyces sp. NPDC085900 | reverse complement strand
CCTACAACACCGACGTCCGCCCCCTCCTCGCCGACCTCCGCCAGGACATGGGCCTCGACCCCGACCCCATCACCGCCTACCACCGCTCCGGATGGCAGGAGCGGATCACCGCCGAGCGCGTCGGCGGCACCCAAGCCGGCTGGGGCGCCTGACCCCGCCTCGCGTACACCCGCACCGTCCCGACGACGCAAGGAAGAGACCCGCTCATGGCACCGCACCCCGAAGCCGCCGCCCTCCTGGCCCGCTCCCATCGGCTCGGCTCCGATCCCCGCAACACCAACTACGCCGGCGGCAACGCCTCCGCCAAGGGCACCGACACCGACCCCGTGACCGGCGGTGACGTCGAGCTGATGTGGGTCAAGGGGTCCGGTGGCGACCTCGGGACGCTCACCGAGGCCGGGCTCGCCGTGCTGCGGCTGGACCGGCTGCGGGCGCTGAAGGGTGTCTACCCGGGCGTGGAGCGCGAGGACGAGATGGTCGCCGCGTTCGACTACTGCCTGCACGGCAAGGGCGGCGCCGCCCCGTCCATCGACACGGCGATGCACGGGCTCGTGGAGGCCGCGCACGTCGACCATCTGCACCCCGACTCCGGGATCGCGCTCGCCTGCGCCGCCGACGGGGAGAAGCTGACCGCCGAGTGCTTCGGCGACACGGTGGTGTGGGTGCCGTGGCGGCGGCCCGGCTTCCAGCTGGGGTTGGACATCGCCGCGGTCAAGGAGGCCAACCCGCAGGCCATCGGCTGCGTCCTCGGCGGGCACGGGATCACGGCATGGGGTGACACCTCGGAGGAGTGCGAGCGCAACTCGCTGCACATCATCCGGACCGCCGAGGCGTTCCTGGCGGACAGGGGCAAGCCCGAGCCCTTCGGACCGGTGATCGACGGGTACGCGGCGCTGGAGCCCGCGGAGCGTCGTGAGCGGGCGGCGGCTCTCGCGCCGTACGTCCGGGCCATCGCCTCCCAGGACAGGCCGCAGGTCGGGCACTTCAACGACTCCGAGGCCGTGCTGGAGTTCCTGGCGCGCGCCGAGCACCCGCGGCTGGCCGCGCTCGGCACCTCCTGCCCGGACCACTTCCTGCGGACCAAGGTGCGCCCGCTCGTCCTCGACCTGCCGCCGGCCGCCCCGCTGGAGGAGGCCGTCGCCCGGCTGAAGGAGCTGCACGCCGAGTACCGCGAGGAGTACGCGGCCTACTATCAACGGCACGCCCTGCCCGACTCCCCCGCCATGCGCGGCGCCGACCCGGCGATCGTGCTGGTGCCGGGTGTCGGCATGTTCTCCTTCGGCAAGGACAAGCAGACGGCCCGGGTGGCCGGTGAGTTCTACGTCAACGCCATCAACGTGATGCGCGGGGCCGAGGCCGTGTCGACGTACGCGCCCATCGAGGAGTCGGAGAAGTTCCGCATCGAGTACTGGGCGCTGGAGGAGGCCAAGCTCCAGCGGATGCCCCGGCCGAAGCCGCTGGCGACGCGGGTGGCGCTGGTGACGGGCGCGGGCAGCGGAATCGGGAAGGCGATCGCGCAGCGGCTGGTCGCCGAGGGTGCCTGCGTGGTGGTCGCGGACCTGAACGTGGACAACGCCGCCCAGGTGGCGGAGGAGCTGGGCGGACCGGACAAGGCCGTCGCCGTGAGCGTCGACGTGACGTCCGAGGAGCAGATCGCCGAGGCGTTCAAGGCGGCCGTCCTCGCCTTCGGCGGGGTCGACCTGGTCGTCAACAACGCGGGTATCTCCATCTCCAAGCCGCTGCTGGAGACCTCGGCGAAGGACTGGGACCTGCAGCACGACATCATGGCCCGCGGTTCCTTCCTGGTCTCGCGGGAGGCGGCCCGGGTGATGACGGCGCAGGAGCTGGGCGGCGACATCGTCTACATCGCCTCCAAGAACGCCGTGTTCGCCGGTCCCAACAACATCGCCTACTCCGCCACCAAGGCCGACCAGGCCCATCAAGTACGGCTGCTGGCGGCCGAGTTGGGCGAGCACGGCATTCGCGTCAACGGGGTCAACCCGGACGGCGTCGTGCGTGGTTCGGGGATCTTCGCGGGCGGCTGGGGCGCGCAGCGCGCGGCCGTGTACGGGGTGCCGGAGGAGAAGCTGGGCGAGTTCTACGCGCAGCGGACCATCCTCAAGCGCGAGGTGCTGCCCGAGCATGTGGCCAACGCCGTGTTCGCGCTGACCGGTGGGGAGTTGACCCACACCACCGGGCTGCACGTCCCGGTCGACGCCGGCGTCGCGGCCGCCTTCCTGCGGTGAGCGCGCTCGTGAAGTCGTACGCCGCGGTCGACCTCGGCGCGTCCAGCGGGCGCGTCATGGTCGGCCGCGTCGGGCCCGACAGCCTGGAGCTCACGGAGGCGCACCGGTTCGCGAACCGGCCGGTGCGCGTTCCGGAGGGCCTGCGCTGGGACGTTCTCGCCCTGTACGGGGGCGTGCTGGACGGACTGCGGGCGGCGGGGCAGGTCGACTCGGTCGGCCTCGACAGCTGGGCGGTGGACTACGGACTGCTGGACGCCGACGGGGCGCTGCTCGGCAACCCCGTGCACTACCGGGACTCCCGCACCGAGGGCGTCGCGGAGAAGGTGTGGGCGACCGTGCCCGCCGAGCGGCTGTACGCGGCGACCGGGTTGCAGTACGCGCCCTTCAACACGCTGTACCAGCTGGTCGCCGCAAGGGACTCGGCCCAACTGGGCGCCGCGAGACGGCTGTTGCTCATCCCTGATCTGCTCTCGTACTGGCTGACGGGCGAGCAGGGCACCGAGCTGACCAACGCCTCGACGACCCAGCTGATCGACCCGCGCACCCGCGAGTGGTCGTACGACATCGCCTCCCGGCTGGGTGTCGACCTCGGTCTGTTCGCTCCGCTGCGGCGGCCGGGCGATCCGGCGGGCGTGCTGCGGCCGGAGGTCCTGGAGGCGACCGGGCTGCGCGGGCCGGTGCCGGTGACGGCGGTCGGGTCGCACGACACGGCGTCCGCCGTGGCCGCCGTGCCGGCCGACGGGGAGCGGTTCGCGTACATCTGCACCGGCACCTGGTCGCTGGCGGGTCTGGAGCTGGACGCGCCGGTGCTGAGCGAGGAGAGCCGGAGCGCCAACTTCACCAACGAACTGGGACTGGACGGCACGGTCCGCTACCTGCGCAACATCATGGGGCTGTGGCTGCTCCAGGAGTGTGTACGGGCCTGGGGCGACCCGGAGTTGAGCACGCTGCTGCAGGAGGCGGCGCAGGTGCCGGCGCTGCGGTCGGTGGTGGACGCGGGCGACGCGGCGTTCCTGGCGCCCGGCCGGATGCCGGAGCGGATCGCCGACGCGTGCCGCGCCTCCGGGCAGCCGGTGCCCGAAACGCCCGCCGAGATCACGCGCTGCATCCTCGACTCGCTCGCCCTCGCGCACCGCAAGGCCGTCGAGGACGCCCAGCGGCTGGCCGGCCACCCCGTGGACGTCGTGCACGTGGTGGGCGGCGGCACCCGCAACGCCCTGCTGTGCCAGCTGACCGCCGACGCGTGCGGGCTGCCAGTGGTGGCGGGCCCGACCGAGGCGGCCGCGCTCGGCAACGTACTGGTCCAGGCCCGGGCGCACGGGCTGGTGGGCGACCTGGCGAGCGGGCGGCGCCTGCTCACCCGTACCCAGCCGCTCACCCGCTACGAGCCGCGGGGCGACACCGCGCCCTGGCGCGAGGCCCAGGCCCGGCTCGCCGGAGGGTGAGCCGGGTCTCCCCCAGACCCCGCACCCCCGACTACGCTGCACTCATCCGATGATCGAACACAAGGAGCCGCGATGCGTGTCGCCCTGTTCCTGACCTGCGTCAACGACACGCTCTATCCGGACACCGGGCGCGCCGTGGTGAAACTGCTGACCAGACTGGGCGTCGAGGTCGACTTCCCGATGGCCCAGACCTGCTGCGGACAGGCGCACTACAACACCGGATACCGCCATGAGGCGGAGCCGCTGGCCCGGCATTTCTCCGATGTCTTCGGGGAGTACGAGGCGATCGTCACGCCGTCCGGATCGTGCGGGGCGATGGTGCGGGAGCTGTATCCGCGGATGGGTGAGCGGGCGCGGGCCGAGGGCCGCGGGGACGCTCTCGCGGCCACTCTGGCTCCGGTCGTGCCGAAGACGTACGAGCTGACGGAGTTCCTGGTGGACGTCTTGGGGGTCACGGACGTCGGGGCGTACTACCCGCACAAGGTGACCTACCACCCGACCTGTCACGGGCTGCGCGGGCTGGGGCTCGGTGACCGGCCGCGCCGGCTGCTGCAGGCCGTGAAGGGCCTGGAACTGGTCGAGTTGCCGGGTGCCGAGGAGTGCTGCGGTTTCGGCGGGACCTTCGCGCTGAAGAACGCGGACGTCTCGGCGGCCATGGGCGCCGACAAGGTGCGCAACGCCGCCTCGACGGGCGCGGAGGTGCTGTGCGCGGCCGACAACTCCTGTCTGATGCACATCGGCGGCACGATGACGCGGCTGAGCAGCGACATGCGGCCGGTGCACATCGCGGAGATCCTGGCGAGCACGGAGGAGGAACCGGCGGCATGAGCGGCACGTATCTGGGAATGCCGGCCTTTCCGAAGGCGGCGCACGACGCCGTGCGGGACGAGACCCTGCGCGGCAACCTCCGGCACGCCACACACACGATCCGCGCCAAGCGGGCCGCGGCCGTCGCGGAGGTGTCGGACTGGGCGCTCCTGCGGGAGGCGGGCAAGCGGATCAAGGACCATACGCTCCGTCATCTCGACCGGTATCTGGAGCAGTTGGAGGAGTCGGTCACGGCCGCGGGCGGCACGGTGCACTGGGCCGTGGACGCCGACGAGGCCAACCGGATCGTGACCGATCTGGTCAAGGCGACCGGCGAGTCGGAGGTCGTCAAGGTCAAGTCCATGGCCACGCAGGAGATCGGGCTCAACGAGGCGCTCGAGGCCGAGGGCATCCGTGCCTACGAGACCGATCTCGCCGAGCTGATCGTGCAGTTGGGCAAGGACCGCCCCTCGCACATCCTCGTCCCCGCCATCCACCGCAACCGCGGCGAGATCCGCGACATCTTCCGCCGGGAGATGGGCGAGTGGGGCCGCCCGGCCCCCGAGGGCCTCACCGACACGCCCTCCGAACTCGCCGAGGCGGCCCGTCTGCACCTGCGGGAGAAGTTCCTGCGCGCCAAGGTCGGCATCTCCGGCGCCAACTTCATGATCGCCGAGACCGGCACGCTCGTCGTCGTGGAGTCCGAGGGCAACGGCCGGATGTGCCTGACCCTGCCCGAGACCCTGATCTCGGTCGTCGGCATCGAGAAGATCCTGCCGACCTGGCGGGACCTCGAGGTGTTCCTGCAGACTCTCCCCCGCTCGTCGACGGCCGAGCGCATGAACCCGTACACGAGCATGTGGACGGGCACGACGGACGAGGACGGTCCGCAGACCTTCCACCTGGTCCTCATCGACAACGGCCGCACCGACACCCTCGCCGACGAGGTCGGCCGCCAGGCGCTGCGCTGCATCCGCTGCTCGGCCTGCCTCAACGTCTGCCCGGTGTACGAACGGGCCGGCGGCCACGCCTACGGCTCGGTCTACCCGGGCCCCATCGGCGCCATCCTCAGCCCCCAACTCCGGGGAACGGCGAGCGAGATCGACGCCTCCCTGCCGTACGCGTCGTCGCTGTGCGGCGCCTGCTACGAGGTGTGTCCGGTCGCCATCGACATTCCCGAAGTGCTGGTGCATCTGCGGGAGCGGGTCGTGCAGGGCGGACCGGTCACGCGGGAGGGCAACAAGGTGGTGCTGAAGCCGGCGAAGGGGCATGCCGCCGAGCGGGCCGCCATGCGGGCGGCGCGCTGGACCTTCAGTCATCCCGGCGCCCTGCGCACGGGCCAGCGGATGGCCTCGCGCACCCGCCGGCTCCATCCACGGACGCTCCCCGGGCCCGGCAGGGCGTGGAGCGGCAGCCGGGACCTGCCGACGGTGCCGGCGGAACCGTTCCGGGACTGGTGGCAGCGCACCGGCGGCGGAAAGGGCGGTGCCAAGTGAGCAGCAGGGACAGGATTCTGGGCCGGGTACGGCGCGCGCTGGCGGACGTGCCGTCGGACGACGTGCCGTACGAGCAGGCCGTACAGCGGGACTATCTGCGCGAGCACGGCGAGCGGAGCGTCGAGGAGACGGTGGATCTGCTGGCGGAGAACCTGGCGGACTACCGGGCGGTCGTGCACCGCACCACCATGGACGAACTCGCCGCTGTGATCGGCCGGTTGCTGAGCGAGCGCGGCTCGAAGAGCGTGCTGGTCCCGTCGGGCCTGGACGCGGAGTGGCTCGGCGGCACGGACGCCGAGCGGGTTCCGGACCGGGCCGAGAGCACCCCGGCCGAGCTGGACCGGCTGGACAGCGTCGTCACCGGCTGCGCGGTCGCCATCGCCGAGACCGGCACGATCGTGCTCGACGGCTCTCCCGACCAGGGCCGTCGCCGTATCACCCTCGTCCCCGATCACCACATCTGCGTCGTACGCGTCCCGGAGCAGGTCGTCTCGTCCGTGCCGCAGGGCCTCGAACGCCTCGATCCGACCCGCCCGTTGACGTGGATCTCCGGCCCGTCGGCGACCAGCGACATCGAGCTGGACCGGGTCGAGGGGGTGCATGGTCCACGCACCCTGGAGGTGATCCTGGTGAGCGATCGTCCGGAAGGACGCGGCTGAGGCGCTGCCGCGGTCGGGTGGGCGCGGACACGCTCGGTGTCTGGCACGGTCAGGTGTCGTTCGACTCGGCGGCGGACGCCTGGGAGGCACCGGCCTTGGTGTTCCTGTGCGTCGCGTCGCGGCCCAGGATGCCGAAGGCCCAGCGTTCGTTGAACCCGGACACGAATCCGACCGCGCACCAGAAGACCCAGAAGTCGGTGCCCTTGGCGGCGGATCCCGCATGATGCGCCGCCGGGCAGATCTGGGCGGTGGTGGCGGGCAGTTCGAAGACCGGGACCAGTCCGCCGCTGAGCAGGAAGTAGACCGCCAGGGCGAGGATCCAGCCGACGAAGACCCGGTAGACGCCCTCGTGCCGCAGGCTGCGGGCGAGCTGCCGCCCCGGCGGGATGGTGCGCTCCTTGCCGATGGTCTGCCGGGACGCCAGCTGCTCGACGCTGAGTCGGAGCCGGACCAGGACGCTCAGCACGGCGCCGAGGGCGCCCAGGCCGCCGGCGACGAAGGCGCCCAGCAGGCTCCAGCGGTTGGCGCAGTCGAGGGTGACGCCCAGGAAGCGCAGGACCGGCACGCCCCACAGGACCGGGGCGACGAGCAGCGCCATGCCCGCGGCGGCACCCATGGCCAGGCCGATGTTCAGTCCGCGGCTGACGGCCGTCACGCTGTCCTGCCGCAGCCAGCCGCGCATCTCGGCGACCTCCTGGTCGAGATAGGCGGCCAGGTACGGGTCGGGTCTGTCGCCGAGCCGAGGGTCCTCCAGCACCGTCCGTACGACGCACCTCAAGGCGTTCTGCACGCAGACGCGGGTCCGCCGGTCGAAGGTGCGCTGCGCGGCGCCCAGGGCGACCTGAAGATGCAGGTGCTGTTCGGGATAGGTCTCGCGGAACAGCTTGTAGGCCACGTCGTCGACGGGCTGCACCAGTTCCCTCAGCCCTTTGGGCCTGGCCTCGGCCTCGGCCCCGTCCAGCACTTCTCTGTACCGGCTCCGCCAGCGGCGAAGCCCCCCGTTCTTCTCCCCCATGTACCGGGTGTACCGATCCGCGGCCGTGAGGGAAACCCGGCGCGCCGCACCAGTACGGTCACCGTCGTCACGGAGCCGTGACGTCCTCTTCCCTCGGCGTCCGTTCGGTCAGCAGTAGGTCATGGGACAGCCGTACCGCAGCGAGAACTGGGCGGCCCGCAGGTACAGCGCCACGTAGAAGGCCGTGTCCAGGTCCTCGCTCCACAGCCCGGGACGGGTGGCGGCCAGTTCCTCGGCCTCCCCTTCGAGGAACCAGAACGTCAGGGCGAGGTTCTCGGACGCGTCCGGCACCTCGGCCGGCAGGCCGATGACCGCGGCCAGACGTTCGGCGAGGGCCAGCACCTGCGGGGCTCCCGCTATCAGCGTCGTGTCCGTGTAGGCGGAGCCGATCGGCAGCTCTATCGGCTCGTCGAGCGACACCGGAACCAGCACCGACCAGTCGCCGAGCACGCGTTGCTCCTGCGGCGTCAGATGCGCTCGGCACACCTCGGCGAACCCGGTCATGGGCGGGCTGAGCTTCTCCTCGAACCACGAGGCCGCGCCCCTCCCGGGAGCGGGCTCGTACGGCGGCAGGCCGCGCCGCTTCAACTCCGCGTCGAGACCGGAAGCGACCGCCCCCTTGCCGCCCTCCTCGCCGTCGGCGAACCATTCCCCCGCGTCGACACTCACCAGGTAGATCCCCATGCCCGCAACGTACCGGCCGCCACTGACAATCGGACCGACTCACCTCAGTACGCCCGCCGCGTCCAGCAGCGTCCTCACGGTCGCGGTGGCCAGGCCGTCCAGCGTCTCGATGCGGGCGCCGGCGCGGGCGCTGGCCCCGTCGAAGACCAGCATCAGCTGGCGGGCGAGGAGCTCCGGCTCGTGCGCGCCGCCGAGCTCCGCCTGGACGCGGAAGGCGTCCTGCAGCCGCTGCTTGGCGGCACGGGCCACCCGGCTCGCCGGGTGCTCGGGGTCCTTCAGCTCGACCAGCGCGGCCAGAAAGGGACACCCCTGGTATTCGGGCCGGACCGAGGCCTTCTCCACCTGCTCGAAGACGTACAGGATGCGTTCGCGCGGAGTGCCGGCGTCCTCGGGGCCGGGCATGAGCTGCGCGGCATAGCCGGGGGCGCGGCGCTCCAGGCTCGCCGCGAGGACCTCGTCCTTGCTCTCGAACAGTTGGTACATCGACCGCTTCGAGACGCCGGCCGTCCTGCACAGCGCCTCCACGCCGATGGAGACGCCGTCGCGGTAGAAGAGCTCGGCCGCCGCGTCGAGCAGCCGGTCCTTGGTGGACGCCTTTTCCGCCGTGGACGCCTTTTCCGTCGTGGACGCCTTCTCTGTCGTGGCCATACCGCGAGGTTACCTCCGCCACCGGCACCCAGGAAACCGATCGGTCTACCATGCGGAGCAGCGGATACCCCGTGACAGAAGCGCTGAACAAGCGCTTAGATAGTAGGCCTGGCATCGCCGCCCACCAGGAGGCCCCGTTGTTCACGTCCGTCGACGACGTCTCCGCACGTCTCGCCGCCACCGGCTACCTCGCCTCGCCCGCGGTCGCCACGACCGTCTTCCTCGCCGACCGGCTGGGCAAGCCCCTGCTGGTGGAGGGCCCCGCCGGAGTCGGCAAGACAGAGCTCGCCAAGGCCGTCGCGGAGGTGGCGGGCGCCCGGCTGGTCCGGTTGCAGTGCTACGAGGGGGTCGACGAGTCGCGCGCGCTGTACGAGTGGAACCACGCCAAGCAGCTGCTGCGCATCAGCGCCGGCCGCGACGAGACGTGGGACGAGGCGCGCACGGACATCTTCAGCGAGGAGTTCCTGCTGACGCGTCCGCTGCTCACGGCCATCCGCGGCGACGATCCCAAGGTGCTGCTGATCGACGAGACCGACAAGGCGGACGTCGAGGTGGAGGGCCTGCTGCTGGAGGTGCTCAGCGACTTCCAGGTGACGGTCCCCGAACTCGGCACGATCGCCGCGACCCGGCGCCCCTTCGTCGTCCTCACCTCCAACGCCAGCCGCGAACTGTCCGAGGCGCTGCGCCGCCGCTGCCTCTTCCTCCACATCGGCTTCCCGGACGAGGAGCTGGAGCGCCGGATCGTACGGCTGAAGGTGCCGGACCTCGACGAGACGCTGGCCGCGTCGGTGGTCCGGGTGGTCGGTGCGCTGCGGGCCATGGATCTGCGCAAGGTCCCTTCGGTCGCCGAGACGATCGACTGGGCGCGCACCCTTCTCGCGCTCGGCGCGGACACCCTGGACGAGACCGTCGTACGCGACAGCCTGGGGGTGCTCCTCAAGCACCACGACGACGTCCTGAAGGCGACGGCCAAGCTCGACCTGGACGCGGTGTGACGGCGCCCGGCGTCGCCGAGCGGCTGACCTCGCTGGTCGGGGCGCTGCGCGCGCACGGCATGCGGATCGGCACCGGTGAGACCGTGGACGCGGCGCAGGCGATGGCGGCGCTGGGGCTCGCGGACCGCGAACTGCTGCGCGAGGGGCTCGCCGCGACGCTGCTGCACGGCCCGGCCCAACGGCCGGTGTTCGACCCGGTCTTCGACCTGTACTTCCCGCGCGGCATCGGCGCGCCCGAGGGCGAGCCGGCCGGCCGGGAGGACCTGCGCGACCGGCTCGCGGCGGCCCTCGCCGCCGACGACCGCGCGCTGCTGGGGCAGTTGGCGGCGGAGGCGGTCGACGGCTTCGGCGGTTACGGCAACTCGCCCGAGGCGCAGGGATGGTCGTCGTACCAGGCGCTGGAGTGGCTGCGGCCGCAGACGCTGCTGGCACGCGTCCGCGAGAGCGTACGGGCCCGGGACGGCGCGTCGGGGTTCACCGACCGGCTGCTGGAGGACGAGATCCGGCGGCGCATCGAGGTGTTCCGCTCGCTGGTGGCCGTGGAGGCGCGACGCCGGGTGGCCGAGCGACGGGACCGGGACGAGCTGGCCCGGCGCGCGGTCGCCACCACGCCCGACCGCGTCGACTTCCTCTACGCGGGCAAGCTCCAACTGGCCGAGTTGCGCAGGACGGTTCAGCCGCTGGCCCGCAAGCTCGCCACCCGGCTCGCGGCGCGCCGGCGCCGTGCCGCCCGCGGCAGCATCGACCTGCGGCGGACCCTGCGCGGCTCGCTGTCGACGGGCGGGGTGCCGATGAAACCGGTGCTGCGCCGACGCCGTCCGTTCCGCCCCGAGCTGGTGCTGCTGTGCGACGTGTCGGGCTCGGTGTCCGGGTTCTCGGACTTCACGATGCTGCTGGTGCAGGCCCTGCACGACCAGTTCAGCAAGGTGCGGGTGTTCGCCTTCGTCAATCGCATCGACGAGGTCACGGGTCTCCTGGAACACGGCGCGGCCGACCCGGAGGGGCTCGGCGCCCGGATCCGCGCGGAGGCGACCCTCACGGGCTGGCACGGCAGCAGCGACTACGGCGTCGCCCTGGGCGAGTTCGCGGAGCGCTACGGCGAAGCGGTCGGCCCTCGTACGACGCTGTTCGTGCTCGGTGACGCCCGGACGAACATGAGCGACCCGAACCTGGCCGCGGTCCGGCAGGTCGCCGAACAGGCCCGCCGCGTCTACTGGTTGAACCCCGAGCCGCGCCCGCAGTGGGGCACCGGCGACTCCGCGGCACCCGAGTACGCCGAGCTGGTGGAGATGCACGAGTGCCGCAACGCCCGCCAGCTCGGCGCGTTGATCGCCCGGCTGCTGCCGGTGTGACCGCTACTCCTTGGCCTTCGCGTAGTCCGTCGCCATCTGGCCGGCGAAGTCGTAGACCACGCACGGCTCGTCGCCGACCACCCAGGCGTCGTGTCCCGGCGGAAGCACGAACACGTCGCCCGGCCCGACCTCCTGCTCCGCGCCGTCGTCCATACGCACCCGCATGCGTCCCTGGACGCAGTAGCCGTTGTGATGGACCTCGCAGCTCTTCGTCCCGGCGATGGGTCCCACGGACTCCGTCCAGCGCCAGCCCGGTTCGAACGTCCCCACGGCGAAGTCGAGCCCGGTCAGATGGACCGCTTCCAGGTGTCCACGCGGGAAGTCACGCCGCTCGTCCGGCTTCTCGACGGCCTTGATCTCGATCATGACGGCTCCCTCCATTGCGAGCCCCGTCCACGTCACCATCGTCCGCCCGTCCGGTCGACACCGCCATTCGGGTGAGCGCAGAATGACGCGTGAGGCCGCAATCGCCGAACTACCGGAAAGGTGGCGATCACCGTGGCTGAGCATCCCCACGCACAACTCGTCCGCAAGGGCTACGAGGCCTTCTCCCGCGGCGACATGGACACCCTTCGCTCCCTGATGACGAGCGACGCCACGCACCACGTGCCCGGCAGCCATCCGCTGTCCGGCGACTGCAAGGGGATCGACGCGATCCTCGACTACTACCGCCGCCTCTTCGAGGAGACGGGCGGAACGTTCAAGGTCGAACTGCGCGGGATTCTGGTGGACGGCCGCGGCCATGCGGTCGCCCTGCAGCACTTCAGCGCGCAGCGCGGCGACAAGCGCCTCGACGAAAACGGATGCATCGTGTTCCGGATCGTCGGCGACAAGGCGACCGATCTCGACGAGTGCGTCGAGAACCTCGACAGGGTCGACGAGTTCTGGTCATGACCCCGTCGCCCGGCCGCACAGCCGGGCGAAACGGTCCGCGTCCACATTGCCGCCGGAGACGATGACGCCGACCCGGCGCGGCAGGGAACCCGCGCGCCCGGCGAGCAGCGCGGCCAGCGGGGTCGCCCCGCTCGGCTCGACGACGATCTTCAGCCGCTCGAACGCGAAGCGCATCGCGGCGCGGATCTCGTCGTCCGAGACCAGCGCGATTCCGTCGACCAGCCTGCGGTTCACGGAGAAGGTCAGCTCGCCGGGCGTGGTCAGGGCCTGGCCGTCGGCGATGGTGCGCGGCACCGGGACGCTGACGCGCCTGCCCGCCTCCAGGGAACGCTTGGTGTCGTCCCCGGCCTCCGGCTCGATGCCGAGCACGCGGATCCCGGGGTGCAGTCCCTTGGCCGCCGTCGCGGACCCGGCGATCAGTCCGCCACCGCCGACGGGCACGATCAGTGCGTCCAACTCGCCGACTTCTTCGAGGAGTTCGAGTGCGGCGGTGCCCTGGCCCGCCATGACGTGCGGGTGGTCGTAGGGCGGGATGAGGACGAGTCCTCGCTCGTCGGCGAGGGCCCGGGCGACAGCCTCGCGGTCCTCGGTGTAGCGGTCGTAGGTGACGATCTCGGCGCCGTAGCCCTCGGTGGCCTCGCGCTTGGAGGTCGGGGCGTCCTCGGGCATGACGATGACGGCCGAGCTGCCCAGTTCGCGGGCGGCCAGCGCGACGGCCTGGGCATGGTTGCCCGAGGAGTAGGCGGCGATGCCCTTGGCCAGCTGCTCGTCGGTGAGCCGGGAGGCGGCGTTGTAGGCGCCGCGGAACTTGAAGGCGCCCACCCGCTGGAAGTTCTCGCACTTGAGGAAGACCTCGGCGCCGACGAGGGAGTCGAGGGTGCGCGCGCGCAGCACCGGGGTGCGGTGCGCGACGCCCTTGAGCCGGGTGGCGGCGTCGCGGACGTCGTCCAGGGTCACGGGTGGGGTGGTGGTCGTCACGCGTGTCCTCCAGCGGGGGTCGGGTCGGTGGCCGCGCGGGCCTGGGAGAGGTAGCTGTAGGCGGAGGCTCGGGAGATGCCGAGCCGGGCGGCGACCTGCTCGACGGCACGCCGCACGGCGAAGACCCCGTGTTCGTCGAGACCGCGGAACAGGTCCAGGCGCTGGGCGCGGTCGAGTCCGCCCCAGGGCCGGTCCGGCCCGATCCGGTGGGCGTCGAGGATGGCGTCCACGACGGAGTCGATGTCGTTGCCGAAGGTGGTGACGGGGGTTTCGGCGTCGGCGTCGGTGAGTCCGGCGAGGGCGCCGAGCAGGGCGTGAGCCTCGCCGACCGCGGTGACGTCGACGTTGACGCAGAGCGCGCCGAACACCGCACCGGTGGAGTCCCGCAGCACCATGGTGGACGCCTTGACCAGCTTGCCCGACCGGGTGCGGGTGACGTAGTTCAGCTCGTCCTCGGCCTGGTCGCCGCGGGCGAGGACGCGCATGCCGATCTCGCTCATCGCGCCGCCCACGGCCCGCCCGGTCACCGAGCCGGCGACGGCGACGACCGAGTTCTCCGGGTGCCGGTAGTCGTGCAGGACCGCCTCGCACACCGGCCCGAACGTCGCCGCGATCCCGTCGGCGACAGGACGCAGCGCGGCGAGGATCGCGTCCCTCTCCGCATCGAGGGTCTGGTGATCGGTCACACGATCAAGGGTCTGGTCGTCGGTCACACGCCTAGACTAATGGTCCAACGTCTGGACGGATAGTCCAGGAGGAGAGGCTGTCGTGGGTCGCGGCGTACATCAGGGCCTCCCGCGCGGCGTGGCGGTCGCCGACCGCCTCCCACCACGGGTGGGTGTGCATCTCCTCGGCGAGGCGGCGGCACCGCTCCCGCGCGTCCGCCAGCCGCTCCCGCTGCTCACCGGTGATCTCGGCGCGGCCGGCCGCGATGTCCGCGCCGCTGGGCAGATGCGCGGCGATGTCGGCTGCGTGTTCCAGAGCCCGGGTGAAGGTGCGCCGGGCGGCCACCAGGTCCCCGGGTATGACGAACTCGCCGACGACGAAGGGCCGGGAGAACTCGGACGGCCCCGGTTCGGTGTGCCACAGGGAGGCGTCGATGGGCCGTTCGTCGTCCCGCGCGCGGGTGAGCTCGGACCGGACACCGTCCTCTGTTCCGTCGCGGCGGGAACGCCCCGCGCCCGCCGCGTCCGCGGGGCGCGCCGTCAGCGCGCCCGGGTCGGGCTCGGGCCGGCCTTCCAGGAACTCCTCCTTGTCGGTGGGGGTCACCCACATGTGCCAGCCGCGGCGGCCCGCCGGGCGGGGCAGGTACAGCGAGACCAGCTCGCCCGTCGCCGTACGCCGGATGACGTCGTCGTAGTACAGCCCCCGGACCGGCTCCCACAGCGCGTGCCTGCCGCCGCAGCGGCCGGCGCCCTGCTGCGGGCAGGGCACCGGATTGCCCCAGTCGCAGCGGGACATGTGCAGTTGCTTGATGCCGCCGCGCACCGGCAGGGCGGCCCGGTCGGTCACGTCACGCCAGCTCTGCACGTTAAGCCGGGCCCAGGGGGCGCGGTCTATCGGTATCGCGTTCTCGTTGTTGACCAGCCACAGCGGAGTCAGCCCCGCCCGGCGCGCGACCCGGGTGCGGTCGTCGACGGAACCGCCCGCTATCGCGGCGAGCTGGATTTCGTAGGCGAGGCGACGGCTGTCCGCGCCCTCCACCGTGACATCCGCCCGCCCCTTTTCCGGCCGGTCTCCCTCCGGCCGTGTCACCCGGAATCCCTCCCCGGCCGCGACCTTCGCCGTGTATTCCCCCAGCGCCTTGTGGAGATCGCTTTCGGCCTTCGTCTCGGGGCGTTCTCCTTTTGCCACATGCATGGCGTGCGGGCGGCCGTTGACCTTGCGGATGGTCATGAAGCCCGGGCAGATGAACCCCTCGTCCTCGTGGGCTTCCAGGCAGTAGAGAAGATCCGGTTGGTAATCGCCGTAGATCTCGTCGAGCAGCCGAGGGTATTCGGGATGCCCGAGATCGGCCTCGGTCAGGTCGAGTGTGATGCCGAGGCCCCTGTGCCAGACGCTGTAGGTCATATTGCGAGAGTAGGACGCGGCACTGACAATCGGCTCCGGCGCCAACTCCCGTCGGTGCCGGAGGCCTTTCGCCGACGGATTTCAGGACCAGCCGACAGGGCCGTCGCGGTCGATGAAACGTCCGGTGCCGGAACCGGGTTTTTCGGTGGCGAGGCGGACGATCGCGTCGGTTCCCTCGGTGACGGTCTGGGGGCCGGAGTGGCCATTGAGGTCGGTCGCCGTGTAACCGGGGTCGGCGGCGTTGACGCGAATGTCCTTGAACGCCTTGGCGTATTGAGTGGTCAGCATCGTCAGGGCCGCCTTGGACGCCGTGTAGAGAGGCGCGATCACCGAGGACTCGATTCTCGACGGGTCGTGGGTGAGGGCGAGCGAACCCATTCCGCTGCTGACGTTGACGACGACCGGATCCGAGGACCGGCGCAGCAGCGGAAGGAATGCGGTGGTCGTACGGATCACGCCGAAGACGTTGACGTCGAAGACGCTCAGCGCGTCGGCGCCGCTCAGTTCGCCGGGATCCCCGTACGGGCCGTGCACGCCGGCGTTGTTGATCAGGACGTCGAGCACGCCCTCGTGTTCGGCGACGTCGGTTGCGGCGGCCGCGACGGAGGCGTCGTCGGTGACGTCGATGCGGACGAACCGCGCGCCCAGCGCGGCGGCGGCAGCGGCCCCGCGCCCGGGATCGCGGGCGCCCATGATCACGGTGTGGCCGAGGGCGACGAGACGGCGTGCGGTCTCGTGGCCGAGTCCCTTGTTGGCTCCGGTGATGAAGGTGGTGGTCATGCGTCGATCGTTCAGCGGCCGACGCACGCTGCGCCAGGGAGACGTCGACCGTAGGAAAGGCAGTACCAGGATCGCCTGGAGTGCATCAGGGCAGTATGGATCGCATGACGGCGAGAGACGGTGTCGGACTGGGTACGACGATCCGCGCCTGGCGGGAGCGGCTGTCGCCCTCCTCGGTGGGGCTGCCCTCCGGGCCCGGACGCCGTGCGGCGGGACTGCGCCGCGAGGAACTCGCCGAACGAGCGGGGGTGTCGGTCGACTACGTGGTGCGGCTGGAGCAGGGGCGGGCGACGACGCCCTCCGCGCAGGTGGTCGCGTCCCTGGCGCACGCGCTGCACCTGACCTACGCCGAGCGCGACCACCTGCACCGTCTGGCGGGACTGGCGCCTCCGGACGCCGGACTCGTCCCCGATTCCGTCCCGCCCGGTGTCCGTCGCGTCCTCGACCGGCTCGGGGACGTCGCGGTGGCCGTCTTCGCGGCCGACTGGCAGATGCTGTGGTGGAACGCCGGATGGGCGTCACTGCTCGGCGACCCCTCGCTCTCGCGGCCCGAGCAGCGCAACTTCGCCCGGGAGCGGTTCCCGGTCGGCCCCGACCGCGTCCGCATCGCCCTGTGGCCGGTGCTCGTACGCGACAGCCACAGCTCCGACCTGGCCGTCGTGTCCGACCTGCGCCGCGCGGCCGGCCGCTTCCCGCACGACACGCAACTGGCCGAGCTGATCCGCCTGCTCGTCGACGGCAACGAGACCTTCGCCCGGCTGTGGGCGAACGGCACGGTGGCCGCCCACCGCGAGGACCGCAAGCGGGTCGAGCATCCCGTGGCCGGTGCCGTGGAGGTGGACTGCGACGTCCTGACCGACGGCGACTCCGAGCTGAAGATCGTGATCCTGTCGGCGGCACCCGGCGGTCCGGACGAGGCCGCCTTCAGGCTCGCCCTGAGCGACGGGGCCACGGTCGGCAGGGCTGGGGCGGGGGCGTGACGGGGCGGGCGTGACCGGGCGGGTCGGGCTCCGCCGAACGGAACAGCCCCGCGTGGCCTCGGCACGTCACTTGTCGAGGTGGGTGGGGAAATAGTCGGCCAGCTTGTCGACGGCCTGATCGACGTACTCGCGCTTGTCGTAGAGGTCGACGTGGCTGGCGCCGGGGATGCGGTGGAGTCCCTTGGGGCCGGTGGCGGCCTGGCGGGCCTCGATCGCCATCCAGGCGGTCACCGCGCGCTCGCCGATGATCTGCAGCACGGGGCGCGGGCCGATGAGGGGGACGGCCCGGAAGACGTCGCTGGAGGCCATCTTGTCGACGCTGTCCCAGGTGAGGTACTTCGCGGAGCGCTCGTGGTGGCCGCGGGCGCCGCAGTAGTACTCCCAGCCCTCGATGCCGTGCTCGCCGCCCAGGGTGCACTGGACGTCGTGGACCACTCGGGTCTGCGGCAGCGCGCGGAGTTGGTCGAGCGTGTAGGTCCTCGGCCGCTCCACCAGCCCGCCGATGCGGAGTTCGTAGTCGGTCCGGTCCTTGTGCGGCACCGAGCCGACGACGCTGTAGTACCGGAAGCCGCCCGGGTCGGGCGGCAGACCGGTCAGGCCGGTGGCGTCGACCTCCGAGGCCGCGGCGAGCAACCCCTCCCAGCCGCGCTGAAGATACGGCGCGGCGGCAAGCCCCGCCGCGCCCGCGCCCGCGCCCGCGCCCGCGCCCGCGCCCGCGCCGAGCATGCCCAGCATCGCCCGCCGCCCGACCGGTGCGCCCCCGGTCCTGGGCCGCGGTTTCGGCTTGTCCGCCATGGTCTGTGCTGCCCCTCTGTCCTGGACTCCAACTGTCAGCGGCCGGGGGCTCGTTCGGTGATCTCCTGCAGGAACCACTCGTTGCCGTCGGGGTCCTTGAAGGCGGCGAAGGTGCCGTAGCTGGCCCGCTCGGGGTGCACGCCGGGCACCCGGTGGGTGTCACCGGCGTGGTGGAAGGCACCGGTCTCGTCCCGGAACGGGCCGGACACCTCCACACCGCGGGAGGCCAGTTCCTCCTGGGCCTTGAGGATGTCCGTGACGGTCAGCTGGAGGCCGTGGAGTGTGCCCGCCTCCTGCTCGGTGAGGCCCTCACCGAAGATGATCGAGCACTCGGAGCCCGGCGGGGTCACCTGCACGATCCGGTAACCGACGTTGATCGGGAAGTCGGCGTCGAGGCGCCAGCCGAGCCGCTCTGCATAGAAGCCCTTGGCCCGGTCCACGTCGCCGACCGGGAGGATGACGACTTCGAGCTTCATGTCCATGACTGTGATCTCGCTTTCGATGGTGCCGCGGGGGTGCGGGGAGCGGGGCTGTCTACAGACCCAGGTCGAGGGCAAGGCAGGAGTAGTACTTCCACGAACCTTCCGGCTCGTACGACGCGTTCACTCCGCCCGACGGAGCAGCCTCGACCGCTTCGGTCATGTCCTCGAAGCGGATGCGCTCGGGAAGCCTGCCGAATCGCGCATGCCGTACCGCCGCCTCGGCGGCTTGCTTTGAGAGCCCCTTGTTCATGACCGTGCTCCACTTCGTCGCTCGTGGATGAACGTCCGGCTTGTCGCCTCGGACGTTCATCAGCATGCCGAGCCTCGCGTCACCTGTCAAGCCGGTGACGCATCGGCACACGCACCGCGAGATGCCGTCGACATCCACCCACACGACACCGCCCCAACCGGTTACGGGCGTGCGAGTTCGGGTCAGACGGTGATGGTCTTGTACTCGGTGTAGGTGCCGAGTCCGACGGCCCCGTACTCGCGGCCGACACCGCTCGCCTTGAAGCCGCCGAACGGGCCGTCGAAGGCGACGGAGGCGCCGTTGACGGTGACGGTGCCCGTGCGTACGCGGCGGGCGACCGCCAGGGCGCGTTCCTCGTCGGCGGACCAGACGCCACCGGAGAGGCCGTATTCGGAGTCGTTGGCGATGCGGACGGCGTCGTCCTCGTCGTCGTAGGCGATGACGACCAGGACCGGGCCGAAGATCTCCTCCTGCGCGATCCGCATGGAGTTGTCGACGTCGGCGAAGACGGTGGGGGTGACGTAGTTGCCCTTCTCCAGGCCCTCGGGGATCTGCGGACCGCCGGTGACCAGACGGGCGCCCTCGTCGATGCCGAGCCGGATGTAGGCGCGCACGCGCTCCTGCTGGTCGGGGCGGATCATCGGGCCGATGAAGGTGTCGGGGTCGTCGGGGGCGCCCACTTTCAGCGACTCCACGAGCCCCTTCAGCGCGGCCACGACCTCCTCGTACCGGCTGCGCGGGGCCAGAATGCGGGTCTGCGCGATGCACGACTCGCCGTTGTTGAGCAGCGAGCCGAACTTCAGGCCCGCGACCGCCTTCTCGATGTCCGCGTCAGGAAGGATGATCGCGGCGGACTTGCCGCCCAGTTCCAGGCTGACGCGCTTGAGCTGCTCGCCCGCGATCGAGGCGATGCGGCGGCCGGCCCGCGTCGAGCCGGTGAACGCGATCTTGTCGACCTCCCTGTGCGAGATCAGGTACTCACTGGTCTTCCGGTCCGCGGGCAGCACGCTGGTCACCCCTTCGGGCAGGTCCAGCCGCTCCAGCAGTTCGGCGAGGAAGCCCATGCTGAGCGAGTTCTCCGGGGACACCTTGAGCACGACGGAGTTGCCGGCGAGCAGCGCGGGGATGATCTTCGCGGTGGCCGAGGAGAAGGGTGAGTTCCAGGGGATCACCGCGGCCACGACCCCGACCGCCTCGCGGCGCACCACGCTGCGTACGGGGGACGAGGGGTCGGAGGGTACGAGCGCCTCCTCCCAGCCGAACTCCTCGGCGGCCTTCAGGTAGGCGTTCGCCTGCCGGGTCAGACCCGGCTGCCCGGCGCGCGTGAACCAGCCGGCCGACCCGTTCTCCAGCGAGATCAGGTGCGCGATCTTCTCCGCGTTCTCCTCGCGGAGTGCGTTGAACCGCCGCAGGACCGCGATTCGTCGCTCCGGTGGGGCCAGGCGCCACTCGCCCTTCTCGAAGGACGTGCGGGCCGCTTCGAGGGCCCGGTCGATGTCCGTCGGCTGCGCCTGTGCGGCGCGGCCGATGACCGACCGGTCGTGCGGCGAGGCGATGTCGAGCAGTTCCGGGTTCTTCGGCTCGACCCAGGAACCTCCGACGAAAAGCCTGTCGTAAATGATCATGTGCTTTCACTCTTCCGGTGCGTCGATGCGATGCGCATGACTGGCAGTCTTGAACTGTCACACAAGAGTAGCACTTGCGCCTTATAGCTCCCCGTGAGCGTGTCTCCAGAAGCGCATGAGGGCAGACACAGGCCGACCCCTGGGTGAAGTGCACCCAGGGGTCGGTTCAGCGGGAACGCGGCGCGATCAGGCCTCGGCGCGCTTGGGCAGGCGCCAGTTGGGGCGCGGGAAGTGGCAGGTGTAGCCGTCGGGGTAGCGCTGGAGGTAGTCCTGGTGCTCCGGCTCCGCCTCCCAGAACGGACCGGCCGGCACCACCTCGGTCACCACCGGACCCGGCCACAGGCCGGACGCGTCGACGTCGGCGATGGTGTCCTCGGCGACGCGGCGCTGCTCCTCGTCGAAGTAGAAGATCGCGGAGCGGTAGCTGAGACCGATGTCGTTGCCCTGCCGGTTCCTCGTGCTCGGGTCGTGGATCTGGAAGAAGTACTCCAGGATCGTGCGGTAGTCGGTGGCCGTGGGATCGAAGGTGATCTCGATCGACTCCGCGTGCTTTCCGTGGTCGCGGTAGGTGGCGTTGGGCTTGTCGTTGTCGCCGCTGTAGCCCACCCGCGTGCGGGTCACACCGGGCAGCGCCCTGATCAGCTCCTGCATGCCCCAGAAGCAGCCGCCCGCCAGCAGCGCCCTCTCCTCGGTGTCACTCATGGCACCTCACCTTTCCGTTCACGTCGTTCGCGCAGGGCTCCAGGCTCGCACGTCGGCGATCCGAACAGCTCCTCGCTCGTCACCATATCGACAGGTGATAATCAACCTGTCAGATTCGTCACCCGCCGAAGCGGTGACGAACCCGGCAGAGCCGGAACGCCGCGAGTACCGGGAAAATTCCAGGGCGGCCGGCGCCGGCAAGCAAGCCGGACCCACGGTTGTCGTCCATCACGGCCGGATACGGCATCTCCGGATAGCCATCCGGCGCTGCCGGCCCCATCTGTTACGAGGATGGGGCATTTAGATCCCATCTTTCTACACACCTGAGGCGCTAGACGTCTCAGACATCACATCGCCCCACTAGACTCGATGCGGTGAGAGCCGACGCAGCGCGAAATCTGGAAGCCGTCCTGACCACCGGCGCACGCATGCTCGCCGCCGACCCGGGCGCCAGCATCGCGAGCATCGCGGCCGAGGCGGGGGTCGACCGGCGTACCGTCTATCGCCGCTTCGCCTCCCGGGAGGATCTCCTCGCGGCCATCTACGAAGCCCGTCTCGCGGGGATCGAGCGCGCCATCGAGGACGCCCGGCTGCGTGAGGCGCCCGTAGCCGTCGCCCTGCACCGCTACGTCGAGAACATCATCGCCGTCAACCGCACCTGGCCCGTCGACCTCAACCGGATGCTCGCCGACGAAAGCGTCCACGCCCGCCGCGACGCGGCCATCGAGGAGGTCGACGCCTTCCTGCGCCGTGCCACCGACGAAGGTCTCCTGCGCCCGGGGCTCCCGCAGGGTTGGGCGAGCGCGCTGCTGCCCCAGCTGATGCATCTGGTCTCCCGGCAGCTGCCCGAACTGAGCGCGGGACAGGCAGCGGACGTCGTCGTCGACACCCTTCTCAAGGGCCTCGGGACGCCCTGACACGCCGACGGCCCTCGGGAACACCTGAGTTCAGGTGCCCCCGAGGGCCGTCGGGCTCGGCTCATTCCATGTTCTGCGGAGCCGTCTGCGATCCGGACGTCTGCTGCGTGTCCTTCTCCCCCGCCGGGCGCCGGGCAGCGGCCTCACGCGGTGGCGACACGGTTCCGGGCAGACGGACGCGACGGAGTCGGGGCGGCTGGTCTGTGGGGTCGGAGTGGGTCAAGGCTTCTCCCCTCGGTGCGTGCACCAGGAAACCGACGGCGGCGCCGCTCCATTCCGTTACGCACCGATTCAGAACCGATTCAGCCCCGACGGCCGTCCGCTCAGTTGGCCAGCCGGTGCGGGTGCGCGGGGTACACGCCGAGGATGCGTACCTCGGTGGAGAAGAAGCGCAGCTCGTGCAGGGCCAGGGCGATGCGCTCGTCGTCGGGGTGTCCCTCGACCTCGACGTAGAAGCGGCTGGCGTTGAGCCCCGCGCCCATCTGGTAGCTCTCGATCTTGGTGAGGTTCACGCCGCTGGTGGCGAACCCGCCGAGCGCCTTGTACAGGGCGCTGGGAATGTTGCGGACGCTGAAGAACAGACTCGTCATCGTCGGCTCCCCGGTGTGCGGGGCCAGGGCGGCCTCCCGGGAGAGGACGACGAACCGTGTGGTGTTGTCGGGGTCGTCCTCGACCTCGGCGCGCAGCACCTCGAGACCGTAGAGCTCGGCCGCGGCGGGCGGGGCGAGCGCCGCGTGCCGCGGGTCGCCGAGTTCGGCCACCTCGCGCGCCGCTCCGGCCGTGTCGTCGCTGACGAGGGTGCGCCAGCCGCCCTCCCGCAGCACCTTGCGGCACTGCCCCAGCGCGTGCACATGACTGCGTACGCACTCCACCTGGTCGAGGGTGGCGCCGGGGGCGCCCATCAGGTCGAAGCGGATGGCGAGGAAGTACTCGGCGACGATGAACAGGCCGGACTCCGGGAGCAGGTGGTGTACGTCGGCGACACGTCCGGCCGCGGAGTTGTCGACCGGGATGACGGCGACGTCGGCGGCGCCGAGGGTCACGGCGTCCAGGGCCTGTTCGAAGCTCGTGCAGGGCATGTGCCCGGCGTCGGGGTAGAGGGCCCGCGCGGCGGTCGCCGAGTTGGATCCGGGTTCACCCTGATATGCGGCGGTCGTCACCGTGGTTCAGCCTTCCTGGGGCAGGTTCTGTCGTGGGGCAGCAGAAGCTCCGTCGCATACCGCACCGATGAAGTATCGGTGAAGATGCCTCGATCGCGTTCATCAGGGGTGCCCGGAGGTGTCGCGATCATCAGGGGTGCCCGAAGGCTCGTGTTCGAAGCGAGCGCGTGCCGGCGGGCGGGCGGGAACGGTTACGATGCCCGGGACATCGACCGTGTATCGAGGAGTCGCAGACGTGGCGGGTGACGACGACATCTCCGGGTGAGACCCGGACCTGACGGCCACCGGCCGGTGCTCAGGAGCGCCGCCGACGTGGTCCGTTTCGTCGTACCCCCTTCTCCCACGTCTGCCCAGGGCAGTGGTCTGCTCTCTGCCCGCCACCCGCTCGAGGTCATCTCCATGTCCGACGCCTCCGTCGTCTGCTCGAACCTGTCCTTCGCCTGGCCCGACGACAACCCGGTCTTCCACGACCTGTCCTTCACCGTGTCCGCAGGCCGTACGGGCCTGGTCGCCCCCAACGGCTCCGGCAAGAGCACCCTGCTCAGGCTGATCGCCGGCGAACTCCGGCCCGCCACCGGCTCGGTGACCGTCGACGGCACACTCGGCCATCTCCCGCAGACCCTTCCGTTGACCGGCGACCTGACGGTCGCCGAGGTGCTGGGCGTCGCCTCGGTGATCCGGGCCCTCGACGCCGTGGAGGCCGGGGACGTCAGCGAGGAGCACTTCACCACCATCGGCGACGACTGGGACATCGAGGAGCGCAGCCGCGCCCAACTCGACCGCCTGGGCCTGTCCGACCTCACCCTGGACCGTCCCCTGGGCACCCTCAGCGGCGGCCAGGTCGTCTCCCTCGGCCTCGCCGCCCAGCTGGTCGGGCGCCCCGACGTCCTCCTGCTCGACGAGCCGACCAACAACCTCGACCTCGAGGCCCGGCACAGGCTCTACGACGTGCTGTCCGACTTCACCGGCACCCTGCTGCTGGTCAGCCACGACCGCGCGCTGCTCGACCGCATGGACCGCATCGCCGAGCTCGGCAGCGACCAACTGCGCCTGTACGGCGGGAACTTCACCGCGTACGAGGAGGCCGTGAGCGTCGAGCAGGAGGCCGCCGAGAAGAACGTCCGCAACGCCGAGCAGGAACTCCGGCGGGAGAAGCGGGAGATGCAGCAGGCCCGGGAGCGCGCCGAGCGTCGTGCGAGCAACGCCTCCCGCAACCTCAAGAACGCGGGCCTGCCGCGCATCTTCGCCGGCAACATGAAGCGCGGCGCGCAGGAGGCCGCGGGCAGGTCCGGCACGATGCACGCCTCCCGGGTCGGCGAGGCCAGGGCGCGTCTGGACGAGGCCGCACGCGCCCTGCGCGACGAACAGCGCCTCACCCTGGAACTGCCCGACACCCAGGTGCCCGCCGGGCGCAATCTCTTCCTCGGCGAGGGGATGCGGGTCCGCCTCGGGGGCCGGGACGTGTTCGCGCCGGGCGGGATCGATCTGACCGTCCGCGGCCCCGAACGCATCGCGCTGACCGGGCCCAACGGCGCTGGCAAGTCGACCCTGTTGCGGCTGATCACCGGCGAACTCGTCCCGGACGGCGGGGAGATCAAGCGCAACGACGGCCGGATCGGCTACCTCTCCCAGCGTCTGGACCTGCTGGACCCGGACCGCACGGTCGCGGAGAACTTCGCCGCGTTCGCCCCGGAGCGGACCGAGGCGGAGCGGATGAACCTGCTCGCCCGGTTCCTCTTCCGGGGCCCGCGTGCCCACCTGCCGGTCCGCGTGCTCTCCGGCGGAGAACGCCTGCGCGCCACCCTGGCCTGCGTCCTGTGCGCCGAACCGGCCCCGCACCTGCTGCTGCTCGACGAGCCGACCAACAATCTCGACCTCGCCGGCGTCGGCCAGTTGGAGAGCGCGCTCAACTCCTACCAGGGGGCCTTCGTCGTCGTCAGTCACGACGAGCGGTTCCTCGCCGAGATCGGTGTGAACCGCCGGCTGCGTCTGGCCGACGGCACGCTCGGGGAGGTGGGAGGGCCCGAGGTGTGAACCGCCGGCGTGTGACAGCCGCCGAGGCCGTACGCCGGCGGGCCGCCGGTCGACCACCTTGGACGGCTCCCGGCGGCGCCGTACGATCGCGGGCGCGCCGCCCTCAGGGAGCGCCGGACGAAATCGTCACGCTCCTTGCACCTCCCTGCGGTCACCTGTCAAGATGGTGACGTGAATCTCGACCATGTCTTCGTGTGCGGGCACCCGGTTCTGGACTTCGCGGCCACGCTGCGGGCCCGGCGCTCCACGCGCTTCGAGATGTTCGTGACTCCGGACCGGCTGAACGCCTGGTACCTGGAGTCCGGGCTCGTGGACACGATCACGCCCGGCGGGGAGGACGACGTCCACGCGGCGACCACGGTGCGCGAGGCCATCTACCAGCTGGTGACCGACCGCCGGCTCGGCGAGGACTTCGACCGGCAGGCACTCGCCGTGCTCAACGCCGCCGCACGCAAGACCCCGGTCACGCCTCAGCTCACCCCGACCGGCAGGCACACCGAAGCCACCCCCGAGCACGCGCTGGCCACCGTCGCCCGGCAGGCCGTGGAGCTGCTCAGCGGCCCCGACGTGCCTCTGATGAAGGAGTGCGGCAACCCCGAGTGCACCCGGGTCTACATCGACCGTTCCCGGGGCATGCGGCGCCAGTGGTGCGGCATGGAATCGTGCGGCAACAGGATCAAGGCCGCCGCCTACCGCGCACGGAAGAAGACCGCACCCGACATGGCCACCCGCTGACGGACGTCCGCGTCCGGCCCACCCTGAGTCCTCGAAGGCCTGCCGCTCACCGGGCGGCGGGAGAGGCCGCCGGGATGTCGGCGGTGGTGATCGTCATCGGCGTTCCGGTGACGGCGATCAGGTAGGTCCGGGAACGCCCACCCGGCACGGGGCGGAAGCCGCCCGGCGGCTCGACGACGTACTCGGCCCAGGCGTGCGGCGCCAGCGTGGCGGGGCCGGACGCGACGGTCCACCAGCCGGAGGCGCCCTGGCCCCTGCGGCTGGCGAAGTGCGGGGCTAGCGTCGTCCCCGTCGTGTTCACGGCCCGCAGCCGGATGGCGGTGACGCCGACGCGTGAGCCGTGCGTGGCATAGCGGGGCGTGAGGCTCATGTGCAGAGGCGGCGGACTCGCGGCGGCGATCAGCACGCACACGAAGGCCGGGGCGAGCAGCCCGGCCGCCAGGGCGGCCTTCACCCGTCGGCCGGTGACGCGCGGCAGGCGCGGCTGCCAGGCGGTGGCGAAGGCGGCCGCCGGGACCGTGGCCGCGGCCGCCAGCCACAGCGGGGTCATCATCAGGAAGTAGCCGTCCTGGGAGCGCGTGGCCAAGTAGAACGCGAGCCAGGGCAGGACGGTGATGGCCGGGCCCAGTCGCCGGACGAACAGCAGCGTGACCGCGAGCAGGCCGAACAGGAGCAGCTTGCTGCCGTAGGAGTAGTAGTCGAGGCGGCTGCTGCCGTCGGTGAAGTAGTAGGAGACGCCCATCACGCCCTGCCCGTGCAGGATCGCCTTCTGCCGCAGCGGCAGGAGGATACCGTCCAGCCAGGCCGAGAAGCCCTGGACGGCGAAGTAGGCGTTCAGGGCGCACCAGGTGAGGGCGGCGGTGGCGGCGTAGCGGGCGGTGACCGCCAGGGCGCGCCGCGGGCCGAGTTCGCCCCGCCGGACGGCGTACAGGCCGATCAGCAGGAACGGAGCCAGGAACCAGGCGAGTTGCTGGGCGGCGCCGGCCGCGCCCAGACAGGCCGCGCGCAGCACGCCCCCCGGTCCCAGGTGCCCGTACCGGCCCGTGTCGGGCCAGCGGACCACCACCGGCACGAGCAGCGCGAGGGCCGTGATGGCCGGGTAGCCGAGGTAGGCGTAGTGCGGCAGGAAGCCGAAGCCGAGGCAGACGGCCGTGGCGGCGGAGCGCCACGGCGCCGGCAGCCGGAGCCACAGCAGGACGGAGGACAGGAGGAGGACGGAGGTCGTGACCAGGGTGGCGGCCGCCGTCGAGTGGACGACGGCGTGCACCGGTGCCGCGAGCAGCGCCGTAAGCGGCGGATAGCCGTACGTGAAGTCCGCGCCGCCCGACATGGTCTTGGTGATCCCGACGCGCGGGGTCCCGAACAGCCAGGGCCACGGTCGGCCGTACACCGGGCGGCCGTGCAGGATCTCGTTCGCCGCCTGAGCGGTCAGCACGCCCTCGTCGCTGCCCATGTGGTCCAGCAGGTAACCGCACATCACCAGCGCCACGGCCGTGATCAGGACGACCGCGTCGACCCGGATCAGCGCGCGGCGGGTGCGCACGACCAGACCGAGAACCGCGCAGACGAGGATCGAGGCGTAGCAGACCGAGATGACCCCGGCGGCATGCGGGCGCGAGAGCATCGCGTCGGTCCAGGCCGCTCGTGTGCCGATGAACAGGCTGATCGTGGCGACAAGGGTCATGCCCCGGTGCAGTTGCCGGGGCGCGTCCGGAACACCACGCGCCCGTGTCGGAGGCGAGGGCGGCGCCACCGGAGCCGTGGCGGTACGGCGCCGCATCCCGACGCTCGTTCCGGCGCGGTAGGTGCCAACCATGAACCGCCTCCTCTGTCTCGCCCCCATTGGGCGGCAGTCGCGTACGTCCGGCCACCCGAGATCCGTCGAGCGCGTCGTGCGCGGGACGAGCCGCGGCGCGAGGTTCCGCAGGACCGGGGTCCGTCGGCCACGGGACCTGACAGGGATTCAGCTGTCCGCCGTTCGGGTCATGGACGGGAACGGACGCCCCTCTTCGATCGTCTACAGTTCAGACGGCGTCTACAAGGTTGTAGTCGGTAAGCGATTTGCGTGAATCGTCTTCATTTACGGGGCGGAGGAGCATGCGCCACAAGATCCTGGTCGTCGAGGACGATCACGCCCTGCGTGACGTGCTGCGCCGGGGCCTGTCCGACGAGGGCTTCGCGCCCGTGCCCGCCGCCGACGGAGCCACCGCCCTGCGGCTGGCGGACGAGGACATCGCCGCGGTCGTCCTGGACGTCGGGCTGCCCGACGCGGACGGCCGGGACGTGTGCCAGGCGCTGCGCGCCAACGGGTTCGCCGCCCCGATCATCTTCCTCACGGCCCGCCATCACCTCACCGACCGGTTGTCCGGGTTCTCCGCAGGTGCCGACGACTACCTGTCCAAGCCGTTCCATCTCGCCGAACTCGTCGCCCGGCTGCGGGTGGCGCTCAGACGTGCCGCGCCACCGGCCGTGGCCAGGGCGGGCGATCTGGTCCTGGACGCGACCCGGCACAGCGCCGCGGTCGGCGAGGCGCACGTCGACCTCTCCCCCACCGAGTTCCGTCTGCTGGCCACCCTGGTCGCCGCGGCCGGGGGCATCGTGAGCCGGCGCGATCTGGTGGGGGCGGCCTGGCCCGACGGCGCGCAGGTCAGTGACAACACGCTGGACCAGTACCTGAGCCGGCTGCGCCGCAAGCTGCGCGGGACGGGCAGCGACCTGAACCTCACGACCGTGCGCGGGGTCGGACACCGGCTGTCATGAACCCCCTCCCGCACCGCCTGGCCCCCCGAACCCTGCGTGGCCGTCTCTCGCTGGTGGCGCTGACCACCGCCGCACTGCTGATGGCCGTCCTGACCGTGGCGTTCAACGCCGTGCTCGACCGGCATCTGCAGCACCAGGCGGACGACGAGCTGCGCACCCGCGCGGCCGCCGTCGCCACCACCATCGACACCAGCGGCCCGCACGTGCGCGTGGTGGAGACCGCCAACGACCGCCTTCTCGACGCGAACGTATGGATCTACGACGGCACACGACTGCTGGAGAAGCCGCCGACGGCGCCAGCCGGCAACGCCCTGACCCGCGCCGCCGACCGGCTGGCCGTGGGCGGCGGACGGGGCTGCGTGACGGGACGGGCCGAGAACCCGCGCTTCGTCCGCCTCTGCTCACGCCCGGTGACCGGCGGCCGCAGCAGCGCGACCGTCGTCACGGCCCTCGACCTCGCCCCGTACCGCAACTCGGCGCGGATGGTGCTGCTCGGGTCCCTGATCCTCGACGCCGTGATGCTGGCCTGCACCTATGTGCTGACGCGTCTTGCGGTGGGACGGGCGCTGCGCCCCGTCCGCACGATGACGGACCAGGCCACGCAGTGGAGTGCCGTAGGCTCCGACGACCGCTTCGGCGCCGAGCACCATCCGGCCGAACTGGCCCGGTTGGGCGCCTCGTTGGACGCGCTGCTGGACCGCATCCGCACCGTTCTGCGGCACGAGCGGCAGCTGACCGGCGAGTTGTCGCACGAACTGCGCACCCCCCTCACCCGGATCATCGTCGAACTCGACTGGTGGCGGGCGCGGCCCCGCTCGGCCGCCGAGACCCACGCCACCCACGAGGTCATCGCGGAGGCCGCCCAGTCCATGCGCACCATCTGCGACACCCTGCTCGACGACGCGCGGGAGAGCGCCGGCAACTCCCACACGGCCCCGGGTACCACCGCCGTCGGACCCGTCCTGCACCGGCTGACCGCGAACCTCGACACGCGGGGGCGAGGGGAACGGATCAAGACGGTCGTCGACATACCGGACGGGGACCTGGAGGCGGGCGTGGCCCCCGCCCTCCTCGAACGCATCGTCAGCCCGCTGCTGACCAACGCGGTCCGGTACGCCCGCTCCACCGTGACCGTCACCGCGCGATCGCGGCCCGGCGGTCTGCGGATCACCGTCACCGACGACGGTACGGGCGTACCGGAGCCGTTCCTCGACCTGCTCTTCCAGCCCGGCCGACGCGCCGACCCGGACGACGGGCACGACGGAGCGGGCCTCGGCCTGCCGCTCGCGCGCCGCCTGGCCCGTGCCATCGGCGGTGAGGTGTCGCACGACGCCGGACACCAGGGCGGCGCGCGCTTCTCGGTCGACCTGCCGACCGGATGACCGGCCGGCAGGGTGAGATGACCGCGGACCGGCTGAACTGCCGACTCGGTCGGCCGGCTGAGGCCGACCGACCGACAGGCTGGCGGACTGAGCCGACCGGCCGGGCGACGGCCTGACGGCTCAGTCGGCCGGCTGGGTCACGGCCTCCGGCTCCGCCGGTGCCGTCGTCCGGCGCTCCCGGACCTGGGCGTGGGCCATCAGGCCGAACAGGACGGCCAGCAGTACGGCCGAGGAACCGGCCGTGCCGAGGTCGAGGCCGCCCTTGGCGACCGGCTTGGTCAGGAAGTCACCGGCCGTCGCACCGAGCGGCCGGGTGAGGACGAACGCGATCCAGAACAGCAGCACGTTCGGCACCGCCGGGACCTTCATCAGGGCGAGGAGGACGGCGAGCGCCCCCGCCACGAGCAGCGCGCCGCCGGCGTAGCCGAGTCCGGAGCTGTCGGAGAGGAAGTCGCCCATGGAGGTGCCGAGGGTGTTGGAGACGAGGATCGCCGACCAGAACAGCGCCTCTCCGCGGAAGCTGACGATGTCCCGGATGACGAAGGTCATCCCGGCCGCCTTCCACACGGCGAAGATGACGAGCAGGATCGAGACGAGGATCGCGGCGCCCGTGGGATAGCCCAGGCCGAGGCCCTGCGGACCCCAGCCCAGCGAAGTGGCGCCGTTCGACAGGTACTTGGCGCTGGCGTCGCGGTTCATGAAGTCGGACATCGTGGTGCCGGCCATGCTGGTCGACAGGATCACGGTCCAGTAGAAGAACGGGTTGTAGTGGTCGGACCTGAGCTGGACGACCAGCGTCACCACGAAGACGAGGAACAGGGCGACCGTGGTGAGGAAGTAACCGAGCTTCAGGGTCTGCGAGAAGAGGTCGCCGGCCGTCTCGCCGAGGGTGGTCGCGGCGATCTTCATGATCCAGAACGCCAGCGTCACCTCCGGGAGTTTCTTCATGACCGACTTGGTCGTGCTCGCGACGTCGAGGTCGGTGAGCATGTCGGGTTTCTGCAAGGTGGGGGGCTCCTGGGTCGAACGGCAGGGCGCCCGCCCCGCAAGGGGACGAGCGCCCTGTGGCAAGCGGCGACCGCGCGACGGCGGTCGTCGTGTCGACCTTGGCAGCGTCCACCTGAACGCATCCTGAACGCCTGACGCACGATCAGGTGCGTGACGTCAGCGCACCCTGCCCCGCGGCTTCAGCGGCAGGGGCGGCAGCTCCGGAGCGGGCAGAGGGGCGCCGTCGTAGCCCTTCACCTCACCGAAGCGAGTGACCTCCATCCAGCCCCGGCGTGCCTGCTCGATCTCTTCCTGGGACCGCCCGATCCAGTTCCGGAACATAGCGGGTCCTGTGCGCATTAGCGCAGGTCAGCGGCGTTCCGGACCGCCGACGGTGAGCAAACCGTCAGCATCGGTCTCGGAGGAGTCGGCAACCGTGAGTTCCACTGCCCTGGTTCGTGGGATGGGTTCGTTTTTCAAGGAGTGTGAGCATCCGCGGTCGCGGTGGTCGAAGTGTCCCCACCATTACAAGATCCGCTACCGGTCGCTGGGCGGGGAAGCAGGTGAAGGAGTCCGGTTCGCGACCCAGGACCAGGCGATTGCACGTTTGACGGAAATCTACAACGCGAAGAAGGCGGCGCCGCCGGGTCAGGCGAAGGCGGAGCGGATCGCCAGGTACGGGGCGATGCGGTTCGAGGGGTACGCCGACGAGTGGAAGGCCGGGCAGCGGGACCTGGGGCCGGGCGTCGGTGGTGCACCTGGAATCGCTGCCGAACATCCATGTGCTGCCGCTGCTGGGCAGCCAGGCGGATGGACACCTTCGACCACAAGGTCGTCGAGGGCTTCATCCAGACCATGGAACGCAACGGCATCGGCCTGGCCGTCCAGGCGAACGCCTTCGACAAGCGGAAGGCGATCCTGCTGGACGCCAACCGGCTGGGGCTGTTCGACGACAACCCAGTGACCGGAGTGAAGCCGCCGCAGTACGACCCCAAGCGGGTGGTGATCCCCTCGCCCGAGCAGCTGCGCCAGATACGCACCGCCGGCGACGACAGTTTCCGGCTGGTCGCCGATTTGACCGCTGCGCGCACACCACAACGAGGAGGGGTTCGTCCGGATGGTCGTACAGGAGGGAGCGGTCGCCGTCGGAGGTGTCGAGGGCGTGACCGGCGATATGGGTGACCGCGGCTCGTGCCACGACGACGCCACAGGATCGAAGCCGTTGCCTGACGCGGCCTGCGGCGGGGACCCTGGCGCGGGAGGACCACTCGTCGTCAAATTCCATCAGCGCGACGATGAGGGTCTCCAGCCAAGGCCCGGCCAGGGCGTACAGCAGCACCCGGGGGACGTCGCCGATCGGCAACTTGTCGACCCGGATGTTGAGTTCCATTTCGCTCGTGGGCCGGGTCACGAAACGGCCCTGCGCCTCCAGGTGCTCGTGGACGCGCTGGCCCGGAGCCCGGTCGTCGACGGGGAGGAGGGGCAGGGATGCTTGGTCGAGCAGCCTGCGCTGCTGGGTGCCTCGGATGTCGGCCACGTAGACCGGCTCGGGCTCGGCGGTGAGGACATCCAGTGTCCAGGCCCGGCTCACGAGGAGTTCGAGGAGGATCCCGGATCGCCACCCGTCACCGGCTCCATCAGTGACTACCGGCCCGATGACCATGCCCTCACCGATCAGAACCCCGCCCCGGGAGTCTGGACCGACGACATCGAACTGCCCGACACCGACGCCCCGCTCCTGGGCGAGAACGCGAGGATCCGGCTGACCGTGACCCCCTGGGCCTGACGAGAGGAGGCGAACCGGTCATCGTCGCCCTGTCCAACGTCCAGTTCGGCAAGCGGAACGAGGACGTACGCACCGTACAGAAGGCCCTGATCACCCGGGGCCGCAAGATCCCCGACGGCCCCACCGGCTTCTTCGGCGAACAGACCAGAGCCGCCTACCGCGCCGAACAACTCGCCCAGGGCTTCAAAGGAACCGACGCCGACGGCAACCCCGGCTGCACCTCCCCCACCGCCCTCGGCCACGATGTCCATTTCCAGGTCGACTGCAGGACCGCAGCACCCTCCCCTCCCCGTGCGGGCACTCCCGGCAGGAAACAGGTGCCGTCGCCCGTGCCCGGGCACAAGGTCACCTTCGGCTTCTACGCACATGGTCCGTACGCCTGGAAACCGGAACCGGACGGGAAAGCCTACGGGCAATGGATCGGGCTGCACGCGGACAACGGCCACATCACCACCTACTGCCATCTCTCGGAACGGCAGGTGAAGGCCGGTCAGAAGGTGAGTGCCGGAAGGCAGCTCGGCAAGGTCGGCGCCACCGGCAACGCGACCGGGCCGCATCTGCACTTCGAGATGTCGAAGGGCCGCACCTGTTCCTACGGCGGTGTCGCCAGGCCCAGTTGGTGAGGGTGTGAGGGGGCCGGCGCCTCCTCAGAACGCGGAGTTGGCGAACCAGTGGGTCAGCAAGTGCTCGTCGCCCTCGTGGGCGAAGGCATCTGCCTGGTAGGGCAGTCGGCCGTAGACGAGGAGGAGCAGGTCGGCCGCGGTTCCCTGGACGGTCGCGTCAGTGGGGGCCGCGGTCGGGTGAGCCGGGTCGAGCCCGAAGCCGTCGGGCCGCAGGCGGACGACCCAGGCGTCGTCCCCGTCGGTCGTGCGGAAGCGGATGGTCGTGTCGGAGCCACGGAGGTCGGCCACCTTGGGCGCGAAGAAGGTGGCGAAGGGCAGATTGACGAGGAACTCGTCGATCCCGTCCACCGCGACCGGGCGGTCGATCGCGGGCCGGAGTCCGAGTGCGACCTCGGCGTCGGCCCGGTGCAGCAGGGTCTCGAAGAGCATCCGGCGTGCCCAGAATCGGGCGTGCTGGTCGGCGCCCCAGGCCCACATCGGCAGGTCCGGGTCGGTGGCCGCGAAGGCGTCCGCGGCCACGGTCGCGCTCTCGGCCAGCCAGTCGACGTATCCGTCCTCCTGGCCGGGGAGCTGAAGGTCCACGTCACGCGTGCGCGGGGGTTCCTGGATGCGCGCCCGCAGCAGGACCGAGAACCAGCGGTGGACGCTGCCCGTGTGCCTGACCAGGTCGGCCAGCGTCCAGCCGGGACAGCTGGGCACCGCCGTGGCCAGGTCGGCGTCCTTGACCGCTGCGACGAACCGGGCGGTCTCCGCCGCGACCGCGGTGCGGTGATCGACCGAGGTGGCAGCGGGTACGTGCTGGGGGTGGTCGGACGTCGTCATCGTGACATGCCTTTCGGAGACTGCGGGTTCAAGGAGACTGCGGGTTCAAGGAGACTGCGGGGTCAAGCAGACGGCTGGGTGAGGACTGCTTTGTGGTGGCTGAACCTTTCGATGATTCCGGACGGCGGCAACGCTGGGGACAGCGGCAGAGCCTGAAGCACGGTCACACGAGCTCGGCACCGGCCTCCGCCTCCGCAAGCCCCGCCGTCGAGGAGTCCGCGACCTTCCTCGGCACGGACGTACGAGGGGCGTGCGACGACTTGATGCCGACAAGGGCCACGGCGACGACCAGACCGAAGGCCGCTCCGGCGATCACGAAGGTCGTCGTGAACTGGCTCTCCTGCGGCAGCGCGGGCCCTCCGCCCGGCAGCGGGATGGTCTTCGACGCCAGCAGCGAGGTGATCACCGCGCTTGCGACGGCGCTGCCGACCGAGCGGGAGATGGAGTTGATGCCGTTGGCGATGCCGGACTGGTGGGCGGGCACGCCGGCGACGATGAGCGCGGGCATGGCGGCGTAGCCGAAGCTGATCGCCAGGCCGATGACCATGCCGGCGCCGATCACCGAGGCCGTCACATCGTGCGCGACGCTCAGCCACGTGAAGCCGAGCACTCCGAAGCAGGCCCCGGCGGCCAGGGTGAAGCGCGCGCCGAGCCGGCGCACCAGGACCCCGCCGAACTGGGCGCCCACGAGCGAGACGAGTGTGGTCGGCAGCAGATACACGACGGACGCTTCGAGCACGGAAGCGCCGAAGCCGTAGCCGACGACGCCTTCCGGCATCTGGACGAGGTACGAGACACCGATGAACTGGGCGAACATCGCGAAGCCCAGCAGCAGCCCGGCCAGGTTGGTGAAGAGAACGGGCCGGTGGACGAACATCTTCATGTCCACCATGGGTTCCTTGACCCGGCGCTCGGCGACGACCCACACCACCGCCATGACGACGGCCCCGGCGAAGGAACCGAGCGTACGGCCGGACGTCCATCCCCACTCGTGTCCCTGCGAGACCGGCAGAAGCAGCAGCACCAGCTGCATCGCCAGGGTGCCCGCGCCCAGCCAGTCCGTGCGCCCGCCCGTGGTCGTCCGGGAAGTGGGCACGGTGAACAGCACACCCGCCAGCGCCATCACCGCGAGGACCACCGCGAGCCAGAAGACCCGGTGGTAGTCGGGGTCGGAGCCGCGGGTGAGAAGCCCGGCGCCGACCAGCGCGAGTCCGCTGCCGAACGCGAGCGTGCCGCTGACCAGGGCCATGGCGCCGTGCAGCTTCTCCGGCCTGATCTCCTCACGCAGGATGGAGAGGGCGAGCGGGAAGATCGCGGTGGCCGCACCCTGCATCACTCGGGCGACGATCAGCCACGTCAGCGAGGTGGTGGTGGCGGCGAGCACCGAGCCCGCGATCATCACGAGCAGCACGCCCACGAGGGTGGGCTTCTTGCCGTGCTGGTCGCCGAAGCGGCCGAGCAGCGGTGTGAAGACCGCGGCCGACAGAAGCGTGGCGGTGGTCACCCAGCTGACGTTGGCCGTGGTCGCCCGCAGGTCGCTCTGGATGATTCCCAGGATCGGGACGACGAGCGTCTGCATCATCGAGACGACCATCGCGGCGAGGCCTAGCACCAGGACGACCGCGGTGTCGGCTGGCTGTCTCCGGGGCGCCGTCTGCTGCGCGTGAGGCACGGATCTCTTCCCTACGTGAGAGCTCGACGAACTACTTGAGATCATCGAAGCTTGAGAACTTCAAGTAATGGGTGAGACCGTAGCCATCGATATTTGAGATAGTCAAGTTTTCAGGCGTAAGGTGACGCTCATGACCGCACCCTCTCGCGTCGACACCTCCCGGCTCATGGAGCTGCTCTCGGTGTCCCTGGCTGCCTACTACGGCGACTTCACGGTCGCCGCCGCGAGCGAGAACCTCACGGCCAGCCAGGGCAAGACGCTCAACGTGCTGCGCCGGGGCCCCGCCTCCATGAGCACGCTGGCCACCACGCTGACCTGCGACGCCTCCAACATGACCGGAATCGTCGACCGGCTGGAGAAGCGCGGCCTGGTGCGCCGCGAGCCGAGCCCCTCCGACAGGCGCGTCAAGAACGTCCTGCTCACCGAGGAGGGCGAGCAGGTCATCGACGTGATCCGCGGGAAGATGAACAAGACGTTGGCCGGGCTGAGCAGACTCAGCGAGCAGGAGCAGGACACTCTGTACGCACTGCTCGAGCGCGCGTTCGCCTCTCAGCCCACCACCGCCTGACGGTCTTCTCAGAGCCCGACAGGCTCGCCGGGACCAGGGACCGTACGGAACCGGAACGGCTCCGGATCGCGGCCGGGCTGGATGAACCAGCACTCCCCCGTGCCGTCTCCGGTGAGGATCCGCAGCACGGTGTCCGCCACGACCTCGGCCGGAATGACCGACAGCCCCTGCTTGGAGAGCATGTCGCGCAGCGGATCGATGATCCGCGACTCCGCGAAGCCGGGGCAGACAGCGTTGAAGCGCACGTTGTCCGCCGCGAGAGCCGGCCCCAGGGAGCGGGCAAGCCCTACGACCGCGTGCTTGTTGGCCGCGTACAGAGGATCGAGCGGTACGGCGGCCAGGCCCGCCAGGGACGCGGTCGCCACGATGGCCCCTCCCCCGCGGGCCCGCAGCGCCGGCAGCACCGCATGGGTGCCGAAGACCACGCCGTCGAGGTTGGCTCCCATCGCGCGACGGTAGCGTGCCAGGTCGAAGTCCTCACCGACGCCGCATCCGGTCGCCACCCCGGCGTTGAGCAAGGCGATGTCGACGCCGCCGTACTGCTCCTGGGCGAAGTCCACCAGCGCGCGGTTGGCGTCGGGATCGGAGACGTCGCAGGCGCGGAAACGGCCGCCGACCATGTCGGCCACCTCGCGGCCGCCCCGCGCGTCGAGGTCCGCGACGACCACGCGTGCCCCCGCCTCCGCCAGCGCCAGTGCCGTGGCCCGGCCCAGTCCACTGGCACCGCCGGTGACGATCGCCACCTTGCCCTGGAGCGCGACGCCCTCCGCCTGTCCCGGCCGGGCGGCGACGGCGCTCTCGACGGCCGTCATGCCAGCTCCAGGACGAGCTTGCCGACGTTCTCCCCGCGGAAGAGCATCCCCAGCGTCTCGGGGAAGTCGTCCACGCTCCCCTTCACCACATGCTCCTTGACCTTGATGCGGCCGGCCCCGATCCAGGCGGCGATCTCCTGCGCCGCCTGCGCGTAGCGCTTGGCGTAGTCGAAGACGACGAAGCCCTCCATGCGGGCGCGGCGCACCAGCAGCGAGAGGTAGTTGGACGGGCCCTTGACCGGCGTGGCGTTGTTGTACTGGCTGATCGCACCGCAGACCACGACCCGCGCATGCATCGCCAGCCTCGTCAGGGCCGCGTCGAGGATGTCCCCTCCGACGTTGTCGAAGTAGACGTCGATGCCGTCGGGGGTCTCCCGGCGCAGCGCCTTCCTGACGTCCTCGGCGCGGTAGTCGATGGCCGTGTCGAATCCCAGCTCGTCGATGAGCATGGCGCACTTCTCCGGGCCTCCGGCGATGCCCACGACCCGGCAGCCCTTGGCCTTGGCGATCTGGCCGGCGATCGTGCCGACCGCCCCGGCCGCCCCTGACACCACGACGGTCTCACCGTCCTTCAGCGCCCCGACGTCCAGCAGACCGAAATAGGCGGTCATACCGGGCATGCCCAGCGCGCCGAGATACGTCGACAGCGGGGCGAGGGAGGTGTCGACCTTCAGGGCGCCCTTGCCGTCGGAGACCACGTACTCCTGAACGCCGAACGTGCCGACCACGTGATCGCCCGGCTGGAAGTCGGGGTGATTCGAGGCGGTGACCTCGATGACCGACCCGGCGCGCATCACCTCGCCGATGCCCACGGGCGGCAGGTAGGAGGGGCGGTCGTCCAGCCAGCCCCGCATCGCCGGGTCCAGGGAGATGACGCGCGTCCGGCCCGCGAATCGGCCCGGGCCCGGCTCGTCGAAGGGCCCTGAGAAGTGCTCCCAGTCCTCGGGCTTGACCTCGCCCACGGGGCGGGCTGCCAGACGGATCTGGCGGTTGGTCGCAGACATCGCGCCTCCTGTCGTTCACGGCTCCCGCCGCAGGGTACCGACCAGTAGGTATGTCTGGTGCATGATGTTCGCCACACGCCGGCACGCCGCCCGCCGACCTGCACCCAGAGAGCTGTACCGACCCCGAAACGTGACCCGCGATGACCTTATAGGCATTCCAACCAGTCGGTATCGTGCGCCGCTCACAGCCATCGCCGTAGCGGAAGGCCCTGCGATGACATTCGCCGACGAGAACCGGTATCCACCCTCGGACACGGGGTGGCCGCCGCCCCACACCGAGCACCAGCGGTACGGACACAACGCCCCGCGGTACGAGCCGTACGGGCAAGCCCCCTGGACCGAGTCGTACGAGCAGGCTTCGTGGACCGAGCCGTACGGACAGGCTTCCTGGGACGAGCCGTACGCGCACGAGACCCAGCGGCCCAACGCCGACCTCGCCGCCCTGCGCTCGGCCTACCGCGCGCTCCGCCGGATCTCCACCCTCACCGCGCTCGGCTCCTTCGTGGTGTATGTCGTGCTGTCCTGCTACGCGCCGGGCCTGATGGGGGCCAGTGTCGCCGGGCAGCTGAGCCTGGGAATGACCCTGGGGGTCTTCCAGCTCGTCGTCACCTTCGCGGCGGTCTCCTGGTACGGACGCAGCGCACAGCGCTCGGTGGATCCGTTGGCCCTGGCCGTCAGGGAGCGGGCGGTCCCCGCCGGCCGGAACGCGGGGACGGCGAGATGAACGACTTCAGCTCCGGGACGCAGGCTGTCGTCCTGGTCCTGTTCACCACGCTGGTCACCGTCACGCTGATGATGTGCGTGATGGCGGGACCGGAACGCGACGACCTGACGAACTTCTACACCGGCTACCGCTCGCTCACCCCGCTCAAGAACGGCCTGGCCATCGCGGGCGACTACATCTCCGCGGCCACGGTCCTGAGCACCACGGGCATCATCGCGCTCGCCGGCTACGACGGCTATGTCCTCGCGGTCAGCACGGCCCTGTCCCTGGTCCTGCTGATGTTCCTGCTGGCCGAACCCCTGCGCAACGCCGGCCAATTCACCATGGGTGACGTCCTGGCCCGCAACATGCCCGGGCGGGCGGTGCGGGTCGCCGCCTGCGTCGTGACGCTCTCGGCAACCGTGCCCTTCCTCGTCGTCCAGCTCTCCGGGGCCGGGTCACTGCTCACCTTCATCCTGGGCATCCCGCACATGGCGGGCGCCAGGACGGCCTGCATCGTCATCGTCGGCAGTCTGATGATCATTTACGCGGCGCTCGGCGGTATGCGGGGCACCGCGCTCATCCAGATGATCAAGATCGTGATACTGATCGGCACCAGTTTCGTCGTCGCCGCTCTGGTGCTGAACCGATTCGACTGGAATCCCGGCGACCTCCTCAGGGCGGCCCAGCAGGGCAGCGGCGCGGGCCCGGCCTTCCTCCAGCAGGGCCTTCAGCTGGGCACCTCGGCCGTCGACCGGCTGGACTTCGTCGGTCTCCAGATCACCGTGGTCCTCGGCGTGGCCTGTCTCCCCCACATCACGATGCGTCTGTACTCCGCGCAGGACGTGCCGGCCGTGCGCCGCTCCATGTCGTGGGCGGTCGGCACGGTCACCATCTTCTGTCTGCTCGTGATCGTCATGGGTACGGGCGCGGCGGCGCTGGTGGGATCGCGGTACATCACCGCGGCCGACCCGCAGGGCCGGACGTCGGTGCTCATGCTGTCGCAGGTGCTGGGCGGAACCTCCTCCTCCGCGGGCGCGACGATTCTCTACTCGGCCGTGGCGGGCATGGTGTTCATCACCCTGCTGTCGTCGGTCGCGGGGATGACCCTGGCCGCGGCCTCTTCGCTCGCCCACGACCTGTTCGCCCACGCGGCCCGGCGGGGACAGGCCGAGCCGCGTACGGAGATGACGGTGGCGGCGTGGACGAGCGTGGGCGTGGGAACCGTGGCCATCGGGCTCGCCACGCTCGTCCAGAACTGGAACGTCGGTGTGCTGACCACTCTGGCCATCTGCGTGGGCGCGTCGGCGGTGGCACCCGCGCTCACCTACTCCCTGTTCTGGCGCGGATTCACACGCACCGGCCTGCTCGCCACCCTCTACGGCGGTGCGGCCTGCGCGTTGCTGCTCATGATCTTCTCCAAGGCCGTCTCGGGCACACCGTCCGCCGTCTTCCCGAACGCCGACTTCGACCTGTTCCCGATGCAGTCCACCGGGCTGATCTCCATCCCGTTCGGCTACCTGGCCGGGTGGCTGGGCAGCCGCCTGGACCACCGGCGCCGCGCCGCCGACAGCCGGTTGAACCGGCGACTGTACGACGAGAGCGAGGCACGGCTGCTCGCCGCAGCGGAATGACCGCGGCCTGAGGGTCAGGTGAGCATGCCGGTCAGTGACTGCTCGGTCCACACGGTCTTGCCCTCGCGGGTGTAGCGGGTGCCCCACCGTTCGGCCATCTGCGCCACCAGGAACAGGCCGCGCCCGCCCTCGTCGGTCGTACGGGCGCGGCGCAGGTGGGGGGAGGTGTGGCCGGTGTCGCTGACCTCGCACACCAGGGTCCGTTCACGGATCAGCCGGAGAGTCGCGGGGCCGCTGGCGTACCGGTACACGTTGGTGACCAGTTCGCTGGCGATCAACTCGGTGGTGAACGCCAGATGCTCCAGACCCCATTCGGTCAGCTTGGCCGAGGTCAGCGCCCGTGCGCGGGCGGCACTGGCCGGCTCCGGCGGCAGCTGCCACGAGGCGACGTCGTCCTGCGGCAGCACGCGCGTACGGGCGATCAGCAGGGCGACGTCATCGCTGGGGCGCGACGGTACGAGCGAGTCGACCACAGCCTGGCATGTTCGCTCCAGGGCGTCCGCCGGGCGGGTGAGCGCCGCGCACAGTTTGGACAGGCCCGCGTCGAGGTCGAGGTGGCGTTCGCCGATGACGCCGTTGGTGTACAGGCACAGCAGGCTTCCCTCGGCCAGTTCGACCTCCCGGGCCTCGAAGGGCAGGCCGCCCAGGCCGAGCGGCGGGCCGGCGGGCAGGTCGAGCGGTGCGACGTGTCCGTCCGGAGTGGTCACCACGGGCGGCGGGTGGCCGGCGCGGGCCACGGAACACCGCCGCGAGACCGGGTCGTACACGGCGTACAGGCAGGTGGCGCCGACGACCTGCTCACCGACGGGCCGTTCGCCCGCCGCCTCCTGTTCGACGGCCAGCAGGTTGACCATGTCGTCCAGCCGGGAGAGGACCTCGTCCGGTTCCAGGTCGAGGCTCGCGAGGGTGTGTACGGCAGTGCGCAGTCGGCCCATGGTGGCGGCTGCGTGGATGCCACGTCCCACCACGTCGCCGACGACGAGGGCGACCCGGGCCCCGGACAGGGGGATCACGTCGAACCAGTCGCCGCCCAGGCCCGGAGCCGCGCTGGCCGGCAGATACCGCAGCGCCACCTCGACGGCCGGCTGGTCCGGGACCGCCCGGGGCAGCAGGCTGCTCTGCAGGGTGAACGCGGTCTGCTGTTGCTGGGTGAAGCGCCGGGCGTTGTCGATGGCGACGGCGGCACGCGAGGCGAGTTCCTGGGCGAGGGTGAGATCGTCCGCCTCGAAGGGGTCGGGGCGGCGCGAACGCCACAGGGTCATCACGCCCAGCACCATGCCGCGCGCGGCGAGGGGTACGACGATCAGCGAGTGGACGCCCAGGTCCGGAGCGTGAGCTCCCTGGTGGCCTTCCGTCGAGAGCCAGTCGGGCGGCAGCACCGGTTCCAGGACGGGCCGCCCTTCGGACGGGCACCTGGCCTGGGGTGAGTCGGGCGCGAAGTCCACCGGCTCGCCGTGGGGGTGCGGTGGGCCGGGTTGCTGGGCCCCCACGCTGCTGGCGCCGAGCCGTACGACGGGCCCCGCCAGGACCGGTGCCAGTTCCTCGCCGCGCGTCACCGGCTGGAGCAGGTCCACCGACGCGTGGTCGGCGAGGTGGGGCACCATCACCTCGGCGAGTTCCCGGGCGGTCTCCGCCACGTCGAGGGTGGTTCCGATACGGCTGCCGGCCTGGTCGAGGAGCGCGAGCCGGCGCTGGGCCCGATGACGGTCGGTAATGTCCTCGATCATCTCGGCCACGCCCAGGATGCGGCCCGCGGGATCCTCCATGCGGAAGGACGAGACCAGGGCGACCCGTTCCCGTCCCGGATCCTGCTCCAGGCGGACGAACTGCTCGGAGTAGACGAGCGGTCTGCCGGTCTCCATCACCTGGCGCACCCGGTCCAGGGCCTTGCGTGCGTCGTCGGGGATGAGCATCTGCCCGCTGGGCAGCCCCTCGAAGCCCGCCGCGGGGACGCCGCTGAAGCGTTCGATGGCCCGGTTGACCCTGAGAAGCCTCAGGTCGGTGCCGTGCACGACCAGTCCGATCGGGCACTGGCGGTACAGACCGTCGAGGACCGCACGGTCCCGCTGCCACTCCAGGACGTCGGCCGCGAGTGCCCCGGCCAGTAGCCACTCAGAGGTCTGGCCGTCGCGGGAGAGCGCATGGGCCCTGAGCCCCATCTCCACGAGCCGCCCGTCGCGGTGGCGCACCTTCAGCACCCCGAACCAGCCGCCGGCCTTCCTGCACTTTGCCGCGGCCTCCCTGGCGGCCGGCCTTTCGCTCGGGCCGACAAGGACCTCGAAGGCCGGACGGCCGATCACGGCCGTGTCGGGATGGCCGAGCAGCTCCTGCGCCCGCTGGTTCCATCCGACCACGACTCCCCGGTCGTCGAGCACCGCCAGGGCGACGAGGTGCAGGGCAAACGGATCGTCGTGGCTTTCGCTGAACTCCGTCATCCGCTTCTCCACCGCTGTACCGGGACAGTCCCACTCTGACAACGTCCGTAGCCCGCCGCTACGGGACCGCGCCATGAACAGGGCCCGCCGGGCGGCGCGGGGGTGTCCTCAGGTCGCGTGCCGCCAGGGCCCAGCTGAGCTCCACAGCGGTATCCGCACTGTCCAGGCCGACACCGGTCAGCTCCTCGAACCGGCGCAGCCGGTAGCGGACGGTGTTGACATGGACGTGTGCGCTGCGGGCGACCTCACGGATGTGCCGCCCCTTCTGCAGGTATCCCCGCACCGACTCCTCGATGAGCGCTCCGAACTCACCCTCCGCCTCCAGTGGGCGCAGATAGCGGTCGATCAGCAACTCGGCGAGTTCCGGTTCGGAGACGACGGCCACGCGCCAGGACAGGTCGCTCAGGTCGTACACGCCGCGCAGACCGTACGCACGGGCGGCATCCAGCAGCCGGCCGGCGGTACGGAAGGAGCGGTGCGCCGCGGTGAGGTCCGTCGGCGGGCCGAGCCCCGCCGTCACCTCCAGATCGCCCGTCTCCGGCTTCGCCTCGACGACTCCGGCGACGGCGTCGTCCAGCACGGTGAGCAGCGCGCCTCGGCCGTTCCTGCGGGCCTGGGACCCCAGGGAGCGTTCGAGCGCGTCAGGACCGAGGTCGCCGTACGGTACGGCTCTGACGGCCCGGTACGGCCGCGACAGGTCCAGTCCGTAGATCGCCGCACCGCTGTGGATCTCTACGGCGCTCAGCGTGCCGTAGAGCAGTCCGCGCAGGAAGTCGGCGCGGCGGCGGGCGTCGGACAGGGCGGAGGCGACCTCCGCCTGCCGGTGGACGGCGGCGATCCGCAGGCTGGCGACGTCCGCGAGCTCCCACAGGCACTTGGTTCGGTCGACGACGAGGCCGGGGTCCAGACCGTGTTCGGTCGCCTCGGCGATGAACAGATCCCGGATCGCGCTCAGCGCCCGGCGGAAGGCGCGGAGCCCGTCGTCGAGCGGGACGCCCCGGGCGACCCGGTCCCGGGCAACGTCGGCTTCGTCGAAGTCCTCCGGCGCGGGCACCGTCCCCTCCCGCAGCACGGTGAGAGCCCGCTGGAAGTGCCGATGCCAGATCTGGCCGAGGAGTTCGCGCGGGACGGCACGGTAGGACGGGATGTGGTCCGCCAGATCCCCGTGCAACCGCCCGCCCGCGTACCGCTGTTGCGCGGCCATCGCGGCGATGACCTGTTCGAGGGGCGCCGCCGCGCCCGACTGTCCGGGCATGGACCTCACCTTCCCCCCTCCGGCACCCGGCCGTTGTGCGAGTGAACAATATGCGGCCCTCCGGCCTTGGCCGGGGAGCCGTCGACAACTCCCCGCCCCTGAAAGCACAGTGGCACGGCGGAGAAGGAGCCCATCGGCGCACGCGGCAAGGCGCCGATCGACTGTGCTCGCCCCCGCCCTCGTGCCACCGGCCCACCCCGACGAACCGTGCGGAGACCGCCATGACCGACGAGCACCATGACCACCCTCACCACGCCGGCGCCGACACCGGCCCACGGCTCACGCCGCTGGCCGAGGACGACTGGGACCCGGCCACCCGGGAGTTGCTCGCCCTGATTCCCCGCGACGCCGACGGCCGCCTCGCCAACGTCTTCACCACCTTGGTACGGCACCCCGACCTCTTCCGGCACTTCCTGCCGTTCGGCAGCCATCTGCTGCGCGACGGCCGTCTTCCCGCCCGGACCAGGGAACTGCTGATCCTGCGTACCGCGTACAACACCCGGGCAGCCTACGAATGGGGACGGCATGTACCGCTGGCCCGGGCCGCCGGGGTCACCGACGAGGAGATCCGGCGGATCGGCGCGGGCCCGGACGCCCAGGGGTGGACGCCTGCCGACGCCCATCTGCTGCTCGCCGCCGACGAACTGCACCGGGACGCACGCCTGCCCGCGGCCACCTGGTCCGCTCTCGCAGCCGACCACGACGAGGCACAGCTGATCGAGCTCACCGTGCTCGTCGGCCAGTACCACATGGTCGCCTTCTTCCTGAACTCCGCCGGTACCCGGCTCGAGCCCGACTTCGAGGCGGAAGCCCTGCCCGCGCCCACCGGAGCCGGCGCGGACGCGGCGGACGGGACACACGGCGATGCCTGAGATCCTGCAGCCCGCGCCCCACCCGGCCGGTCTCCTGACCGGGCGGCACGTACTGGTCATCGGTGCCGGCACGCGTCCCAGCCACGATCCGAAGGCCCCCGTGGGCAACGGGCGGGCGATCGCCGTGCTCGCCGCCCGCGAGGGAGCGTCCGTGGCCTGCGCCGACGTCTCCCCCTCCGCCGCGGCGGCCACAGCCGCCCTGGTCGATGAGGAGGGCGCCGGAGGCATCGCCGTGGTCGGTGACGCCACGGATCCTGGCGAGTCCTCGTCCATGGTCGCCGAGGCCCTCCGCGAGCTCGGTGCGCTCGACGCGCTCGTGGTCAACGTCGGCATCGGACTGGGCGCGGGCCTGGCAGACACCTCACCACAGCAGTGGGAACGCGTGCTCTCGCTCAACCTGGGCGCTCCCTTCCTCGCCGCCAAGTACGCGCTGCCCCTGCTCGCCGACCGGGGCTCGGTCGTCTTCGTCGGTTCCGTGGCGGGGCTGCGCGCGGCCACCGACTCGCCCGCCTACGACAGTTCCAAGGCGGGCCTGTTCGGACTCACCCGCCATGTCGCCAAGGAGGGCGCACCGCGTGGTATCCGCGCCAACCTGATCGTTCCGGGCCTGATCGACACCCCGATGGGCCGCGAGGCCTCGGCCGGGCGGGCGTCGCGTTCGGCCTCGTTCGCCCGCATACCGCTCGGCCGTCAGGGCACCGCCTGGGAGGTGGCCGAAGCCGTCACCTTCCTGCTCTCCGAGCGCGCCTCCTACATCACCGGGCAGAGCCTGGTGGTCGACGGAGGACTGAACGCCGTCTGAGCAAATGGTCAGCTGTCCGCTCCACCTCGGTGGACGAGGCGGGGGCGGTCCCGAGGGTCAGGGCATCGACCGGGACCGCCCCCGCCGGCTCACTTCGCCAGCGGGCCGAACTCCTTGCGGGTGTCCACCGGCTTGCCGAACAGCTGCCACCGCTCGCCCTTGAAGCGCATCAGCTGCATCGTCTCGATCGGGAAGGCGTCGTCGCGGCCCGTGGACAGCGTGACGCCGGGCAGCAGCATCCCCACCTTCACGCCCTTCAGGTCACGCACCGCGTCCCGCAGCCCCTCCCTGGTCGGGCACCTCATCGCGTCCAGCGCCTTGTGCAGGCTGGAGGCGACGGCCCAGCCGTAGGCGTTGAACTGGTTGGCCGGGTCGGAGCCGGGCGCGTACTTGTGCAGGGCGTCCTGGTACGCCTTCATCTCCTGGTCGTTGGCCCACTGCGGGTCGGCGGGGTCCTTGAAGTACGTCGCCGAGACCACACCTTGGACGTTCTTGAACCCGACGGGCTGGAGCACGGCGGCGGACGAGGACACGTTGTTGACGATGTGCAGCGGGTTCCACTTGGTGTTCTTGGCGTCGGCGGCGAGGGCCTGGCTGCCGAACTTGGGGGTGGTGATGTCGAGCAGGACGTCCGCCTCGGAGCGGGCCAGGTTCGCCATCTGCGCGGACACGGACGGGTCGGTGACCTCGTAGCTCTCCTCAGCGACCACCTTGATGCCGCTGCCGGCGACGGCCTTCTTGAACCCGCCCAGCAGGTCCTTGCCGAAGTCGTCGTTCTGGTAGAGGACCGCGACCTTGGCGTTCGGCTTCTCCTCCTTGAGGTACTTGGCGTACACCCGGGCCTCGGCCACGTAGTTGGGCTGCCACCCGATGGTCCAGGGGTGCTTGTCGTCGCTGCCCCAGACGGAGGCACCCGTGGCGACGAAGGGCTGCGGCACCTTCTGCTTGTTCAGGTAGTCCCACACGGCCGCCGTGGACGGGGTGCCCAGCGTCTGGAACACCGCGAAGACCTTCTCCTGCTCGACGAGTCTGCGGGCCTCCTCGACCGCCTTGGGCGGCTGGTAGCCGTCGTCACGGACGACGAACTGCACCTTGCGGCCGTCTATGCCGCCCTTGTCGTTGACGTACTTGAAGTAGGCGGCGACACCCTTGCTGATCGTGCCGTACGCGGAGGCCGGTCCCGACAGCGGGTAGATCCCGCCGAGCTTGATGGTCTTGTCCGTGATGCCGGTGGTCTGCTGCCCCTTGCACGCGCCATCGGCGGCGGTGTCCTGGGTGTCCTGCCCTCGCTGACTGCTGCAGGCGGTCGCGGTGAGCAGGGCGGCGGCGGCAGCTGCGGCAGCCCGCAGAGCGGTGGTCTTACGCATGTGATTCAGTCCTTTTCCGTACGGGGCGGGGCGCCCACGGGTTCGGCGTCGGCTACTGCGGGGTCCGCAGGGGTGAGCGTCGCGGAGGGTCGGGTTTCGGCCTGCGAGTTCGGCTCCGCGTCGGGTGGGGACTCCGGCTCCGCGTCAGGCGCGGATTCAGCCTCAGGTGTCCGGTCGAGAACGGTGGCGGTGGCAGCGGCAGAGGTGCGGGGCAGGCGGCGGGCTATCGCGCCCAGGACACGGCCCGGCAGACCGGCAAGTCCCGTCGGGGCCACGAACATCACCGTGATGATCAGCAGGCCGAACACCACTCCCGGCGCGGCCTCGCTGAGGTCCTGGGAGACACTCGGCACGTACATCACGAACGCCGCGCCCAGCAGGGGCCCGTACAGCGAGCCGAGCCCACCGACCACCAGGCCGGCCAGCAGGGTGATGGACAGCACGAAGCTGAAGGAGTCGGGCGAGACGAAGCCGATCACCCAGGTGTACAGGCACCCGGCGACACCAGCGAACATCGCGCTCCACGCGAAGGCGAGCGTCTTGTGCAGCGACAGGCGTACGCCCATGACCTCGGCGGCACTCTCGTTGTCCCGTACGGCGAGCAGGGCCCGGCCGACCCGGGAGCGCAGCAGGTTGCGAGCGAGCAAGAGGGCCACCGCGGCGACGGTGAGGACGACGAAGTACATCCACTGGTCCTCGGCGAGACCGCTCCACGCGGGTGGCTGCAGCTTGTCCACGGTCAGGCCCATGGAGCCGCCCGTCACCGGTTCGAGCCGCTTGAGCAGGGACGGCAGGAACACCGCGAACGACAGGGTGACCAGGGCCAGATACAGCCCACGCAGCCGCAGCGCGGGCACTCCGAACCCGAGGCCCAGCAGGAAGCATCCGGCGGCCGCGACCGGAAGCGTGGCCAGGTGGCCGGTGTCGTACCGGTCGAGCATGACCGCCGCCGAGTAGGCCCCCGCCGCGAAGAACGCGCCGTGCCCGAGCGAGATCTGCCCGCCGAAGCCAACCAGCAGGTTCAGCCCGGCCAGCGCGACGGCGTACAGCAGCACCATGGTCAGCTGGAAGACCTGAAAAGGGGCGAAGTAGAACGGTGCGCCGCAGGCGACCGCCACCGCGAGCAGCGCGGTGAGCGCGGCTCGCAGCCGCCGGGACCGGTCGGTGCCGAGTGCCGTGGTGAGGGTGCTCATGCGCGCTCCACCGCCGCCCGTCCGAACAGGCCCTGGGGCCGCACCAGCAGCACCGCCAGAATGATCACGAGGGGTACGCCCACCTTCAGATCGGCACCGACCACATCGACGTACGCACCGGTCAGCGTCTCGGCGACGCCCACGAACAGGCCGCCGACGACCGCGCCTACGGGGCTGTCGAAGCCTCCCAGGGTGGCCGCGGCGAAGGCGTAGATCAGCACCCCGCCCATCATGTTGGGCTCCAGGAACAGCAGTGGGGCGACGAGCACGCCCGACACGGCGCCGACCGTCGCGGCCAGCCCCCAGCCGAGCATCAGGACCCGGCCCACCCGGATTCCCGACAGCCGTGCGGAGGCCGGATTGCAGGCGACGGCCCGCATCACCAGGCCGATGGAGGTGTGCTGGAACAGCAGATACAGCAGGCCCATCACGACGGCCACCACGCCGAGGATCCCGAGCGTCGACCAGTCCACGCGTACTCCGGCCAGGTCGAGCCCGCCGTCGGGGAACTGCTGCGGGAAGTCCTTGACGGTGAACGACCAGATGAGGCCGGCCAGCGCGTTGACGAAGATGAACAGGCCGACGGTGACGATGACCACCGTCAGCTCGGGCGCGCCCTGCACGGGGCGGATGACGATCCGCTCAACCAGCATGCCGCCGGCGAAGGACACCGCGAGGGTGACCGGCAGCGCCAGCCAGAACGGCATCCCGGATGCCACCAACTGCCAGGCGACATACGTGGAGAGCATGGCCAGCTCGCCCTGCGCGAAGTTGACGATGCCCGTGAACCGGTGAATCAGTACGAGGGCCAGAGCCAGGCTGGCGTACACCGCGCCGGAGCCCAGTCCTTCCACCAGCTGCTGGAGAAAGTCGGTCACAGCGCTCACCCGGCCTTGCGGGAGCCGAGGGAGACACCGAGGTAGACCTCGGCGACCTGCCCGTCCTCGCGGATGTGCTGGGCCGGCCCGGACAGCACCAGGCGGCCGGCCTCCAGTACGTGCGCCCGGTGCGCGATGTCCAGTGCGAGCTGGGCGTTCTGCTCGACGACGACCACGGTGGTGCGTTCCTCCTCGTTGACGGCACGGACGATTTCGAACAGCTCACGGGTGACCAGTGGCGCGAGGCCCAGGGACGGCTCGTCGAGGAGCAGCAGCGAGGGCCGCAGCATCAGGGCCCTGCCGATGGCGAGCATCTGCTGCTCCCCGCCGCTGAGGCTGCCGGCGGCCTGCCGCGAGCGTTGGCGCAGTTTGGGAAAGTGTCCGTAGATCCGGTCCAGGTCGGCCGCCACGGCCGCCCGCTCGGCGCGGCTCCGCCATCCGGAGCCGGTGCGCAGGTGGGCGCCGATGCGCAGGTTCTCCTCGACGGTCAGCTCATTGAAGGTGCCCCGCCCCTCGGGCACATGCGCCACGCCGAGCCGGGCGGCCTGTTCGGGCGAACGGCCCAGCAGTCCCGTGCCGTTCAGGGTGACCGAGCCGCGGCCGCGGACCATGCCGCTCAGCGCCCGCAGTGTCGTGGTCTTGCCCGCGCCGTTGGGTCCGAGGATCGCGCAGACCTCGCCGCGGGCGACGGAGAAGTCGAGGCCCTGGAGGACGCGGGCCTGGCCATATCCGGCGTGCAGTCCGGACACCTTCAGGAAGTCCGGTTCCGCAGTCGGGACATCCGGCTGCGTGGTCTGAGTGGTGGTGGGCTCGCTCATGCGGCCACTCCCAGGTACGCCTCGACGACCGCCGGATCGCGCTGGATCTCCTCCGGCGTGCCCTCGGCGATCTTGCGGCCGAAGTCGAGGCAGACCACCTTGTCGCACAGGCCCATCACGAAGCCCATGTGGTGTTCGACCACCACGAGCGTGAGGTCGAACTCCTCGCGCACCGACCGGACCAGATCCGCGAATTGGCCGACCTCGCCGTGGCTGAGCCCGTTGACGGGTTCGTCGAGCAGCAGCAGCCGGGGCCGTACGGCGAGGGCCCGGGCGAGTTCGACGCGTTTGAGCGTGCCGAACGGCAGCCCGGCGGCGGGGTGGTCGGCGACGTCCGCCAGACCGAGCCGCCGTAGCAGGTCGTCCGCCTGATCACACAGTTCCCTCTCCTCCCGCCGGACGCGGGGCAGCCGGAGCGCCGCGGCGAGGTGTCCGGTGTGCCCCCGGCTGTGGGCGCCGACCATGACGTTCTCCCGGACCGTGAGCCGCGGGAACAGGCCCAGGTTCTGGAAGGTGCGGGCGATGCCGCGCCCGGCCACGGCGTGCGGAGGGAGGGCCAGCAGGTCCTCGCCCTCGAACCGCACGTCTCCCCCGTCGGGGGTGCAGCGCCTGGTGAGGCAGTTGAACAAGGTGGTCTTGCCGGCTCCGTTCGGTCCGATGAGCCCTACGGCGGTGCCCGGCTCGACGGTGAACGCGACACCGTCAAGTGCCGTGATCCCGCCGAAACGCACGGTGATACCGTCGACCGCGAGCATGAGTGACGCCCCTTCCGACGTTCTGGGGGGGGTGGGAGAGCGTCACAGTAGGTGGGGGCGTTCGGGGCGCACATTGGGTGCGAGCACCCAACTTCCCGGCCGTCGGACTGTGCGCCGCGCACAGATAACGCTTGATGTCTCACTCCGAGCCTGTTGACGGAGCACGAGGCGGGCGGCGACGATCGGCGCCATGCCTCACGGGCCCGCTCTGGGCGCTCCCCTGCTTTCCGAACCGCTCCGCCGGGAGCGGTGGCGGATCCTGCACGCCGTCCACGACCGGGTCGAGGATGTGGCGGACACCGCCGTGGGGGTGATGCGTGCGGAGATCCCGTCGTACGCGCTGCAGGACGAACGCTTCTTCGCGGACGTACGGGAGCAGGTGCTCGAGCACTACCGGATGCAGTTGGCGGCGCTGGCCGGGGATCGCGGTATCGCCCCCGAGGACCTGGTCTTCAGCCGCGCCGCGGCCATGCGGCGGGCACGGGCCGGGTTCGCGCTGGAGGACTGGATCAGTGCCTTCCGGGTCGGCCGACAGGTGCTGTGGGACGCGCTGCTGGACTGCGCGGGCACGTCCGCCGAGGCCCAGCAGGCCGCGCTGTCCCTGGTCACCCCGCTGATGCGGTACGTCGACTACGCCAGCACCCATGCCGCGCAGGCCTACGTCGAGTACCAGCAGCACGTGGTGGCGGACGCCGACCGGGAGCGTCGGGACCTTCTTGACCAGCTCCTGGCCGGTGTGGCACCGACGCGCGGCCCGCTGTCCGCCGCCGCGCAGGCGTACGGCATCGGGCCGCACTCGCCGATGATGGCGGTCGTGGCGGTGTGTGTGGGCGACACCCGCACCGGGGACCTCACGTCGGCCGAGCACGGGTATGCCACCACCGCGTCGATCAGCGTGGCCGGGCCGTGGGCGGGCCGGACCCTGGTCGTCGTACGCCACGAAGAGGTGGTGGCCGTGCCCGTGGTCCGGGCCGGCATGACCCCGGACGACATATGCGCCCACTTCGAGGCCGTGCAGCAGCGGCTCGCGCGGGGCGGGACCATGCTCTCCATGGGGATCAGTACGGTCGCGCACGGCGCGTGTGAACTGCCGCGCGCGTACGAGGAGGCGCGGGCAGCCCTCGACCTGGTGCCGAGCGGGGGCGGGGTGGCTGCGCTGCCGCGGCTTTCCCCGTTCGACTACCTCGCCCTGCGGGCCGACGACCTGGCCCGTCAGCTGGTCGATCCGCGGGTGCGGGTGCTGCTGGAGGAGGACCGCAGGCGGGGCGACACGCTGGCCGCCACCATTCGGGCCTTCGCGGAGGCCGACCTCAATCTGCGGCTGGCCGCCGACCGGCTGCGGGTGCATCACAACACGGCGCACTACCGGTTGCGCCGGATCGAGGAACGCACCGGCCGCAATCCGCGCCGGATCGCCGACCTGCTGGAACTACTGGTCGCCCTCGCCATCGGCGAGGGCGCCAGGGAAGGTGAGGAGGGCCAGTGAGCGGCATCGTGGAGTCCGCCGGAACCGAGGCGGCACATCAACTGCCGGGCGAGCAGGGAGAGTCGGCCCTGCCGGAGGGGCACGCGGAGCAGAACGGAACGGTCCGGCGTGCGCTGCTGGACGCCGCGCTGGAGGTGTTCACCGAGCGCGGTTACACCGACGCCGGCCTCACCGAGATCGCGGCGCGCTCCGGCATCCCGGTGGGCAGCCTCTTCCAGCACTACGGCGGCAAGCGAGGGCTCTACCTGGCCCTGTGGGAGGAGTTCCGGGAGGAACAGGAGCGCAGGACCGCGGCCACGCTGGTCGCCGAGCGCGGCCGTGGTGTGGACGACCCCATCGCTCTGTTCGTGGCGGGAACCAGGGCGTATCTGGAGGGTGCCTGGGACAATCGCAGGCTCGGCATGCTCCTCGTGGAGGACGACGGCCCCGCGGGCTTCGACGCGCTGCGCCGCCAGTGGGACCGCGCATGGGTACGGCGCAACGCCCGGCTGCTGGAGGTGGACGAGCGGCGCCGCGCCGGCCGGGTCCGGGTGAGCGTACTGACCACCGTCATCGGCGGGGCGGCGCGCGAGCTGGGCGATTGCCGGGATGAGACGGAGGCCCGGGAGATAGTGGACGAGGTGTGCGGCATCCTGATCCATCTGTCGGCACCGCCCGGCCCGTGACCAGCGGAAGAAGAGGAGTCGTACGGCTTCGGCACCGGTGAGGGTCTGAGCCGGGAAGCGCCGTTCGGCCACGCCGGTGAAAGGCTGCACCAGTGGATGTTCGCCACCCGGTGATGGCACGAGATGACCGGCGAGCCGGGCGGTACCAGCGGCCTCGACGACGCCTTCGTGCGCAGTTCACGCCCGGGATCGGCGCCGAGATCATGGGCGCCGGGAAGTACGGCCACCCGGATGGCACGAAGACGAGGAGTGGAAGCGGTGGTGGGGCCCAACCCGCCCTTCCACACACCGACCTTCGTCCTCACCCGCCACACGCGCCCGTCGATCGAGATGGAGGACGGCACGACCTTCCACTTCCTCGACACGTCGCCCGCCGAGGCGCTGGAGACGGCCCGCGAGGCCGCAGCGGCCAGGACGTACGCATCGGCGGGGGACCCACCCTGATCCGCGACTTCCTCGCCGCCGGGCTCATCGACCATCTGCACGTCGTGGTGGTCCCGATCCTGCTCGGCCGGGGCGTACACCTCTGGGACGGACTGGAGAGCGCCGAGAAGGACTACCGGGTCGAGGCCACCTCCTCGCCCAGCGGGGTCACGCATGTGACGTTCAGCCGCGCAGGTCTCTGAACCGCCTCTGTGCAACACGCCTCAGATGCCGATACCGGCTTCTTGCCTGAACGGGACCGCGTCACCCAGGAGTTGGCCGCCGTCGATCACCATAGTCTCGCCGGTGATCCAACTCGCCGCTTCCGAGACCAGAAAGGCGACCGCCGAGGCGATGTCGGCGGGCTCCCCGATACGCCCCAGTGCCGTCGAGGCGGAGACGGCCTGCTCGTGCTCCTTCCACAGGGCCTCGGCCAGCTTGGTGCGCACCACACCGGGTGCCACCGCGTTGACGCGGACCTTCGGTGAGAGTTCCAGGGCCAGTTGCCTGGTGAGATGGATCAGTGCGGCCTTCGACGCGTTGTACAGGCCGATGTTCGCCTCGAAGGCCATGCCGCCGACCGATGCCGTGTTGACGACCGCGCCTCCGTGCTCGCCCATCCAGGCCCGGGTGGCCAGGCCCGTCCACAGGACGGGAGCCCACAGGTTCACGTCGAAGGTCTTGGCGAACCGGCCGTGGTCCTGGTCGATGACAGGCCCGAAGGCCGGGTTGGTCCCCGCGTTGTTGACGAGGATGTCCAGGCTGCCGAACCGTTCGAGCGTCAGCTCGACACAGCGCCGGGCCGCCTCCTCGTCGACCGCGTGGGCCCCGACGCCGACCGCTGTGCCGCCGACCTGGGCCGCGGCGGCGTCCGCCGCCTCCTGGGAGCGGGAGGTGAGGACGACGTTCGCGCCGGCAGCGGCGAGGGCCTGGGCGATCGCCAGCCCGATACCGCGTGAGGCACCCGTGACGACGGCGGTGCGGCCGGTGAGATCCGGTCCGGCCATGTCAGCTCACCACTGCCGCGTTGCGGTACTGACGCAGTTCCTGCTTGGCGATGGCCCGCTTGTGGACCTCGTCGGGACCGTCGGCCAGCCTCAACGTCCGCAGGTGGGCGTACATCATCGCCAGCGGGAAGTCCTCGGTCACGCCCGCAGCGCCGTACACCTGGATCGCGCGGTCGACGATCTTCAGCGCGATGTTCGGTGCGGCCACCTTGATGGCCGCGATCTCGGTGCGCGCTTCCTTGTTGCCGACCGTGTCCATCAGGTACGCGGCCTTGAGCGTGAGCAGCCGGATCATCTCGATGTCGATGCGTGCTTCCGCGATCCAGTCCTGGATGTTGGACCGTTCGGCGACCGGGCTGCCGAAGGTCACCCGTGACTGCGCGCGCCGGCACATCAGCTCCAGCGCCCGCTCGGCCGCGCCGATGGCCCGCATGCAGTGGTGGATCCGACCGGGTCCGAGCCGGGCCTGGCTGATCGCGAAGCCCTCTCCCTCACCCTTGAGGAGGTCCTTGGCCGGTACCCGTACGTCGGTGAAGTCGATCTCGGCGTGTCCCTCGCGGTCCTGGTAGCCGAACACCGGCAGACCGCGCATCACCGTGATCCCGGGGGCGTCGATGGGGACGACCATCATCGACTGCTGCCGGTGCACAGCGGCGGTGGGGTCGGTCTTGCCCATGACGATGAGTACTTTGCAGTTGCGGTGCAGGGCGTTGGACGCGAACCACTTCCGGCCGTTGAGCACGTACTCGTCGCCGTCGCGTTCCATCCGCAGCTCGATGTTGGTGGCGTCGGAGCTGGCGACCTGCGGCTCGGTCATCGCGAAGGCCGAGGCCATCGTCCCGTCGAGCAGGGGCTTGAGGTACTTCTCCTTGTGCTCGTCGCTGCCGAACAGCGTGAGCACCTCCATGTTGCCGGTGTCGGGAGCGTTGCAGTTGCACGCTTCGGAGGCGATGTGACTGCGCCCCATGATCTCCGCCAGCGGCGCGTACTCGAGGTTCGTCAGCCCCGGCCCCCACTCCGGGTGCGGGTGGAAGAGGTTCCACAGGCCGCGCCGCCGTGCCTCCGCCTTGAGTTCCTCGAGGATCGGCGGCTGGAAGTGCGGGTCACCGGAGGCGCGCATCTGCTCGTGGTAGACCGACTCGGCGGGGTAGATGTGCGAGTCCATGAACTCCAGCAGATCCGCCTGGTACTTCTTGGCTCGATCCGACGTCTCAAACAGGGACATCCGAACTCCTGACGGGGGGTAGGGGAGGAAAACTCGGGGGGCGCTTCTCGAGGTGGCCGGCCACGCCTTCGACGACATCGGCCCCACTGAAGGCCTGGAGCATGAGGCTCTCCGCGCGGGCCACGGAGTCGGCGTAGGCGCCGTCCGCGTCGTGGTGCAGCTGGCTCTTGATGGTGGCCATGGAGCCCGGGGAGCAGCGCGTCGCCAGGTCAGTGGCGTACGCGACAGCCGCGTCGACCACGCTGCCGGTGGGGACCAGATGGTCGAGAAGTCCGATACGCAGTGCCTCGTCGGCGTCCACCATGCGGCTCGACAGCAGCAGGTCCATGGCCCGGCTGTGCCCCACCAGCCGGGGCAGCAGCCAGGAGATGCCGTACTCGGCGATGAGCCCGCGTTGCGCGAAGGCCGTGGTGAACCGGGCCGAGGGCGAGCCGAAGCGGAGGTCGCAGTAGAGCGCTTCCACCATGCCCAGGCCGGCGGCGACCCCGTTGACCGCGCCGATCAGCGGTTTGCGCAGCGTCAGCGGCAGGTCGCGCGGGCGGAGCCGCGCTGTGTCCACCGCGGAGGCCTCGCCGATCTCACGGACGGACCACAGGAGTTGGAGGTCGGCGCCGGAACAGAATCCGCGCCCCGCGCCGGTCACCACGACGGCACGTACGTCCGGGTCGTCCTCGGCTGCGTCGAGGAGCGCGAAGTAGCGGACTTCGAGTTCGTCGGTCCAGGCGTTCAGCTTGGCGGGCCGGTTGAAGGTGAGGACGAGCACCGGCCCGCGGTGTTCGGCGAGGACGAGCTCGCCGCTCGCGCCGGTCATTCCTGCTCCAGGAGGGAGCTCTGGTAGCGGCGCATTGCGCGCAGCCACCGGTCGTAGTCCGCGCCCTTCTGCCGGTACATGTCCAGCACCTCTTCGTGGGGCAGGATCAGGAAGCGCTCGTCGGCGATGGCGGTCAGGACGGCGTCGGCGACCTCGGCCGGCTCCAGGACGTCACCCGCGGACATGACGGCCTGCGTGGCCGCTCGTCCCAGCGCGTCCCCGGAGTCCTTTCCGGCGGTCAGCATCCGGGTGTTCACGCCCATCGGGCACAGACAGCTGACCCGGACACCGCGATCGCCGTACGTGACGCTCAGCCATTCGGCGAAGCCGACGGCGGCGTGCTTGGTGACGGCGTATGTGGCGGAGCCGATCTGGGTGAGCAGCCCGGCGGCCGAGGCGGTAGTGACGAAGTAGCCTTCGCGGCGCTCCAGCCAGCGCGGGACCAGAAGTTGTGCCGCACGGATGTGGGCGCGCAGGTTGACGTCGATCGACAGGTCCCAGTCCTGTTCGCTCACGTCGAGGCCGGGTGCGCCGGCGATGCCCGCGTTGGCGAAGTAGAGGTCGACCGGGCCGAACGTGCTCTCCGCCAGGTCGATCAGCTCTTGGATCTGGGTGGTGTCCGACGCGTCCGCGCCGGCGCTGACAGTGCTCCCCGGATGGTCGGCGTTGGCCCTGTCCGACACCGCCCGCGCGCTGTCCGCGTCGAGGTCCGTGACAACGACCCGGGCACCCTCGCGAGCGAGCCGCGCGACCAGCGCGCTGCCGATACCGCCGGCACCACCGGTGACGATGGCGACTCTTCGTGCAACGTTCACAGCGAACCCTCTCCGAGATGGTGGGACCGTGCTCCGTCCGTCCGAACTGTATAATTGAATCCGACGTCAAGTTCAACAGTCGGGCGTACGTCACCCCACACAGGGGTGGTGGCGGGCTTCGCCCCGGCTCAGGCTGCCGGGTCAGCGGTGGTCAGGGAACCGCAGGGCGTTCGCCCAGAGCCGGCTGACCGTGGACACGAGCTCCTCGAAGTCCACCGGCGTGCCTTCTTCCTCGCGCTCACCGAGCACGAAGGCGTTGTAGGCCATGACGCTGACCATGCCCGACAGCGCACGGGAGGCCAGCATCGGATCGACGTCCCGGTCTGCGACACCCCGCGCCTGCAGGTCGGCGATACCGCGGGCATTGCGGCGGATGAACGCGTCGGCGCGCCGGCTCCGGAATGTACGGAACTCCGGCTCGACCTGCGCCACCTGCTCGAGCAGCGCCATCAGCTTCGCGTTGCGCTTGTACGCCTGGAGATACGCGCGATTGCTCGCCTCGAGCACCGCATAGGGGTCGTCGGCATCCTCCACCCGGGCCATGCCGGGGTGCAGCATGTCCTCCTGCGCCTCCAGGAGGACGGCGGCGAGCACCTCTTCCTTGCCCGCGAAGTAGGTGTAGAACGACCCCGCCGCGCACTGCGCCTCTTTGGTGATGTCGGTCAGGCGGGTGTCGAGGTAGCCGTCCCGTTCGAACACCTTCCGCGCGGCCTTCACCAGAGCGGCCCGCGTCCGCGCTCCGCGCTTCGTCGTGGGCGGCTCGCGAAGGTGCGACAGGGGCGCCATCGGGGGCGGCTGCTCGCCGTCGATCTCCTCGGGCGCGGTGGTGTCCATCGCGGGAACTTTACTTGAATCCGACGCCATAGTCACAAATCGCGTCCGTCCGAAGAAGGTCGAAGAAGAGGCACATCCAGCAATTCCCGATCGGCCGATCGATCAGGCGCCGATCCCGAAGCTCTCGGCGAGCCGGCGGCGGGTGTCGGCGGCGCTGGTGTGCAGTACACCGCCGATCCCGATCCGTGCCGCCCCGTCGAGGTTCTGCTGCAGATCGTCGATCATGACCGCCTCCTCGGGGTCGACGCAGAGACGTTCACAGGCGATCGCGTAGATCCGCCGGGAGGGCTTACGGATCCCGACCATGGCGGAGATGACGACCACGTCGGCGAGCGAGGCCAGATCGACACCCTCGTAGGTACCGGTACCGAAAGAATTGGACACCAGCGCGACGGGATGCCCGGCGGCTCGGAGATCGCCGAGCAGGGCGAGCATGTCCCGGTCGATCGACATGCCTGCTTGCATGCGGGCGGTGAGTCCCTCGGCTTGGACGTCGGCACCGTGAGCCCGGAGACGTTGGGCGAATCCCCGCTCGAAGGCTTCGGCGTCGATACGGCCGCACTCGTGGTCGGACAGCAGGGCGCGTGACGGCTGGTCCCGGCTGAGGAGCTCCAACGGCAGCCGTGGGTCGCCGCCGAGGGAGGCCCCGAAGTCGGTGAACGCCTGCAGCACGCTGGAGGTGATGACTCCGCCGAAGTCGACCAGGACCGCGGTTCTGGTCTTCTCCATCAGGCGACCTCGAACAGTCCGGCCGCACCCATTCCGCCGCCGACGCACATCGAGATCACCACGTACCGGACCCCGCGGCGCTTGCCCTCGACGAGGGCGTGTCCCACCAGTCGGGCACCGGTCATTCCGTACGGATGACCGACCGAGATCGCGCCGCCGTTGACGTTGAACCGCTCGGGGTCGATGTGCAGTTCGTCGCGGCAGTACAACGCCTGGGAGGCGAACGCCTCGTTGAGTTCCCACAGGCCGATGTCGTCGACGGTGAGGTTGTGCTGCTTCAGCAGCTTCGGGATGGCGAACACCGGCCCGATGCCCATCTCGTCCGGGCCGCAACCGGCGACGGCCATGCCCCGGTAGACGCCCAGCGGTTCCAGTCCGCGGCGCTCGGCCTCCCTGGACTCCATCAGCACCGACGCCGACGCCCCGTCCGAGAGCTGCGAGGAGTTCCCCGCCGTCACGCTGGACTGCGCGCTCACCTGGCCGTCGGGCAGCACCGGCGCCAAGCCGGCCAGGCCTTCGAGCGTCGTCGAGGCGCGGTTGCCCTCGTCCCGGGTCAGGGTGACCTTCTCGTGCCGCACCTCCCCCGACTGCTTGTCGAGCACCTTCTTGACGCTGTCGACGGCGACGATCTCCTGGTCGAACCGGCCGGCCTCCTGCGCCGCCGCGGTGCGCTGCTGGGACAGCAGCGCGAACTCGTCCTGGCGTTCGCGGCTCACGCCGTAGCGTCCGGCGACGATCTCCGCCGTCTGCAGCATCGGCAGGTAGATGCTCGGCTTGTGCTCGACCAGCCAGGGATCCGTCATTCGGTGGGTGTTCATGTGCTCGTTCTGCACAAGGGAGATCGACTCGACGCCACCGCCCACCGTGACCTGCATACCGTCGGCGACGATCTGCTTGGCGGCCGTCGCGATGGCCATCAGGCCCGACGAGCACTGCCGGTCGATCGTCATCCCCGACACGGTGTCCGGGAGTCCGGCGCGGAGAACTGCCTGGCGCGCGACGTTGAAACCGGATGCCCCCTGCTGTGCGGCGCAGCCGAAGAGCACGTCCTCGACCTCGCCTCCTTCGAGCCCGGCGCGCCGTACGGCGTGGGACAGGGCATGTGCGGCGAGTTCCTGCGTCTGGGTGTCGTTGAACGCGCCGCGATAGGCCTTTCCGATCGGCGTCCGTGCCGTCGAAACGATGACTGCTTCCCTCATGTCGCCTCACTGTCTCTGGTGGTCCGACGCCACGTTATAGTTGAATCCGGCGTCAAGTTCAATAGTGGGCGTCCTGCATCCGCCGGGAAGCAGGCGCGCCCGCGGCCTTGACAGTCCGCCTCTGCACCTGAAGGCTACCGACCAGTCGGTATGAAGGGGGGGTCGTGACCGAGCTGAGCATCTCCACCAGTGCGGGCGTCTTCGACGCGATCGAGGCGGGCCCGCCGGAGGGCCGACCGGTGCTGTTGCTGCACGGCTTCCCACAGACGGGGCTGGCCTGGGAACGGCAGATCGCGGCGTTGGCCGCGCAGGGCTACCGGATGGTGGCGCCCGACCAGCGCGGCTACTCCCCCGGCGCCCGCCCCGAGCGGGCCGAGCACTACCGCATGAGCCTTCTCGTCGACGACGTGGTCGCGATCACGGAGGAACTGGGGTGGTCGACGTTCGACCTGGTCGGTCACGACTGGGGCGGCGCGGTGGCCTGGTGGACCGCGGACGCCCACCCCGGCCGCGTACGCACCCTCACGGTTGTCTCGACACCGCATCCCGGCGCCCTCGCCACCGCCCTGCGCACCGACGAGGACCAGCGTGAGCGCTCGCACTACATGATCGACTGGCGCGAGACCCCCGCGACCGAGGAGCGCATGCTGGCCCACGACGCCCAACTGCTTCGCGCCCTCTACGCCAGGAAGGTCCCGCAGGACAGTGTCGAGACCTATGTCCGGCACCTGTCCCGGCCGGGCGCTCTCACCGCCGCGCTGAACTGGTACCGGGCAGGCCGCCCGGACGGCAGTATCGGCACGATCGAGGTGCCCACGCTGTACGTCTGGAGCACGAACGACAGGGCGTTCGGCCCGGCGCCGGCACACGGGACCGGGCGGTGGGTCGAGGGGCCGTACCGCTTCGAGACCCTCCGGGGCGTCAGCCACTGGGTCCCCGAGGAGGCACCCGACACGCTGAACCGTCTGCTGCTCGAACACCTGCGAGCGCACGGCTAGTACCCCAGTCCGGAACCACAGCGAACACCCCGTTGGCCGACTCTCCGAAGAGGTGACCCGTGAAGACAGCGCGCGCGGCCTGGCGCGGACTCGAGCCCGTGCACGGCATGATCTACTTCGTCCCCGAGGCGAGGCGACGGTACGCCGACCTCGGACTGAGCGGACGCGCAGGCTACTTCACCTCGCGGAGCGCCGCGTTCGGCCGGGCCTCCGCCGAGCTGGTCATCTCGACCTTCTACAACTTCAACCCCGATCTCGTACGGCAGGCACTCGACGGCGCCTGGGACGCGACGACGCCGCAGCAGGTGCTGGACGCCCGGTACGCCGCCGCGGGCGAAGCCCTGCGGCGGGCGGGAATCCACGAACTGCCCGAGCTGGGCGAGGTCCTGGCGCTGAGCCGGCGGGCCGCCGAGGCGGCCTGCGAACACGCGCAGGGCCGCCCGCTCTTCGCCGCGCACGCCGCTCTGCCCTGGCCGGATGAGCCGGTGCTGCGCCTGTGGCACGCCCAGACGCTGCTCCGGGAGTTCCGTGGCGACGGCCATGTCGCGTGCCTGCTGAGCGAGGGCGTCGGAGGCCTGGAAGCCCTCGTGCTGCACGCCGCCACGGGTGAGGTTCCCGTTGACTTCCTCAAGATGAGCCGCGCATGGCCCGAGGAGGAGTGGGCCGGCACCCAGGAGAGCCTTCGTGAGCGGGGCCTCCTCGACGGCGACTCCCTCAGCGCGGAGGGCATCACCCTGCGCCGGCACATCGAGGACCGCACCGACCGTCTGGCCCTTCCCGCCTACGCCGCCCTGGGTGACGCCGACTGTGAGCGTCTCGCCGAACTCGCCGGCTCCTTCGGACGAGCCGTCCTCGAAGCCGGTCTTCTCAAGCTCGGCTGACCCGGCCTTGTCCGCCCGGCACCCTCATGTGACGACCATGTCCGTCCGGTCGTCGTGGGCGTCCTGTGCTTCGGCGAGCACGTTCCAGGTGCCGACGAGGGCGTTGTGGTCGAAGTCCCGTGCGGCGTCCACCTCGAAGCGCATCTTGCAGCAGCGCACTGTCGATCAGACCCATGCGGCCAACCTGCCCCGCAGAGTGGCCATCAGAGCGCCACGAGCATCATTTCAGCGTCAAGACATCCCCCGCAACGCCCACACGGCACATAATGCGCACGCACAAAATCCCAGTTCAGGAGCCCTTCGCGGCCGGTTCGAGGATGGCGACGCACTCCACGTGGTGCGTCATCGGGATCAGGTCATGGCAGAGCTGCAGCCGCCCTCTTGCGGACAGCACTTCGTCCGCAACCTCGCAGCGTTGCCTCATCGGGCGTCTCGTTCGCCAGAGCGCAGCACGGCCAGGCCCCGCTCACCATCCCCTCAGTCCAAGATCCGGGCCAGGCGCGGACTGACTCGGCTCCGCATCAGCCCGCTCCCCTCATTGCCTCAGGTCAGCAAGGGGCCGACCGTGTATCACGCACAGACGAAGAACCTGCTAGTCATTCTCCGGCGCAGCACCTTTTCGGATCGGACACAAGCGGCGCTGCCAACAGGCAGCGATGACATCGGAACCTTGTGGAATCTCCACGAGGCGGCAGTGAGAGTGACGCCGTCCCACCGCAACGCCCGACTCGACCGCCAGCCAGGTCAGCATCAGTCCCGGCACCACCGAACCTGCAAACGCCTACGCAAGCGCCGAAGCTGGAAGAAGAGCTCCTCACCCCAGCCTGACGGGGCATCAGCAAAGTCAGCATCAGGTCAGCAAGAGTCCTGGCACAGCCACCCACAGACAGCCACACTGTGGAATCGCCAACCGCACCAGCCGGAGCCACCCAGCTGTTCAGACGCCCTCCGGCAAGCAGGTGGAAGACAGTGAGAATCACCCGACCGCCTTCCGCCTTGCGCCCACCGATGCTGACGCGTTTCAGCTGGTCAGCGCACTCTCCCCCGTGGCTTCAACGGCAGGGGCGGCAGCTCCGGAGCGGGCAGGGGTGCGCCGTCGTAGCCCTTGACCTCACCGAATCGGGTGCCCTCCATCCAGTCCCGGCGCGCCTGTTCGATCTCTTCCTGGGACCGTCCGATCCAGTTCCAGAACATGATCAGCTCCTCCTCGAACGGCTCACCGCCGAGGAGCATCAGCCCCGCGTCCGACTCGGCGCGCAGCGGGAGTTCGGTGCGGCCGCAGCCGAGGTAGAGCATCGAGCCCGGCAGTACCGGCACACCGTCGACACGGGCCTCGCCGGACATGGACAGCACGGCGTACTCGAAGTCGGGCTCCAGCGGGAGGCGTACGTCCGCACCGCCGGCAAGGGCCAGGTCGGCGCCGACGATGGGGGTGTACGTCGTACCGGGCGAGGTCGCGCCGTCGAGGTCGCCGAGGATCAGGGTGCCCTTCAGGCCCGGGGCCGTGACGACGGGCAGTTCGGCGTGGTGCTCGAAGTGCGGGTCGGTGTGACGGTGGCCGTCGGGGAGGGCCACCCACAGCTGGGCGCCGTGCAGGAAGCGGGCGTGCCCACGGGGGCTCTCCTCGGAGTGGCTGATCGCCCGGCCCGAGGTCATGAGCCCGAGTTCACGGGGACGGATCGTCTGCAGGCTGCCGGTCGAGTCGCGGTGCAGCACCTCGCCCTGGTGCAGCCAGCTCACCGTCTGCAGGCCCATGTGCGGGTGCGGCGGGACCTGCATGCCCGGCTCGTCGGCGATGTCGTCGGGGCCGTAGTGATCGACGAAGCACCAGGCGCCGACCATGCGGCGGCCGAGGTTGGGCAGGAGACGGCGCACTTCGGTCGACTCGCCGAGTTTGACGCGGCGCGGGCTGAGGAGTTCGCGAACGGGCTCCGCCACCACGAAGCCACGGCCGCCGCACAGGGCGGGAACCGCCTCGCGATCAAGATTGCTCATGAAGCCCAACCTAGTCCCGTGAGGGCGGTCCCGTCAGTCCGTCGCCCGGGCGGTACCCGCTCCCCCGGCTCACGGGAAACAGGTGTCCAGCAGGGGATCCCGGAATTTAGTAGCCATGTACATAGTAGCCATGTACGGTATCTGTCATGAGCAGTGGTACGGAGAAGGCGACGCCCGGGTTCCTGGTGTGGCGCCTGTCGATGAAGTGGCGCGTCGCGGTCGACCGGGCGGTGGCCCCGCTCGGGCTCACCCACGCGCAGTACTCCCTGGTGGCCTCGCTGTACGGCATGCAGCGCGGCGGCGAGCGTCCGAGTCAGCGCCGTCTCGCCGACCACACCGGACTGGAGGCGCTCTACGTGTCCAAGCTGGCGCGGGGTCTGGAGTCGGCCGGTCTGCTGGAGCGCACCCGGGACCCTCGCGATCCACGCGCCGTGCAACTGGCCCTCACCGAGCAGGGCCAGGAGGTCACCCGGCGCGCGATCCAGGTCGTGCAGGGGCTGCTGGAGCAGTTGCTGGCGCCGCTCGGCGGCCGCGACGCCCCCCGCGCGAAGGAGTTCACCCGCGACCTGGCCACCCTGCTCGACGCACCTCTTGATCCGTTCAGCGAGTCCCTCCCGAACGAGAAGGAGCAGTCATGACCACCACCGCGCCCGTCGCCGACGCCCGGGCCCTGGGCCTGGCCCACTACGCCGCCCGCGCCGCCCTGGAGAGCGTGCTGATCCGGCACGGCCTCACGTTCCAGCAGCACATCACCCTCAGGTCCGTGGTCGCCGCCGAGGCACCGGTCGAACACGACGTCCTCGTCGCCCAGGTCACCGGCTCGCTCAAGGTGGCCGCCGCCGAGGCGCGGGACGTCGTCGGAGAACTGGTCGGCAAGGGGCTGCTGACCGCCGAGGCGACCCACGTCCGGGCCACCGACGCCGGCCGCGCGCTCCACGCCGAGGTCGGCGCCGGGACCGGCGAGCTCTCGGCCCGGGTCTGGTCCGGGATACCGGCGGAGGACCTCGCCGCCGCCGGCCGCGTCCTGGCCCTGGTGACCGAGCGCGCCAACGCCGAACTCGCGGCAATGGGGGCCTGACGGCCACCTCGACGCCGTACCGGAATAGGCGAAGCCCTTCCTCGGTTGGGCAGACCGAAGGAGGCAGCAGTGGACATGACGTACTACGACCACGGGACACCGGCGGAGCGCTGGGAGCGCGCGCAGATGTTCTTCGACGCCAAGGACTTCGCCGCGGCGGCGCGCGTGCTGGGCGGCCTGGTCGAGGAGGTGCCGGAGCAGACCGGCCCGCGGCTCCTGCTGGCCCGTTCCTACTACCACTCGGCGCAACTCAACCGCGCCGAAGCCGAGTTGCGCGTCCTCGTCGAGCGCGACCCGGTCGAGCACTACGCCCGGCTGATGCTCGGCCGCACGCTGGAGCGCCAGGGGCGGCAGGAGGAGGCCGAGTCGCACCTGCGCATCGCCTCGGCGCTGGCGGGCGACTTCGAGCAGGTCTGAACGAGACCGTACGACGGCACGAGACCGTACGACGGTGATACGGCCGGGCCCGGTTCCGTGCGGGAACCGGGCCCGGCCGTTGTCGTCACCACGTGATCGGCGTGGTGTCGCACGCTACTTGACGGCGGGCGCACCGCCGGGTGTGCGCCGGCCGCGCCGCTGCGCGATGTCGCCGAGCACGACGTCCACCACGACGAAGGCGGCCAGCGGGATGCCGAGCAACGGCACGAAGTAGCCGAGTACGGCGATGACGGCGACGCCAGGGACGAGGATCACCGGGGGTACCTGCTGCCAGGCTCCGCGCGGGACGGGCCGGCCGAAGGCGGAGCCGCGGCCGCGCTGCCACCACATGCGGTAGCCCCAGACGATCAGCAGGACCAGGGCGAGCGCCAGCAGCATCAGGGCGATCTGGTTGACCAGGCCGAACAGGACGCCGGTGTGCAGGTCGATGCCCCACCGGGTCAGTTTGGCCAGCAGCGGGTGATTCGCGAACCGCAGGACGTCGGTGACCTCACCGGTCGTCGGATCGACGGCGACCGCGTCCTGCTTCTCCGGCCAGCTGCGCTGGATCTGCCTGACGACGTACGCGGACTTCTCGTCGGCGGGCGGCACGATCTCCACCGGGTCCGTCAGGCCCTCCGCCCGGGCCGCCGCGAGCACCTTGTCCAGGCCGACACCGTGTTCGCCGGAACCGGTCGTGGCGGAGGCGCCGTGACCGGCGTGCTCGCCGCCGGCCACGGCGGAGACGGACGGGGTGGCCTGGCCGAGCGAGGTGCGCAGTTCGTCGATGTTCGCGCCGGCATACGTCGACCAGGTCAGGCCGGTCGCCGACAGGAAGAGGAACCCTGCGGCGGCCCACACGCCGACCGTGCCGTGCAGCCCCAGAGTGCGGCGCCGGCCACGGGTGCCGCGCACCTTGCGCAGGGCCCGGCGCCGGGAGAACCACAGCAACAGGCCGCCGCCCGCGATCACCCACAGCCAACTTGCGGCGAACTCGCTGTAGAGGCGGCCGTTCTCGCCCAGATGCAGGTCACGGTGGAACTCGTCGATCCAGGTGCGCAGCGGCAGCGCACCGGTCGAGCCGTACTGTTCGAGGGCGCCGCGCACCTCGGCGGTATAGGGGTCGACGAAGACGGCGAGCGTGTGGCCGGGATCGACGCCCTTGACGCCGGACAGCAGCACCCTGGTCGTGGCGTCGGCCTTCGGGGAGGGCCGTACCGCCGACACCGTGCCCTCGGGGTGGACCTTGCGGGCGGCGGCCACCTGCCGGGAGACGGGCAGCTTGGCGTCGCCCACGTCGGCGACGGTCAACTCATGGGCGTAGACGACCTTTTCGGCCTGGAAGGCGCCCGCGTACAGGAAGCCGGTGACGGCTGCGACGAGCAGGAACGGGGCGACGAACACACCGGCGTAGAAGTGCAGGCGCAGCACCAGCGGTCGCAGGGGCGCCCACCGGCCGGGCGATGGTGCCGGAGCGGGGTCGGGCTGGGACACCTCGTCCGATGGGGCTCCCCCCGATCGAGCGGAGCCGAGATTGGGGGAGGGCGAGGGAGCGGTGGACATCGGCGGGCTTCTCCGGGGCGGTGGGGACGGGACGGTGTGGCTGTAGTGGTCCAGTAGTCGGAGGGAGGGAGCCCTGAGTTCCCGCAGGGGCAAGTGGCGTGCGCCACACGGCGAGAGGCGGGTCCGGGGGCGTCGTGCGATGCTTGCCGAATGGCAACTCCCCGTGGTCACGCGTCTCTTGCCGAGCAGGTCGAGGAACTCCTCGCCGCCGACGGCCCGCTGCCGATCGTCGCGGCCGGTGATCCGGTGCTGCGGCGCGGCACCGAACGCTTCGACGGCCAGCTCGATCCCGCGCTGCTCGCCCGCTTCGTCGAGGCACTGCGCGTCACCATGCACGCGGCACCCGGCGTGGGCCTGGCGGCGCCGCAGGTCGGCGTGGGTCTGCGGATCGCGGTGATCGAGGACCCGGCGCCGGTGCCGGAGGAGATCCGCGTGGCCCGGGGCCGGGAGCGACAGCCGTTCCGGGTGCTGGTGAATCCCTCGTACGAGCCCGTCGGGCCCGCCCGGGCCGCCTTCTTCGAGGGCTGCCTGAGCGTGCCGGGCTGGCAGGCCGTGGTGGCGCGGCCCGCGCAGGTGCGGCTGTCGGGCGAGGACGAGTACGGGCGCCCGGTGGACGAGGTGTTCAGCGGGTGGCCGGCCCGGATCGTGCAGCACGAGACCGATCACCTCGACGGGATGCTCTACCTCGACCGGGCGGAGCCGCGCTCGCTGTCGTCGAACGAGGCGATGGCGCGGCTGTGGACGCAGCCCACACCCGAGGAGGCGGCGAGGGCACTCGGCTTCCGGCTGCCGTGACCTGCCAAGTGCCCTGCCGCTGACGTCAGTTGTCCCGGTACGCCTCCAGCAGCCGCAGCCACACCTCGCTGATCGTCGGGAACGACGGAACCGCGTGCCACAGGCGGCTGATGGGCACCTGGCCGGCGACCGCGATCGTCGCCGAGTGGATGAGTTCGCCGACGCCGGGCCCGACGAAGGTCACGCCGCGCAGGATCTCCTCCTCGAGGTCGACGACCATACGGGCGCGGCCCTTGTAGCCGTCGGCGTACAGGCCCGCGCCGGCGGCCGACGACATCTCGACGTCAACGGCGCGCACGCGGTGGCCGGCCTGTTCCGCCTCGGCCAGGGAGAGGCCGACGGCCGCGGCTTCCGGATCGGTGAAGACGACCTGGGGGACGGCGTCGTGGTCGGCGGTGGCGGCGTGGGCGCCCCAGGGGTCCGACTCCAGGATGGGGACTCCGGAGGCCCGCGCGGCGATGGCGGCACCGGCGATGCGCGCCTGGTACTTGCCCTGGTGGGTGAGGAGCGCGCGGTGGTTGACGTCGCCGACGGCGTAGAGCCAGTCGCTGCCGGTGACGCGCAGGCTGTCGTCGACCGGGAGCCAGCCGCCGGGCTCCAGGCCGACGGTGTCCAGGCCGATGTCGGCGGTGCGCGGCCTGCGGCCGGTGGCGAAGAGGATCTCGTCGGCCTCGATGCGGTCGCCGGCGTCGGTCACGACCACGACCGTGCCGTTCTCGCGGGTCACCGACTCCACCGACGTGCCGGTGCGGACGTCCGCGCCGGCCTCGGTGAGGGCTTCGGCGACGAGTTCCCCGGCGAACGGCTCCATGCGGTTGAGCAGGCCCTTGCCCCGGACGAGGACGGTGACCTGCGAGCCGAGGGCCTGCCAGGCGGTGGCCATCTCGGTGGCGACCACTCCCCCGCCGACGACCACGAGACGGCCGGGCACCTCCTGCGCGCTGGTGGCGTCGCGGCTGGTCCACGGCTTGACGTCGGCGAGGCCCGGCAGGTCGGGCAGGACGGCGTCGGTGCCGGTGCAGACGGCGACGGCGTGCCGGGCGGTGAGCACCTTCCGGGTGCCGTCGGAGGCGGTGACGGTCACCGTGCGCGGGCCGGTCAGCCGTCCGTGGCCCCGGTGCAGGTCGGCGCCGATGCCGTCCAGCCACCCGGCCGCGCCGTCGTCGTGCCAGTCGGAGGTGTAGTAGTTGCGGTGCGCGAGGACCGCGGCGGCGTCCAGGGGGCCCTGCACCGACTGGCGCAGGCCGGGTACGCGCCGCGCGTCCGCGCGGGCGATCACCGGGCGCAGCAGCGCCTTGCTGGGGATGCAGGCCCAGTACGAGCATTCGCCGCCGACCAGTTCGCTCTCGACGACCGCGGTGGACAGGCCGGCCGCGCGGGTGCGGTCGGCGACGTTCTCCCCCACCGGGCCGGCCCCGAGCACCACGACGTCGTACGCGAAGGTTTCCGTTTCCGTCATGGGGTCAGTCTGGTGGGTGGTGTGCGTTGAGACCACACGGGTAGGGGCTCGCGGAATAGCTGACCGCCCGGCCGTGTTTGTGCCGACGGCTACGCCCCGACAGCAGGAAGAGGGATTCAGGTCATGAGCAGCACCGTGGAGCTCACCAAGGAGAACTTCGACCAGACGGTCACGGACAACGAATTCGTCCTGATCGACTTCTGGGCGTCCTGGTGCGGGCCGTGCCGTCAGTTCGCGCCGGTCTACGAGAAGGCGGCCGAGGAGAACCCGGACCTGGTGTTCGGAAAGATCGACACGGAGGCGCAGCCGGAGCTGGCCGCGGCCTTCGGCATCCAGTCGATCCCTACGCTGATGATCGTCCGCGACCAGGTGGCGGTGTTCGCGCAGCCGGGCGCGCTGCCCGAGGCCGCCCTGGCGGACGTCATCGGACAGGCGCGCAAGCTGGACATGGACGAGGTCCGCAAGTCGGTCGCCGAACAGCAGGCGCAGGCCGAGCAGAACGGCCAGTAGCGGCCCGCCTCCGCAAGGGGGCGGCTAGAACGGGTACGGCGCCACGTCTCCGCGTACCGTCGTCCAGCGCACGTCGGTGAAGGCCTCCAGGTTGGCCTCGCCGCCGAAGCGGGCACCGGTGCCGGAGGCGGCGACGCCACCGAAGGGTGCCACGGCCTCGTCGTTGACCGTCTGGTCGTTGATGTGGACGATGCCGGTCGGGATCCGCTCGGCGAGGTCCAGGCCGCGCGCCGTGTCGCGGGTGACGATGCCCAGGGACAGCCCGTACTCGCCCGCCGCGGCCAGTGCGGCCGCCTCGTCGGCGGTGGCGAAGGACCGGACGGGCGCGACCGGGCCGAAGACCTCCTCGGCGTACGCGGGGGTGCTGTCGTCGACGCCCGCGAGGACCGTCGGCCGGTAGAACAGCCGCTCGTGCGTGCCGCCCGCGGCCAGCTTGGCGCCGTGCGAGGTGCTGGCCTCGACCAGGCCGTGGATCTTCGTGAGCTGGTGGTCGTCGATGATCGGGCCGAGGTGGACCTGTTCGCGGTGCGGGTCGCCGACGGCGAGGGAGTCGGCCTTGGCGGCGAGACGCTCCACGTACTCCTCGTACAGCGACCGGTGGACGAGATGACGGCCGGTCGTCATGCAGATCTGGCCCTGGTGGAAGAACGAGCCCCAGGCGGCCGTGGAGATCACCGCGTCGATGTCGGCGTCCTCCAGGACGACCAGGGCGGAGTTGCCGCCCAGTTCCAGGTGGACGCGCTTGAGGTGGCGTCCGGCGGCCTCCCCGACGGCGCGGCCCGCGGCGGTGGAGCCGGTGAAGGAGATGACCGGCACCTTCGGGTCGGCGACGAGTGCCTGGCCGACGTCGGGGCCGCCGGGCAGCACGTGCAGCAGTCCCTCGGGCAGGCCCGCCTCCGCGAAGACCGCGGCCAGGGACAGCCCGCCGCACACGGCGGTCCGCGGGTCCGGCTTGAGCAGGACCGCGTTGCCGAGCGCGAGGGCGGGGGCGACCGAGCGGATGGACAGGATCAGCGGCGCGTTGAACGGGGAGATCACACCGACGACGCCCACCGGGACGCGGCGGGTGTACGACAGTCGGGGTGCCTCGCTGGGCAGGATCTGTCCGGCCGGGCGGGAGGCGAGTGCGGCGGCCTCGTAGCACTCCTGGGCGGCGACGTGCAGTTCGAAGTCGGCCTTGCCGGCGATCGAGCCGGACTCGCGGACGAGCCACTCGCGCAGTTCGTCGGCGTGCGCCGCGAACAGGTCGCCGGCCTTGCGCAGGACGCCCGCGCGGACGAAGTGCGGGACGCGGGCCCACTCGGCCTGGGCGGCGCGGGCGGCATCGGCGGCCGTTCCGACGTCCTCGGCGGCGGCCAGGGTGACGGTGGCCAGCGTGTCCCCGGTGGCGGGCTCCGTGACGGCGTACTCCGGTCCCGACAGCGGGCGGGCTTGCCAGGTTTTCGGGTCGAGCAGCGGCATGACGGCTCTCCGTTTCGTCACCGGGGGCTCAGATCATGAGCGGAAGTCCCGTGTAGTTGGCGGCCAGTTCGGCCGCCGCGTGGCGGGAAGCGGTGATCCGGCGCAACCGTGCGAGCTGCAGCCGGGTCTCGAACGCGTCCCCATCTGGTTGAGCATGCAACATCTTAGTCATCTCGTACGAGAATCGCGTGGCCTGCCACACGCGAGAGAGGCACACCCGCGAATAGTCGTCGAGGAGTTGCTCGGAGCCGCTGCGGTGCAGTTCGGCGAAAGCGCGGGCCAGGACGCGGACGTCGGAGACGGCCAGGTTGAGGCCCTTGGCGCCGGTGGGCGGGACGATGTGGGCGGCGTCGCCGGCCAGCAGCAGGCGGCCGTGGCGCATCGGCTCGTGGACGTAGCTGCGCATCGGCGTCACCGACTTGGCGGTGATGGGGCCGCGGCGCAGGGTCCAGTCGGCGTCGACGGCGAAGCGGGCGGCGAGTTCGTCCCAGACGCGGTCGTCCGGCCAGTCGCCGGGATCGGTGTCGTTGGGGACCTGGAGGTAGAGCCGGGAGACCCGCGTCGAGCGCATGCTGTGCAGGGCGAAGCCGTTCTCCCCACGCGCGTACACGAGCTCCTCGCAGGACGGGGCCACGTCGGCGAGGATCCCGAGCCAGGAGTACGGGTAGTCGTGCGCGTGCGCCCGGCCGGCGGCGGCCGGGACCGCCTCGCGGGAGATGCCGTGGAAGCCGTCGCAGCCCGCCACCCAGTCGCAGGTGAGGGTCTGCTCCCGGCCCTCGTGCAGGAACCGGACGACGGGCGTGTCGCTGTCCGGCTTCTCGATCGCCAGCGCCTCCGCCTCGAACAGCAGCGGCGGCCCGTCGGCCAGTTGGAGGGCGACGAGGTCCTTCACGATCTCGGTCTGGGCGTAGATGGTGACGGTGCGGCCGCCGGTGAGCGTGGGGAAGTCGATGTGGTGGCGTTCGCGGTCGAAGCGCAGCTCGATGCCCTGGTGGACCAGCCCCTCGACGTTCAGGCGGTCGGCCGCCCCCGCCTCGCGCAGGGCGTCGACCGTGCCCTGCTCCAGCATTCCGGCGCGCTGGCGGTGCTCGACGTACTCCCGCGTCCTGGCCTCCAGGACGACGCAGTCGATGCCGGTGCGGTGCAGCAGCCGGGCGAGGAGCAGTCCGGCGGGGCCCGCGCCGATGATGCCGACCGTCGTGCGCATGCGCGCCTCCCGTGGTGTCAGCTGGAGTCGCGGTGGACCACCGTGGCGCCCAGCACCTTGTGCGTCTCGGGCGCGGCCGCGGGGTCGCGGACCGCGCGGTCGACCAGTTCGGCGAGGTCGCGGCCGGACGGCAGCTCGATGTGGACCGTGCTCAGCCGCGGCCTGAGCAGCCGACCGAGCATGAGGTCGTCGGCGCCGATGACGGCCACCTCCTCCGGAACTCGCACGCCCTCGTCCTGCAGAGCGCGCATCAGCAGCATCGCGTACTCGTCGTTGTACGCGAACACGGCGTCCAGGTCGAGATCGCGCCAGCGTGCGGCGAGCCGCGCGGCCGAGTCCTCCTCGTAGGCGAGGGGCAGCTCGGTGAGGGTCGCGGTGGTGCCGTGCAGGGCACCGCGCACGCCCTTGAGGCGGGGCAGCGAGAAGGACTCCAGCCCGTGCTCCCGGGGCACGACCACCCCGATGCGGCGCCGGCCGCGGTCATGGAGGTGGCTGCCCGCGCAGTGTCCGACGGCCTCGTGGTCCATCAGCAGGGCGTGGGCGCCGTCGACGGGTCCGGGACCGAGGGTGACCACGGCCCGGGCGCCGGAGCCCTTGAGTACCTCCACGCCCTGCGGACCCAGACCCGAACCAGGCACCAGCACGGCCACGGGCCGCAGTTCGGCCCAGGCGCGGACGGCCTCGTCGCCGTGCAGACCGACGGAACCGAACTGCACGACCGTGTAGTCGAGGCGGCCGAGCGCCCACTGCAGCTCGCTGATGAACCGGCTGTAGAGCGGGCCGACCGGGAAGTCGGGGGCGGGCATCAGAACGAGCCGGCTGTGCCCGGCGCGCAGACTGCGGGCGGCGGCGTGGGGGACGTATCCGAGTTCCTTGGCGGCCTCGTGGACGCGACGCCGCGTGGGCTCGCTGATGCGGACGGAGCTGGTGTTGTTGAGCACGTAGGAGACGGTCGCGCGCGAGACTCCGGCCAGGCGGGCCACATCGGCGCTCGTCGGCACGGGCCGTGCCGGGGACGAGGGCCCGGGCGTTTTCGGTATCTGCACCATGACGTACGGCATCTTCGCAGAACCTGACGCCCGTGTTCCGGGTGAGGGAACTTCGCAATCAAGTCGGTAGAGAGCGGGTTCGAGCGGGTCGCCGGAGAGCGATTTCGCGCCACTTTACGAACATGTTCGTCACGAACTTGTTCGCAACGAACATGTTCGTTACGGTGGAGCCATGACAGACCGATCCGACACCTCGCGCAGCCGCCGGGAGCGCCCGGCCAAGCCCGCTCTGACCAGGGAGGGCATCGTGACCGCCGCCGTCGCGATCCTGCGGGCCGAGGGGTTGCCGAAGGTGACCATGCGGCGCCTGGCGCAGGAGCTCGACACCGGCCCCGCCTCGCTGTACGTCTACGTCCGCAACACCGCGGAGCTGCACGCGGCCGTCCTGGACGAGCTGCTCGGCACCGTCGGGCGGGCTCCGGCCGAGGGCGACTGGCGGGAGCGTCTGGAGCGGGTGCTGGACTCGTACACCGAGATGCTCTTCGCACATCCGAGCCTGGCCCGTTCCGCGCTGAGCGCCCGCCCGAGCGGCCCGCACTACCTGAACCTGATCGAGACGCTGCTGGCCCTGCTGGACGAGGGCGGTGTCCCGCCCGCGCAGGCCGCGTGGGGTGTGGACCTGCTGCTGCAACACGCGACGGCGTCCGCCGCGGAGCACGTCGAGACGGCCTCCGAGGAGGACTGGGACGCCTTGCGCGGCGCCCTGCGCGACCTCCCGGAGCGTACGCATCCGCGCATCGCCGCCCTGGGCGACGCGCTCTTGTCCGGGACGCCCGAGGCCCGCCTGGCCTGGGGGCGGCGGACGCTGATCGCCGGTATCGAGCGCACCGCCGTACCCGACTGACCCTTCTGCCGCACCGACCCACCCCAAGGAGCACGCCATGACCACACACCACCCCATCGCCGTCGTCGGCGCCGGACTCGGCGGCCTCGCCCTCGCCCGTGTGCTGCACGTGCACGGCATCGAGGCCGCCCTCTACGACCTCGACGCCTCCCCCACCGCCCGCGTCCAGGGCGGCATGCTCGACATCCACGACGACACGGGACAGCAGGCGCTGCGCGCCGCGCGGCTGTACGAGGAGTTCCTGGCCCTCGTCCATCAGGGCGGGCAGGCCGTACGGGTCCTCGACAAGGACGCGACGGTCGTCCTGGACCAGCCGGACGACGACGCCGGGGGCCGTCCAGAGATCGACCGCGGCGACCTGCGCGACCTGCTCCTCGGCTCACTGCCCGAGGGCACCGTCCGCTGGGGCGCCAAGGTCACCGGCGCGCGGCCCCTCGGCGACGGCCGGCACGAGGTGGCGCTCGCCGACGGCACGGTCTTCACCACGGACCTGCTGGTCGGCGCCGACGGGGCCTGGTCACGGGTGCGCCCGCTCGTGTCCGACGCCCGGCCCGCCTACACCAGCGTGTCGTTCGTCGAGGCGGATCTGCACGACGCGGATCTGCGTCACCCGGTGAGCGCCGAGGTGGTCGGCGGCGGAATGCTGTTCGCCCTCGGGGAGGGCCGCGGCTTCCTCGCCCACCGGGAGACCGACGGCAGCCTGCACGTCTACGCCGCGCTGGAAAGCGCCGAGGAGTGGCTCGACGGCGTCGACTTCACCGACACCGAGGCGGCCAAGGCCAGGGTCCTGGAGCACTTCGCCGACTGGGACAAGAGCTTGCAGGCCCTGGTCGCCGACGCGGACGGCGCCCTCGTCCCGCGGCGCATCCACGCCCTGCCGGTCGGGCACCGCTGGCAGCGCGTCCCGGGCGTGACCCTGCTGGGCGACGCCGCGCACCTGATGTCCCCGTTCGCCGGCGAGGGCGCCAACCTCGCACTCCTCGACGGCGCCGAACTGGGACTGGCCCTCGCCGCGCACCCGGCCGACACCGAGGCCGCGCTGGCCGCCTACGAGGAGAAGCTGTTCCCGCGCAGCGAGCGGTCCGCGGCCGAGTCGGCGCAACAGGGCGACGCACTCTTCCGCGCCGACGCCCCGCAACGACTGCGGAACCTGTTCACCGCGCACGGCTGAGGGGGCTCGGGGGGGCGGCTCGGTGCCACGCCGAGGGGGCTCGGCGGGGCGGCCCGGTCCCCACGACCGAGGGAGCCCAGCGGCGCGGCTCAGCCCTCACGCCGAGCGGCCCGGCAGGGCGGCTCGGTGACCACGCCGAGTGGGCCCGGGGGGCGGGCCCCATCCCCACGATCGAGGAAGCCCAGCAGAGCGGCACGGTCCCCACGACCAGCGGGCCCAGCGGGGCGGCTCGGCCCCCACGGCCGAAGAGGCCCAACAGCACGCCTCGGCGCCCACGCCGAGCGGGCTCAGCAGGGTGGCTCGGTGCCTGTCACGCGGGCGACGAGGTCCACCCAGCCCCGCTCCAGTCGTTCCAGGGGAATCCCGCGCTGGCTGGTCAGGTGGTGGATCAGCGCGGGGTCGAGGTACCCCAGCAGCGCCTGGGCGAGCAGTTCGCAGTCGGCGTCCGGCACGATCTGCCGCAGCAGGACCATGACGTGCGTGGTGAGCGCCCGGGTCGAGGGGTGCGCGTACCGGCGGGCCGGCTCGGGCTGTGCGGCCAGCTGGAGATCGAGCTGCTCGGCCGAGCGGTACAGCAGCGCCACGCCGAACGCCCGCAACCGCTCCAGGGGCGGTGCGCCGGGTCCCAGCGGCGGCGGACCGCCGAGGAAGTCGGCCTGCAGCTTCCTCGCGGAGTGGTCCAGCAGGGCCATCAGCAGACCCGTGCGGTCGCCGAAGCGACGGAAGACGGTCCCCTTGCCGACCTTGGCCGCCGCGGCCACCGCCTCCATCGTGACCCCGGCCGCGCCGTGCTCGGCGATCAGGCGGGAGGCCGCCTCCAGCAGCGCGGCTCGGTTGCGGGCGGCGTCGGCACGCAGGCAGGGCTCGTCCCCGACGGATCCGAGCTGCAAGAACTCGGCCTCGCCGGCGGGTTCCTGAGAAGCCGGGAAGGGCGGCACGGAGGCGGACATGAAGACAGCGTAAAGCATCGGGAACAAAACTGGACCGTGGTCCGGTTAAGGTGCTAGAAATCAAACGGACCTCGGTCCGGATTGTGACGGCAGTGTTTCAGCATTCTTTGGAGTTCGCATGTCTGTTCGTATCCTCGCGCTCGTCGGCAGCCTTCGCGCCGGTTCGACCAACCGCCAGCTCGCCGAGGCGGCCGTCAAGTTCGCGCCCGAGGGCGCGGAGGTCGTGATCTTCGAGGGCCTGTCCGAGATCCCGTTCTACAACGAGGACATCGACGTCGAGGGCAGCGTCCCGGCCGCCGCGGCCGAGCTGCGCGCCGCCGCCCAGGCCTCCGACGCGTTCCTGCTCTTCTCCCCCGAGTACAACGGCACCATTCCGGCCGTCCTGAAGAACGCCATCGACTGGCTGTCCCGCCCCTACGGCGCCGGCGCCTTCGGCGGCAAGCCGGTGGCCGTGGTCGGCACCGCCTTCGGCCAGTACGGCGGCGTGTGGGCGCAGGACGAGGCCCGCAAGGCCGTGGGCATCGCCGGCGGCAAGGTCATCGAGGACCTCAAGCTGTCCATCCCCGGCTCGCTGACCCGCTTCGCCGAGACCCACCCGGCCGACGACGCCGAGGTCGCCGCGCAGCTGACCGAGGTCGTCGCCCGCCTGCACGGTCACGCGGGCGAGGCCGTCGCGGCCTGACACCGGGCCGCACGACCGGCAGGGGCCGGGCCCCCGGGGGGGCCCCCCCCCGGGGGGGCCCCCCCCCCCCCCCCCCCCCGCCGGCCCGCGGGGGGGGGGCAAAACGCCCGCCCGCCCCCCCCCCCCCACACGGCCCCCCCCGCGGGGGCCCC
>NZ_JBITSP010000020.1:0-91969 GCF_044540925.1 Streptomyces sp. NPDC085900 | reverse complement strand
TATCAACATATCTGGCGTTGACTTTTGGCACGCTGTTGAGTTCTCAAGGAACGGTCGCTTCCTTTGTACTCACCCTCTCGGGCTTTCCTCCGGGCGCTTCCCTTCGGTCTTGCGTTTCCGACTCTATCAGATCCTTTCGGCGTCTGATTCCCAGTCAGAGGGGGTTGTCTTCCCGGCTGTTGGGCCGTTCCGACGTCTCAAACCTTAGCGGATCCTCTCGGCGATTCCCAATCGGGCCGCTGAGATCCAAATCGAATTGAATTCGGGCACGCCGAAATCAACCCGGTTGGGAGATCGTGCTGATGGTTTGGGTTGCCGCTGCTGCGGCGGAGGCGCTGCCGAAGAACCGTTACGGCCCCGCGGCAACCCGAAGAACTTTACGGATCCCGGGGGAGCCTGTCAAGCACCCGCTGTCAAGATCTTTTAGTCCAGGTCGGTGAGGCGTCCGCTCGCGTCCGGCTGGGCGTGTTCCACCCTACGGAGCAGGCGGGTGAGGACCTCGCCCAGGGCCGTGCGCTCCTCGGCCGAGAGGTCCTGGAGGAGGTCCCCCTCGAAGACCGTCGCGAGGCGCATCGCCTCCAGCCACTTCTCGCGGCCCTCCCCCGTGAGCTCGACGATGACGCGGACCCGGTTGGACTCGTCCCGTTCCCGGGTCACCAGTCCTTCGGTCACCATGCGGTCGATCCGGTGGGTCATCGCGGCCGGCGTCAGGCCGAGGCGCTTGGCGAGTTCGCTCGGGCCCATGCGATAGGGGGCGCCGGAGAGGACGAGGGCCTTGAGGACCTCCCACTCGGCGTTGCTGATGCCGAGGGCGGCGGTCTGCCGGCCGTAGGCGACGTTCATACGCCGGTTCAGCCGGGACAGCGCCGAGACGATCTTCTCGACCTGGGGGTCGAGGTCCCGGAACTCTCGCTGGTACGCGGCGATCTGCTCTTCGAGTGTCGGCTCCGTGGCGCCGGGGGGCTCGGCCATGTGCGCAGTATCCCACGCCCCTCCTTTGCCTCTAAGTCCTTCACTATGTACTCTTTAGTTTCGAACTTTAGCTTTGAAGTCTTCACTCCTAAGCTCTTCGGAGCGGGGCTTCCATCAGATGAGAGAGGTGAACGTGACCAGGGCGATGGGCGCAGCGATGCGCCGGATCCACGTGGGCAACGCACTCAGCGCGTTCGGGCTCGGCTTCACCGTCCCCTACCTGTACGTCTATGTGGCGCAGGTGCGGGGGCTCGGTGCCATGACGGCGGGGCTGGTCCTCGCCGTGTTCGCCGTGGCCGCGTTGATCGTGCTGCCGTTCGCCGGGCGGGCCATCGTCCGGCGCGGTCCGCTTCCGGTCCTGATCGCCGCCCTGGTCACCGCCGCTCTGGGTGCGCTCGGCCTGGGGCTGGCGGGCAACTCGACCGCCGTGCTCCTCACGGCCGCCGCGCTCGGGGCCGGGCAGGCCGTGATGCAGCCGGCGCTGGCGACGATGATCGTGGACTGCTCCACCGCCGACACCCGCTCGCGCGCCTTCGCCACGCAGTTCTTCCTGCAGAACCTCGGGCTCGGCGTCGGTGGGCTCATCGGCGGTCATCTTGTGGACGCTACGCGCGTCGACTCCTTCACCCTGCTGTTCTCCATCGAGGCGGCGATGTTCCTGTCGCTGGTGGGGGTGATGGCGACGGTGCGGATGCCGCGCTCGCCGCGCATCGAGGACGCGCCCGCCTCTGCGGACCGGGGCAGCTGGAAGCAGCTGCTCGGCAACCGGGCCATGGTGCAGCTGTCCGTGCTGGGCTTCGTGCTGTTCTTCGCCTGCTACGGCCAGTTCGAGTCGGGGCTGAGCGCGTACGGCGTCGAGGCGGCCGGGATCTCCACGTCCGCGCTCGGGACCGCGCTGGCCGCCAACACCCTGATGATCGTCGTCGCCCAGTTCGCCGTGCTGAAGTTCGTCGAGCGCCGGCGTCGGTCCCGGGTGATCGCGGCCGTCGGGCTGATCTGGGCCGTGGCGTGGGTCGTGGCCGGGTACGCCGGGCTCGGGCACGGCAGCCGGGAGATGGCCACGGCCGCCTTCGTGTCGACGTACGCCCTGTTCGGGCTCGGGGAGGCGATGTTGTCGCCGACGGTCGCTCCGCTGGTCGCCGATCTGGCGCCGACGGGGATGGCGGGGCAGTACAACTCGGCCTTCGCCCTGGTGAAGCAGCTCGCGCTGGCCGTGGGTCCGGCGGTGGGCGGACCGATGGGGGCCTCGCTGCACGCGCCGTACGTCGTGACGTTCCTGCTGTTCTCGCTGGGCATCACCGTCCTCGCGCTGCGGCTCGGGCGGCGGCTGACCGCCGTACAGGACCAGCCGTGGCTCGCGCGGAGCCGGAGCCGGGTGGTCGCCCGGGGCGGGACGTCCACGGGGGCCGTGGCCGCGGAGGCCTGAGCCGGCGGCCGCCCTCGGGCGGTCACCGGCGCCGGGCGGCCGTCAGGGCGCGCCCTTCGGCAGGACGAATTCGCACCATACGGCCTTGCCGCCGCCCGGTGTCCGGCGCGAGCCCCAGTTCGAGGCGATCGTCGCGACGATCGCGATGCCCCGGCCCGACTCGTCGCCGGCCTCGGCGCGGCGGCGGCGCGGCAGGTGGTCGTCGCCGTCCGTGACCTCGATGATCAGGCGGCGGTCCGTGCGGCGCAGTCGCAGGCGCATGGGCGGGGTGCCGTGCTGCAGGGAGTTGGCGACCAGCTCGCTCGCCGCGAGGACGCCGAGGTCGTGCAGGTCGGTGGGGAAGCGCCAGCTGGTCAGGACGCCGGAGGCGAAGGCACGCGCGCGCGGGGCCGCTTCGACGCCGCCGAGGAGTTCCAGGGCGGCGTTGCGGAAGAGCTCGCTGTCGGGGCCGGTGCGGGCGGGGTGCTGGAGGACCAGGACAGCCACGTCGTCGTCGTGGTCGGCGGTGACCCCGGCCGAGCGGACCAGGCGGTCGCAGACCACCTGAGGGGTGCCAGTGGCACCGGACAGGGCGGCTTCCAGGGCCTCGATGCCCTCGTCGAGGTCGGCGTCGCGGCGCTCCACCAGGCCGTCCGTGTAGAGCACGGCCGTGGAGCCGGGGCCGAGCGGGACGGAGCCGGAGGCGTGCATCCAGCCGCCCGTGCCGAGGGGCGGGCCGGTCGGCTCGTCGGCGCGCTGGACGGCGCCGGTCTCGTCGCGGACCAGGATGGGGAGGTGGCCGGCGGAGGCGTACACCAGCCGGCCCTCGTTCGGGTCGTGGATGGCGTAGACGCAGGTGGCGATCTGGTTGGCGTCGATCTCCGCGGCGAGGCCGTCGAGGAGTTGCAGCACCTCGTGCGGGGGCAGGTCCAGGCGGGCGTAGGCGCGGACCGCCGTACGGAGTTGGCCCATGACGGCGGCCGCGCGGACGCCCCGGCCCATGACGTCGCCGATGACCAGGGCCGTGCGGCCGCCGCCGAGGGTGATGACGTCGTACCAGTCGCCGCCGACCGCTGCCTCCGTGCCGCCCGGGTGGTAGGTGGCGGCGATGCGCAGGTCGTCGGGCTGTTCGAGCTCCTGGGGCAGGAGGGAGCGCTGGAGGGTGACCGCGGTCTCGCGCTGGCGGCGTTCGCTGGCGCGGAGGCGTTCGGCGGCCTCGGCGTGGTCGGTGACGTCGGTGGCGAAGACGAGCACGCCCGCGTGGTCGGCTTCCGTGACCGGGGTGCAGGTGAACGTGTAGGAGCGGCCGTCGGGGGCCTTGCGGGACTTGAGGGTGCGGGGCTTGCCGCTGCGCAGCACCTGGTCGAGGAGCGGGAGCAGGCCCAGTTCGGCGAGTTCGGGGAGCGACTCGCGGGTGGGCTGGCCGAGGGGGCGCAGGCCGAAGGCGGTCACGTAGGCGTCGTTGATGTACGCGACCCGGTGGTCGTGTCCGTGCACCAGGGCGACCAGGGCGGGGACGCGGTCGAGGACGTCGCGGACGGGGAGTTCGTCCACGGCGGGCAGGTAAGCGGCCTCTTGGGTGAGTTGTTCGGCGCGGGCCGAGGGGACGGAGCCCGCGCCGTCGGCCGGGCGGTCCGGGGCGACCGTGTGGTCGATCCGCGCTGCCGCGCGGCGCTGCGTTCCGGGGAGCCGGGCGCTCCAGCGCGTGAAGTTCACGAATCCTTGCCGAGCCTCTTGGGTTCGAAGGGTGAGCGGACGCTCGCCCTGGGGCGGGGATCAGTCTGGCAGTGTGGCCTACCGGGGCGACATCCGTCAGACGCCCACCCGGTCCGTGGAGTTCCTGGGTCCGGTCAGGACGACCCCTTCGGGTCGTCCGCCGGATCGATAGGAGGCTTTCCACCGGCCGCGAGTTCGAACTCCGCTCGGGGATGTTCGAGCGAACCGAGCGAGACGATCTCCCGTTTGAAGAGGCCCGAGAGGGTCCATTCCGCGAGGACACGGGCCTTGCGGTTGAAGGTGGGGACCCTGCTGAGGTGGTAGACGCGGTGCATGAACCAGGCAGGGTAGCCCTTCAGCTTGCGCCCGTAGACGTGTGCCACGCCCTTGTGCAGACCGAGTGAGGCCACCGAGCCGGCGTACTGGTGCGCGTACGTCTCCAGCTCCTCGCCGCGCAACGCGTGCGCGATGTTGTCGCCGAGGACCCTGGCCTGGCGGACGGCGTGCTGGGCGTTGGGGGCGGTCTCCCTGCCGGGTTCCCCGGCCGTGACGTCGGGGACGGCCGCCGCGTCGCCGGCCGCCCACGCGTGCGTGGCGCCGTCGATCGTCAGCTGGGGGGTGCATTTCAGCCGTCCTCGCGCGGTGAGCGGGAGGTCGGTGGCCGCGAGCAGCGGGCTGGGTCTGACGCCGGCCGTCCAGACGATCGTGCGGGTCGGGAAGCGGGCTCCGTCGCTGAGTACGGCGATGCGGTCGACGCAGGACTCCAGGCGTGTGTTCAGCCGTACGTCGATGTTGCGGCGGCGCAGCTCGGTGACCGTGTAGCGGCCCATCTCCTCGCCGACCTCGGGCAGGATGCGGTCCGAGGCCTCGACGAGGATCCACTTCATGTCCTCGGCCTGGACGTTGTGGTAGTAGCGCGTGGTGTAGCGGGCCATGTCCTCCAGCTCGGCGAGGGCCTCGACGCCGGCGAAGCCGCCGCCGACGAAGACGAAGGTGAGGGCCGCGTCGCGGATGGCGGGGTCGCGGGTGGAGGAGGCGATGTCCATCTGCTCGATGACGTGGTTGCGCAGGCCGATGGCCTCCTCGACCGACTTGAAACCGACGGCGTGCTCGGCGAGGCCGGGGATGGGCAGCGTGCGGGAGATCGAGCCGGGCGCGAGGACGAGTTCGTCGTACGACAGCTGCTCGGCGCCCGTGCCCTCCTCCTCGGTGGCCAGGGTGGTGAGGGTGGCCGTGCGTTTGTTGTGGTCGATGGAGCGGACCTCGCCGACGACGACGTGGCAATGGTCCAGGACGCGACGCAGCGGGACGACGACGTGCCGCGGGGAGATGGCGCCGGCGGCCGCCTCGGGAAGGAACGGCTGATAGGTCATATACGGGTCGGGAGTGACGACCGTGATCTCGGCCTCGCCCCGCGCGAGTTCCCGTTTCAGTCTCCGCTGCAGACGCAGGGCCGTGTACATCCCGACGTAGCCACCGCCGACAACGAGAATGCGCGCACGTTCCTTCACCATCCCATGACGCACCCAGCTCTTGAGTTTGTCCACAGGCTCGACAATTTGTGTGACCGCGGGCCGGGGATCTCCGGAGTTGGCCGAATTGCCCGAGTGCCCGGAAGCAGCGCAGGTCAGCGGGTGTGCGCCGGGAGGACCGGAGGGGCGCAATCGGGACGTATACGACTCGTGCTCCGATCGGGGGGCGCTCCGTGCGGAACCTGCCCCTTCTGAATTGACCCCCTCTCAACTATGTTCGTGTGTCGACGGGGTGTAGGGGGATGCGCTTCATCGGATCGGAAGTCCGCGACGGGCGGGCCGACGTTCCTGCTCCTTCGCACGCTCCGGCTTTCAGTGGCGGGGAGAGTCTCCGGGGGGAGACGTCATTACCGGGGGAACGCTTATGCATGTTCAGGACTCTCATTGGTCGTCCGCGTCCGCACTCGCGGCCGGCGGCATGATGAGCGCGGCGGCGGGCAACGGACGCGGGGACCAGTCGCGTACGACGCCGCTGCGCGTGGACGCACAGCGCAATCTGGAGCACGTGCTGCGTGCGGCGCGCGAGGTCTTCGGCGAGCTGGGATACGGCGCGCCGATGGAGGACGTGGCGCGGCGCGCGCGGGTGGGTGTGGGGACCGTGTACCGGCGGTTCCCGAGCAAGGACGTCCTGGTGCGCCGGATAGCCGAGGAGGAGACCTCCCGGCTGACGGACCAGGCCCGGGCGGCGCTCGGGCAGGAGGACGAGCCGTGGTCGGCGCTGTCGCGCTTCCTGCGGACGTCCGTGGCCTCGGGTGCCGGACGGTTGCTGCCGCCCCATGTGCTGCGGGTCGGCGTCGCCGAAGAGCGCGACGGCCGGACCGTGTTCGACGAGGCGCGGGTGCCGCAGCAGCGGACCCAGCCGGGCGCCGGTGAGCTGCGGCTGGTTCCCGAGAGCGGTTCCTCGGGGAGGGTCGCGGACGACGACGCGGGCGCCTCGGCGCTGCTCGAGGTCGTGGGGCAGCTGGTGGAGCGGGCCCGGGCCGCGGGTGAGCTGCGGGCCGACGTGTCGGTGTCCGACGTGCTGCTGGTGATCGCCACCGCCGCGCCCTCGTTGCCGGATGCGGCGCAACAGGCCGCGGCGTCCGCGCGGCTGCTGGACATCCTGCTGGAGGGGCTGCGGTCCCGGCCGGTGTGACGGTCGCGGGTGGGCGAGCCGCCCGGCTGCCGGCCGGGTCGGGTTCCCACCCGCGCCATCCGTCGGCAGCCGGTGGTGCGTCGGGCGGTCGGCGCGGGAGGCGGGTCAATCCACCGGCACGGTCGACTCACTCGAAAAGGTGACTCCGAGGCGTGGGTGCCCTGCGGCCCGCGCCTCCTGCGTGCGCCGACACTCTGCACGGGACGTACCCGACCAATGGGGCATCCTGACCAACTGCCGTCCCGCGGAGATCAATTGAGGCTTCCCCGAACAGGTGAAAGCTAGTACTGGTACGCGGCAAGTCCCCACGGACGAGTGGAAGGACCACCCGGCAGGGGTCCTGAACAAAAGCCAATATGGCACTCTGACCCGGTGTTCGGGACCGGTAGGGCAGGCGGCGGGGGCTTTCCGCGATGAGCGTTGACGGGCGGGACGAGTCACTCGGCGACGGTGACGCGGACGACGGCGCCACGCCACAGGTGCCGCTTCAGGGGGGACGCCCCTCCATTCCGGCCCAGGCCGGGGAACCCGTCGAGGGCAGCGTCCCGGCCCAGCGCGACCGGCGGGAGGACAGCGGCGTCCTGCCGCCGCCGAGGGACCTGCCCCCCTCCGACGCCGATCTGATCGAGCGGATGCGCTCGGGCGACGACAGCGCGTACGAGGCGCTGTACCGGCGTCATGCCGACGCCGTGCGCCGCTACGCCCGCACCTGCTGCCGCGACGGCCACACCGCCGACGACCTGACCGCCGAGGTCTTCGCCCGCATGCTGCAGGCGGTGCGCAGGGGGCACGGCCCCGAGCACGCCGTACGCGCGTACCTGCTCACCTCCGTCCGGCGCGTGGCCGCCGACTGGACCAAATCCGCCAGGCGTGAGCAACTCGTCGACGACTTCGCGGTGTTCGCCGCGCAGGCCGCGCGTTCGTCCGAGGTCGCCGACCACGACACCCTGGATCTCGGCGCCGACGTGCGCGCCCTGCACGAGGCCGAGCAGTCCATGGCGATGCAGGCCTTCCGGTCGCTGCCCGAGCGCTGGCAGGCCGTGCTGTGGCACACCGAGGTCGAGGACGAGTCGCCCAGCGAGGTCGCCACGCTCTTCGGGCTGGACGCCAACGGCACGCGCGTGCTCGCCTCCCGCGCCCGCGAGGGCCTCAAACAGGCCTATCTGCAGGCACACGTCAGCGCCACCCTCGTGGCCGACGAGGAGTGCGCCCGCTACGCCGACCGGCTCGGCGCCTACGCGCGTGGCGGCCTGCGCACCCGTGCGGAGCGCGGGCTGCGCAAGCACCTGGAGGAGTGCGCCAAGTGCCGGCTGGCCGCCGGTCAGATCAAGGAGGTCGCCGGCGGCATCCCGGCGGTCGTACCGGTCGCGGTCATCGGCTGGTTCGGCGCGGCCGGGTACGCCAAGGCGCTGGGCCTCGTCGCCGGTTCGGCCGCCGGAGCCGGTGCGGCGGGCGCGGGTGCGGCCGCGGCGGCCGGTGGCGGCTCGTCCGGCGGAGCGGGCGCGGGCGGCGGTGCGGCGGCCTCGGAGGGGCTGGGCGCGCCGGTGAAGGCCGGCATCGCGGCCGGCGTCGTCGCCATGGCCGCCGCCGCGGTGGCCCTCGCCCTCGTCGGCAACGACAGCCCCGCCAGAAAGCCCGACGCCAAGCCGCCCGTCTCCTCGCCGGTCGTGCGGCCGCAGTCGCCGAAGCCCTCGACGAAGCGGCCCGAGCCGGAGCCCCCGGCGATCGTGCCCGCGAACGCCCCCACCCCCGCGCCGACCCCGACACCCCGGCCGACGGCCAAGCCGACGCCGAAGCCCACTCCGCCACCGGCGCCGAAGCCCAAGCCGACGCCGACGTCCGGGCCGAAGCCCACGCGCCCGCCCACCCCCGTACCGACTCCGCCTGCGCCGCCCACCCCGGCCGTCTACGAGTGGAGCGAGCTCGCCTACGACGTCAGCGGCGACGGCACCGAGCCCGAGATGCGGATCGGCCAGAGCAGCTGGGTGTGGCAGCGCTACGGCCTGTCCGTCGACGACAAGCGGTACGCCCACGGGGTGAGCGTGCACGGCCGCTCCTCCGTCACGATCGGCCTGAACCGAGACTGCACCGCCTACGACGCCCTGGTCGGCATCGACGACGTGACCCTGGGGCTCGGCAAGGTCTACTTCTCCGTCTACGCCGACGGCACCCGGCTGTGGCAGTCGGGCCTGGTGGAGGCCGGTGAACCGGCGGTCCCGGTCCATGTGAACCTCGCCGGGCACCGGACCGTGCGGCTGGTCGTCGAACCGCGCAACGGCTTCGACGCGCTCACGCTCGCGGACTGGGCCGAGTCGAGGTTCACCTGCTCCTAGGCACGGTCCCGAGTCGGGGTTCACCTGCTCCTAGGCCGGGTCGGCCGAATTGCCGCGCAGGGCCTCGTCGAGGTCGGCGAACAGTTCTCCGGAACCCAGGGCGGCGCCCGCCGCGTACTCCGTCTCCCACCGCCGGTCGCCCAGCGCGGCGCGGGTGGCCGTCTCCGCGCGCTCGGCCTCGGCGCCCTCCGGAGCCAGGCGTGGATGACCGTCCCGCAGCCGGTCGGCGGCCGCCAGCAAGCGGGCCACGCGCGCGTGGTCGCCGAGGTCGGACAGCACGACCGCCGTGCCGTCCAGAAGCGTCGCCGTGACCGCGTCGGCGCAGCGCCGCTCCACCGACTCCCGGACGGTGTCGACCAGTTTCGCCAGTCCCAGCCGCGGACCCGACTCGACGACCGTCACCATCGCGTCGACCGCGTCCAGCATCACCATGAACTGCGGGGGCGGTGATCCCCGTTGGGTCTCCGCCCGGGCCGCCTCGCACAGTTCGCGCGCCCGGACCGTGTCCTTGTCGTCCAGGGCGAGATGGGCCCGCATGAGCAGGACGAACGCCCGGGAGTCGGCCACGCCGTAGCGGTCGGCGGCATCCGAGGCCTCGTCCAGCGCCCGCACCGCACCCGGCCGGTCGCCCGCGCGGTAGGCGAACTCCGCGAGCCGGGCGATCAGGAACGGCGTCTCGGCGTACGCGCCCACCTCGTAGGCCAGGCGCAGCGCCTCCTCGTACTCGCCCTTGGCCTCCTCGTACCGGGCCCGCGCCATGGCCGCCTCGCCGGCCGCGCTGCACACCTGGGCCCTCATCCACCGGTCGCCGACGCGCCGGCTGATCGTCCGCAGCTCGGCGAGGTCCTCGTCGACGCCCTTCATGCCGCCCGGCGAGTCCACCGCCATGTGGGTGCGGAACATCAGGGCGACGCCGACCGCCCAGTCGTCGCCGTGGGCACGGCAGTTGGCCACGGTGACGTTCATGGCGGCACGCACCTCCTCCCAGCTGCTCAGGACGAAGGCGGTCACCGGCCAGACGAGCCCGGGGAAGCGGGCCGACTCCGGGCCGCCCGGCTCGAAGAACGCCCGCACCCGGGTGGCGTACGCGCGCAGTCCCTCGTCCGGGTTGGCGTCCATCGGCTCGGCGTCCGACTTGAGGAAGAGGTGGAGCATCCGGAGGTTCATCCGGAGGGTGTGCAGGGGGCCGGGCTCCTCGCCGTCCGGGGCGGCCAGGCAGGCGTCCACGGGGTCGACCGAGGTGTCGTACGGGTCCACGCCCGCGCCCAGGCGCACGGCCCGGTCGACCCAGCTCGTCGCCTCGTGGCGGTAGTTGCGCAGCCACCAGAACCAGCCCATGGCCAGCGTGAGGGCGCCGGCCTCCTCCTCGGCGCCGGAGGCCAGGGCGCGGTCGAGGGCGGCGCGGATGTTGTCCAGCTCGGTCTCCAGGCGGGATATCCACGGGAGCTGGCCGGCCGAGCGCAGGCGCGGCTCGGCCTCCGTGACGAGCGCGCGCACCCACGCGCGGTGCCGGCGCTCGGCCTCGGCGCGCAGTTCGGGGACCTCGGCGGCGCGCTCCGCGGCGTACTCGTGGATGGTCTCCAGCATGCGGTAGCGCATGGTGCCGGAGCCGCTGTCGTCGTACGGGTTCGCGTACGGGGCGGCCACGATCAGGGACTTGTCGACGAGCGCGCCGACCAGGTCGGCCGCGGGGCCGGTGCACACGGCCTCCGCCGCCTCCAGGTCCCAGCCGCCGGCGAACACGGAGACCTCGCGCAGGACCGTCCGCTCGCGCTCGTCGAGCAGGTCCCAGGACCAGTCGACGACCGCGCGCAGGGTCTGCTGGCGGGGCAGGACCGTGCGGCTTCCGGAGGTGAGGAGGCGGAAGCGGTCGTCGAGGCGGTCGGCGATCTGCCTCGGGGTGAGCAGCCTCAGCCGGGCCGCGGCCAGTTCGATGGCGAGCGGCAGGCCGTCCAGGCGGCGGCAGATCTCCTCGACGGCCGCCCGGTCGCGGAGCGCGGTGTCCGCGTCGGGGTGGACGGCGGACGCGCGCTCCTCGAAGAGGCGCCGCGCCTGGTCGGGGACGAGGGGCTCGACCGGGCGCACCGACTCGCCGGGGACGCCCAGGGGTTCGCGGCTGGTGGCGAGGATCGTGAGCCCCGGGCAGTGGGTGAGCAGCGTCTCGGCGAGGGCGGCCGCTGCTTCGATGACATGTTCGCAGTTGTCAAGGATCAACAGTTCGCTGCGCGGGGCGCAGTACTCGACGAGCAGGGCGAGCGGGTCGTCCTGCGGGGCCGTCAGCTCGGTGGTCAGCAGCACGGTCTCGCGCAGGCCGAGCGCGCTGACCACCGCTCCCGGCACCGCCTCGGGGCGGTCGAGCGGCGCCAGTTCGACCAGCCACGCCTGCGGAAGCCCGGCGGCGGCCTCCTCGGCGAGGCGGGTCTTTCCCGAGCCGCCCGGTCCCGTGAGGGTGACCAGCCGTGCCCTGTGCAATTCGGAACGGATGGCGTCGATCTCCGGTTCCCGGCCCACGAAAGAGGTAAGCCGCGGACGCAGGTTGCCGGTGCGGGTGGGGGGTTGTGGGCGGCCGGGCGGCACCGGTGGCTCAGGACGGGACTGGACCTGCGGTGACGCGAGGAGTTCGGCGTGCAGCGCCCGGAGTCCCGGGCCCGGGTCGGTGCCGAGTTCTTCGGCCAGGGCCCGGCGGGTGGACTCGTACGCGGCGAGGGCGTCCGCCGTGCGACCCGTGTCGCGCAGGGCGCGGATGAGGAGGGCGTGCAGCGGTTCGTCGTACGGGTGCGCGGTGGTGAGTTCCCTCAGCCGCGGTACGGCGGTGTGGGCGCGGCCCAGCCGCAGGTCCACGTCGACGCGGGCACGGGTCGCCTCCAGGTGGAGGGCGTCGGGACGGGCGGCGGCGGTGCGGTCGGGGAGGTCGGCGAGGGCGGGGCCGCGCCACAGGGCGAGGGCCTCGTCGAGGACGTCGGCCGCGGTGCCGGCGTCGTCCCGGGCCAGGGCCGCGGTGCCCTGGTGGACGAGGTCCTCGAAGACGTACAGGTCGACGTCCTGCTCGGTGGCCGTGAGCCGGTAGCCGCCGGGGGCGGAGGTCACGGCGTCCTTGCCGAGGGCGCGGCGCAGGCGGCCGACCAGGGCCTGGAGGGCGGCCGGGGCGTCGTGCGGCGCGGCGTCCGTCCACACCTCGGCGATCAGGGTGTCGGGGGTGGCGACCCGGCCGGGGCGCAGGGCCAGCGCGGTCAGCAGGGCGCGCAGACGGGGACCGGGAACGGGCACGACGACGCCGCGCTCGTCCTCGGCCTGGGTGACGCCCAGAATCTTGTACCGCACCGGATCATTGTGGCCGGGAGGCACGGGAGGGGCACGGCGTTTGCCGGGCCGGGGGTGTCAGGCACCGCCGGCGAACGACCGCGCGTCGCCCGGGGGGGGCCTGGAAGAGGCCGCACATGGGGCGGGCAGGGAAGGCGGGTCGGCCGGGGCGGGCACGGGACGCGCCTCGGCGGGGCGGGAAGGGTAAGCGCCTCGCCCCCGAACGAGCACGGAACACGCCTCACGCGGGGTGGGCACGGCACCCGCGCCGCCGGGTCGGTCCAGCACAGGGCCCGCCCCGCCGACACCCGCACAGAACCCGCCCCACCCGGAACGGAACCGAAAGCCCCACGCCCCGGGCGGGCACAGAACACGCCCCGCAGAGACGGGACAGGACCGCCCCGCCGAGATGGGCACAGACCACTCCCCACGCAGGGCGGGCACGACACGCGCGCCGCCGGGTCGGGCCTGCCAGAACACGCCCTGCCGAGAGGGGCACCCGCCCGCGCCGCCGGGTCAGTCGTGCACAGGACGCGCCCGCCGAGACCGGCAGAGAACCCGCCTCACCCGGAACGGGGGCGGAAGCGCCCCGCCCCGAACGGGAACCGAAAGCCCCTCGCCCCCCGCGAACACAGGCCGCGCTCCTCCGGGTCACCCCCTCACGCGACCCCCGCCCCGCCCCCCGATGCCAGCGCGCCCCTCTTCGGGTGGATGCCTGCGGGTACCGCGCGTTGGCGGGCCGGGGTGCCTGTCCAGCAGGTGCCTCGGCGGGACAGGAGGCGGCGCAGCCACAGTTCGAGGGAGACCAGGTCGGCCAGGCCGTCGAGGGGCAGCGGCTCGCCCTCTGCCGCGGCGCGCAGGGCCTTGCGGACGACGCGGGCCTCGACCAGGCCGGCCTCCGCGAGGAGGGGCGTGCCGAACAGGGCCATCAGGGAGTCCGTGGAGACCCGCAGGCCGGTGCGGGCCGCGACCGCCGCCGGGGCGTGGGAGGGGGCGCCCCAGCCGGGCGGGAGGTCGCGTACACCGGCGCCCTCCAGGACCGTGCGGAGGATGGCCGCGCGGGCGCCCGGCTGGACGCGCAGCGCCTCGGGCAGGGCGCGGCAGGCGCGGACGACCTGGTTGTCGAGGAAAGGGGCGTGCAGGCGTTGGGAGCGGATCTCGGCCGCCTGCTCCAGGACGCGGATGTCGGCGGCCTGGCGGGCCAGCGCGGCACGCGCGCGATGGTCGCCGGGGCGCTGGCCGGGACCGATGCCCGAGCGACTCGTCGACGCCTGCAGGCGAACCGATACTTCAGCCAGGGCCTCGCCGGTCAGCCAGCGTGCGGCAGGGCCCGGCCTGGCCCAGGCGAGGGCGGCCAGGGACGCCCCGACGGCCCCGCCGGGCTCGTCGAAGCGGCGCTGCAGGAGGCGTTCGGCGAGCAGTTCCAGGCCCGCCCCGTACGGGGTGCGGGCCAGCCGGCGGGCCGCGCCGTACACGCGCGCGGGGACGAACACCGAGCCGTCCGCCTTGGCGAGCGCGGCGACGGGGCGCACGAGGTGCCGGCGCTTGCGGTCCATCAGGAGGTCGGCCAGGCGGGCCGGGTGGGCGTCCAGGACCTGGCGGGCTCCGTAGCCGGTGAGGTGGTCGGCGCTGCCGGAGGCCAGGCGGGCCCGGTGCCTCGCGGCCGTCACCAGGGACTGGCCCGGCTCGTCGGTCAGGGGGCCGTCCAGGTCGGCGTAGGGCAGGGTCTCCTCGCCGCCGGTCACGACCACGTGGTGCAGACGGGGGTTGGCCGCGAGGGTGCCCGCGCGTTCCAGTTCCGCCTCGCGGCCGCCGACGGCCAGGTCGTTGAAGGTGACCGCCAGGAGGCGTTCCCCGGCGCCCGTGCCGTGCCCGAGGACGGTGCCCGGCATGCCCGGCAGGCCCGCGGCGAGCAGGGCGAGCGTCCCCGACGCCGGGCCGCCGGAGAGGTCCGCGCCGATCCCGGCGACCGGCATCCCGCGCGCGGCGCGGCGTTCGGCGGGACCCATGCCGGGGACCGGGCCGGGGTCTATGTCGGCGCCCGGGACGTGCCGCGGCGCCGACAGACGCGCGCGTACCGCCTCCACCAGCGCGTCGCGTACGGCGTCCACCGCGCTGTCGGGGTCGGCCGAGGGCGCCGCCACGGCGAGGGAGGCGACCGGCTCGTAGCCGGCGATCTCGCGCGCGCCGGTACGCAGGATCAGCGCGTGTCCCGGCGGAATGCGCCGTACGCCGTCGTAAGGGGTGGAGTCGTGCAGCGCGGCCGGGACGTCCGGGGCGGCGAGGAGGGCCGCCAGATGGCCGAAGTCGAGGTTGGCCTCGATGAGGTCGGCGAGGGGGAGCGCGGCGGTCGCGTAGGCCGTGCCGCCCGCCCACGGGGTGTAGAAGACCGGGCGGGCACCTGCCAGATCGCCGCAGACGGTGATGCGGCGGCCCACCTGCACGATGGCCGTGTAGCTGCCCGGCCAGGCCGTGAGATGACGCAGTGCGCCCCCGCGCGCGGCGAACAGCGCGACGCGCAGCTCTTCGTCGGAGGCGCCGCAGGTGCCCAGGACCGCGATCCGGGTCTGCGGGTCGGCCCGGACCACCCGCACCTCGTCGGGTCGCCAGTCGCCGACCGCCCACAGCGGATCGGGGTCGCCCCAAAGAAGTTGGGAGCCGACCGGGTGCACGGTCTCGCCGTCGCCTCCCGTGGCCCCCGCGGTACCGATGCCGGCTGTCGCCGGGGCGGTGCTGCTCCATCCCACCAACCACCGCATCGACGCCTCCACGGACTGTGGACAACCAGTGCACCGTACGAACCGGTTCACCATGCTGCCATGAAGAAGGCGCGGTGGAAGGGCCGTGGAGCGGCTTGTGATCCCCGGAACGCGCCGGGGCGCTCCCCCGCACGGGGGCGATCGGGCGGCCCGGACACCCCCGCCGACCAGGGGGACTGCGACGTGAATGCGCCCCCGCTGTGCGCCCCGAAAACGCCGTTCGCGCCCTCAAGTACCGTGGTGGGAGCCGTAATCGCCGTCTGAATGCGGGGTCGATTTTCAGCCAAATTGGCGACGCGGGGACAGGTGTGGACACGCTCTGTACATGCTTTGCACACCGTCAACTCCTGCGCGCAGCCCGGGAGACGGAGTTCGCCTCCCGGACCGGTCCGCCACCCGCGGGGATGGAGGTGGCGGTGTCCCCCAGCCCACTGGATCCAGTACAGCGGGCCGACCCACGCACGACCCATGGAACCGCTCCCCCGATGGCCGGAGTAGAGCGCACGGGCGGGCGCACGGCCACACAGCCGGAGCACGGCGCAACTGCGCGTATCGGACCCGTACTTCAGTACGGACCACAATCCCGCCATCCGGAACAATGCCCCTTAACGCTTGGGATGCGGCGAACTACGCTGGGTTTACGAATGCCGCGTGGTTATGCCAGCGCGGCAGCCGTCTGTGTCGAGGGGTGGCGCATGTCCAGGGAGCAACGCGGGCCGAACGAAAAACTCGGCGCCGTTCTCGCCCTCGCGGGAATCAGCAACGCAGGCCTCGCACGTCGCGTCAACGACCTTGGCGCACAGCGTGGTCTGACACTTCGCTACGACAAGACGTCGGTGGCGCGCTGGGTGTCGAAGGGCATGGTGCCGCAGGGTGCCGCGCCCCACCTCATCGCGGCCGCGATCGGCCAGAAGCTCGGCCGCCCGGTGCCGCTCCACGAGATCGGTCTGGCGGACGCGGATCCCGCACCCGAAGTGGGCCTCGCCTTCCCCAGGGACGTAGGACAGGCGGTGCGGTCGGCGACCGAGCTGTACCGCCTCGACCTCGCCGGGCGCCGGGCCGGCTCCGGCGGCATCTGGCAGTCGCTGGCCGGATCGTTCGCAGTAAGCGCGTACGCAACGCCCGCCTCACGGTGGCTGATAACCCCGGCCGACAGTTCGGTGGCGCGCGAGGCGAACTCCGCGGAGGGCTCGGGCGCACCGCTCAAAGTCGGCCACAGCGACGTGCAGAAGCTGCGGGAGGCCGCCGAGGACGCCAGGCGCTGGGACTCCAAGTACGGAGGCGGCGACTGGCGTTCGTCCATGGTGCCCGAGTGTTTACGGGTGGAGGCGGCACCGCTGCTGCTCGGCTCGTACTCGGACGAGGTGGGCAGAGCGCTGTTCGGCGCCTCGGCGGAGCTCACGCGGCTCGCCGGGTGGATGGCGTTCGACACCGGGCAGCAGGAGGCCGCGCAGCGGTACTACATCCAGGCGCTGCGGCTCGCCCGGGCCGCCGCCGACGTGCCCCTCGGGGGCTATGTGCTGGCATCGATGTCGCTCCAGGCGACCTATCGCGGCTTCGGCGACGAGGGCGTCGATCTCGCGCAGGCCGCGCTGGAGCGCAACCGCGGACTGGCCACCGCCCGCACCATGAGCTTCTTCCGGCTCGTCGAGGCGCGGGCACACGCGCGTGCGGGAGACGCGCAGGCGGCGGGCGCGGCCCTGAAGGCGGCGGAGGGCTGGCTGGAGCGGTCCCGGGAGGGCGACAACGACCCGTCCTGGCTCGGCTTCTACTCCTACGACCGGTTCGCCGCGGACGCCGCCGAGTGCTACCGCGACCTGAAGGCGCCACGTCAGGTACGGCGCTTCACCGAGCAGGCGCTGTCGAAGCCGACGGAGGAGTTCGTGCGCTCGCACGGGCTGCGACTCGTCGTCTCGGCGGTCGCCGAGCTGGAGTCGGGCAACCTCGACGCGGCGTGTGAGCAGGGCGTACGGGCGGTGGAGGTCGCCGGGCGCATCTCGTCGGCGCGCACCACGGAGTACGTGAAGGATCTGCTGCACCGGCTGGAGCCGTACGGGGACGAGCCGCGGGTGGTGGAGCTTCGGGAGCGGGCCCGGCCCCTGCTGATGGCACCGGCGTGAGGAGCCCACTCCGGCATTGCGGTTCCGCGCGTTTGAAGTGACTGTCAGTGGCGCAGTGCACTATCTGTAGCGGGAGGTGGTGCAGGTGCGTGCCGAGGTCGCGTACGACTGTGACGTGCTCGTGATCGGTGGGGGGATCGTCGGGCTGTCCACCGCGTATGCGATCACGCGGGCCGCGCCGGGCACCCGGGTGACCGTGCTGGAGAAGGAGGGCGGCCCGGCCCGGCATCAGACGGGGCGCAACAGCGGGGTCATCCACAGCGGGATCTACTACCGGCCCGGGTCGCTGAAGGCGCGGTACGCGGTGCGGGGCGCCGCGGAGATGGTGAAGTTCTGCGCGGAGTACGGCATCGCGCACGCCGTCACCGGAAAGCTGATCGTCGCCACCGACAAGGCCGAGCTGCCGCGCCTGCACGCGCTGGTGCAGCGCGGCCGGGAGAACGGGATTCCGGTACGGGAGCTGGGCGCCCCGCAGATCGCCGAGTACGAGCCGGAGGTGCGGGGGCTCGCGGCCATACACGTCGGGACGACCGGCGTGTGCGACTTCGTCGGCGTGGCCCGCCAGCTGGCGCACGGCTCGGGAGCGGAGATCCGGTACGGCGCCCGGGTCGAGCGGATCGACCGGCGGGCCGGGCTGGGGGTCGCCGTGCGCACCCGGACCGGCGACGTCGTCCGCGCGCGGGTGCTGGTGAACTGCGCCGGGCTGTACTGCGACGAGGTGGCCCGGATGACCGGGGACGACCCGGAGATGCGGATCGTGCCGTTCCGGGGCGAGTACTACGAGCTGGCGCGGCCCGAGCTGGTGCGGGGACTGGTCTACCCGGTGCCGGACCCGGCGTTCCCGTTCCTCGGAGTGCATCTCACACGCGGGATCGACGGGGGCGTGCACATCGGGCCGAACGCGGTGCCGGCGCTGGCCCGAGAGGGGTACGGCTGGGGCGTCGTACGGCCGCGGGAGCTCGCGGGCACGCTCGCGTGGCCCGGGTCCTGGCAGCTGGCCCGGCGGCACTGGCGGTACGGGGCCGGAGAGCTGCGCCGGTCGGTGTCCAAGGCGGCCTTCACGACGGCGGTGCGCAGGCTGCTGCCCGCGGTGACGCCGGACGACCTGGTGCCGACGGCCGCCGGTGTGCGGGCGCAGGCGGTGCTGCGGGACGGGGCACTGGTGGACGACTTCATGATCAAGGAGGGGCCGCGGGCGGTGCACGTGCTGAACGCGCCCTCACCGGCGGCCACCGCCTCGCTGCCGATCGGCCGGGAGGTGGCCAGGAGGGCGCTGACGATGCTGGGATCGGTGTGAGGCCGCAAGGGTGAGGCCGCAGGCGTGAGGACGCAGGTGTCGAGACGGTGGAGACGCCGGTATGCGGCCGCATCTGTGAGGACGCCGGGGTCGGGGCCGGCGTGAGGCCCAGGGTGCCGGGCGGTCCGGGCGGGCGGCCGTCCCCGTAAAATCGACCCCACTGTGTCTGACTCCCACAATGCCCCCGAAGCCACCCGGCCCGCCGCTCCCGCCTCCGCGGAGCCCGCCGGGCAGCCCGCGCACGTCCCCGGTGTCTCCGTCCGGCACACCAGGGCCAAGGGGGAGCCCCGCTTCCCGGACGGGCCCAGGGCCGACCCCGCCGGCTCGCACTTCGAGCGGCGGATCCGGAGCTTCCAGCCGCGGCGCAGCCGGGTGACCGCGGGGCAGGCGGACGCGCTGCAGCGGCTGTGGCCCAAGTGGGGGCTGGACATCGACGGACAGCGCGTCATCGACCTCGCGGAGCTCTTCGGCAACGACAACCCCGTCGTCCTGGAGATCGGCTTCGGGATGGGCGAGGCCACCGCGCAGATGGCCTCCGCCGACCCCGGCACCAACATCCTCGCCGTCGACGTGCACACCCCCGGCCAGGGCAACCTGCTCAACCTCGCCGACCAGAACGGACTGTCCAACGTCCGGGTCGGCAACGGCGACGCCATCATCCTGCTGCGCGAGATGCTCACGCCCGACGCTCTGGACGGGCTGCGCGTGTACTTCCCCGACCCCTGGCCGAAGAAGCGCCACCACAAGCGGCGGCTGATCCAGCCGGAGTTCCTCGACCTCGTCGCCACCCGGATCAGACCGGGCGGGATCGTGCACTGCGCGACCGACTGGGAGCCGTACGCCGAACAGATGCTCGAAGTCCTCACCGCGCATCCGGAATTCGAGAACACGCGGTCCGACGGCGGTTTCTCGCCCCGTCCGGACTTCCGGCCGCTGACCCGTTTCGAGGGCCAGGGACTGGACAAGGGACATGTCGTGAACGACCTGCTCTTCCGTCGCGTACAGCACCACAACCAGCCCCCCACAGGCGCCTGAGGCTCCCGCGGTCAACGCGATACGCCATCGCGGGCGGCGCCTTCGCTCGTTAGGGTCAATGCCGTGGCCACCTTTCCCCCGTACCCGACCTACCCGCCGCAGCCACCGCACCCCGGTGCTCCGGCGGGCAGGGCGCTCGGGCACGCGCACTGGTGGCAGCGCAGGGGGGTGCGCTACGGGGCGCTCAGCACGCTGCTCGCACTCTCCGGGCTGGTCATCCTCGCCCTGGTGCGCCAACAGACCGGCACCGAGGGGTTCCTGGTCGGGCTCGGCCTCGCCGTCCTGCCCGTACCGCTGCTCATAGCCGCCTTCCGATGGCTCGACCGGGTCGCCCCCGGCCCCTGGCGGAACCTGCTGTTCTCCTTCGCCTGGGGGGCCTGCGCGGCGGCGCTGATAGCGATCGTCGCCAACAGTTTCGCGACCAGATGGATAGCGACGGCGACCGCGGACCCGTCGAGCGCGGACACCCTCGGCGCGACCGTGATAGCGCCGGTCGTCGAGGAGTCCGCCAAGGCCGCCGCCGTCCTGCTCGTCTTCCTCTTCCGCAGACGGGACTTCACGGGCATCGTCGACGGGGTGGTGATAGCCGGCATCACCGCGACCGGCTTCGCGTTCACCGAGAACATCCTCTACCTGGGCACCGCCTTCGGCACCGACCAGCTCACCGGCGACCGGGGCATCGCCTCGGTGACGGCGGCGACCTTCTTCGTGCGCGTCATCATGTCGCCGTTCGCGCATCCCCTCTTCACCGTCCTGAGCGGCATCGGCTTCGGCCTCGCCGCGACGGCGGCCGACCGGCAGCACGCCCGGCGCGTCCTGATCCCGCTGTGCGGCCTGCTGCTCGCGATGGGCATGCACGCCATGTGGAACGGCTCGTCCACGTTCGGCGAGTTCGGGTTCTTCGCCGTGTACGCCGTGTTCATGGTGCCCGCGTTCGGGCTGCTGACCTGGCTGGTCATCTGGACGCGCCAGCGTGAGCTGCGCACCGTGCGCGAGGAGCTGCCCGCCTACGCCGCCGCGGGCTGGCTGACGCCGGCCGAGCCGTTCGCGCTGGGTTCGATGCGGGCGCGCCGGCTGGCCCGCGACTACGCCGCCCACCACTACGGCAAGCCGGCCGCGCAGGCGGTCCTGCAGTACGAGGCGTACGCGACGTCGCTGGCGTTCCTGCGGCACCGGGGGCGCCGTGGGCGGGCCGGCGCCGACTTCTCCGTACGGGAGCGGGAGTTGCTGGCCGAGCTGTGGAACCGGCGGGAGATCGCGGGGCCGGCACTGGGTTACGCGGCGCGGGCGACGGCCCCGCCGGTACCGGTGATGGCACCGCCGTGGCCGATGCCCGGCGCGTACGGCGCGTACGGCTACCCCGGGTACCAGGCGGGGTCGTATCCCGCGTACAACCCGTACCAGTCGTAGAACTCGCCGAGAGCTCGGCACCGCCGACCCGACGCGCCGGCGGCGGCTCGGTCAGGCCGAGGCGTCCGTCAGACGGGTGATCTCCGCGTCCGTCAGGGTCAGGTTCGCCACGTCCAGCAGGGCCGGGAGCTGTTCCGGGGTGCGGGCCGAGGCGATCGGGGCGGCCACCGTCGGCTGGGCCGCGAGCCAGGCCAGGGCGACCGTGGCGACCGGGGCTCCGTGCGCCTCGGCGACCTCGTCGAGGGCCGCCAGGACCTTCCGGCCGCGCTCGGTCTGCAGGTGCTTTCCGGCGCCCGCGGCCCGCGCGCCCTCGACCTTCGTACCGGGCCGGTACTTGCCGGTGAGGAAGCCGGAGGCCAGGGCGTAGTAAGGGACAGCGGCCAGGCCCTGGCGGGAGGCGAGGTCCCGCAGGGGGCCCTCGTAGGTGTCGCGGGAGACCAGGTTGTAGTGCGGCTGGAGGGCGACGTACTTGGCCAGGCCCTCGCGGTCGGAGAACTCCAGGGACTCGGCGAGGCGCTCGGCGGAGATGTTGGACGCGGCGATCGCCCGCACCTTGCCCTCCCGCACCAGCTCGTCCAGGGCGCCGATGATCTCCTCGACGGGCGTCTCCGGCTTGTCGAAGTGGGTGTAGTAGAGATCGATGCGGTCGGTGCCGAGGCGGCGCAGCGAGGCCTCCGCTGCGGCCTTGATGTTGGCGGCCGACAGGCCCGGGAACTCGGGGTGCTGGCTGACCTTCGTGGCGACCACGACGTCGTCGCGGTTGCCGCGCGCCGCCAGCCACCTGCCGATGATCGTCTCGGACTCGCCGCCGCTGTTGCCCTCGACCCAGGCGGAGTAGGAGTCGGCGGTGTCGACGAAGTTGCCGCCCGCCGCCGTGTAGGCGTCCAGGACGGCGAAGGAGGTGGCCTCGTCGGCCGTCCAGCCGAAGACGTTGCCGCCGAGGGAGAGCGGGAAGACCTCGAGGTCGGAGTTGCCGAGCTTGCGAAGAGAAGTCATGTCCTACGTCAACGAAGACCCCGGAGAGCGGTCTTCCGGAACGGCCGCAAACTTCCCGTAAACAATCGGAGGCAGCCGTTCCGGGGACGTGCGGATCGTCAGGGGTTCAGGCCCTTGCCGCGCAGCCACGTCATCGGGTCGATCCCGGTGGCCTGGCCGTTCGGGTGAACCTCGAGGTGCAGGTGCGGGCCGGTCACGTTGCCGGTGGCGCCGACGCGGCCGATGACGTCACCGGTGGCGACCTTCTGGCCGACCTTGACGCTGATCGACGACTGGTGGCAGAACCACAGCTCGGTGCCGTCGTCGAGGGTGAGGATCGTGCGGTAGCCGTACGACCCGGCCCAGCCGGCCTCGGTGATGGTGCCGCTGTGGATGGCCTTGATGAGCGTGCCCGTCGGGGCGGCGAAGTCGAGACCCGTGTGGTAGCCGGAGGACCACATGGAACCGGCCTGGCCGAAGGTGCCGGTGATCGTGTACGACACGACCGGCAGCTTGAACTGCTTGGCCAGCTCGGCCAGCCGCGCCTGCTCTTCCTTCTTCTTGGCCTCGGCCTCCGCCTTCTGCTTGGCGTCGGCGGCCTTGGCGGCGGCGTCCTGCTCCGCCTTGGTGGCAGCGGCGTCGACCTGCTTGGCGAAGGACGCCTCGGTGACCGCCTGGGCCTTGCTGTCGACCTGGACCTGCTGCGCCTCGGCCTGCGCCATGATGCGGTCGCGCAGCGCCTCGCCCGCGTCCTTGGCGCCCTCGGCGGTGTCCTCGGTGGTCACGCCGACGCTGCTGAGCGCCGTGGCGGAGCCCTTGGGGGCCGCGTCGTCGCCGAACACATGGCTCACGGAGGCCAGGTCGGGCATCGAGATGGAGACCGGGGGCTTGCCGGTGTTGGCGCTGGCCATGCCGCCCGCGCCGACGGCGGCTATGACACCGACGCCGAGAACCGTGGAGCTGCGGGCCAGCCCGCCGCCGCGCTGCTTGGCCACGCGGTGCTTGCCCCGTACCGGGCGTATGGACTCCGCGGTGGGATTCCACTCCTCCCACTGGCCCTCGTCGGTGCGGGGGGCGAAGCCGAAGGGCTCGGTGCTCGGCACGAACGGTGCTGCCGGGGCAGGCGGGTTGGACGCCACGTGGGCGTGCTCCTTTCCTTCCTTCTCGCCTACCGGGTTAGCTGACGGGTTCGGAGCAGGAAGGTCTCCTACGCGCGTATACCGGCCGTGGGTCCACGGTGGCATCCGCGCGATTCACCCCAGGGTGGTGGTTCCCCGGTTCCCTTGCGGGATTCGGCGCGTGCGCACGGAGCCGCCTCTTGTGACGGCTGGGACGACCGCGCTGCGTTATCGAACGTTAATAGACCCGGGGTGTGGATTCCAAGCAGTTCGGCTTGATCATTAACGTTTCCGGGCTGGACGTACAGGTCCATGACCGGCGAAAAACGGGCGAGTTGACCCCTTCTCGGGATCTTCACAGCGACTGACGGTTCGTCAGTTGTTATGCGGAGGGCGGCCATCCGATCACCTGGCGTGACGCCGTACGGCGAGCATCGCCATGTCGTCCGTCGTGCCGTCCCCGGTGTGCCGGTGCACCTCCTGGGCGAGGGTGGCGATCAGCCCGGCGGGATCGGGGAAGGCCCGGCCCTGAAGGCTCGCCGCGGGATCGTAGAACTCCCCGTGCCGGTCCCGCGCCTCGCACAGCCCGTCGGTGTACAGCAGCAGTGTGGCCCCGCCCGGGAAGCGGGTCTGCTCCGCCCGGTCCGGCCAGGCGCCCAACTCCCCCATGCCGAGCGGCAGTGCGGGCTCGCGGGCGGGCAGCGGACGCACCGTCCCGCCGGGGCACAGCAGCAGCGGGGGCGGATGGCCGCGGTTGACGATCCTGACGACGCCGTCGCCGTGCGGAAGCTCGGCGAGTACGGCGGTGGTGAAGCCCTCGAAGGCGTCGAGACCCTCGCGCCGGCTGCCCTCGCGGGCCAGCGCCCGGTCCAGCCGCCCGGCGACCGCTTCCAGCGTCGCCTCCTGCTCGGCGGCCTCCCGGAACGCCCCGATCACGACGGCGACGGCCGCCACCGCGCCCATCCCCTTCCCGCGCACGTCGCCCACCACCAGCCGCACGCCGTACGGGCTGTCCTGCACCGCGTACAGGTCGCCGCCGATGGACGCGTCCCGCTGCGCCGCCTCGTAGCGTGCCGCGATGGTGAACGTGCCGATCCGTTCGGCCGGGTCGGGCAGTACGGCACGCTGGGCGGCCTCGGCGATCGCGCGCTGCGAGGCGAGCTGTTCGTCGCCGCGGCGCACGAGAGCGTTGATGAGCACGGCCAGCGCGACCACGGTCGCCACCGTCACCAGCTCCGTGAGCGCGTCGATGTGCAGCAGGATGCCGAGCCGGCTGTGGAGCAGCAGGACGACCAGCACGCACGCGACACCGGTGAGGATCGTGCCCCGGCGGGAGTAGAGCGGGGCGGCGACCAGGGGCGCGGCGGTGAAGAGGGGGGCCGCGCTGAACTCGGCCGGGGTGAAGTAGTCGTAGAACGCCCCGGCGACGAGCAGCAGTGCCGGGAGCATGCGGACGAAGGTGCGCGCGTACGAGATCGGCCCCTCCTGCTCCACACTTCAAGGGTTGCCGGAGCGGGGACGGCGGGCGAGCGGTGAGGGCCGATGGGGGGAGGCACCGCCCAGGGGGAGCCCCGCCCAGGTGAGAGACACCCGGGGGAGGAAACACCGAGGGCCGGAACCCGTTTCCGGATTCCGGCCCTCGGCCTTCAGTAGCGGGGACAGGATTTGAACCTGCGACCTCTGGGTTATGAGCCCAGCGAGCTACCGAGCTGCTCCACCCCGCGTCGTTGTGACTCCAGTGTACGCCATCCGCGGGACGCCCAGCACCAGGGTTTCGATCCGCCCCCTTCACCTGCGGTTTTCAGCCGCCCAGCAGATGGGTGTTCGGCGCCTTGGCCGATGCCTCGTGCTCCTCCAGCAGGACGACGTCCACCCCGGCCGCCGCCAGCAGCCCGTTCCCGTCGGCCTCCTCGACGAAGGTGTCGGGCTCCCGCCAGGCCGTCACCACCCGCCGGACCCCGGCCTCCAGGATCAGCCGGGAACACGGCTTCGGCCGGGACGCGCGCCGCGCGCAGGGCTCCAGGCTGCTGTAGACGGTCGCGTCAGCCAGCCGTGGATCGGCCGGGTCGATCTTCGCGAGCGCCGCCTCCTCGGCGTGCACCGTGGGGTCGCCGGCCTCGCGCGAGTGGCCGCGGGCGAGTTCCGTGCCGTCGGCGGCGACGACCACCGCCCCGACGCTGAAGGCCGTCCGCGAGGGCGGGCACTGGTCGGCCAGTGCGCAGGCGAGCCGCAGCCAGTGGTGGTCGGCGGCGGAAGGGACCCGACCCCTGCCGGGTGCGGTGGGCTCGTAGCGCATCAGCACCACGTCCTCGATACGGCGGCAATCCACCAGTCTGAGCCGACCTCCCTGGTAGCCGCCGGGCCCGAACAGCCGGGGCGCCTTCTCGTCGCCCACGAACACCGGGGCCAGCACCAGCTGCAGCTCGTCCGCCAGCCCCTGGAGCAGCAGCTGCGTGTGGATGGTGCCGCCGCCCTCGACCATCAGGCGCTCGACACCGCGTACGTCGTGCAGGTGCTCCAGGAGGCGGCGCCAGTCGAGGCCGGGGCCCAGGGAGACGACGTCGGCGGCGAGGCCGAGGTCGGCGGCCCGCCGTGCGCCGTCATCGGTCGTATAGAGCACCTTCTCACCGCCGGTGTGCCAGAACTTCGCCGTCGGGTCGAGGTCACCGGAGCCGCTGACGGTGACCTTGAGGGGGTACTCCGGCTTCCCCTCGGCCGTGCGGGCCGCGCGCCGCTCGGGCGAGTTGACCAGCAGGCGCGGGTTGTCGGCGCGGATCGTGCCGGCGCCGACCAGGATCGCGTCCACGGACGCCCGTACCTCGTCCACCCGGTCGAAGTCGGCCGGGGACGAGAGCAGCAGCCGCTCGGGGCCGGTGTCGTCGAGGTAGCCGTCGAGGGAGACGGCGGCGGACAGCAGGACGTGGGGGTACGGCATCGGGCGTGCTCGCTCTCGGAGGCCGGGGACGCTGGGTAAGAGGACGCTTGGGTAAGAGGACGCTTGGCAAAGGGGATGCTTGGTTAAAGTTTGAAACAAACCTACACTGGTCGTATGAAGACTCGCTGGCTCACCGGCAAGGAGCAGCGCGCCTGGCGCGCGTACATCGCGGCGACGCACCTCCTGGAGGACGCGATCGACCGCCAGCTCCAGCAGGACGCCGGCATGCCCCATCTCTACTACTCCATCCTCGCCAACCTCTCCGAGGCGCCGGAACGCAAACTGCGGATGACCGATCTCGCCGAGAAGTCGAAGATCACGCGCAGCAGGCTGACCTACGCCGTGACGCGGCTGGAGAAGGACGGGCTGGTCCGGCGCGAGGACTGCCAGTGGGACAAGCGGAGCAGCTTCGCGACCCTCACCGACGAGGGGATGGCGGTCCTGGAGCGCACGGCGCCGGGGCATGTGGAGACGGTACGGGCGGCGGTGTTCGACCACCTCTCCGAGGAGCAGGTGGAGCGGCTGGAGGAGATCAGCTCCGCGATCGTGCGCGCGCTGGAGGGTGCGGAGACGCCGCGGCCGACCTCCGACGAGGTGCCGTGGCGGCGGCGGTCGTCGCCGTGCTCGGGGTCCGGGTCGGGCTCGGGGTCGGGCTCGTCGTAAGGGCACTCCCGTGAACTTCCCCGCGTGAGCCGGGTCGCAAATCTGTTGCTTCAAATTTAAAGCACGGGTAGGGTTCCAGCCGTGGATCTGCTTCAAATCTGAAGCAGCACTCCGCACGGTCCTGCACCCGGACACAGGAGAACCCCCATGCCCGACTTCCCCGCCGCCACGCCGCGCTCCCGCGTCCGGGTGCCGCTGCGCTTCGACGACGGCTACAGCGTCGACGCCGAACTCGTCACCTTCCACGGTCTGGCCGACGGCCAGGAGCACGTCGCCGTCGTCCTCGGCGACCCGGCCCCCGGCACCCTCCCGCTGGTCCGCCTGCACTCCGAGTGCCTGACCGGCGACGTCTTCGGCTCCGCCCGCTGCGACTGCGGCCCGCAGCTGCGGGAGGCGGTCGAGCGCATCGCGGTCCGCGGCGGCGTGCTGCTCTACCTCCGCCAGGAGGGCCGCGGCATCGGCCTCTACAACAAGCTCGACGCGTACGACCTGCAGGACCAGGGCCTCGACACGTACGAGGCGAACGCCGCCCTGGGCCTGCCCGAGGACGCCCGCGACTACACGGCCGCCGCCCAGATGCTGCGGTCCCTCGGCGTCACCGAACTGGACCTGCTGTCCAACAACCCCGACAAGGCCGGGCAGCTGCGCGACCTCGGCATCACGGTCCACGACCGTGTCCCGACCGGCGTCTTCACCACCGCCCACAACGTCCGCTACCTGCGCGCAAAGGTCCTCCAGACCCAGCACACCCTCCCCCTGTCCGAACTGACGGACCGCGCCACGACCGAACTGACGGAACTCAACGCGGGCTGAGGCCGCGCGGCGGGGGGCGGGTGCGCGGGCGCGGCGGACGCGCGGGCGGGGGGCCGCCCCCGCGGGGCCACCGCGGCGCCGGCGGAGCCGGCAGGCGGGCGACACCGGCGCACGTGTGAGGGGCCAACCAGCAGGCCCCACCGCCACACCGGCAAGGGGAGAGCCACCCGGCGACACCGACGCACGTGTGAGGGGCCGGCCACGAGCGCCGCTGGCGCGCGGGCGAAAGACCGGCCCACCGGCCCCGCCGACAGACCGGCGAAAGGGCGACACGTCGGCGACACCGACGCACGGGTGAGAGACCCGCCCCCAGGCACCACCAACACACCGGCCAGCAGGCGCCCACCGACCCCCGGCAAGACACCAGGCCCAGGCACCTCGTATGCCCAGTGGGCCGGAGCCGCCGGTCTCGTCGGCGCGCCCGCCCGCCCCCGTCGGCGACCCTCACCCCCAGCCCCCGCTGCAGCCGGACGAGCCGTACCGCGGCGCGGTGCCGCATGCCGCGCCGCCTTCCGCATGCCGCCACGCCAGGCGAGCCGACGCCCCCGGCGCGGTGCGGTGGGCTGCGCCGTCGCGGTCGGGCAGCCGGGGACCGCGGTGCCGTTCACGAAGCTTCCACGCTCAAATTCCGTGCTGTTGGCGGGAGTTGACGTACTCTCCTTCCGGAGAAGGGCCGTCCGCCGCCGGCCCGTGGGTCCACCGGCCGGCCGGGGCGGCGAATCGACGCCCCGTCACGCGCGCGTTCTCCGCAGCCATCCGAATCGACTCAGGTCCGGGATCCCTTGATGACCACACACAGTGACAGACGCGGGTACGCGTCCCGCCTCCGCCGTCCGGCCCTGCTGGCCGCGGTCGCCGCACTGGCCGCCGCGGGCGCGACGACCGTACCGGTGACGGCGACGGCCGCCGACGCCTCCGGCCGCCCGGCACCCTCGCTGGAACGGGCCTTTACTGCCGCCGCCGACGCGTACCACGTGCCGCGCCAGGTGCTGCTGGCCGTGTCGTACCAGGAGTCCGCCTGGGACACGCACCCCGGACAGCACAGCACGGACGGCGGCTACGGGCCGATGCACCTCACGGACGTGACCCCCGCCATGCTGGCCGCGGGCCCAGCGGGAGCCGCCGGACGCGGCGATCTGGCGCAGCTGGCCGCCGACCCGGCCCTGCACACGCTGAGGGCCGCCGCGAAACTGACGGGCCTGTCCGCCGAGACGCTGCGCACCGACCCGGCCGCCAACATCCGCGGCGGCGCGGCCCTGCTCGCCGAGTACCAGCGGAAGACGACCGGCGGTACGTCCACCGACCCCGGCAACTGGTACGGGGCGGTGGCCCGTTACAGCCAGTCCTCGCAGCGCCAGGGCGCCGCGGCCTTCGCCGACCGCGTCTTCGCGTCCATACGCAAGGGAGCCGCCCGCACCACCTCCGACGGCCGGCGCGTGAGCCTGGCGGCCGACAGCGGCGTCCGCCCCGCGACCGGCCAGCTGGCCGCCCTGCACCTGAAGTCGGCGGCCGCCACGGACGTCGAGTGCCCGCCCACCCTGGACTGCACCTTCGTCCCTGCGGCGGCCTCCAACGGCCAGGTCTCGAACCGCCCCGCGAACGGCATCAAGATCGACACCGTCGTCATCCACGACACCGAGAGCTCCTACGACGCCGCCATCAAGACCTTCCAGCAGGCGGGCGGCGCCGCAGCGCACTACGTGATGCGCTCCGCCGACGGCGCGGTGACGCAGATGGTGCCCACGAAGGACCTCGCCTTCCACGCGGGCAACTACACGGCCAACATGCACTCGATCGGCATCGAGCACGAGGGCTACGCCGCGCACGGCGCGACCTGGTACACCGAGGCCCAGTACGAGGCCACGGCCGAGCTGGTCGAGTACCTCGCCGCCCGGTACGACATCCCGCTGGACCGCGAGCACATCATCGGCCACGACAACGTCGCCGGGCCGAAGTCGTCCCTCGTCTCCGGCATGCACTGGGACCCGGGCCCGTCCTGGGACTGGAACCACTTCATGAACCTGCTCGGCGTCCACACCGGCCCGCACGGCGTCGGCCCCGTCGGCTCGGTGGTCACCATCGCGCCCCGGTTCGAGGACAACCTGCAGACCGTCCAGATCTGCCCCGCCGACGACCCGACCGGCGCCACCACCGCCTGCACCGAGACCCAGCAGCCGTCGAACTTCGTCTACCTGCGCACCGATCCGTCCGACACCGCCCCCCTCTTCGGCGACCAGGCCGTCCACCCGGGCGCGGCCGGCACCGACCGGATCAACGACTGGGGCGGCACCGCGGCGGCCGGCCAGCAGTTCGTGGTCGCCGACCAGGACGGCGACTGGACCGCGATCTGGTACAGCGGCGCGAAGGTGTGGTTCTACAACCCGCACGGCTGCAACACCGCACCCGCCCACGGCGTTCAGGTGATCACCGCGGCCGGCACCTCACCGGTGGCGGTGTACGGCTCCGGCTACCCGGACGCCGCCGAGTACCCCTCGGGCCTGTCCCCCTCGACCCAGGCCCCGCTGAGCATGTACACGGTCCCCGCCGGCCAGGCCTACGTGGCGACCGAGCCGCCGTCCCCCACGCAGGACTTCTTCCCGTCCAGCGGCACGGTCGTCACCGGCGCCAAGTCGATGTACACCATCCAGTACAACCACCGGGTCGCCCTGGTCTACGCCGGGGACGTCACCGCGGCCGCGGGATGACCGCCGACTGAGGCGGAGCACAGATGAGCCCCAGGTCGTGAACTGCTCGACCTGGGGCTTCTGTGTAGGCCCTGTGGGACTCGAACCCACAACCAATGGATTAAAAGTCCACTGCTCTGCCAATTGAGCTAAGGGCCCTCGGCGATGTTGCCTCCCCGAGCATAGCCGGACACGGCCGCGTCTCCGATCGGGTATCGGGGACACGGCCGTGCCGTGCCGCGCGGGGACGCCGGGAGTGTTACGGATCGACCTTTTGCGCACCGCCCGCGCTGCCCGCGCGCGCCGCCTCACGGGCCTGGGTGCGGGCGTGCGACGGGTTGAGGAACCAGTGCCGGGCCGACGCCGCCCACCACGCGGCCGCGAAGCCGAGGACGACCAGGACGGCGACGGGCGCGTAGTTGAAGGTCTCCGAGGTGACCGGGGAGACCTGGGGCAGCATGAACAGGACCGTGATGACACCGACCCACACCACGGACACCCAGCCGATCAGCGTCGACCAGCGGCCCAGGTGCCACGGCCCCCGCTCGAAGGCGTCCCCCTTGCGCACCCGCAGCAGCGTCGGGATGACGTAGGCGATGTAGAGGCCGATGACCGCGATCGAGGTCACCGCCGCGTACGCCGTCACGTTGATCAGGTACGGCAGCCCCAGCACCAGCGCCCCCACCGCAGCCAGCCACACCGCCGCGACCGGGGTCCGGGTGCGCGGGCTGACGGTGTGCCAGACACGGGAGAAGGGCAGCGCGCCGTCGCGCGAAAAGGCGTAGATCATGCGGCTGTTGGCGGTCACGGACGCCATCCCGCAGAACAGCTGCGCCCCGATCACGACCAGGAGCAGCAGCTTCCCGGCCGTCGCCCCCAGCGCGTCCAGCAGGATCTGGGCCGGCGGCGCGCCCGTCGCGGACCCGAGCTCCCTGTCGTAGGACTGGATGGCGAAGGTGAAGCCCAGGAGCAGGACGAAGCCCGCGATCCACGACGTCCAGATCGACCGCACGATCCCCTTCGGGCCCGCGGTGGACGCGTCGTGGGTCTCCTCCGTCATATGGGCGGAGGCGTCGTAGCCGGTGAAGGTGTACTGGGCCATCAGCAGGCCCAGCAGGACGACGTACACCCCACTGCCCCAGCCGGTGTTGTTCACGAACTTGCCGAACACGAAGGACGCCGACTGGTGGTGGTCGGGTACGAAGGCCAGCGCGCCGACGATCACGCCGACGCCCAGCACGTGCCACCACACGCTGATGTCGTTCAGCAGGGCGACGATCTTCACGCCGAAGGTGTTCAGCAGGCCGTGCAGCAGCAGGATCGCGGCGAACAGCAGGACCGTCCGCCCCTTCGTCACCTCGAAGCCGAACTGCAGGTTCAGATACGCGCCCAGGAAGGAGGCGGCACCGAAGTCGATGCCCGCCGTCACCGCCACCTGGCCCAGCACGTTGAACCAGCCCGTGAACCACGCCCAGGCGGCGGCGGTACGCGGTGGCGCGAGCCGGTGCGCCCAGAAGTACAGGCCGGCCGACGTCGGGTAGGCCGAACAGATCTCGGCCATCGACAGCCCGACGAACAGCGTCATCAGACCCACGGCCACCCAGCCCCAGGTGATCACCGCCGGGCCGCCCGTGTTCATGCCGAAGGCGTAGAGGGTCAGGCAGCCCGACAGGACCGAGATGATCGTGAACGAGACCGCGTAGTTGCTGAACGCCGACATCCGGCGGGCAAGGACCTGCGTGTAGCCGAGCTGGGCAAGCCGCTCTTCGTCGGAGAGACCCGACTGCCCGCTCGCTATGGCGTCATCTGTCATGCCCCCAGCGATTCCCTCGGCGGAGTCGTGACATGCGCCACAAGATAAGTGCTTTGGCCAAAAGTTTTCGTGGCCGGTAAGTGCCCTACGAACGCGGGAGGGCCCGTACGACCGAAGTCGTACGGGCCCTCGTTCAGCTCACTCGGTGTCAGCCGTTGCGCTTCCAGCGCGGCTTGTCGTCACGGCGCCCGAAGGAACCGGTGCCACGGTGGTCGTCACGGCGGCCGTACGGACGCTCGTGGCCGCCGGCGCGGAAGCCCGGGCGGTCGTCACGGCGGTCGCGGTTGAACGGACGGTCGCTGCCACGGTGACCGCCGCGGTCGTCCCGGCGCTCGAAGGAACGGCCGGCGGGACGCTCGTCACGGCGGAAGCCGCCGCGCTCGTTGTCCCGGCGCTCGAAGGAACGGCCGGCGGGACGCTCGTCACGACGCTCGAAGGAACGGCCTGCCGGACGGTCGTCGCGACGCTCGAAGGAGCGGCCGCCACGGTCGTCCCGACGGTCGTCACGGCGGAAGCCGCCACGGTCGCCACGGTCGTTGTCCCGACGCTCGAACCCACGACCGCCACGGTCGTCACGACGCTCGAAGGAACGGCCACCACGGTCGTCCCGACGGTCGTCACGGCGGAAGCCGCCACGGTCGCCACGGTCGTTGTCCCGACGCTCGAACCCACGACCGCCACGGTCGTCACGACGCTCGAAGGAACGGCCACCACGGTCGTCCCGACGCTCGTCACGGCGGAAGCCGCCACGGTCGTTGTCACGGCGCTCACGACGCTCGTACGACGGCGCCGGCTCCGCGCGCTCGACGTCCTGCGCGGCCGGCTGCTCCGGCACGGACGCCGCGGCCACGGTCTCGGCGGCCTCGACGACCGCCGCCTGCGCCTCGGCCACCGCCGCCTCGGGGTCCTCGCCGCGCTCGCGGGCGACCCGGGCGACGAGCCGGTCGGCCTCCTCGCGCAGCTCGGTCGCGCGCCGCTGCGCACGCTCCAGCTGCTTGGTGAGGTGGGCGACCTCGCGCTCGGCCTGCTGAGCCGCGTTGCCCGCGGACTCGGCCTGCACCTCGGTCATCGAACGGGCGCCGGTGATCTCGGCGACCTCCGGCTCGAAGGCCGTACCGGAGTTGATGATGTGCCGCGAGGCGTCGACGCCCGCGTCCTCCATCAGCCGGAAGATCTGGCGGCGCTGGTGCGGCAGGGACAGCGACACGACGGTGCCGGAGCGGCCCGCACGCGCGGTACGCCCGGAACGGTGCAGGTAGTCCTTGTGGTCGCCGGCGGGGTCCACGTTCAGCACCAGGTCGATGCCGTCGACGTGGATACCGCGGGCGGCGACGTCGGTCGCGACGAGCGCGTTGACGTAGCCGTCCTTGAAGTCGGCCAGCGTCCGGGTACGCGCGCCCTGCGTCATGCCGCCGTGCAGCGCGTCCGCCTTCACACCCGCGTCGCGCAGCTGCTCGGCGATGCGGTCCGCGCCCAGCTGGGTGCGGACGAAGATGATCGTGCGGCCCTTGCGGGACGCGATCGCCGCGGTGACCGGCGCCTTGTCCTTCGGCTTCACGATCAGGATGTGGTGCGACATGGTCGTGACGTTGCCCTGGGCGCTGTCGACCTCGTGCGTCGCCGGGTTGGTCAGGTAACGGTCGACCAGCGTCTTGATCTCGTTCTCCATCGTCGCGGAGAAGAGCATGCGCTGGCCGCCGGCCGGCACCTGGTCGAGCAGTTCGGTGACCTCGGGCAGGAAGCCCAGGTCGGACATCTGGTCGGCCTCGTCGAGGACGGTGACCTTCACGTCCTCCAGCGAGCAGGCGCCGCGGTTGATGAGGTCGCGCAGCCGGCCCGGGGTGGCGACGAGGACGTCGACGCCGCGCTCCAGGGCGTAGATCTGGTTGCCCATCGACGTACCGCCGCAGACGACCTTCATCTTCAGGCCGAGGACGTCGCCGTAGGGCTGCAGCGCGTCCGCGACCTGCATGGCGAGCTCACGGGTCGGCGTCAGGATGACGGCGCGCGGCTTGTGCTTCTGGGTGTGGCCGCCGGCCAGCGTGGCCAGCGTCGGCAGGCCGAAGGAGAGGGTCTTGCCGGAGCCGGTGCGGCCACGGCCGAGGATGTCCTTGCCGGCCAGGGCGTCCGGGATGGTCGCGGCCTGGATCGGGAAGGGGACCGTCACGCCGTTCTGCGCGAGCTTGCGCACGACGCCCTCGGGCAGACCGAGGTCGGCGAAGGTCACCTCGGGGGCGGCCTGCTCCTCCGTCTCGCCGTTCTCGGGCACGACGACGTGATCAGTACTGGAAATGGACATGCGTATGCGAAACCTTCCGGAGTCTCGTCGGCACGCGCCCGTCAACTCCGTGATTCGCAATACGACCGCCTCTATGCGGTCAGCCACGGCAAAGGAGAGAACGCGCCACACGGCGCTCTCTGCAATGGCGCCGGGCAATGGGATCAAACGATCTACCACCATACGCACCCACCGGCCCCCGAGGCAAACCGAATGCCACGGACGTAGCCGAGGTCACATGCCCACCCCGCGGGCCGCCCCGCCTCGCGCTGTCACACCGGTGACCCCGCCGTCGGCGCGGGCTCCCGCTGCGCCAGCTGCGGCCCCGCATCCGGGTGCGCCGACGAGGACGGCTCGGCCGACGGCGGCGGTTCCGGGGCGGAGGACGTCGGCTGCTCGGTCGGCGTGGGCGGCTGCGGGTCGGTGTGCGTGGCGGTCGGCGTCGCCCGCGTCGGCGTGGGAGCGCCGGGCTGGTCCGTCCTGCCCGCCCCGCCGCGCGCGGGCGCGGAGGCGGTCGCGCCGGCGGACGGCGAGGCCGAGGGGGAGGCCGATTTCCCGCCGTCCTTGCCCTTGCCCTTCTTCCCCGGGTGCTTGCCGTCGGCCGCCGCTCCCAGCCATCCGCCGCCGGAGATCGCCGTGCCCCCGTCGGGCGCCTCGCCGCCGTGCCGTCCCGCCGAGTGCGAGGGCCGCGCGCCGTCGCCGCCCGCGTCCTCACCCACGCTCATGCAGCCGGCGGCGGTGGCGACGGCCAGGACGGTGGCGGCCAGACGGACGGGTACGTACATGGGGCGCACGGGAAGCCACCTCTCAGGCGGGAAGACGTCAACGTGCCCAACTCCCGTCGCCCACGGGAGGACACGCGCCCCGCCCCGGCACGGCGCTACCGTGGCCGCGCACCGACCGTCCGAAAACGGCGCAGAAGGAGCACGCACATGCAGATCGCGGCCGCACAGAAGATCACCACCTTCCTGATGTTCGAGGGCGACGCGGAGGACGCGATGAACTTCTACGTCTCGCTCTTCGACGACGCCGAGATCGTCGGCCTCACCCGATACGGCGCCGACGGCCCCGGCAAGGAGGGAAGCGTGCAGCACGCCACCTTCTCCCTCGCCGGCACGCAGTTCATGTGCATCGACAGCCCCGCCCACCACGAGTTCACCTTCACGCCCGCGGTCTCCCTGTTCGTGCAGTGCGAGGACGAGGCCGAGCTCGACCGCCTGCACGCGGCCCTCTCCGAAGGGGGCGGCGTGCTCATGCCGCCGGGCGACTACGGCTTCAGCCGGAAGTTCAGCTGGGTCAACGACCGCTTCGGCGTCTCCTGGCAACTGAACCTGCCCGCCTGACCCGCCATGCTCCGCCACGGGCGCCCGTCCCCGACAATGGGCCTGTGCTGGAGATGACACGCGAATCGTTCGAGGAACTCGTCAGCCAGGCCCTGGACCGGATCCCGTCCGAACTGACCCGGGTCATGGACAACGTCGCCGTGTTCGTCGAGGACGAACCTCCAGCCGACGACCCCGAACTCCTGGGCCTGTACGAGGGGACCCCGCTCACCGACCGCGGCGAGTGGTACGCGGGGGTCCTGCCCGACCGGATCTCGATCTACATGGGCCCGACCCTGCGCCACTGCGAGACGCGGGAGGAGGTGGTGCACGAGGTCGCCGTGACCGTGATCCACGAGATCGCGCACCACTTCGGGATCGACGACGCGCGCCTGCACGAACTGGGCTGGGGCTGAGCCGCGCACCCGCGAACTCCTCACGCGGGCCCGCATATCGACACCCGGACTTGGGCATACGGGACCAATGGCCCGCGTCCCCGCCGTAGCCGTGACCGTCGTGAACCGCATACGAAAGTCCCCGCACATCCTGACCCGCCTCCACCGCCGCACCCGCCGCCCGGCCCCGTCCGTCGAACTGGTCCAGCAGCCGCGCCCCTGGGCCCGCGCCCTCGGACTCGTCGCCGTCGTGCTGCTGGGCGCCTGGCTGGGCCTGCTGATCGTCGGCAACGTACGGGTGCCGGTCGGGCCGATGAACACGACGATGACCCTGCGGCCGTCCCTGTCCGGCGGCACGAAGATCAACATCTCGCCGCTCGGCGCCCTCGAGCTGAACACCCACCACGCGCCCGTCCGCCTGGACGTCAACGTCGACCAGCTCGACCCGGCCCGCGCCCAGGCCCTGGTCGACCATCCCGAGCGGCTCTCCGGCCTCCAGGACGAGGTCGCCCACGACGTCGAACACGGCACCCTCGACCTGGCCCTGCGCTCCTGCGTCGCGGTGGTCGCCGGCGCCACGGCCCTGGGCCTCGCCGTCTACCGCCGCCCCCGCCGGGCCCTCGCCGCCGGCGGCACCGCCCTCGCCCTGCTGATGGCCTCCGGCGCGTCCGCGTACGCCACCTGGAACCCGGACTCCGTCCTCGAACCGAAGTACTCGGGCCTGCTCTCCTCGGCCCCCTCGCTCGTCGGCAACGCCCGCAACATCGTCACCGAGTTCGACGTCTACCAGAAGGAACTGGCCCGCCTGGTGACGAACGTGACCAAGCTGTACGACGTCACCTCCACCCTCCCCGCCTACCAGCCGGACCCGACCACCATCCGCGTCCTGCACGTCTCCGACATCCACCTCAACCCGGCGAGCTGGAAGATCATCGCGTCGCTCGTGCAGCAGTACAAGGTGAACGTCATCGTCGACACCGGCGACACCATGGACCACGGCACGGCGGCCGAGAACGGCTTCCTGGACCCGATCGCGAACCTGGGAGCGCCCTACGTCTGGGTCCGCGGCAACCACGACTCCCACGTCACCCAGCGCTACCTGGAGCGCATGAAGAACGTCCACGTCCTCGACGAGGGCCGCGCCGAGACGGTCGCCGGACTGCGTTTCGCGGGCCTGGGCGACCCGCAGTTCACCCCCGACCGCTCCACGGTGACGGGTGCCGCCCAGTCGGAGGAACTGGCGGGGGCGCAGCTGGCCTCGGCCCTCGGCGACCAGAAGGCGGCCGGCACCCCGGTCGACGTCGCCATGATCCACGAGCCCTCCGCCGCCCGCGAGGTCGACGGCGAGGTCCCGCTCGTCCTGTGCGGCCATCTGCACCACGAGGGCGACGAGATCCTGAAGTACGGCACCCGGCTGCGCATGGAGGGCTCCACCGGCGGCAGCGGCCTGCGCGCCCTCGAGCACAAGTACCCCGCGCCCGTCGAGGCCTCGGTCCTCTACTTCGACCGCGACACCCGCCGCCTGCAGGCCTGGGACTCGATCAAGCTGGGCGGTCTGGGCGAGACGACGGCCGAGGTCACGCGGCACCTGCCCAAGGAGAACCGGCCCGGAGCGACCCCGTCCCCGTCCGGCTCCACCACCCCCGGCACCCCGTCACCCTCCCCCTCGGGCTCGTAAACCGTTTTGGCGATAGCTCCCGGCATCCCATATGCTTCTCACGTCCCCGACGCGCCGCAAGGCGCCCAGGCGGGCCGATAGCCCTCATCGTCTAGCGGCCTAGGACGCCGCCCTTTCAAGGCGGTAGCACGGGTTCGAATCCCGTTGGGGGCACCAGCATTTCTGCGTCACAGCAGGTCAGGGCGGATCTCATCCGCCCTTTTCCTTTGCCCTCCCGCTCTTCTACCGCAGCTCCAGCGGTGTCTCGACGGGTGTCGTGGCCAAGAACTGGGTCGCGGCCAGTTCCGCGTACAGCGGGTCGCCGGCGACCAGTTCCTCATGGGTGCCGACCGCCCGGACCAGGCCCGCGTCCATCACCACGATTCGGTCGGCCATGGTCACCGTGGACAGGCGGTGCGCCACCACCAGGACCGTCACGTCCCGGGACACCTCGGCGACCACGTCGCGCAGGGCCAGCTCGTTGACGGCGTCCAGCTGGGAGGTCGCCTCGTCGAGCAGCAGCAGCCGCGGTTTGCGCAGCAGCGCCCGGGCGATCGCCACCCGCTGCCGCTCCCCGCCGGACAGCTTCGAGCCGCGGTGCCCGACCGGTGTCTCAAGCCCTTCCGGCAGCCCGGCCACGAGGGATTCGAGCCGGGCGCGGGCGACGGCGTCGCGCAGCTCCTCCTCGGTGGCGTCCGGCGCCGCGAACAGGAGGTTCTCGCGCAGGGTGCCCGCGAGCACGGGAGCGTCCTGCTCCACGTATCCGATGGCGGCGCGCAGTTCGGCCAGCGGCCACTCGCGCACGTCCCGGCCGTCCACGAGGACCCGGCCGCCGGCGACCTCGTAGAACCGTTCGATCAAGCCGAAGACCGTGGTCTTGCCCGCCCCCGAGGGGCCGACGAACGCGGTCATGCCGGGTCCGGGCACGTCGAAGGTCACACCGTGGTGGACGTACGGCAGGTCGTCGCCGTAGCGGAAGCTCACGTCCTCGAAGGCCACCGTCGCGGGGGCCGTCCCCGAGCGTCCGGCCGGCTCCCCGGCCGCGTCGGTGTCCTCGGTCTCCAGCAGCTCGGCCCGGGTGATGCGGGCGATCGCCGCCGCGCCGACCTGGTACTGCTGGGCCGCCTCGACGAGACGCCCGATCGGGTCGAACAGGTAGAAGAGGAACAGCAGGAAGGCCACCAGGGTGGAGACGGGGATCGCCCCCGAGGCGACCCGCGCCCCGCCGATGCCCAGCACCGCAAGGAACGAGACCTGCACCGCGAGCCCGATCGAACTCCACGTCATCGCCTGCCACTTGGCCGACTTCACGCCGTTGCGCCAGGCCTCCCGGGCGGCCTCGTCCAGCAGAGCCGTCTCCCGCGCCTCCGCACCCGAGGCCTTGACGGTGCGATAGGCGCCGAAGGCCCGCTCCAGCGCGGTCGACATGACGCCGACGGCCTCCTGCGAGCGCTCCGTGGCCTGCGAGATCTTCGGCATGACCAGCCCCATGGCGACCCCGACGAGCACGATGACGCCGAGCGTGACACCGAGCAGCACCGGATCCATCACGCCCATCAGCACGACGGTCGCGACGAAGGTCAGCCCACCGGTGAACGCGGAGACCACCGCCTGGGTCGTCACCGCCTTCAGCAGGGTCGTGTCCGAGGTGATCCGGGACATCAGGTCACCCGGCTGCGCGCGCTCCACCTCCGTCAGGCGCAGCCGCAGCAGCCGCCCGACCAGGGTGCGCCGGGCCGCGAGCACCACGGACTCGGCGGTGCGCTCGAGGACGTAGGCGCCCACGGACTGCAGCGCGGAGCCGAGCAGCACCAGCGCGGTGAGCAGGAACAGCATCCCGGCGATCGAGCCGTCGCCGCCGAGCCGGTCCACGAGCGCCTTGGCCGCGAGCGGCTGGAGGAGGCCGGACACCGAACCCAGCAGCGTGAGAAGGCCGGCCAGGGCGATGGCACCGCGGTGCGGCCGGAAGTAGCGGTACAGGGCCCGCCAGGTCTGCCCCGCCGGAAGCCGCTCGGCCTTGGCCGCCTGTGCCGCCCGTCTCGCCTCTTCGTACTTCGCGTACTTGGCTTCCTCGGCGTTGCTGGCGTCCTCGGGGGCGCCGTGCTCCGAGGCCTTCTCCGGTTTCGCTGTGGTGGTCACGTCATCGAATGAAGCACTGAAATCGGCGGAGAGGGGCAGGGCCAACAGATAACCGACAGATCCCTTTCCGCTTACGGGAGTTGGGAGACATGTCCGTCGGCCGCTCGTGCGGCCTCCACGAGTTGCCGGAGGTGGTCGACGCGGGTCGTGCCGGGCACGAGGGCGACATGGGGGCCGAGGTTCAGCAGCCGGCCGAGGACCGAGGGCAGCCCCTCGCCGACGAGCCGGCCCTTCCCCAGCGGCCGGTAGGCGACGTAGGGGATGCCCAGGCCGCGACAGTGGTCCAGGGCCGGATCGGGGCGGCGGGCCGGGTTCATCGGGTTCTGGACCGCGGCGATCGGGGCGAGGCCGCGGGCCCGGTCGATCTCCTCGGCCGTGACACGGGACAGGCCGATACCGGCGATCTTCCCCTCGTCCCGCAGATCGGTGAGGGTGCCCAGCTGGTCGGCGAGGGGCACGGAGGCGTCCACGCGGTGCAGGTAGCACAGAGACAGCCGCTCGCACCCCAGCCGGCGCAGCGACGCCTCGACGGCGTGGCGCAAGTACGCCGGACGACCCAGTGCCTCGTACGTGCCGGGGCCGGGGCGGACCAGTCCGACCTTCGTGGCCACGAGCAGTTCCTCCCCGTAGGGGTGCAGCGCCCGGCGGATCAGCTCCTCCACGGTGTGGGGGCCGTAGGCGTCGGCGGTGTCGAGGTGGGTCACGCCGTGCTCGCCGACTGCCGTGCGCAGCAGCCGGACGGCCTGGGCGGGGTCGGGTGGCGGCCCCCAGTTGCCCGGGCCCGTCAGGCCCATCGTGCCCAGGCCGAGCCGGGAGACGGTCCGGCCCGCCAGCCGGAGCGTCCCACCGGGCGGGGCGTGGCGCGGTGCGTCCCGGGGGATCATCCGGCCGCGTGGTCCCGTGCCTGGAAGAGACCGAGGAGAAGGGCGGCGGTCTCGTCCTGGGAGAGTTCGTCGGTGGCCAGCACGATCCAGGACGGGTCGCCGGCGATCCGCTCGACGCAGAACGCGTCGAGCGCCGCGATGCCCTCCGGGTTCGCCCGCAGATAGGAGTTCAGTCCGTGGGCGTCGCCGTCCCTGCGGCCGGCCCGGCGTTCCCGTTCGGTCGGCGAGCAGGTCAGATACACCTGGACGGTGAAGCGCGGGGCGCAGGTCCGCACCCACGAGTCGCTGAGGTGTCCTTCGCCGGGGTTGAAGAACTCGTTGTTGCAGTACTGCGTGAACCAGTGCCGGTCCTGCACGAGGGCGGGGCCCGCCGTTCCCGCCGCGTACACGGAGTCCGTGGCGAGCTCGCTGTCGATGAGCATCTGGGCGGACTTCATGACGTTGAACGGGCGCAGCAGGTCCGGGTCGGGGAACGGCCGGCCGGTGGCGCCGCCGACGGACGACTTCGCGCGCACCTGCAGGGTCTGCGTGGCCTCGGTGTCGCAGACGTAGCAGTGGCGCGAGTGGACCTCGGTGTCCCGGGCCCGCAGCAGTGTCGTGAGCCGGGCCGCCGTGGTCGACTTGCCGGCGAAGTTGAGCCCTTCGAGCAGCACGCCCCTCAGCATCGTCCCGCGCGGACCGTTCATCGTGCTCCTCGGGCATTCTCGGCGGCTGGCGCCAGGTCGCGGCGAAGGCGCCGCAGGACCCTGGCGTAACGGTCGTGCTCGACCCGCAGCGAAGCGTGCGGGCCGGGCGTTCCCGGCGGCTGGTACCTGCGGCCCGCGTGGAACCGCACACGGGCACGGGCCCGTTCGGCGGCGGAGCCGCCCCGCTGTACGGCGCCGATGTAGGCGGCCACCGTCGCGGCCTGGTCGTCGAAGAGCCACCAGGCACCGCTGTCGGGCTGGATCATGCCGACGACGAAGAGGCCGTCGTGCACGGGATGGAAGATGTGCAGCCCCAGGTCCGGGTACCGGCCTGGACCGGCCGGGGGGAGGTCGTCGGGAGACAGAAAGGGCAGGGAGGCGTTGAAGCCCGTGGCGTGGACGATGACGTCGACCTCCTCCTCCGAGCCGTCGGTGAACCGCACCCGGTCGCCGCACAGTTCCGCCACGTCGGGCTTGGACACCACGGCCCCGTGGGCGACGTGGTGCACCAGCTCCGAGTTGAGGATGAGCCGTCCGTCCATGATCCGCCGGGACGGCCGGGGCAGCCCGAACCTGGAGGGGTCGCCGAACACGCACCAGATCGCGATCCGCCGCACCCACCGGTGGACGAAGCGGGGGGCGCGTACGCGCACGAACCACTCCATGACCTCGTCCATCGGCCGCCCCAGGAAGTACTTGGGCAGGTAGTGGCAGCCCTGCCGGACCGAGTTCAGGGTGCGGGCGGCGACCCGCGACGACTCCACCGCGATGTCGGTACCGGAGTTCCCGGTTCCGACGATCAGCACGCGCTTGCCCTGGAGCACGCCGGGGGTGCGGTACTCGCTGGAGTGCAGGACCCGGCCGTCGAAGCGGCCGGGGAACCGGGCCGGCTTCGGGTCCCAGTGGTGGCCGGACGCGACGACGACGCCCCGGTACAGACAGCTGGAGCCGTCCTCGAACGTCACCGCCCACGCCCCGCCCGCCCGCTCGACCCGGCTCACCGAGCGTCCGTAGCGGATGTGTCCGGGCAGCTCGTTGGCGTGCGCGTAGTCGGTGAGATAGGCGAGCGCCTCGCGGTGTCCGAGGAAGTCCTGCGCCGTAGCGGGCATCGGAAATCCGCGGAAGGCGCTGAGCCGCTTGGAGGAGATCATGCAGGTGGACCGGTACACCACGCTGCCCGGTTCGCCGTAGCGCCAGATTCCGCCCAGCCCGTCGTGGCGCTCCACGATCTCGAAGGGCAGGCCCGCGTCGCGGAAGTTCTTGGCGGTCGCCAGGCCGGCGGGGCCCGCGCCGATGATGCACCAGCGGTCCGTACGGTCCTCGCGGCCCGCGGAGCCGGTCTGCTCCGGACTCACCCCGTCGACCACCTGTCCGCGCCGGCCGCCACCGGTTGTGCGGAGCGGAGGGTGGTATGGGCGTCGAACCGGCGCAGGACCGCGTCGATCAGCTCCTCGGGCGAGAGCCGGTCGGAGCGCAGCACCAGCCAGTGCGGGCTGTCCTGGACGAGCCCGGTGGTGAAGCGGTCCAGTCCTGCCAGCTCGTCGAGGTGGCGCCGCAGGAAGGCGTTCAGCGGGTGCTTGGCGCCGTCACCGTCGCGCGCCGCGGCCCGACGGCGCCGGGTCGCGGTGTCGCAGGTCAGGTGGACCTGCACGGTGAACCTCGGCACGCGGGAGGCGATCCAGGTCTCGCCGAGGTAGCCCTCGGCGGGCGTGAAGTACTGGTTGAAGGCGTACTGGGGAAGCCAGTAGCGGTCCTGCACGAGGACCTCGCCGGGGGCGGGCTCCCGCTGCCGGAACAGCTCGGTGTCCAGCATCAGCTGGGCCGAACGGAGGCTGTTGAAACGGCGCCAGGTCGCCGGGTGGCGGAATCCGTGGTGCTCGGCGCCCGCGAAGACCGCCAGTGCCTCATCCAGCAGTGACCGCACGAACGGGTCCCGGGTCAGGGTTCCGTGCGCGGCGCGCACCGTCAGTCCACGGTGCCGCAGGGCGTCCGCGACACCGCGTGCCAACGTGGTCTTGCCGCTGTACTCGTGCCCCTCTATGAGAATGCCGGGCACGGGCGGTCGGTCCATGTCTTCTCCAGCGTGGCTCTCGGTCGGCCGGGCCGGTCCCTACGGCAGAGGGGACCGGCGCAGCTCATGGGCGAGGTCGCGGGCCGTTGCCGCCAGAACCTCGTGGTCGAGGGGGAACACCGGGCAGGGCGGCATGTCCGCGACGGCGAACCAGGCCGCGGGCTGGCCGATCTCCGGGGTCAGGGGTGTCGCGGGGTCGGCCACGAAGGCGTAGGCCAGCCCGTAGACCCGCTCCGGGCGCTCCCGGTTGCCGAGCACCGCCACCGGATCGGGCAGCAGGCGGCGCGGGTCGGCTCCGGTCTCCTCCGTCACCTCGCGGAGGGCGCCGTCCGGCGGCAACTCCCCCTCCTCCAGGCGTCCGCCCGGGCTCAGCCAGCCGAACCTGGGGTGGTCGACGAGAAGCGTCTGCCGGAAGTCGTGGGAGAAGACCCAGCCGGCGACGATCACGTCGTGGTCGGGTCCCGGGCCGCCGCTCGCGGCACAGGCCAGCACGCTGCGGGCGCCGTACGGGTCGCGCTGCGCGGACATGGCCGCGGCGGCCAGGTACGGGACCACCCGGGGCAGTCGGATGTGGCGGCCCACGGTCACTCGCCCCCGGCGGGCGCGGCAGCCGCGCGGGCGGGGAACAGCGGCGGCACCTCGCCGGTTCCGCAGTAGCGCTCGCGCAGGTCGCGCAGCAGCTCGACGGTGCGCACCGGGGCCGTCCCCGCGGCCGTTTCGTCGGCGAGCATCAGTCCGGACGTGCCCGACCTCAGCAGCTCGCTGACGTAGGCGAGTTCGGAGCGGTGCGGCAGCCAGCCGTCGGACAGGCTGGTCAGCAGCTGGGTGCCGACGACGAGCGGGCAGCCCACCTCGGCCGTGCCCGTACGCACGGCCTCGCAGAGGTCGAAGAACTCGAGCGGCCCGGAGTCGAGCAGCAGGTCGCCCCGGCCCAGCAGGACCGCGTCGGCACATGCGGCGATCTCGCGCACGGCGGCCGCCCCGGCCCGGGTCTCCACCTTGGCGATGACCGGCGGGACAGCGTGGCCGCCGGCGGAGGCGGCCATGACGGCGCGGGCCTCGCGCACGGCGTCCGCCGACTCGACGAAGGAGATGATCACCGCGCCGAACACGGAGCCGGGGACCGTCTCCAGCGCGGCCCGGTCCCGGTCGGTGAGCCCGGACGCCGGGACGCTCCCGCCGGGCAGCGCCACCCCGCGGCGCTTGCCGAGGAACCCGGTGGTCAGGGGGATGGTGACGCAGTGGTCCGGTTCGACCCGCTCCACCCGCAGGGCGTCCTCGCCGTCACCGACGAGGAGGATGTCACCGGCGTCGACCCGCCCGGAGATGTCCGCGCCGGTGAGCCCCAGCACGGGCACGTCGCGGTGGACGTCGGAGGGCACGGGTGCGAAGTGCACCAGGACCCGCGAGACGCCCTTCAGGGAGAACTGGTCGTCGTTGGTGAAGCGGGTCTTGGCGCCCGGCAGGTCGAGCAGCAGGTCGGGGGTCCTGCCGAGCCCGGCGGCGACCGAGGACACACCGGCCGCCAGGTCGGCGAGGGAGGCGACCGACGCCTTCGACGCGGGGAACCGGAAGGAGTCCGCCCCCGCCTTGACGACCTGTTCGAGGATCGCGGGGTCCTGGGTCGCGGGACCGAGGGTGACGACGATTCTGGACATGGGGCCCTTCCTGCTCACTGAGGGATACGGCTCGGGAAGAGCGGTGCCGGCGCGGCGCCCGACCCGTACCGCTCGATCAGGGCGGTCACCAGTTCGACGGTGCGCAGCGGCGCGCCGCCCACCGTGGTCTCGGTCGCCAGCATCAGACCGTCGACCTCCTTCTCGATCAGGTGCGAGAGGTAGGCCAGTTCGGACCGGTTGGGCAGCCAGCCGTCGGACAGGCTGGGGATGAGCTGGGTGCCGACGATGATCGGACGCCCGGCCTTCTGGGTCTCCTTCATGACCTTCTTGCCGAGGTCGTAGAAGTCCAGTTCGCCCGCGTCGAGCAGCAGGTCGCCGCGACCCAGCAGAACACCGTCCGCGGCGCGCGCCACCTCGGCGGCCCGCTCCGCGCCCGCCCGGGTCTCGATCTTCGCGATGACCGCGGGGGCCGGACGGCCGTCGGCCGGTGCCTCCCCGACCAGGGACCGCACCTCCTCGATCACGTCCGGGCCCTCGACGAAGGAGACGATGACGCCGGAGAAGACGCTGTCGGTGAGGCTCTTCAGAGCGGTGGTCTCGGCCTCGCCCAGCGCCTGGTAGGCCTGGGGCCTGCCGTGCAGGCTGATGCCCTTCTGCCGTCCCACGTCCCCCTGGGTGAGCGGGCGGGTCAGGCAGCCGTCAGCGGTGCGCGACTCGACGCGCAGCGCGTTCTCCCCGTCGCCCAGCACCAGGATGTCACCGGGTTCGATGTACGGCCCGATCGCCATGCCCGTCGTGCCGATCTCCGGGACGTCCAGGTCACGCCGGGCGGGCGCGGGGCCGAACAGGACGCGCAGGCGCTCCACTCCGGCGAGCGGGAACCAGTCCTCGTTGGTCAGCCGGGACTTGGCGCCGGGAAGGTCGAGAAGCAGGTCGAGGGGCCGGCCCAGCGCCGCCCCGGTCTCGGCGGTCCGCCGCGCCTGGGCGGCCAGTTCGTCCGCCGAGAACTTCGACGCCGAGAATCGGAGGGCAGACACTCCACGGGCGACCGCGCCGTGCAGGGTCTGCGGGGAGAGCAGGGCCGGGCCCATGGTGGCGATCAGACTCGTCATGTGTTCGTCCTTGCCGGGCCGTCAGTCGGCGCGCGTGAAGAGTGTTCCGTCGGACCAGATGAGGCGCACGCGGCCCCATTCCATGGCCGAGCGGACGTCGGGGAAGAATCCGGAACCCTTGTGGTTCGCGCTGGTGTTGCACAGCAGCGGGATTCCGCTGAGCTCGTGGTAGTGCGTCAGGAGCTCGTACACGGCGGCGTTCTCGGCGCCGTTGACGGTCTGCAGCCGTGCCGTGCCGTCGAGGTGGCACACCGCCGGCACGCGGTCCTTCCAGTCCTCGCGCACCACGTGGTCGAAGAGCATGTACGGGTCCGGGGTGCCCGGGGAGAAGATCTCCGGGGCGGACTCCTCCAGGCAGATCGGGGCGACGGGCCGGTAGAACTCGCGGTCCTTGACCTCGTTGAGCAGGTCCTTCATCTTCGGCGAGCCGGCCGGGGCGAGGATGCTGCGGTTGCCCAGCGCCCTGGGGCCGATCTCGGCGCGCCCGTTGAGGAAGACCACCGGTTCGTCGTTGTCGTGCAGCAGCCGGGCCAGGTCACGCAGCTCGCAGGGTTCCTGGTGCCAGCCCGGCAGCGGGGTGGAGTCCTTCAGGGCCGGTCCCGAGTACACGTCCCAGTCGAGCGCCACCCGTTCGGTTTGGGTGAGCATGGCGGCGCAGGCGGTCCCGATGGCGCTGCCGGAGTCGTTGGGGAAGGGCGGCACCCACACGGTGCCGAAGACTCCGCTGTCCCGGAGGGCGCTGTTCCACTTGATGTTGAGTCCGCAGCCGCCGACGACCACGAGGTTGCGGTCGGGGAAGTCCGCGGCGGCGACCTTCCGCCGGACGCCTTCGACCAGCCGCCGCTCCAGGGCGTGGTGGATGGAGGCGAGCATGTCCGCGGGCTCCACCCCGGCCAGGGCAACGCTCTTCTTGATCCTCTTCAGGATCTCGACCCCGTTGCCCACCTGGTAGAACCGGTCGTCGTCCGGCCGGCCGGCCAGCACCGCGTGGAAGGCGGCGTCGATGGTCCGGTCGATGTGCTCGACGGCTTCCCTCCTGACCTCCCCCAGGGCGATGTAGGCCATGATCTTGCCGGCGAGACCGAGGATGTGCGGGTACTCGATCGGCTCGTCGAACGGCGCGAAGAGCTGGCCCAGTTGGAGGTAGGAGTCGCCGATCACCGGCATGAGCGGCCCGCAGTTGGTCACCTTCCGGGTCCGCCCGTCCACGTGGTAGAGGAAGGGGAACATCCAGCCGTCCCAGGCGAGGACGTACGACCCCTGTCCCGCGCGGGCGAACGGGCTCGCGCAGTAACCTGACGCGACGTGCCCGGCGTAGTGGGTGAAGCTCAGGTACGGCAGGTCCTGGACGGAGTTCGGGTAGGCGCGCAGCAGATCGTCGTCCAGCAGGCCGCGCCGGTAGGGGGCGAGGACCGCCTCGAACTCCTGACCGTGCCAGGACTGGACCTTGTGGGTCTTGTACCAGCCGTCCAGGACGAAGTGGTCGACGTCCTCGGGCCGGTAGCCGTGCTCCGCCAGCAACTCGAAGACAGTGGCGAAGTCCTTGATCTTCGCGTAACGCTCGTTGTTGCCGAGCTTCTCCATCTCCGTGGAGAAGACGAGGCGGCCGTCCTCCACGAGGGCGACGCCACCGTCGTGCGTCGTCTTGACGCCGCAGATCAGCATCGGTCGTCTCCTTCCGGTTCCTGGTCAGTCCTGCACGCGACGGGCGCGGAAGTCGATCACGAAGCTCTCGACGTCCTCGTAGTCCCGGAGGATGTCCCGGGTGATCTCGATGCGTTCGGGGAAGCGGGAGCGCACGCGTACCAGCGGCTGCTCGATGCGGTTGAGGCCGATGACCTTGTTGTCCGCTTCGATCTGGAAGATGAAGTCGTCGGCCCAGTCCAGGTGGGCGAAGAGCGGAATGTAACGCTCCATCCGCTCGACGGCCTCTTCGCGGCTGTAGCCGATGAACTCGATGGCGGGCATGGCGTCTCCTTGGTGAAGGTGCACGGGGTGGGCGGCGGGGTGGTGCCCCGCCGGACGGCGGTCGCCGGGGTTCAGGCCACGGGGGCGGAGCGGGGCGAGCGGTCGGGCAGCGACGGGCAGCGACGCAGGACCGCGGCGTGCAGCAGGTCCGCCTCCCGCAGGGCGGCACGGAGCGCGCGGGCGCCGCCCACGGCACACGGCCCCTGCCGCAGCAGGCGCAGCACACGGGCGGTGTCCTCCGCTCCGACGGTCGCCTCGTGCAGGCGCAGCAGCCGCGGATGCCAGTGGCGCCGCGGGTTGGTCTCACCGGTCGCGGCGAGCAGGGCGGCGAGGAGCTCGGCCCCGCACTCGCTCAGCATCCACCCGGCGTCCTCGAAGTCCCCGTCGTCGAGCAGGCCCTCGGCCTGACGGCGTCGGGCGGCGAAGCGCCGCAGGTGGATCGCGGCGACGTACAGGTGCAGCTCGTCGAGTCCCAGCCGCTCCCGCCAGACCGCGGCTTCCGAGGCGCCGGCCAGGACCTCTCCCCGGCGCAGGTCGTGCAGCAGCTTCAGGGTGCCGATGTCGAGGCGGGGGAAGTGCGCCCGTACGGCGGGCACCCGGGCGGCCAGGGCGAGGTGCTCGACGGTCTCGGCGACAGCGGCGAGTTCCTGGCTGGTCCAGAACCCCAGCCTGACCGGATCGCTGCCGGCGACGCTGTAGGTGCCCCACCGCATGGCGCCGACCGTGGCGGTGACGCCCTGCGGGGGCTGCCCCGGGCCGATGAGCAGCAGCTGGGGTGCCGCCCAGGGATCGCGTCCGTCGAAGGCGGGACCGACCGCGAGCAGGACGTCCGACGGTCGGACCAGGGGAACCATGTGCCGGGCCAGCGTCTTGGGGTCATCGTTGCGCATGGCCGCTCCCCACCGGGGCCCGCTCGTACAGAGCCGTGACGTGCGCCTCGATGCCGAGCGTGCGCAGGGCGCGGGCGGCCGGCTCGCCGCGCAGCCGGGCGAGCCCGGTCGTGGCGAAGCCCAGGCCGAGGCGGAAGACCGACTGTCCCAGGGGCTCGTGCGCGGGGCGCTCGAACACCCAGGCCCTGCCGACGTCGTCGGGGGTCCAGGACACGAGGCCGGGCAGCAGCTCCTGCGGGACGAGGGAGAGTGCGCTCAGTCCGTAGCGCAACAGAGCCAGACAGCGCAGCAGTTCGAGCCGGGCCGCCTCCTCGCCGGTGACGGGACGGCCGAAGTAGCGCATCAGGAAGGCGTCGGTCTCCCTCGGCCCGAGGCCGAGCGAGTCGATGGCCGTGGCCACGTCGAAAAGGGGGTCGCCCGGGCCGACGTGGTCGAAGTCGATCAGCCAGCCGCGCCGGCCGTCGAAGAGCATGTTGCCCGGGTTGAGGTCGTTGTGGCACAGGGCCTGCGGGACGGCGAGGCCACGCAGACCGGCGCGGAGCGCGTCGAAGGCGTCCAGCGCCTCGCCGAAGAGGGCGAGCGTGGGGAATCGTCCCGTCAGCCGGCGCACGCTGTCGTTCGCGGCCCGGCGCTTGTCGGCGTACAGCCTGGCCGGATCGTCCCAGTCGAGGGAGTGCAGCCGCGCCAGCAGGTCCGCCACGGACAGCGCCTGCCACCGGGCGGCCGGACGCACCGGGCGGCCGTCCACCAGGTCCATCACCAGTACGCCCGCCTCGGCGTCGGCGTGCCGGACGGCCGGGCCGACGCCCTCGTCGCCGAGCAGCCGGGCGGCCCGGAACTCGGTGCGCACGGCGTCGCGTTCGGCGGCGCCGGCGTCGATCAGCCGCACCACGTAACGGTCCGGGAGGTCGGGCCAGCGCAGGGCATAGGCCTGGGCCCACGCCGTGGGTGTTTCGGGAAAGGGCTCGACGAGGGGTGGCACGCCTGGGTTCAGGACGTGCCCGATCTCTGCCAGTCTGCTGTCCTGAGGCACGGGTTTCCTTCGTTGGTGAGGCGCGGGAGGTCGGCTGCGATCAGACGAACGCGGCTCCTGGTTCGTCACCGAGGAGGAGCTGGCCGCTCCACTCGAGGACACGGTGCTGGCCCACGACGTGCTGGCAGGCCGTGGTGCTGTCGCGGACCGCCCGGTCCAGGGGCGTCCTCGAACGGTGGGTGGCGTCGCCGCCCACGAGGTCGTAGAGCGTGTGGGCGATGGTGCGGGCGCTGCGGAAGGCGTGGTACCGGGCCAGGGCGGCGTCGGCGCGCTCCTTGTGCGTCGGCCGGTCGCCGGCGACGAGGCGGTCCCACACCGCTTCGACGGTCGCGTGGACGGCCGAGCGGGCCACGGTGAGCCGCATCTCGCACTCGGCCAGGACGGCCTGGACGTGCCGGGACGAGCGCCACGGCACGCCCGGGCCCTCGAACCGCCGGTCGACGAGGCCGTGGACGTGCTCGATGGCGGCGCGGGCCAGACCGAGCGGGACGCCCGGCATCTTCCTGACGAGGGTGTCCGAGCGCCGGTACATCGGTTCGTCACGGCGGGGCTCGTCGAAGGAGACGGTGTGCTCCGCGGGGACGAAGAGCCGCTCGGCCGTGTAGTCGCAACTGCCCGTACCGGCGAGACCTGTGGTGTGCCAGGTGTCCTCGACGGCGTAGGACGCGGAGGGGGCCAGCACGATCCTGGTGACCGGCTTGCCCGTGCCGTCCAGCAACGGCCTGCCGTCGCGGTGGACGGTGCAGCCGCCGGCGATGATGTCCGCGTGGGTGCAGCCGCTGCCGAATCGCCAGTGCCCGTCCACGAGGTAGCCGCCGGCCGTCTCGTTGGCCACGCCGGCCGGGGCGACCCACCCCGCGGTGACCATGTCGAGCCGGGGGTAGAGCTCCGCGGCCGCGCCGGGCGTCAGGTGCCCGGCGTAGATGCCCGAGTCCATGCCGATCATGACGCACCATCCGACGGCGGCGTCGGCGGCCGAAACCTCCTCGATGAGCGCGATCTGCTCCATCGACGTCAGCTCAGGTCCACCCCACTCGGCGGGCATCGTCGCCCGGAAGACACCGCACCGGCGGAGGTCCTCCACCAGGTCGCGAGGCAGGTGGCGGGCGTTCTCGATCTCCTCGGACCGCGCGGTGATGCGCGGCGCCAGGGCCCGCACCCGGCGGAGGATCTCGTCGTAGCCGATCGACTCGGCCTCTGCGGTCGCGTCCGATTCCGCGACCGCCAGGGGCATCACCGGTCCGGTCATGTCCGTCCTCGAAGTCGTCACCTGTGCGTCACCAGCTGTGTGAGCACGGCCATCCGCAGGTACAGGGAGTCCTTGACCTGTTCGAAGTACAGGCCGCCCGGTGTCGTCTCCACGTCCGGGTGCAATTCGTCCTTGCGCGGCCCCGGGTGCAGGATCAGCGCCCTGGATCCGACGGCGCGGATCTTGGCCGCGGTGATCCGGTAGGGCTCCGGGGTCACGTACACGTGTGAGCTCAGCGCCGACGGCTGGGTCTCCAGGGACGGCACGTCGATCGGCATCATCTCGACGACGTCCGCCTCGGCGAGCAGTTCGGTGACGTCGGAGCGGAACTCGTACGCCGTACCGGAGTCCTCCAGGACCGCCGCGAGGTCGGCAGGCAGCGTGGTGTGCGTGACCGCGTCGATGCCTCCCATGATCAGGGGGGCGGCGGGGGGGACCAGGAACAACAGCCTCTTCACCTCCAGCCGCGCGAGCAGGTGCACCAGCGAGCGCAGCACCCGGGTGCCGGGGTCGCCGACCAGGGCGACGACGGCTCCGCTCAGACCGCCCAGGTGGCGCGTCATGGTCCAGACGTCGCTCAGGGCCTGCGTGGGGTGCTCGTTGGACCCGTCACCGCCGTTGACGACGGGGCAGACGGCGGCCTGCGCGGCCCTGCGGGCGGCTCCGGTGACGTAGTGCCGCAGCACCAGGGCGTCGCTGAGCTCGGAGACGACCCTGGCGGTGTCCTCCAGGCTCTCGCCGATGTAGTCGACGGAGCGCGACGTGCTCGGGTCGGCGAAGCCCGTCACGCGTGCGCCCAGGCGCAGCGCGGCCGCCTCGAAGCCGAGCCGGGTACGGGTGCTGGGCTGGAAGAACAGGGTGGCGACGATCGCGCCGTCCAGCAGCGTCCGCACGTCCTTCGGGGGTGTCTCGCGCAGCCGCTCGGCCTCGGCGAGCAGCCGCCCGACGTCCGCGGTGGACAGGTCGGCGGCGGCCACGAGGTGCCGCGGGAAGTCAACGGTGGGCTGCATAGCGTCCCCCGGATATCAGGTGGTGGGGGTCGAGCAGGTCCTTCAGCCGGGCGAGCAGGTCCTCCAGCTCCGGCTCGTCGCGCAGCTTGGCGGCCGCGTCCGCGTGGTCGATGTCGAGGCGGTACGGCAGGAAACCGGCGCCCGCAAACCGGTCGTGCAGGGCGTCGAGGAGTGCCTGCGCGCGCCGTGAGGTGGGGGTGTCCCGGGGGAAGCGGATGGTCACGACCATGTCGATCCAGCCTCCGGGCATCAGGTTGAAGGTGTGGCCGACGACCATGCCGGTGCCCGTGTGCTCGACCGCCGAGGCCAGCAGGCCGGCCGCCCTGGCCACCGCCGCGCTGTTCGGCGGCAGTACCGGTGTGAAGAACAACCAGCCTGCCGTTCCGCTCAGTTCGGTCTCCCGGACGGGCACCCGGAAGATGTCCTCCACCATGGCGTCGTTGGCGGTCGGGTCACCGGCGTAGGCGCGCAGGGTGGCGTGTTCCGCGATCGTCGTGCCGTGGTCGTCGGGGCCGTGGACGCGGGGCGGGGCGAACACCCCGGCTCGCAGGGCCCGTTCGGTGACCTCGGCGACCGCGCAGTCGACCATGCGGGCGGCGCCGCCGATGTGCAGGTAGGCGAAGTAGCCGGCGTCGGACGTGCCGCCGTAGGCCGTGGCGGCCTGCGAGCTGAAGACCTTGATCACTCCGGACGCCAGCCGGTCGGCCCGCACCCGGGAGAGGAAGCGGAGCGCCCTCGGGAGGTCGGTGGCGGCGAAGGCCAGCCGCACCACACGGTGGGTCTCGGGGCGGGGGATCAGGCGTACGGCCGCCGCGGTGACCACGCCCATGCCCGACTGGACGAACAGTTCCGTGAGGCCGGGACCGACCTGGTGGGCGTACGGCGCCGGCGCGACCCGGGGTCCGGGCCAGCGGCCGACGTGGACCACCCGGCCGTCGGCCAGGACCACTTCGAGCCCCAGGACGTCTTCGGTGCGCTGCCGGTGCAGGCCGACACCGCGGTCCAGCGCGTTGCCGACGACGCTGGTGTGGGAGGAGGACGCGGTGACGTTGAGCAGGTAGGGGCTGCCCTCGAGCCGCTCGGCCAGCGCGCCCTGGGTGACGCCGGGTTCGACGACCGCGATGCCGTTCTCCAGGTCGAGTTCCCGGACGGCCGTCAGACCCCGCAGTTCCATCAGGACGGCGCCGTCGTCGGCCGGCTGGTCCGCGCCGAAGCCCCAGTTGAGGCCCGTGCTGCAGGGCTGCACCCGGACGGCGCCGGGCCTGCGGTCGTCCGCGCCGAGGGTCCGCAGCATCGAGCGGACCTCCTCGACGGAGGTGGGTGACAGCACGACATGGGCGCCTCGGTCACGGAATGCACCGCTGCCCGCCATTTTGTCCTGCCGCCGCGGGGTGACCACGCGGCACCGGTCCGGCCCGGCCGCCGACAGGCATCTCGCCAGAACCTCTTCGTCCAATCCGACCGGAATAAGTGAGGAGTGGACGCGCATGATGTCAGCGTCCATTTCGCGGCATGGAAAGTGGCATGGGAACGTCCTTCTGTATTTCTGCAGCGAGTTCCGACCGCTTCCGAACATAGCGGCTGGTCGGTGAATGCGGAACTGAATGTCCTGTCGACGGGACACCGGCGGGACCCCTTCAGGTGCAGGTTGCCTGGTCCGGCCGCCCGCTGCCAGGCTGGGGCGGCGCCGTGGGCGCGAATATCCCCGGGGTCGCCGCGTGGAAAGAAGTGCGCGGGAAATGACGCCGACGCTCTTTTCAGATGCGCAGCGCATCAACACGTTTCGACGGGAGTAGCGCATGCGAAGTGATGGCGATTTCGATACGGACGTCCTGGTCGTGGGCGCCGGTCCGGCAGGCGGCGCCGCGGCGCTGGCACTGGCCACCTACGGTGTGCGGACCACGGTCGTGGGCAAGCACGGCTGGGTCGCCGACAGCCCCCGCGCCCACATCACCAACCAGCGGACCATGGAGGTGCTGCGGGACCTCGGCATCGAGGAGGAGGCCCTGTCGGTGGGCACCCCGCAGCGGTTGATGGGCGAGAGCGTCTTCTGCACCAGCCTCGCGGGTGAGGAGATAGCCCGTATCCGCACCTGGGGCACGGAGGAGGAGCGGCTGACGGAGTACGCGGCCGCGAGCCCCTGCCCGATGCTCGACCTGCCGCAGCCGTATCTGGAGCCGGTGCTGATCGGCAACGCCGCCGGGCGCGGCGCGAAGGTCCGCTTCGACACGGAGTTCCTGAGCCTGGAGCAGGACGCCGACGGCGTCACCGCGCTGCTGCGCGACCGGCTGCGCGGCGACGAGTTCACCCTGCGCGCCCGCTATCTGATCGGTGCGGACGGCGGCCGAAGCCGGGTCGCGGAACAGATCGGCCTGCCCTTCGTCGGCGAGGAGGGCAAGGGCGGCAGCATGAACATCGTCTTCGAGGCCGACCTCACCCGTCACGTCCAGCACCGGCCCGGCGTCCTGTACTGGGTGGTCCGCCCGGGCGAGGGGATCGGCGGCATCGGCATGGGCGCCCTGCGCATGGTCAGGCCGTGGAACAAGTGGATGGCGGTGTGGGGGTACGACATCAACGGCCCGGAGCCGGTCCTCGACCACGCGGAGGCCAGGCGCATCGTGACCGGGCTCCTCGGCGACCGGGAGGTCGACGTGCGGATCGAGTCGACCTCGCTGTGGACCGTCAACGACATGTGGGCGAAGGCCTATTCGGCCGGCCGGGTCTTCTGCGCCGGCGACGCGGTGCACCGGCACCCGCCGTCCAACGGCCTGGGCTCCAACACCTCCGTGCAGGACTCCTACAACCTGGCGTGGAAGCTCGCGCACGTCCTGCGCGGCCAGGCCGGTCCGGGGCTGCTGGAGAGCTACAGCGCCGAACGGGCCCCGGTGGGCGAGCAGGTGGTCACCCGGGCCAACCGCAGCACGGGCGAGTTCGTCCCGCTCTTCGAAGCACTGGGACTCGGCGACGGCCTGGTGTCCGGCGACGCCGCGGCCGGTCTGCGCCGCGGCCGGCTGCCGACCGCCGAGGGCGCCCGGCGCAGGCGGGAACTGGCCGAGGCGATGCAGCTCAAGCACTACGAGTTCAGCGCGCACGGCGTGGAGATGAACCAGCGTTACGTCTCCTCGGCGGTGGTGCCCGACGCCGGACCCGACGAGGAATGGCGCCGCGACCCCGACCTGTACGCGCAGCCGTCCACCCGGCCGGGGGCCAAACTGCCCCACGCGTGGCTCGTCGACACCGCCGGTCACCGCCTCTCCACCCTGGACCTGGTGGGCGGCGGCGCCTTCACCGTGGTGACGGGGCTGGCCGGGCAGGCGTGGGCCGAGGCGGCGCGGGTGGTCGCGGCGGAGTTCGGCGTCCCGCTGCGGACGGTCCGCATCGACGACGACGGCGCCCGTGACGCCTACGGCTCCTGGCAGCGGGTGACCGACGGGCTCGACGAGCGCGGTTGCCTGCTGGTCCGCCCCGACTGCGTCATCGCCTGGCGACGTACGACACCGGTGGACGATCCCGCCGAGGCGGCCACCGGGCTGCGCGAGGCGCTGCGGGCGGTCCTGCACCGCTGACGTCGTCCCGGTCCCGCCTGGGGGCGGGGCCGGGAGCGGGGGTCACGGCCGGCGGCGCGCGATGGTCATTCCGTCGGCGATCGGCAGCATGACGACTTCGACGCGGTCGTCCTTGGCGAGCCTTTCGTTGAAATCGACGACGGCGTCGTCGACCTCACTGGTCGGATTGAGTACCCGCCCCTTGCGGAAGACGTTGTCGAATACCAGAAGACCGCCGGGCCGGGTACGGACGACGAGTTCGCTGAAGTAGTCCCAGTAACCGGTTTTCTCCGCGTCCACGAAAGAGAAATCGATCTGGGCGGTATTCGGCAGGGAGCGCAGCGTTTCGATGGCCGGTGCGATGCGCAGTTCGATCCGGTCCTCGACGCCGGCGGCCTGCCACGCCTCGCGGGCGACCGGGGTCCAGGTGTCGTCGACGTCGCAGGCCAGCAGTCGGCCGCCCGGCTGCAGGCCACGGGCTATCGCGAGGGCCGACATGCCGGTGAACGTGCCGACCTCGACCGCGTTCCGCACGCCCAGCGTCTGGACCAGCAGGGTCAGGAACGGGCTCTGCTCCGGGGCGGTCTGCCAGTGGGCGACGTCCGCGAACTGCTGGGTACGCTCGGCCAGACGCTCCTGGATCGCATCGGGTGCGGTGCTGTGCGCCATCATGTACGCGTGAAGCTCTGCCGGCATCAGAAGAGTGCTTTGCCTCATGGCTGTGGGCCTCTCTCGAATTGAATTCGGGCGTCGCGACCACACTGTCATGTCATATTTCGGCGGACCAGTTCAAGAGCGCGGCGGAAAAGCGGTCTCCTTGTCGAATGAAATGAATGTTAATCTCCTCGGCATGCTCAGACTCATCGAGCCCACCACGCGTCTGCGTGCCTCATGGGCGCAGGCCCTGCGCGAGTGGGGCCCGGACGCCCATCAGGACGGCAGCGGACTGCGGCTGGCGGGGCCGGACCTCGACAGCGCCTCCGGCTTCGAGGAGTGGGTCGAGCGGCTGCGGGCCCAGTCGGACCGGTCGCTGCCGATGCCCGAGGGCAGCGTGCACGCGACGCACCTGTGGATCGTCGAGGACGCCACCTACCTGGGGGCGATCGACGTACGGCACTACCTGAACGCCTTCCTGCTGGAGGCCGGCGGCAACATCGGCTACAGCGTCCGTCCTTCGGCCCGTCGACGGGGCCACGCCACCTGGGCCCTCGGCGCCGTCCTGCCCGAGGCACGCCGACAGGGCCTGGACCGGGTCCTGTTGACCTGCGCCGACGACAACGCGGCGTCCGCCCGCACGATCGAGGCGAACGGCGGTGTCCTGGAGGACGTCCGCTCCACCTCGATCGGTGTGAAACGGCGCTACTGGATCACGCTCTGAGGCCGCGGCCGGACGGCCTCCTCCGACAGGTCCCGCTGCTCGCGGATCCGGCTCGTCAGGAGCACGACCGGCCCGACGAACGCGCACGCGCACACCAGCCAGAGCGCCGGGCGCAGTCCCGCGGTCGCCGCCACCAGACCGCTGACCGCGGCGCCCACGGGCGACGCCCCCCAGGACACGAAGCGGACGGTCGCCATCACCCGCGCCAGCAGGTGCGGCGGTGACTCGGTCTGCCGGTGCGTGCGGGTCACGATGCTGCCGATCACCACGCCGGCGTTGAAGCCCGCGTTGCCGGCCACGAAGAACAGTGCGCTGGCCAACCCCACCGTCAACGGCATGGCCAGGGCCAGTACGGCGCCGGTCAGCGACGCGAGGACCATGACACGCGCGGTGCCGAACCGGGCGGCGAGCCGGGCCGCGACGAGCGAGCCGACCAGCGCGCCGACCCCGTCGGCGGCGATCAGGAGCCCCACCACGAAGGGCGACAGGTGCGCCTCGCGGACCAGGTAGGTGGGCGTCAGCGCCACCAGGGCCCCGCATACGAAGTTCGTGGCGGTCGCCCACCACATGCACGGCATCATCACCGGGTGCCGGACGACGAACTGCCAGCCTTCGCGGATCTGCCGGCCGAACCCCGTCCGGGCGGGCGAGGCGGCCGCGGTGCGCGGGAGTTCGGGCAGGGTGCGCAGGGTCAGGGCCGAGACGAGGTAGCTCACGGCGTCCACGCACAGCGCCCCCACCGGTCCGGACACCTGGACCAGCAGGCCGCCGAGCGAGGGGCCGCCCGTCTGGGTCACCGCGAGGGTGCCCGACATCAGGCCGTTGCGGGCGGTCAGGTCCTTCTTGTCGACGACGGCCGGCAGGAAGGTGGCGTTGCCGACGTCGAAGACGACCGTCGCGAGCCCGACGGTCAGAGCCGCCAGGACGAGGTGCGCGTAGATCAGGTGCCCCAGCCACCACGCGACGGGGATGGAGGTCAGCGCGACGAGCCGTATGAGGTCGGTGGCCACCTGCAGTCCGCGCAGGGGGAAGCGCTGGACGATGACGCCCGCGGGCAGTCCCAGGATCAGCCATCCGGCCTGCCCGGCGGCAGCGAGCAGACCGACCTGGGCGACCGACGCGTGGAGCACGGTCACAGCCACCAGCGGCAGCGCGACCAGGGTGACGGCCGAGCCGACCCCGCTGACGGTCGTCGCCGTCCAGAAGCGCCAGAACGAGGAGAACGACCGTGTCGTCCTCCCGGTGATCACAGCGGTCATGACCGCGTCCCTTCCACTGGGTCGGTGTCCGCATCCGCCTCGCCTGCGAGCAGTCCCGCTGCCGTGAAGGCGTACCGTGTGCGGCTGTCGTCGAGGGCCCCGACCTCGGTGAAGTACCGGACGGCGGGAGCCGCCGACCGCGCGACGGAGAGCGTCAGTTCGTGCTCCGGCCAGGACTCGGTGACGACCTGGACGATCTCGTCGTCCGAGAGTCCGACGGCCGCGAGCCGGTTCGCCACCTGCGTGTGGTCGGGGGTGAGGAACGCCTGGATGATCGCCGGTACGTGCGGACCGACGGCACGCCGCTCGCGGAGGGTCAGAGCCGGCCACAGATGCCGCAGCACCGAGCGGAAGTAGACGTGGTGGCGTCCCTCGTCCTCGGCGTGGTCGCGGACCAGTTCGCGCACGGGGCGGGGCAGTCTCTCGTCCCGCGGGAGCTCCGAGAGGATGCCGGAGATCAGGGTCTCGCTGACGATCGAGAAGACCAGCGCCTCCAGCCCCGCGACCTCCGGGGGCAGTTGGGCGGCGATCTCGTCCAGGCGCCGTACGAAAGCAGGGATGCCGCCTCCTCCCCGGGGCACTCCGGTGACGAGTTCGAGCTCCTGGGTGAAGTCGTAGGAGAACTGCGCGTGCCACGCCTCGTCCGTGACGATCTTGAAGGCGTCGGCCTGCATCTGCCGCGGCAGGATGAGACCGGAGGCGCCCCGGGCGATCTTCGCCGCCACGGGGATGACCGCGAGGTTCTCCAGTTCGGTGGTGAAGTCGAGGTAGTCGTACAGCCGGTGCAGAAGCAGCATCCGTACGACGGCCGGCCCTCGCGCGGCCACGAGGGGGTGGGACACCACGGGATACAGCTCGGGCGGGAAGTAGAGGTCGGCCGGGTCCACCGGACGGCGCTGCGGCTTGCGGCGCACACCGGCCAGATCGTCCCAACGGCCGAAACGGCTGGCGTAGGTGCTCAGCACCGGCCTGGCCGCGGCCCTGCCCGGCACCAGCTGTTCGCTGGCCAACCGCTGGTACGGGCCGCCCGGCGCTGCCGGCAGCCGCGACACGTTCGCGCCCGGCGCCGGCAGTGCCGCGCGGCTCGCCCCGCTCATGACGCCCATCCGAGCAGTCGCTGCCCGAGGAGTTCGTCCAACTCGGCGCGCACCTCGTGCAGTTCGGCTTCGGCGGTCCGCAGGGCGCCGCCGAGCGAGGGTGCGCCGCGCAGTCCGCGCAGCAGCCGCAGGATCGGCGAGTCGCCCTCGAAGACGTACTCGATCTGCCCTTCCCGGAGCAGGAACCAGGTGCCCGCCTCGTCGGTGAGCAGGTCGGCGTCGTCCGAGAGCCGCAGGACACCGTCGGTGTCGAAGTCGGTGTCCGGAGCGAAGAGTTCGGTGGCGTCCGTCACCGGGCCGGCCAGCGACGACAGGGCCGGGCCCGACGGGAGGTCCTCCAGCCGGGGCGGTTTCGCCGCCATGTCGGCCAGCAGCCCCATGTTGACGACCCGCAGGAGGATCTCCACCTCGGGGGAGTCCGTGTCGCCGTCGCCCAGGGCGTCCAGCCGCCGCCGTACGGCGTCCGCGTCGAGGAAGACGTCCGCGCCCGGGGCCGACAGCGCGCGTTCCACGAGGTGGTCGTCGTCGGCGCGCAACAGGCGGACGAGCATGCGGTAGGCGTGGCGCGTACCGGTGCCGTAGAAGAAGGGGCCCTTGGGGCGCTCGGCGATCCTCCGGGGCATGCGGGAGGCCATGGCGTCGCGCAGGATGCGCTTGTCCCACAGCAGACGCGGCCGCAGCCGGTCCGGAACGGTCGCGACGAGCTCGACCAGCCGGTGGTCGAGGAAGGGCACCCGGGCCTCGATGCCGCTCCCGGCGGCCGTCCGGTCCTCGTGCCACACGTTGTACTGCTGCACCTTGCGGTACTCGGACTCCACATACGCCCGGTAGACGTCCTCGCCCCGGCGCTCGCCGCCCGCGTCCAGCGCGGACAGTGCGATCAGCGACTCGCCGCCGGTCCACCAGCGGGCCAGTGCCGGATCGCGCTCCAGCCGCGTCTCGCGGTCGAGGTAGGCCAGGCCGTCCAGGAAGGACTGCCAGTCGCCCTCGCCGAGGACGTCGCGCGAGTATCCGCCGTTGAACTCGTCGCTGGCCGCGCCCAGCAGCATGCCGCGCAGTTCCGGCCGCTCCCGCCGGGCGAACCGGTGCAGCTCGTGCTTGTAGTAGGCCTCGGGGCCGCACAGCGGTGTCTCGGTCAGCCACAGCAGCCGCAGCCATTCCTCGGGCGTCGGCGCGTGGTCGCGCGGGAACAGCACCTGGTGGTTGGACACGCCGAACTCGCGGGCGAGCCACTGCGCGTTCTCCGCGTCGCCGTTGTCGTGGGTGCCGCCGGTCAGGGCGGTGAAGGTGTGCAGGGTGTCCAGGCGCCCGGCCGCGAGCGCCAGGACCGCGCCGGAGTCGATGCCGCCGGAGAGGAACAGTCCGAGTTCCGTGTCGGCGGTGGCGCACTCCGCCACCGACGCCTCCAGCAGTTCACCGTAGCGGCCGATCAGCGTCTCCGCGTCGGCGTCCTCGTCCCGTTCGGCGGGGATCTCCCAGTAGTGGTGCTCGGTGGTCCGCCCGTCGCGCAGGTCGATGCGCAGGACGGTGGCGGCCGGGACGCTCTCGACGCCCTCGAACCACGTGCACATGTCGGGCGCCGCGAATCGCGGCGAGGCCGGCAGCATCGCCACCGACAGAGAGCGCGCCCAGTCGAAGCCCCGGGGGGTGTCCGGGTCGGCGAACAGGCCCTTGATCTCGGACGACAGCACGATCCGTCGGCCGTCGCGCTGGTAGTAGAGGGGTTTGACACCGAACCGGTCGCGGGCCAGGATCAATTGACCGTTCGCCCGGTCCCAGAGGATGACACCGAACATGCCGCGCACGTCACGGAGGAAGTCCATTCCGTGCTGCCGGTAGAGGTGGAGCAGTACCTCGCAGTCCGATCCCGTGCGCATCCGGACGCTGCCGGGCAGGCCGGCGGCGAGCTCCCGGTGGTTGTACACCTCGCCGTTCGCGATGAGCACCAGAGAACCGTCGTCACTGACCAGCGGCTGGCCGCCGCCCGCCGGGTCCACGAGGGAGAGCCGGGTGAAAGCCATGCCGACGGGGCCGTCACGCATCAGCTCCCGGTCGTCCGGACCTCGGTGGTCCAGGATCTCCGCCATCTCATGGAGCACGGAGTCCGTCTCCGGCCCCAGCTCCCGGCCGTCGAGCCGGGCCACGCACGCAATGCCGCACATCGAATCTCCTCAACCTGCCGGCGCTTTCCGTAAGCGACAAACAAAAATGCGGGTGGGCGATCCTTCGAAGGGATCGCCCACCCACAGGTAGCATCAGGTGTTGCTCTTGAGGACCGAGCTCTGCTTGACGTTCTTCGCAGACGGCTTGGTGTACTTCTGCATGGGGACTCCTCGCTTGGTGGGCTTTCCCGGTGAGCACCGGTTGTGTTGATAAAACTAGTCACCCGACTTTTCGATCCTTTATCGATCGGACTTCGGTCTGCGCCCCTCGTTCATTAATCGGGAGAGGTCGAGAGATGCAGCAGATGAGAACCGAGGAATGGCTTGAGCCATTGCGCCGGAGGGAATTGATACCGGAGGACTCGCAGGCGGTGGTGGTCGTCGGCTCGGCCGCCCGGGGCTGGAACAACGGGCGCAGTGACCACGACGTCTACGTCATCACCACGCGCGCTTGGGACACCCCCACCAGCAGGCCGATCCCGATGCCCCTCGACCCGCCCGGCGTGCAGAGCGAGACGTTCCACGAGGACGGCCGGCGCTGGGAGGTGACGTACTGGCTCGACGGCCAGATCGACCAGCTGCTCGCCAAGGTCTCCTGGGAGGAGTACGAGCGCGGTCTGGCCGGAGAGGCCCTGACGCCCCGGGAGGAGGTCTCGCTGGGGCGCATGGCCAACTGCCTGACGCTGCAGGGCGAGGACTGGGTGGAGGTCTGCCGCAGGCGACTCGCGGACTCCGCCTTCAAGTCCTTCCTGGTCGTACGGTCGCTGAATCTCGCGGACGACGCCGTCGAGGACGCGCTGGGCCAGCTGGAGGCCGGGAATCCGGAGAGCGCGACCATCTCCGCGCGGCGGGCCTTCGGCCACGCCGTCGACGCGCTGCTGGAGAGCCACGGGGAGTTCGGCAGTCACATGCCCAAATGGCGGCCCACCCGCCTGCGCGCCGTGGCGCCCGAGTTCCTCGACTTCGAGCGGTACTGGGCCCTGGAGACGATGCGGGGCTACGACGCCGACGACCCCAAACCCTGGATCCTGGAGGTCCTCGGCCTGTGCCAGGACATCTCCCTGCGAGTGGAGACCCCGTGACCGACGCCCCCGCCCCCGCCATCGCCCCCGGCGACGTGCCGCGCCGCGTGCTCGGCATTCGTGTCCGCCGTTCGGGCGAAGACCTGCTGCTCGGCTGGGCCGACCAGGCCCTGCGGCTCGACGGCTCCGCGGCGCTCGTCTACGCGAGCGTCGACGGCACCCGCGGCGTCGGTGACGTCGCGCGGGTGCTGGTGGAGCAGTACGGCATCGACGAGGAGGAAGCACTCGCCGACGTGACGGAGTTCCTGGCCGACCTGACCGCCAGGAACGTCATCGAGTGGTAGCCGGGCGGCACATGCCGCCCGGCTGCCGCGGTACGGGCACCGGCTCTCAGGCCACGCTCGTCAGATGGCGGTGCCGGAGTTCGGGCTGCCCGACGCCGGGAGGGACCGCGGGCGTCTGGCGGTCCGAGAGGTAGCGCAGCACGGCGAGCACCCGCCGGTTGTCGCTCGGGCTGCCGGGGATGTCGAGCTTGTCGAAAACCGCCGCGACCCGCTTCTCCACAGTGCCCTGGGAGACCACCAGTTGCTCGGCTATGGCGCTGTTGGTGCGGCCCTGCGCCATCAGCGCCAGGACCTCCGACTCCCGTTCGCTGAGCATGTCGAGCCCGCCCCCGCGCCTCGAGCGGCGCTCCTCGCGGCTCGTACGGGCCGTGCCCACTGCCAGCGCCCTGACCATACGGGGGTCGACGACGGTACCGCCCTGGGCGATGCGGGTGAGCGTGTCCAGCAGTTCGTCGGAGTCGGTCATACGGTCCTGCAGCAGATACGCCAGCCCCGCGCCGTCACCCGCGAACAGGCGGGCGGCGTGCTCCGGTTCGGGGGCCGCGGAGAAGAGCAGGACACCGGTGCCCGGCTGCCGGCGCCGCATGTCCAGGGCGGCGTCCACGCCCTCGTCGCTCCAGGTGGGCGCCAGGCGGACGTTGGTGATCAGCACATCGGGGCGGTGCATCGCGACCAGCGCGGGCAGCACCCGGACGTCATGGACGGCGGCGGCGAGGTTGTGCCCCTGGGCACCCAGCACGTGGGCCAGCCCGGCCCTGAGGATCGCGGAGCCTTCGGCGATGACGAGACGCATGGCGGATCACTTCCTCTGCCCGGCGTCCGCGCCCCGCCGCTCGAGGAGGTCCGCCATCTGGGCCAGGGTGGGTGTGCGGGCGAACTCGGCGACGGACAGGCGGCGCTCCAGCGCCACCACCAGCCGGGCCGCGGCCCTTGAGGTCCCGCCTATCTCGAAGAAGTTGTCGCCACGCCGGATCCGCTCGACCGGAACGCCGAGCGTCTCGGCCCACAGGGCCGCAAGCTTCCGCTCGTATCCGTACTCCACGCCACCGGTCATGTGCGTCGCCTCCACTGGATATGTCCTGTGGGCACGACGCTAGGGAACGGCCTTATCGAAGGGGTATCGCCTCGTCAGTCCACGCCCTCCAGCAGCCGCTGCAGCGCCCCCACGCGGCGGCCCAGCTCGGCCACCTCGGAGTGCAGCTCCCGCTGCCGCTGCGCTTCGGCACGCTCGACCACGCCGCGTTCCCGGGTCCAGTTCGTCGAGACCCACACGAGTCCCGTGGCGAGCAGTGCCGTGGCACTCAGCATCACCGCGCCGGCGACCATCGCGTCTGCCGTGGAATCCATTGTGCCGCCCTCCCTCTGACCTCTGCGGGCCCCTTCGAAATGTGCACGGTGCCATTGAAGTTACGTGACCGCGCAGGCGCGCACCATGGAGGAAAACCTCCGTGTACGGCTGCTGTTTTCCTCCCGGATTCGGCGCGCATTCCCGGTTCCGGGCACGACCGTGGGCCCCGGGGACGAGTCCCAGGGGCTCATGGTTCGTGTTCGCCGGAAACTACGCCGCGGCCGTGGCGTTCACCATTCCGCGTTCGGCGCGTTCCTTGATGATGGCGTCGACTATCTCACCGCTGCGCACGGCGATGTTCGACAGGAGCGACGACGTCAGACCGTGCGTGTGCTCAGTGGCGCCCTGGAGGTAGATGCCGCAGGACAGCTCCGGTGTGGTGACCAGCCGGTAGTCGCGGGTCACCCGGTGCCGGCCCGACTCGTCGCGCAGGCAGTAGCGGTCCAGGTCGCCGAGGAGCTCGGTCGGGTCCATGGGGTCGTAGCCGGTGGCGAAGACGACCACGTCGACGCCGAGTTCCCGCTCGGCGCCGTCCAGCCGCCGCAGCCGCACGCGGGCGCTCTGCCCGTCCCGCGTCACCGACGACACCTTTGTCAGGTTGTGGAAGTGCATCCGCCTGGCGCCGGACACCTCCTCGTCGTAGGCGATCTGGTACAGCTCCCCGATGTCGCTGTCGTCCACCACCCCGTAGTTGGTGTTGCGGTGGTAACGCCAGAACGCCTCGCGCGTGGCGTCCTCGCCGAAGTAGTAGTCGTCGACCGCCTCGGCGTCGAAGATCTGGTTGGCGAAGGGCGTGTCGTCGGCGACCGAGTATCCGTACGCCGGGAAGATCGCGTGCACCTGGGCGTGCGGCAGCCGTGAGTGGAAGAACTTGGTGATCTCCACAGCACTCTGACCGGCGCCGACCACGGCCACGCTCTTCAGCTGCGCGGGGTTCGCCAGGCCGTACTTGGTCAGGAACTCCGAGCTGTGCCAGACCCGTTCGTCGCGCTCGACGCCGTCGGGCATGCGCGGTCGCAGGCCCGTGGAGACGACGACGTTACGGGCGTTCACCGTGCGGGTGGTGCCGCGCACGACGTCGCCGATCTCGAGCTGCAGATGGTCGACGGCACCCGGCTCGGTGCCCGGCGGCCGCCGTATGCCGAGCACGGCCGAGTTGTAGGTGACCTGGTTGGTCAGGTGCGACTCCGCCCACTCCAGGTACTGGTGGAACTCCTGGCGGGTCGGGAAGAAGTTCTTGCGGTTGACGAACTGCGCCAGCCGGCCCTGCGCGTGCAGGAACGAGACGAAGCTGAACCGCGATGCCGGGTTGCGGAAGGTGACCAGGTCCTTCAGGAAGGAGATCTGCATGGTCGCCGATGGCAGCAGCATGTTCCGGTGCCAGCCGAACTTCGGCTGGCGTTCGAAGAAGGCGGAGGTGACCGGGTCGGTCAGCACGTTGGCGTGGTGCTCCTCCAGAGAGATGGCGAGCGACAGATTGGACGGGCCGAATCCGACGCCCACCACATCGTAGGTGTGAGTTTCGCGAGTACTCATGAATGGTCTCCCGCTGGTGTTGCCGTGAGTAGGACGGGACTCGGCGCCCCCGTCGCCGGGTGGGATCAGGCCTGGGCCTGGTGGCGGATCTCCAACGTGCAGCACTTCACGCTGCCGCCCGCCTTGAGCAGTTCGGACAGATCGACACCGACCGGCTCGAACCCGCGCCGGCGCAGCTGCGCGGCGAGCCCGGTCGCCGTGTCGGGCAGGAACACGTGCAGCCCGTCGGACACCGCGTTGAGCCCGAACACCTCGGCGTCGGCCTCCTCCGCGATGACCGCGTCGGGGTAGAGCTCGCGCAGGGTGGCGAGGCTCTCGGCGGAGAAGGCCCCCGGGTAGTACATGACCTCGCTGTCGGAGAGCACGGCGAGGGCCGTGTCCAGGTGGTAGAAGCGCGGGTCGGTCAGGTTGAGGGTGACCACCTCGCAGCCGAGCGCGTCGCGCAGTTCGGCGTGGGCCCGCGCATCGGTGCGGAAGCCGGTGCCGGCCAGCACCGTACGGCCCACCACCATGTAGTCGCCCTCCGCCTCGTTGACGTACGTGGCGGTGCGGATGTCGCGGTAGCCGCGGGAGGCGAACCACTCCCGGTGGGCCGTTCCCTCGGCGGCCCGCTCGGCATGGCGGAACCTGGCCACCAGCACGCGGTCGTCGAGGACCGTCGCCCCGTTGGCGGAGAAGACCATGTCGGGCAGGCCCTCGACGGGTTCGATGAGGTCGACGGCGTGGCCGTAGCGCAGATACAGCCTCCTCAGACCCTCCCACTGCTCGATCGCCAGGTCGGTGTCGACGGGTTTGCTGGCGTTCATCCAAGGGTTGATCTCGTACGTGACGTCGAAGTAGGTGGGACGGCACATCAGGTAGTGACGGCGGGTGGCCCGACGTACGGCCGGCGGCGCGATTGCGGACAACGGAGGTTCCCTCTCTGTCGGGTGGAGCTGTCGGTTCGAAGCTCCGGTCGGAAGCCCCGGGTCGGGGCCGTGGGCGGGAGCGGACGGTCGGTGGACCGTTGGTGTGGGCCGGTGGGCGAGGCCTCAGGCGGCGGCGCGCTCGATGGGGCAGCTCATGCAACGCGGGCCTCCCCGGCCCCGGCCGAGCTGGTCGCCCCTGATGCGCAGCACCTCGATGCCGTTCTCCTCGAGCATCCGGTTGCTGTTCTCGTTGACCTCGTAGGCGATGACCGTGCCGGGTGAGACGGCCAGGAGGTTGCAGCCGTCGTTCCACTGCTCGCGCTCGGCCGCGCTGGTGTCCTGCTCGGTCTGCAGGACCCGCACCGCGTCCAGGCCGAGCGCGGCGCGGATCGCGGCGAAGAAGTCGTCGTTCTCGGTGACGTCGAGCTCCTGGTGGGCCGCGGGCCGGAGCGTCCAGGACCGCAGCATGCGCCGGTCGAGGCCCGTGAAGAGCGTGAAGGCGTCCCTGTCCACCATGGTCATCACGGTGTCCAGGTGCATGAAGGCGCGGGCCTTGGGCAGCTCGACGGCGATCACGCGCCGGGCGGAGCCCGCCTCGAACAGTCGGCGGGCCAGGATCTCCACGGCGGCCGGGGTGGTGCGCTCGCCCATGCCGACCAGGACGGTGCCGTTGCCGATGACCTCCACGTCGCCGCCCTCGATCGCGGCCGGCGCCATGGCCTCGCCGTCGATCCAGCGCTTGGCGCCGTGTTCCGCGAACATCGGGTGGAACCGGTAGATCGCCTCGTAGTTGACCGTCTCGCGCCTGCGGCCCGCCTTGCGCATCGGGTTGACCGAGACGCCGTCGTACACCCAGCAACTGGTGTCGCGGGTGAACAGCGAGTTGGGCAGCGGCGGGAGGACGAAGTCGCCATCGGCCAGCAGGTCGAGGCCCAGGGACCGGCCGCCTGTGCGGCCCTCCCCCAGCGCCTCGGTCAGCTCACGCTTGGTCAGTCCGCCGAGCAGGTGAGTGGCCAGGTCCTCCGGGCCCATCGCGGCGAGCAGCCGGCGGGTGGTCCCGGCGAGCGTGGCACCCAGATGGGGCTGCCGCTCGTCCAGGACGCGGTCGAGTACGAAAGCCACGGCCTCCTCGTGCTTGACCGTCTCGGCGAGCAGGCCGTGCAGGAGGTGCACCTTCACTCCCCGGTCGCGGAAGAGCTGCTGGAAGAGGCGGTGCTCCTCCTGCGCCCGGGCGGTCCAGACGACGTCGTCGAAGAGCAGCGCGTCCTTGTTGCTCGGTGTCAGCCGCTCGAGGTCCAGACCAGGCTCGTGCAGGATGACCTGTTTCAGCTCACCGACCTCAGAATTCACATGGAACATGCTCTCTCCTGACCTCGATCCGGGGCAGTGACGACTCGGCGAACGACGTTATTCGCGCGGCTTTCCCTTTCGTTATCGAACCTTTTTCGGCCAAAGACCCCGGCCGGTTTCCGGTGTGCCGGGCCGGGCACCGTCGAACACCGGCCAGGCATATATCGCAAGGCAGATTCCGGTTTCCCCGCACGTGGGACGCCCTGAATACCCGCCCGTCGAAGTCCGATCGATAACGCTTCGAAAGAAGGCGTGGCTAGTTTTCTCGGCGCAGGAACAAGACACACCCCCGAGAAACACGAAGACAATCACGCCGAAGCCGAGAGGGCGGTACCCGATGTTCGTTCCACCGCTGTACCGCGAACCAGACGCCTCCTGGATGCTCGAACTGATCCGTCAGAACCCGCTGGCGATGATGGTGAGCAACGGCACGGACGCCGAGGGCCCCTTCGCCACGCACCTGCCGGTGATTCCGGATCCGCACACCGCCGACGAGCCGGCCGCGGGCCTGGCGGGCACCACGCTGCTCGGCCACATGAACAGGGCGAACCCGCACTGGGCCGCGCTCAGGCCGGGCGCCACCGTGCTGCTGACCTTCACCGGACCGCACGCCTATGTGTCGCCGACGCTGTACGAGGTCTCGCCGGCGGCTCCGACCTGGGACTTCACCGCAGTGCACGCACACGGCACGATCGAGAAGCTCGACGAGGGCGTCCCGGAGGAGGACACGCTGCGCGTGGTGACCTCCACCGTGCGGGCCTTCGAGGACCGGTTCGGCACGGGCTGGGACATGGCCGAGTCGATCGGTTACTTCCGCGAGATCATGCCGGCCGTCGGCGCCTTCCGGTTCACCGTCTCCAGGGCCGACGCGATGTTCAAGCTCAGCCAGGAGAAGACGCCCGACATCAGGGGCCGGGTTCAGCGGTCCTTCCGTGAGAGCGCATGCGGCCGCCATCGCGCGACCGCCGACCTGATGGAGCAGTTGCCATGATCCCCGTTCATCTGGATCTGGCGGTCAGGGAAATCTCCCGCATCGCCGCCAAATACCTTTCCGTCGCCCTGCGCATGGCGGTGCGACGCATTTCGCGGACAGGTGCACCGGCGCCCCGGCGGCCGGTCACCGGTTCCCTTCGCAATACGACCTGAAGCACGACATCCGCCATTTCCAGGAGGAAAGCCATGACGGCTGGCCCGGCCAGGACGTCCCAGGGCCCCAGGACGGGCGCGGCCATCACGGCCAGGGGACTGCGCAAGGCATACGGGGAACACCAGGTGCTCGACGGGGTGGACCTGTCCATTCCCGAGGGTTCGGTGTTCTCGCTGCTCGGTCCGAACGGGGCGGGCAAGACCACCACGGTGAAGATCCTGTCCACGCTGACGGAGGCGGACTCCGGAGAGGTGACGGTCCTCGGGCGCGACCTGGCCGCGGACCCCGACGGGGTGCGGGCGAGCATCGGGGTGACCGGTCAGTTCTCGGCCGTCGACCCGTTCCTGACCGCGGCCGAGAACCTGGCGCTGATGGGCCGCCTGTGGCACCTGGACCGCGCGGTCGCACGGGAGCGGTGCGCGCGGCTGCTGGAGCAGTTCGACCTGGCGGAGGCCGGCCGCAAGCCGGTGGTCACCTTCTCGGGCGGCATGAAGCGACGGCTGGACCTGGCGATGACCCTGGTCGGCGCCCCCCGCTTGATCTTCCTGGACGAACCCACCACCGGCCTCGACCCCCGGGTGCGCCGGGCCATGTGGGACCTGATCCGCGAGCTGGTCGCCGACGGTGTCACCATCTTCCTGACCACCCAGTACCTGGAGGAGGCCGACCAGCTGGCCGACCGGATCGCCGTCCTCGACGGTGGCCGACTGGTCGCCCAGGGCACCCCCGAGGAACTCAAGCGGCGCATTCCCGGCGGCAGCGTGGACCTGCGGTTCACCAGCGAGCACGCCCTGGCCGCCGCCCGGCGCGCCCTGGCCGGCCTCCCGCTCAGCCGCGACGACGACGCCCTCACCCTGCGCGTGCCCAGCGACGGCAGTGCCGCCTCCGTACAGGTCGTCCTGGGCCGTCTCGACGTGGCCACCGTGGACGAACTCGCCCTGAAGACCCCCGACCTGGACGACGTCTTCCTCGCCCTCACCGGCCGGGGCACGACCGCCGCCAACCCCCTCCCCGCCGACCGGAAGAAGGTCCTGGCATGAGCACCGTCGGCTACGCGGTCGCCGACTCCGTCACGCTGCTGCGCCGCAACATCAAGAACCAGCTGCGGTACCCGACCACCACGCTCTCCGTCATCGGTATCCCGGTGCTGTTCCTGCTGCTGTTCGTCGAGGTGTTCGGCCACGTCCTGGGCAAGGGCGTTCCCGCCCTGCCGAACGGCGACGCCGACTACGTCAACTACGTCCTGCCCGGCCTGATCGTCATGACGGCCGCCACCGGCATGATCGGCACCGCCGTCTCCACCAGCATCGACATGACCGAGGGCATCATCGCCCGGTTCAAGACGATGGCCATCTTCCGTCCGGCCATCCTCATCGCCCGGGCCACCTCCAGCGTGGTCCAGACCCTGGCCTCCATGGCCGCGGTCCTCGCCGTCGGCTTCCTGATGGGCTTCCGCTCGAACGCCACCCCGCTCGAATGGCTCGCCGTCCTCGGCCTGCTCACCGCCCTCAGCTTCGCCCTGACCTGGCTCGGCGTCGGCGTCGGCCTGGCCTCCAAGACCCTCGACGCCGCCTCCAACGCCCCCTTCCCGCTGATCCTGCTCCCCTTCGTGGGGTCCGGCATCGTCCCCACCGACACCATGCCGGCCGGCCTGCGCGACTTCGCCGAGTACCAGCCCTTCACGCCCATGATCGAGACGCTCCGCGGCCTGCTGTTCGGCACCGAGATCGGCGACAGCGGCTACATCGCCGCCGCGTGGTGCGCCGGGATCACCGTCCTCGGCTTCGTCTGGTCCCTGAAGCACTTCAACAAGGACCGCACGCACTGAGGCCCCCACGCGGACGAGCCTCCTGCCCCGGCATCCGGATCGCTCCCGCCCCCACAGACCTGAAGCACCGTGCACTCCCATTCTTCGAGGCATTGAGCACGAGATGAGGTAATGCGATGACACGGCAGTCAGTTGCTGCCCAGGCACCCACGACGCCACGGGGCGGACTCTCCCGGACCGGCGAGCAGGCGGAACTGCTCCGGGCCGGCATGGTCTCCCTGCACCACACGGATCCCGAGCTCGCCGGACTCCTCGACGCCGAGGTCACCCAGCAGAACTCGACCCTCGCGATGGTCGCGTCGGCGAGCATCGCGGATCCGTCCGTACTGGCGGTCGGCGGGTCCGCCCTCTCCAACGTGACCGCCGAGGGCTATCCGGGCGCCCGCTACCATCCCGGAGCCCAGCAGTTCGACGCGGTCGAGAACCTGGCGGTGGAGCGGGCCAAGCGCCTGTTCGGCGCACGGTACGCCAACGTGCAGCCGCACTCCTGCTCCTCGGCCAACCTCGCCGTCCTCGCGGCCCTGATGCGGCCGGGCGACACCCTGCTCGGCCTGGACCTGGACGCCGGCGGGCACCTCACCCACGGCTCGCCCGCCTCGGTGACCGGCCGCCACTACCACTCGGTCTCCTACGGCCTGGACGAGAGTGGCCGCATCGACTACGCGCGGCTGACGGACCTGGTCCTGGAACACCGGCCGCGGGTGCTGATCGCCGGGGCCAGCGCCTACCCCCGGCTGATCGACTTCGCCCGGTTCCGGGCCATCGCCGACATCGCCGGGGCCTATCTGCTCGCGGACATCTCCCACATCGCCGGTCTGGTGGCCGCGGGCCGGCACCCCAGCCCGGTGGACGTCGCGCACATCACCACCACCAGCACCTACAAGCAACTGGGCGGTCCGCGCGGCGGGTTGATCCTCAGCGGGCGCGAGTACAAGACGCCCGGCCCGGACGGCCGCACCCCGTTGCACCGGCTGATGCAGCGCGCGGTCTTCCCGCAGTCGCAGGGCACGCCCAGTCCGGCGTCCGTCGCCGCCAAGGCCCGTGCCTTCGCCGCCGCCGCCGAGCCCGCCTTCCAGGAGACGGCGCGGCTGATCGTGCACAACGCCCGCGCCCTGGCCCAGGAGCTCTCCGCTCTCGGCCACCGGATCCTGACCGGCGGCACCGACAACCACATGGTCCTGATCGACGTCACGGACTTCGGTCTGAGCGGTGTGGTCGCCGAGCGGGCCCTGGAGGAGTGCGGCATCCTCGCCAACCGCAACCGCATCCCTGGCGACACCAAGCCGCCGCTGGTCACCAGCGGTCTGCGGCTGGGCACGAACATCCTGGCTCAGCGCGGGATGGATGCCGCGCAGATGCGCGTCTGCGCCCAGCTGCTGCACACCGTCCTCGCCGGCACCACCGCCCAGTCCGACACCGAGTACCGGATCGACCCGGCGCTGGTCGCCCAGGTCCGTGCCGAGGTCCAGTGGCTGTGCTCCCGTCATCCCCTGCCCATCGACACCGCCCACCGTGTCCCGGTTTCCCTGATCGGAGTCGGAACATGACCGACCACCGCCCCGCCTTCGACGCCCGTCCCACGCCGGGCACCCCGCCCTGGCCCCCCGTACTCGTGCCGACGGACCGGCCGCGCCGCCCCGGCACGGCCCCCCGCTGCTCGGCCGTGGCGAGCACGGACCTGGACTCCAGGTCGGTACGGGAGCCCGTCCTCGCCGCGGCCTTCGCGGCGGTGCTCCACCGCTACACCGGCCAGGACCGGATCGCCCTGGCCACCGCGGGCGGAGAGATGCGCTTCCAGGTCAGCGGTGATGCGACGCTGCGCGACCTGGCCGCGGCCGACACCGTCGCGGACGCGCCCGGCACCGGCCCCGCCGGCTTCACGGCCGGGGCGGCCTCGTCCCTGGACGACGCCCCCTTCGAACTCCACCTGATCGTGCACGACCGGAAGGCGGAACTCCACTACGACGCCGAGCTCTTCGAGCCCTCCACGGCACTGCGGCTGCTCGGCCACTACCGCACCCTCCTGGTGGACGGACTGCGCCACCCCGAGCAGACCGTGGACCGGCTGCGGCTGCTCACCGACGAGGAGTTGCACCGCACCCTCGTGGAGTGGAACCGCACCGAGACCGATCTGCCCAATCAGGGCTGCCTGCACGAGGCCTTCGAGGCCCGCGCGGACGCCGCGCCCGACGCGGTCGCCGTCGTCCACGGGGCCGCGAAACTGACGTACCGCGAGGTCAACACGGCTGCCAACCGCCTCGCCCACCATCTGCGCTCCCTGGGCGTGGGCCCGGACGCGCGGGTCGGCCTGTGCCTGGACCGCTCGGCGCAGCTCCTGATTGCGGAGCTGGCCGTGCTCAAGGCGGGCGGCGCCTATGTGCCGCTCGACCCGGACTACCCGGCTCAGCGCATCGCGGCCATGGTGGCCGGCACCTCCTGCACCGTCATGATCAGCCGCACGGAGCTGGCCGCCAACCTGCCCACGAGCGGCGAGCAGGGGACGCCGCTGGTCCTGCTCGACCGGGACGCCGACGCCCTCGCGACCCGGCCGGTCCACAACCCGGGCCGCATCGCCACCCCCGACCACCTGTGCTACATCATCCACACCTCGGGATCGACGGGCGCGCCCAAGCCGATCGCGCTGCGCCACCGGGGCGTCCTGAACAACATCGCCGACCTCAACACCCGCTACGGCGTGGGCCCGGGCGACTCGGTGCTCGCCCTGTCCTCGCCCAGCTTCGACATGTCGGTCTACGAGTTCCTGGGCCTGACCATCGCCGGCGGCACCGTGGTCGTACCGGACGCCGCGCGCGCGAAGGACCCCGAGCACTGGGCCGGGCTGCTGATCGCCGAGAACATCACCGTGTGGAACTCGGCGCCGGCGCTGCTGAACCTGCTCGCCGATCACCTGGAGCAGACCGGCGCCGAGCCGCTGCCGCTGCTGCGCCTGGCGCTGCTCGGCGGGGACTGGGTCCCGGTCACGCTGCCCGACCGGATCGGCGCCCTGGCGCCCGGGCTGCGGTTCGTCGTGATGGGCGGGGCCACCGAGTCCTCCATCCACTCGACGCTCTACGAGGTGGAGAAGACCGACCCGCGGTGGACGAGCATCCCGTACGGCCGTCCCATGGCGAACCAGCGCACCTACATCCTCGACGACCGTCTGCAGCCGGTGCCGCAGGGCGTGCCCGGCGAGCTGTACCTGGCGGGCACGGGTCTGGCCCGCGGCTACCTGGACCAGCCGGAGCGCACCGCCGAGCGGTTCCTCGACTGGTCGTACCAGGACGTGGTCGCGGACGAGCGCCTGTACCGCACCGGCGACGTCGCGCGATTCGGCCCCGACGGCCTGATCGAACTGATCGGCCGCAAGGACTTCCAGGTCAAGATCCACGGACTGCGCGTCGAACTCGGCGAGATCGAGGCCGTGTTCCGCTCCCACGCGGACGTACGGCAGTGCGTGGTCGTCGCCCGCTCCGACCGCCTGATCGCCTACGTGGTGTCCGACGGGGGCGTCGGCGCCGAGGCGCTGCTGGCGCTCGCGGCGGACCGGCTGCCCGCCTACATGGTGCCCGCCACCGTCATGTTCCTCGACCGGCTGCCGCTCACCCCGAACGGCAAGCTGGACCGGCTGCACCTGCCCGAGCCGGTCTTCGCCTCCGCCCCCTACCGGGCGCCGTCCTCGCCCCGGGAGGAGATCCTGGCCGGTGCCTTCGCGGAGGTGCTCGGCGTGGAACGGACCGGTGTCGACGACGACTTCCTGCGCGAGGGCGGCGACAGCACCAAGGCGATCAAGGTCGCCACCCGGGCCCGCGCCCGCGGACTGGAGGTCACCCCCCGGCAGATCCTGCAGTGCCGTACCGTCGCCGCACTCGCCCGGGTCGCCACGCGCAGGGACCACAGCGCGGACTCCGCCGCCTCCGCCCCGCTGACGGACGCCGGCTCCGCCCGCTTCCGGGAGTTCAAGGAGCGCTACCCGGCGCTCTCGGACGTGTGGCCGCTGACCTCCCTGCAGTCCGGCATCCTCTTCGAGTCGACGCTCAGCGCCGACGGCTACGACGCGTACCAGATGCAGACCGTGATCCGCCTGACCGGCGAGGTCGACGCGGCCAGGATGCGCGCGGCCGGCCAGGCCCTGCTCGACCGGTACGCCAACCTGCGCGTGGCCTTCGCCGAGGACTCCGAGGACGACCTGCTGCAGCTCGTCGTCGACGACGTCGAACTGCCCTGGCGGGAGCTGGACTTCAGCGGCCTCCCCGAGGACGAGCGCGACGAGGCGCGCCGGCGGTTCCTCGCCGAGGACTACGCCACCCACTTCGACCTCGCCCGTCCGCCGCTGCTGCGCCTGACCCTGCTGCGCTGCGGACGGGACGACCACGAACTGGTCCTGACCACCCATCATGTGCTGATCGACGGCTGGTCCGAGCCGATCCTGCTGCAGGACCTGCTGCGCCTGTACGCCTCCGGGGGCGACGCCTCCACGCTGCCCGCGGTCCGCGACTTCCGCGACTTCCTGTCCTGGCTTTCCCGGCAGGACCGCGACGGCGCGGCGAAGGCGTGGAAGGAGGAACTCGCCGGCGTCGAGGAGCCGACCCTCCTCGCCGCACGCGCTCCGCGCGGCGAGGTCTCCGGCGCCGCCGAGGAACGCGTCAGCCTCTCCGACGACGAGACCCGCCGCCTGCTGCGGCGCGCCGCCGAGCTGGGCGTCACGGTCAACACACTGGTGCAGGGCGCCTGGGCGGTGCTGCTCGGCGCGCTCACCGGGCGCACGGACGTGGTGTTCGGCGCGACCGTCTCCGGCCGTCCGGCGACCCTGCCCGGCGTGGAGTCGATGGTGGGTCTGTTCATCAACACCCTTCCGGTACGGGTCCGCCTCACCCCCGGCGACAGCCTCGCCGGGTTGCTGACCCGCCTGCAGGAGCGGCAGTTCGAGCTGCTGGACCACCACCACTACGGGCTCGCCGACATCCACCAGGACCTGGGCGTGGACGCCCTGTTCGACACGCTGGTGGCCTTCCAGTCGTACCCGGTGGACCGCGTCGGTCTGGCCGACGCCGGCGCCGCGGCCGGCATCGAGGTCACCGGGATGCACGCCGAGGGCGCCGCGAACTACCCGCTGGCGCTGATCGTCCACACCGACGGCGAGCTGTCCCTGACCCTGCAGTACCACCTCAACGTCCTCGCCGCGGACGCGGTGCGGACCATCGCCGCACGGCTGCATGCGGTACTGCGGCAGCTGACGGAAGATCCCGCACGGGCCGTCGGCGCGGTCGACGTGCTGGTCGCCCCCGAGCGCGAGCGGACCGCCGTCGGCCGGCAGGCCGCCGCCCTGCCCGTCCTGGTCGAGCGGCAGGCCGCCGCGACACCGGACGCGGAGGCGGTCAGCGCGGACGGGGTGTCCCTGACCTATCGGGAGCTCAACACCTGGGCCAACCGCCTCGCGCACCGGCTCATCCGACAGGGCGTGGGCCCCGAGACCGTGGTCGGCCTCGCGCTGCCGCGCTCCGTCCAGCTGGCGGTCGCGCTGCTGGGGACGCTGAAGTCCGGTGCCGCGTTCGTCCTGGCCGAGCCCGGCGGGGCGGTCCCCTCCGAGGCGACCGAGGTCGTCACACGGGCCGACGTCGACACGCTCGGCACACAGCCCGGGGCGCCCACCGACAACGCCGACCCGGGCGACGAGGACCGCGTCGAGCCCCTCGCCCCGCTGCACCTCGCCTGGCTTCGCCGTCCGGCGCGCGGCGACGGCCCGCTCGTGGCCGTCGGTCACGACGCCCTGTCACACGCGGCGCTGCGCTTCGCGGACGAGGCGGACCTGTCCGGCGGGACACGGCTGCTGGCGGCGTCGCCGCACGACGACGCGACGGTCTTCGAGGTCCTCGGCGCGCTGTGCTCGGGCGCCTCGGTCAGGATCCCGACCGACATCGGCTCCCTGGGCCGGGACTGGGGCTGGACCGGTGACGTGCTCAGCTCGGTCGCCCCCTTCCTCGCCCAGGTGCTGGACCGATCGCCGGGTGTGATCTACGTCGGCACGGTCGTCCTCACCGGGGACACGCTGCCCGGGTCGTTCGTACGGCGGCTGCGCGAGGCGATACCGGGCGTCCGGGTGGTCGGCACCCACGGCCCCGCCGAGGCGGCGCACACCGTCGCGTACACCGCCCCGCGCGAGACGGAGGCCACCTGTGTGCGCCGGCCGCTGGGCGCCCCGCTCGGGGGCGTACGGGTCCGCGTCCTGGACTCGGCGCTGCGGCCCGTACCGACCGGTGTCACGGGCGAGCTGTACGTCGCCGGCGAGGTGGCGCGCGGCTACCACGGCCGGGCCGGCCTGACGGCCGAGCGGTTCGTGGCCGACCCCTGCGGCCCGTTCGGCGGCCGGCTGTACCGCACCGGGGACCTGGTCCGCTGGTGCCCGGACGGCACGCTCGAGTACGTCGACCCGGACTCCCGTCTGCCACGGGTGCGCGGGCGCCGGGTGGCCCCCGGCGAGGTCGCGGCCGTACTGGCGGCCCACCCGGACGTGTCCCAGGCGACGGCGGTCGTGCGCGAGGTGGACGGCGAGCCCGGGCTGGCGGCCTATGTCGTGCCGGTGCGCGGCACCACCGTCAGGCCCGAGGAGCTGGGCGAGTTCACCGCCCGGCACCTGCCCGACCACCTGGTTCCGGCCGTGTTCGGCACGCTGGAGGAGCTGCCGCTCGCGGCGGACGGCACCGTCGACCGGGACGCGCTGCCCGAGCCGGGTGCCGAGCAGGCCCCCGAAGGCCGCCGCGGGCCGCGGACCGAGCAGGAGCGCGCCGTCTGCGAGCTGATCGCGGAGGTCCTCGGCGTCGACGAGGTCGGGATCGACGACAACCTCTTCGCCCTGGGCTGCAACTCGCTCAAGGCCACTCGCATCCTCGGCCGGATGCGCCGGACGCTGGGCCTGGAGACCACGATCCGCCGGCTCTTCCAGCACCCGACCGTCGCCGCACTGTCCGAGCACCTCACCCCCACGGCGGCCGGCAAACGCCCCACCCTCGGCCGTCAGATCCGCACCGAGCTGAAGGAGCAGGTACCCCTCATGCGCAAGCAGGCGAAGGAACAGGCCAGGGACATCAAGGCGCAGCTCAAGGAGGAGCTCACCACGGCGGCCCTGGAGCAGTGGACCGGCGAGAACCTGGAGGCCGCGGTGAACGCCGACATCGACGAGCGGATCCGCGCCGCCATGCGACGCAGCACCGGCCACGTCGGCGGCGGCTCCAGGAGCAAGGACACCAAGGAGACCCAGCGGCTGCTGAAGCGGATGCTGGAGCGCTTCGCGGAGCAGGTGCAGGACTCCGCCCGCAACCGCTCCCTCACCGGGGAGCAGCTGGACCAGGTCCAGGAGATCCTCGCCGCGTCCGCCGATTCCCTGCGCCCCCTCCTTCGGGAGGTTTCCGAGAAGGCCGGCTGATCCCCCGCAGCCCGGCCGACGGCCCCGGCCCGTGCCGCCCCCGCGGCACGGCCGGGGCCCGGGCGCGCCGTGATGGCGGGAAGCCGGTCCCCCAACTGGTCCTGCCGATACGCTCGTTCGCCGTTGCGTGACGCATGGAGGAAACATGACCGACACCCGGCTCCCTCAGTTCATCTCGGCCAAGGCGGCGGAATACGGAATTCCTGGTTCCGCTGTCGCCGTCTTCGCCGGGGGTGAGGAGAGCTACGCCTTCCACGGCCCGACGAGCGTGGCGGATCCCCGGCCGCTGGGCCCCGACACCCTCTTCCACTTCGGCTCCATCACCAAGACGTTCACCGCCACCGCGCTCATGCGCCTGGTCGCCGACGGCAGGGTCGACCTCGACGCGCCGGTGCGGCGCTACCTCCCGGACTTCCGGCTTTCGGACGAGGACGCGACCGACTCCCTCACGATCACGCATCTGCTCAACCACACCGGCGGGTGGAGCGACTATCTCCCCGAGGGCGGGGACGACAGCCTCGAACGGTTCGTCGCCGGCATGGCCGACCTGCCCGTGGAGTACCCGCCAGGCGAGCACGCCGCGTACAAGAACGCGGGCTTCGCCGTCATCGGCCTGCTGCTGGAGAAGCTCACCGGAAAGCCGTACGCCGAGGCCATGCGGTCGCTGATCCTCCAGCCGGTCGGGCTCACGACGGCGGCGTTCATGACGGAGGAACTGACCGGACACGTGGCGATGGGGCACGCCGCACAGGCCGACGGCACGCTCGACATCACCACCGAGTGGCTGCCGGAGCGCTACGCGGACCCGTCCGGCGGTCTCGTCTCCACCATTGGCGACCAGCTGCGCTGGGCCCGCTTCCACCTCTCCGACGGCGGCGGTGTCCTGCCGCATGAACTGCTCACGCTGATGCAGAAGCCGACCACCGAGGTGGAGGGCGACTACTTCGGCGACGGCATCGGGCTCGGCTGGTTCCTGCGCAAGGTCGACTCGGTCCCCACGGTCGGCCACGGCGGCTCGATGGTCGGCCAGTACTCGTGGCTGCTGATCGTCCCCGAGAGGGACTTCGCCGTGGTCTCAGTCGGGACGGCGGGCCCGAACGGCATCCCCTACAACCAGGACGTGGTGCGCTGGGCCCTGGAGACCTATCTCGGGCTGGTGGAGCGCGACCCGGAACCGATCCCCTTCGACCGGGCACGGGCGAGCGAGCTCGTCGGCGTCTACGAGACCGCCACCGGCCGCGCTGTGATCAGCGCCCGGGACGAGCGGCTGCTGCTCGGCTTCGAGGTCACCGAGCAGGCGCGCGAAGTCATCGGCAAGGCCCCCGACTTCGAGCCGTCCGAGTTCGGCCTGCTGCCCGACGCCGACGACCAGTACATCGTCCTCACCGGCCCTCTGGCAGGGATGCGCGGTGTCTTCTCGCGGGACTCCGCGGGCGCCGTCGAGGCCATCAACCTCGCCGGCCGGTCCTACCGGCGCCGCCCCTGACCCGCGGGTCCGCCACGCACACAGCGAGAGGTGCTCCCCACCGTCCGGGGAGCACCTCTCGCTGTGCGGGGAGGCACGTATCAGTCGATACGAACGTGCAGGCCTCCCGAGCGCACGCCGGTGAAGTCGGGCGAGTTGAAGAAGAGCGGCGGGATGGCCGGGTCGACCCGCAGCTTCGGGAACCGGGTGAACAGGACCTCGAAGACCACGCGGGTCTCCACGCGGACCATCTGCCCGCCCATGCAGTAGTGGGCGCCGCGGCCGAAGCCGAGGTGGGCGTTGGGGCTGCGGGTCACGTCGTAGTTGTCGGGGTCGGTGAACTGACGCGGGTCGCGGTTGGCGGCGCCGAGGTAGACGCGCAGCAGCGAGTCCTTGGGTATCTGCTTGCCGCCGAGCTCCACATCCTGGAGGGTGGCGCGGTAGGAGGCGGCACCCGGGGTCAGGAAGCGCATCGACTCCTCGATCATCCCCGGGATCAGCGAGTAGTCCGACTTGACCAGCGCGTACTGCTCCGGGAAGGACTCCAGGCACAGCATGGTGTTGCCCACCAGCAGCGGGGTGGCGAGGTGGCCGGCGCCCAGGATGCCGATGATGAAGTTGATGATCTGGTCCCGCGTCATCAGACTTCCGTCGACCTTGGTGACCTGGCTCAGCAGGCTGATCAGGTCGTCCTTCGGGTCCTTCGTCTTCGCGTCGACATGCGTGCCGAGCATCTCGCGCAGCGGCTGCAGGGGCTTGGTCAGCTGCTCGAAGTAGCCGTCCTCGGTGCCCTCGCCGACCTGCGTCATCTGGGCTTCCTGGTCCATGTTCTGGTCGACCAGCTTGAACATGGTCCGGTCCTCGGCGGGAATACCGAGCAGCTCACTGAAGACGATTCCGGCGACGTGGTCGACGAAATCGCTCAGCAGGTTGAACTTGGCGAACTTCTCAAGAGTGTCCGCGTATTCGTTGGAGAGATCGCGCACGCGGGTCTCGAGGCGTGCGATGAACTTCGGGTCGAAGGCCTGAGCGGCCTGCTTGCGGATGTTCGCGTGCTCGACCCCGGTCATCTGGGCGAGATCGCCGTCGAAGTACTTCGCCGTCTCCTCGTCGAAGTTGAACAGCTTGCCGGAGTCGGCGGAGTAGCCGTCGTTGTTGCTCAGCGCCTCGTTGACCTCGGGGTAGCCGTACACCTCCCAACGCTGGAGTTCCTCGCGCCACTCGACAGGGTTCTCGGGCCGCTCGCCGCGCAGCCAGAATTTGTCCGGTGCGAAACCCCAGCGGTCAGCGAATTCGGTCACGGTATTCCTCCGTTGATGGAAAGTACGGCAACTGGCCCATAAGTCCGGCCACTCCGTCATGACGGCCGCATTCACATTGTTGGAACGACTGCCGCAAGCGGTCAACAGACCCTGGATACCTTTCCGGCTCCTCGCCATCGTAGGACGCCGTATCCGCCCACCACCAGTAAGTGAAGGTTTTCGGCAATACATCGCGTAATGCACGGGAGTTCACCGTCGTGCACTGTCCCGTCGACAGGACAGAAGTTCTTTCGGTTCTCTTTCAGAAAGGCGGTTCCTCGTCGGGGTCGAGCACCGCCCGGCGGACCACGATGTCGCCGGTGCCGGTACGCGCCCGCACCTCGACGGCCTTGTCGGCACGGGCGGGTGGCGCCGCGCCGTCGAGCAGGTCGAGGGACCGGTAGACGGTTCCGGACCGGGAGGCGAGGTCGAGGCGGGCGGCCACGCCGTCGACGATGCCGATCTCCATCGTCCCGGACTCGGACTCCAGCACCAGCGGCCCCCGTACGGCCTCGTCGACACCGATGTCGGCCTGCCTGGCCCGGATGTCGACCGCGGCGTGCGCCCGGCCTATACGGACGTCCCCGCTGCGCACCGACACGTGCGCGTCGCCGACGACCTCGCCGAGGTGCGTGGCGCCCTGGGTCCTGGTGAGCCGGGTGCTGCCCTCGACGGTGCCGATGCGCACGTCGCCGCTCTCGGCGACCGCCTCGACGTCGCCGGCCACCCGTACCACGGTGACGTTGCCGAGCAGGGAGTTGAGGTGCAGCGGTCCCGTCCGATCGAGCCGGACGTGGCCGCAGTCGACGACGATCCGGCACTCCCCCAGCCGGCCGGTGCCGTGGAAGTCCGCGGCGAGGGCGGTGCCGTGCACGGCGGAGCCGGCCGGAACCTCGATGGCGACGGACACGGACCCGCCGCCGCGGGGCAGGTCGCCCGCCCGCGGCACGGACACCAGCAGTTCTTTGCCGTCGCAGGTGACGACGGCCTCGGCGGCGGTCACCAGGTCGCGGAATTCGGCCCGGTCGGCGGGAGAAACGTCGACGGTGGTGTCGGTGCGGTCGCCTGCGGTGATCCGTACCTCACCGACGTTGACTTCGATGGTGGCGAGGATCGGTTCCGGAGTGTCGAAGACCTGCATGACGATGCCCTCAGCGGAGTGTGAAGCGCAGCCCGTGGTCCACGGAGGGGGGTGGGCCACGGGCTGCATGGGGATGAGCGGTCGGGATGGACTTTCAGCCGGTCCGCTCAGGCCGCGATCGCCTCCTGCTCGGTCGCGTCGTTCTGCTCGCTACCGTCCTGCTGCCCCACACCGCCCTGGCGAAGCAGCCAGGAGGCGACCAGGCCGCCGAGCAGGACCGCGACCGCGCCGATCAGCTGGGCGGTGGTCAGGCTGTCCGCGAAGGCCTCGTGCACCCGGTGCGTCGCGCCGGGACCGGCGGCCGCGACGGCGTCCGGCAGGGAACGCGCGGCCCGGTCGGGCACTCCGGCGGGCAGCGCGCCCGCGAAGCCCACGGTGAGCACCGCGCCCAGGCAGGCGACGCCGAGCGAGTTGCCGACCTCGCTGATGGTGCCCATCAGGCCCGAACCGACACCCGCCTTCTCCGGCGGGATCGAGGTCATCACCGCACCGGCCATCGCCGGCTTGGCGCAGCCGACGCCCGCGCCCATCAGCACCAGGCCCAGCAGGATGCCCGGGTAGGAGCCGTCCCGGCCGAGCACCGCGATGGAGGCCAGGCCGGCCGCCATCAGGGCGAGGCCCAGGCCGGTGGCGACCGGGGGCGCCAGCTTGGCGGTGACCCGCACACCCACGCCGGTGAGGTTGAGCGCGACGAGCGTCAGCGCCATCGGCATGAGACGCAGACCGGCCTCCAGCGGGTCGTAGTCGAGGACGAACTGCAGGTGCTGGGTGAGCAGGTACAGCGAACCGGACAGGCCGAACGCGACCAGCACACCGCCGGAGACGGCGCCGCGGAAGCGCGGGTTGGAGAAGAACGACATGTCCAGCAGCGGGTGCGGCGTACGGCGCTCCCAGACGATGAAGGCGGCCATGACGAGCACACCGCCGACACCGGTCAGCAGAGTGCGGCCGGAGGTCCAGCCGTACTCGGGGCCCTGGATGACCGCGTAGACGATCGCGGTCATGCCCACCGTGGACAGCAGCGCGCCGAGCAGGTCGGGGTGGTCGCCGTGCGGGTCCTTGGACTCCGGGACCAGCTTGGCCACCGCCACCAGGCCGATGAAGCAGACCGGCACGTTGACCAGGAAGACCGAGCCCCACCAGAAGTGCGCGAGGAGGACGCCGCCGATGACGGGACCGAGCGCCAGGCCGAGCGACGCCACGCCCATGATCACGGTGAGCGCCTTCGGCGTCTCCTCCGCGTCGAAGGTACGGACGATGATGGCCATGTTGGTGGCGAGCAGCAGGGCGCCGCCGATGCCCATGCCCGCGCGGGCGGCGATGAGCTGGACGGGCTCCGTGGCGAAGGCCCCGGCGAGCGAGCCGGCCCCGAAGAAGGCAAGGCCGAGCATCTGGGTGAGCTTGCGGCCGTACCGGTCGGCGAATCCGCCTGCGGTGATCAGCAGACCCGCCTGGACCAGCGAGTACGCGCCGATCACCCACTGGGTCTGCGCGGTGGTGGCGCCGAGCTCCTTGGTCAGGGAGGGGATGGCGACGTTCAGGATGGTGTTGTCGAGAATGACGACGAGCTGCACCAGGCAGACGACGCCGAGGATCAACCATCGATCCCCCCGACGCTTCAGCTGGGTCACGGCTTACTCCTTCTCATATGACTTGCACGGGATTCGGCAACGACGACGCACAACGCGCCTACGAGAAGTGACTCCCGTCGTCGTGGGGGGCTCCTTGCTCGTTCACCGACGACGCTACGGAGGGGTCTTATCGCTTCGTTATCGGCGGACCCGGGCCCGCGGGCGGGCATGCGCAAGCGCCCGGCGGGGACATCCCGGCCGGGCGCTTGCGGCGAACTCCTGGCCCACGGCCAGTCGGTGACTACCTGTCGAGGAGGACCGGCATCGAGCGGACGCCGACCATGTCCGGGGAGGGGAAGAACTCCGTCGGGCGGTCCGGGTCGGACCTGAAGTCGGGGTAGCGGTCGAGCAGGGCGTTGACGGCGATCCTGCCCTCCAGCCGGGCGAGCCGGGTGCCCAGGCAGTAGTGGACGCCGTGGCCGAAGACGACGTGGTCGTTGGGGCTGCGGTCCGGGAGGAACTCGTCGGGCCGCTCGAACTGCAGCGGGTCGCGGTTGGCCGCCGCCACCCACGGCAGAATCATCTGCCCCTTGGGGATGGTGACGCCGCCGATCTCCACGTCCCGGAGGGTGCCCCGGGACAGCACCGCGGCCGGCGGCAGCAGCCGCAGGGCCTCCTCGATCGCGCCCGGCACCAGGGAGCGGTCCTCGCGCACCCGGGCCAGCTTGTCGGGCTCGGCGTCCAGGCAGGCCATGGTGTTGCCGAGCATCATGGTGCTGGTGATGTGGCCGGTGATCAGCAGCACATTGGCGACGTTGACGATCTCGTTGTCGGTGAGGCGATTGCCGTCCTCCTCGACCTGCGTGAGATAGGTCAGCAGGTCCTCGCGGGGGCTGCGGCGACGCTGAAGGACCTGTTCCAGCATGTAGTCGAGGAGAGGCTGCAGCCGCTGCTCCGCACTGTGGATCTGCTCCTCGGCGTCCTCGCCGCCGGCGACGAAGTCGATGCCCGCCATGTTCTCGACGATGTCGAACGCGGCGCCCTTGAACAGGTCCAGGTCGTCGACGCCGAGGAGGTCGGCGATGATGCGGACCGGCAGCGGGTAGGCGAGGTCGGCGACCAGCTCGAAGCTGCCCTTCTCGTCCACCGCGTCGAGGAGTTCACCGGTGACCTTGTGGATCTGCGGTTCCAGGTTGGTGATGATCCGGGGGCTGAATGCCCGGCCGATCAGCTTGCGGTACATGGTCTGCTCCGGCGGGTCCATCTGGGAGATGTCGCCCGCCATGAACTTCTCGTCGACCTGCACCGCGGCAAGGTCGGCCGTCCTCGCCGAGAACGCCTCGTGGTCGGCGAGGATCTGCTGCACCTCCCGGTAGCCGTAGGCGCACCAGGCGCCGAGCGCCTCGTTGAACTCGACGGGCTTCTCGGGCCGGACTCCACGCATCCAGGTACTGCCCGGGTGGACGTTCCACCGCTCGATGACTATCGACATGGGAAGGGGTTTCCTCTCTGGTTCCCGGGTCCCTGGGCTACTTCTCGGCGGCCATGGCGGCCCGCAGGCTCCTGGGCCGCAGGTCCGTCCAGTGCTCCTCGACATAGGCGAGGCACTCCGCACGGCCGGCCGTGCCGAACACGGTCCGCCAGCCCGCCGGCACCTCGGCGAAGGCCGGCCACAGCGAGTGCTGGTCCTCGTCGTTCACCACCACGAGGAACTCACCGTTCTCGTCGTCGAAGGGGTTGCTGCTCATATGTCGCACTCCATTTCCGTTGACCGGCCGGTCCGTGCGGTGAATTCCCGGCCGAGAATCCGGCAGATGTCGGCGGCGGGCTCCGCGTTGATCATGTCGTGGTGCGTGGTCTCGATGTCGTACTGCTTGACGGATCCGGTGATGTACGGCTTCCACCGGTCACCGTGCGTCCCCTCCGGGTTGGGCACGGCGTTGAAGAAGACCGCGTCCCCGTGGAAGACGGGCGAGCGGAAGTCCCCGGTGAGGGACGTGTGGTTGAGGATGACCCGCACCGCGTCGTCGAGGAACGTCTCGAAGTCCCCCGAGCCGGCCATGCCGGTCAGGTGCTGACGGAAGTACTCCCGCAACGCGCCGGCGGTGGGCGCGGGCTGCGTCGCCAGGTAGTCGCCCGGCACGCAGTCGAGCATGGCGAGGAAGGCCACCTCGTGGCCCCGCTCCTGCAGTCGTGCGGCGACCGCCTGGGCGAGTGTGCCGCCGATGGAGTATCCGGCCAGGTGGAACGGCCCCCGCGGCTGGATCGCCAGGATCTCCTCGACGTAGTCCAGGACCATCTCGTCGAGGGAGGTGGGCAGCGGGCTCCGCCCGTCGAATCCCTTGGCCTGGATGCCGAGGATCGTGTCGAACTCCGGCAGTTGGCCGCCGAATCCGAGGTAGGGCCAGCAGATGCCGCCGCCCGGGTGGACGAGCCAGAGGGGTTCCGCCCCGGCGGCCGGACCGCCGGCGTTGCCCTTGATGGTCAGGACCGGGGCGAACGGGCTGGCGACCGGTCCGGCCTCCCCCTCCGTCTCCAGGAAGGCGGCCAGTTCGGCGACCGTGGGGGCGTCGAACACCGTGCGCAGCGGCAGGTCGACGCCGAGGACGACGCCGATCCTGCTGATCAGCCGGGACGCCAGCAGGGAGTGGCCACCGCGGGCGAAGAAGCCGTCGTCGATGGTGACGGAGTCGAGTCCGAGCACCTCCGCGTACAGGCCGCACAGGATCTCCTCGCGAGCGGTGCGCGGCGCCCGGCCTGCCGGTTCTCCCACATAGTCCGGCCTGGGCAGCGCCCGCCGGTCGACCTTGCCGCTCAGGGTCAGCGGCACCTCGTCGATGACGACGAGGGCCGAGGGCACCATGTGCTGCGGCAGCCGCCGCCGGACCAGCTCGTGCACGTCGGCGACCAGGTGCTCCGCCGAGTGGTCCGAGGCGCCGTCGGCGGGCACCACGTAGCCGACCAGTCGCCGGTCGCCGGCGCTGTCGTCGACGACCACCACCGCCCGGTCCACTCCGGGATGTCCCGTCAACGCGGCCTGCACCTCGCCGAGTTCGATACGGAAGCCGCGGATCTTGACCTGGTCGTCGGCGCGGCCTTGGAAGACCAGCGCGCCCTCGGCATCCCAGGCCACCACGTCGCCGGTGCGGTACATCCGCTCCCCCGGCTCCCCGAACGGGCAGGCCACGAAGCGGGAGGCGGTCACGACCGGCCGGCCGAGGTAGCCGCGGGCCAGCCCCGGCCCGGCGATGTACAGCTCGCCGGACACCCCGACCGGAACCGGCGACAGGGTCGCGTCCAGGACGTACAGGCGGGTGTTGTGGATGGGCGTGCCGATCGGGAACACCCGGTCGTCCGGGGCCATCGGGGCGCTCATGGTGGCGCACACGGTGGTCTCGGTCGGGCCGTACACGTTCATCATCCGGCGGCCCGGCGCCCACTGGGCGACCAGCTCGGGCGGTGGTGTCTCGCCGCCTACCAGCAGCGAGACCACGCTGGTCAGCGAGTCGACGGGAAGCGCGGCGAGCAGCGAGGGCGGCAGCATCATGTGCGTGACGCCGTGCCGGTCCACAGTGCGGGCCAGCGGCAGCCCGGGTGCCAGGTCCTCCTTGTCGGCGAGGACGAGGACGGCACCGGACAGCAGCGCCGTGAACATCTCGCACAGGGAGACGTCGAAGCTCGGCGACACCAGCTGCAGCATCCGGCTGTCGGGGGTGACCGCCATCCGCCGGACGTGCGCCGCGACCAGGCTCGCCACACCGCGGTGGGTGACCACTGTGCCCTTGGGCTGCCCGGTGGAGCCCGAGGTGTAGATGACGTAGGCGGCGCTGTCCGGCCGTGTGGCGCGCGGTACCGGCGTGCCGGAGCCGGTGTCGGGCAGCCGGTCCACCCGCAGGGTGTCGAGGTCGTGCCCGGCCAGCACCTCGGCCGCGGCGGCGTCCACCAGCGCGAGCCGGGCGCCGGAGTCGCCCAGCATGTAGGCGATCCGCTCGGCCGGATAGGTGTGGTCCACCGGCAGGTAGATCCCGCCCGCCTTGGTCACGCCGAGGAGGGCGACGACCAGGTCCGGTGAGCGGCGGGTGGCCACCGCCACCACGGTCTCCGGCCCGACCCCCTTCGCGCGCAGGGCCCGCGCCAACCGGTCGGCCCGCCGGTCGAGTTCGCGGTAGGTCAGCCGCTCGTCCTCGTACAGCAGCGCCGTGGCGTCCGGGGTCGCGGCCGCCCAGTGCTCGAACTGGTCGGCCACCGTACCCTCGGCGACGGGTTCGGCCGTGTCGTTGAAGCCGGTGAGCAGCCGCTCCCGCTCGGCCGCGGTGACCACGTCGACCGCGCCGACGGGCACGTCGGGGTCGGTCGCCACCTGGGTGAGGACCCGCGCGAACCGTGCGGCGATGTCCTCGGCCGAGGCGGCCCCGACGTGGTCCTCCAGGTATTCCATGACCACGTGCAGGCGGTCGTCGGCCGCCGCGGCGATGCCCAGCGGGTAGTGGGTGCCGTTCCCGGTGGACACACCGGTGACGGCGATGCCTCCGTGGGCGTCGGCGTTGCCCAGTCCCTCGCGTTCCATCGGGAACGACTCGAAGACCACGACGGTGTCGAACAGGGTGCTCAGGCCCGCGGCCCGGCAGATGTCGGTCAGGCCGATGTGGTGGTGGTCGAGCAGCCTGCCCTGCCGGTCCTGCAGCCCGGTCAGCACCTGCCGGAGGCTGTGCCAGGGCGAGAGTTCCACCCGCACCGGCAGGGTGTTGATGAACAGGCCCACCATGGACTCCACGCCGGGCACCTCGGGCGGACGGCCCGACACCGTCGTCCCGAACACCACGTCCTGGCGGCCCGTCAGGCCCGCGAGGACGATCGCCCAGGTGCCCTGCACCAGGGTGTTGAGGGTGATGCCCAGGTCGGCCGCGGTACCGACGAGGGCACGGGCGGTGTCGGCCGACAGCGGGATGTCCCGCTGGCCCACCCTCTGTGGGTCCGCCCCGGCGGTGCGGACGGGCACGAGCAGGGTGGGTTCCTCGACCCCGGCGAGCTCGGTCCGCCAGGCCGCCGCGGAGGCCGCGGCGTCCTGCTCGGACGCCCACACCAGGAAATCGCGGAAACCGCGCGCCCGGGGCAGGACGGAGGCGTCTCCCCCGGAGCCGTAGAGGGCGAGCAGGTCACCCAGCAGGATGCTCAGCGACCAGCCGTCGAGCAGCGCGTGGTGCGAGGTCAGAACAAGCTCGGCGCTGTCCGGGCCGGTCAGCGCGAGGCTCATCCGCAGCAGCGGCGGGGTGGCCGGGGTGAACCGGTCGGCCTGGTCGGCGGCGAGAAATCGCTCGAACTCCTCGGACCGCCGCGCCTCGTCGAGGTCGCGCAGGTCCGTGAACCGCCAGGGCAGTTCGACCTCGTCGAGGACGAGCTGGACCAGGTCGCCGGCCGTGTCGGAGACGAAGGCGGTGCGCAGGTTGTCGTAGCGGTCCAGCAGGGCCTGGCCGGCGGCCCGCATGCGCTGCGGGTCCACGGCTCCGGTGAGCCGATAGACGACCTGCACGTGGTAGGCGTCGTGCGCGGTGTCGGCGAGCATCGACTCGAAGAGCAGACCCGACTGCAGCGGGGTCGGCGGCCAGACGTCGCTGAGGGACGGATGGCGCTGCTCCCAGCGCTCCAGCTCGGCCTGCCCGACGGTGACGAGGGGCACGTCGGAGGGGGTCAGTCCGCCCGCGCCGGGCCGGGCGACATGGCGCGCCAAGCCCTCCAGGGCCGTTCCCCACAGGTCGGCCAGTTCCCGCACCTCGGCCTGCGACAGCACTCCCGTGGGGAAGCCGAAGCGGACGCCGAGGCGGGGTCCGTCCGGCGTGTCCGTGACGGCCGCGTTGATCTCGAGGGTGGACATGACCGGCATGTCGGCGTCCGGCGTCGCGATCAACTCGCCCGTGCCCGAGGCCTGGTTGAAGCCGAGACCGCGCAGTTCCTCGGGCATGTCGGCCGCGGTGAAGTGACCGAGGTAGTTGAAGGCGATCTGCCCACTCGGCCGTGAGGCCAGTACCGCGCCCGTCTCGTCGTTCAGGTAGCGCAGCAGGCCGTAGCCCATCCCCTTGTCCGGGATGCGCAGCACCTGCTCCTTGACGGCCTTGACCACCGATCCGGCGGCCGCACCGCCGGCCAGCGCGTCGTCGAGGTCGGTGTCACCGACGTCCAGACGCACCGGGAACATGCTGGTGAACCAGCCCACCGTGCGCGAGAGATCGGCACCCGGCACCACGGCTTCCTCACGGCCGTGGCCCTCCAGCCGCACCAGCAGCGACGACTCCGCCACACCGCGGCCACGACGCCAGGACGCGACCGCCACCGCCAACGCCCCCAACAGACCGTCGTTGACGCCCGCACGGAACGCGGCAGGCACATCGGTGACCACGGCTCGGGTCACCCACGACGGAACGTTGAGCCACACGTGCTCGACGGTGGAAACCGTGTCGACAGCTGGGTGGAGTGTGCGGGAGCCGAGCAGCGGGTCGGGGCCTTCGACGACGGAGCGCCACAACTCCAGCTCCGCCACCCGCTTGGGCGAGGATGCCTCGTCGACCAGGGCATGCGCCCAGCGCCGCACCGACGTCCCCACCGCCGGCAGCTCGGGAGAACGGCCCTCGCGGACGTCCTTCCACGCCGCCGCCAGATCCGGCAGCAGAATGCGCCACGAAACACCGTCCACCACCAGGTGATGCAGCACGACGATCAGACGGCCCGCAATGTCCGGCCCCGCGTCGAACCACACCAGCCGCCCCATCACACCCGCAGCCGGATCCAACAGACCCGTCGCGGCATCCAGTTCGGCCCGGGCAAGCTCCAGCCAGGCCTCGTCCCAGACCCCGTCGCACTCCACCCGGCGCAGCAGCGAACCCACATCGACCGAGCCCGGCCCCGTCACCGTCATGCCGTCATCGACCAGCCGGGAGCGCAGCACATCGTGCCGGTCCCACACCGCCCCGACGGTCGCCCTCAGCCCGGCCTCGTCGATACCCACCGGCAGCTCGGCCACCGCCGACATACTGAACCGGCCATACCCACCGCCCAGTTCCAACAGATACCGGCCGATCGGCAGCAGCGGCTGGAAACCGACACCACCACCCTCCAACTCCTCCAGGGCAGCGGTCGCGACTGTCCGGCCCGCGGACACGGCGGCCAGGGAAGCCACCGTCCGATGCTGGAAGATCTCGCGAGGCGTGACCTCCACGCCCCGTGCCCGCGCCCGTGAGACGACCTGGATGGACCGGATGCTGTCCCCGCCCACCGCGAAGAAGTCGTCGTCCACACCGACCCGGTCGGCGCCCAGCACCTCGGCGAACACCGCGGCGAGCACCTTCTCCGCCTCGGAGGACGGCTCCCGGTAGGTCTCTCCCTTGAACACGGGAGCGGGAAGCGCCTTGCGGTCGAGCTTGCCGTTCGGGGCCAGCGGCAGCCGGTCCAGCACCACGAACGCCGACGGCACCATGTACTCCGGCAGCCGCCCGGACACGAACCGGCGCAGTTCCGGCACCGACACACCGGCCGTCAGGTCGAGGTGGCTGCGGCCCGAGGCGTTCGGGTCGTCGGCCTGCCCGGTGGTACGGGTCGGGACGACGTAGCCGACGAGCTGCTTGGTGCCGGCGTCGCCCTCGTGGACCACCACGGCGGCCTGGGCGACGCCGGGGTGGGCGGTCAGCGCCGCCTCCACCTCGCCCGGCTCGATCCGCAGACCCCGGATCTTCACCTGGGCGTCACCGCGGCCCACGTACTCCAGGCGCCCCTCGCGGTCCCACCGCACCAGGTCCCCGGTCCGGTACATCCGCGCACCCGCCGGCCC
>NZ_JBITSP010000019.1:17536-105546 GCF_044540925.1 Streptomyces sp. NPDC085900 | reverse complement strand
GCGCCTTGTCCGTGCCCGGGGGGGGGGGGGGGGGGGGGGTTGGGGGGGGGGGGGGGGGGGGGGCGGGGGGGCCCGGCCCCCCCCCCCGCGACACCCGCTTACAGAGGTCAGGCGCCGCCCCGCCCTGCCGCCACCCGCACCTGGGGCCGCTCCGTGCCGGTGATCGACAGCGACCCCGGGCTCGCGGAGGCCCCCGGATCGGCCAGCCACCGCTGGGCCGGGGAGCCGTCCCGGACCTTGACGACGATGTCGGCGTCCGTGCCGGTCGTCGTGGCCGCCAGCGCGAGCCGCTCGTCCCAGCGGGGCAGCAACTCCCCCTGCACGGTCAGGTCGTAGCGCACGTCGTTGCGCCGCTTCCCCTTGTCCCCGGCGCATGCGCCCAGCACGACCACACCGGCGTCGACGTGCGAGTCCAGGCACAGATCCGGGTCCGCCTCACTGCGCAACAACCCGTCGGCCTCGTACGACCATTGCTGGGTCATCGCTCGGGAGCACTGCGCCAGTTCGGTCCCGGCCCCCGCCTTCACCTCGCCCGCGATGTCCAGGCACAGGCCGGCGCCGGCGTTGCGCAGCCGGGAGGTTCCCGGTGCCGAGGGGAGGTGTGCGGTGCCGGGCGTGGAGCCGGTCCCGGTGCCCGGCGTCGCCCCGTCGCTCGCGCTGTTGGAGGCGGCCGGGTCGACCCCGTCGTCTTGGGACCACAGGCCTACGACGACGAACACGGCGATGAGTCCCGCCGAGGCGACGCCCACGCCGGTCAGCAGTGCCCGCGACGGGCGGGGGAAGCCCTCGGGTCCGCGGCCGGGCATCGGGATGCGGGGCAGGATGCGCTGCCGGCCGCCGCCGTGCCGGGCGGAGCCCCGAGGGCGCGCCGGCAGGTTCGCGCGCCCCGGTCTGGAGTCGAGATAGCGGCGCGCGCCCCAGCCCAGCACCGCCTCGGCGAGAAGCACTCCCAACCCGCCTTCGAAATGGCTCAGTTGTTCGGCGGCGAAACGGCAGTAGCGGCACTCCGTCAGATGTTGCTGCACATCGGGCAGCAACGCCCCGCCCCGCCGAATCGGAACATCGAGGAGACGGTTGTAGAACCGGCAATCCTTGGTCGGCGCCAGTTCCCGGTGGGCTTGTACACAACCTTCGCGGAATTTCTCCCGCACCTGTTCGAGCGCGGCCGTGGCGGTCTCGGTATCCATGCCGAGCAGGCCGGCGGGTACGGATATCGGCTCGGCCTCCACCTCGGTGTGCCAGAGCAAACACCGGCCGACTCCGGGAAGAGCCTGGAATGAACGGTCGGCCAGCTTTCGGTTCTCGGGCGTCATGAACTTCGCCGAACGCAGGCCGCGCGCTCCGGACGGTTTCTGCAACTCCGGCAGAACGGCGGCCAGCCGGTCCTCCGCCGACCACGTCCGCACCGTGTCGCGCACGGCGACGAGTAAGCGGGGGCGCAGGGCGACGCCCGGCTCGCCCAGCGCCAGCCGGTCGAGTACCTGGTGGAAGGCGGCGGACGTCACCAGGGCTGCGGATTCGCCCCGGGTGGACAGACAGATGCCCGCGTAGTCGCGGGCCGGGTTCCAGTGGCGCGTCATGAGCAGCGCCACGGATCGGGACACCTCCGCGTCGGGGCGGCCCCGGAGCAGGGCGGCGAGGTACTCGTCGGATTCTCCGGAAACCCCGCCGGCGGGCGGGTGGGGTGGACGAGGGGGGTGGGGGGTGGGCACTGAGCGGAATCCTTCCCAGGCACATAGGACACTCGGGCACAGTGGCCGCCGCAAAGGCCCCCTGGTTGGTGCACACCTTATGGACGGCGGGCGCGCGGAGCGTGAATTCGGGTACCTCCGTCCGACCCGGCTCCCCCCGGATTGGGCGAACGAGACCCGGACATTCCCCCCGCACGGCTAGCTCACCCTTGCACAACGCACCGAAGCCAACAAGGCACTTGAGCAACATACGTCTCGTTGAAAGAAAGTCAGATACGAGGGCGACACGCCGCGTCCACTGGAGCTTTCCGCATTCCATGCGCCCCGTGTGAAACAGGCGCACGCGCCGGAGCCCCGCGCACGCTCCCGGCGCACGCCACCCCGTAGTGCACTGGGGAGCGGCCCCTTCGAGAAGGCCACGCGCAGGACGGCGGCTCTCCTGCGCCGCACGGGCCGCCGACCCTGTTCCTCCCGCCCTGGGTCGGCGGCCCAGAAGGGCGTCTCAGATCTGCCAGGAGCGCAGCCGGTCGGCCGCGCCGTAGACGTCGGTCTTGCCGGAGATCAGGTCGCGGGCGAGGTCGACGAGGGCACCGTAGGGCGGGTCGATGCCGGCGCCGCTGACGAACATGTAGGCCACCGCGGTCGCGCAGGCGAAACGGGCGTTGGCCGACGGCAGCGGCTTGAGCAGGGCGAGGGTGTGCAGCAGGGCGGCGGCACGCCAGGCGGGGTCGGAGTCCACGCCCAGGCGCGGCGGGTCGACCCGGTGGCGGGCGACGGCGGCGACCAGCGCCGAGAAGTCGTTGACGGTGGGCTGGTCCGGCAGGACCTCTTCGTGGCGCTGGAGCAGCCAGGGCACGTCGATGTGGATGACGGATGCCATCGGTCAGGCGACCCGCCCCTCGCCCGCGGCGGGCGGTTCGTCGTCGGGGAAGGCGGCCGCGAACTCGTCGGCATGGGAGGCGAAGAAGCGGCGAAACGCTTCTGCACCCTCTTGCAGGGCCCGGTGGCGGGCTATGTCGGCGGCGGCGGCCTCCCGCACGAGCGCCTTCATCGACGTACCGCGTTCCTTGGCGATCTGCCGCAGGTCCTCGAGCTCCCGATCGCTGAACTCCACATTCAGTGCTGGCATGTCCTCACGGTACCGCCGGGGTACTGGATCGTAAATACCCCCTGTTCAGAGCACCTGTCAGCTGGTACCTTCCGGCGCCCGGCCGGGTCGAGTACCACGTCCGATTCCCGCCGGTCGCAGGCCGTGCGGCCCAGCAGACTGGAGCCATGACCACGTACACGACGATCGACAGTCCACTCGGCGAACTGCTGCTGGGCGGCGAGGGAAGCGCACTCACCTCCGTGTCCCTGCCGGGGCAGCGCAACGCACCGCGCATGCGCGCGCGGCGGCTGCGCGACGGCAGCCCCCTCGGCGAGGCCGCGCGGCAGCTCGGCGCCTACTTCGCCGGCCGCCTCACCCGGTTCGACCTGGACCTCGCGCCCGACGGCACGGACTTCCAGCTCCGGGTGTGGCGGGCCCTCGACGACATCCCCTACGGCAGCACGACCACCTACGGAGAGCTCGCCGCCCGGCTGGACGTGCCGCGCGCCGAGATCCGCGCCGTGGGTGCCGCGATCGGCGCCAACCCCCTGCTCATCGTCCGCCCGTGCCACCGGGTGATCGGCGCAGACGGCTCGATGCGCGGCTACGCGGGCGGCGTGGAGAACAAGGTGCGGCTGCTCACGCACGAGGGCGCGCTGCAGCCGATGCTCGCGTGAGGGGATCAGACGCCATGACGCTCACCGAGGCCCGAGCCCGCGACCGTGTCGCGGACACCGACTGGACCGCGCTCGCCGCCGAACTCGACGTGCACGGCAGCGCCCCCACGCAGCGGCTGCTGACTCCCGCCGAGTGCCGCGACCTGGCCGCGCTGTACGAGAAGCCGGAGCTGTTCCGGACCACGGTCGACATGGCACGGCACCGGTTCGGCTCCGGGGAGTACCGGTACTTCACGCACGACCTGCCCGCGCCCGTGGCCGCCCTGCGCGCCGCCCTGTATCCGCGCCTGCTGCCCATCGCCCGGGAGTGGGCGGACCGGCTCGGCCGTCCGGCGCCCTGGCCCGACGAGCTGGCGGACTGGCTGGAGCGGTGCCACGCGGCCGGTCAGGACCGCTCGGCGCAGATCCTGCTCAGCTACACCGAGGGCGACTGGAACGCACTGCACCGCGACGTGTTCGGCGAGCTGCTCTTCCCGCTCCAGGTGGTGGTCGGACTCGACGAGTACGGCACCGACTACACCGGCGGCGAGTTCCTGATGGTCGAGCAGCGGCCCAGGGCCCAGTCCCGGGGCACCGCCACCGCCCTGAAGCAGGGTCACGGGCTGGTCTTCACGACCCGGGACCGGCCCGTGCGCGGCCGGCGCGGCTGGTCGGCCGGAGCGATGCGGCACGGCGTGAGCACCGTCCGCTCCGGCCGTCGCCGCGCCCTGGGCATCGTCTTCCACGACGCGGCCTAGGCGTCGGCCCACAACCCCCTGCGCCGATAACTCCCCTGCCACAGCAGCCGGTTGAGGATCCGGACGGGCGGCGGCACGGCGTTGAGGAAGGCCGCGCGGTCGGCGGGCGGGGCGCCGTCGACGATCCACGGCACGAACACCGAGGCGCCGCGCAGTCCCTGGGTCTGCCGCATGCGGCCGGTGAAGGCGGCCCAGTCCGCGGCCGTGAGGACGTCCTGCATCAGCGGCAGCGCACCGTCCTCCTCGTGCTTCAGGTGGTCGTCGAGGGTGGCCCGAAGCGCCGCCACCAGGTCCGGCAGTTCGGGCGCGCGGTCGGTCAGCGCGGTGTCCACGGCCGCGAGCAGGGGGTCGATGCGCGAGTGCTCGGCCTCCATCTCGTCGAGCAGCGCGAGATCGCGCGGGCGGCCGCCGACGCGGTTCCTGACCCGGGGCCACAGCTCGCCGTCCTCGGCGGTGTGGTGGATGTGCAGCTGGCGGGTGAAGTTCTCCCAGCCGGCCCGGACACCGGGCGCGTCCGCCCGGCCTGCGGCGACGGCCCGCGCGAGCCGTTCCAGGTCGCGGCGGAAGGCGTCGTGGGAGGCGTACATGGCGGTGAAGTCGATGTTCATCGGGTCGCTCGTCTCCTTGCGTAGGACTCGCGTTCCAGAGGCCCGCGCGGACGGGGAGTGTGACGCGACCGCGTCGTTCTGAGAGCTGGGTCACATTCCGGCCTCCCGATGTCACATTCGGACCCCTCCCGGGCCTCGCAGTAGTGAGCACGCCGACGGGGAGGCCCCATATGACACAGAGCTCGGGAAGTCCGGTCACGGACGAGGCGACCGATGTCTACATGGCTCATCGGGAGCTGCTGTTCAGCCTCGTCTACAACGTGCTGGGCAGCGTCGCCGACACCGAGGACGTGCTGCAGGAGACCTGGCTGTCGTGGACCGGCCGCGGTCCCGCCGGGATCGCCAACCCGCGCGCCTACCTGGTCCGCATAGCCGTCAACCACGCGCTGCAGCGCCGTACCGCGATCAGCCGCCGGCGCGAGACCTACGTCGGGCAGTGGCTGCCCGAACCCCTGGTGGCCGACACCGACGGCGCCGAGGACCCGGCCCTGCGCACCGAGTCCGTGTCACTGGCGATGCTGGTGGTGCTGGAGTCGCTGACCCCGCTGGAACGCGCGGTGTTCGTCCTCAACGAGGTCTTCGGCTACCCCCACACCGAGATCGCGGACATCATCGAACGCACCCCGGCGGCCGTACGGCAGCTCGCGCACCGCGCGCGGGCCCATGTGCACGCGCGGCGGCCGCTGTACCGCGCCCATCCCCGGGTGCGGCGGGAGGCGACCGAGCGGTTCGTGCGGGCCGCGCTCGGCGGGGACATCGCGGAGCTGATGGAGATCCTGGCACCGGACGTCACGGTGTGGACGGACGGCGGCGGCAAGCGGAAGCAGGCCGGTCTGCGCCCGGTGCACGGCCGGGACAAGGCCGTCCGCCTCATCGCCTCGTACGCCGGCCGGCGCGCCGCGCAGGGCCTGGAGCTCCGCTACCGCCGGGTCAACGGCGACGACGCGGCCGTGGTGTTCCAGGGCGACTCCCCGTACGCCGTGATGGTCATGGACCTCACGCCCGAGGGCGACCGGGTCAGCGGCCTCTACATCGTCACCAACCCCGACAAGCTCACGCACGTGCACAAGGAGGAGGAGTGACCGACATCCGCACGTCCGGCAGGGGCGAGCGCGTCGCCGACTGGCTCGACGGCCGGCTCGGCATCCACACGCTCGGCCGGAAGTACCTGCGCAAGGTCTTCCCGGACCACTGGTCCTTCCTGCTGGGCGAGATCTGCCTGTACAGCTTCGTCGTCCTCGTCCTGACCGGCGTCTACCTCACCCTCTTCTTCCACCCGTCGATGAACGAGGTGACGTATCACGGCAGTTACGTCCCCCTCAACGGCGTCCGCATGTCCGAGGCGTACGCCTCCACACTGCACATCAGCTTCGACGTGCGCGGCGGGCTGCTGATCCGGCAGCTGCACCACTGGGCGGCGCTCGTCTTCGTCGCCGGGATGCTGACGCACATGATGCGGCACTTCTTCACCGGCTCGTTCCGCAAGCCGCGCGAGGTCAACTGGGTGTTCGGCTGGCTGCTGCTGTTCCTCGGCCTGTTCGAGGGCCTGTTCGGCTACTCGCTGCCGGACGACCTGCTGTCGGGCACGGGTCTGAGGTTCGTCAACGGGGCGCTGCTGTCGGTGCCGGTCGTCGGGACGTACCTGTCGATGTTCGTCTTCGGCGGCGAGTTCCCGGGCCACGACATCGTGGCGCGCTTCTACTCGCTGCACATCCTGCTCATCCCCGGCATCATGGCGGCGCTCGTGGTGGCGCACCTCATGCTGGTCGTCTACCACAAGCACACCCAGTTCGCGGGCCCCGGGCGGACCGAACGCAACGTGATCGGCACCCCGTTCATGCCCGTGTACCTGGCGAAGGCGGGCGGTTTCTTCTTCCTTGTCTTCGGCGCGCTGTCGCTGGTCGCGGCGGTGGCGACGATCAACCCGGTCTGGGTCTACGGCCCCTTCCGCCCCGACCAGGTCTCCACGGGCGCCCAGCCGGACTGGTACCTGGGCTTCGCGGAGGGCCTGGTGCGGGTGATGCCGGGCTGGGAGATCACGCTGTGGGGCCACACCCTGGTCCTCGGGGTGCTGATACCCGTCGTGGTGTTCCCGCTGCTGCTGGTCCTCATCGGCGTCTACCCGTTCCTGGAGGCCCGGGTCGCCGGTGACGGGCGCGAGCACCATCTGCTGGACCGCCCGCGCAACCGTCCGGTCCGCACCGCGATCGGCGCGGCCTGGATCAGCCTCTACCTGGTCCTGCTCGCGGGCGGCGGCAACGACATCGTCGCCACCCGGCTCCACCTGTCCATCAACACGGTCACCTGGACGGTGCGTGTCGCCGTCCTCGTGCTCCCGGCGGCCGTCTTCGTCGTCACCCGCCGCGTATGCCTCGGCCTCCAGCTCCGCGACGCGGAACTGGTGTCGCACGGCCGGGAGACCGGCGTGATCAAGCGGCTGCCGCACGGGGAGTACGTCGAGGTGCACCAGCCGCTCGACCAGGCCGAGCTGCACACCCTCACCGCCCACCGGCGGCCGAGGGAACTCGTGGAACGCGAGCCGCGGCCCTGAGGGGCCTCAGTCCTGGTCCGCCACGAAGGAGGACAGCCTGGCCAGGGCCGCGTTCCAGTTGATGGCCGTCTCGTTCGTCGACCAGGACTGGATGTCGTCGATGTAGCAGAACTGGCCCACGCAGCCCTGGAGTTTGCTCTGCGCGTAGGGGTCCTGGATGGAGGAGTTGGCGCCGCCGGCCAGGGTCCCGCTCGGCGGGTTCGGGAGGTTGGGGTCGAGTTCGTGCGCGTACCAACGGCTGTGCTGGTTGTGGGAGTTGACCTCGCCGTAACCGGTGACGTACGAGATGTTCAGTGCGTTGCGGCCGAGGATGTAGTCCATGGTCTCGGCCGCGCCGTCACGGTACTTCGACGCGCCGGTGATGTCGTAGGCGGTGGCCAGGACGACCCCGTTGTTGAGGACCTGGTGGCTGGAGCCCCAGTCGTAGAGGTTGTTGTCGGGCGCGTACGGCATGCCGTACGGCTGTGCGGCGAGTGTGGCCAGGTAGCGGTCGGCGCCCTTCACGACGGACCGGCGGATCTTGTCGCGGCCGGGCAGCTTGCTGGGCACGGTCGCCAGGTCCAGGCGCCCGGCGGCCGCCGTCCGGCCCCAGTCGAAGCCGTTGGGGCCGAAGATGTCGGCCGCGTTCTGGGGCGAGTTCAGCACGTAGTCGGCGAACTGCTTCTCGCCCGTGGTGAGATACAGCTCCGCCGCCGCCCAGTAGAACTCGTCGGTGGCGTTGGTGTCGTCGTACGCGCCGCCCCCCGTGGCGTCGCTCGCCGAGGCGTACATGGTTGGGTGGGCGAGCGCGGCGGACCAGGCCTTGCGGGCGGCGGTCAGGGCCTTCGCCGCGAAGGCGCGGTCGTAGGGCCGGTAGAGGCGGGCGGCCTGGGCCGCGGTGGCGGCCAGGTTCAGCGTGGCCTGGGTGGACGGCGGGTGCAGTTCGCGCTTCTGCGGGTCGTCACTGGGCAGCAGAGGCAGGCCCGTCCACTGCGCGTCGTGGATCTTGTGGTGGGCCATGCCGGCCAGCGGCTGTCCGTCGGGGACCTGCATCTTCAGCAGGAAGTCCAGCTCCCAGCGGGCCTCGTCGAGGATGTCGGGCACCTTGTTGCCGCTCTCCGGGATGGCCAGCGTGCCGTCGCCCAGCCTCCCCGACTCCCCTGTGCGGGCCAGGCGTTCACGCTCGTAGGTGCTCAGCAGCTCCCAGGTGGCGATGCCGCCGTTGACGACGTATTTGCCGTGGTCGCCGGCGTCGTACCAGCCGCCGGTGACGTCGAGGGTGTACTCGCACACGCCGGGCTGGCAGGGGACCTTCGAGTCGCCCTGGTTGGGCGCCACGTCGACGTGCCCGGCGGGGCGGCCGTAGCCCGGGCGCAGGTCGTCGCGGATCGCGATGCCGCTGCGCTGCGTGTAGTAGTACTTCACCGAGTCCAGCCGCAGCCGCTCGTACGCGCCCTTGCCGATGTCGAACGGGCGGCTGGTCTCACCGTCCGCGACCAGCGTGTAGCCCTTGCCGGCCTTGCGGTAGCCGCCGAAGTCGATGGAGTGGACGTTCTGCCCGGAGGAGACGTCGGTGCCGCGCGGCACGGTCCAGCCGTGGGCCACCGTCGCGCCGCCGGCGTTCCTGAGCTGCCAGGGCAGTTTCGTGACGGCGTCGGTGACCAGGGTGGCGTTCTTGGGGCCGGAGGGCAGATAGGCGACCTGGTTGACGCGCACCCGTGGGCCGGTGTCGGGGTGGTACACCTCCGGCGGGACACCGCCCAGCAGCGAGACGTCGTCCATGCACAGCCGCCACGCGTCCGCGCTGCCGCCGGCCTGGAAGGCCACCTGTCCCTGCGTGGTGTCGACGGGCGAGGTGAAGGTGTACGAGTAGGTGTCGCCGGAGACGCTGAGCTGCGGGCTCACCTCGAAGTACGTGTCGTAGGGCGACACCTGGAGGCCCACGATCGCCCGCACTACATGCCCTTCGGGCGAACCGGACGCCTTGAAGCCGAACTTGTACGACTCCCCCTTCACCAGGGTGACGTCGTTCTGGCCGACGGCCGCGTCCCAGCGGTTGGTGGTGCCGCCGGGCACGTCCGCGCAGAGCTGCCCGCCGGACAGTCCGGCGGTGACGTTGGTCGTCGTCCACCAGGGATCGGTGGTGGTGTCGAAGGTGCCGTTCTTGAGCTGCTCGACCTCGTCGGCGACGGCCGGCCCGGCATGCAGGCCGGTCAGCGCCGCGCCCAGCAGGGCGGTCAGGGTCAGCAGGACGGTTCTGCGTCGTTTCACGTCTGGGCTCCTCGGGCGGAGGTGCGGGTGACGCCCCCACCCTCGGGTGATGGGAGCGCTCCCAGATGCGGACGCAGCTCATGCTTGTTGGCGCCATGACACCGCGTCAACGGTCCGGACGGGACTGGTTCCCGTCCGGACCGTCGACCGCACGTCAGCCGGCGGGCACCTCCAACTTGCTGATCCGCACCGCGCCCGCTGCCTCACCGGGGCGGCGGCTGGTCAGGGTGAGCCGCAGCCGGGAGCCGCTCACCGCGTCGAAGGTGATGACGCTGGGCGCGTCCGAGGTGGTGGCCCAGTCGACGGACACCCCCTTGACCGGCACGAACGCGTCGCCGTCCCACACGGCCGCCTCCACGGTCGCCGGCAGGCCGTGCGCCGCGTCCACGGTGAAGGAGACCTCCACCCGGCTCATGGTCCGGCGCCTGCCGAAGTCCACCGACACCCAGTCCTTCGGCCGGGCTCCGCCGAACGCGGGCAGCAGGGCGGTGGCCGGCTTGGTGAAGGCGTTGGACCAGCCGGTGGCCGCGTCGCCGTCGAGCATCGCGGCGGGCAGGGTGTCCGGACGGCCGGAGTAACTGGCGTCCGCCAACGGGTAGTTCGGCACAGCCGGCTGCTCGGGAGCGAACTTCGGCGCAGGCGTCGTCGCGGCCGAGCGGGCGGGGGTGGTGCGCACGGTCGCGGTACCGGCCCGCAGACCCGTCGCCCGCGCGGTCACCTTCAGACGACCCGCCCCGGTGCCGGAACGCACGATGGCGAGCGCCTTGCCGTGGAACGCGGTCCGGGTCGTGGCCTGGTAGCGCTCGGCGCTCTCCTCACGGCCGTTGTCGAGTCCGGCGAGGGAACCGCCGTCGACGGCGAACGTGATCAGGTCCTCCGCGTCGGGCACGACCACCCCGCGCGCGTCGACGATCTCGGCGGTCACGAACAGCAGTGAACGCCCGTCCGCGGCGACGGACGTACGGTCGGCGGTGAGCCGTACGGCGTGGGCCCGGCCCGCCGTCCGCAGCACGTCGGTCGCGACCGCCTTGCCGTCCCGTCGGGCCACCGCCTTCAACTCGCCCGGCGCGAACGGCACTTTCCAGATCAGGTGGAGCTTGCCCGCGCTGCCGTTCGGACTGGTGTAACTGCCGGGGTAGGGACCGCCGGTGAAGGTCTTGTCGTCGCCGGTCGCCTCGGTGGTCTCCAGATAGGTGCGGCCGTCGACGGTCTTCTTGGTGTCGAACGAACGGGTGCCGAGGGACTTGCCGTTGAGGAACAGCTCGACCGTGTCGACGTTGGAGTACGCCCACACCTCGACCGTGTCGCCCTGCTCGTGGTTCCAGCTCATCGGCAGCAGATGCACCATCGGCTCGGCCGTCCACCGGCTGCGGAAGAGGTGGTACATGTCCTTCGGGAAGCCGGCCGTGTCCACCGCGCCGAAGAAGGAGGCCTTCACCGGGAAGACGTTGTACGGGGTCGGCTCGCCGATGTAGTCGATGCCGGACCACAGGAACTGCCCGGCGAACCACTTCCGGTCCCGGTCCTTCTTGTGGCCGTACTCGCCGCTCATGGTCCAGGAGGCGAGGTTGTTGTCGTAGGAGGAGGTCGCGCGTCTGCCCGGGGTGTGGTTCTCGCCGGTGTTGAGGTGTTCGGGCTCCTGGTACGTCGAGCGGGTCGAGGTCTCCGACGACGACTCGGACTCGAAGAGGAACAGACGCGGGTAGGCCGCGTGCAGCGCGTCGACCGACTTGGCGGTGTTGTAGTTGAGGCCGAGCCCGTCGAGCTTGGCCAGCATCAGGTCGGCCGCGGAGCCCTTGGCGGGCGGGTTGCGGTACTTGTCGGAGCCGATGACCAGCGGCCGGGTGTCGTCGGCGGCCTTGATGGCGCCGATGATGCGGTCGGCCATGGCGAGGCCGGCGGTCGAGGTGGAGTCGGGAATCTCGTTGCCGATGGACCACAGCACCACGGCGGGCGAGTTGCGGGCGGCGAGGACCATCTCCGTGGCGTCCTTCTCGCACCACTCGTCGAAGAATCGCCCGTAGTCGTACTTGGTCTTGCCGGTCCTCCAGCAGTCGAATGCCTCGACCATCATCACGATGCCCAGTTCCTCGCAGACCTGGATCATCTGGGGCGAGGGCGGGTTGTGGGAGGTGCGGAAGGCGTTGACGCCCATCGACTTCATGATGGTCATCTGGCGGCGGACCGCGTCGATGCTGACGGCGGCGCCGAGGGCACCCTGGTCGTGGTGGAGGTCGACGCCCTTGATCTTGGCGGGGGTGCCGTTGAGGGAGAAGCCCTCGTCGGGGTCGAAGCGGTAGCGGCGGATGCCGAAGGTGGTGGAGCAGGTGTCGACGGGTTTGCCGCCGACGCTGAGCTCGGTCACCAGGGTGTAGCGGTGCTCCGGGGTCGCGAAGTCCCACAACAGGGGCTTGGGCACGGCCAGTTCATGGGTCTCGGCCGTTCTATCGGTGACCGTGACGGTGGTCGCAGCGCGGGCCACCGTGCGGCCGCGGGGGTCCTTCACCGCCGACCTGATCTCCACCCGGCTCGCGGCGCCCGACTCGTTCACCACCGCGGTCCGCGCCCTGACCACGGCCCGCTCGGCCGTGATGTCGGGCGTGGTGACGTACGTGCCCCAGCGCTCCACGTGCACCGGATCGGTGATCACCAGGCGGGCCTCGCGGTAGATGCCGCTGCCCGAGTACCAGCGGCTGCTGGGGAGCTGGTTCTGGACCTTGACGGCGATCACGTTCGTGGTCGTGCCGTCGGTGTGCACGAGGTCGGTGAGGTCGAGGGCGAAGCCGGTGTAGCCGTAGGGATGGCGGCCGACCTGGGTGCCGTTGCAGTAGACGTAGGAGTCCATGTAGACGCCGTCGAACTCCACCGAGATCCGCTTGCCGGCGAGCGCGGGCGGCAGCGTGAAGGCCAGGCGGTACCAGCCGAGGCCGCCCGGGAAGAAGCCGGTGCCGCTGGTGGTGCCGTGCTCGGTGGTGGGGGTCTGCTCGATGCTCCAGTCGTGCGGGACGGCGACCTCGCGCCACGCCGAGTCGTCGTAACCCGGGTCGGGGGCGTCGGCATGGGCGCCGGTCGGATCGGTGATCCCGCCCGGGTCGACGAGGGCGAAGCGCCAGCCGTCACGCAGGGCGACCGTCAGCCGGCCGGCGGCGCTCCCGGCGGCCTCGGCGGCCTCGGCGGCCCAGGCCACCGGGGTGGCGAGGAGCACTCCGGCCGCCGGTGCGGCGGCGGAGGCGAGTAAAACCGATCTGCGAGTGACCGTCATGGCGGCTCTCCCTCATCAGGGCCCAGAAGTACTCACAACTGATCGTGAACAAACAGATTCTGACGGTGGCCCACGCGGCGGCGTCAAGGGTGCGGCGAGCCCCTTCTGCCTCTGTGGTCACAACGGCCGGATTTCCCCCTTGACCCGCCCGCCGCACCGGCGACGGGGTTCGGCGTTCGCGTCGGACGCCGACGGACTAGTCTGGAACCGAAGTGACCCAGCGGTTCACTGTGAGTGTGCGCGATGGAGCGGCGATGGGCCCGGAGTATCCGTTCGACGATGCCGCGACGGCTCGGGCCGTCGTCGACGACTCCGGCACGCTCGTCGAGTGGAACGCGGGCGCCGAGCTCCTGCTGGGCTGGCCGGCCGACGACGTCGTAGGGCGCCCCGCCCATGGTCTGCTGGCCGATTCGGAAGGCGCCGCGCCGCCCCTGGGGCCCCGCTGGGACGGCACCGTCACGCTGCGCCACCGCGACGGCCACGAGATCTCCGCCTGGCTGCTCGCCCATCACCGGCCCGCGCGGCTCGGCAGCCCCGGCCGCTGGCTGGTGGTCAGCCCCCTGGACGGCGGCGGTCCGCCCGCCGCGGACGACCCGCTGGCCGCGGCGGCGCTCACCCAGTCGCCCTGCGCCGTCGCCGTCTACGACGACCGGCTGCGGCTGCGCCGGGTCAACGACGCCATGGCCGACGTGATCGGGCTGCCCGAGCACCTCATGCAGGGACTGCGCCTGTCCGAGATCGGCGGCAAGCCCGAGAGCGAGGAGCTGGAGCGGCACATGCTCCGGGTGCTCACCAGCGGTCGGGCAGAGGACATCCAGACGTGGATGCGCACCGGCGGTGAGGACAGCGCACACGCCTGGCTCGCCCGCATGGCCCCGGTCAGGGACGCGGCGGGGCGGGTGCGGGGCGTGTGCCTGGCCGCCCACGACTTCACCGACAACTACCTCGCCCGGGAACGGCTGCAACTGGTCAACGAGGCCAGCGTGCGCATCGGTTCCACCCTCGACGTCGCCCGTACGGCGCAGGAGCTGGCCGACGTCTTCGTCCCGGCGCTGGCCGACCTGGTCAGCATCGACCTGCTGGACCCGACGGAGCACGGCGAGCTCGCGCCGCGGCTGAGCGCCCCGATCGGCCTGCGCCGCGCCGCGCACGGCTCGGTGAACCCCGGCACCCCGGAAGCCGTCCTCAAGCCCGGGCAGATCGAGGACTACCCGGCGGGTTCGCCCCAGGCCGACTCGCTGACGGCGGGCCGCACGATCGTCGCCTCGGTCGCCCAGGGCGACATCGACCAGTGGCTGAGCTGGCACAAGGCGCGCGCCGACCGGGTCCGGGAGTACGGCATCCACAGCACGATGTCGGTGCCCATCCAGGCCCGCGGGCTGACCCTCGGGGTCGCGGTCCTGACCCGGTTCCGGCGGCCGGACCCGTTCACCGAGGACGACGTGCTCCTGGCGGAGGAGATCACCACGCGGGCCGGCGTGTGCATCGACAACGCCCGCCGCTTCTCCCGGGAGCGGGAGACCGCCCTCGCCCTGCAACGCAGCCTGCTGCCCCGCTCGCTGCCGCGCACCGCCGCCGTGGACGCCGCCTCGCGCTACCTCCCGGCGGCGCGCGCCGGGGTGGGCGGCGACTGGTTCGACGTGATCCCGCTGTCCGGGATGCGGGTGGCGATGGTCGTCGGGGACGTCGTCGGCCACGGCATCCAGGCCTCGGCCACCATGGGCCGCCTGCGCACCGCCGTGCGCACCCTCGCCGACATCGACCTCGCCCCGGACGAGCTCCTGACCCACCTGGACGACCTGGTGGTACGGCTGTCCGACGAGGCGGGAGGCGACGGCAGCCCCGGCGAGGTCGGCGCCACCTGCCTGTACGCGGTCTACGACCCGGTGTCGCGGCGCTGCACGCTCGCCCGCGCCGGCCATCCGCCGCCCGTGGTGGTCCCGCCCGGAGGCGCGCCCGAGCAGGTGGAGCTGCCGGCCGGGCCGCCGCTGGGTCTGGGCGGGCTGCCGTTCGAGAGCGCCGAGCTGGAGCTGCGCGAGGGCAGCGTGCTGTCGTTCTACACGGACGGCCTGATCGAGACCCGCGAGCGGGACGTGGACGCCGCCCACCGGATGCTGTGCGACGCCCTGGGGACCTTCTCCGACTCGCTGGACGAGACCTGCGACCGCATCCTGCACGCCCTGCTGCCGCCGGGCGGCGCCCAGGACGACGTGGCGCTGCTGCTGGCCCGCACCCGTGGCCTGCCCGCCTCCCAGGTGGCGACCTGGCACATCCCCGCCGACCCGGCGCTGGTGGCCCCGATCCGCAAGCAGGTCGTCGAGCAGCTCGACACCTGGAGTCTTCAGGACGCCGCGTTCACCGCCGAGCTGGTGGTGAGCGAGCTGGTCACCAACGCGATCCGGTACGGCGCCCACCCCATCCGGCTGCGGCTCATCCACGACGCGGCCACGCTGATCTGCGAGGTGTCCGACACCAACCACACGGCCCCGCACCTGCGCCGCGCCAAGACATGGGACGAGGGCGGCCGCGGACTGCTGCTGGTCGCGCAGCTCACCCAGCGCTGGGGCAGCCGGCACACGGGCGAGGGCAAGACGATCTGGGCGGAGATCGGACTGCTCGACGCGGACTGACGGCGCCGGCGGCGCGGTCGCCGCCGCCCGCTCAGGAGGTGTCCGCCAGCCAGGGCCTGACCTGACGGCGTGCCTCGTGCAGCCGCGACTTGAACGTGCCCAACGGAATCCCGGCACGCTCGGCGGCCTCGGCGTACTCCAGCTGGCAGATGTCCCGGTAGACCAACGGCTCCACGAGCTGCGGGTGTTCGCGCTCCAGCCGCTCCAGCGCCTCCAGCAGATCGACGCGGGAGCCGGCGATGACGCTGGTGGTGCGCGGGTCGGCCCGCGGCACCTCGTCCGCGGGTGCGGCCACCTCGGCGGACCGGCGTTTGAGTTCGCGGTACTTCTGCCGGCAGCAGTTGGCCACGACGGTGTGCAGCCAGGTGCCGAAGCGGCTGCGCCCCTCGAACGTGCCGATCTTGCGGGCGAGTTGCAGCAGGACGTCCTGGGCCGCCTCCTCGGCGTCCTCCCGGCAGGGCAGGAACCGGCCGCAGCGCCGGAGGACCTCGGGCCGGACCGTCCGCAGCAGTTCCTCCAGCGCCGCGCGGTCCCCGGCCGCCGCGTGCCGGGCGAGGTCCTCGACGGGCGCGACCAGGTGCTCTGCTCGGGATCGGTCCACGGCCAGGCATGATAGTCGTATGCACTCCGTCGAGCGGATCGGGCGCTACCGGCTCGAACGGCGCCTTGGCGCGGGCGCGTTCGGCACCGTCTGGCTGGCGCACGACGACGAGCTGCGGGCGCCGGTGGCGGTCAAGGTCCTCGCCGACAACTGGTCCCATCGCCTGGACGTGCGCGAGCGCTTCCTGGCGGAGGCGCGGATGCTTCGGCAGGCCGGCTCCGAGCGGGTGGTGCAGGTCCACGACATCGGTGAACTGCCGGACGGACGGCCGTACTTCGTCATGGAGTACGCCGACGGCGGCACCCTCGCCGACCTGATCGCCGCCGGTCCGCCGCCGGTGCCCGAGGCGCTGCGGCTGACGGCGTCGGCCGCCCGGGGCGCGGCCGCGCTGCACGAGGCGGGGATCGTGCACCGGGACATCAAGCCGAGCAACGTGCTGCTGTGCTCCTCCCCCGGTGGCGGGTCGCGGGTGCTGCTGGCCGACCTGGGGCTGGCCAAGAGCCTGGCGCAGGCGTCCGGCCTCACCCAGGCCGCCGGGTCGGCGGGCTACCGGCCGCCGGAGCAGGCCACCGCGGGCAGCGGCATCGACGCCCGGGCCGACGTGTACAGCCTGGGGGCGCTCGGATACCACCTGGTCACCGGCGCCGTCCCGGGCGAGCCCGGCAGGATCGTACGGCCCGACCGGCTGCGTCCTGGCCTGGACCCGGCGGTGCGGCGGGCCCTGCTGCGGGCGCTGGAGCCGGACAGGGAACGGCGCTGGCCCACCGCACGGGCCTTCGCCGAGGAGCTGGAGCGCCTCGCCGCGCCCGGTCACCGGCCCCGGCCGCGCCGCGGGGCCCTGGCGCTGGCCGGCGCGCTGGCGGTGTGCGCCACGGCGGTCACCGTACCGCTGGCGCTGTCGGACCGCTCCCCCACCCCGCCCGCCGATGTGCGCGCGACGGACGCGACGGGCCGGGTCGCGGCCGAGGTGCCCCGCGCCTGGGGGCGGCAGCTGCGCGGTTCGGGTTGGGATCCGCGGGTGCTGGGCCTGCCCGCCGGGCCGCAGCCGGGGTTCGTCGTCGCGGACGACCTGGCGAAGTGGCAGGACCTGACGGCGGAGGTGAACGGCGTGTTCGTCGGCCGGACCGGCGGCGGAGACCTCACGGCGGCGGTCGACGCGCTCACCCACCCCGGCTGCCACTACGACGGCGCCCGCGCCTACTCGGGCGCCGTGTGGCACGGCAGGGTCCGCGAGTGGAGCGGCTGCCGGGGCTCGGGCGGGTCCGTCACCGAGGCCGCGCTCGCCCCCGTCCACGGCGCCGGGCGGCCGCGGGTGTACGTACAGATCCGCGAACGGGGCCGGGCGACGGCAACCGATCATGTCCTGACTTCGGTACACCTCGGAAACTGACCCGGCACACTCTTCTCGCGCCAGAACTTTTTCGTCCCGGCGCGCATCGGACATACATGACGGGGCACAGAGCGCCGTACGCACCCGCCGCGGCGGGTGCGTGAAGACACTGGGAGTGCTGAGGACCATGGCGAAGAAGTCCCCTTCCGTCCACCGGACGGCCCTGCTCGCGGGCACGGCCGCCCTGCTGGGCCTGCTGACGGCCTGCGGCAGCGGCAGCGGCAGCGGTACGGCGAGCTCTCCGACGACCCTGCCCGGTACGGCGGCGCCCGCCACGGACGGCGGTACGAGTGCGCCCGCGACGGCGACCGACTCCGCGACCCAGTCGACGGGCCCGTCCGGCGAGGCCGCGACCGCCAAGCCCTCGAAGACCGCGACCTCGGCGGCCGCGGCCGCCTCCGGCCGGTGCCACACCTCCGAGCTGCGGGCCTCCGTCGGCCGCAACGACCCCGGAGCCGGGCAGGAGAACTTCCCGATCGTGCTGACCAACGCCTCGTCCCGTACCTGCACGGTGCGCGGCTTCCCGGGCGCCGCGTTCGTCGACGCGTCGGGCAAGCAGCTGGGACCGGACCCCAAGCGTCAGTCGGGGAGCACTCCGACGACCGTGACGCTGGCCCCGGGCCGGAGCGCCTGGGCGGGACTGACGTTCTCCAACCCGGAGGTCAGCGGCGCGCACCCGGCCACCCCGGCGGCACTGCTGGTGACTCCGCCGGACGAGCGGGCCTCCCTGAAGGTGACGTGGACGGGCGGTCAGGTGCCCGTGTCGGGCAACTCGTCCTCGGTGTTCCTGACGGTGTTCAGCCCGGGCTCGGGCGCCTGAGCGGCAGGGGCGGGAGCGCTTTCTTACCGTGAGCTGCTTTGATGGATCATCCCGCCTCGATCCGCTCCGAAGGACCCTGCCCTGAACACCCCGCTCGCCGAGACGCTGTCCGTCCTCCTGCTCGTCGCCGTTCTCGCCTTCGCCGTCCTGCGGCCGAAGGGCCTGCCGGAGGCGGTGCTGGCCGTTCCCGCCGCGGGGCTCGTCGTCGCCACCGGCGCGATCTCGCTCGACCACGCCCGGGAGGAGGCAGCGCGGCTCGGGCCCGTCGTCGGCTTTCTCGCGGCCGTGCTGGTGCTGGCCCACTTCTGCGACGTCGAGGGGCTCTTCCAGGCGTGCGGGGCGTGGATGGCCCGCCGGTCCGCGGGCTCGCCGGGGCGGCTGCTGGGCGCGGTGTTCGTGCTGGCCTCGGTGATCACGGCCGTGCTCAGCCTGGACGCCACGGTGGTGCTGCTGACGCCGGTGGTGTTCGCCACCGCGGCCCGAGCGGGCGTCCGGGCCAGGCCGCACCTGTACGCGTGCGCCCACCTGTCGAACACGGCCTCGCTGCTGCTGCCCGTGTCCAACCTGACGAACCTGCTCGCGTTCGAGACGAGCGGGCTGAGCTTCACCCGGTTCGCCCTGCTGATGACGCTGCCGTGGGTCGTCGCGATCGGCGCCGAGTACCTGGTGTTCCGCCGCTTCTTCGCCGAGGACCTGAGGATCGCCGCGCAGCCCTCCGAGCCGGGCGGGACACCCGAGCTGCCCCTGTTCGCGCTGATCACCGTGGGCTGCACGCTGGCCGGGTTCGCCGTGGCGTCCGCGGTGGGCGTGGAGCCGGCCTGGGTGGCGGCCGCGGGCGCGCTGGTGCTGGCCGGCCGCTCGCTCGTACGGCGGAAGGCGACGCCGCTGACGGTCGTGCGGGCCTCGTCGCCGGCGTTCCTGGCCTTCGTGCTCGCGCTGGGGATCGTGGTGCGGGCGGTCGTCGACAACGGGCTGGCCGACGCCCTGGACCGCATCGTGCCGTCCGGCTCCGGTCTGCTCGCGCTGCTCGGCGTCGCCGTGCTGGCCGCCGTCCTGGCGAACCTGATCAACAATCTGCCCGCGGTCCTGGTGCTGCTGCCGCTGACCGCCGCGGCCGGGCCGGGCGCCGTGCTGGCGGTGCTGCTCGGGGTGAACATCGGCCCCAACCTGACGTACGCCGGTTCGCTGGCCACGCTGCTGTGGCGGCGGATCGTGCACCGGCACGAACACGACGTGGGCCTCGGGGAGTTCACCCGGCTGGGCCTGCTGGCCACCCCGGCCGCCCTGGTGCCGGCCGTGGCGGCGCTGTGGCTTTCGCTGCAGGTCGTGGGCTGAGCCGGGGGCCGTCCCGTCAGTGGCGGCCTCCGCCGTAGCCGCCACCGCCGTAACCGCCACCGCCGTAGCCGCCTCCATAGCCGCCGCCGTACCCGCCCGCGCCGCAGTAGTACGGGTTGTAGTAGCAGTACGGGTTCGTCGGGTACCCGCTCGACGCCGTCGGTGCGGGCTGCGCGGTCGTCGGCGTGGCGGAGGGCGTCGGCTTGTCGGCTTTGCGAGTGTGCGTGGGAATGGCCTTGGGCGTGGGTGTCGGGACGGGTGTGGTGTCCTGGTCCCAGTTGACGACCTGCATCTGCAGGTCCGCCTTCACAGTGTCGAAGGCCCAGCGCTGCACCCCGCTTTGCTCGCGGGTCTTGAGCACCAGGGCGCCCGAGCCGTCGGTGGCCGCGGGGGCCATGGCCAGGTCCTGGTTCCAGCGCGGCACCAGGGCGCCCCGCAGGGTGAAGTCGTAGCGGATGTTCTTCTGGACACCGCCCGTGCAGGGTGCGAGCACCACCGAGTAGCCGAGGTGGGAGTCGAGGCAGAGTTCGGGGTCGGCGACGCTGCGCAGCCGGCCGTCGGTCTCGTAGCGCCACTGCTGTGTGCCGGCCGAGGAGCAGGAGGCCAGTTCGGTCTCGGCGCCCTCGACGGCCTTCTTGCCGACGACCGACACGCACAGGCCGGAGCCGACGTTGTGCAGCCGCCCCTGGACGTTGCCCTGGGCCGCCTCGCTCGCGCTGATCCAGGACGGGTTGCCGGTCGGGGTGCTCTTCGCCGGGCCCGGCGTCTCGGAGGGGTGGCCGCCGGCCGGCGTGGTGTGGTCGCCGTTGCCGAGGACGGCCCACAGCACGAGCGGGAGGACGACCAGTCCGCTCACCGTGAGGACGGCCGCGGTGAGGTTGCGGCGGCGGGCCGCGGCGCGCCGGGCGGCCTTGCGGTCCGAGCGGCGCGAGGCGGTACGGCCGCCGGGGCGGGGTCCGCCGCCGGCGACGGTCCGGGCGGGGGCCGGGGGCTCGCCGGGCGGCGCGAAGAAGGGCTCGCCCGCCATCACCCGGGGGCGGAGTTCCTCGGGCAGCGCGCTGCCCTCGACGGGGCCGGCGAGTCTGGACTCCACATAGGCCTGGGCGCCCCAGCCCAGGACCGCCTCGGCCAGGGCGAGGCCGATCGCCTGGTTGAACTGGGCGAGTTGGTCCGCGGTGTAGCGGCAGTGCCGGCAGCGGGAGAGGTGCGCGGCCAGGTCGGGGTCGACGTCGGCTCCGCCGCGCCGGTAGGTCACGTCGAGCATGCGCAGATAGCGCCGGCACTCCTGCTCGGGGGCGAGTTCGCGGTGGACCTGGAGGCACTCCTCGCGCAGCCGCTCGCGGGCCCGCCCCAGTTCGACCCGGGCGTCCTCCGCGTCCAGGCCGAGCAGGCCGCCGGGTATCTCGATGGGCTCGGCCTCGACCTCGGCGTGCCACAGCAGGCAGCGGGACGACTGGGGCAGCCGCTGGAACGCCCCGGACAGCAGGCGCCGGTGGGGCGGCGGCAGCAGCCGGGCAGCCACGCGCTCCCCGCCGTCCGCCTCGGAGCGCAGTTGCGGGTGGAGGTGTTCGCGCCGGTGGTCGTTGTCCCACTCGGCGGCGATACGGCGCACGGTGACGAGGAGTTGGGGGCGCCAGGCGGAGGTGGGGCCGTTCTGCCGGAGTGTCTCGCCGAAGAGGCGGGTGAACGCGGCGGTCGTGAGCATTCCCGCGGAGGGTGTGCCGTCGGTGCACAGCCGGGCGTAGGCGAAGCCCGCCTCCCAGTGCCGGTCCAGGAGTTCACCGACGGGCTGCAGCGCGGGCGACGATCCCGTCCACTTCTTGAGTTCGGCACTCAGTTGCTCGTCCGTCACCTCGAACCGGCGGGCAGATGTGGGGGAATTCGACAGGCCGGCGTCGTTCACGGCTGCATTCCTCTCAGGGCATGCGCATAAAGTCCATACCAATAGGTATGGGGATACGTCGACAAGGCGACGAGATCCACACGTACAGGGTTCGGCATCTCGAACGCCTGCCGGAAACGGCTCTTTTGGAGCCCGGGACGAACGGGAGAGGCCTCGCGCGCACAGTGAAAACGTGCATTTTCTGTGCGCCGCCGACGCACACCTTTGCACAGGTCAGCGAAGCGGAACAAGGGATCTCGCGGTTTTGTGCATTCCGTGCCCGGCGCGCGATATTGACGAAACGTCAATGCCGCGGAACGTTATTCGCGCCACACGACCGGGACACCGCGCGAAAACCATTGCCCGACCCGCCCCACCGCATGCGCCGCCTCTCGCTCCGGCGCACGCCCGCTCACTCGCCAACCATTGAGCCGCGCGCCCGGTACACGCCGGGCGGCACCCCGTACCGGTCGCGGAAGACCCGGTTGAAGTGGAACGGGCTGGCGAACCCCGAAGCCGCCGCCACCCGCTCGACGGACAGGTCGCTGCCCTCCAGCAGCCGGGCCGCGTGCCGCAGCCGCGCCTCGCGCAGCGCCCGCATCGGGGACCGGCCCAACTGCTCGGCGAACAGGTGGGCGAAGCGGGAGGGCGACAGGGTGACGCGTGCGGCGAGCGAGCGGACGGTGTGCGGGGCGGCCGGGTCGGCGGCGATGAGCGCCTCCGCCCGGCGCACCCGCTCGTCGATGCCGGGCCGGGTCGCGGGCGGCCGGGCGGTGGCCGCCGTGAGCAGCACGATCTCCTCCAGCGAGGACAGGGCGAGTTCACGGGCGGCGGTCCCGTGCGCCACGGCCACGCGGTCGTGGCCGGGCGCGGTCGCGGGCGGCGCCTCGGTCCCGGTCCAGCGCGCGTCGGTGAGCATCCGGCCGAAGGCGGCCTCCACCCGGCCGTGGACGGCGGCGGGGGTCGGTGTGACGGCGTACAGGCCGTCGCCGGCGTCGTACGGGCGCAGCCACGGTGTCCAGCCCGGCCGGGCCTGGCAGTGGACCCACCAGAACCGCCAGCCCGCGGCGGCCGGTTCGACGGCGTACCGGTGCGGCGCGCCGGGTGCCAGCACGACCAGGTCGCCTGTGCCGGCCGCGACCTCCGCCCGCCCTTGGCGCACCCCGCCGCGGCCACCGGTCGTCCACAGGAAGAGCCAGCTCTCGGCTCCGCCCGGGCGGCTGATCCCGTACCCCGGGAGCTCGTCGTAGTGGCCGATCACGACCAGGCCCGGCGGCGGCGCAGCAGCCTCGGGCAATCGGTCAGCGTTCACGGGCATCCTCCGGCGGGCGGCGGCCGCCTAGCTTAGAAGGCGGATGACACCTCAGGAAAGCCTCGAGAAGGAGGAGCGGGATGACAGCCACGGATATCGACGCCGTCGAGGGTTCACCGCTGACCGCGGACGGGCTGCGGCAGTTCCAGGAGGACGGGTTCACCGTCCTGCGCGGGCTGTTCGGGTACGACGAGATCGATCTGTTGCGCGCGGAGTTCACGGCGCTGCACGCGGCGGGCCCGGTGCCGGGGCACTTCCAGCCGCGGGCGGGCACGGATCCGCTGGCCGCCTACCCGAGGGTGATGCAGCCGCACGAGATCAACGAGCGGGCGCGCCGCGTCCTGCTCGACGCGCGGCTGCGCACGGTGTTGGAGGTGCTGCTCGGCGAGGAAGTGCTGGCCGCGCAGAGCATGTTCTACTTCAAGCCGCCCGGCGCCCGGGGTCAGGCGCTGCACCAGGACAACTTCTATCTGCGCGTGGAGCCCGGCACCTGTGTCGCGGCCTGGGTGGCCTGCGATGTCATCGACCGCGACAACGGCGGCCTGGAGGTCGTGCCGGGCACGCACCTGATGGACCTGTTCTGCCCGGAGGAGGCGGACGCGGACGTGTCGTTCGCGCGGGAGTACGTCGCGCCGCCCGAGGGGCTGACCGCCGTGCCGGTCGACATGGCGCCGGGCGACGTCCTGTTCTTCAACGGCAGCGTGGTGCACGGCTCGCAGCCCAACCGCACCACCGACCGGTTCCGGCGGTCGTTCATCGGGCACTACGTGGGCCGGTCGGCCGAGCGGATCGGCGCGTACTACCGGACGACGGCGATGAGCGGCGAGCGGGTCGTGCTGCCGGAGAGCGAGGGGGCGGGCCCGTGCGGCACGGAGTTCGCACCGCAGGGGCCCCACTGAGCGCTCCGCTGGATGTGCGGGACCGGGCCGTCGGGCGGCCGCGGGTCCGTCGTGGCTGGTCGCGCGGTTCCCCGCGCCCCTTCAGGGCGCGACCGACCCGCAACGGACTTCACCAAGTCCGCTCAGTCAGCCGTGGCCCACGATCGGGTGCGGGGTGTACGGCCGCTCCAGTTCCTCGATCTCCTTGTCGCTGAGCCGGAGTTCGACCGCGGCCACGGCGTCCTCGATGTGGTGCGGCTTGGCCGCTCCGATGATCGGGGCCACCACCGTCTCCTGGTGCAGCAGCCAGGCGAGGGCCACCTGGGCGCGGGGGACGCCCCGGTCGTTCGCGATCCGGGTGACCGCCTCGACGATGGTGCGGTCCCCCTCCGGGTAGAGGCGGCTGCCGAAGTCGTCGTTGGCGCTGCGGTCGGTCACCGTGCCCCAGTCGCGGGTGAGCCGGCCGCGGGCCAGCGGGCTCCAGGGCAGGGCACCGACGCCCTGGTCGGCGCAGAGCGGCAGCATCTCCCGTTCCTCCTCGCGGTAGAGGAGGTTGTAGTGGTTCTGCATGGACACGAACTTGGTCCAGCCGTGCCGCTCGGCGGTGTACTGCATCTTGGAGAACTGCCAGGCGTACATCGAACTCGCCCCGATGTAGCGGACCTTGCCCGCCTTCACCAGGTCGTGCAGGGCCTCCATGGTCTCCTCGACCGGTGTGTGCGGGTCGAATCGGTGGATCTGGTAGAGGTCGACGTAGTCCGTGCCCAGGCGCCCGAGACTGTGGTCGATCTCGGCCATGATGGCCTTGCGGGACAGGCCGGCGCCGTTGGGGCCGGGCCGCGTCCGGCCGTGCGCCTTGGTCGCGAGCACGATCTCGTCGCGGTTGGCGTACTCGCGCAGTGCCTTGCCGACGATCTCCTCGCTGGTGCCGTCGGAGTACACATTGGCCGTGTCGAAGAAGTTGATCCCGGCCTCCAGCGCCTGCCGGATCAGCGGCCGCGAATCCTCCTCGCCGAGGGTCCATTCGTGCACGCCTCGGTCGGGCAGGCCGTAGGTCATGCAGCCCAGACAGATCCGCGACACGTCCAGGCCCGTCGAACCGAGCTTCACGCACTGCATCGTTGCTGCTCCTGCCTTCGGGTGGGGTACGAGGGGAGCGTACGACTTCGCGCGCACTCCATGTCCGGCGCGCGACGTCAGCCGCGGTCCAGCAGGTCCAGCGCCCGCGCCCAGCCGAACTCCGGCCGCACACCGTCCTCCCCCGGGTCCCCGGTGTACCGCTCGCCGAACCGGACGCCCATCCCGCGCAGCCGTACGAGGCTGTCCCGGTAGGCGGGGTGCGTGGCCAGGGCGTCTGCCACGCACGGCAGCGCGGCGACCGGGACGCCCAGGCCGCAGGCCTCGCACAGGGTCGCCACGGCGAGGGTGTCGGCGAGGCCCGCCGCCCACTTGTTGACCGTGTTGAAGGTGGCGGGCGCTGCCACGACCGCGTCGGGCGGCGGGAAGGGACGCGGATCGCCCGGGGTGCGCCAGGCGGAGCGTATGGGGCGGCCGGTCTGCGCCCCGACGGCCTCGGTGTCGAAGAAGCCGTTCGCGGCGACGGGCGTCGCGATCACGCCGACCTCCCAGTCCCGCCGCTGCGCCGCGGTGATCAGCGTGCCCACGTCCGCCGCGATGCCGGCGGCGCAGACGACGACGTAGAGGAAGGGTTTCCCGGCCTGTTCGGTCATCCGGGAACCCTACTGAAGGGGGAAGGACCGCCCGCGCTCGGCTTCCGGCCGCGGTCCGTGGATGCGGCGCTCGCCTTCCTCGATCGGCACGTCGTCGATGCTGGCCTCGCGGCGGGTCATCAGGCCGTGCTCGTCGAACTCCCACAGTTCGTTGCCGTAGGAGCGCCACCACCGGCCGTCGGCGTCGTGGCACTCGTACTGGAAGCGGACGGCGATGCGGTTGCCGTCGAAGGCCCACAGGTCCTTGCGCAGGGCGTAGTCCAGCTCGCGCTGCCACTTGCGGGTCAGGAACGCGACGATCTCCTCGCGGCCGGTGACGAAGGTGTCGCGGTTGCGCCAGACCGAGTCCTCGGAGTAGGCGAGCGCCACCTTGTGCGGGTCGCGGGTGTTCCAGGCGTCCTCGGCCGCCTGCACCTTCTGCGCGGCGGTCTCGCGGGTGAAGGGGGGAAGGGGCGGACGGTCGGCCATGGTGCCTCCTCGGCGGGTGGACGGCAGCGGAGAACGAGCGTTCTCCGCCCGGCTGCTACCGTAGGAGAACGCTCGTTCTCACGTCAAGGAAGGTCGCACCCGGCATGGTCGTCATGGACAGCTCGGCCGCCCGTGAGCAGGTGTTGGACGCGGCCGAGGAGTTGTTCTACGGGCGGGGCATCCAGTCCGTCGGCATGGACGACATCCGGGGGGCGTCGGGGGTCTCGCTCAAGCGGCTCTACCGACTGTTCCCGGCGAAGGAGCAGTTGGTGGAGGCGTACCTGGAGCGGCGCGACGCGCGCTGGCGCGGTCGACTCGCCGAGTTCGTGGCGCGCCGGGAGGATCCCGAGGAGCGCATCCTGGCGCTCTTCGACTGGCTGGAGGACTGGTTCGGCGAGGACGGCTTCCGCGGGTGCGCGTGGATCAACTCCTACGGCGAGCTCGGGGCGACGTCGGAGCCAGTCGTGGCCCAAGTCCGTCTGCACAAAGGGGCGTTCGGGAAGTACGTCGAGGAGCTGGTGGCCGCCGCCGGGCTGCCCGGCTCACTGGCCGGGCAGCTGTTCCTGCTGGCGGAGGGCGCCATGGTGACCGCCGGGATCACCCGGAGCACCGAGCCCGCGCGACAGGCCCGCGCGGCGGCGGAGCTGCTGCTGCGGGCCTGTCGCGCCGGGTGAGGCGGCGGCTCGGACCGTGCCCCTCAGCCGTCGGTCACGGTGATGGCGCCCACCGGGCAGGCGCGCGCCGCCTCCCGGACCATCGGGTCGCCGCCGCCGTCCTCGCGGCCGGGCAGCAGGGTGCTGAATCCGTCGTCGTCCTGGGTGAAGACGCCAGGGGCGGACAAGGCGCACTGGCCGGCGCCGATGCAGACGTCCTGGTCGATCTCGATGCGCATGGACTTGAGCCTCTACCAGGTCACGGGGAGTTCCAGCATCCCCTGGATCGTGTCTCCGGGCTTGAAGGGGATCTCGTCCGGCGGGGCGGCCAGGCGCATGGCGGGCAGCCGGGCGAAGAGGGTGCGCAGGGCGATGTCGAGTTCGGCGCGGGCCAGGTTCTGGCCGAGGCACTGGTGGATGCCGAAGCCGAAGGCCACGTGGTGGCGGGCCGGGCGGTGCCAGTCGAGGGTGTCGGCGTCGGCGTAGACGTCCTCGTCGCGGTTGATGACGGAGGTCGAGAAGAGCACGCCGTCGCCAGAGCGGATGACCGTGTCGCCCACCTGGATGTCCTCCGTGGCCCTGCGCAGCAGACCGTCCGCGATCGACAGCATGCGCATGAGCTCCTCGACCGCCTGGGGCATCAGCTCCGGGTCCGCCCGCAACTCGGCCAGCTGCTCCGGGTGCTGGAGGAGGGTGAAGGTGCCGAGCGAGATCATGTTGGCGGTGGTCTCGTGGCCGGCGACCAGGAGGATGGTGGCGAACGCGATGACGTCCTGCCGGTCCAGCACGCCCTCGCGCAGCTGTACGTGGACGAGTTCGTCGAGCACGCCGTCGCCGGGCTCGGACTGCTTCAGCTTGCGGTCGATCAGGTCCTCGAAGTAGGCGTCCAGTTGCTCGCGCGCGTCCTGCACGTCCGTCACCTTCGGGCCGCGCAGCAGCCGGCGGGACTGTCCCTCGAAGAAGTCGTGGTCGGCGTAGGGCACGCCCAGCAGCGCGCAGATCACCATCGAGGGCACGGGCAGCGCGAAGGCGCTCACCAGCTCGGCGGGCGGCCCCTGGGCGATCATGTCGTCGAGCAGTCCGTCCACGATCCGCTGGATCTGCGGGCGCAGGTCGACGGCCCGGCGGAGGGTGAAGCTGGGGACCATCATGCGCCGCTGGACACGGTGCTCGGGGTCGTCGACGCCGAGCAGCGCGACCCTCCGGTTGCGCACCGAGGCGAAGCGTTCGGTGGGCGCCGGGAAGTCGGGGTGGTTGCGGTCGGTGGACAGGCGCTGGTCTGCGAGCAGTTCCCGGGCGAGGGCGTGACCGGTCACCAACCAGGCGGGACGGCCGTCGTAGAGGGTGATCCGGGCCAGTGGGCGGGTGGCGCGCAGGGGCTCGTAGGCGGTGGGCGGGTGGTAGGGGCACGTGCGGTCCTGGGGGAAGGCCACGGGTTCCGCTTGCGTCATGGAAGACCTCGCAGACGAAGAGTGCGTCGTGCAGATCTTCATTAGATGCCCGGGGCATCTATAGGGCGACGGGAAGTTCGGCCACATCGGTGGTGGGGGCATTCTGGCCGGAGTTGGTCGCACATGATTCGAAAACCCGCGCGCGGACCCGCCCCCTCCGCTTGCGCGCGGCGCGGTGTGCGATAGGGATGATTCCGGCGCGGCGCGGTGTTGAAGCGGCGTGCCGGCAAGTCGTAGGACTCGACGATGGGACGGATGTCATGCCTCTTGAGGGCGAGTACGAACCCAGCCCGGAGCAGTGGGTGCGCGATCAGGTGGAGCTGTACGAGAGCTCCGGCGGTACGAAGGGAACGACGCTGCGGGGCACCGGCCTGCCCGTCGTCGTGCTCACCACCCGCGGCGCGAAGAGCGGGAAGATCCGCAAGTCACCGCTGATGCGGGTCGAGCACGGGGGGCGGTACGCGGTCGTGGCCTCGCAGGGCGGGGCGCCCAAGCACCCGGTCTGGTACCACAACGTCAAGGCGGATCCGCGCGTGGAGCTGCAGGACGGCCCGGACAAGCGGGACATGACGGCCCGTGAGGTCACCGGCGCGGAGAAGGCCGAGTGGTGGCAGCGGGCGGTCGAGGCGTACCCGCCGTACGCCGACTACCAGAAGAGGACCGACCGGCAGATCCCCGTCTTCGTGCTCGAACCGGCCGACGGCGAGCACTGAACGGGGCTGCCTGATCCGGGCCGGCTGACCCGGACCTGGCCGGATCAGCCGTGATGGGCCCTTCCGAAAAAATCTCTGTTCCCCGGCGCATGAACCGGTGTCCCCCGGGCACGCGTCCGTCAGGCCCCGCCGCGCTCCCCCGTCGCGGCGGGGCTTTCCCGTGCCTCGTGCGCGACCCGGTCGGTGATGTCCAGGAAGATCTGGTCGGCCTCCGGGACGGAGTCCGCGACCGTCCGCTTGATCCGCACGGCCACCTCCTCGACCTGTTCGCTGTCCAGGCCCGGCACGAGGTCGACGCGAGCGGCCACCAGGGCCTGGTCCAGGCCGGTCTTCATGGTGAACAGCGCCTCCACGCTGTCGATCTCCGGCTGCTCCTGCAGCAGGTCCCGGATGCGGTCGGCCGCCTCGGGGTCGGCGGCCTCGCCGATCAGCTGGTCGCGTGCCTCGCGGCCCAGGTGGAAGGCGACGAACACCAGCAGGGCACCGATCCCGAAGGAGGCGGACGCCTCCCACACCACCTGACCGGTGACCATGTGCAGCGCCATGCCGATGGCGGCGAGCGTCACGCCCAGCACCGCCGTGCCGTCCTCGGCGACCACCGTGCGCAGCGCCGGGTCGCGCAGTCCGCCGCCGGTCCCGCCCTGCCGGCGCACCTGGTGCAGGGCCCGCAGCAGCGACAGCCCCTCGGCGAGGAAGGACACGCCGAGCACGATCAGGCCGGCCACATAGCCGCTGGTCTTCTCCTCGGCGCCGTTGCGCAGGGCCTCCAGGCCCTGGAAGAAGGAGAAGCAGCCGCCCATGACGAAGATGCCCACGGCCGCCAGCAGCGACCAGAAAAAACGCTCCTTGCCGTAACCGAAGGGGTGACGTTTGTCGGCCGGACGGCGGCTGCGGCGCAGGGCTGCAAGCAGGAACACCTCGTTCATGCTGTCCGCCACCGAATGCGCCGCCTCCGACATCAGGGCCGGTGATCCGGCGGCCAGGCCGCCCACCGCCTTCGCTGCGGCGATCACCAGATTCGCCGCGAGAGCCACCAGCACGGTGACGCGGGTCCGCTTGTCAGCTTTATCGTCCGAAGTTGTCCTGCTCACGTACGCCGACTGCCCGTCCGGGGTCGACTCATACCGTGCGGGGCAGGGAATTCGGGGAACGCGGTGAGCAGGGCACACGATCGCAAGGAGGAACCATGGGCGGCGGGGGCAACGACTCCTACGGCAAGAAGGCGTTCAAGCGGTCCAAGAGCCACTTCACGGACCGGATCACCGCGGACGGGCGGGACGGCTGGCCGGTGGCGGCGGGCCGTTACCGGCTGGTGGTCAGCCGTGCCTGTCCGTGGGCGAGCCGCGCCGTGATCTCCCGGCGGCTGCTGGGTCTGGAGGACGCGCTGCCGATGGCGATCGCCGACCCGATCCAGGACGACCGCAGCTGGCGCTTCACGCTCGATCCCGGCGGTCGCGACCCGGTGCTCGGCATCCGCCATCTCAGCGAGGCCTACGACAAGCGGGAGACCGGGTACCCCGGCGGGGTCAGCGTGCCCGCGATCGTCGACGTGCCCAGCGGGCAACTGGTCACCAACGACTACCAGCAGCTGACCCTCGACCTCGCCACCGAGTGGAGCGCCCTGCACCGCGAAGGAGCGCCGGACCTGTATCCGCAGGCCCTGCGCGACGAGATCGACGCGGTGATGGCCGAGGTCTACGAGGACGTCAACAACGGTGTCTACCGGGCCGGTTTCGCCACCGACCAGGAGGAGTACGAGGGCGCGTGCGCCGGGGTCTTCCGGCGGCTGGACATGCTCAGCGCGCGGCTGGAGGGGCAGCGCTATCTGGTCGGCGACACGATCACGGAAGCGGACATCCGGCTGTTCACCACGCTGGTCCGTTTCGACGCGGCCTATCACGGCCACTTCAAGTGCAACCGCTGGAAGCTGACGGAGAACCCGATTCTGTGGGCGTACGCCCGCGACCTCTACCAGACCCCCGGCTTCGGGGACACGGTCGACTTCGACCACATCAAACGGCACTACTACCAGGTCCACAGCGGTATCAACCCGACCCGCATCGTGCCCCTCGGACCGGAGCTCGACGGCTGGCTCGCGCCCCACTTCCGGCAGGAACTGGGCGGCCGGCCGTTCGGCGACGGAACGCCGCCGGGGCCGGTGCCGGCGGGAGAGGAAGTCCCGGCGCAGGGGCGGCCCTGATCGAGCAGGATCGAGCAAGGAGGCACACGTGGCCAAGAACAAGAACAAGAAGAAGAAGATGAAACTGCCCCTGGCCTACAAGCCCTTGGGCTTCGCGCTGGGCTGGATGAGCGGCGCCCTGTCGGGGATGGCGTTCCGCAAGACCTGGATGGCGATCCGGCACGAGGAGGACGCGCCGGACGCCCTGGACCGGGACCGTGGCTGGGGAGAGATCCTGCTGGCCGCCGCGGTCCAGGGCGCGATCTTCGCCGTGGTGCGCAGCGCGGTGGACCGCGGTGGCGCCAAGGCCATCGAACGCTCGACGGGCGTGTGGCCGACCAGCGAACCGGGCGGCCGGGACTGACGAGAGGGGCCGGCATCCTCATGGATGCCGGCCCCTCTTCCTCGTCCGCCCCACTCCTCAACCCTGTTTCGGGGCCGTCGGTGTGGTGCGGCGCAGGGTGAAGGAGTGGCCGGCCGGGTCGGCGTAGCCGCGTTCCTCGTACGGTCCGGCCGCGTCCTTCGTGTCGAGCGGGCGGCCGCCGAGTTCGACCACCTTGCGCTCCGCCGCGTCCAGGTCGGTCACTTGGAAGTCCAGGTGGGCCTGGAGGGAGTTCTCGGGGCGCGGCCAGCTCGGCGGCGTCGCGTTGACGTCGCGGCGGAAGGCCATCCGGATGCCGTCAGCGCCCCTGATCTCCACCCGGTTGGCGGTCGCGTCGGTCTCCTCGGCGTCCAGCAGTTCCTTGTAGAACACGGCGAGCTTCTCGGGCTCGGCGCAGTCGAGCACCACGTAGCCCGCTTCAACCAGCGGCATGTCTCCTCCGAAGGGTCCCGGGCGCGAGGCAGGTCGTGTCCCGCCGCCCTCCCCCACCGGATATCCCGGCCCGGCCGGTTCACTCGCCGTCCCGTGACACGGTCAACCGGCCTGGTCGGTCTCGTCATTGGGCCGGCCCGGTGTCCGTGCTTCCGCCAGCCGGGCGGCCGCGGCGCTCAGCAGCAGATCGAGGGCGGCCGGGTAGGAGCTGTGCGGCATGTCGTGCACGAGGTGGCGGGCCGCAGCGGCGATGTGCGGATGGGTGGCGGCGGGCAGCCGGGCGTACGTCGCCCGCCATACGGCCGCCTCCGCCTCCCGGGCGGCCTTCGGCAGAGCCGTGCTCGCCGAGTCGAGGGCGCCGAAGGCGAGCGCCTGGTCGATGAAGGCGTGGTAGACGCGCACCGCCTCGGCGTCGGGGAAGCCGGCGCCGCGCAGCACGCCGAGGACGGTCTCGACGGCCTGGATCTCGTGGACGCGCCCGGTGACGCGGTAGGAGCTCAGGACGGCCGCCCGCGGATGCGCCAGGGCGCTGGCGTGCATGCGCAGTCCGAGTTCGCGCAGGTCGTCGCGCCAGTCGCCGCTGGGCCGCCAGGTACGCAGGGTACGGCCGATCAGCTCGTCGGCGACGGCGAGCATCAGGTCGTCGGTGTGCCGGAAGTAGCGGTACAGGGAGCTGGGGTCGGCCCCCAGGGCGCGGCCCAGGCGGCGCACCGACAGGGCGTCGGCGCCGTGCTCCTCGATCAGGCGCAGGGCGGTCGCCACGATCAGCTCCTCGGACAGCACGACGCCCTGCTTGGTGGGGCGCCTGCGCCGCCGGGCGTCGGGCGGAACGACACGCTCGCTCATGGTCTGCCTCCTGGGACCGGTGCCCGCACCTTATGACAACAGCGTTGACCTGTTAAGTGCCCGGGCAGTTTCATGTGCGGTCACCGGGGCCAGCCAGGCCCCCCGGTGCGAGCGGAGACCCGCCCATGTCCGACCAGTCCCTCGGCGCAGCGCCGCCCGCGCGGCCCGCGCTGCGCAAGTCCCTCGGCGTCCTCGACGGCGTCGCCATCGCCGCGTCCAGCACGGCCGCGACCACCAGCATCGGCATCGGCCTCGGTGTGACGGCCGGAGTGGTCGGTCTGCATCTGCCGGCGATCATGCTGCTGGCGTTCCTGCCGGTGCTGGGCATCGCCGGCGCCTACTCCCGGCTCAACCGCGTCGAGCCGAACGCCGGCAACGGCTATGTGTGGGTGGGCCGTTCGCTCAGTCCATGGCTCGGTTTCCTGGTCGGCTGGGTGAACATCGTGGCGACGGTGGCGTTCCTGGCGTACACGACCGCGGTCACCGGCTCGGCGCTGATCCAGCTGGCCGGGGAGGCCGGAGTGCACCGGATCGGCGGACTCGCGCTGGACGCGGGCTCGACGGCGCAGACCACCGCCCTCGGCATCTTCGTCCTGGTGGCGGTGACCGTCACCGCCGTCACCGGGGTCCGCACGGCGGCGCGGCTGCAGACGGGGCTGCTGGTCTTCGAGTACGTCGTCCTGCTCGGGTTCTGCGGCTACGGCATCGTCACCGGCCCGCACGCCTTCAGCCTGAGCTGGTTCGATCCGTTCGCGATCCCCTCGGCGTCGGCGCTGGCCCAGGGGCTGATCCTGTCGGTGTTCTGTTACTGGGGTTTCGAGGCCGCCTTCAGCGTCAACGAGGAGGTGCGCGAGCCGCGGGACGCCTCCCGGGCCGGGTTCATCACGCTCCTGACCATGCTGACGCTGTTCCTGCTCGGCTCGATCGCCTTCCAACGGGTCCTGCCGGAGCCGGAGTTGGCCGGGCACGGCGCCCAGGGGCTGGCGTACTTCGGGGACCGGCTGGCCGCGCAGCCCCTGGCCGCGCTGCCCCTGGTGGCGCTGATGTTCTCGGCGGTGGCCTCACTGCAGGCCGGGGTGATCCCGACGGCCCGCGGCATGTTCGCGATGAGCCGGGACCGTACGCTCGGGCCGGTGTGGTCCCGGGTCAGCGCCCGCTACGGCACTCCGGCCGCCGGGACGCTGCTGATCGGCGCGCTGGCGGCGGCGGTCGCCGCGCTCGCCCTGGTGATCCCGCGGCTCGCGGACATGATCATGGCGACGGTGAACGCCGTCGGCATCGTGGTCGCCCTGTCGTACGCCCTGACGGCGCTGGCGGCGGCCGTACGCTTCCGTTCGCTGCTGCGGGAGGACTGGCGCCAGGGGCTGCGGGCCGTGGTGCTGCCCATGCTGAGCGCGACGGCGCTGCTCGGGCTCGGCGGCTATCTCGGCTGGAGCTTCTACTCCTCCACCGACCATCTCGAACTCCGCGCGGACAACGGGTGGTTCCTGCTCCTCACTCCCCTGCTCATGATCGGGTCCGGCTTCGTCGCCGCCGCATGGGCCAAGTGGGCGCGCAGGTCCCCGTACTTCCGCACGGGCGAGGGCACGGACGCGGACGCGCCCGCCCTGCTGACCACCATCTCCTAGGAAACGGATCCATGCACGCAGACCTCCTCTTCACCGGCGGCCCCGTCCTGACCCCCGAGGGCCGAACCGCCACCGCCGTGGCCGTCACCGGCGGCCGCATCACAGCCGTGGGGCACGACGAGGTGCTGGACCTCAAGGGGCCGCGGACCCGAGTCGTCGACCTGGCGGGCCGGTTGCTGCTGCCCGGTTTCCAGGACGCGCACGTCCATCCGATCCCGGCGGGTCTTGAGCTGTCGCAGTGCGACCTGACCGGGGCCAGGACGGCCGAGGAGACGGTCGCCGCGGTCCGCGCCTACGCCGGCGCACACCCCGAGCGGGAGTGGATCCTCGGCGGGGGCTGGTCCATGGAGGCCTTCGAGGGCGGTACGCCGACCCGGGAACTGCTGGACGCGGCCGTGCCCGACCGGCCGGTGTACCTGCCCAACCGCGACCACCACGGCGCCTGGGTCAACGGCCGCGCCCTGGAGCTCGCCGGGGTCACCCGGGACACCCCGGACCCGGCCGACGGACGCATCGAGCGGGACGCGGCCGGCGAACCGAGCGGCACCCTGCAGGAGGGGGCGATGCAACTCGTCGGCCGGCTCACTCCCCCGGCCACCGCTGCCGACCGGCTGGCGGCCCTGCTGCACGCCCAGCGCCATCTGCACGCGCTCGGCATCACGGCATGGCAGGACGCGCTCGTCGGGGCCTTCCTCGGCATGGACGACCCGTCCGGGGCGTATCTGGCGGCCGCGCGGGACGGCTCGCTCACCGCGCGGGTCGTCGGCGCCCTGTGGTGGGACCGGGAGCGTGGAGCCGAGCAGATCCCCGAACTCCTGGAGAAGCGGGAGGCGTTGAGTCACGGACGGTTCCGAGCGGGGACCGTGAAGCTGATGCTGGACGGGGTCGCCGAGAACGGCACGGCCGCGCTGCTGGATCCGTACCTGGACCGGTGCGGCTGCGCCACCGCCAACCACGGCAAGAGCTTCATCGACTCCGGTCAACTCCCCAAGTATGTGAGCGAGTTGGACCGGCTCGGCTTCCAGTGCCACTTCCACGCGCTGGGCGACCGGGCCGTCCGCGACGCCCTGGACGCCATCGAGGCCGCGCGGGCGGCGAACGGGCCGAGCGACACCCGGCCGCATCTGGCGCACCTGCAGGTCGTGCACCCCGACGACGTACCGCGCTTCGCCGAGCTGGATGCCACGGCGAACCTGCAGCCGCTGTGGGCCGCCCACGAACCGCAGATGGACGAGCTAACGATCCCCTTCCTGGGAGCCGAACGGGCGGCGTGGCAGTACCCGTTCGGCTCGCTGCTGCGTTCCGGGGCGCGGCTCGCCGCGGGCAGCGACTGGCCGGTGAGCAGCCCCGATCCGCTTCAGGGAGTCCACGTCGCGGTCAACCGGGTCGCGCCCGACGGCGACGGCGCCCCCGTGTTCCTGCCCGCCGAACGCATCGGTCTCGCCGAGGCGTTGACGGCCTACACGGCCGGATCGGCGTACGTGAACCATCTCGACGACACCGGACGAGTGCGGGTCGGCCAACTGGCGGACCTGGTGGTGCTGGACGGCGATCCGTTCGCCGGACCGCCGCAGGAGATCGGGCGGACGCGGGTGGCGATGACCTTCGTGGGAGGGGAGGCAGTGTACGCAGCTCAAGAGTCGTAAGCAGTAACGGATATCACGGTGAGGTCACGCGTAGATCATTTAGGCTCTGGGCAGCCTCGTAGCGCTTCTCGGTTCAACTTTCGGCCATAGAAGCTGAGTTCGAGTGCACGGGCGGCCAGAAGGCCGCCCGTTCGCAGGGCGGGGGGGCTCTGCCTGTTCCGGCTCCCGGAAGGAAACGCATGCCTAAGGACGCCAGGTTCGGCCTCCCGTTCGACACTCCCGTCAACGGACATCTGGGGTACGCCCAGAACCGTCCGCCCCTCTGCGCGCTCCTCGTCTGACGGGCAGCCGTGAACTCCGCGCCGAAACCGGTCCGTTGATGAAGGCCGGCGGTCTCGCGGTGAACCCGCGGACGATCGACTCGCCACGCTCGAGAACCGAGCGGGCCCCGAGCGGATCGTCCGCGAAGGACAGCAGGGCTGTCCGCCCCCACTTCCTCGCCGCGTAAGCGCAGCAGTCGTGCCCCCTCGCGGGCGTACGCACCAGGAGCGGAGCCGAACGCGTGCGTCCGGCTCCGGCGAGGCCTGCGCGGAGGGCGCAGAAGTTGGCGGAACCGACCGGCCGACGACCACGGTCGATCGGTTCCTTTTCCACGACCACAGTTGATGGGAGACCTGTGTGAAATCTCGAGTCGTAGGTGCCGTTCCGGAGGCGTCCACCGACACCTCGCTCCCGGCGCGGCCGGACGCCCCGCTCCAGCCCACGGAGGCCGGGGACGCCCTGGCCCGCCTCTTCCTGACACGCATCAACGGCAGCACGGAGCAGTACCGCGGGTACCAGGACGCCGCTCGGCAGCGGCTCGAGGCCCTCGGCTCCCCCCACCCCAGCACCACCCTGCGGGTGGAGGGAGCCCTCCATCTGGCGCGGCCCGCGTTCCTCCCGCCCGACGAGGAGGGCATAGCCAGGCTGAGGCGTCTCGACACCGGCCTGCGCCTGATAGAGGCGGCCTTCCCCCAGGTCGGCACCGACGCCGAGATCTGCCGGCTGACCTGCACGATGCTCGAAGGGGCCTGGAGAACCCGGGCGCACACCCCGCCGCGCGAGGAGGAGCCGTCCACCGCCTGCGGCTGCCCGCTGTGCCGTCGGCTGCCCACGCCTCCCGCCCGCACGCCGGACGACTACCGCTGGCGGCACAGCGCCGGGCGTCCCCTGACGGTGAAGACCTGGCCGCACCGCCCCGAGCTCGACAGCGTCCTGACCGGTGGCTGGTCCTGGACCCGGCAGATGAACGACCTCGAACGGGACCTCGGCCACCGCCACCGCTTCGAGGACGACATCCTCGTCTTCCACGAGTACAAACGCGTGATCGACACCATCGACACCGCGCGCCTCACCCAGCATGTCGAAGAACGCCTGGCCGAGAACTTCAGCACCAACAGCGCACGGGCCCTGGTCTCCGGGCTCTTCGCGGCCCACAAGCGATCCGTCGACGAGTATTGGCTCCAGCAGCATGCCGCGGGCGACGTCACCCTCCCGCAGACCAACCCGCTCAGCCAGAGCACCTACTCGGCCCTGCAGATGCTGGACTGCCTGTTCTGGCACGTCTCCCCCGACACCGAACTCTGGCAGGAAGAACATCTCGCCTCCCTGCTGCTGTGCCGCGTCATCGACGACATGGCCGACGTCCGAGCCGACGCCCTCACCGGCGAGATAAGCAACTTCTGGCTCGCCGACATGCCCACCCACACCAAGGCCCTCTACGCCGCCTGCGCGATAGCCCTGGTCAAGTACGGCTGCACGCCCGAGGCGCATCCCCCGATGTGGAACACCTGGCTGATGACCACCACCATCGTCTGGATGGGGCTCACGGGACGCCACGCTCTGTGGTTCGACGGCATCACCCAGGGCCTCCCCCCGGCCGAGTCCTGCCCGCTCTGCGACCTGCAGCCCAACCCGTGCAGCGGCATCCTCACCCACGGCACCGACCTGACCATCGCGCCGCGGCCCAGCGTACCGGCGCTGAGCGCCCGGACCGCCGAGCTGTCCGCCCGCTGCCGGGCACAGCACCCCGCGACCTGGCCCCTGTTCGACGCCGAGCTCCATGCCTTCGAGGCGCTGCACGGTCCCTGGTACGGCGACATCGACAGCGCGTGGGAGATCCTGCGGCGCACCTACATAGCCGCCGTGGAGGCGTCCGCCGCGGCGGCGTCCACGGACCGCGCCCGTGAGGTCCAGGAGGAGGCCGGCGTCGTGGGGTCCGAGATGTTCCACGCTCTGCACGACCCTGGGACCGGGCGGGAGGACACCACCCTGCTCGCCTACATGTTCGGCTGCGCCCACCCCCATTTCCTGTGGAACGCCACGGGCTACCGTCCGTCGGACGTCGCGGGCGACTGGCTCGACGGCTGACAGCCCGCGTGTTGCGACCGTCCCGACAGACGGCGCTGCCCGGCCGGGGGGACCGGCCGGGCAGCGGTGGTGTCGGTGTCAGACGGAGAACTCGACCGGCAGGCTGTCGAGCCGGGACTCCCAGGTGGAAGCGGTCGAGGAGAGCTCCTCCGACGGCACGGCCAGCCGCAGGTCCGGCAGCCGGTGCAGCAGGACGTCCACGCCGATCTCGATGATGGACTGCCCGATGTTCTGCCCCGGGCACTCGTGCGGTCCGGAGCTGAACGCCAGATGGGACTGGTTGCCCTGCACGGTGACGGCCGCGTCGGGCCGTACCTCCGGGTCGAGGTTGCCGGCGGCCAGGCCCAGGACGAGCAGTTCCCCCTCCTGGATGTGATGGCCTCCGAGCTCCAGGTCGGCCGCCGCGAACCGGCCCGGGAGCACGGCCAGCGGCGGGGTGTCCCACATGACCTCCTCCACCACGGAGGAGATGTTCAGCTGCCCGCTGACCAGACCGGCCAGCCGGGCGGTGTCGGTGAGGACCAGTTGCAGGACCCGGGCCAGCAGGTTGCTGGTGGTGGTGTGGGCGGCGATCAGCACCAGGCGCAGATGGCTGACGACCTCGTCGTGGTCGAGTCCGGCCGGGTGCTCCAGCAGAGCCGTGGTGAAGTCGGAGCCCGGCTCGGCCCGCTTGCGCTCGGTGAGTTCCGACAGGATCTGGATGATCCGGCCGTTGTGCTCCAGGGCGTCCTCGCCGCCCTTGAAGACCTGGGCGCAGGACTCGATCAGGCGCAGCCCGTCCGCCGCGGGAAGGCCCAGGATGCGGGTGAGCACGAGCATCGGCAGGAGCTCGGCGTAGTCGGCCACCAGGTCGGCGCGCCCGGCGTCGGCGAACGCGTCGATCTGCTTGTTCGCGAAGTACGTGGCGTGTCGCCGCACGCCCCGGCTGGACGCCGCGAGCAGCCCGTCGGTCACCGCGCCGCGCAGCCGGCGGTGCGGTTCGCCGTCCTGGGAGACGCAGTCGGGCCGCCAGCCGACCATCGGGATCAGCGGATGCGTCTCGGAGACGCGCCCCTCCCGCCAGTCCCGCCAGATCCGCGCGTCCCGGCTGAACTGGCGCGGGTTGTCCAGCACCCGCCGGTTGTCTCGGTAGCCGAGGACCAGCCAGGCGGGGACGTCGCCCTCGAGCAGCACCGGCGCCACGGACCCGTGTTCCTTGCGCAGCCGCTCGTAGATGCCGTAGGGGTCGGTCGACGCCTCCGGCCCGAACAGCCGGGTGAGGTCGGCCCCGTGCGCGACCGGGCACCCGCTCGGCGTGTCGGGATCGTTTAAGGGCTGCGCGTTCATCGGGACTCCAGTGCGACGGCGGAGCGGTCCTTCAGGTGGTGGATCAGCGCGACGAGCACGTCACGGCTGGAGGCCCGGTCGCGGGCGTCGCAGGCCACGACCGGGATGTGCTCGGGGATGTCGAGCGCGTCCCGGATCTCCTCGACCGGGTACTCCTTGGAGTCGGGGAAGACGTTCAGGGCGACGACGAAGGGCACGTTCTGCCGCTCCATCTCCTCGATGGCCCGGAAGCTGGAGGCCAGGCGCCGGGTGTCGACCAGGACGACCGCGCCGAGCGCGCCCTTGAACAGGCCGTTCCACAGGAACCAGAACCGCTCCTGTCCGGGCGTGCCGAACAGGTACAGCATCAGGCTGTCGTTGAGGCTGATCTTGCCGAAGTCCAGGCTGACGGTGGTCTCCGTCTTGTCGGCGACGCCGATGAGGTGGTCGACGTCGGCACTGGCCTGGGTGAGCGTCTCCTCGGTGGTCAGCGGCTTGATGTCGCTGACCGAGCGGACCATGGTGGTCTTCCCGGTGCCGAAGCCGCCGGCGATCATCACCTTCACCGAGCGGGTGGTGCCCCCGGCGGCCGGGCGCCCGGGGTGGTCAAAGCCGTTCAAGTCCACTGAGTACCTCCTCAAGGAGCGCGAGGTCGGGCCCGCGGCCGGCGTCGTGCGCCGGGATGGGGTCACGGGCTTCGACGCGGCCTGCCTCGAGCAGATCCGCCAACAGCACCGCGAGAATGTTGAAGGGCAATCCGAGGTGGGCGCCGAGTTCGGCCACCGACAGCGGATCGCGGCAGCGCCGGAGGATGTCCTCGTGCTCGTGCTGCATGCCCGGTACGGGGGCGGTCACGGAGACGATGAGGGTCGCCACGTCGAGACTCGACGCCGAACCGCCCGGTCCGCTGCGCCCCCGGGTGAGGACGTAGTAGCGCTCGAGACCGGACGGATTCGTGGGCCGGCGGGGAGCACTCATCCAGAGTGCTCCTCCAGGCGCGGAGTGGTGCCGAGGAGCTCACCCATCCTGCGGGCCAGATCCCTCATCTGGTGTCCGAGCAGCCCCTGGTCGAGGCCTTCCCGGGCGAGGACACCGAGATACGTCTCCACACCCGCGCGTACGACGAAGAGATGGCCGCCGTCGACCTCGATCATCGCCAGCCGCAGCTGCCCCGCGTACTTGGGGAACTGCTCGGCCACCGGCTGGGCCAGCGCCTGCAGTCCGGCCACCACGGCGGCGAACCGGTCCACGTCGTCCGGGTCCTCGGCGCCGAAGGAGGTGATGGCCTTGCCGTCACTGGAGGCCACGAGGGCGAAGCGGATCTCCGGGATGGACTCCACGAGATCGCGGAGCGCCCAGCTCACGTCGGTTCCCTGTTGCGTCATGTGGACTAGTCGCTCTCTTCAGTGCGGTGCGCGGTGGACTCACGGCCGTCAGGCGTGATGTCCCCCTCGGCTGACTCCCCGGTGGGCTCCTCGGCGGACGTGCGGCCGGCGGTCGCGAAGGCGGCCAGGCCCGCGAACGAGGCGTCCGGCGGGACGGCGTGGACCGCGTTCTCCCCGGTCCGCGCGGCGCGGTCGGCCGGCTCGTGCCGTACCGTCTCGTGCCGTTTGCTGCGGCGTCGGGGCAGTCCGCCGGGCGTGGTGTCCACGCCGTCACCGGCCTCGGCCACGGTCTCGGCGGCGGCCGCGACGGTCGCCGTGAGGGCGGGCGAGTACGCGGCGGCGGGGGCCGCCTCGGTCGCCTGCGCCTGCGAGGACGCCGGAGCCTGGGCGGTCACCGGGGTCGCGGCGGGCAGCGGGCTGAAGTACTTGTGCGGGACCACCACGACCACCGAGGTACCGAGCCAGGGCGAGTCCGCGAAGGTGACGCGGATGCCGTAGCGACGGGCGAGGGCCCCGACGACGCGCAGACCGATGTTGGCGTCCTCGGAGATTCCGCCGATGCCGGGTCCGGCCGCGGTGCCGGACAGTGCCTCCTCGGCCTCCCGCTTCTTCTCCTCGCTCAGGCCCTTGCCGGAGTCCTGGATCTCGATCCCGACGCCGTTGGGGACCTCCTTGCCGGAGACGATGACCGGCTCGGTGGGCGGCGAGTAGCGGGCCGCGTTGTCCAGCAGGTGCGCGAAGACCAGCGTGAGGTGGTCCACCAGGCCGCCGTCCACGCCGAGTTCGGGCAGATGCCGTACCTCGACGCGGTGGAAGTCCTTGATCCGGCCGATGCCGCCGCGCACCACGCTCAGCAGTCGCTGCGGCTCCTGCCACTGGCGTCCGGGCCGGTCCGAGCCGCCCAGTACGCCGATGCTCGCCGCGAGCGAGTCGGCGGGGCCGAGCTGCTGGTCGAGCTCCATCAGACCGCGGGCCACCGCGGGCAGCCGGCCGTGTTCGCCCTGCATCTCGTGCAGCCGGCCGCGGAGCTTGCTGGTGAGCACGTGGATGCGGTTGCCGATGCTGATCACGGCCTGCTCGGCGGAGGTCGAGCGGTTGAACTCCTCCTCCACACCGATCAGCGCGGTGCGCAGCACCTTGCGCAGTTCGGCCTGCAGGTCGGAGCTGACCTTGGCGCACTGGTTGCCGACGGGCAGCAGGTCCTCGATCGCCTCACCGGCGCGCAGTTGCTTCAGCGCCTCCGGCAACTGCTCGTCGGCGAGCCGCGCGACGGCGGCGTGCTGGTGGGCCAGCTGCTCCTGCCAGGCCTCGTTCTGCTCCGCGAGCCGGGCCTCGTACGACTCGATCTGCTCGGCGAGCCGCGCCTCGAAGGCGCGGGTCTGTTCGGCGAGCCGGGCCTCGTACGTCGAGCTCTGCTCGGCGAGTTGGGCCTCGTAGCCGCTGGACTGCTCGTTGAGCTGAGCCTCGAGGGAGGCGCGCTCGGCGGTGAACTTCCGCTCCAGCACCGACACATGCTGCTGCCACTGCTGCGAGTGCTCCGCCTGCGTGGTGCGGAAGGAGTTCTCGGAGCGGTTGAGCTGGGCCCGGGTGCGGACCAGCAGCCGTACGCAGACGGCGCTCGCGGCGGTCGCCGCCGCACCCGCGACGCCGGCGGCTATTCGCTCGGAGCTCATGAACGTGGCGGCAACCGTCCCGCCTCCTAAGGCCAGTGGCATCAACCACCAGCTGTACCAGGCGACAGGGGCCCGCGCCGCCGGCGGCGGAGTGGCGAGTTCCATCTGCATCCTTCGTAGCAACACGAACGAACAAGGGGGGTGTACAAGGGGGTTCCGCACTCATGGGTGCGCACCACGAGGTGAACGGACGCGATCCGTCAACTCGCAGTGCCGAACGGGAGCTTATCGGGTTTGAACCCGAAAGGATCAACCTCGAACACCCCGCGGAGGTGAGGGTTCCATCACTCTCCGCCAGGAACCACACCCCCGTCGCCCGGTTGCACGACCCCTGCACTTCATGGACAGGTGTCCAGCTATAGTGGACACCTGTCCATGAAAGGAAGGTCGCCATGGCGACGCTCGCTGATGTCCTGGTCGCGCTGGTGGCCGCCCTGCACGCCTACATCCTGGTGCTGGAGATGTTCCTGTGGCAGAAGAAGCCCGGGAGGTCACTGCACGGCTTCGACCCGGAGATGGCCCGGGCGACCGCGCCGATGGCCGCCAACCAGGGCCTGTACAACGGGTTTCTCGCGGCCGGCCTGGTCTGGGGCCTGATCGCGGCCGACCCGACCGGCTACCGTGCCCAGGTGTTCTTCCTCTCCTGTGTCGTGGTCGCCGGCGTCTACGGCGCCGTCACCGCCAACCGCCGCATCCTCTTCGCCCAGGCCCTGCCCGGCGCCCTCGCCCTGGCGGCCGTCCTGATCGCGCAGTGACCCGCGCCGCAGCCGAGGACCCGAGGGCCGCGCGCACCAGGGCGCGGCTGCGCGAGGCGCTGCTCGCGGAGTGCGCCGAGCGGCCGCTGGCGGAGGTCGGTGTGGCGGCTCTGGTGCGGCGGGCCGGGGTCGGGCGGGCCACGTTCTACGTGCACTACGACGGTCTGGAGGCGCTGGCGGTCGACGCGTGCGCGGACGTCGTACGGGAGGCCGTCGAGGCGCTGCACTCCTGGACGGGCAGGCCCGATCCCGTGCACGCGCCGCCCGCGCTGGCGGAGTTCTTCGCCTCGCTCGCCCCGCACGCCGGCCTGTACCGCGAGCTGCTGACTCCGGGGGGCGGCGGCCCGCTCGGCCGGGTGCTGCACCGGGATCTGCGCGCCTACAGCCTCCGTGAGCGCGAGCGGGCGGGTGCGGCGGACGCCGCGCTGGTGGCCTCGGCGGTGGCCGCCACCTTCGCCGGGGTGCTGGCCGACTGGCTGCACGGCCTGCTGGACGGTGACGCCGCCCGGATCGCCGACGAGGTCTGGCAGTTGCTGGTGGCCCTGCACGCCAGCCGCTGACATCCGCTCACTTGCAGCCGTACCCGTCCTTCACCCGCGCCCAGGCCTCCACGCCGTGGGACGTGCGGACGTAGGCCCTCGACGGGTCGCCGGTGAGCCACAACCGCCGGTCGTGGTACCGGTATCCGGTGTCGTGCGCGTCGGCCGGCATCCGCACCTCACCGTCGTACGGGACGGTGAGCATGCCGTCGGGCAGCACTCCGTCCGGGTCACGTGCGTACGTCCTGCCGTCCCTGCCCTCGCCCAGCGACAGGAAGTGCGCCTTCTGCCAGTCGCAGTGGGCCGGCCCGACGCCCCCGGTCACCTTGGTCACCGGCACCCGCTCGCCGCCATGGCCGGTCCAGATCTCGTACGGCCGGGTGTCGGTGAAGCTCGCCGGGAGTTCCGCCGGGTCGCAGGAGGCGCTGGTCTCCGGACCCCAACCGGGCCTGCCCTTCCGGTCCTTGGCGACCACGACCGCCACCTTGGTCCTGCCCCCCACGTCGAAGGAGAACAGGACGCGGTCGGCGTCCTTGCGCTCGACGCGGTAGCCGTACTGCGGGAGATCGGGCTGCTCGATGTCGAAGTAGGCCTCGAGGCCCTCCTGCGGCGTCGCGCCTCCGTCGCCCTTGCTCCAGGGACCGCTGCTTCCGCCCGCGTAGATCTCGCCGTCGCACTCCAGCGCACGGCCGGCGGCGCCCGACTCGACGCGGGCGGCCCGGACGCCGTCTTCGTCGACCTGCCGCACGGGCACGTGCAGCGGTCCGCCGTAGGGTGCGGCCGGCGGGGTGCCGGTGACGACCAGGTCCGGTCTCTCGTCGGCACCGCATGCCACCATCGCCGTCGCCACCAGCACCGTCGTCGCCACCAGTCCCGCGCGCATTCCCACCCCTGTTCCCCTAGCCGCCTTCCGCTCCTCCGACGCGGACGCGGCACGAAACGTTCGGGCTACCTGACCGCCGTGCGGAACGTACGGCGGTAGGTCTGCGGCGAGACGCCGATCGCGGCGTGCAGGTGCTGCCGCAGGGAGGCGCCCGTGGCGAAGCCGACGTGGCCGGCGATCTGGTCGACGGACAGGTCGCTGGACTCCAGCAGGTGCCGGGCCCTGGCGACGCGCTGCTGGACGATCCAGCGGCCGGGGCTCATGCCGACCTCGTCGTTGAAGCGGCGCGCGAAGGTGCGCAGGCTCATCCGCGCGTGTGCGGCGAGGTCGGTCAGGGTGAGGGGCTCGTCGAGGCGTTCCAGCGCCCACGCGCGCGTGGCGGCCGTACCGGCGGCGCCGTTCTCCGGGACGGGCTGCTCGATGTACTGGGCCTGGCCGCCGTCCCTGAAGGGCGGGACCACGCAGCGCCGGGCCACGGAGTTGGCCAGCTCGCTGCCGTGGTCGGTGCGGACGATGTGCAGGCAGACGTCGACGCCGGAGGCGGCGCCGGCCGAGGTGAGGATGCGGCCGTCGGCGACGAACAGGACGTCCGGGTCGAGGTGGACGTGCGGGTAGCGGCGCCGGAACGCGTCGGTGACCTGCCAGTGCGTGGTGGCCTTCCGGCCGTCGAGGAGGCCGGCCGCGGCGAGCACGAAGGCGGCGGTGCAGATGGAGACGATGCGGGCGTCGGGGCGGATGCGGGCGAGCGCGTCGGAGACCTCCGGGGGCAGCTCGGCGGGGATGCGCGAGGGCGTCATCGAGGCGACCACCACCGTGTCCGCCGTGGCCAGGATCTCCGGGCCGTGCTCGACGCCGATGGTGAAGTCGGCGCAGCTGCGCACCGGTCGGCCGTCGACGCTGCAGGTCAGCACCTCGTACCGGCCGTCGGCCGCGCCGAAGATCCGGCTGGGGATGCCGAGCTCGAAGGGATACACACCGTCCAGGGCCAGTACGACGACCCGTTCCACCCGCTGTTCACCACGCATGGCACGATCTTATCGAAGGTTGGCAATCCTGCCATTTTCCGGGGCGGCGGATCCGGGCAGGCTGGTTCACCATGAGCAATGTGAAGACGATGCGAGCCATCAGCCAGGACGTCCTCGGCGGTCCCGAGGTACTGAGGGAAGTGGAGCTGCCGCGCCCCGAGCCGCGCACGAACGAGGTGCTGGTGCGCGTGCGCGCCGCCGGCGTCAACCCGACCGACTGGAAGCACCGGGCGACCGGCGGCTTCCTCGGCGAGCCGCCCTTCGTGCTGGGCTGGGACGTCTCGGGCGTGGTCGAGGCCGTCGGCATCGGCGTCGCCCGCTTCAAGCCCGGCGACGAGGTCTTCGGCATGCTGTCCTACCCGTTCGGTCACGGCTCGCACGCCGAGTACGTCACCGGCCCGGCGCGCTGGTTCGCGCACAAGCCCGCCTCGATCGACCACACACAGGCGGGCGCGCTGCCGCTGGTCTCGCTGACCGCCTGGCAGGCGCTGGTGGAGTACGCGGACGTGCGGCCGGGACAGCGGGTGCTGGTGCACGCGGCGGCCGGCGGGGTCGGGCACGTGGCCGTGCAGATCGCCAAGGCGCGCGGCGCGTACGTGATCGGCACGGCGAGCGCGGGCAAGCACGACTTCCTGCGCGGGATCGGGGCCGACGAGGCGGTCGACTACCGGGAGACGGACTTCACCGAGGCGGTGAAGGACGTGGACGTCGTCCTGGACACCATCGGCGGCGACACCTCGACGCGTTCGTTGCGGGTGCTGCGTCCGGGCGGCATCGTCGTGTCGATCCTGCCGGTCGGCTCCGACGACTTCCACAAGGAGGCCGAGCGGCTGGGTGTGCGGTCGCTGCGGATGCTCGTGGACGCCTCGCACGGCGGCATGACGGCGATCGCGGAGCTGGTGGAGGCGGGCAAGCTGCGCCCCACGATCGCCGGCACCTTCCCGCTGGCCGACGCCGCCGAGGCTCACCGGCTCGGCGACACCGGCCGGACCACGGGGAAGCTGGTCCTGACGGTCGGCTGAGTCAGAACGTCAGCACGGGCTTGACGGCCTTGCCCGCGCGCATGTCCCGCACCGCCTGGTCGATGTCCGCGAACGGATAGGTGCTGATCAGGCGGTGCAGCGGGAGCCGGCCGTCCTTCACGAGCCGGACCAGGGACGGGATGAAGGACTGGGTCTCGGCGTCGCCGAGGGTGAGGCCGACGACCCGCTTGCCGCCGAGCAGCCCGTTGACGTCCAGGGCGACCTCGGTGCCGAAGGGCGGGGCGCCGACGACGACGAGGGTGCCGCGGGCGGCGAGCGCGTCGACGCCCTGGCGCAGGACGCCGACGTTGCCCGTGGTTTCCACGACCCCGTCCGCGCCGTGGCCCGCGGTGATCCCGGCGAGCGCCTCGCCGAGTTCCTCCTCCGCGGCGTTCACGGTGTGGGTGGCTCCCAACTCCCTTGCCAGCTGCAGGCGTTCGGCGACCCGGTCGACGGCGACGATCGTGGTGGCGGGCGTCAGAGCGGCCGCCATGACCGCGGACAGCCCGACGGCGCCGGCGCCGAGCACGACGATCGTGGCGCCGGTGGCCGGCTTCAGTACGTTCCAGACGGCGCCGACCCCGGTCTGCACACCGCAGCCCAGCGGGGCGATCGACTCCAGCGGCACGTCCGGGTCGACCTTGACCAGGCTGCGCTCGTCCACCAACGCCCGTTCGGCGAAGGAGGACTGCCCGAAGAAGTGGCCACCCAGGGGCTTCCCGTCGCGGATGATGGTGCTGCTGCCGTCGGCGCGGCGGCCGCCGATCAGGTTCAGCGGCAGCCAGGTGGCGCAGTACGCGGGATGGCCGCCGTTGCAGTTGCGGCACTCGCCGCACGAGGTGAACGACAGCACGACATGGTCGCCGGGTGCCACACCGGTGACCGCCGGGCCGACGGCCTCGACGACACCCGCTCCCTCGTGCCCCAGCACTCCGGGCAGCGGGAACGGCAGGCCGCCGCTCGCCACACCGAGGTCGGTGTGGCACAGGCCGGTCGCCACCATGCGGACCACGGCCTCGTGCGGTCCGGGCCGGTCGAGCTCGACGTCGGCGAGGGTGAAGGGCGCCCCGCCGGACTCGACGACCGCGGCGCGGGTGGTGATGGACATCGTACGAACTCCCTTGTGGTTCGGGCGTGTTCAGCCGGGATCAGTCGAGCGAGACGACGACGGACTTGACCTTGGTGTAGGCGGCGAGTGCCTCGGGTCCGTACTCGCGGCCGAAACCGGAGTCCTTGACGCCGCCGAAGGGCACCGCGGGGTCGAGCATGGCCCAGTCGTTGATCCACACGATGCCCGCCTGGAGCCGGTCGGCGATGCGGTGGGCGCGGGCGAGGTTGGCGGTCTGGACACCCGAAGCCAGGCCGTACGGCGTGGAGTTGGCGAGCGCGACCGCCTCGTCCTCGGTGTCGAAGGGCTGCACGGTCAGCACGGGACCGAAGATCTCCTCCTGCACGACCCGGGAGTCGTTCGAAAGGTCGGCGATCACGGTGGGCTTGTAGTAGTAGCCGCCGTCGAGGTCGAGCCGCTCACCGCCGGCCACGATGCGGCCGCCCTCCTTGCGGGCGAGGTCGACGTACTCCTCGACCTTCCTCAGGTGCTTCTCCCCCGCCATGGGGCCGACGACGGTCCCGGGGTCGCGCGGGTCGCCGACGGGTACGCCGGGGACGGCCTCGGCGAGGATGCCGAGCAGGGTGGAGTAGACCGGGCGGGCCACCAGCAGGCGCGGGCCGCCCATGCAGAACTGGCCGGTGTTGAAGACGAACGCCTTGATGATCGCGCCGACCGCCTTCTCCAGGTCGGCGTCCTCGAAGACGATGTGGGCGGCGTTGCCGCCGAGTTCCATGGTGACGGGCTTGAGGGCCTCGCCGGCCACGCCCGCCACATGCCGGCCGACCGCGGTGGAGCCGGTGAAGGCGACCTTGTCGATCCCGCGGTGGCGCAGCAGGGCCTCGCCCGCCACCGGTCCGGTGCCGGTGACGACGTTGACCACGCCGTCGGGGACGCCGGCCTTCTGGAAGAGGCGGGCCATGTACAGGGCGCTGAGCGGGGTCTCGTCGGCGGGCTTGTGGACCACCGTGTTGCCGGCCGCCAGCGCTGGGCCGATCTTCGAACCGGCCAGGATCAGCGGGAAGTTGAACGGTGTGATCGCGGCGACCACGCCGAGCGGTTCGCGCTTGGTGTACGCCAGGGCGTTCATGGGGGTGTCGCGGACCGCGCCGTCCAGAGAGTGGGCGAGGGCGGCGAAGTGCTCGTAGTCGTTGGCGGCGTTGGTCACGTCCACGGCGTGGCAGAGCGAGATGGGCTTGCCGACGTCCAGGCTCTCCAGGCGGGCGATGTCGTCGGCGTTCTCCCGGATCAGCTCGGCCACGCGGTGCAGGACGCGGCCGCGCTCGCGTCCGCTCAGCCCGGACCAGGCGCCGTTGTCGAAGGCCTCCCGGGCGGCCCGGACCGCCGCGTCCACGTCGGCGGCGCCCGCCTCCGCGACGGTGGTGACGACCGCGCCCCGGGACGGGTCGACCACCTCGGTGCGCGCTCCGTCGGCGGCATCGCGCCACTGGCCCCCGACGAACAGCCGTCCGGGTTCGATCTCGAAGGTGGTCATCGCCACTCCTCAGCCTCTTCGCCAAGATTTCAACAAACAGGAATCCTGTTGGTTCGCAGTTTCATTACGGACAGGTTTCCTGTCAATGCTCTAGGCTGAACCCATGCTCGACTCCCAGGCTACGAAGACATCGCCGTCCCTGCTCTACATGGTCAAGCAGGTGGAGCTCGTGGTGCGCTCGCACCTGGACGAGCTGGTCAGGCCGGCGGGCATCACGGCGCTGCAGTACACCGCGCTCACCGTCCTGGAGCGGCACGACGGGCTGTCGGCCGCCCAGCTCGCCCGCGACTCGTTCGTCACCGCGCAGTCCATCGCCGACCTCGTACGGTCCCTGGAGAACCGCGGGCTGGTGCGCCGGGAGCGCAATCCGCGCAATCGCAGGGAGCTGCTGATCCTGCTCACCGACGCCGGCCGGCAGCTGCTCGAACAGCACGCGGAGCCGGTGCGGGAGCTGGAGGAGCGCATGGTCCGCGATCTCACGGCCCACCAGACCGAGCAGTTCCGCCAGGCCCTGTCCAAGGCCTGGCACGCGTTGTCGTAAGCGTTCACCGCAATTCGAAGACATATGTCAATCGAACATGCTCAAATTCACTCCATCGAGGGTAACTTGCAGGGCGGGGAACGCTTTTGCGCTCACTGGGGACCCAGGGGACGGGCCGACGCTCGTAGGCTCACAGAACGTTGTCACCCCGGCCCCCGGTGACCTGCAAGCCCGCAGCGTCGGAGCAGGTGGAGGCGATGTCGTCGTGGAGCAGCAACCGGCGCCGCTGACGCGGCATCTGCGGGTCCGACAGGATCGCGGACACACGGTGCTGGAGTTCCGCGGCGAGATCGACATCGCGGCGGCCGTCGAGATCGGTCCGTACCTGGACCGGCTGACGGCGCGCCCGGACGTCCGGCTGGTCATCGATCTGCGGCCCGTCGACTTCTTCGACTGCTCGGGGCTGCGCCTGCTGTACCGGGCCCGCACCCGCACCCTCGACCACGACGGAGAGCTGCGGCTGGTGTGCACGCATCCTCTGACGCTGCGCATCCTGCGGGTCACGGGGCTGTCGAAACTGCTGCCCCCGCATGCGACCCTGGACGCGGCCCTGGGGCAGCCCGAGGCCACGTCCGGGTCGGTGTGAGCGCCGCCGGGCTCCCTACTTGAGGATCTTGGTGACCTGGCCGGCGCCGACCGTGCGGCCGCCCTCACGGATGGCGAACTTCAGGCCCTCCTCCATCGCGATGGGCTGGATCAGCTGGACGTGCATGCCGGTGTTGTCGCCCGGCATGACCATCTCGGTGCCCTTGGGCAGCGTCACCACGCCGGTGACGTCGGTCGTGCGGAAGTAGAACTGGGGCCGGTAGTTCTCGAAGAACGGGGTGTGCCGGCCGCCCTCGTCCTTGGACAGGATGTACGCCTGCCCCTCGAACTCCGTGTGCGGGGTGACCGTCCCGGGCTTGATGACGACCTGCCCGCGCTCCACGTCCTCCCGCTTGACGCCGCGCAGCAGCAGTCCGACGTTCTCCCCGGCCCGGCCCTCGTCGAGCAGCTTGCGGAACATCTCGATGCCGGTGACGGTGGTCTTCGTCTTGGTGTCGTGGATGCCGATGATCTCGACCTCGCTGTTGACGTGCAGCGTGCCGCGTTCGATCCGGCCGGTGACGACGGTGCCGCGGCCGGTGATGGTGAAGACGTCCTCGATCGGCATGAGGAACGGCTTGTCCACGTCCCGCTGCGGCTCCGGGACCGCCTCGTCGACGGCGTCGAGCAGGTCGATCACGGACTGGGTCCACCGCGGGTCGCCGTCGAGGGCCCTGAGCGCGGAGACCCTGACGACGGGCACCTCGTCCCCGGGGAACTCGTAGTCGGTCAGCAATTCGCGGACCTCCAGCTCCACGAGTTCCAGGATCTCCTCGTCGTCCACCATGTCGGTCTTGTTCAGGGCGACGACGATGTACGGCACACCCACCTGCCGGGCCAGCAGCACATGCTCCTTGGTCTGCGGCATCGGCCCGTCCGTGGCGGCGACGACCAGGATCGCGCCGTCCATCTGGGCCGCGCCGGTGATCATGTTCTTGATGTAGTCGGCGTGTCCGGGGCAGTCGACGTGCGCGTAGTGCCGGCGCTCGGTCTGGTACTCCACATGGGCGATCGAGATCGTGATGCCGCGCTGCCGCTCCTCGGGCGCCTTGTCGATCTGGTCGAACGGCGTGAACGGGTTCAGGTCGGGAAACCTGTCGTGCAACACCTTGGTGATCGCCGCCGTGAGCGTGGTCTTCCCGTGGTCGATGTGACCGATGGTCCCGATGTTCACGTGCGGCTTGGTCCGCTCGAACTTCGCCTTCGCCACTGCAACCCCTCCTGAGCATCCCTGGTGATGCCGAGCGTTGCTCCACTACCTCATGTCTATTCGTTCCGGGGCGCGTCGAACAGGGCGCTGACGGACTCCCCGTTGTGAATGCGGCGTACGGCTTCGGCGAGCGCCGGGGCGACGGTGAGGATCCGCAGCTTCTCGGTGCGCTCCTCCTCCGGGACCGGCACGGTGTTCGTGCACACGATCTCCAGTACGTCGGGCTGTTCGCCGATGCGTTTGAGCGCACCGGCCGCGAACAGGCCGTGCGTGCAGGCCACCCGGATCGAGCGGGGCTCCATCTCCCGCAGCCGGTCGAGGAGTTCGAGGACCGTGCTGCCCTTGGCGATCTCGTCGTCGAGCACGATGACGTCCCGGCCGGCGACCTCGCCGATGACCGAGCTGATGGAGACCCGGTCGTCGGCGTAGCGCTGCTTGGCGCCGGCGGCCACCTGCGCGCCGATCATCCGCGCGAACGCGGCCGCCTCCTTGGCGTTGCCGAGGTCCGGTGAGACGACGGTGGTGCGGGACAGGTCGTACCGCCGGAAGTGGGCGGCCAGCTCACGCCGGGCGTGCAGGTGGTCGACCGGGACCGAGAAGAAGCCGTGGACCTGCGGAGAGTGCAGGGTCATGGTCAGGACACGGCTCGCGCCCGCCGCGACCATCAGGTCGGCGACGAGCCGGCCGCCGAGCGAGATGCGGGGCGCGTCCTTCTTGTCGGAGCGGGCGTAGGAGTAGTGCGGCATGACCACGGTGATCCGGGCGGCCGAGGCCCCGCGCGCCGCGTCGCACATCAGCAGCAGCTCCACCAGGTTCTCCTGGACCGGCTTCACCAGCGGCTGGATCAGGAAGACGTCCCGTTCCCGGCAGTTGGCCTGCAGCTGGACCTCGAGGCAGTCGTTGGCGAACCGGCTGACCCGGGTCGGGCTGAGCGGCACACCGAGATGGGCACAGACCTCGGCGGCCAGATCGGGGTGGGCGCTGCCGCTGAACACGGAGATGTCTCGCACGATCCGCTCCTCGCATGATCACGTACGGGCCTTCATGCTACTGACGCGGGAAAATCCGGTTGCGGCGCATGCCGACCCGCACGTCATGATGTGACCGCCCGACACCCCTCACGTCAGGACCCCTCGCATGCGCCGACTCCTCGAAACCACCCAGCGCCCCCACCGGCCCACGGTCTTCGAGGACACCACCCCGCATGCACACCCTGAACATCGGCATTCTCGCCCACGTCGACGCAGGTAAGACCAGCCTCACCGAGCGGCTGCTGTTCGACCACGGAGCGATCGACCGGCTCGGCAGCGTCGACGCCGGCGACACCCGCACCGACGACGGCCTGATCGAGCGGCAGCGCGGCATCACCATCCGCTCGGCCGTCGCCGCCCTCACCGTCGGCGGCACCCAGATCAACCTCATCGACACCCCCGGCCACTCCGACTTCATCGCCGAGGTCGAGCGTGCCCTGGAGGTCCTCGACGGCGCCGTGCTGCTGCTGTCGGCCGTGGAGGGCGTGCAGGCGCAGACCCGGGTGCTGATGCGAACCCTGCGGCGGCTGCGGCTGCCCACCCTGGTCTTCGTCAACAAGATCGACCGGGCGGGCGCCCGCTCCACGGACCTGCTCGCCGACATCCGCCGCAGGCTGACGCCGTACGCCGCCGCGCTCACAGACGTCTCGGGCCTCGGCACCCCCGGCGCCCGGGTGGCGCCGCGCCCGGCCGGGGACGGCCTGCTCGCCGAGGCGCTCGCCGAGGTCGACGCGGACGTGCTCACCGCGCTGGTGGACGGCCCCGAGCCGACGCCGGACGACCTGCGCCGGGCGCTCGCCGCGCGCACCGCCGACGGTTCCTTCCACCCCGTCTTCTTCGGCTCGGCCCTCGGCGGACAGGGCGTCGCCGAACTCGTCGACGGCCTGGTCCGACTGGTCCCGCCCGCCCCGGCGCGGGGCGGCACACCTCGCGGCACGGTCTTCGCCGTACGGCCGGGGCCCGGCGGCGAGCGGACGGCCTATCTGCGGCTGTACGACGGTGAGGTGACACCGCGTCAGCGGTTGACCTTCCGGCGGCGCGAGGCCGACGGGCACACCACCGAGGTCTTTGGACGGGCGAACGGCCTGGCCGTGATCGGCCGGGATGGCCCGCTCACCGCGGGGAACATCGCGGCGCTCACCGGCGTCACCGGCATCCGCGTCGGCGACCGGCTCGGCGATCCCCCGTCCGAGGGCGCACAGCGGTTCGCCCCGCCGACGCTGCAGACCGTGGCGCGCGCCCGGCGCCCCGAGCAGGCGGCACCCCTGCGCGCGGCCCTCCTGGCCCTCGCCGACCAGGACCCGCTGCTGCACGCCCGGCCCGCGGCCTCCGGGGCCACCGCGCTACTGCTGTACGGCGAGGTCCAGATGGAGGTGCTCGCGGCCACGCTCGCGCAGGACTTCGGCATCGAGGCCGACCTCGAACCGGGCCGCGTCCGCTTCCTGGAGCGGCCGCGGGACGTGGGCGAGGCGGCCGCCGAGATGCCGTGGCACCTCGGCAGCCGGCTGTGGGCCACGGTCGGGCTGCGCGTGGAGCCGGGACCGCGGGGCAGCGGCGGCGTGTTCGCGTACGACACGGAACTCGGCGCCCTGCCCCGGGCCTTCCACCAGGCCGTCGAGGACTCCGTGCACACGGGCATGCTCGACGGGCTGTCCGGCGCGCCGGTGACGGACTACCGGGTCACGCTGATCCGGTCCGGCTTCAGCTCGGTCATGAGCACGGCCGGCGACTTCCGCACCCTCACGCCGGTCGTGCTGCGCCGCGCCCTGGAGAGCGCCGGGACCAGGCTGTACGAGCCCTACCACGCCTTCGAGACGGAGGTCCCGCTCGACGCCCTTGCGCCGGTCACCGCTCAACTCGCCCAGTGCGGCGCCGAGTTCACCGGCACGTCGGGCGGGAGCAGCTCCTGGGTGATCACCGGTGAGGTGCCGGCCCGCCGGGTGCGCGAGGTCGAGCTGCGGCTGCCGGGACTCACCCACGGCGAGGGGGTGTGGTGGTCGCGGCCGTCGGGCGACCGCGAACTGCGCCCGTAGCGGGAGGGGCGTTCACCACGACACCGGCAGTCTCCGCGGGCTGCGCGTCAACTGGCCCTCCCGCCACTCGATCGACCGGGGCGTGAACTCGGCCCGCAGGCCCGGGAGTCGGGAGGCCAGCCGGTGCAGGGCGAGGCCGAGTTCCAGCCGGGCGAGCCAGGCGCCCAGGCAGTGGTGGGGACCGGCGCCGAAGATCAGGGTCGGTGAGGTCAGCGGCGTGAAGGGGTCCGGCGGGCCGGGCGGGAACACGTCGGGGTCGCGGACGGCGGAGTTGGTCTGCACGGCGACCACCGCGCCCGCCGGGATGGCCACGCCGCCGACCTCGACGTCCTCGACGGCGCGGCGGATCAGTCCCGGCAGCACGCGGCCCTCGCTGAGCGGGACGGCGCGCAGCAGCTGTTCCGCCGCGCCCGCCGCCGTCTCCTCGTCGGCGGCGAGCCCGGGCCAGACGTCCCGGGCGTCGGTGAGCAGGTAGACGACGAGGTTGGCGAGTGCCGTCATGGTCGTCTCGTGCCCGGCCACCACCAGCCCGCACACCAGGCGCACCAGCTGCCGCTCGTCGATGTCGAGGCTGTCGCCCGCCGCCACCAGACCGCTGACCAGGTCGTCCCCGGGAGACTTGCGGCGCTCGGCGATCAGGTCGGCGCCGAAGGCCGTGAACTCGGCCAGCGCGGCGGAGACCTCCTCACGGGTGTGGGCACCGCCGGACAGGGCGTGGTCGGCCCAGTGACGGATGCGTTCGCGGTCCAGGTGGTCCAGGCCCATCAGCCGGCAGATCACCGACACGGGCAGCGGGCGGGTGAAGCCCTCGATGATGTCGGCGGGCGGCCGCCGCGCGGCGAAGTCGTCGAGGAGCGTGTCGACGGTCGAGGCCACCCAGGGCCGCCAGCGGGCGATCGCCCGGGGCGTGAACGCCCGCTGAACGGTGCCGCGCAGCCTCCGGTGCGCCTCCCCGTCCATGTTGAGCAGACCATTGGGGTCGTCCAGCAGGTTCGGTACGACGAGCAGCGGCGGCGCGTCCTCGGCGTACAGCGACCTTCTGTCGAAGCGCGGGTCCATCAGCACCTGACGCACGTCGGCGTACCGGGTGACGAGCCACACCGGGGTTCCGGTGGCGAGGGCGGCGGGTCGGGGCGGCCCGGCTTCGGGGAGGTCGATGCGGTGCATGGGGCACAAGGGGCGGGAGGTGCTGTCTGTGGTCATCCGGGGCTCCAGGCCTGCCGGTTCGGACAGTTGTCTCACGCTAATGCGCCCCGACTGCCTCGACCAAGGGTGACGATCGGCCAACGAGACGGTCTGGCGGGGGATTTGGCGGGCATCCGTGACAGTGGAAAGGAGGGCCGTCGCCATGACGACTCCCATCAGGCGCGTGTCCAGGCGCATGCCCGGCTGGGCGAAGGCGGTGAGCGCCGTCGTGCTGGTGCTCGTGGTGTTCTTCGCCGGTATCCGGCTGGCCGTGCTGCCGGGCCTCAAGGACCTGTTCGGAACCGAGACCCACGACCGCACGGGCCCCACACTGCTCCAGTCCATCCAGGACATGAGCCGTTACGACGCCGCCTCCGGCAACTTCCAGGTCGTGGTCGACCTGGAGAAGGACACCAAGTACCTGCCCGACGCCATCCGCGGCACCCGCGTCCTCTACGTGGGCGCCGGCACCGTGGACGCCTATGTGGACCTGGGCAAGGTCGGCGAGGACGACGTGAAGGTCAACGGCGACCGCACGTCCGCCACCCTCCGGCTGCCGCACGCGGCCCTGGGCAAGCCGGCCCTCGACCCGGACCGCTCCTACGCGGTCTCCAAGCAGCGCGGTCTCCTGGACCGGCTGGGCGACCTCTTCTCGGACAACCCCAACAGCGAGCAGGCCGTGCAGAAGGCCGCGGTCAAGCACATCGGCGACGCCGCCAAGGACAGCGGACTGACCAAGCGCGCCGAGAGCAACACCACCGACATGCTCGAAGGGCTGCTGCACTCGCTCGGCTTCAAGGAGGTGCGCGTCTCGTACACGAGCTGATCAGCCGCCCAGCACCCCGGGCAGGGCCAGCGCGCCGAGCAGGGCGGTGCCGACCAGCATCCAGGCCACGTAGTCACCGAGGTGCCCGGACTGCAGGCGCCGCAGCCGCGAGGCGCGGTAGGCACCGGCGAGCAGCTTCGGCCGGGCCACGGCGAGGGCCGCGAGGCCTGTGGCCAGCGCGGCCGAGGCGAGTGCGAGGAACACTCCGGCCGGTGTCCAGTGCGGAGCCGAGACCACGGCTCCGCCGGCGCCGGCCTCGTTGACGGCGTGCGCGACCACTCCGGCGAAGCCGGGGGCCACGCCGACGGCGAGGGAGGTGGCGAGCAGCACGGCGGGAACCGACGTCATCGTGTCGGGGACGCGGCCGAGCCGGCTCCGGGTCTCGGGCTGCTCGCCGGAGCCGGTCGTCTCGTACTCGGTGTCCTCCTCGGGCCGGGGTCCGAGGCCGAGGAAGACCCGCGCGGTGACGCGCAGCACCACCGCGCCGGTCACCGCGCTCACCAGCACGTACAGCACGGTGAGCGGGCCGCCCACGGCCTCCTCGGTGACGGACTTGCCGAGGCCCGTTCCGAAGGGCGGCAGGCCGGCGAGGGCGAGGCCGCCCAGGCCGTAGAGCACGGCGACACCGCGAAGCCGCCGGGCGCGGCCGTGCAGGGCGTACTCGTCGACGCTGCCGAACCGGTCGAGGAGGACGCCGGTGCAGGCGAACAGGGCGGCCTTCACCCCGGCGTGGCCGAGGATGTACAGCGCGACCCCGTCGTCGCCCTCCGGCGTCAGCACGCCGAGGCCGATCAGGAACAGCCCGGTGTGGGCGACCGTCGAGAAGGCCAGCTGCCGTTTGATGTGCCGCTGGAACCAGCACATCAGGGCGCCGATCAGCGCCGTCAAGGTTCCGAGCACCAGCAGTACCCGTTCCGCGTCGGCCGCCGGGACGCCGCCGGGGCCGGAGAAGACGGTGCCGTACACGCGCCAGACGCCGTACGTGCCGAGCTCGACCATGACGCCGGACAGCAGCATGCACACGGGCGTCGGCGCGACGGCGTGCGCGTCGGGCAGCCAGAAGTGGAAGGGTGCTGCGGCGGCCTTGACCAGCAGGCCGGTCAGGACGAGGACGAAACCGGCGAGGGTGAGTGCGTCGGGACCCCCGTGGACGGCGGCGCTGTCCAGGCCGCGCCCGATCTGGGTGAGGGCCAGTTCGCCGGTGCGGGCGTACAGCAGCCCGATGCCCATCAGCATGGCGTACGCGCCGAGCGAGGTGACGACGCCGAAGGTGAGGGCCCCCTGCACGGCCCTGGCCTCCTCGACGCGGGTGCCGGTCAGGGCGTAGGCGACGACACTCATCAGCTCGAACCAGACGAACATGTCGAACAGGTCGCCGGCGATCGCGAAGCCGCACATGCCGCCCTGGAAGAGCAGCAACAGGGCGGGGAAGGAGCCCGCGTGGCGGCGGGGCGGTTCGTCGAAGTAGTGCCAGGAGTACACCATCGCCGCCAGGGTCAGCAGCGAGGCCAGCGCGGCCATCCCGAGGCCCGGCCCGTCCCCGACGAGGACGATGCCGACGCTCTCGCCGTTCACCGGCTGCCAACCGCCGACCCATTCGGTCATGGGCGGCGAGGAGTCCAGGAGCAGCACCAGCGCGAGTCCGGCCGTTCCGGCGCAAACGGCGCAGGCCACGGACTCGGCGACGGCCCGGGGCAACCGGCGCCCCACGGCGACCAGGAGAGCGGCACCGAGGAGGGGATCGGCGACGAGGAGTGGGAGCAGGTCGTTCATCAGCCGCGCAGCTCGGAGAGCTCGTCGGGGTCGACGGTGTCGTGGCGCTTGGCGACCTGCACGACGAGAGCGAGCAGCAGGGCGGTGACGGTGGCGCCGACCACGACGTCGGTGAGAGTGAGTGCCTGGACGACGGGGTCGACGACCGGCCGGGAGCCGGGTTCGATGTCGGAGAAGACGGGTGCGGTGGCCTTGTCCCGGTAGCCCACCGCCAGCAGCAGGACGTAGGTGCCGGCCTGGCAGACGGACAGGCAGCCGACGGCGTGGATGAGGTTGCGGCTGGTGGCCAGGCCGTAACAGCCGACCAGAAACACCCACGCGGCCACCAGGTAGGGCAGTACGTCCATCACGGCGTTCACGTCCCGTCGTCCTCCTCGATCTCGACGGCCTGGTCCAGGAAGCGGGCGAGCAGGATGACGACGGCGCAGGCGACCTCCATGCCGATGGCCGCGTTGAGCAGGGGGACGGTGCCGCCGGAGGACAGGGTGTTGAAGGTGCCGTACGGCAGCAGAGTGTTGGCCAGGAAGGCGGTGCCTGCGACGAGTCCGGCGAGGCCGGTGACGAGGTAGGCGGAGGAGGCCAGCGCGTCGCCGACCTCGAAGACGCCGATCGGCCGGACCCGTTCCAGGGCCCGGTAGTCGGCGCCCAGGTAGAGCAGGTGCAGGGCGGTCGCGGCGACGACGCCGCCCTGGAAGCCGCCGCCCGGGCTGAGCTGGCCGTGGGCGATCACGTACAGCCCGCTGAGCAGGGCGACGGGCAGGACGACGAGGGCGTAGCGGCGTACCGGCCGGGCCACTTCGGCGGGTCGGGGGCGGGCACGGTGTTCGTCGCGGGTCTGACGCAGCAGCACGACGCAGCCGATGACGGCGGCGAACAGGATGGTCATCTCGCCGAGGGTGTCGAAGGCGCGCTGGTCGAAGTTGACCGAGGAGATGGTGTTGGCGGTGCGCCGGGCGAGCGAGGCGCGCACGGCCCGGTCGCCGTAGGGGTGGTGGTCCCCGCCGAAGTCGGGGAGTCTCAGGCAGGCGGCGACGAGCAGGGCGGCGAGGCCCGCTGCGCCGGCCAGCAGCACCCACAGTCGGCCGCGCCGGGTCATCGGCCGTCCTCCTCCTTGCCCCGGCCGCGCCGCCTGACCTTGCGGACGGTGAGCATCAGCAGCAGGGGGGTCAGGGCGGAGCCGACGGCCAGCTGGGACAGGGCGACGTCGGGCGCCTGGAGCACGGTGAACAGCACGGCGAGCACGACGCCGAGGACGGCCAGGACGAGGGCCTGGCGCACGGGATCACGAGTCGTCACCGCCGCCGTCGCGGCCGCCGCGACGAGCAGCAGTGCGACGACGATCATCGCGTCAGCCACCGCGCACCCCCCGGAACCCGCCGGACAGCGCACGCGAGGCGACGATGTTCCCGCTGATCAGCAGCGCCCCGATCACCAGCAGTTTGACCATGGCCCGGCCGGGCCCGGTGGCCACGCACAGCGCGATGACCGCGGCCGCGCCCAGGCCGGCCACCGTCCATGTCGCTCCCCAGGCACGTGGGGGGTCCTCGGCGAGTTCGTCGGCGAGCAGCCGGGCGAAGACGAGGGTGCCGACGGGGCCGAGCAGGGCGAGAACGAGGCCGAGGTCGACGTAGGAGGGGCGGCCGTAGGCCTGGGAGAGGAGGAGCAGGCCGGGACAGGCGAGGGCGGTGGACAGGTTCTGGGCCACGACCCGGCGCCGCAGCGGCCCGGTGGTCACCCCCCACAGGGCCGCCCCGAGGCCGCCGCCGAGCCCGACGGTCGCGGCCGTCATCCAGCCGTTCACGATCCGGTCACCGCCCGCCGGGCGGCCCGCGCGGCGAGGGCGCCCACGCCGGCGCAGCCCGCGCCGACGGCGAGTTCGAGGGTGTCCACCGTGCTGATGAGGACCAGCCACAGCAGGGCGAGCGCGGCCCACCAGGCGAGCAGTTCGGCCAGGGCCAGGAGTGCCGTCCGCGGGGTCATGCGCCACCTCCTCGGGCTCCGCTCGCACACCGTGCCGGCGAGATGTCCGGTCTGTCCTTGCGCGGCATCCAAGCATCACGACGGGCCCCGTGTGTGGCGGCGCGCTCGGCTCCCCGCCCGGAGTGCCCCCGCAGCGGGAAGGAAAACCGGGCGGGCGGCCCGCCCGGACCGCGGATGCGGCGGCATCGTCGGGCATCGAGGGGGTAAACGCCTTGAGACCCAAGCAAGTTGAAGACTGGAGGACCACCTGATGGCCCGTGCAGCAGTGCGCCCGCTGTCCGCCCTACGCCTGCGCACCGCGAAGACCGGGAAGACGGGGAAGACCGGGAAGCCGGAGAAGAGCGCGCGGAACGCGAGGAAGGCGAAGGCGCGCCCCGCACCCCGCCCGGAGCCGCGCGAGCGGCACGTCCTGCCCCTGCCGATCCGGCTGCTGGCCATGCTGGTCGCGTTCGCGGCCATGGTCGCCTTCGCCGTCGTACTGGCCAAGCTGACGCTGGAGCCCTCCCCGGCGTCCGCCTCGCTGGTGCACACCAACCTGCATCCGGGCCGCTCGATCCGGGCCTACATGGAGCAGCCGGCGCTTCGCGACACCGTGAAGCAGATCGGCGGCAACATTCTGCTCGGCATCCCGTTCGGCGTGCTCGTGCCGGTCGTCGCGCCACGGGCACGTCGGTTGCTGCGCGTCCTGCTGCTGACCGCCGTTGTGATGCTGCTCGTGGAGTTCGCCCAGGGGGCACTGGTCAACGGGCGCGCCTTCGACATCGACGACGTCATCCTCAACACCACCGGCGCCCTGATCGGCTGGCTGCTGCTGGGGCGGCGGATGGGCAAGGTGCACGCCCGGGAGCGGGTGCCGGCCCAGCCGGCCAAGCGGACAAAGAGCGCGTAACCGGGAACCCCGAACTCCGGTCCGTACCAAGGTATTGACGCTGTCCTTATCTCACTCCTTAAATCAAGAGGCGACGCCTTCACCCCCCACCTCGGCCGGGCGCACGTGTGCGCCCGGCCGCCGTACGGAAGGAAGTGCCGTGGCCTCCCCACGACTGCTGCGCAGATGTCTGTTCGCCACCCTGTCCGCCGTCCTCGTCGCGACAGCGGCGACCGGTGCGGCGCAGGCGGAGACGCCCAGGGCCACCGCCGCCGCGGTGACGTTCTCGGACACCTTCGACGGGCCCGCCGGGGCCGCCGTCGACTCCTCGAAGTGGCAGATCGAGACCGGCGACAACGTCAACAACCACGAGCGGCAGTACTACACCTCGGGCAACAAGAACGCGGCCCTGGACGGCCAGGGCCATCTGGTGATCACCGCCCGGCGCGAGAACCCCGCCAACTACCAGTGCTGGTACGGCACCTGCCAGTACACCTCGGCCCGGCTGAACACCTCGGGGAAGTTCACCGCCCAGTACGGGCACGTCGAGGCCCGGATGAAGATCCCGCGCGGGCAGGGCATGTGGCCCGCGTTCTGGATGCTGGGCACACCGGTCAACTGGCCTGACTCGGGCGAGATCGACGTCATGGAGAACGTCGGCTTCGAGCCCTCCACCGTGCACGGCACCATCCACGGCCCCGGCTACTCCGGCTCGGGCGGCATCGGCGCCGCCTACACCCTGCCGGGCGGCCAGGCCTTCGCCGACGCCTTCCACAGCTTCGCCGTCGACTGGGCACCCGACTCGATCACCTGGTCCGTGGACGGCAACGTCTACCAGCGCCGCACCCCCGCCGACCTCGGCGGGAAGACCTGGGTGTTCAACAAGCCGTTCTTCCTGATCCTCAACCTGGCGGTGGGCGGCTACTGGCCGGGCGACCCCGACGGCTCCACGGCCTTCCCGCAGCAACTGGTGGTGGACTCGGTGTCGGTCACCACGAGTGACACGGCCACCGGCGCGGCGATCAGGGGACTGGCCGGGAAGTGCGTGGACGTCGCCGGCGCGAACCCCGCCAACGGCACGCCCGTCCAGCTCTACGACTGCAACGGCACCGCCGCCCAGCAGTGGACCGTGGGCTCCGACGGCACCCTGCGCGCCCTGGGCAAGTGCCTGGACGTCACCGGCAACGGCACCGCTGACGGCTCGACCGTCCAGCTGTGGGACTGCACCGGCGGCCCGAACCAGAAGTGGACGGTCACCGGGGCACACGACATCGTCAATCCGCAGGCGAACAAGTGCCTGGACGTCACCGGCAACAACTCGGCCAACGGCACCCGTCTGCAGATCTGGTCCTGCACGGGCGGCGCCAACCAGAAGTGGACGGTCGGCTGACCCGCTCGCTAGTGCAGTCTCCAGGTGAACTTGTCGCCGCCGACCCAGCGCACCACGTCCGGATCGTCCATGTCGTGGACCGTGATGCCGAACGCCGCGGCGGCCTCCAGGACGTCGATGACGCCCTTGGCCTCGCCGACCACTTCGCCATCGATCTCCACGATCCGGAACGGAGGCGTGCCCGGCTGCACTCCGAGCACCATGATCCGCGGATGCGCGATGTAGGGAGCTGCTTGTTCGGTCATGCAATAGAGCGTAGGACGCATCCGGCCCACCTGGCTCGGGCGCGTTCCTGCCGGAGAAGTTCCGGCACGGGCGCCTCGACGGCGCCCTGTGCGGCGGGACGCCCGAAGTGCCCGTGCTCGCCCAGCCGGGTGAGCACGGGGGCGACGGCCCGGCCGGGGGCGGCCCACACGTCCCGCCGGGCGGCCGGGACGACCGGGGCGCGGACGCGGTCAAGCGCAGGAACTGGTGCGCAGTCTCAGGGACGCCGCCAGTCGTCGCTCCGCAGATGGGAGCCGGCCTGTGGGCCCATGCGGAGCATGCCGCCGTCCACGGCCCAGGAGGCGCCGGTGACATAGGACGCGTCGGGCCCGGCGAGGAAGGCGATCACGGCGGCCACTTCCCGCGCGTCGCCCGGACGGCCGAGCGGGACGCCGGGACGGGACTCGGTGCGCACGTCCGTGTCCTCCTGGCCGGTCATGGGCGTGGCGATCTCGCCGGGCGCCACCGCGTTGACGGTGATGCCGTGCTCGGCGAGCTCCAGGGCCATGACCTGGGTGAGCAGCCCGAGGCCGCCCTTGGCCGCGCAGTACGGCGCCGCGCCCACCCTGGGCTGGTGCTCGTGCACGGACGTCACATTGACGATCCGCCCGCCGTCGCCCTGCCGGATCATGTGCCGGGCCGCCCGCTGCCCGCACAGGAACGGGCCGATCAGATCGACGTCCAGGACCTCGCGCACGGTGTCGAGCTCCAGGTCGAGGAACGGCGTCATGGTGCCCGTACCGGCGTTGTTGACGAGGACGTCGAGGCGGCCGAGGCGCTCGGCGAGCTCGTCCACGGTGTCCGCGGCCTCGGGGAGCCCGGTGAGGTCCAGCCGGGCGACCTCGGCACGCCGCCCGAGGGCACGGACCTCCTCGGCGGTCTCCTCCGCGCCCTTGTGGTCGGTGTGGAAGGTGATGCCGACGTCCAGACCGGCCCGCGCGAGGCGGACGGCAGTGGCCCGGCCGATGCCGGAGTCGGAACCGGTGACCACGGCCACCTGGCCGGGAGCTGATGGGGACATCGTCGACCTCCTCATGATGGTGAAGGGCGAGGCTTCGCAGTACCCGTGGGCGGCCCGGACAAACAGTGCGGCCCGGGCGCTGCTGGGGAACCCTGGACGTGGAGGTGACCATGGATCCCGTCGAGGCACTGGAGCGGATCGCCTTCCTGCTGGAGCGGTCCCTGGCGCCGACGTACCGCGTACGGGCCTTCCGTACGGCGGCCCGGGTCCTGACGACGCTGCCCGACGGCGAGATACGCGAGCGGGCCGACGCCGGGACGCTGGAGTCGCTCAAGGGCGTCGGCCCCAAGACGGCGCAGGTGGTGCGGGAGGCGCTGGCCGGGCAGGTCCCCGGCTACCTGGGCAAACTGGAGAGCGAGGCCGCGGCGCCCCGTGGCGAGCGGCGCGGCGAGCAGCTGCGGACGCTGCTGCGCGGTGACTGCCATCTGCACTCCGACTGGTCGGACGGCGGCAGCCCGATCGAGGAGATGGGGCGAGCGGCGGCGGCGCTCGGCCACGAGTGGGCGGTGCTGACCGACCACTCCCCCAGGCTGACCGTGGCCCGCGGCCTGTCCCCCGAGCGGTTGCGGCGGCAGCTGGACGTGGTGGCGGAGCTGAACGCCGGCTGGGCGCCGTTCCGGCTGCTCACCGGCATCGAGTGCGACATCCTCGACGACGGCTCGCTCGACCAGGAGCCCGAGCTGCTCGAGCGCCTCGACGTGGCCGTGGTGTCGGTGCACTCCAAGCTGCGCATGGACGCCCGCGCGATGACCCGCCGCATGGTGGCGGCCGTCCGCGATCCGCACTCGGACGTGCTCGGGCACTGCACCGGGCGGCTGGTCACCGGGCGGGGGCGGCCGGAGTCGGAGTTCGAGGCCGACGAGGTGTTCGCCGCGCTGGCCGAGACGGGCACCGCGCTGGAGATCAACAGCCGGCCCGAGCGGCTGGACCCGCCGCGCCGGCTGCTGCGCCGGGCCGTGGAGGCGGGCGTGCTGTTCTCGATCGACACCGACGCGCACGCCCCCGGCCAGCTGGACTGGCAGATCCTCGGCTGCGCGCGGGCCGAGGAGTGCGGGGTGCCGGCCGAGCGTGTGGTGAACACGTGGTCGCGGGAGGACCTGCTCGCCTGGACGGGACGGCGCAGTCTGCCCGCAGGAGTGTCGGGCACCTGACGTGGTACCCGAGCGGTCGTAGTGAGGCGGTCATGTCCGAGCGGTCGTGCTCGGGCGGGCCGGAGAGAAGGAGCGCGCATGGAACGGGCGGCCGTGTTCGACGTCGACGGAACCCTCGCCGACACCAACCACCTGCACGTGGTGAGCTGGTGGGAAGCCTTCCGGCAGGCGGGGCACGACATCCCCATGCACGCCATCCACCGCTCCATCGGGCTGGGCTCGGAGGACCTGATCGCCGGGCTGCTCGGCGAGCGGCGGGACAAGGACCAGGACGCCGAACTGAGCGCCGCGCACAAGGCGTTGTACGGCCAGTACTTCGACCGGCTGCCCGCGTTCCGGGACGCCGGCCGCCTGCTGCGCCGCCTCGACCAGGACGGCTGGCAGGTGGTGCTGGCAACCTCCGCGAGCGGCCCGGAGCTGTCCGCGCTGCGCCGCGCCATCTCGGCCGACGACGCGATCACCGCCACCGCGAGCGCCGACGACGTCGAGGAGGGCAAGCCGGCACCCGAGCCGGTCGAGCACGCACTGGAGCTGGCCGGAGTCCCGCCCGAGCGGGCGGTGTTCGTCGGCGACACCGTGTGGGACATGCGTGCGGGCAGCCGGGCCGGGGTGCGCTGCGTGGGCGTGCTGTGCGGCGGTATCCCCCGCCGCGACCTGGAGGAGGCGGGCGCCGAGTCGGTGTACGACGATCCGGCGCATCTGCTGGCCTCGCTGAAGGACGGGCCCTTCGCCTGAGTGCGGCATGTCACAGCTTTTCCCCCGCTCCGGGGCCGCGATCTTGGACACCCGTACGCGCATGAGCAGGACGAAGACGGTGTTCAGGCACTCGGTACAGGCCTGGCGGCGGGGGGCCGTCAGGGCCGGTCGCTCCGCGCGGGCGGCCTGGCGTTCACCGGGCCGGGAACGGGACCTGGTGGTGCAGTCGCTGAAGGCGGCCGGGGCGGCGCTGCTCGCCTGGGTCGTGGCGAGCGACGGGATGAACGACCCGATGGCACTGATGGCGCCCTGGGTGGCGCTGCTCCTGGTGCAGGCCACGGTGTACAGCTCGTTGCGGCAGGCGGCGCAGCAGTTCGCGGCGATCTGCGTCGGCACCCTGTTCGCGTCGGCGGCGCAGGCCCTGACCGGGACGACGCTGGGCGCGCTCGCGCTGTGCCTGCCGGTGCTGATGCTGTTGTCGAACTGGTCGCGCTTCGGCGACCAGGGGGTCTACGCCGCGACCACGGCGGTGTTCACCCTGGCGTCGGGCACCGTGACCGCGACCGCGGTCGGGCACCGCGTGGGACAGGCCGCGCTGGGCGCGGTGATCGGGGTGGCCGTCAACGCGCTCGTCCTGCCGCCCATCCACCTGCGGGACGTGCGGGAGAACCTCGCGGCCCTCGCTCGGGAGGCCGGGGACGTGCTGCGGACGGTCGCGGACGATCTGCGGCACGAGCGCTGGGACGCGCGGACCACGGCCGGCTGGTCGCACGCCACGGCGCGGCTGGAACACCGGATGGAGGCGCTGCGCTCGGCGCGCCGCTGGAGCCGGGAGAGCCTGCGGCTGACGAGCCGGCCGCTGCGCGCCCTGCGCCGGGTCCCCGCGGCGGTGCCCGAGGAGTCGGAGGACGAGCGCTTCAGCCGGGTCACCGGCCATGTGGGGAGCCTGGTGCGGACGCTCGTGGTCGCGGCCGAGGACGGGCGCACGCCGGCCCTGCCGGAGGGGCGGGTGCTGCGGACGTACGCGCGGCTGCTGGAGCTGATCGCCGAGGCGTGCGCCGCGGAAGGGGCACGGCTGCTCGACATGCGCGATGTCGAGGGGGCGGACGGCCGGGGTGAGGAGGCCCGGCAGACCCTGCACCGGCGGCTGCAGGAGGAGCTGCGGGAACAGGCGTCCGGCGGGGCGGACCGCACGACCGTGCTCGGCTCACTGGTGCTGCAGGCGGAGAACCTGTGGGTGGACTCCGTTCCCGCCGCCGCGCAGGTGACTCGGATCACCGCCCAGGGGGCCGAACAGCGGAACACCTGAGGGTGGTTGTCCGTTGAACAAGCCGTGGGTGTGGACGGGACAGTGTCCCCGGGCCTCACCTTTCGCCCACAGGGACGATCGTTCGGCTGAAGCCCTGTGGAGCCTTTCGCCGAGAGGCGACCGCCGTGCGCACCCACACTTCGACCGCCCCGACCGGCATCCCCCCGTCCGGTCGGGGCTTTCTCCTGCGCCGGGCCCGTTGCGGCACGCAGGCCGCGGGGCGCACTTGACTTCGAGAGCACTCCAATCCGTAGCGTTCCCGGCATGAGCACTTCACAGCACAAGATCGGATCCGGATTCGGCGCGACCAGCACCGCCGACGACGTCCTGCAGGGCCTGGACCTCACCGGGAAGCTGGCCCTCGTCACCGGCGGCTACTCCGGACTCGGCCTGGAGACGACCCGCGCCCTCACCAAGGCGGGCGCCCAGGTGGTAGTCCCGGCCCGGCGCCGGGCGACGGCCGAGGAGGCGCTCGCGGGTCTCGACGGCGTCGAGGTGGACGAGCTGGACCTCGGCGACCTGCGGAGCGTGCGGTCCTTCGCCGAGCGGTTCCTCGCCTCCGGGCGGGTCCTCGACATCGTCATCGACAACGCCGGGATCATGGCCTGCCCCGAGACGCGCGTGGGGCCCGGCTGGGAGGCGCAGTTCGCGACCAACCACCTCGGCCACTTCGCCCTGGTCAACCGCCTCTGGCCGGCGATCGCGGCGGGCGGCGCCCGGGTCGTGTCCGTCTCCTCCCGCGCCCACCACTTCTCCGGCATCCGCTGGGACGACGTCAACTGGCAGCGGGGCTACGACAAGTGGCAGGCCTACGGCCAGGCCAAGACCGCCAACGTCCTGTTCGCCGTCCACCTCGACCGGCTCGGCCGCGACTCGGGCGTCCGCGCCTTCTCGCTCCACCCCGGCGGCATCCTCACGCCGCTGCAACGGCACATCCCCCGGGAGGAGATGATCGAGCGCGGCTGGATCGACGAGGACGGCAACATCCTCAACCCCGAGGGCTTCAAGACCCCCCAGCAGGGCGCGGCCACCCAGGTCTGGGCGGCCACCTCACCCCAGCTCGACGGCCTCGGCGGCGTCTACCTGGAGGACTGCGACATCGCCGAACCCGCGACGGACGACGCCACATCCGGCGTCAAGTCCTGGGCGACCGACCCCGTCCAGGCATCCCGCCTGTGGGACCTGTCAGCGGAACTGACGGGCGTGAACGCCTTCGCGGCCTAGCCGCCTACCGACTCCTTGGGCCCGTACAAGGCGGCGGGTGCTCCCGTCGCCAGGGCCCAGTAGCGGTCGCCGTACGACCAGTGCCACCACTCGGTCGGGTAGTTGACCAGCCCGGCCGCCCCCAACGCCGCGCCCAGCACGGCACGGTGCGCCCGCGCCTCGGCGGTGATGTTCCGGGCTTCGGTGTAGCAGGCGCCGTCGCTCTGCTCGGGGCCGGCGTTCATCGGTGTCCCCAGGTCCAGTTCACGGCCGTCCGGGTCGGCGAGGGTCAGGTCGACCGCCGCTCCGGCGCTGTGTGGCGCGAGATCGGGCGGGGACACGAAGCGGCTGGCGGCACTGCGCACCCGGTCGGCCGGCCAGTCCGGGTGGACGGCTCGCAGTTCGTCGGCGTACCGCTCGAAGTAGAGACGCTGGAGGGGCGGCGGCCGGTACCCCTCCACGAAGAGCAACCGCAGACCGTCGGGCAGCAGGGCCTGCGCTGTGAGGAGGCGTTCGAGGACGCCGCGGCGCAGATGGGCCTCGGCACCGCGGGAGTCCTCGTGCTTGCGGTCGTCGACCAGCAGTGCCTTCCGTACGTCGACGAGGGGTTCGCCGTTGTCCTCGACGGGGACGGCGGCGACCCGGGCGTCGGCCATCAGGATGATCTCACTCATGCCCTGATCATCCCCCGGCCGCCGCACCGCCGGGCTCAGCTCGCCATGAACTCCCCCAGGTCCGCCGTCAGTTGGTCGGCGTGGGTGACGAAGAGGCCGTGGCCGGCGTTGTCGTAGGTCTTGAGGGTGGCGTCGGGGAGGAGACGGGTGGCGCGGTGGGCGGTCGTCTCCAGGGGGGCCGAGGTGTCGTGGGTGCCGTGGACGACGAGCACCGGCAGGTCGATCTTGGGGAGTTCGGGGGCCACGTCCACGGTGGCGACGAGTTCCTGGACCGCGGCCGTGGAGTGCGGCGAGGAGAGCTGGGCACGCTGGACGAAGTACTGCATGAACGCCTCGGACACCTCGTTGCCCGGCCGGTCCACGGCGAAGAAGCCGGCGATGCCGTCCTGGAAGAACGCCGGCCGGTCCCGGCGGCACACCTCGTTGGCGGCCCGCACGGCGTCGGGGTCCAGGCCGTCCGGGTTGTCGGCGGTGCGCACCACGCCCGGGGCGATGCCGGCGACGAAGGCGACTCGGGCCACCCGGTCGGCGCCGTGCCGGGTGAGGCAGCGGGTGATCTCGACGGAGCCCATCGAGTGACCGATCAGCGTGACGTCGCGCAGGTCGAGGTGGTCAAGGAGGCCGTGCACGTCGTCGGCGAGGGTGTCGAGGTCGAAGCCGTTCCACACGTCGTCGGAGCGGCCGTGCCCCCGCCGGTCCGGGCTCACGCAGCGGTGGCCCGCCGCGGCCAGCGCCGGCATCTGGAACTCCCACATCTCGGAGCCGAGGTAGGCGCTGTTGACGAAGACGGCCACGGGTCCGTCGGCCGGTCCGTAGTCGACGTAGTGCAGCCGGGTACCGTCGGCGGGGCTGGTGAAGTACGGCATGGGACGACCTCCTGCGATCCGGTGCGGTGGGTACGTCCTCCATGGTTCCGGGAGCCGCCGCCGGGGTCGATTACCTCCGGGGTCATGCCGGGCGGCAGGTGAATCCGCGCCGCACGGGTACTCGGTCCGCTCGTCCAGCGAGCGAAGGAGCCGAAGGTGAGCAGCACAGCGGGCAGCAGGATCGTGGTCACGGGCGCGACCGGCAACGTCGGTACCAGTGTGGTGCGCGCGCTCTCGGAGGACTCGGACGTCGGCTCCGTCCTGGGGCTGGCCCGGCGCATCCCCGACTGGTCGCCGCCCCGGACGGACTGGTCCTCGGTCGACCTGGCATCCGAACAGACGGACCTGGTCGAGGAGTTCACGGACGCCGACGCGGTGATCCATCTGGCCTGGGCGTTCCAGCCGACGCACGATCCGGCGACCACCTGGCGCACGAACGTCCTCGGCAGCATCCGGGTGTTCGAGGCGGTGGCGGCGGCCGGGGTGGCGACGCTGGTGCACGCCTCGTCGGTGGGCGCCTACTCTCCGGGGCCGAAGGACCGCCCGGTGGACGAGTCGTGGCCGACGCACGGCTGGCCCGACGCCGCGTACTGCCGGGAGAAGGCGTATCTGGAGCGTGCGCTGGACTCGTTCGAGCGCGAGCATCCCGAGGTGCGGGTGGTGCGGATGCGCCCGGCGTTCCTGTTCAAGCGGGAGTCGGCCAGCGAGCAGCGCCGGATCTTCGGCGGCCGCTTCCTGCCGGGCCCGCTGGCCCGCCCCGAGCTGCTGCCGTTCCTGCCCGACGTCCCCGGCCTGCGGGTGCAGGCGCTGCACACCGACGACGCGGCCAGGGCGTACGTCGCCGCGCTCGGCACGGAGACCCGCGGTGCCTTCAACCTGGCCGCCGAGCCCTGGGTCGACGCGGAGCTGCTGGCCGAGATGCTGGACACCCGCTCGGTCCGCCTCCCCCGCGCCGCGGCCCGCTCTGCGATCGCGGCGGCCTGGAACCTGCACCTGCTGCCCGCCTCGCCGCACCTGTTCGACGCGGTGCTGCGCCTGCCCCTGATGGACTGCACGCGCGCGCGTACCGAACTGGGCTGGGAGCCGCGGTACTCGGCCACCGAGGTCCTCCGCGAGTTCCTGCACGGCCTCCAGCAGGGCGAGGGCGCCCCCACGGAACCGATGCGGGGACGCAAGGTCGGCTGAGCCCTGCTACGAAGATCCCTCGGGCGTCGCCCCGCCCACCCGCTCCCGTTGCGGTACCACCGTGTACTTCGGGTCCTCGGCGGAGGCGACGCCCGCCGCGAAGATACCGAAGCGGGTGCAGGCGGAGCCCGCGAGCAGGGCGAGGCCCGAGGCGACCGCGACCGGACGCCGGTCGCCGAAGAGGGCTCCCGCGGCCGCGCCGCCGATCGTGAGCGCGCGGGCCGAGCGCAGCAGCGTGCCCGCCCGGCCTTCCTTCCAGGTCTCGGCCACCATGCCCAGCCGCCGCTCCGCGGCCTTCTCCACCGCCGTGTCGGCCAGGGCGGCGAGCCCGGCGGCACAGCGGGCGGGCAGGTTCTCGCCGGTCGGTCCGGCCACCAGCGCCATGCCGGAGGCGGCTGCCGTCGCGGACGCCGCGAACAGGTAGGGCAGTTCGCGGTGGGCGCCGTGCCAGGCCGGTACGGCGGTGTCCGCGGCCAGCACCCCGGTGTACGTGGCGACGGCGGGGCCGAGCAGCGCGGCGGCTCCGGTTGCCATACCGCCGAGACGCGGCAACCTGCCGGTCACGGCGCTCGCGGCGGCCACCCCCGCGGCGGGGCCGTACGCGCCGAGCAGCCAGGAACCCATGCTCATCGGCGAGGTCGGCTTGAACACCCGCAGCATGTTCATGAAGCGGCTCGGCTTGCCCAGGTCGTGGACGAGGGCGGCGGCCGAGAGGGAGACGGCGGTGAGCGAGGACACCTTCAGTGCCGTCGCGGTGCCGGTACGTCCCGTCAGATGTGCTCCCGCCGCGAGCGCCGAGCCCGCGCCGGCGAGTCCGCCGAGGAAGAAGTACCCGGCGATGTCGAGGGCCGCCCAGGAGGGCGGCTTGATGACCGGGCGACCGTAGTAGGACCGGAACTCGGCCCGCGGGACGACCGGTTGCTCGCCGCGCCGGCGCCGGCCGCGCCGCACGTTCTGGATCACGCTCATCGTCGGCCCCTTCCCGCCGTCGCCACGAAGCAGGCGGCGACGCCGCCCAGCAGTGACAGGGCGGCGGCGCCCGCGTGTTTCCACATGGCCGGCAGATCCCGGGTGGTGACCACGGGGTCCGGCGGCAGCCCGTACACCTCGGGCTCGTCCAGCAGCAGGAAGAACGCGCCGTCGCCGCCCACCCCGTCGTCCGGGTCGTGGCCGTACAGCCGGGCCTCGGGGACGCCCGCCTCGTGCAGCTGGTCGACCCGCAGGGCGGCCCGCTCGCGCAGTTCGTCGAGCGGGCCGAACTGGATGGACTCCGTGGGGCAGGCCTTGGCACAGGCCGGTTCCTGCCCCGCGCCAAGGCGGTCGTAGCACATCGTGCACTTGAACGCGCGTCCGTCGTGCGGCCGTTGCTCGATGACGCCGTAGGGGCAGGCGGGCACGCAGTAGCCGCAGCCGTTGCAGATGTCCTCCTGGACGACGACCGTGCCGAACTCGGTGCGGAAGAGCGAACCGGTGGGACAGACGTCGAGGCAGGCGGCGTGCGTGCAGTGCTTGCACACGTCGGAGGACATCAGCCAGCGCAGCTCGCCGTCACCGCCGACGGCCGTCTCCTGGGCGGTCGATCCGCCTTCCACGACAGGGAGTCGGGTACGGCCGTCCGGCCTGGGCTGCTCGATGAAGGCGACGTGCCGCCAGGTGGAGGCGCCGAGGGCCTGCGTGTTGTCGTAGGACATCGCGCTCAGGGACAGGCCGTCCTCGGGGATGGCGTTCCACTCCTTGCAGGCCACCTCGCAGGCCTTGCAGCCGATGCACACGGAGGTGTCGGTGAAGAAGCCGACGCGTTCCTCGCTCACTTGCGTGTCTCCGTTCCGGTGTCCGCGGTGATGCCGGCCCGCCTGCGGTACTCGGCGACCAGCCTCGGCAGGTCCGGTCCGCGCGGCCGGCGGCCCGGGCGGATGTCGGCGGTCAGCGCCTTGTCCTCCTGGATGTGGGCGTTGGGGTCGAGGGCGATGGCGGTCAGCTCGTTGGCCGCGTCGCCCGTCACGACGCCGTTGGGCCCCCAGTGGAAGGGCAGGCCGATCTGGTGGACGACCCGGCCCTGCACCCGCAGCGGCCGCATGCGCTCGGTCACCAGGACCCGCGCCTCGACGGCGTTGCGGGCGGTGACGACGGTCGCCCAGCCGCCGTTCTCCAGGCCGCGTTCGCGGGCCAGCTCGGGCGAGACCTCACAGAAGAACTCCGGCTGCAGCTCGGACAGATAGTCCGACCAGCGGCTCATCCCGCCCGCCGTGAAGTGCTCGGTGAGGCGGTGGGTGGTGACGATGTACGGGAAGACCTCGGCGCCCTCCTCCCCGCCGCTCGGGTGGTATCGGTTGCCCTCGCGCGGCAGCAGCCGGCGGACCGGACTGCGCGGGGTGGAGGGGTACAGGGCGTTGGGGAACGGGGAGTCCTGGGGCTCGTAGTGGGTGGGCATCGGCCCGTCCTCCAGGCCGGCCGGCGTGAACAGCCAGCCCTTGCCGTCGGCCTGCATGATGAACGGGTCGTCGCCGCGCAGCGCGTCGGGTCCGACGGCGTCCTCGTCGGGTACGAAGTCGGGGGCGCGGTCGGGAACGAAGTCCGGGACGTCGTGCCCGGTCCACCTGCCCTGCTCCGCATCCCACCAGACGTATTTCTTGCGTTCGCTCCAGGGGGTGCCGTCGGGGGCGGCCGAGGCGCGGTTGTAGAGGATGCGGCGGTTGGCGGGCCAGGCCCAGGCCCATTCGGCGGCCACCCAGTCCTGTTCCCACTCGGGCTTCTTGCGGGCGGCCTGGTTGACGCCGTCGGCGTAGACGCCGCAGTAGATCCAGCAGCCGCAGCGGGTGGAGCCGTCGTCCTTGAGCTCGGTGTAGGCGCTGAGCGGGGAGCCGTCGGGGCCGTGGCCGCTGATCTCGGCGAGGACGGCGTCGGCGACGGGCTCGTCCAGCTCGCCGGTGACCGGGTAGTCCCAGGTCAGGTCCTGGATCGGGCGGTCCATGGGGTCGGTGGAGGCGGCCAGCCGCTCCTTGATCCGGCGGCCCAGGTGGTACATGAACCACAGGTCGCTGCGCGCGTCGCCTTCGGGTTCCACGGCCGTGTAGTGCCACTGCACCCAGCGGTTGGTGTTGGTGAAGGAGCCGGACTTCTCGGTGTGGGCGGCGGCGGGGAAGAAGAACACCTCGGTGCCGATGTCCTCGGTGCGCAGCTCCCCGGTCTCGATCTCGGGGCCGTCCTTCCACCAGGTCGCCGACTCGATGAGGGAGAAGTCCCGCACCACCAGCCACTCCAGGTTGGCCATGCCGAGGCGCTGCAGGCGCGTGTTGGCGGAGCCGACGGCCGGGTTCTCGCCCAGCAGGAAGTAGCCCTTGCAGTCGCCGTCGAGCTGGGCCATGACGGTGTCGTAGGTGGAGTGGGAGCCGGTCAGGCGCGGCACGTGGTCGAAGCAGAAGTCGTTGTCGGGTGTGGCGGCGTCGCCGTAGTAGGCCTTGAGCAGGCTGACGATGTAGGCCCGCATGTTCGACCAGAAGCCCTTGACCGTGCGGGTCGACTCGACGTGGTTGTCGAGGTTCATGTTCTCGTGCGCGTGCGGCATCGGGATGTACCCGGGCAGCAGGTTGTACAGCGTGGGGATGTCGCTGGAGCCCTGGATGGAGGCGTGGCCGCGCAGCGCCTGGATGCCTCCGCCGGTGCGGCCGATGTTGCCGAGCAGCAGCTGCAGGACGCTCGCGGCGCGGATGAACTGGGAGCCGGTGGTGTGCTGGGTCCAGCCGACGGCGTAGCAGAAGGCACTGGTGCGGTCGGGGCCGGAGTTGGCGGTCAGCGCGTCGCACACGCGCCGGAAGGTCTCGCGGGGGATGCCGCAGACCTCCTCGACCATCTCGGGGGTGTAGCGGGCGTAGTGGCGCTTGAGCACCTGATAGACGCAGCGGGGATGCTGGAGCGTGTCGTCGCTGGGGGCGCGGTGTCCGGTGCGGGCGCCGCCGGAGCCGTGCGCCTCGGCGCCGGCCGTCTTGCGGGTGCGCTTCTCGTACAGCTCGTCGGCCTCGCCCGCGGGCTGCTGGATCTCCACGCCCTCGTACTGCCAGGTGGTGGTGTCGTAGTGGGCCTTTTCCTCGTCGAGTCCGGAGAAGACGCCGTCGAGGTCCTCGGTGTCGCGGAAGTCCTCGCCGACGAGGGTGGCGGCGTTGGTGTAGCGCAGGACGTACTCGCGGAAGTCCTTCTCCTCGGTGAGGACGTGGTTGATGATCCCGCCGAGGAAGGCGATGTCGGTGCCCGCGCGGATCGGCACGTACAGGTCGGAGAGCGCGCTGGTGCGGTTGAAGCGGGGGTCGACGTCGATGATGAACGCGCCGCGCTTCTTGGCCTCCATCACCCACTGGAAGCCGACCGGGTGGCACTCGGCGAAGTTGGAGCCCTCGATGACGATGCAGTCGGAATGCTGCAGGTCCTGCATGAAGGTGGTGGCGCCGCCGCGCCCGAAGGAGGTGCCGAGTCCGGCCACGGTGGCGCTGTGGCAGACCCGGGCCTGGTTCTCCACCTGGACCACGCCGAGGCCGGTCAGCAGCTTCTTGATGAGGTAGTTCTCCTCGTTGTCGAGGGTCGCGCCGCCGAGGCTGGCGATGCCCATGGTGCGGGCGGTGCGCATGCCCTCGTACTCCCACTCCCAGGTCTCCCGCCGGGTGCGGATCACCCGCTCGGCCACCATGTCCATGGCGGTCTCCAGGTCGAGCGGCTCCCAGTCGGAGCTGTACGGGCGCCGGTAGAGGACCTGGTGCTCCCGGGCCGGCCCGGTGGTCAGCTGGAGACTCGCCGAGCCCTTCGGGCACAGCCGGCCGCGGCTCACCGGGGAGGCGGGGTCGCCCTCGATCTGGACGACCTTCTCGTCCTTGACGTAGACCTGCTGCCCGCAGCCGACCGCGCAGTACGGGCAGACGGACTGCACGACGCGGTCCGCGCTGTCGGTGCGCGGGCGCAGCTTGTCGGTGTACGGCGATTTCGCGGCGCTTCCGCGGGCCGTACGGTCGGTTCCGCCGAGCTGACGGTAGACGGGCCAGGAGCGGACCCGGTCGCCGATACCCATGGTGGCTCCCTGTCAGGCGGAGGACTCGTCCGGTTCGGGGTGCTCGGGATGCACGGTCGCGGACCGCCGCTCTCCCTGACGGCCGGTGCCGGCCTCGTCGGTGTCGGGCAGACCGGAGCCGGGCTCGTCCTCCTCCACGGCGGGAATGGGCACGTCCAGTGGGTCCTCGCCCTCGGTGACCTGCTGATCCGGCAGGTCCCTCGGCACGGGCTCGCCGTCCTGTCCCGTAGGGTGTCGATCCGCCACGGCGCACTCCTTTCGCGTCGTCGAGCGACACGCGAGTACCTCCGGCGGTGACCGGCGAAACATGGGGCTGTGAGGCGTCCCGCACGGGGCGCGGGGAACGCCGCGACCAGCCACAACGCGGCCGCTCGTCGCCCCCCGCGGGCCCACTGCTCAGCGCGGGGCCCGCTCCTCCAGAGCCGTCTGCCAGGCCGGCACGGGCCCCTCGACCGCCGGTTCCAGCCGGCGCCCGCCCCGGCCGAAGAAGTCGGCCAGCGGCAGGATCGCCGCTCCCACGGTCACCGCGTCCGGCCCCAGCCGCCCCAGCTCGATCGCGACCTTCTCGGCCGGGTAACGCAGGGCGTACGACGTCGCGTACCGCCGCACGGCGGGCAGGAACCGCGCACCGAGCTGAAGCCCACCCCAGCCGCCGATCAGAATGCGCTCGGGCTGGAAGAGGTTGATCAGATCGGACAGTCCGGCGCCCAGGTACTCGGCGGTCTCCTCCAGCACGCCGAGCGCGACGGGGTCGGCCGCCCCACCCCCGGCGGGATACGCGGCGGCCAGCATCGCGGACAGCGCCGTCTCCTCGTCGGCGCCCTCCGGCGGCCGTCCGCCCTCCTCGCGCCAGCGCTCCAGCAGGGACTCCGCACCCGCGTACGCCTCCAGGCAGCCGAGCGCGCCGCACCGGCAGCGGCGCCCCCTGACCCGTACGGTCAGATGCCCCCACTCGACCGCGCGCCCGTGTTCCACCTCGGGCGTGACCAGGCAGGCGCCGACGCCGGAGCCGAACAGCACGACGATCGCGTTGCGCGCGCCGCGCCCGGCGCCGAACCACATCTCGGCCTGGCCGAGGGTCTTGGCGCCGTTGTCGATGAAGTAGCGGACGGAGTCCGGCAGCCGGGAGGTGGTCCGCAGCAGCGACTCCAGCGGGACCGCGTCCCAGCCGATGGTCTGGCCGTGCACGACGGCGCCGCGGTCCGGGGTGCGTTCGACGATGCCGGGCACGCCGATGCCGACGCCGAGGAGCTGTTCGGGCGGGATGGCGGCCTCGTCCAGGACCTCGGCGATCCCGTCGCGGATGTGGCCGACGATGACCTCGACCTCGTACCGCTGCTGCTCCAAGGGCCTTTCGGCGCGGGCGAGTTCGGTGAGGGTGAGGTCGAACAGCTCGACGCGGACGCGGGTCTCGCCGACGTCGACGCCGATCATGTGGCCCGCGCCGGGGGCCACCCGCAGCAGGGTGCGGGGGCGGCCGCCGTCGGAGTCGACGCTGCCGGCCTCCTCCACCAGTCCGTCGGCGACGAGGTCGGCGACGACGTTGCTGACCGAGCCGGAGCTCAGCCCCGTCGCCGGGCCGAGCTCGAAGCGGCTGAGGGGTCCGTCGAAGTAGAGCCGTTGCAGCACCGCCGTGCGGTTCGCCCGCCTGAGGTCGCGCACGGTGCGCCCGTTCCGCCCCGCCATATGGCTCCTTCCGAACCCTGCCGACCTGCAACATACCTCTGCGGGCGGGTTCGGCGCGACATTCCTCCAACCCTTAGTTCACGATGTGAGCTAAGAGGCGTGTTCCCGGATGGTGTCCAGGGCCGCGACGAGCTCCGGCGCGACCGCCTCGTCCCGCCACCGGACCTGCTCCTCCCCCATCGCCCGCGGCACGGTCTCCACCAGCATGATCAGACAAAGATAGGCGCGGTAGAGGGCGAGGCGGAGCAGCGCGGGGGTGTCGAACTCGGCCCGTCCGCCGGCCTCCCGGTAGCCCGAGAGGAACGCCTCGTCCTTCCTGATGTCGCCGAGCAGCGCCAGGGAGACGAACTCGGCCAGCGGGTCGCCCCAGAACATGCGCTCCCCGTCGATGAGACCGCCGACGCGTACGGAGCCGGCCGAGCGGTCCACCATGATGTTGCCGTCCCACAGGTCGAAGTGGACGAGGGCGGGGACGGTGACCTCGTCGAGCGCGCCGTGGGCGGCCTCCAGGGTGCGGGCCACCTCGTCGACGGGTCTTGGCAACCGGGCGCCGAAGCGGCGGGCGTCGTCGAGGACGGCGTCGAGCATCCCGGTGAAGGCGGTCCGCCAGTCCGCGGCCAGGGGGCCGAGCGCACCGGAGGGATACCCGAAGGCGGGTCCGACGACCCGGTGAAGGGCGGCCACGTGCCGCCCCAACTGCCTTCGCAGAGTGGCCCTTTCGGCTTCGGTGAGCGAGGCGTCCCAGGGGTCGCCGGGCGATGCGGTCATCAGCAGTACGCGGCCGGCCTCGTCCAACGCGAGCAGGCGGGGCGCAGGCACCCCGGCCGTCTCGGCGCCGCGGTAGAACTCCGCCTCGGCGACGAGCAGCCGCCTCTCGTGGCTGAGTCCCGGGGCGTCCGGCGCGGCCTTGAGCACGTGGCGGGCGCCGTCGGTGAGCGTGAGTTCCTCGACGGTGTTGTACGTGCCGCCGCTCAGGGGGCGCAGGCGGGCCAGCCTCCCGGGAGGGATGCCCGCGTCCCGCAGGATGCGCCGGGCCCGTTCCCAGGAGTCCACCACCGTGCGCCCACCTCTCGCCTCGGTCAGCCGGCCGCGTACACGTCCTCGACGTAACGGCCGTCCGCGATCAGCCCGTCGAGCCACGTCACGGCCGCCGCGTCGTCCGCATCCGGCACGTGCCGCCGGTACAGCGTACGGAACGCCTCCCGCACCCCGGGCGCCATTTTCGAACCGTCTCCGCAGACGTACACCCGGGCCCCCGCGTCGAGCAGCTCCCAGACCTCGGCGGCCTCGGCGGCGCGCAGTTCCTCGGCGTGCAGGAAGTCGGCGTCGGGCGCGTCGCAGCCGAAGTAGCAGAGCGCGGGGGCGAGTCGGGCTCCGGAGTGAACAGTCCGTCGGCGGCGAACTCGCGGACGTTCTCCAGGGCGGGGCCGATGTGCTTGGCGAACCGCTTCTCGTCGGCGAGGTCGGCCACCAGGTCGAGGTCCGAGACGAACAGGGCGTCCCGCCCGTGCAGGCGGCGCACCAGCACCGGCCCGTGCTCCCGCATCAGTTCCATGATCTGCTGGATGGGGGTGCGGCCGGGGCCGGTGGCGGTGATGTCGACGACGGGGACTCCGGGGACGGTGTCGGTGGTGTGGGGGTGCGGCGCGGTGGGGGGCATGGCGCGACAACTGCCTTTCGCGGTACGGAAGTACTGCGATCAAGGTTGGTCGAGCCCGGCGGGCGGACCGGGCCGCCGCACTACATGATCATGTAGTCAAGACCTCGCCAAAGGTCTTGCCCGGAACACCGGCGGGACTTCAGTCGGTCTCCTCGCCGATGGCCGGGGCGGTGCTGCCGCGGGGGATGAGGCGGGTCGGCAGCAGGACGTGCCGGGCGGGGTCGGCGTCGGGGTCGGTGATCAGGCTCAGGACCAGTTCACCGGCCTCCCGGCCCATGTCGGCGGGTGACTGCGCCACCGTCGTCAGGTCGAACAGCTCGGCGACCGGCTGATCGTCGAAGCCGAGGACGGACATCCGCTCGGGCACCTCGATCCTCGACCGGCGCAGGGTCCAGATCAGTGAGACGGCGAGCTCGTCCTGCTCGGCGAAGACCGCGGTGGGCGGCTCGCGCAGGCCGAGCAGCTCTCCCAGTGCCTCGGCGACCGCGCGCCGGTCCGCCGCCGGTGCGGCCACCACGAGGGAGTCGTCCAGGGGGACGCCCGCCTCGGTGAGTGCCCGCCGGTGGCCGAGGAGCCGCTCGTGCGAGCTGAAGGAGAAGCCGGTCGGGCCCGCGCTCTGCATGAAGGCGATGCGGCGGTGCCCGAGGTTGAGCAGGTGCCGGGTGCCGGCCCGGGCCGCGGCGCCGTCGTCGACGTACACGCTCGGCCGCCCGTCGGCGTGCTGACTGACGTAGACGACGGGCATGCCGAGGTCGTCCAGGCGTGCGCTCTCCTCGTCGGTCAGGTCGAAGCAGAACACCAGCAGGGCGTCGGCGTTGCGCCGGGCCGGCAGCCGCTCGAAGAACGCGGCGCGTTCGGCCAGGTCGGGTGTGACGTAGACGGTCAGTTCCAGGTCCGCGGCCCGCAGCAGGGGGCCGAGGGCGGAGAGGGCCGAGCCCATGAACCACGAGTCCAGGGTGGGCACGAGCACCGCGACGACCCCCGTCCGGCCGGTGACCAGGCTGGACGCGTGCCGGGAGACGGCGAAGTTCAGCGCGCGGGCGGCCTTCTCGACGCGGGCGCGGACGTCGGGCGAGACGTTCGACAGCCCGCGCAGGGTGCGCGAGACGGTGGAGACGGAGACCCCGGCGCGTTCGGCGACGTCGGCCATCGTGGGGTGCCGTCGGGCTGGCGGCATGGGCGGACGCTAGCACAGGTGTGTGCGGTTCATGACAGCGCTGCCAGGGAATTACTGAGCCGTAACGCATTGACGGTCGTGTCGGGACCGTTCAGGCTTGCAAGCGTTGTCACGACCGAGGAGCACGCACCGAATGTCCACCTCCCCCGCACCTTGGTGGCGCGATGCCGTCATCTACCAGGTCTACATCCGCAGCTTCGCCGACGGGAACGGCGACGGCGTCGGCGACATCGCCGGCCTCCGCTCCCGGCTGCCGTATCTGAAGTGGCTCGGCGTCGACGCCGTCTGGATCAACCCCTGGTACCGGTCCCCGATGGCCGACCACGGCTACGACGTCGCCGACTACCGGGAGATCGACCCGCTGTTCGGCACGCTGGAGGAGGCCGAGCGGCTGATCGAGGAAGCGCACGAGCACGGCATCCGCGTCATCCCCGACATCGTGCCCAACCACACCTCCGACCAGCACGTGTGGTTCCGGGCCGCGGTGGCGGCCGGACCGGGCAGCCCGGAGCGGGAGCGCTACGTCTTCCGGTCCGGCCGCGGGCCCGACGGCGCCGAACCGCCCAACGACTGGGTCTCCTGCTTCGGCGGTCCGGCCTGGACCCGGCTGCCCGACGGCGAGTGGTATCTGCATCTGTTCGCCCCCGAGCAGCCCGACCTCAACTGGCAGCACCCCGAGGTCCGCGCCGAGTTCGAGTCGATCCTCCGGTTCTGGTTCGGCCGGGGCGTGGACGGATTCCGGATCGACGTCGCGCACGGGCTGATCAAGCACCCGGAGCTGCCCGACCTGCCGCCGCCCGTCCAGGAGCGGGGGCCGCGGCAGCATCTGGACCACCCGCACTGGGACCGTGACGAGGTGCACGACATCTACCGGTCCTGGCGCCGGGTGGCCGACGAGTTCCCGGGCGACCGCTCGTTCGTCGCCGAGGCCTGGGCGGACACCCCCGAACGGCTCGCCGCCTACGTCCGCGCCGAGGGCCTGCACACGGCGTTCAACTTCGACTTCCTGATGTCCAGTTGGGACGCCAAGGACCTGCGGGCCGTCATCGACGACTCCCTCGCCATGCTCGGCGCGGTGGGCGCGCCGGCCACCTGGGTGCTGTCCAACCACGACGTCGTACGCCATCCCAGCCGCTACGGCCGCAAGGCCGCCAGGCGATGGACGGTGAACGAGCCCTACCGGCCCGAGGGCCCCCTGGACCTGGAACTGGGCACGCTCCGGGCCCGCGCGGCCGCCCTGCTGATGCTCGCCCTGCCCGGCGGCGCCTACGTCTACCAGGGCGAGGAGCTGGGCCTGCCGGAGGTCGAGGACCTGCCGGAGTCCGTGCTCCAGGACCCGGTCTGGGAGCGCTCCGGGCACACCGAGCGCGGGCGGGACGGCTGCCGGGTGCCGATCCCGTGGTCCGGTTCGAACCCGCCGTACGGCTTCAGCCCGGACGGCGCACGGGCCGAGCCCTGGCTGCCGCAGCCCGCTGCCTGGGCCGGCCGCGGGGTCGCCGAGCAGCGCGGCGACGAGCACTCGATGCTGGAGCTGTACCGCGCCGCCCTGCGGCTGCGCCGCGAGCATCCCGCGCTCGGCGACGGCGACCTGACGTGGCTCGACGCCCCGGCCGGCGTGCTCCTGTTCGGTCGCGAGCCCGGGTTCGTGTGTGCGGTCAACCTCTCCTCCGAGGGCTACCGGCTGCCCGCGCACACATCGCTCCTGCTGGCGAGCGGCCCCGTCGAGGACGGTGTGCTGGCCCCCGACCACGCGGCCTGGCTGGCGGTGTAGCGAGGAGCCCGAGGGCCGGTTCGTCCGCCGTCGCATGATGGGGGTGGTGCGGGCGGACGCGCGCCGGGTGACGGGAGCGACGGGTGGAAGAGGGCCGTAGCGAGGCCGTGGTGTGGCGCAATCGCGCCCTGACGCTCTTCGACCGGGTCTCCGTGCCCGTGGCCGTGTGCGACGTGTACGGAGACGTCCTGCTGGCCAACCCCGCGATGGCGGCGGAGTGCGGTACGACGCCGGGGCGGCTGCGCGGCCGTGCCGTGCTGGAGCTGTTCAGGCCGCGGGAGGCCACGCAGGTGGAGCGGATCGCCGAGGCGCTGCGGCTCAGGCACCGGTCGCGGTACCAGGTGTCGGTCCTCTGGGAGGCGCCGGGCGGGGCCGAGCGGTTCGGCGAGCTGACGGCCGACCCGGTCAGCGACACCGTGGAGGAGACGCCAGCGCTGCTGGTGATGCTGCGCGTGCTGGGCACGCGCGAGCCGGCGGCGCGGGAACCGGCCCGCGTGGCGCCCGTCGAGGCCCGCATCCTGGCGCTGCTGGCCGGGGGCGCGACCACCGCACGGGCCGCCGAGGAGACCGGCCTGACCACGGACGGCGTCACCTACCACCTGCGACGGCTGTCGGCACGCTGGGGCGCGTCGAACCGCACCGAGCTGGTGGCGCGCGCCTACGCGCTCGGCGTGCTCACCCCTGGGGTGTGGCCGCCGGACGCGTAGGGGGTGCCCGCGCCCGGGGTGTGGCCGCCGGAGGCGGAGGCGGCGCCCGAGGTGTGGCCGCCGGACGCAGAAGCGGTACCCGCACCCGAGGTGGGCCCGCCAGACGCAGAGACGGCGCCCGCACCCGAGGTGGGCCCGCCAGACGCAGAAGCGGCGCCCGGGGTCCGGGTGAGCCCGCCAGACGCAGAAGCGGTACCCGCGTCCGAGGTGGGGCCGCCGGACGCTTAGGAGGTGCCCCCGGCCCGGGCGTGCCCGCTGGGCGAAATGGCGGTGCCCGCGCCCTCCGGGGCGCCGAAGCGGGCGAGGGTGTGCCACACCATCTTCAGGTCCTGCAGCTCGTACCGGCCGGTGCGAGCGGCGTCCCCGATGATCCGCGGGTCGATCCGGCCGTCCTCGGCGATCCGGGCGCCGAGGGCGGCGTACTCGGGTCCTCGGTAGTCCGCGTGCACGCGCAGCTGCTCCACGGTCAGGCGGTAGCCGGGGTGCCATTCGACGGGGCAGGGCAGCCGGCGGGCCTCGGCCTCTACGGCGGTGCCGCGGTAGCTCGCGTCCAGGACGAGGGCCTCGACGTGCCGGGCGAGCAGCACCCCGCCGTGGACCTGCGCCTCGATGTAGTCGTTGAGGGCGTCCTGCTCGTCGACCTCGGCGAGCGCGATCAGCGACATGCCGGCGGCGATCCCGAAATCGGTCGGCTCCGCGGCGCTGTCGGGATAGCAGAAGGTGGCCCGGCCCACGGTGTCGGCGGTGAGCCGGAAGTGCGAGGAGCCGAACCGCGGTGCGGCGCCGACGACTTGGCGCCGGAAGTTCAGCGCGCCGTACACGGGCCGCTCGTGCGGGTCGGCGTCGTCGTAGGCGCCGCCGAAGATCCGGCTCTCCCAGCGCCACCGGTCGCCGCCGGGATGCGCGGTGAGGCCGCCGTTGCTGGTGCCGGTGACGAACTGCGAGTGGTAGGCGCCGTCCCGGGCCAGGGCCCGCAGGACGGGCAGCCCGCCCGCCGCCCGGTCGGGATGGAAGTTCAGCGTGATCCGCGGCCCGGGGCCGACGGCCGGCCCGGAGGAGCGGGCGGCAACGTGCCGCAGCGCCCGCAGTGTCCGGGCCGTACCGGGCTCTGTCGACTCCATCGGCTCCCCCTGGTGAGTGCGGACGTCCGTCCCAAGAGATCACTCATCGGCGGGGGTGTCCGCAACTCATTTAGCGGCGGGCCGTGTCCCGGTCGGTCACGGGGTCCAGTGCGGATCCCGGCCGAGGAAGGCCAGCAGGGCCTCGGCGCGGTCGTGGCGGTACGGGAGCCGCCTGGCGGGTGCGAAGACCTGGTAGGAGTCCCGGAGATGATCGACGAGCCGTTCCGCCACCGGCCAGATCCCCTCGGCCAGCTCCAGGTCCAGCGGGCGGTCCTGGCCCGTGGCCACCGCGATGTCCCAGGCGTGCACGGCCGCGTCCATGGCGGCCGCCGCCGCGGCGAGCGCCGGGGACAGCGGGCCGAGCGGCGTCGGCACCTGCTCGGCGTCCGCGGGCAGCGCGGCATAGGCCTCCGCGACCTGGCTCAGCACCTTGCCGAGCTCGGCCGCCGGGTCCCCGTCCAACGCGTCGGCCGGGTGGAAGGGGTCGGAGTCCGGCCGGCCGCCGGTGAGCGCGAGGCCGTAGCCCAGCTGGTCGATCCGGGCGTGGTTGAGGACCTGACGCACGGTCCACTCGGTGCAGGGAGTCGGCGCTCCCCACGCCGACTCGGGAACCGCGGCGACCACGTCGCCGAGATAGGAGTGCGCACGTGTGAGAACCTCGAAGTCCCGGGTGTCCGCCATCACCGTTCTCCCCTCTTGCCGTCCACCGGCCGTCACCAACAATCTAGGTGTGCTTGCGGACAGTTACGGTCCTCAAAAGAAACGTCGTACGTGTTCGAGGCAGTGGAAAGGGAACAGCCCGTAGTGCCAGATGTACGTGAGTGGAGGGCGTCCCTCGTCCGGTACGTGAAGCGCCGTCGCGACCCGGTGGTGGTGCAGACGCTTCGGTCTGCCGTCGCGGCGACGGTGGCCTACGTCGTCGCGCTGCGCCTGAGTCCCGAGGCGGCCCCGCTGACCGCGCCGCTCACCGCGCTGCTGGTCGTCCAGGTCACCCTGTACGCCACGCTCACCAACGGCATCCGCCGGGTCAACTCGGTGGTGGCCGGCGTCCTGGTCGCCATCGCCTTCAGCCAGCTGGTCGGTCTGACCTGGTGGAGCCTCGCGCTGCTGATCGTGGCCGCGCTGGCGGTGGGACGGCTGGTACGGGTCGAGGAGTACGTCCCCGAGGTGGCGATCAGCGCCATGCTGGTCCTCGGCGTCACGACGGTCGGCGACACCGCGTGGGCCCGGATCGTGGAAACGCTGATCGGCGCGGTCGTCGGCATGGCCTGCAATCTTCTCCTCGCGCCGCCCGTGTGGGTGGACGAGGCGGGCGAGTCGATCGAGGGCCTGGCCCGGCGGGTGCGGCAGCTGATGCTGCGTATGGGCGAGGAGGCCGCCGGGCGCACGCCCGTCGAGCACGCGACCGAGCGGCTGCACGAGGCGCGCCGCCTCGACCACGACATCGTCGAGGTGGACGCGGCTCTGCGGCAGGCCGAGGACAGTCTGCGGCTCAACCCGCGCGTGCGTGAGGGACTGCTGCACCGGGTGGTGCTGCGCACCGGGCTGGACACGCTGGAGATCTGCACGGTGGTGCTGCGGGTGCTCGCCCGCACCTTCACCGACCTCGCCAAGGAGCGCGATCCGGAGCCGCTGTTCGCGCGCGAGACGGGGGCCGCCGTGGAGCGGCTGCTGTCGGAGATCGCCGACGCGGTGGTCAGTTTCGCGGTCCTGGTCACCACCAGCGTCAGCGTCAGCGCCGAGTCGGCCGAGGAGCGGCTGACCGCGGAACTGCGCCAGGCCGGCACGACCCGGGACAAGCTGGCCCAGCTGCTGCTGGAGGAGGTCCAGCGCGACGCGCGCAGCTGGCAGCTGCACGGCGCGGTGCTGACCGAGGTCAACCGCATCCTCGACGAGATGGACACCGAGCACCGCTCGCGCCGGCTGCTGGAGGAGCTGGACCGGGCCTCGGCCGAGCAGCGCGAGCGCATGCCGCGGCTGACCCGGCTGCGGGAGAGCCTGCGCGACTCGGGCCGACTGCGCGTTCCGGAGGTGCTGCGCCGGAACCGCGCGGGTGCCCGGCGTCGTTCCAGCTGATGTGGTCACCGGGGACGCGTACGTTTCCCCGGCAGCGTAGAACGAAGGGGGCGGGCCGATGGCCGACAGCGGCGTGCGGATCGACGGGAACACCCTGCGGCTTCCGGGCGGGGTGGCGGTGCGCTTCGTGCGCACCCTGCGGCTGCCGGAGACGGGGACGCATCCGCTGCCACCGGGGCTGGGCGAGTTCCCGGTCCGACGGGTGGCGGACTACCCGGACACGGTGCCCGAGGCGTGGCGTGCGCGCGGCGGGGTGATGCTGCCGGTGTACCTGCGCGAGGCGATGTGGCTGAGCTTCGCGGGTACGGCCGAGCCCGCCGCCCTCCAGGTCGGGGTGGGCAAGGTGTGCGCCGTCTCGGGCAAGCCATGGAGCGACCGGCTCTCACGCAAGCCGCAGAACTACGTCGTACTGCCGCGTCAGCCCTGGCTTGACGGCATCAACTCGGGCAAGGGCACCGTCCGGCAGTTCGTGGCGGTGCCGCTGGGTCTGGGGGCGACCGTCGAGGGCCAGGTCACCGGCGAGGAGGTCTGGGGCGGCGTTCAGCTGCAGTCCTTCCCGCTGCGCGAAGGGAAGCTGGCCGAGTGGCGGGAGGCGGAGCGGCGCCGCACGGAACTCGCCCGGGAGCGGGCGGCCGCGCCGGGCGGCGGCTACGGAATGGCAATGCCCATGGCGGCACCGCCGGCTCCGGGCGCGGCTCCCGCTCCCGCCGCGGCGCGGGCACCGCAGGCCGCGGCGGCCATGGGGCTCGGCGTCGGCGGCTCCATGCGGCAGGAGGTCTACCAGGACGACCGGTCGCTCGACGACTGGTCCGAGCAGCCCGCCGGCCGGGTCTTCGTACACCTGGTGACGCCGCCCGAGTGGCGCCGCATCACCGGCGAGGCTCCCCCGCCGTCACCGGTCGACCGCGCCGCCTACACCCGCGCGGGACTGCCCTGGTACGACTACTACGACCAGGACGCACAGGACCTCTCCCCCACCGACACCCTGGAGGCCGTGAAGCCGGTCGGCGACTGGGTCGGCGACGACCACGAGCCCTGGCAGGCCCCGACCCCGCACCAGGTCAAACCCCTCAAGGACGCACCGGGCAAGCCGGTGGAGGACGGTGAGTGGTGAGTCCTTACGGCGGCCGCCCGGACCGGGGACACGCCGGGCGGGCCGGTGGAGGACGCGACCGGTAAGGCGTGCCCACAGGCCCGGACGGCCCCGGCCCGCATCCGGGCGGCCAGTGGAGGACGGCGACGAGGGAGGCCCGAGCACGGCCAGACGGACCCGGGGACACACCGGGCAGACCGGTGGAGGACGCGACCGGTAAGACCTGACACGAGCCCAGACAGCCCCCGGCCCGCACCCGGCAAGCCGACGGAGGACGGCGACTGGTAAGGCCTCACCGCGGGCCCAGATGGGCCCGGGCCGCACCGGGCGGCCGGTCGAAGACGGCGACCGGTGAGTCCTGACCACGGCCAGACAGACCCGGGGACACACCGGGCGGGCCGGTGGAGGACGCGACCGGTAAGACCTGACACGAGCCCAGACAGCCCCCGGCCCGCACCCGGCAAGCCGACGGAGGACGGCGACTGGTAAGGCCT
>NZ_JBITSP010000019.1:0-17438 GCF_044540925.1 Streptomyces sp. NPDC085900 | reverse complement strand
CTCACCGCGGGCCCAGATGGGCCCGGGCCGCACCGGGCGGCCGGTCGAAGACGGCGACCGGTGAGTCCTGACCACGGCCAGACGGACCCGGGGACACACCGGGCAGACCGGTGGAGGGCGCGACCGGTAAGACCGGACCACGAGCCCAGACAGCCCCCGGCCCGCACCCGGCAAGCCCGCAGAGGACAGCGACAGGTTGGGACCGACCGCGAGCACAGACGACCCAGAGACACGCCGGGCGGCCCAGCGGAGGACGGCGACCGGTAAGGCCTCACCGCGAGCCCAGACCGCCCCCGGCCCGCACCGGGCGCGCCCCATCGAGGCCGGTGGCCGTTGGTCCCGTCTGGCGTTGCACGGCGTGCAACACGAGGTGCCGTTTGTTGCACCGGGCGGGGCCTCCGCGTCAAGGTGGCTTGTCAGGCAGAGGCGGGCGAGCACGCGAGGTGCGGGCATGGGCAGTGGGACACGGGCGGCGAGCGGCGGCTGGAGCAGGCGCCGCTTCGTCGGCACGCTCGCCGGGCTCGGCGCGGTGACGGCGCTGCCGTCCCCCGCACCGCCCAGGAACACCGAGAAGACGGCGGCGCCGCGGCAGACGGGTTCCTCGGCGCCCTCGCACCCCGCGCCCGCGGCCACCCCGAGCCCGAAGTCGAAGCCCTCCGGCCCCCGCCCGCTCTTCCTCGGCACCTACACGAGCGTCGAGGGCGGCGGCAAGGGCGTCGGCCTCGCCACCTACGACCCCTCGACCGGCCGCGTCACCGGCACCGGCACGGTGACCGGGGTCGCCAATCCGTCCTACCTGGCCGTGCACCCCGACGCGCACACGCTCTACGCGGTCGACGAGCAGGACGCCGGCGCGGTGACCGCCGTGCGTCTGGCCGACCGCGAGGTCCTCGGCAGCCGCAGCACCGGCGGGGCGGGCCCGTGCCATCTGTCGGTGCATCCGAGCGGCCGCTGGCTGCTGAGCGCCAACTACACCTCGGGCAGCGTGGCCGTTCACCCCATCACCGGCTCGGGCGGGCTCGGCGAGCGGACCGACCTCGTCACGCACTCCAGCCCGGCCCCCGGCCCCGGTCAACAGGGGCCGCACGCCCATCAGTTCATCACCAGCCCCGACGGCGGCCACGTGCTCGCCGTGGACCTGGGCACGGACACGGTCTACAGCTACCGCCTGGACGAACGCACCGGCAGGCTCACCGAGGTCGCGCGGGCCGCGGCGAAGCCGGGAGCCGGTCCGCGGCACCTCACCTTCCACCCGGGCGGCCGCCACGCCTACCTGGCCAACGAGGTCGACGACACGGTCACGGTGTGCGCCTACGAGCCGTCCACCGGCCGTCTGACGATCGGCGAGCCGCAGTCGACGGGCTCCGGGGCGGGCACCAACTACCCGGCGCAGATCCTGGTCACCGCGAACGGTTCGTACGCCTTTCTCGCCAACCGCGGCGACAACACCCTCGCGCGGTACGCGATCGAGCGGGACGGCGCCCGGCTGCGGCTGCTCGGCACGGTTCCGGTGGCGGGTGACTTCCCCCGCCAGATCGCCTTTTCCCCGGACGGCGCGCTGCTGTTCGCGGCGAACCAGAGGTCGGGCACGGTCAGCGTCTTCCACGTGGACGACGAGAGCGGTGAACTGCGGCTGGCGGGCAAGCCGTTCGCCTCACCGGTCGCGGTCTGTGCGCTGCCGTTGTAGGGCCCTGGGGCAGGCGGCCGCACCGGCCTGGCCGAGCAGGGCGTGCATGCGCTCGGTGAGCTGCGCGACGTCGTCGGCGGGCGTGTGGAACGGCAGGCGTACGTCGCCGTGGGCGCGGGCGCGTTCGATGCGCAGCGTCAGGCCGTGCCGGTCGACGGCGAGCGGCTGGACGCGGACCGCGCCGTGCAGGCTGCCGGGGTCGACGAGGCGCGTCAGGCGCTCGACCGCGTCGGCGTGGCAGTCCGCGAGATGGGTCAGCAGGTGGGCCTCGGCCAGCGCCAGGGGGTCGGGAGCGGCGACGGCGAAGTCGTCGAGGCCGACGACGACCGCGCCGGAGGACTGTCGCAGCACGATCCGGGTCGGCCGGAACGCCAGGCGTTCGCCCTCGGGGGTGAAGGACCCCGCCATCCACAGCCTGGCCCGGATGCGGTTGCGCACGGGGACGGGTGCCACGTCGGCGAACTCCAGCACGGCGGACGGCTGCCCGCGGGGCGCGAAGATCGCGGTCGCGAGCAGCGCGCTGTCCTCGGGCACGCCCACCAGCACCCGGCCGTCCTCGGCCACGGTGTGCGCGCCGACGAACTCCTCGCGTCCGCCCTCCGCGGTGATCGCGCAGGACCACGCCGCGGCCAGTACCGAGCGGGCTCGTTCCGCCGCGGCAGGCGCCGCCGTCCAGCTCTGGCTGTCACCCATCCCAGACCTCCTTAGGTAAGCCTTGCCTAACCTATCGAAGATCGAGGTGCACGCCAACACCGCCCCCGCGTCCGGAAGGGCTCTCCTCAGGCGGCGATGACGCCCAGCAGCGCTCGGGCACACAGGTCGCGCACCTGCTCGCGCGTCAGTTCCGAGCCGCGCAGCCACTCCAGGCAGACCGCCGTGGTGAAGGCCAGCCAGCCGCGGACGGCGAGCCGGAGGTCCGGGCGCGCCTGGGCGATCGGGCCGAGTTCGGGGTCGCGCGCCAGCGCCGCCAGGATCTGCCGCTCCTGCGCCCCGAGCGCCCGCTGGTAGACCCGCCGTACGGCCTGGTCCCCCGCCGCGTCCGCGCGGTGGAAGGCGCGGAAGCCGTGCGCGTGGGCGTGGACGTACTCCAGGAAGATGTCGAGGTTCGCGGTGAGCTGCTCGCGGGCCGGCACCCCGGGCACCGCCTCGGTCATCTGCAGCATCCGCTCGCTCTCCCGCTCGACGACCGCGAGGAAGAAGTCCCGCTTGGTAGGGAAGTAGTGGTAGAGCAGTCCGCGCGAGACCCCGGCGATCTCGGCGACCTGCTCGATCCAGACGTCGTCGTACGGACTCTCGGAGAACAGCCGCGCCCCTACCGAGAGCAGCTGTTCGCGGCGCTCCTCGGTGCTCAGTCGGCGGCGTGTGCGCCCGCCCGGGTTCGCGGCCATGCCCGCACTTTACTTGACGTCGATTCAACAGCGGGACCAGACTGGGCCGCGCTATTGAACCCACGTACAACTGGCTCGACTGCCGCTGGATCGAGGGAGATCGTGTGATGGCGGAGACCACGACGAGGCCGGCGCTGCCGGGCGGCTTCCGCAGTGCCGAACAGGGCTGGCCGGAGCTGCACCGCATCCCGCATCCGCCGCGCCGGATCCCGCTGCTCGGGGACGTGCTCGGCGCCAACCGGGCCACTCCGCTCCAGGACTCCCTGCGCTTCGCCCGCCAGTTGGGGCCGATATACCGGCGCAAGGCGTTCAACCGGGAGTTCGTCTTCGTCTGGGGTGCCGATCTGGTGGCCGACCTCGCGGACGAGTCGCGGTTCGCCAAGCACGTGGGTCTCGGGGTCGCCAACCTGCGGCCGGTGGCCGGCGACGGGTTGTTCACGGCGTACAACCACGAGCCGAACTGGCAGCTGGCCCACGATGTGCTGGCCCCGGGGTTCAGCCGGGAGGCCATGGCGGCCTACCACCCGATGATGCTGGACGTGGCGGGGCGGCTGACGGACCACTGGGATCGCGAGCGGGCGGCGGGGCGGACGGTGGACGTGCCCGGCGACATGACCAAGCTGACGCTGGAGACCATCGCGCGGACCGGCTTCGGCCATGACTTCGGTTCCTTCGAACGCGATCGGCCGCACCCCTTCATCAGCGCGATGGTGGGCACGCTCACTTACGCCCAGCGGCTCAACTCCGTTCCCGTCCCCGCCTTGTTGAGGCGCGCCGCGCAGCGCAACGAGGCCGACATCGCCTACCTCAACCGCACCGTCGACGGCCTGGTCCGCGCCCGGCGCGCGGCGAGCGGGGACGGCGACCTGCTGGACCGGATGCTGGAGACGGCCCATCCCGGGACGGGCGAGCGGCTGTCGCCCGAGAACGTCCGCCGGCAAGTCATCACCTTCCTGGTGGCGGGACACGAGACCACCTCGGGCGCGCTCTCCTTCGCCCTGTACTACCTCGCCCGCCACCCCGAGATCGCGGCCCGCGCCCGCGCCGAGGTCGACCGCGTCTGGGGCGACACCGCGGCGCCCGGTTACGAGCAGGTGGCCAAGCTGCGCTACGTACGGCGGATCCTGGACGAGTCGCTGCGGCTGTGGCCGACGGCGCCGGCGTTCGCCCGGGAGGCGCTCGAGGACACCGTGCTGGCCGGGCGGCACCCGATGCGCCGGGGGGCCTGGACGCTGGTGCTCACGCCGATGCTGCACCGCGATCCCGCGGCGTGGGGCGCCGACGCCGAACGGTTCGACCCGGACCGCTTCCACCCCAAGGCGGTCCGCTCCCGCCCCGCGCACACCTTCAAGCCGTTCGGCACGGGAGCGCGGGCGTGCATCGGGCGCCAGTTCGCGCTGCACGAGGCGACGCTCGTGCTGGGGCTGCTGCTGCGCCGGTACGCGTTCGTGCCCGACCCCGGCTACCGGCTGCGGGTGACCGAGCGGCTGACGCTGATGCCGGACGGGCTGCGGCTGCACCTGGAGCGGCCCGAGGTCACTGCCGGTGCGGCGGCCGCCGTCGAGGAGGCCCCGTCAGAGCCGCGTTGCCCAGTGCACGGGTCGCGTGACTGAGTCGGGCAGCCGGGTGCCCGCACTGCCCCGGGCCGCCGTGACCTGGGGTTGGGTGAGGAAGAAGGCCCCGGTCAGATCGGCGTCGGAGAGGTCGGCGTCACGCAGGTCGGCGCCGATGAGATCCGCGTACCTGAGGTCGGCGCCGGTCAGGTCCGCGGCGATGAGGTAGGCGCCGCGCAGGTTCGCACCGCGCAGGTCGGCTCCCTTGAGTCGGGCACCCATGAGGTCGGCCCCGCGGCGGTCCTTCTTGCGGCCCCGGACACCCGCACGGACGAGTTCGCTGGTGCGCAGTAGAAGCACGTTGACCTGTTGCCGGTGGGCGCCGACGTCCAGTCCGGCGAGCTCGTCGGGGGTCAGGCGGGTGAGCTCCCGCGTCTGCTCAAGGGCCCGGCGCAGGTCGGCGTGGACCGGGCGGGCGGCGGGCAGGTCGAGGGCCTCGGTGAGGTACCAGAGCAGTTCGTGCAGCTGCCGGACGACCGGGAACACGTCGAACATCTGCCGGGCGCGCTCGCGCGGGCCGGTGCGCCAGTCCAGGCCGCCGAAGGTGACCTGCGAGACCTGCTGGCCGGCGCCGAAGCAGTCGTAGACCGTGCAGCCGGTGAAGCCCTCCTGCCGCAGGCTGGCGTGGATGCCGCAGCGGTGGTCGGCGCGCAGGTTCGGGCAGGGTGTGCCGGCCGGCTTGTCGAGGGCGAAGTCGGCGGAAGCCGCGAAGGGCAGGGCCACACAGCACAGTCCGAAGCAGTTCGCGCAGTCTGCGCGCAGGTCGGCGCGGCCGACGGTCCCCTCTTGCATATCGCACACCTTATCGAAAGCGAATGGATGCTTCCTGTCCGCCGACGGTCCGCGGCTCAGCCGGACAGCAGGGCGCTCAGCCACCGCTCCTCGCGGGCCTCGATGTACTCGGCGTCACCGCGCCAGGCGTCGCCGTGCCCCTCGGCCCAGAGCCGGGACCAGGGCTGGTTGCCCAGGTCGTTCTGCTCGCGCAGGAAGTCGTGCATCGCGCGGGTACGGCGGCCCAACAGCGGTACCAGGGCTCGCCGTTCGGCCTCGTCGAGCCCGTAGGCGTCGGCGAAGAGGCGCAGCCGGGCGGCGGCGTCGGGGGTCTGCCAGTCGGGGTGCGCGGACAGCGGGACGAAGCCGCGGACGGCGTAGGCGACGTCCCAGAGGCGGGAGCCGGGGGCCGCGGTGTCCCAGTCGATGAACGCCCAGCCGCCCTCGCCGGCGACGAGGTTCCAGGGCGCCAGGTCCTGGTGGGCGATGATGTCGTCGCCCTCGGCGGGCATGAGCACCTGCCAGCGGGCGTCCTCGGGCGGTGTGAAGTCCTGTACGGCGTCGTGGAAGCCGCGGATCATGCGCGCCACCCGGACCAGCCCCGCCGCCGGCTCCACCAGGGCGAACCGGTCCGGCCAGACCACCTCGCCCGGTACGAAGCTCAGCACCTCGCGGCCCCGCTCGTCGATCCCCAGCGGGCGTGGCGCGGCCCGGAATCCGGCCTCGTGCAGGTGCGTGAGCAGGGCGTGCACGGACGGCGTCCAGGGTCCCGCGGGCCGGCGCACGGTGTCGCCGACGCGGACCACACCGGCACTGACGTTCCCGCCGGTCAACTGCTGTTCCTCTGCGTGCGGCATCCGGCCAGTGTCTCCGAACACCCCTCGGAGATCACCTCATTTGATCGGCGGGGCCCCTCCCCCGGCCCGTGCGCGTCCGAACCTCACCGATGAGTCGCCGGCGGTGTGGGGGTCTTCTTCATAGAACCGAAAACAAGCTCCTGTACCACGGATACGAGCCCCCTTCGGGCGGGAGCCGGACGGATCGAGGAGTCGGACCATGTGCAGCCACCAGCCACCGTGCCCCACTGCGGACAGCCCGCTCCATCACGGCGCCGCGATCGTGTCGTCCCACCCCGAACAGGGGTGGAGCCTGCTGTGCAACGGCACGATCGTGTTCGACGACACCGGTGAGCTGCTGCCGGACGGACGCGTCGTCGACCCGCACCGCGCCCTCGGCCCACTGGCCGTGGCGGCCTGACCCACAGCCGGGGCGGGCTACCGCGCGAACACCTCGAACGCCACCGCCGGCCTGCCGCCGAACCGCTCCGCCGATCGCTGGGCGTTCGCAGTCAGGAAGGTGCGGGCGTACGTCTCCGGGTCCTCGTCGGTCAACGCCTCGATGTAGGTGCGGTGTTCGAGCAGGGAACGCACCGCCCGCTCCAGCCCGGCCGTGGCGTCCACGGCGTGCGTGGGCGAGGCGGAACCGGCGACGGCGACCCAGCGGACGCCGTCCCAGGGCTCCAGTCCCCGTTCGGTGAGCTCGGGGAAGATCCACCGGTTGCCCGCGTCCGCGGCCGCGTCGAGGGTGGCCCGCCCGACCGCCACGTGGTCCGGGGTGTTCCAGGCGACGCCGCCCCAGGTGTCCCGGTGGTTGAGCGTGATCACCAGCTCGGGCCGGTGCCGGCGGATCGCGGCGGCGATGTCCCGGCGCAGTGCGAGGCCGTACTCGACCACGCCGTCCCGGTGGTCGAGGAACTCCACCTCCGACACCCCCACGACGGCGGCGCTCGCCCGTTGTTCGCGTTCCCGCAGCGGCCCGCACTCGGCGGGCGCCAGCGTGTCGATGCCCGCCTCGCCGCGGGTCGCCAGCACGTAGGCGACCTCACGGCCCTCGTCGGTCCAGGCGGCGACCGCCGCCGAGCAGCCGTACTCGAGGTCGTCGGGGTGGGCCACGACGGCGAGCGCGCGCCGCCAGTCGCCGGGCATGGGCTGGAGCTGGGTGATCGTCGGCTCGGTCATGCGCGCAGACTAGCCGGGTCACGCCTCGTCGCGGACGAGGGCGAGGAGCCGGTCCAGCACGCGCTGTCCGCCCGCGCGGACGCCGTCGTGCTCGAACTCGTCGGTCACCCAGGTGCGCAGGCCCCGGATCGTGCGGGCCGTGCGGAGCGCGTGGGTGGTGTCGACGTACATGTCGTCGTGGTAGACGGCGGCCGCGACCGGTACGTCGTTGGCGGCGAGCCGGGCGGGGTCGTAGAGGGGGCGCCAGTCCGTGCGCCGTGCGAGCAGGTCGGCCGTCTCGCGCAGGGGCCGCAGCGCCGGATCGCAGTCGAACATCCAGGGGTGGATCGACTCGCCGGTGAACAGCAGCGGGCCGTCGCCGGCGAGCGCCTTGGCCGCGTCGAACTGCGGGAACTCGGCGCGGACGCGCTCGGCCGACCAGGCGGTGGGGCGCTCGTCCTGGGCGTAGATCACCTCGTGCACGAGGGCGTAGAGGGGGTGGCTCGCGAACGACAGCAGGCCCTGTACGTCCTCCTGGAAGGCGTCGGAGAGCTCCGCGCCGTGCGGGGTGCGGACGAAGGCGTGCTCCAGGACGTGGTGGAGGCGGTGGCTGCCCTCGCCGCCGCCCAGGAGGATGCCGAGGGACTGGAAGGCCTCGGCGGTGAGCCGGTAGCCGTTGGGCAGGGTCACCTCGTGGGTGAGGAGGTGGTCGGCGATGCGCCGGGCGCGCTCGACGTCCTGCGGATAGCGGGCGTAGTGCGCGGCGACCTTGCGCTCGACGCGGGGATAGGCGGCGCGGTAGACGTCGTCGGCGTGCGCGTCGAGGGAGGGCAGGCCCCCGGTGATGAGGGCCGCGGTCAGGCCTTCGGGTGCGCGGGAGAGGTAGTTGACGGCGCAGAAGCCGCCGAAGCTCTGACCGAGCACCGTCCAGGTGGCGCCGCCGGTGACGGCCGGGCGGATGGCCTCGCAGTCGCGGACGATCGAGTCGGAGCGGAAGTGCGTGAGGTAGGCGGCCTGTTCGGCGGGGCCGCCGCGCAGCGGCAGGGTCTGCCGGTTGGCGGGGGTGGAGTGTCCGGTGCCGCGCTGGTCGAGGAGGAGGACGCGGTACTCCTTGAGCGCGCGGCCGAGCCAGGACGGCCTGCCGATGAACCTGTTGGCTCCGAAGCCCGGACCGCCCTGCAGATACACCAGCCACGGCAGGTTCCGGTCCGCCTTCTCGCTCGCGACGACCTCACGGGCGTAGAGCTCGATCGTCTCCCCGGCCGGGTCGTCGTGGTCGAGGGGCACGGTGAAGCGGCGGTCGGTGAGGACGACGCCGGGCTGGCGGTACGTGGCGGTCAACGGGTCTCCCGGGACGGACGGACTTCTGGCCGCGTCCCACTTCACCACATGACCGGGCCCGTGCCGACCTCCGGGATCATGAAATTTACTGAACGGACGATCAGCGGGCGGAGAGGCTGGAGCGCCGTACGACGAGCTCCGGCTGGAGCACGACCCGTCGGTGTTCGTGCCGGGTCGTGCCGGCCTCGGCCTCCGTCTCCTCCAGCAGCAGCTCCGCGGCCATGGCGCCCATGGTGACGGCGGGCTGCCGTACGGAGGTGAGGGGGACGGCCGCGGCGGCGGCGAACTCGATGTCGTCGTAGCCGACGATGGCGAGGTCGTCGGGGACCGTGATGCCGGCCGCGTACATGGCCTGCAGGACGCCGAGGGCGAGCAGGTCGTTGGCGCAGAACACGGCGGTGGGGCGGTCGGCCAGGCCGAGCAGGCGGGCGCCCGCGTCGCGGCCGGCGGCCACGTCGAGCCGCTCGGTGGGCAGCTCGCGCAGACAGTCCGGGCCGAGACCGGCCTCGGCGAGGGCGTTCAGGGCGCCCGTGCGGCGGTCGCGGACCTGGTTGAGGCCGGGCGGGCCGCTGACGTACGCGATGGAGCGGTGCCCGGCGTCGACGAGGTGGCGCACGGCCAGGGCGCCGCCCGCCACGTCGTCGACGGAGACCGAGCACTCGGTGGCGCCCTCGGCGACCCGGTCGACGAGGACGAAGGGGATGTTGTGCCGCCGGAAGGTCTCGATGTTCCGTCCGGTCGCGTCGGCGGGGGTCAGCAGCACGCCCCGCACCCGCTGCTCGGCGAAGAGCGACAGGTACTCGGCCTCCTCGCCGGCGCTCTGCGCGCTGTTGCAGACCATCACGCCGAGCCCGGCGTCGCGTGCGGCGCGCTCGGCGCCGCGGGCGACGTCGACGAAGAACGGGTTGCCCATGTCGAGGACGAGCAGCCCCATGATCCGGCTGCGGCCCGCGCGCAGCTGGCGCGCGGACTCGCTGCGGACGTAGCCGAGCCGGTCTATGGCGGACTGCACCCGTGCCCGGGTCTCCGTGGCGACCGTGTCCGGACGGTTGATCACGTTCGACACCGTGCCGACGGAGACTCCGGCGGCACGGGCGACGTCCTTGATACCCACCGACTGGGCCATCAGGCAGGGACCTCCAGAGGAACGCGGAGCGGCGGGAAGAGGACCTTCACATTACCGTCATCGCCCCGCACATCGGCGCCGGTCACGCGGGCAGTGCGAAGTCGACGACATGGAGTGCCGAGGGGGTCGTACCGCTCGACTTCTCCTGGTACATGAACGACAGGACGTTGTCGTACTTCGTCCGCAGTTCGTCGATGACGACCTCGCCGAAGGCGTTCAGGTCGCTGCCGTCGTAGAGCACCGTCCAGTCGGTGTACCCGGAGGCCTTCGACGCGGCGGCGATCCGGCCGAAGGGGAAGACCGCGTAGGCGTTGTCGTACTTGTCCAGGACCAGCTTGGTGCGCTGGCTGGAGTTCAGGGCGACCGGGATCTCGGTCTTGGTCCAGGTGCCCGACGCGTTCTTGCGGACGTGGAAGGCGCGGCCGTTGGCGGTGCGGTCGGCGACGTAGTTCGTGGTGCACTGGCCGAAGCGGCCCGGGACGTAGCTGATGATCGCGTGCGGGAGGCCGGTGGAGTCCGTCCACTGGCTCTCCTGGTTCATCAGGGAGTGGTCGGGGTTGAGGGAGTCGACGACCAGGCCGGAGTCGGTGACGGCGACGGTGTCCGAGGTGCCGGTGGTGGCGACCAACGTGCCGGCGTCGTTGCGCCATGTGCGGCCGCGGTCGGTCGAGTAGACGTAACCGGTGTCGTGGTTGGTGATGCCGCCGCTGTTGCACATCACCGCCGCGTTCTGCTCGCGCCAGGTGAAGAAGGAGTGCAGCCGGCCGTTGACGTCGTAGTCGATGCCGTGCAGGTACATGTTGCGGGCGGTGGAGGAGCCGTGGGAGCTGGTGTACGTGCCCGTGGAGCTCGACCACTCCCCCAATGCCGTCCAGCTCGAACCGTCGTACTCGGCGAGGGCGTTGCGGCCGTTGCCGGAGATGCCGACCCGGTAGCTGAGCTGGAGCCTGCCCTCGGGGGTGGAGACGAACTGCGGGTAGGTGAACTGCGAGGTGAGGGCGAGGCCGTCCAGGGACGTCTGGACCGCGCCGAACACGGACGAGGTCCAGGCGGTGGTGGCGGGGTTGTCCAGCAGCCCGGCGACGGACTTGACGTAGAAGTAGCCGTCGCTGTGCGAGTCCATGTTGAGGTGCAGCCGGCCGTCGACCTTGGAGACGCCCATGGAGATGACGTTGTGCGAGTCGCTGGTCTTCAGGACGTGGGACAGGGTGACCGTGGACCAGCTGCTCGCGGTGAGCGCGCGGCGGCCGACCACGGCGTTGCCGGTCGAGGTGTACCAGACCGCGTACTGGTAGCCCTTGTACGTCAACAGGCCGTTCTTCTGGAACGAGTTGTTGTTCACCAGGCCGTCGTAGGAGACGAAGAAGATCGCCTGGGAGTCGAGCTGGGTGGTGCCCTTCTTGCTGACGGCGGGGCCGGGGTCGGCGGCCCGCGCGATGCCCGGTGTTGCCACGGCCGCAAGTATGGCGGTGGCGAGCACGGTGCGTCTTCTCATGAGCGGCTCCAGCGGAGGCGGGGACGATCAGCGGGGACGGGTCAGGCGAGGTGGAACACTTCGGTGAGCGGTTTCATGGCCTCGTCGGGCCGGGCGCCGTCCAGCGACTCGAAGAACGGCCCCATCTCGGCCTGCCAGCGGGCGTTGACCTCGGTGGCCTCCATGCCGGCAAGGGCGGCGTCGAAGTCCTCGGTCTCCAGGTAGCCGACGAGCAGGCCGTCGTCGCGCAGGAAGAGGGAGTAGTTGTGCCAGCCGGTGGCGGAGAGCGCCTCGCGCATCTCCGGCCACACGGCGGCATGGCGTTCGCGGTACTCGGCGAGTCGGTCCTCACGGACCTTGAGGAGGAAACAGACGCGCTGCATTGAAGTACCGGCTCCCGCAGGGGTGGAAGGGGGATCAGAAGTTGAACTGGTCGATGTTCTTGGCGTTGAAGACGGTCGGCTTGCCGAGGGTGATCACGCCGTCCTTGCCGATGGTGTACGTGGTCGAGCCGGCCTTGAAGGTCTCGCCCTCCTTGCCGGTGATCTGACCGGAGGCCAGCGCGACGGCGGTGCGGGCGGCCAGGTCGCCGAGCTTGGCCGGGTCCCACAGCTCGAAGCCCTCGACGGTGCCGTTCTTGACGTACTTGCGCATGTCGTTGGGGGTGCCGAGGCCGGTCAGCTTGACCTTGCCCTTGTACTTGGAGCCGGACAGGTACTGGGCGGCGGCCTTGATGCCGACGGTGGTCGGGGAGATGATCCCCTTCAGGTTCGGGTACTGCTGGAGCAGGCCCTGGGTCTGCTGGAAGGAGGCCTGGGCGTCGTCGTTGCCGTAGGCGATCTTCACCAGCTTGATGTTCTTGTACTTCGGGTCCTTCAGCTCGTCCTTCATGTACCCGATCCAGGTGTTCTGGTTCGTGGCGGTCTGGGCGGCGGACAGGATCGCGATCTCGCCCTTGTAGCCGATCTGCTCGGCGAGCAGCTGCACCTCGGTGCGGCCGAGGTCCTCGGCGGAGGCCTGCGAGACGAAGGCGTTGCGGCAGTCGGGCTTGGTGTCGGAGTCGTAGGTGACGACCTTGATGTTGTTCTTCATGGCCTGCTTCAGCGCGGTGCACAGGGCGCCCGGGTCCTGCGCGGAGACGGCCATCGCGTTGACCTGCTGCTGGGTGAGCGTGTTGACGTAGGAGACCTGGCCGGCGGTGTCGGTGGCGCTGGAGGGGCCGACCTCCTTGTACTTGCTGCCGAGTTCGGTCAGCGCCTTCTCGCCGCCCTTGTCGGCGGAGGTGAAGTACGGGTTGTTGACCTGCTTGGGCAGGAAGCCGACGGTCAGGCCCTTCTTCAGCGCGGCGTTCGGGTCGGCCTTCGCGGTCGAGGAGGCGGAGGCGTTGTCGCTGCCGGAGTTGTTCTTGGTGGTGCCGCCGCAGGCGGTCAGCGCGAGGGCGAGCGAGGTGCCGGCGGCCAGGGCCGCGCAGGTACGACGGACGGATGACTTGCGCATGGTGAGGTTTCCTTTACGAGGGTGAGGAGTTACGACGTCGGAGTCGAGGCGGCGGCTCTGCGTCCCGCCCTCGCGACGGAGATTTGCCGTGCGACCCGGGGGCCGAGCACGGAGATGACGAGCAGGACGCCGGTGACGACGATCTGCGACTGGGCGGAGACGTTCAGCAGGCTCATCACGTTCTGCAGCGCTCCGAGGAGGAAGACTCCCGCGATCGCGCCGCCGAGCGTGCCCCGGCCGCCGTCGAAGTCGATGCCGCCGAGCAGCACCGCGGCGACGACGGACAGTTCGAGTCCGGTGGCGTTGTCGTAGCGGGCGCTGGCGTAGTGCAGTGCCCAGAAGATCCCGGTGAGCGAGGCCATCAGGCCGGTCACCGTGAACAGGATCAGCTTGTGCCGCTTGACCCGGATCCCGGCGAACCGCGCCGCCTCCTCGCTCGCGCCGATCGCGAACAGCGACCGTCCGAACGGCGTGGCGTGCAGCACCACGACGGCGATGGCGAGCAGGACGAGGAAGGGCAGGAAGGCCTGCGGGAGGAACGAGTTCCCGAGCCGTCCGGACGCGAAGTCCAGGTACTGCGTGGGGAAGTCGGTCACCGCGTCGGAGCCGAGCACGATCTGCGCGATGCCCCGGTAGGCGGCGAGGGTGCCGATGGTGACGGCGAGGGAGGGCAGTCCGAGCCGGGTCACGAGCAGGCCGTTGACCAGCCCGCACACGACGCCGAGCAGCAGGCACAGCGGGATGATCGTCTCGATCGCCATGCCGTCGTTCCACAGCTTGCCCATCACCGCGCCGGACAGCCCGGCGGTGGAGGCGACGGACAGGTCGATCTCGCCGGCGACGACCAGCAGGGTCATCGGCAGGGCGATCAGCGCGATGGGCAGGGTGTTGCCGATCAGGAACGACAGGTTGAGGGCGTTGCCGAACCCGTCGACGGTGGCGAACGACAGCAGGAGCAGCAGGATCAGCAGCGCGCCGACGACCGTGTCCCAGCGGACCGCGCGCGTCAGGGACTCAGGCATTGCGGGCGTTCCTCTTCTTCAGGGCGGAGGCCACGCGCAGCGCGACGATCCGGTCGACCGCGATGGCGAGGATGAGCAGGATGCCGTTGATCGCGAGCACCCAGACCGAGCTGACGCCGAGGGCGGGCAGCACGCTGTTGATGGAGGTCAGCAGCAGGGCGCCGAGCGCGGCCCCGTACACGCTGCCGGAGCCTCCGGTGAAGACCACGCCGCCGACCACGACCGCGCTGACGACGGTGAGTTCGTAGCCGGTGCCGGTCCCGGAGTCGACGTTGCCGAACCGGGCCAGGTACATGGCGCCGGCAAGTCCGGCGAGTCCGCCGCAGAAGGTGTACGCGGCCAGGATCCGCTTGCGGACGGGGATGCCGGCGAGCCGGGCGGCCTCCGGGTTGGAGCCGAGCGCGTACAGCTCGCGTCCGCTGCCGAAGTGCTTGAGGTAGTACGCCGTCGCCACCAGCACCGCCAGCGCGATCAGGGCGAGATACGGCACCGCGGAGATGCCGCCGGAGCCGAAGTCGACGAAGCCGCCGGGCAGGTCGGCCGCCGTGATCTGGCGGGAGCCGACCCAGATGGAGTCGATGCCGCGGATGATGTACAGCGTGCCGAGGGTGACGACGAGCGCGGGCACCTGGCCGAGGCTGACGAGAAGGCCGTTGAGCAGGCCGAACCCGATGCCCATCAGGACCGCCAGCCCGATGGCGATCACCGAACTGCCGCCGCCGTGCAGGTAGTCGCCGGCCGCGAAGGCGCAGATGCCGAGGGTCGAGCCGACGGACAGGTCGACGTTCCTCGTGATCACCACCAGGGACTGGCCGGTGGCGACCAGCACCAGGATGGTGGCGTTCAGGAGCAGGTCCTTGATGCCCTGCTCGGACAGGAACTCGCTGTTGCCGGCCTGGGTGATGCCGATCATCACCAGGAAGACGACCAGGATGGCGAGCTCGCGCATCTTGAAGACGCGGTCGACGAGCCGGGTGCCGCTGGACTTGGGCACCTCGGCGACGGGGGTCTCGTTGGGAGTGGTCACCGTCATGCGGCGGCCCTCCCGGTGGCTGCGGCCATCACGGTTTCCTCGGTGGCTTCGGCGCGTGGGATCTCTGCGGTCAGCCGGCCCTCGTGCATGACGAGCACGCGGTCGGCCATGCCGAGGATCTCGGGCAGGTCGGAGGAGATCATCAGAACGGCGACGCCGTCGGCGGCCAGCTGGCTCAGCAGCCGGTGCACCTCGGCCTTGGTGCCGACGTCGATGCCCCGGGTGGGCTCGTCGACGATCAGTACCTTGGGGCCGGTGGCGAGCCACTTGGCCAGGACGACCTTCTGCTGGTTGCCGCCCGACAGGGTCGAGACGGCGTCGGCGATCCGGGCGTACTTCACCTGGAGCTTGACCGCCCAGTCCAGGGACCGGTCGCGTTCGGCGCCGCGGTCCATCAGGCCGGCCCGGACGGTCGTACGGAGCCCGGTGAGGCCGATGTTGCGCTCGATGGACATGCCCATCACCAGGCCCTGAGCGCGCCGGTCCTCGGGGACCAGGGCAAGCCCGGCGGCCATGGCGGTGGACGGGGCGCCGTTGGTGAGCTTGCGGCCCTGGACCTCGACCTCGCCGGCATCCCAGCGGTCGATGCCGAAGACGGCCCGGGCCACCTCGGTGCGGCCGGCGCCGACGAGTCCGGCGAGGCCGACGATCTCGCCGTGCCGGACCTCGAAGGAGACGTCGGTGAAGACCCCCTCCCGGGTCAACCGCCGTACGCTCAGGGCGACTTGACCGGGCTTCACGTCCTGCTTGGGGTACAGCTCCTCGAGGTCGCGGCCGACCATGCGCCGTACGAGGTCGTCCTCCGCCATGCCCTCGATCGGCTCGCTGGCGATCCAGGCTCCGTCGCGCAGAGTGGTGACCCGCTGGCAGATCTCGAAGATCTCCTCCAGCCGGTGCGAGATGAACAGCACGGCGGCGCCCTGTTCGCGCAGGGCGCGCACCACGCCGAAGAGCCGGGCCACCTCGCTGCCGGTCAGTGCGGCCGTCGGCTCGTCCATGATCAGGACGCGGGCGTCGAAGGAGAGCGCCTTGGCGATCTCCACGATCTGCTGGTCGGCGATGGACAGACCGCGCGCGGGGCGGTCGGGGTCGAGTTCGACGCCGAGCCGCTTCATCAGCTGCAGTGTCGCCGTGTGCGTGGCCTTGTGGTCGATCCGGCCCAGGGCACGCCGGGGCTGGCGGCCCATGAAGATGTTCTCGGCGATCGAAAGGTCGGGGAAGAGCGTGGGCTCCTGGTAGATGACGGCGATACCCGCGTCGCGTGCGTCACCGGGTCCGTGGAAGACGACGGGCTCACCGTCGAGCAGCACCCGGCCAGCGTCCGGTCGATGGACGCCGGCGAGCGTCTTGATCAGGGTCGACTTGCCCGCGCCGTTCTCTCCGGCGAGGGCGTGCACCTCTCCGGGGAACAGCTCCAGGGACACGTCCCGCAGGGCACGCACGGCCCCGAAGGACTTCGAAATGTCCTCGAGCGCCAGCACCGGGGCCGGACCCGTGTCGGACGGGTGGGTCATGAGGGGCTCCTCGACGACGCCCGGGAAGCACCTCGCGACGTCGTGAAAGGTTTCAACTTGGTTGCCGGGACGTTAGGCGCGTGGGCCATGTCACGTCAATGGGTGGGCCCCGAAAAAATTTCGAGAGCCCTTCGAGAGCTTGAGGTCACGGTATGGCTACGGGCAACAGAGTGCGCCAGAACGCTTGACACCCCTACGGGGCGTTCTAAGCTTCGCTTCCTGAATCGATTCATCCGGAAGCCATACGGACGACATTCCGGCCCGACGTCACAGGAGCCCTGAAGTGACCGAGCTCGCCGCGGTGAAGACCGCGCTGAAGACCCAGGCAGTCGAGACGCCGTCGTGGGCGTACGGGAACTCGGGGACCCGGTTCAAGGTGTTCGCCCAGCAGGGAGTTCCCCGCACACCCCAGGAGAAGCTGGCCGACGCGGCCCAGGTGCATGCCGTCACCGGCGTGGCGCCGACGGTGGCGTTGCACATCCCCTGGGACAAAGTCGACGACTACGCGGCGCTGGCGAAGTTCGCTCAGGACCACGGCGTGAAGCTGGGAGCGATCAACTCCAACACCTTCCAGGACGACGCCTACAAACTCGGCAGCATCTGCCACCCCGAGGCGGCCGTACGCCGCAAGGCCGTCGACCACCTGCTCGAATGCGTCGACATCATGGACGCCACCGGCTCACGCGACCTGAAACTGTGGTTCGCCGACGGCACGAACTACCCCGGCCAGGACGACATCCGCGCCCGCCAGGACCGCCTCGCCGAAGGCCTCACCGAGGTCTACGCGCGCCTCGGCGAAGGCCAGCGCATGCTGCTGGAGTACAAGTTCTTCGAGCCCGCCTTCTACTCGACCGATGTGCCGGACTGGGGCACCGCCTACGCGCACTGCCTGAAGCTGGGCGAGAAGGCCCAGGTCGTCGTCGACACCGGACACCACGCCCCGGGCACGAACATCGAGTTCATCGTCGCCACCCT
>NZ_JBITSP010000018.1:0-119169 GCF_044540925.1 Streptomyces sp. NPDC085900 | reverse complement strand
TGAGTTCTCAAGGAACGGTCGCTTCCTTTGTACTCACCCTCTCGGGCTTTCCTCCGGGCTTCCCTTCGGTCTTGCGTTTCCGACTCTATCAGATCCTTTTCCGATCCGATTTCCTCGGTGCTTTCCAGGTTCCCGCTTTTGTTTCGCGGTTTCCTTTCCGGCGTTTCCGACTCTATCAGATCCTTTCGGCGTCTGATTCCCAGTCAGAGGGGCTTGTCTTCCCGGCTGTTGGGCCGTTCCGACGAGTGAGACTTTAGCGGATTCCCGGCCCCCGCGCTAATCGGCGGCCTGCGTCCTTCGAACGCGGATTCCTCATTTCGCAAATACACATGCCAATAAAGCGACGGCAGCCTGATCGACAGCAGTCGAGTAGTGGTTGGTACCTGCGGAATGGCTGTCCGGGGACCGACCGGAGTCGGCTCTCACGTCGGACAACTCGAAGAACCCTACGGACCCGCCCGGGGCGTGTCAACTTGCGGACGGACGGCATCCCCGAGGCGTACGCTCGGTGCCATGACTACGCGTACGTGCACCCAGCAGTGGTGGGCCGCCTGACGGCGGCCGTACTCACGTATGCACAACGGCCGCCGCTTCGGCGGCCGTTCTCGTTTCTCCCTCCAGAGCTCCGGAGGGCCGGCCGCAGGGGCGGCGGCCCGACCGGAGAAGGAGTGGAGAGATGGCACGGGTCTTCAGCGGGATCCAACCGACCGGGCACCTGACCCTGGGGAACTACCTGGGGGCCATGCGGCGGTGGACCGAGGTCGATCAGCATCAGGCCGACGCACTGTTCTGCGTGGTCGATCTGCACGCGCTGACCATGGACCACGATCCGGCGCGGGTGCGCAGGCTCAGTCGGCAGGCCGCGACGCTGCTGCTGGCGTCGGGGCTGGATCCCGAGCTGTGCACGCTCTTCGTACAGAGTCATGTGGACGAGCACGCGCGGCTGTCGTACGTGCTGGAGTGCGTGGCGACCGACGGTGAGATGCGGCGGATGATCCAGTACAAGGAGAAGGCCGCGAAGGAGGCCGCCCGGGGCAGAAGCGTGCGGGTGTCGCTGCTGACGTATCCGGTGCTGATGGCGGCGGACATCCTCGCCTACGGGACGGACGACGTCCCGGTGGGTGAGGACCAGGCGCAGCACGTGGAGCTGGCGCGGGATCTGGCGGTGCGGTTCAACCAGCGGTACGGGCACACCTTCGCGGTGCCGCGGGCGACGCTGCCGGCGGTGGCCGCGCGGGTGATGAACCTGCAGGAGCCGACGCGGAAGATGGGGAAGTCGGACGAGTCGGGGCTGGGGGTCGTCTATCTGCTCGACGAGCCGGACGTCGTACGGAAGAAGGTCATGCGGGCCGTGACCGACAGCGGGCAGGAGGTCGTCTACGACCGGGAGGAGCGGCCGGGGCTCGCGAACCTGCTGGAGATCCTCGCCGCTTGTACGGGCGGGGACCCGGAGGCCCTGAGCGGGGCGTACGAGTCGTACGGCTCGTTGAAGAGGGACACCGCGGAGGCCGTGGTCGAGGTGTTGAGGCCCGTGCAGGACAGGCACCGGGAGCTGTGTGCCGATCCCGGATACGTGGAGGGGGTGCTGCGGGCCGGTGCCGGGCGGGCTCGGGCGATGGCCCGGCCGACCGTGGACGCCGCCTATCGCGCGATCGGGCTGCTGCCCGCCGTACCGGAGGCGGGCGCGGAGGCGGATGCCGGTGTGGTGCTGAACGCGGTGCGGTAGGCGCGCGGGCTGGTGGCGAGGCGCGACGCGAAGTGCTGGCGCATCGTGACCTCGCTGCCGAAGCCGGCGCGGCGGGCCACCTCGGGCATGGGCAGGTCGGTTCGTTCGAGGAGTTTCTGGGCGGCGGCGATGCGCTGGTCGAGGAGCCAGCGCAGCGGGGTCGTTCCGGTCTCCGCGGTGAAGTGGCGGGCGAAGCTGCGGGGGGACATGCCCGCGTGGGCGGCCAGGTCGGCGACCGTGAGCGGTTCGTGGAGGTGGCGCAGGGCGTGTTCGCGTACGGCGGCGAGGGTGTCGGCGTCGCGGTCCGCGCGGGGTGTGGGGTGCTCGATGAACTGCGCCTGGGTTCCGGTGCGGAAGGGGGCGGTGACCATCGAGCGGGCGATGGTGGCCGCCGCTTCGGCGCCGTGGGAGCGGCGTACGAGGTGCAGGCAGAGGTCGATTCCGGCCGCGGTGCCGGCGGCGGTCCAGATGTTGTCGTCCTCGATGAAGAGGGCGTCGGGGACGACGGTGACCTGGGGGTGGTGGGCGCGCAGGAGGTCGACGAGGTTCCAGTGGGTGATGGCGCGGCGGCCGTCGAGGAGTCCCGCCTGGGCGAGGGTGAAGGCTCCGCCGCAGAGGGCGGCGATGGTGGTGCCGCGGGCGTGGGCGTGGCGGAGGGCGTCGAGGACCGGGGCGGGTGCGGGGGTGAGGTGGTCGTCGAGGCCGGGGACGACGATCAGGTCGGCTCGGGGCAGCCAGTCGAGGGTGCGGTCGGGAAGGAGGGCCATGCCGCCGCGCATCGGGACGGGCGTGGTGCTGTCGGTGGCGACGCGGCGCAGGTCGAAGGCGGGGGCGCCGCGGTCGGTGCGGTCGGTTCCCCAGACCTCGGTGATGACGGAGACGTCGAAGGCGCGGATGCCGGGGAAGGCGAGGAGGGCGACGCGGTGGGCGGGGGCGTCCGGGGCACTGGCCATGCGTGGCAGTAAACCATCGATCGCTGTCTTTTCACCTGCTGGGGTGTGGGGAACGACGGCGGCAGGATCGTGGGCATGGAGATCGCGGAGAACGCAGCACTGGTGGTCGTGGACGTGCAGAAGGGCTTCGAGGAGGCCGACTTCTGGGGGCCTCGGAACAACCCGGAGGCCGATGACAACATCGCGGCGCTGATCGACGTATGGCAGTCGACGGGGCGGCCGGTGGTGTTCGTGCGGCACGACTCGTCGAAGCCGGAGTCGCCGCTGCGGCCCGGATACGAGGGCAACGAGCTGAAGGGGTACGTCGAGCGGAGGAGGGGGAAGGGGGCCGGGCCCGAGCTGTTCCTGACGAAGACCGTGAACTCGGCGTTTCTCGGGACGCCGGATCTGGGGGCCTGGCTGCGGGAGGCGGGGATCTCGCAGTTCGTGCTCGCCGGGATCCAGACGAACATGTGCGTGGAGACGACCGCTCGGATGGGCGGGAACCTCGGGTACGAGGTGGTGGTCGCGTACGACGCGACGTACACCTTCGATCTGGAGGGGCCGTTCGGCTGGCGGATGAGCGCGGACGAGGTCGCGCGGGCGTCCGCGGTGTCGCTGCACGGGGGCGGCTTCGCTCGGGTGGTGACCACCCAGGAGCTGGTGGACGCGGCTGACGCGTGAGCGCCGCCCCCGGCGGCGGGGGTCAGTCCTTCTTGCCGGTGGCGAGTTCGCGGCTGCGGTCGCGGGCGGCTTCGAGGGCCGCGATGAGGGCGGCGCGGACGCCGTGGTTCTCGAGTTCGCGGATGGCGTTGATGGTCGTGCCCGCGGGTGAGGTGACGTTCTCGCGGAGCTTGACCGGGTGTTCGCCGCTGTCGCGGAGCATGGTCGCGGCGCCGATCGCGGACTGGACGATCAGGTCGTGGGCCTTGTCGCGGGGCAGACCGAGCAGGATGCCGGCGTCCGTCATGGCTTCGACCAGGTAGAAGAAGTAGGCCGGGCCGGAGCCGGAGAGCGCGGTGCAGGCGTCCTGCTGGGACTCGGGGACGCGGAGGGTCTTGCCGACGGCGCCGAAGATCTCCTCGGCGTGGGCGAGGTGGGCGGCGGTGGCGTGGGTGCCGGCGGAGATGACGGACATGGCCTCGTCGACGAGGGCGGGGGTGTTCGTCATGACGCGGACGACGGGGGTTCCGGCGGCCAGGCGCTCCTCGAAGAAGGAGGTGGGGATGCCGGCGGCCCCGCTGATGATCAGGCGGTCGGCGGGGACGTGCGGGGCGAGTTCGTCCAGGAGGGTGCCCATGTCCTGCGGCTTGACGGTGAGGATCAGGGTGTCGGCGGTCTTGGCGGCTTCCGGGTTGGTGACCGGGGTGACTCCGTAGCGGGTGCGGAGTTCTTCGGCCCGCTCCGGGCGGCGGGCGGTGACCAGGAGGTCGGCCGGGGCCCAGCCGCCGCGGATCATTCCGCTGAGCAGAGCTTCGCCGATCTTGCCGGTGCCGAGGACTGCGACTTTCTGGCTCATGGGGTCATCCTCGCACCGGCGGTGCGGGGCCGGGGCGGCTGTCCGGCTGGCGAAACACCATCCCGCGCCCCGTTATGCCGTGCGCCTCCTGAGGGTGGCCGCGCCGAGGCCCAGGACGAGCAGGGCGCATCCGGCGACGATGAGGGCGTCGCGTACGAAGGCGGTCGTCATGTCGGTGTGCCTGAGGACCTCGTTCATGCCGTCGACGGCGTAGGACATGGGCAGGACGTTCGAGATGCCCTCCAGAACGGGCTGCATTTTCTCGCGCGGGGTGAGCAGGCCGCAGAGGACGAGCTGGGGGAAGATCACGGCCGGCATGAACTGGACGGCCTGGAACTCGGAGGCGGCGAAGGCCGAGACGAACAGGCCGAGTGCGGTGCCGAGGAGGGCGTCGAGGAGGGCCACCAGGAGCAGCAGCCAGGGCGAGCCGATGACGTCCAGGCCGAGGAACCACAGGGCCAGGCCGGTGGCGATGGCGGACTGGACGATGGCGAGGGCGCCGAAGGCGAGGGCGTAGCCGGCGATCAGGTCGCCCTTGGCCAGGGGCATCGCCAGGAGGCGTTCGAGGGTGCCGGAGGTGCGTTCGCGCAGGGTGGCGATGGACGTCACCAGGAACATGGTGATCAGCGGGAAGATGCCGAGCAGCGAGGCGCCGATGTTGTCGAAGACCTGTGGGCTGCCGTCGTAGACGAAGCGGAGCAGGAACAGCATCAGGCAGGGGACCACGAGGAGCAGGGCGATGGTCCGGGGGTCGTGGCGCAGCTGGCGCAGGACGCGGGCGGCCGTGGCGAGGGTGCGGGAGGCGTTCATCGGACGGCCTCCTTGCGGGGGCCGGTCGCGGCCGCCTGGTCGACGAGGTGGAGGAAGGCGGCTTCGACGGTGTCGGTACGGGTGCTGCTGCGCAGGGCCTCGGGGGTGTCGTCGGCGAGGATCTCGCCGTCGCGCATCAGCAGCAGGCGGTGGCAGCGCTCGGCCTCGTCCATGACGTGGGAGGAGACGAGGAGGGTGGCGCCACGCTCGTCGGCGATGCGGTGGAAGAGGTTCCACAGGTCGCGGCGCAGCACCGGGTCGAGGCCGACGGTCGGTTCGTCGAGGACCAGGAGTTGCGGGGTGCCGAGCAGGGCGACGGCGAGGGAGACGCGGCTGCGCTGGCCGCCGGAGAGGTTGCCCGCGAGGGCGTCGGCGTGCGAGGTGAGGTCGACGTCGGCGATGGCGCGGGTGACGTTGTCGTGGCGGCGCTCGGCGGCGGCGCGGCCGGGGTCGAGGATCGCCGCGAAGTAGTGGAGGTTCTGCCGGATGGTCAGGTCGTCGTAGACGGACGGGTTCTGGGTGACGTAGCCGATGCGGGAGCGGAGGGCGGCGTCGCCCGCGGGTCGGCCGAGGACTTCCAGGGTGCCGGTGACCTTGGCCTGGGTGCCGACGATCGAGCGCATCAGGGTGGTCTTGCCGCAGCCGGAGGGACCGAGCAGGCCGGTGATCTGGCCGTGCGGCACGGTGAAGCGGAGATCGCGGAGGACCTGACGGCCGCCCCGGACGACGTTCAGGGCTTCGGCCCGGACGGCCGGTTCCTCCGGGGCCGGCTCCGGGGGGTCGGTGCGCGTGGACTCGTAATTCATCATGTGCTGAATAATCCTCTCGGCCGCGTTCCGGCGTCAAGGGCTGAAAGGCCCACGGCCCGTGAGGACGTGGTTCCCGGGGTCAGGGAGTGGCGACGATCAGCAGGACGTCGTACGTCTCCTCGACCGTCCCGTCGGGGAAGGACCGCAGCAGGTGCTCGCGCTCCTCGGCGAGGAAGGCGGCCGTCGCCTCCGCGCCCTGCACCAGGAAGATCGAGTGACTGCCGATGTTGGACAGATGGGTGTCGACGGAGACCGTGCGGCTCCAGCGCACGACGCGGTGGGTGTGGGCGGGGATGTCGTGGACGCCCTCGAAGGCGAGCGCCGTGCGGACGGTGTCCTCTCCCTGCTTGTTGCCGTACTCGCCGCGGAAGTGGCGCCGGATGCGGTCGCCCTGCTCGGCGATCCACGGGACGTCGAACGCGTCCCGGTTCCACCACATCGCCAGCGCCCCGCCGGGCCGCAGCACGCGCCGCGCCTCGGCCAGCGAGCGGGCCGGCCGCGTCCAGTGCCATGCCTGGGCGTAGGTGACGAAGTCGACCGAGCCGTCCGCCAGCGGGAGGGCGTCGCCGTCGCCGAGGACGAGCGGTACGCCGGGCAGGGCGCGACGGAACTCGGCCGCCATCCCCTCGCCGGGCTCCACCGCGATCACCTCGGCGCCGCGGGCCCGCAGCAGGCCGGTGGCGATACCGGTCCCGGCACCCACGTCCGCGACCCGGGCGCCCCCGAGGGAGCGGCCTGCCAGGTCTTCGATCGCGTCGAAGAGGGCGGGTGGGTAGGAGGGGCGGTTGGCTGCGTACTGGGCCGCGGCGGCGTCGAAGGAGCGGGCACGGGTGGTGCGGGAGGGAGCCGTCATACGGCCATGGTGGCCCTGGTGGGCCGCGGGGGCGTCGGGTTCGGGGTGTCAGGGTTTTGCGGCGGCGGGGCCTTGAGGCGGCTAGGGCTTGCGGCGGCGGGGGCTTGCGGTGTCCGCGGCTTGCGGTGGAGGGGCCTTGAGGCGGCCGGGGCTTGCGGCGCCGGGGCTTGCGGCGCCGGGGCTTGCGGCGCCGGGGTCGTCAGGAGCGGCGGCGCTTCTTGGAGGGGTTGCCGGTGCGGCGGGTGCCGCGCTTGGCGTGCCGCTCGCGTGCCGCCTCGTACTCCTGCCGGTGGAGTTTCTCGCCGGGGGCCTCGGTGAGCGAGCGGAAGAAGTAGGCGAGGAGCGAGCCGACGAAGCCGATGGCCAGCAGGCCACGCAGGGAGGCCTGGCGGTCGGGGTCGGGGCGACGGGAGAAGGAGTCCCAGGTGTTGCGGAAGGCCAGCGCGCTGCACACGGCGAACATGACGACGACCAGGACGGTCACGAACGCGCCGGTGTCGGCGATCTGCAGGCCCTGGTAGGCGAAGCGCAGGACCAGGCAGGAGGCGATGGCGGCGACGAGTGAGCCGACGGCCACGGCGGCGCGGCGCAGGGGGTAGCCGTTGTCGTGGTCCACCCAGGTGGTGCCGAAGAAGCGGAGGGGCTCGGGCCGAGGGCCTCCGGTGGAGCCCGCCTTGTCCTGGGTGCCGGGTTCGTCGCTCACGGGACGATTATGGCGGTGGGGCGGGGGCGGGCTCCGGCCGGGCCTAGGAGCAGCGCGGTGCCACGTACCCGTCGCTGCCTGTGTTCACGTAGGTGTCCGAGATGTACTCGCCGCTGTCGATGTTGTCCCAGATGTCGGACGTGCCGTAGTAGCCCGAGACCGTGGTTCCGGGCCGCTGGCAGAAGATCGGGACCGAGGCGCCCACGGGCAGGACGCGGACGATGGAGTAGCCGGTGCCCGGGCCGCTGCGGACGTTGACCCGGGTGTCCGGTGCGATCGGGTAGTACCGCACGGTGGCCGCCGCCGGGGTGGCCACCGCTCCCATCGTCATGAGCAGAGCTCCGGTGGCTGCCGTGAGCAGGACGGATCTACGGCTCTTGGAGATCATGGACGTCCTCAGGATCGGTGGGGTTCGGTCAGGAACCGCAGCGGGGGCGGATGTAACCGTCGCTGCCCGTGAGCACATAGGCGTCCGAGATGAACTCGTCGCTTCCGATGCAGTCCCAGATGCTGCTCGTGCCGTACGGGCCGGCGACGGTCGTACCGGGCGACTGGCAGAGGATGGCGACGCGCGAACCCTCGGGCAGGACACGGACGATGGGGTAGCCGGTGCCCGGGCCGCTGCGGACGTTGAGGCGCACACCCGGCGCGATCGCGTACGTCGTGGATGCCGCCGCGGCCATCGTCGAGACGGCCTCTTCCCCGCCGCCCTCGATCTCTTCCACGTGCTCAACAGACATGAAAAACCTCCCCCGTTGCTCCCCATGACATCCATGGGGCCCCATTGATTCCCCTGAATCGCGCCATGAAACACACGTACGCGATTCGCACGCGGAAGCTAGCACGCCGCCTCTGTCTCGTACGAGCCATCGACTAGGCTCCGTGCGTCGCGCGCGCGGACGTACAGCACGGGGGTGGTTCCATGGCGCCACAGCACGACACCGGAGCGGGCGCGGAAGCGGAACTTCCCGAATACGCCGGTCACTACCGCCTTGAGTCCTGCCTCGGCTCGGGCGGTATGGGTGTGGTGCACCTGGCGCGGAGCACCTCCGGCATGAAGCTGGCGGTGAAGGTCGTCCATGCCGAGTTCGCCAAGGACCCCGAGTTCAGGGGGCGGTTCCGGCAGGAGGTGGCCGCGGCTCGGCGAGTCAGCGGGGCTTTCACCGCGCCTGTGGTCGACGCGGATCCGGAGGCCGAACGGCCCTGGATGGCCACGCTGTTCATCCCCGGGTCCACGCTCTCCGATCATGTGAAGCGGAACGGGCCGATGGACGCCGCCCAGTTGCGCCGGCTGATGGCGGGGCTGGCCGAGGCGCTGCGCGACATCCACCGGGTGGGCGTCGTGCACCGGGACCTGAAGCCCAGCAATGTGCTGCTCGCCGACGACGGGCCGAAGGTCATCGACTTCGGCATTTCTCGGCCAAAGGACAGCGAACTGCGGACCGAGACGGGGAAGTTGATCGGGACGCCGCCGTTCATGGCGCCCGAGCAGTTCCGGCGTCCGCGGGAGGTGGGTCCGGCGGCGGACGTCTTCGCGCTGGGGTCGGTGATGGTGCACGCGGCGACGGGGCGCGGGCCGTTCGACTCCGACAGCCCGTACATCGTCGCCTACCAGGTGGTGCACGACGAGCCCGACCTGGCCGGCGTACCGGCGAATCTCGCGCCGCTGGTGCTGCGGTGCCTCGCCAAGGAACCCGAGGACCGGCCCACACCCGACGAGTTGATGCGGGAACTGCGGTCGGTGGCGGCCTCGTACGACACCCAGGCGTTCATACCGGCGCAGCGGTCGACGGAGCCGTCGCCGCCCGCACGGGATGCGGAGGAGCGGCAAGCGGTACCGATGCACGGACGCCGTCGCAGGCGGGCCGTCCTCGTGGGCCTGGCGCTGGCGCTCGTCGTCGGCGGCGGACTCGCCTGGACGCAGATGCCGGACGGCGGCAAGGCCGCCGCGCACCGGACAGCCGCCGCCGCGCCGTCCGCCTCCCCGGAGTTCAAGTCCTGGGCGACGAAGCCGGCCCGTAAGGCGAGCGGAGTGCCCAAGTGCACCTTCGGCATGCGGAAACTGCTGTGCGTCCAGCACGGACTCGTCTCCGCTCTCGGTCCGGCCGACGGACGGGTGCTGTGGCGGCGCAGCCTGCCCCTGGGCGGCGTCTCCCTGCCGGCACCGGTCGTCTCGGGCGGGCTGGTGCACGTGCTGGCCGGCGGCGGAAAGCGGGTGGAGGCGCTCGATCCGTCGTCCGGCAGGACGCGGTGGAGCCTGGACGTCTCGGCCTACCGCGGCATTCGCTACGCGGGCGGCGTGCTGCTGTTGAGCGGCGCCGACGGCAAGGTGACCGGCGTGGACAGCGCCTCGGGGGCGACGCGGTGGAGCCGACGGATACCCGGGCTGCGCGAGCCGTACTTCGTTTCGTTCCCCGGCAGCCCGCTGGCCATCGCCACGACAGTGACCGAGGACGGGACGAGGACCACCGTCACCGCGGTCGACGCCGCGACGGGGGACGTCCGCTGGGACGCGCTGCTCGACGGCAGCCTGACCCCTGTCGGCGTCACGGGAGGCAGCGTCGTGTTCCTGTCCGTCGACCGGGTGAGCGCCGCGTCGGACACGGTCGTCCGCTACAACCCGGAGACGAAGGCGTCCCGTCGGGTGGCGCTGAGGGTTCCGCTCGGGCAGGCGGGGGCCGTCGTACACAAGCATCTGGTCTACGTCCTGGGCACCGGGGGCTCCCTGACGGTCGTCGACACCGCCGCCGGCAAGCAGCTGTGGTCTCTCGAAACCGCCGTGAGCCGGGGATCGGCACCGGTCACCGACGGCCGACAGGTCTACTTCACCGCCGCCGACGGGCGGCTGCTCGCCGTGGACGCCGCCAAGGGACGGCTCCTCGGGCAGACCTCACCGCGGCTCGGCACGGACACGGCCGCCTTCACGGCCACCTTGCCCACCCCCCAACTCTCCGGCCCCCACGTCTACGCCTCCGCCCCCGACGGCACCGTCTTCTCCGTCGACTCCCGTACGCCCGCCGCCTGGTAGCCCGGCCGCGCCGGAATGCGAAAGGGCCGCCCCCGCAATGGAGGCGGCCCCGTGCTCAGGGCGGCGTCAGCCCAGCTTCGACACGTCCCGCACCGCGCCCTTGTCCGCGCTGGTCGCCATCGCCGCGTAGGCCCGCAGCGCTGCCGACACCTTGCGCTCGCGCGACTTGGGCGCGTATGTGCCGCCCAGGGCCGCGTCCCGGCGCGCGAGTTCGGCCTCGTCGACCAGGAGCTCGATCGTGCGGTTCGGGATGTCGATGCGGATGCGGTCGCCGTCCTCGACGAGCGCGATCGTGCCGCCGGACGCGGCCTCCGGGGAGGCGTGGCCGATGGACAGGCCGGACGTGCCGCCGGAGAAGCGGCCGTCGGTGACCAGGGCGCAGGTCTTGCCGAGGCCGCGGCCCTTGAGGAACGACGTCGGGTAGAGCATCTCCTGCATGCCGGGGCCGCCCTTGGGGCCCTCGTAGCGGATGACGACCACGTCGCCGTGGGTGATCTGCTTGTTGAGGATCTTCTCGACGGCCTCCTCCTGCGACTCGCAGACGACCGCCGGGCCCTCGAAGGTCCAGATCGACTCGTCGACGCCGGCCGTCTTGACCACGCAGCCGTCCACCGCGAGGTTGCCCTTGAGGACCGCCAGGCCGCCGTCCTTGGAGTACGCGTGCTCGGCGGAGCGGATGCAGCCCTCCGCCGCGTCCTCGTCCAGCGCCTCCCAGCGCTCGGACTGCGAGAAGGCCTCCGCGGAGCGGACGCAGCCGGGGGCCGCGTGCCACAGTTCCACCGCCTCGGGGGACGGGGAGCCGCCGCGCACGTCCCAGGTCTTCAGCCAGTCGCCCAGGGACGGGCTGTGGACCGAGTGGACGTCCTCGTTGAGCAGGCCGGCGCGGTGCAGTTCGCCGAGCAGGGCCGGGATGCCGCCCGCGCGGTGCACGTCCTCCATGTAGTACGTGCGGTTCTTCGCGACGTTCGGGGCGACCTTGGCGAGGCAGGGCACGCGGCGCGAGACCTCGTTGATCTCCTCCAGGCCGAACGGGACGCCCGCCTCCTGGGCCGCGGCCAGCAGGTGCAGGATCGTGTTGGTCGAACCGCCCATCGCGATGTCCAGGGCCATCGCGTTCTCGAAGGCGGAAAAGGTCGCGATCGAGCGGGGCAGGACCGTGTCGTCGTCCTGCTCGTAGTAGCGCCGGGTGATGTCCATGACCGTCCGCGCGGCGGAGACGTAGAGCTGCTTGCGCGCGGTGTGGGTGGCCAGGACCGAGCCGTTGCCGGGCAGGGAGAGGCCGATGGCCTCCGTCAGGCAGTTCATCGAGTTGGCGGTGAACATGCCGGAACAGCTGCCGCAGGTCGGACAGGCGTTCTCCTCGATACGGAGGATGTCCTCGTCCGAGATCTTGTCGTTCACGGCGTCGGAGATCGCGTCGACCAGGTCGAGGGTGCGGACCGTGCCGTCGACGAGGGTCGCGCGGCCGGCCTCCATGGGGCCGCCGGAGACGAACACCGTCGGGATGTTCAGGCGCAGGGCCGCGTTCAGCATGCCCGGCGTGATCTTGTCGCAGTTGGAGATGCAGACCAGGGCGTCGGCGCAGTGCGCCTCGACCATGTACTCGACCGAGTCCGCGATCAGGTCGCGGGACGGGAGGGAGTACAGCATGCCGCCGTGGCCCATCGCGATGCCGTCGTCCACGGCGATCGTGTTGAACTCGCGCGGGATGCCTCCCGCTTCGACGATCGCCTCGCTGACGATCCGGCCGACCGGCTGCAGGTGCGTGTGGCCCGGCACGAACTCCGTGAAGGAGTTGGCGACGGCGATGATCGGCTTCCGCCCGATGTCCGCGCCGGGTACACCGGAGGCGCGCATAAGGGCGCGTGCGCCCGCCATGTTGCGGCCGTGGGTGACTGTGCGGGACCTCAGCTCGGGCATCGTCGCTCGCTCCTTCAGACAGATAGGGCTGCTGACGAGACTACGCCGGTCATCCAGGGGTCGGGACGCGGTGTCCGGAATGCGGGACGATCGTCTCGTACGGCCGTGCCGTCGTCGTAGGGACTCGGCAGCGGTAGCGCTCAGCAGCCGGTAGCGCTCAGCAGCCGGTTGCGCTCAGCGCCCGGTGAGATGCCCCTGCACCACCGGCGCCACCCGGGCGATCACCTGCTCGATGTCCGCCGAGGCCAGCGGCTCCAGCTTGATCACGTACCGCATCATGGCGCACCCCACCAGCTGCGCGGCCGCCAGCTCGGCGCGCAGCTCCGCGTCCGGCGCGTCCAGCTGAGCGGCGACGCGGCGCATCAGCTGGGAGGCGATCAGACGTCGGAAGACGGTGGCGGCGGTCTCGTTGTTGACGGCGGAACGCAGGATCGCCAGCAGGGGCGTACGAGTGGCGGGGTTCTCCCAGACGCCGAAGACGAAGCGGGTCAGCCGCTCGCCGACGCCGTCCAGCGGACCGTCGGCGATCGCCTCCGGCGCGTTCAGCGCGGGCGCGAAGGCGACCTCGATGGCTGCCGCGAAGATCTGTTCCTTGGTGCCGAAGTAGTGGTGCACCAGCGCCGGGTCCACGCCGGCCGTCTTCGCGATGCCCCGTACGGACGTCTTGTCGTATCCGCGTTCGGAGAACTCCTCGCGGGCCACGGTCAGGATGCGGTCGCGGGTGCCGGCGGACTCCGTACGGGTACGCCGGCCCCGGCGCCGGGAGGTGACCTCGGGCCCGGTCACGGCCGGGGCACCCGCACCGCGGACGCGAGGTGCAGGCGGGTGAAGGCCAGGGCCTCCGCCAGGTCGGCCTCGCGCTCGGCGCCGGACATCGCACGGCGGGTGTTGACCTCGATGACGACATGGCCGTCGAAGCCGGTCCGGGCGAGACGTTCCAGCAGCTCGGCGCAGGGCTGGGAGCCGCGGCCGGGCACGAGGTGCTCGTCCTTCGCCGACCCCTTGCCGTCCGCGAGGTGCACATGGCCGAGACGGTCGCCCATGCGGTCGACCATCTGCAGCGCGTCGGAGCGGGCCGTGGCGCTGTGGCTGAGGTCGATCGTGAAGTGGCGGTAGTCCTCCTTGGTCACGTCCCAGTCGGGGGCGTACGCCAGCATCTCGCGGTCGCGGTAGCGCCAGGGGTACATGTTCTCGACGGCGAACCGCACGTCCGTCTCGTTCGCCATGCGCCAGATGCCGGTGACGAAGTCACGGGCGTACTGGCGCTGCCAGCGGAAGGGCGGGTGGACGACGACCGTGCTCGCGCCCAGCTTCTCCGCCGCCGCCTGGGCGCGCTGGAGCTTGACCCAGGGGTCGGTGGACCAGACGCGCTGCGTGATGAGCAGACAGGGGGCGTGTACCGCCAGAATCGGGATCTGGTGGTAGTCGCTGAGTCTGCGCAGCGCCTCCATGTCCTGGCTGACCGGGTCGGTCCAGACCATGACCTCGACACCGTCGTACCCGAGGCGCGCGGCGATCTCGAAGGCCGTCGCCGTGGACTCCGGGTACACGGAGGCCGTGGAGAGCGCGACCTTCGCATCCGGGATGCACACTGGCTCCGCCATGCCGACAGATTACGGGGTGCGGTGGGCGGGGTGCGGGGCCCCTATTCGCCGTTGTGGGATTCACCACGGGCGTGTGCGGGTGTTTTGTGGCGTGTCGCACGTTTCCCCGCGCCCCCGGTCGCTACGCCGACCCCATGTGATCGAGTCGGCGCAGGATCACGCCCTCGCGAAGCGCCCATGGGCAGATCTCCAGGCTGTCCACGCCGAACAGGTCCATCGCACCCTCGGCGACCAGGGCGCCCGCGAGCAGCTGGCCCGCCCGGCCCTCCGAGACGCCGGGCAGTTCGGCCCGCCGGGCCGTCGTCATTTCGGCCAGTTTCGGGACCCAGGCCTCCAGGGACTCCCGCTTCAGTTCACGCTGGACGTACAGGCCCTCCGCCGACCTGGCCGCGCCCGCGAGCCGGGCGAGCTGCTTGAAGGTCTTCGACGTCCCCACGACGTGGTCGGGGGTGCCGAGGCGGCTGAACTCGCCGACGGTACGGGCGATCTGGGCGCGCACATGGCGGCGCAGGGCCCTTATCGGCTCCGGGCCGGGCGGGTCGCCGGGCAGCCAGGCCGCGGTGAGACGGCCGGCGCCCAGGGGGAGGGAGACGGCGGCGTCCGGTTCCTCGTCCATGCCGTAGGCGATCTCCAGGGAGCCGCCGCCGATGTCGAGGACGAGCAGCTTGCCCGCGGACCAGCCGAACCAGCGCCGGGCGGCGAGGAAGGTGAGCCGGGCCTCCTCCGCGCCGGTGAGGACCTGCAGCTCGACGCCGGTCTCGTCCTTCACGCGCGCGAGGACGTCGTCGGCGTTGTCGGCCTCGCGGACGGCGGAGGTCGCGAAGGGGAGGACGTCCTCGACGCCCTTGTCCTCGGCGGCCTGAAGGCACTCGTGGATCACGGCGACCAGCTTCTCGACGCCCTCGGGGCCGATCGCTCCGCTGTCGTCGAGGAGTTGGGCAAGGCGCAGCTCCGCCTTGTGCGAGTGCGCGGGCAGGGGGCACGCGCCGGGGTGTGCATCCACCACCAGCAGATGCACCGTGTTCGAACCCACGTCGAGGACACCGAGTCTCATGTACGGAACGCTACTGCCCGCTGGGCCGTACTCCGTCCTCGGTGGGGTCGCGAGAGCCGTAGGCTGGTCCTGTGCCAAAGACGAAAAAGGCAAAGGACGACAAGTCGGCGGTGGCAGCCACGGCCGCCGAGGGTCCTTTGCGGGCGAAGTCACAGAAGCCGTCGAAGACTCCGAAGCAGGTGAGGATGTCGAAGAAGGCCCGGGAGGCCGACGAGAAGGGCCTCGACTTCGCGCGCGCGTGGGTGGAGTTCCCTGATCCGGCGGACGACGAACAGGTCTTCCGGTGCGATCTGACATGGCTGACCTCTCGTTGGAACTGCATCTTCGGCAGCGGCTGCCAGGGCATCCAGGCGGGCCGCGCCGACGACGGCTGCTGCACGCTGGGCGCCCACTTCTCCGACGAGGACGACGAGAAGCGCGTCGCCGAGCACGTGGCGAGGCTCACGCCGGACATCTGGCAGCACCACGCCGAGGGCACGGAGCGCGGCTGGGTCTCCGAGGACGAGGACGGCGACCGCCAGACCCGTCCGTACCAGGGCTCCTGCATCTTCCAGAACAGGCCCGGGTTCGCGGGCGGCGCGGGCTGCTCGCTGCACATCCTGGCGCTGCGGGAGGGCCGCGAGCCGCTGGAGACCAAGCCGGACGTCTGCTGGCAGCTTCCGGTCCGGCGCACCTACGACTGGATCGACCGCCCCGACGACACCCGGGTCCTGCAGGTCTCCATCGGTGAGTACGACCGCCGGGGCTGGGGTCCGGGCGGCCACGACCTGCACTGGTGGTGCACGTCGGCGACCTCGGCGCACGGCGCGGGCGAGCCCGTGTACGTGTCCTACCGGGCGGAGCTGACCGAGCTGATGGGCAAGGCCGGCTACGACCGTCTCGTGGAACTGTGCGAACAGCGACTGGCGTCGCAGCTGCCCCTGCTGGCCCCACACCCCGCCGACCCGACGGTCTGAGGGGCCTGAGCGGCGGAGGGGGGCGACCGCGGGGGGCGGGGCGGGTGACGGCGACGGTGATGGCGACGGCTGCATGATCCGCCGGCGGCGGGCGGCGAGGGCGAGGGCTGCATGATCCGCCGGGCGGCGGTCGGCGCGCGTGACGGCTGCGGGATCCGCCGGGCGGCGGGCGCTGGAGATGCCGACACCGGCTCGACCCGCCGGGCGACCGGCACAGGCGACGGCGGCACCGGCCCGATCCGCGCCCCACGGCCTGCGGGCGACAGCGACACCGGCCCCATCCGCCGGACCGTCGGCACAGGCGACGCCGACACCGGCCCGATCCGCGCCCCACGGCCTGCGGGCGACAGCGACACCGGCCCGATCCGCCGGACTGTCGGCACAGGCGACGCCGACACCGGCCCGATCCGCGCCCCGCGGCCTGCGGGCGACAGCGACACCGGCCCGATCCGCCGGACTGTCGGCACAGGCGACGGCGGCACCGGCCCGATCCGCGCCCCACGGCCTGCGGGCGACAGCGACACCGGCCCCATCTGCCGGACTGTCGGCACAGGCGATGCCGACACCGGCCCGATCCGCCGGACTGTCGGCACAGGCGACGGCGGCACCGGCCCGATCCGCCGGGCGACCGGCACAAGCAGCACCGCCCCTAAGCGCCGGACAGCCTGCACGGGCGACGTCCGCGTGGTCCGCCGGATTGCCCTGGGCGGCGACGGCGTAGGGACGTTCCGCCGGGTGGCCACCGCGGGCTACGACGTGGACGGGCTCGGGGTGCCGCTGTCTCCCGGCGGTGGTGTCGAGCCGCCCGGGTCGGAGGGGGCGGAGTCGGTGGGTGTGGGGTCGGGGGACGAGGGCGGGTCGGTCGGGCTCGAGGGCGCCGAACCGGTCGGGTCCGGGTCGGACGGGGGCGGCGGGTCGGCGGGGGCGGTGGGGCCGGGGCCGGACGGGTCCGAGGGGCTGGGCGCGGTGCCGTAGCCGTCGATGGTGACGACGGCGCCGGCCGGTGCGATCGCCACCCGCGCGCTCCAGTGGCCGGAAGGCTCGCGCAGATGGTCGACGTACACCTTGATCGTGAACGTCTCGCCCGGTGCGAGGGTTCCCGACGACTTGCTGAAGTAGAGCCAGGAGGCACCGGTGGTCGCGGACCAGCTGACCGGTGCGGAACCGGTCGCGGTGAGGGTGACGAGGGTGGTGTCGCCGCTGTGGCCGGCCGACACCCGCAGATGGCCCGCGCCCTTCCCGCCGGCACCGGCGACGCCGATGACCTCGACGGAGACGTCCGTCCTGGCGCCCTTGCCGAAGCGGCTGTCGGGCTTGGCGCTGGCGTTCCCGGCGTTCTCGTAGCCGCCGGCCGCCTCGCCGTCGAGGGTGTCGGCGCCGTGCGCCTCGCTGGCGCTGGCGGAACGGCCGTCCGTGCCCTCCCCAGCCGGGTCGGCCCGGTAGGCGGCCCACAGCGCCAGCACCGGGGCCGCCACGACGGTGGCCACGACCGTCGTCGTCACGGCACGCGCGCGCAGCCGGTCGCGGCGGGCGGCCCGGTCCTTGGGGTCCATGGGGAAGCCGCGCCGGTCGAACCGGGGCAGAGTGGCGCCACGCGTGCGTGCGTGATGCGCCAGCGCGACGTGCAGGGCCGCGCGGGGCGCCTCCAGCACCGGCAGCTCGGCCGGGGTGACCATCGCGCCGGGCCACCGCCCCGGGATCGCGCGCTCGGCGGCGCGCCGGCAGAGCGGGCAGTCGTCGACGTGCCGGACGAGCTCCTTGCGCACCGCCGAGCTGAGCACCAGCTGGTGGTCGCCGGCGAGCCGGGCCACGGCCGGGCAGCCGCCGGTCTCCACGACGGCGAGGGCCGCGCGCGTGCGCTCCACCTCGCAGGCGGCGGAGGCGAGCAGTTCACGGGCGGCCGCGAGGTCCAGTCCGAGGACGGCGGCGACCTCGTGGGCGGCGAGGTGGTGGCGCACGGCGAGTTCGAGGGCCTCTCGCTGCTCCGGGGTGGTGCCGGCCGCCTCCGGCCAGGCGAGCTGGGCGAGTTGGCCCCGGCGCCGCTCCTGGACCTCCTCGGAGACGGGTGGTCCCGGGGGCGCCTTCTCGCCGCCGTGTCGGCCCGCCGCGTGCGTGCCCTGACGTTTCTGCTTGGCCTCGGCGAGCTTGCGCAGGCACGCCCAGCGGGCCAGGGCGTACAGCCAGGCGCGATGGTCACCGGCCGCTTCCGGGCCGCGGCGCTTCTCGGCGAGCGCGAGGACGTCGCCGAGGGCCTCGGTGGCGCTGTCGTGGTCGCACAGGACGGACAGGCAGTAGGTGAACAGCCCGTCCAGATACGGCTCGTAGCGCGCGGGCGGTCGCTGCGCCAAGGTACGCGCGGCGGTGCGGTCACGCGCCTCTCGGCGCGCCCGGTGTGCGCCGGTGGTGCGGGTCGAGGTCTCCGGACTGCTGCTCATCATCCGTGGAAGGTAGGCGCCGGAGAGCAGGCCCTTCTGCCCACTTGAGCACATTTACTCCGTACGGGTGAAACGATCCCTCAATCGAGTACAGGAACCTTTCGTTCCATGGCCGGTTCGACGCTGAGTGGCCGATTCACGTGGGGCGCCTTCCGTGCTGCCGGGCGGTGCTCCGGGGACGCGCCCCCACGTGTTGTCAGTGCCGCCAGCTACGGTTCTCGACATGGCTGCCCGTACCAAGACCACCAAGGACCGGCCCTCCTACCGCTGCACCGAGTGCGGCTGGCAGACGGCCAAGTGGCTCGGTCGCTGCCCCGAGTGCCAGGCCTGGGGGACGATCGAGGAGTACGGCGCGCCCGCGGTCCGTACGACGGCGCCCGGCCGCGTCACCACCTCCGCCGTGCCCATCGGCCAGGTCGACGGCCGCCAGGCCACCGCCCGCTCGACCGGCGTGCCCGAGCTGGACCGCGTGCTCGGCGGCGGTCTGGTGCCCGGTGCCGTCGTCCTGCTCGCGGGCGAGCCCGGGGTGGGCAAGTCGACGCTCCTGCTGGACGTGGCGGCCAAGTCGGCGAGCGACGAGCACCGCACCCTCTACGTCACGGGCGAGGAGTCGGCGAGCCAGGTCCGGCTGCGCGCCGACCGCATCAAGGCGATCGACGACCACCTCTACCTCGCCGCCGAGACCGATCTGGCCGCCGTTCTCGGTCACTTGGACGCCGTCAAGCCGTCCCTCCTCATCCTCGACTCGGTGCAGACGGTCGCCTCTCCCGAGATCGACGGCGCCCCCGGCGGCATGGCGCAGGTCCGCGAGGTCGCGGGCGCCCTCATCCGCGCCTCGAAGGAGCGCGGCATGTCCACACTCCTCGTGGGCCATGTCACCAAGGACGGCGCGATCGCCGGCCCCCGCCTCCTGGAACACCTCGTGGACGTCGTCCTCTCCTTCGAGGGCGACCGCCACGCCCGCCTCCGCCTGGTCCGGGGCGTCAAGAACCGCTACGGCGCCACCGACGAGGTCGGCTGCTTCGAACTGCACGACGAGGGCATCACGGGCCTCGCCGACCCAAGCGGACTTTTCCTGACACGACGTGACGAACCGGTCCCCGGTACCTGCCTGACGGTGACCCTGGAGGGCCGCCGCCCCCTGGTGGCCGAAGTCCAGGCGCTCACGGTCGACTCCCAGATCCCCTCGCCCCGCCGCACCACCTCCGGTCTCGAGACGTCCCGCGTCTCGATGATGCTGGCCGTCCTGGAGCAGCGCGGCCGCATCAGCGCGCTCGGCAAGCGGGACATCTACTCGGCGACCGTCGGCGGCGTGAAGCTCTCCGAGCCCGCCGCCGACCTCGCCATCGCCCTCGCGCTGGCCTCCGCCGCCAGCGACACCCCGCTGCCGAAGAACCTGGTCGCGATCGGCGAGGTGGGGCTCGCGGGCGAGGTCAGACGGGTCACGGGCGTCCAGCGCCGGCTCTCCGAGGCGCACCGTCTGGGCTTCACGCACGCACTCGTTCCGGGCGATCCCGGCAAGATCCCTCCCGGCATGAAGGTCCTGGAAGTCGCCGACATAGGAGACGCTCTGCGGGTCCTTCCGCGCTCGCGTCGCCGAGAGGCCCCACGGGAGGAGGAGGACCGCCGGTAGACTTTGCCCAGGTCTCGCCCGTCCGTACGACCGAATGTGCGACACGGGGGCGCCCCAGAACCTGCGACCGGAGGAGTGCAGTGGCAGCCAACGACCGGGCAGCAGCTCCCGGAAAGTCCGGCGGGAGTTCCGGTGCCGATGGCCTGATGCGCGCCTCTCTGAGCGCCGTGGCACCCGGCACGGCGATGCGCGACGGGCTGGAGCGCGTGCTCCGCGGCAACACCGGCGGACTCATCGTGCTCGGCTTCGACAGGACCGTCGAAGCCATGTGCACGGGCGGTTTCGTCCTGGACGTCGAGTTCACGGCCACGCGTCTGCGCGAGCTGTGCAAGCTGGACGGCGGCATCGTGCTCTCCTCCGACCTGTCGAAGATCCTCAGGGCGGGCGTCCAGTTCGTCCCGGACGCGACGATCCCCACGGAGGAGACGGGCACCCGCCACCGCACCGCGGACCGCGTCTCCAAGCAGGTCGGCTTCCCGGTGGTCTCCGTGTCCCAGTCGATGCGTCTGATCGCCCTCTACGTGGACGGCCAGCGCCGTGTGCTGGAGGACTCGGCGGCGATCCTCTCCCGTGCCAACCAGGCCCTGGCGACCCTGGAGCGCTACAAGCTCCGTCTGGACGAGGTGGCCGGCACCCTCTCGGCTCTCGAGATCGAGGACCTCGTCACCGTGCGGGACGTCTCCGCGGTGGCGCAGCGTCTGGAGATGGTCCGCCGCATCGCCACCGAAATCGCCGAATACGTGGTCGAACTGGGCACCGACGGCCGTCTCCTCGCCCTCCAGCTGGACGAGTTGATCGCCGGCGTCGAGCCCGAGCGTGAGCTGGTGGTCCGCGACTACGTCCCCGAACCGACCGCCAAGCGCTCCCGCACCGTCGACGAGGCCCTCTACGAACTCGACGCCCTCACCCACGCCGAGCTCCTCGAACTCACCACGGTGGCGCGGGCGTTGGGCTACACGGGCTCCCCGGAGGCGCTGGACTCGGCGGTCTCCCCGCGCGGCTTCCGCCTCCTGGCCAAGGTCCCCCGTCTCCCCGGCGCGATCATCGACCGGCTGGTGGAGCACTTCGGCGGCCTGCAGAAGCTGCTCGCCGCGAGCGTGGACGACCTCCAGACGGTGGACGGCGTGGGCGAGGCCCGCGCCCGAAGCGTCCGCGAGGGCCTGTCCCGCCTGGCCGAGAGCTCGATCCTGGAACGCTACGTCTGACCGGGGTCTTCTCTAGTCGTTCTTGAGCACGAAGGACGTCTGCGTCTTCCCGTATCCCGACGCGGCCAGCTCCACCAGATAGGTCCCGGCCCCGGCCGAGCCCGCCGGAGGCGTCGCGCACTCCGGAGCGCTCGGCTTGCGGTCCCACTTCACCGTGTAGGTGATGCTGCTCCCGGCGGGCGCCCGGAACAGCAGGCTGCCCGCGGTCTTCGGGCAGTCCGCCGAGGACCAGTAGTCGTCGGCGCTGTCGGTCGACTTGGAGATCGTCAACACCGCGCTCTTGGGCCCGAGATCGACCTTGCAGTCGCCGCCGGAGGAGTTCTTCGCGGTCACCAGCAGCGTGACGGTGTCACCGGGACTGTAGGTGTTGTGCAGACTCCGCACACTCAACTTCACCGCACCGGCAGTGCAGTTGGGCAACGTGGACCCGGCCGGCACGGTGTCCCCCTGCCCGACCCCGCTCCCGGCACCGCCACCGCTCGCACCGCCGCTGCCGCCGGAGCCGCCGGAGCCGCCCGACGCCGCCCCCGACCCACCGCCGTCACCGGAGCCCGAACTCCCGCCGGAGCCCGTCCCCCCGGCATCCGAACCGGAACCCCCGCCACTCGACTCGTCGCGCCCGCCCGGGGCTTGACTGATCGCGGGCCCCGAACTGGACGGTCCCGCACTGATGGTGGGCGCGGGAGTCTTTCCGTTCGCCCCGTCGTCCTTCTTGCCGCCTCCGCCGCTCGAGGTCACGATCCACGTGATCAACAACGCCAACAGGACCAGCACGGACAGCAGTACGACCCTCCGGCGCCAGTAGATGGTGGAGGGAAGCGGCCCGACAGGATTGCGCAGAGATCCCACGGCGCAAACTGTACGAGAGATCGGCGCCTTCGCTTGCCGTACCCGCCGCCCGCACCGCAACTTTTCCGGATCATCATCCCGGAGACGACGACCAGGCGCACCCGCGCACGCACGGGAGCGCGTCGTGATGCTGCGGTGCGACCCGCCGCACACGCGCCCCGCACGCGTTCCACTTCTCCAGCGGGCGAACGCCCTGCAGGCGGCGGGCTCACGGCACCGCCACGCCACGCCCGCGGCGGGCGCGCCGCACCGCCACGCCCCGACCCACCACACGCCCCCGGCGCCACACCGGCCAAACCACCACACGCCATGGCAGGATCGGAAGGCCATGACTGCGCTCACGAACACCTCCGCGGCCACCGCCGAGCCCCCCACCCCCGAGACCGCCCCGCAGACCGCCACCCCGGAGACGGCCGTCGCCCCCACGGCGCTCCACTCCCCCGTCATCGACTGGTTCACCGAGAACGCCCGCGACCTCCCCTGGCGCCGCCCCGAGGCCGGCCCCTGGGGCGTGATGGTCAGCGAGTTCATGCTCCAGCAGACCCCGGTCAACCGCGTCCTGCCGGTCTACGAGCAGTGGCTGTCCCGCTGGCCGCGCCCCGCCGACCTCGCCGAGGAGCCCCCGGGCGAGGCCGTCCGCGCCTGGGGCCGCCTCGGCTACCCGCGCCGCGCCCTGCGGCTGCACGGCGCCGCGGTCGCCATAGCGGAACGCCACGGCGGCGACGTACCCACCGACCACGCCCAGCTCCTCGCCCTGCCCGGCATCGGCGAGTACACGGCCGCGGCGGTCGCCTCCTTCGCGTACGGCCAGCGCCACCCGGTCCTCGACACCAACGTCCGCCGGGTCTTCGCCCGGGCCGTCACCGGCGTCCAGTACCCGCCGAACGCCACCACCGCCGCCGAACGCAGGCTCGCCCGCACCCTGTTGCCCGAGGACGAGCACACCGCCTCGCGCTGGGCGGCGGCCTCCATGGAACTCGGCGCGCTCGTCTGCACCGCCAAGAACGAGTCCTGCCACCGCTGCCCCATCGCCGCGCAGTGCGCCTGGCGCCTGGCGGGCAAGCCCGAGCACGACGGCCCGCCGCGCCGCGGCCAGACCTACGCCGGCACCGACCGCCAAGTCCGCGGCAAGCTCCTCGCCGTACTCCGTGAAGCCCACGCGCCCGTCCCGCAGTCGGCGCTGGACCGGGTGTGGCACGAACCGGTGCAGCGGGCGCGCGCGCTGGACGGACTCGTCGCCGACGGACTCGTGGAGCCCCTTCCCGGTGGTTTGTATCGGCTGCCGTTGACGTAGACCGCCGAAACATCACGGCCGCCACAGAGCCGAATCACCCCAAACTGCCACCAACTGGTGTGCTGCTTTACCCCGTTCCTACGTCCGTTACACAACCGACGTACAGCCGATTGCCAGCCGAGGGCTGCCGCGCACAGCGCCGTGACAACGCGTCCGTAGCTTCATTCCCACGGAACAGACCGACGGCGAGGGGCCGACGGAAACGGGGATCAGGAGGCGGTTCGACATGGCGCAGGGCGAGGTGCTCGAGTTCGAGGAGTATGTCCGCACCCGGCAGGACGCGCTGCTGCGCAGCGCGCGCCGGCTGGTCCCGGACCCGACGGACGCCCAGGACCTCCTCCAGACGGCGCTGGTGCGGACGTACGGCCGCTGGGACGGCATCGCGGACAAGCGCCTCGCGGACGCCTACCTGCGCCGCGTGATGATCAACACGCGTACCGAGTGGTGGCGGGCGCGCAAGCTGGAGGAGGTCCCGACCGAGCAGCTGCCGGACGCGAGCGTCGACGACTCCACCGAGCAGCACGCCGACCGCGCGCTCCTTATGGACATCATGAAAGTTCTGGCACCGAAGCAGCGCAGCGTCGTGGTGCTGCGACACTGGGAGCAGATGTCCACGGAGGAGACGGCCGCCGCCCTCGGCATGTCGGCCGGCACGGTCAAGAGCACGCTGCACCGGGCGCTCGCCCGGCTCCGCGAGGAGCTGGAGAGCCGCGACCTGGACGCACGCGCGCTGGAGCATGAGGAGCGGGAGCGTTGCGCGGTCTGACCCCCGCCGGGCCCGAACCGGGCCGGGGGAAAGTGCAGGCGGCGTGTACGGCGGTGGCCGTGCTCGCCGCCGTCGGCCTTTTGGCGTCCGCCTGCGCGACCGGCGGCACCGGCGCCCGCGACGAGGGCCCGGCGCACGCGGATTCGGTCGCGGGCGTCGCCAGCACGCCCTCGTCCAGCCCCGCCCCGTCGAAGGCGGTCAAGCGGGTGGACGCGGTCAAGCTCGTCAAGGACGACCCCGCGGTCTCGGCGGAGGTCAAGCGCGAGCTGAAACCGTGCGTGGCCGACGAGTACCCGGTCGACGTGTCGTACGGGGAGCTGACCGGAGGACCGGCCGACGACGTCGTCGTCAATGTGCTGACCTGCGGGGACGCGGTGGGTGTGGGTTCGTACGTGTACCGCGAGCAGGGCGGCCGGTACGAGAATGTGTTCCAGGCCGAGGAACCCCCGGTGTATGCGGAGATCGACCGGGGCGACCTGGTGGTGACCAAGCAGGTGTACGAGAAGGGTGACCCGGTGTCGAGCCCGTCCGGCGAGATCGTCACGACGTACAGCTGGGCCTCGGGTCGCTTCACCGAGCGGTTCCACACGCGCAACGACTACAGCAACGCGGTCGGAGGCGGCGCGTCACCCTCGTCGTAGGGTCGGCCTCGCCACGAGGAAGAGTGAACCGATCGGCCCCCGCGGAACGATTCATCTGTAGCGGGCCGCACACCTCCACCACGACCGAGACAAGAACTGAGAGCACCGGGATGGCAGACCAGACCCACGTCCTGTTCGTCGAGGACGACGACGTCATCCGCGAGGCCACCCAGCTCGCCCTGGAGCGGGACGGCTTCGCGGTCACCGCGATGCCCGACGGCCTGTCGGGTCTGGAGGCGTTCCGCGCGAACCGGCCGGACATCGCGCTGCTCGACGTCATGGTGCCCGGCCTCGACGGGGTCAGCCTGTGCCGTCGTATCCGGGACGAGTCGACCGTGCCGGTGATCATGCTGTCGGCGCGCGCCGACTCGATCGACGTGGTCCTGGGCCTGGAGGCGGGCGCCGACGACTACGTGACCAAGCCGTTCGACGGCGCCGTGCTGGTCGCGCGGATCCGCGCGGTGCTGCGGCGCTTCGGTCACGCCGGCGGCGACGAGAAGCCCGACGACGGCGCCGACGGGATGTCCGGCGGAGTGCTGACCTTCGGCGAGCTGGAGATCGACACCGAGGGCATGGAGGTGCGCCGGGCCGGGCAGCCGGTGGCGCTCACCCCGACCGAGATGCGGCTGCTCCTGGAGTTCTCCTCGGCGCCGGGCACGGTCCTGTCGCGCGACAAGCTGCTGGAGCGCGTGTGGGACTACGGCTGGGGCGGGGACACGCGCGTGGTCGACGTCCATGTGCAGCGGCTGCGTACGAAGATCGGCCAGGACCGGATCGAGACGGTCCGCGGCTTCGGCTACAAGTTGAAGGCCTGAGCGGGGACGGCACGGACATGCGGGGGACCTTCCGGAGCCAGGGGAGACGCGAGGTGGGCGGTATCCGTACCGGCCTGCGCTGGAAGCTCAGCGCCGCCATCGCGCTGGTCGGCGCGCTGATCGCGATCACGCTGAGCCTGGTCGTGCACAACGCGGCCCGGGTGTCGATGCTGGACAACGCGCGCGACCTCGCCGACGAGCGGCTGCAGATCGCCCAGCGCAACTACGAACTGTCCGGCCGGCTGAACTTCCCCAACCTCCAGCGGGACGACCCCGATCTGCCGAGGGCGCTGCGGGAGAAGGTCGACGAGGGCCGGCGGGCGACGTACGTCACCGAGCGGCACAACGGCGTGCCGGACATCTGGGCCGCCGTCCCCGTCAAGGACGGCCATGTGCTGTCCCTGCACACCGGGTTCACCGACCGCAGCACGGACATCCTCAAGGACCTCGACCAGGCGCTGGTCATCGGGTCCATCGCGGTCGTCCTCGGCGGCAGCGCGCTCGGCGTGCTCATCGGCGGCCAGCTGTCGCGCCGGCTGCGCAAGGCGGCGGCCGCGGCGAACCAGGTCGCCAAGGGCGAGACGGACGTGCGTGTGCGGGCCGCGATCGGGGGTGTGGTCCGGGACGAGACCGACGACCTGGCCAGCGCCGTGGACGCCATGGCGGACGCCCTGCAGCAGCGCCTGGAGGCCGAGCGCCGGGTCACGGCGGACATCGCGCACGAACTGCGTACCCCGGTGACGGGTCTGCTGACGGCGGCCGAGCTGCTGCCGCCCGGCCGCCCCACCGAGCTGGTCCTGGACCGCGCCAAGGCCATGCGCACCCTCGTCGAGGACGTCCTGGAGGTGGCCCGCCTGGACGGGGCCTCCGAGCGGGCCGAGCTGCAGGACATCCTGCTGGGTGAGTTCGTCACCCGGCGGGTGGCGGCCAAGGACCCGCACATCGAGGTGCGGGTGGTGCACGAGTCGATGGTCACGACCGACCCGCGCCGCCTGGAGCGCGTCCTGTTCAACCTGCTCGCCAACGCCGCCCGGCACGGCAAGCCGCCGATCCAGGTCACCGTCGAGGGACGGGTGATCCGCGTCCGCGACCACGGGCCCGGCTTCCCCGCCGACCTGCTGGCCGACGGCCCGAGCCGCTTCCGCACCGGCAGCAGCGACCGGTCGGGCCACGGGCACGGTCTCGGCCTGACGATCGCGGCCGGCCAGGCGCGGGTCCTGGGCGCCCGCCTGACCTTCCGCAACGTCCGCCCGGCCGGGTCCCCGGACCACGTGCCGGCCGAGGGCGCGGTGGCGGTGCTGTGGCTCCCGGAGCACGCGCCGACCAACACGGGCAGCTACCCGGTGCTGCCGTAGCCGCTGCCGTGGCCGCCGTCAGACGGTGGCGACGAGCAGCTCCTCCCCGCGCGAGGGCCGCAGGCCGTCCGTGCGGTCGGCGAAGTACCGCTTCTCCAGGTCCGCCGCCGACACATGGCGGGTCTCGTGGAAGCCCGCCTCGCGGGCCAGGGCGAGGATCCGTGCGGGCCGGTAGAAGCTGAGGAAGGGGGTGCCCGCCGCGCGGGCGCCCGCCATCGCCACCCGCAGCTGCGCCTGCTGCTCCGGCTCCACGTCCTCGACGGGCCGCAGGAAGGTCGTGACGAACGCCGACCCCGGGGCCAGCCCGGCGACCAGCCGGAAGGTGGCCGTGACCGCGTCCTCGCTGAGGTACATCGTGACCCCCGCGGAGGCCACGACCGCGGGCCGTGCGGGATCGAGTCCCGCCTCGGTCAGCCGTCCCCACCAGTCGCCCTCGAAGTCGACGGGCACGAACCGCAGCCATTCCGGGACGTCCAGGCCGAGGCCGGCCAGCCGTCGCCGCTTCCAGGCCTGCGGGCCCGGCAGGTCGACCTCGAAGACCCGCAGACCCAGCCGCACGGCGTCCGCCGCCCGCCGCTGGGCGAACGTGTCCAGCCCGGCACCGAGGACGACGTACTGATCCACCCCGTGCTCCGCCAGCTCCTCGAGCAGGTCCTCGACGAACCGGGCGCGCGCGACGATGGAGGCCCGGGTGCGGCGCGTGGCGTCGACGTCCATGTCGGGCCGCTCCCCCCACCCCTCGCCCGGGTCCGCGATCCGCAGCCCGAGCTCGTCCTCGATGACGTGCGGCGGCGCGTCGGCCCGCAGGTGCAGGGCCCGCCACAGGGCGACCCGTACGGCGGTGTGCTCGGGCGCGGGCTCCTCGGCGCTCACCCGAAGTCCTTGGAGAAGTCCAGCTCCTCGCTGCGCTGGGTCAGCGAGTACCAGTTGCCGTTGTCGTCGCGGAAGATCGCCTCGATGCCGTACGGCCGCTCCTGCGGGGCCTGCAGGAACTCCACACCACGGGCCCTGAAGGTCTCGTAGTCGCCGCGGCAGTCGTCGGTACGGAACGCGCCGGCCCCCAGCACCCCCTTGCTGACGAGCTTCTTCAGCGCCGCGGCGGACTCGGGGTCGAGTCCGGGCCCGTCGAGGCTCATCAGGGTGAGTTCGAGGTCGGGCTGGTCCTTCGCCGCGACCGTGACCCACTTCATCTCGCCCATTTCGACCTCGCTGCGGACCTCGAAGTCCAGTTTCTCGGTGAAGAAGGCCTTGGTGCGCTGCTGGTCGAAGGTCCATACCGTGCTGATGCCGAGACCGAGGATCATGGCTGTGCTCCCTGTTCGGTGCCGTCGTCCTGTCCGTCACCGTAGGCAGGGCGGGGTTCAGGGCGCTTCTTCGGAGTTGCTCTCCCTGCGCGGGAACCCGCCGGCCCACAGCATCGCGTAGCAGCCGGGTATGAGCGCGGCTCCCCGGCCGACGTGCTCGGTGCGGTACTCGCTCGGTGTCAGGCCGGTGCGGGTCTTGAAGCGGGCCGAGAACGTCCCGAGGCTGCTGAAGCCGACGAGGTGGCAGATCTCGGTGACGCTCAGGTCCGCGCTGCGCAGCATCTCCTCGGCGCGCTCGATCCGGCGGTGCGTCAGGTACTGCCGGGGCGTCTCGCCGTAGGCCTCCTTGAAGGTCCGCAGGAAGTGGAAGCGGGAGTACCCGGCGTGCGCGGCGACGGCGTCGAGGTCCAGCCCGGGATCGGCCCAGTCCCGGTCCATGGCGTCCTTGGCCAGCCTCAGCTGCCGCATCCTGTCCATACCGTGATGGTGGCACGCGGCACTGACAACGGCCCGTGGCGGCGGTGGATACGGCGATGGCGGCACCTGCGTGCGGTGGCCGCGGCGATGGCGGCCCGTGTCTGGGGTGGACGCGGCGAAGACGGTTCGTGTCTGCGGACGACACAGCGAATCCGCCCCCGCCCGGCCGCGGACATGACGAAGGCCCCCGGGGCGGACACCTGCCGGGGGCCTTCGGGTCACTGCGGGATCAGACGGCCTCGACGACCGTCGGCTGCACCGGCGCGTCCTCCGTCGAACCCTCGCTCTTCGGTCCGGTGCCGCGCAGCGCGACCTCCTTGACGAAGACCGCGGCGATCAGGGCGACGATGGCCACCACCGAGCCGAGCAGGAACGCCGAGTGGACACCCGCGGACACCGCGTGCTGGTACGCCTCGCGCGCCACCGCCGGCAGCTTGGCCAGGCTCTTGGCGTCCAGCGACGCCGACTTCTCGGTGATCTTCGAGCCCAGTGCTCCGGCCCGCTCGGCCATCACGTGCTGGACGCGGTTGTTGAACAGGGCGCCCATGATCGCGACGCCGAAGGAGGAGCCGAGCGTACGGAACAGGGTGGTCGAGGAGGACGCGACGCCCATGTCCTTCATCTCGACGCTGTTCTGCGCGACCAGCATGGTGATCTGCATCAGGCAGCCCATGCCCAGACCGACGACCGCCATGAACACGCCGGAGGTGAACCGCGTGGTGCCGGTGTCCATGGTGGACAGCAGGTACAGCCCGACGATCATCAGGACGCTGCCGACGACCGGGAACAGCTTGTAGCGTCCGGTGTTCGTGGTCACCCGGCCGGCGACCATCGAGGTCACGAGCATCGCGCCCAGCATCGGCAGCAGCAGCAGACCGGAGTTGGTCGCGGACGCGCCCTGCACGGACTGCTGGTACAGCGGCAGGTACAGCGTGGCGCCGAACATCACGAAGCCCGTGATGAAGCCGATGATCGACATCAGGGTGAAGTTGCGGCTGCGGAAGATGTGCAGCGGCACGACCGGCTCGGCGGCCTTGGTCTGCCAGAACACGAACCCGATCAGCGCAGCCACGCCGATGCCGATCAGCTCCATGATCCGCGCGGAGGTCCAGGCGTACTGCGAACCGCCCCAGGTGGTGACCAGCACGATCGAGGTGATGCCGACGGTCAGCAGGATCACGCCGAGGTAGTCGATGCCGGCCTTGGCCCGCTTCTTCGGCAGGTGCAGCACCGCGCTGATCAGGCCGAGGGAGACCACGCCGAGCGGCAGGTTGATGTAGAACGCCCAGCGCCAGCCCCAGTTGTCGGTGATGGTGCCGCCGACCAGCGGTCCGCCGATCATCGCGATGGCCATGACGCCGGCCATCATGCCCTGGTACTTGCCCCGCTCCCGGGGCGGGATCAGATCACCGATGATCGCCATGACGCCGACCATCAGACCACCGGCGCCGAGGCCCTGTACGGCGCGGAATCCGATCAGCTGGCCCATGTCCTGGGCCATGCCGCTGAGCGCCGAGCCGATCAGGAAGATCACGATCGAGGTCATGAACGTGGTCTTGCGGCCGAACATGTCGCCGAGCTTGCCCCAGACCGGGGTGGCCGCCGCGGTGGCCAGCGTGTACGCCGTCACCACCCACGACAGGTGCTCGAGGCCACCGAGCTCGCCCACGATCGTCGGCATCGCGGTGCCCACGATCATGTTGTCCAGCATCGCGAGCATCATGGTGATCATGAGCGCGAGCAGGACGACGCGCACGCTCTTCGGCTGTTTGTCCGGCTCGGTCTCTACCGTCTGTGTGTCCGCCATCGCTCCCACTCCCCTGCGGTCCTGCACACTTCCTCCCGGTCGGCCACTTACTTGCCGACCGGCTAGTTGACTACACTGAGGAAAAGTAGACCCGTAACTAGCCGGGCGTCAAGTAAGTTTTCTAGTCGGGCGACAAGTAAGTTCGCAGGGGGCGTGAGGAGCGCGACAATGGGCGGCACGATGGACGGCACCAAGCGGCAGCGCCGCGGAAACACTCGCCAGCGCATCCAGGACGTGGCGCTCGAACTCTTCGCGGATCAGGGCTACGAGAAGACCTCGCTGCGCGAGATCGCCGAGAGCCTGGACGTCACCAAGGCGGCGCTCTACTACCACTTCAAGACGAAGGAAGAGATCCTCGTCAGCATCTTCGAGGATCTGTCCCAGCCGATCGAGGAACTGATCGAGTGGGGGAAGCTCCAGCCGCACACGCTGGAGACCAAGCAGGAGATCATCCGCCGCTACAACGAGGCCCTGGCCGAGGCCCTCCCGCTCTTCCGCTTCATGCAGGAGAACCAGGCGACGGTGAAGGAACTGCGCATCGGCGAGATGTTCCGCAACCGCATGATGGGCATGCGCGACATCCTCATCGACCCGGACGCCGCGCTCGTCGACCAGGTCCGCTGCATCAGCGCGGTGTTCGCGATGCACGCCGGGATGTTCGCCCTCAACGACCTGCCGGGCACCGACGAGGAGAAGCGCGAGGCGGTCCTGGAGGTGGCGACTGCCCTGGTGGTACAGGCCCACCAGGGCACGCACGCCGCGGACTGACGGCTCAGACGCCCAGGCCCTTGGAGCGCAGGAAGGCCACCGGGTCGATCGCCGACCCGTAGTTGGGGGTCTTGCGGATCTCGAAGTGCAGGTGCGGTCCGCTGGAGTTGCCGGTGTTGCCGGACAGGGCGATGTGCTGGCCGGTCCGGACGACCTGACCGACCCTGACGTCGATCCGCGAGAGGTGGGCGTACTGCGAGTACGTGCCGTTGCCGTGCCGGATGACGATGGCGTTGCCGTACGCCGGGCCGTCACCGGCGCCGTTCGAACCCGCCTTGACCACGGTGCCGCCGTGCGCGGCGACGACCTCGGTGCCGCTGGCCACGGCGAAGTCCTGACCGCTGTGGGTGGACTGCCACATGCCGCCGGCCTGGGCGAACTTCGCGGAGAGCGTGTACTTCCGGACCGGGTGGACCCAGGAGACGGCCTTCTTCGCGGCAGCCTTGGCAGCCGCCTTCTTCTTCGCGGCGGCCTTCTTGGCGGCCGCCTTCTTCACGCTCGCCGCCTTCGCCTTCGCGGCCGCGGCGGCCTTGGCGGCCTTGGCCTGGGCAGCCGCCTGCGCCTCGACGGCGCTCGCCACGCCGGAGACGGAGACGGAGGCGGAGTTGGTCGCCGAGGTGGTGTCGGCGGCGACCGCGACCCCGGCACCCAGCACGGCCGACACGCCGAAGCCGGCGGCCAGGACGGCCGCACGGGTGCGCAGGGCGGACGTACGGGAAGAACGGGACGTGACACGCGGGGACATCGAGACCTCAGGGGGTGGGGGGCAGAGAAAAGCCACCCGGTGCGCAAGCAGCCGCCGGATGGGCAGATCCTTGGTAACCCGAGCCCACATCAATCCCAAAATGGGACATCTACGACGCACTCTAGTAATTGAACGCGAAACTTGATGTTCTGCGACGAAAAAGGCCCTGCCGCAGCACTATCGGTCGTAGTACCGGCCTGATCGCCTGTGCGGCATGTCACCGGCCCCGAAAACTTCGATCGGCCCCATGTGACGTACATCTCTGGCCACTTACCCGTCGGTAACCCTACGGTTCCCCTCGCGCCACCCTTGCCCTCGAACATGCACAGGACAACGACATACGGACGCGAGAGGACCCCCCATGAAGAGCCGACGCCCCTGGGCTCGCCGCACAGCCGTCATCACCGTCTCCGCCTCGGCCCTGGTGGCGCTGGCCGCCCCCGCGAACGCCGCGACGAGCACCGCAAGCGTCGACTACGCCACCTGGCAGAAGGACTGCCAGGGCGTGATGGACCAGGCCCTCCCGTACATCAAGGAGCGCATCGCCGCCGCCGGGGCCGGTGAGAAGCAGGCGATCGTCTTCGACATCGACAACACCACCCTGGAGACCGACTTCGGCTTCAGCTGGCCGCAGCCGGCCAACAAGCCCGTCCTGAACGTCGCCCAGTACGCCCAGCAGCACGGCGTCTCCCTGTTCTTCGTCACCGCCCGCCCCGGCATCATCTACCTGCCCACCGAGTACAACCTCGAGCACGACGGCTACCAGGTGTCCGGCCTCTACGTCCGCGGCCTCATCGACCTCTTCAAGGACGTCGCCGCCTACAAGACCGCCCAGCGCGTCGACATCGAGAACAAGGGCTACGACATCATCGCCAACATCGGCAACAGCGCGACCGACCTCTCGGGCGGCCACGCCGACAAGACCTTCAAGCTCCCGGACTACGACGGTCAGCTGTCCTGACCTCACCGCTCCGCGGGCATGCGGAAGGGGCCGGTGCCCGAAAGCACCGGCCCCTTCTGGCGTCGCCGTGAGGCTTACGCGTCCTTGCTCAGGTTCGGACCCGCTCCGCCGGCCGCCTGCTCGATCGGCGGGACGTCCGGCAGGGCCGACTTCTCCTCGCCGCGGAAGGTGAAGGTCTTGGTCTCGCCCTCGCCCTCCGTGTCGACGACCACGATGTGGCCGGGCCGCAGCTCGCCGAAGAGGATCTTCTCCGAGAGGGTGTCCTCGATCTCGCGCTGGATGGTCCGGCGCAGCGGCCGGGCGCCCAGCACGGGGTCGTAACCCTTCTGCGAGAGCAGCTCCTTGGCGGACTGGGAGAGCTCGATGCCCATGTCCCGGTCCTTGAGGCGCTCGTCCACCTTGCTGATCATCAGGTCGACGATCGCGAGGATGTCGGTCTGGGTCAGCTGCGGGAAGACGACCACGTCGTCGACGCGGTTGAGGAACTCGGGGCGGAAGTGCTGCTTGAGCTCGTCCGACACCTTGTTCTTCATGCGCTCGTAGTTGGTCTTCGTGTCACCCGAGGCCGCGAAGCCCAGGTTGAAGCCCTTGGAGATGTCCCGGGTGCCGAGGTTGGTCGTCATGATGATGACCGTGTTCTTGAAGTCCACGACCCGGCCCTGGGAGTCGGTCAGGCGACCGTCCTCCAGGATCTGCAGCAGCGAGTTGAAGATGTCCGGGTGGGCCTTCTCGACCTCGTCGAACAGGACGACGGAGAACGGCTTGCGGCGGACCTTCTCGGTCAGCTGTCCGCCCTCTTCGTAGCCCACGTAGCCGGGGGGCGAACCGAAGAGACGCGAGACCGTGTGCTTCTCGCTGAACTCCGACATGTCGAGGGAGATCAGCGCGTCCTCGTCACCGAAGAGGAACTCCGCGAGGGCCTTGGACAGCTCGGTCTTACCGACACCGGACGGGCCGGCGAAGATGAACGAGCCACCGGGGCGCTTGGGGTCCTTCAGACCGGCACGCGTACGGCGGATCGCCTTCGACAGCGCCTTGACGGCGTCGACCTGGCCGATGACCCGCTTGTGGAGCTCGTCCTCCATGCGCAGCAGACGCGAGGACTCCTCCTCGGTCAGCTTGAAGACGGGGATGCCGGTGGCGGTCGCGAGGACCTCGGCGATCAGCTCGCCGTCGACCTCGGCGACGACGTCCATGTCGCCGGCCTTCCACTCCTTCTCCCGCTTGGCCTTGGCGGCCAGGAGCTGCTTCTCCTTGTCGCGCAGGGAGGCGGCCTTCTCGAAGTCCTGCGAGTCGATCGCGGACTCCTTGTCGCGGCGCACGCCCGCGATCTTCTCGTCGAACTCACGCAGGTCCGGCGGAGCCGTCATCCGGCGGATGCGCATCCGGGAACCGGCCTCGTCGATCAGGTCGATCGCCTTGTCCGGCAGGAAGCGGTCCGAGATGTAGCGGTCGGCCAGGGTGGCCGCCTGGACCAGCGCCTCGTCCGTGATGGAGACCCGGTGGTGGGCCTCGTACCGGTCGCGCAGACCCTTGAGGATCTCGATCGTGTGCGGCAGGGACGGCTCCGCGACCTGGATGGGCTGGAAGCGGCGCTCCAGTGCCGCGTCCTTCTCCAGGTGCTTGCGGTACTCGTCCAGCGTGGTCGCACCGATGGTCTGCAGCTCACCGCGCGCCAGCATCGGCTTCAGGATCGAAGCGGCGTCGATGGCGCCCTCGGCGGCACCCGCACCGACCAGCGTGTGCAGCTCGTCGATGAACAGGATGATGTCGCCGCGGGTGCGGATCTCCTTGAGCACCTTCTTCAGGCGCTCCTCGAAGTCACCGCGGTAGCGGGAGCCGGCGACCAGCGCGCCGAGGTCGAGGGTGTAGAGGTGCTTGTCCTTGAGGGTCTCGGGCACCTCGCCCTTGACGATGGCCTGGGCGAGGCCCTCGACGACGGCGGTCTTGCCGACGCCGGGCTCACCGATCAGCACCGGGTTGTTCTTGGTACGGCGGGACAGCACCTGCATGACCCGCTCGATCTCCTTCTCGCGCCCGATGACCGGGTCGAGCTTGGACTCACGAGCGGCCTGGGTGAGGTTCCGGCCGAACTGGTCGAGGACCAGGGACGTCGAGGGCGTGCCCTCGGCAGGCCCGCCGGCGGTGGCGGTCTCCTTGCCCTGGTAACCGGAGAGCAGCTGGATCACCTGCTGCCGCACCCGGTTGAGGTCTGCGCCCAGCTTGACCAGGACCTGGGCGGCGACGCCCTCGCCCTCACGGATCAGGCCGAGCAGGATGTGCTCCGTGCCGATGTAGTTGTGGCCCAGCTGAAGGGCCTCGCGGAGCGACAGCTCCAGGACCTTCTTGGCACGGGGGGTGAAGGGGATGTGCCCGGACGGGGCCTGCTGGCCCTGGCCGATGATCTCCTCCACCTGCTGGCGGACCGCCTCGAGCGAAATCCCGAGGCTCTCAAGGGCCTTGGCGGCGACACCCTCACCCTCGTGGATCAGGCCCAGGAGGATGTGCTCGGTGCCGATGTAGTTGTGGTTGAGCATCCGGGCTTCTTCCTGAGCCAGGACGACAACCCGCCGCGCGCGGTCGGTGAACCTCTCGAACATCGTTAATCGCTCCTCAGAGCGGTCAGGCAGTGGGGGGAACTTCCCCTCCCTGTCCTTCCGCAGCTTAGTCCCGCAAGCGGGGACCGCTCATTCCAACTGCCGACACCGTCGATGGCCTCCTGACCCCGAACGCCGACATCTGCTCCAACCCGATGGTGCGAGACGATGTTCCCGCAGGCCAGGCAGTTACCCCACTCGCCAGTACGCCGATGGCGAACGTGAGACCACCTTGCCTGCGTGTCGCCCCCTCCCACTAGGGATGTCTTACCCGCTGGGACTGACACTCCATGCCGCGCGCCCCCCATCCCTCCGCTATGGGCGAACAACCTTGCGCCTCCCCGCACCCCCGCACGCCCCCTTTTCCGAAACTCTGCGCATTCGCAAGAACACCCAGCGTAACTCGACGGCACTTCTCACGGTTGCAATTGGCATGGTTGGCAGCGACCCCCCGGTCATCACGGATCTCACGGTCCCACTCCCCCGCCGGCCTCTCGAGGCGGGCTCGCGAATCCGCGACTGGTACGAGAACGAATTGGAGTGGCCGACGGTGCCCGCGCGACCGGGTACTCCACTGCGGCTTTCCGTGGGCGAGCGCTTCGACGTCCTGGACGTGCCGGCGGAAGCGGGCCGGGCGGGTCTGCGCCATCTCGCGCCGTACTCTCCGGTGGCCCTCCAGGGCGAGCGGATGCGGCTGCTGGTGGCGCCGGGCAGCGCGGAGGAGCTGCCGGGGCTGCTGGACTGGCTGGAGTGGGGAGGTCTGGTGCCCGATCTGATGGCGATCGGCGAGGGCGGCGTCATGGACGCGCCGTCACCGCCGGACCGCGGGAACACCCTGCAGGGGGCCGCCGTATGGCTGCGGCCCCCCGAACCGGGGCGCGCGGTCGAGGCCTCGCTGCCGACGCTGTCGGCCGCGGGGGACGTCGGTGGCGCCCCCGATCTCGTACGTCTCGTGGGCACGGTGGCAGCGCACTGCCACCGGTTGTGGCTGCGGCGCGCGTGCGCCCAGCCTTCGGCCATTGCCGCGGCCAGTGATCAGGCGTTGGCCTTCTCGTAGGCCTCGCGGATGGACGCGGGAACACGGCCGCGGTCGTTGACCTCGTAACCGTTCTCCTTCGCCCATGCCCGGATCTGCGCGGTGTCCTGGCTGCCACCGGAAGCGGCACGCGTCTTTCCGCGCCCACCCGAAGCACGGCCTCCGGTACGACGACCGCCCTTCACGTAAGGGTCGAGAAGGCCGCGGAGCTTGTCCGCATTCGCGGTCGTGAGATCGATCTCGTACGTCTTGCCGTCCAACGCGAACGTAACGGTCTCGTCCGCCTCGCCGCCGTCGAGGTCGTCGACAAGAAGGACCTGAACCTTCTGTGCCACCGGATTTCCTTTCATCGATAACTTGAGGGCCTGGGGTCTGCGGCGTCCGCCGTTTCACCGTCCCCTGTTATATGCAGTACTGCAGTACGTCGGAAAGCAAACCGCTTTTCCGGGAAAAACACAAACCCCTCGACAGCGGGACTGCCGGTCAGGCACAGTCAGGGAAGATGCGCGTTTCGGACATAGGGAACGTGGGCAAGGTGAGCGGCCGAATACTTCCGGTGATCGGTGATCACAGATGCAGAAGCATCCGGCTGTTGCCCAAGGTGTTCGGTTTCACCCGTTCGAGACCGAGGAACTCCGCGACGCCCTCGTCATAGGAACGCAGCAGCTCCGCGTAGACATCCGTGTCCACGGGCGTCTCACCGATCTCGACGAAGCCGTGCTTGGCGAAGAAGTCGACTTCGAAGGTGAGGCAGAAAACGCGGCGAACACCCAGCCAGCGCGCTGTGTGCAGCAACTTCTCCAGCAACTGGTGTCCGACACCGGCGCCCTTCAGGCCCGGCTTCACCGCGAGAGTACGAACTTCCGCGAGGTCTTCCCACATGACGTGCAGGGCACCGCAGCCGACGACCTCCGCGTTGTCGTCTCGTTCGGCGACCCAGAACTCCTGGATGTCCTCGTAAAGCGTGACCGTCGCTTTGTCGAGCAGGATGCGGCCACGCACGTACGTGTCGAGGAGACGACGCACGGCCGTGACATCGCCGGTACGTGCCCGGCGGACGGTGATGGCTTTAGCGCTGACTTCAGGACCTTCGAGACCTTCGGGGCTCTCTGCTGACATGAGCGGACGCTATCGCCCGTCGTCGTCGGGTGCGGAGCCGGGGTTCTCCTGTTCGGTCGTCTCTTCCGGTCCTTGGACGATCCGTACCGCGTCTCGCAGGGCCAGTCGCTGTTCCTCGCTCATCATCCCGAAGAACGCGACGAGAGCGGCCGCGGGGTTGTCACTCTGGGACCAGGCGTCGTTCATCAGCGCGGCCGCGTACGCAGCCCGTGTGGACACGGCCTCATATCGATAGGCCCGGCCTTCGGCTTCGCGGCGCACCCAGCCCTTCTGATGGAGATTGTCCAAAACGGTCATCACCGTGGTGTACGCGATGGACCGTTCCTGCTGAAGGTCTTCCAGGACTTCTCGAACGGTGACCGGGCGGTTCCACTTCCACACCCGCGTCATGACCGCGTCTTCGAGTTCTCCCAATGGGCGAGGCACAGCTCGCACAATAGTGGCAGAACTCGACATTCGCGTGCCGGACGTGCAGCTTTCCTGGCAAACGGCACAAAAAGGGCGTACGACTCGGATGCCGAGCCGTACGCCGGTGCCAGGCGCCAGGGAGCGGGGCCCCGTCAGCCGTCGGTCTTCGCGATCTCCTGCCGCACCGCCTCGGTGCGCGCGAGGGCGGCGTCGACGACCGCGTCCTCCTTGGCCTTGTTGGCCCCGCCCTGGGTCTTCACGATCACCCTGATCACGCCGATGAAGAACACGGCCATGACGACCGGGGGCACGAGCGCGGAGACGTAGTCCATGCCTCCAGAGTAGCCAGCGGGCGAAGGAGGGCCGGGGCGGGGGCGGGTGTCGGCCGGGCAGGCCCTGTCGTCTCAGCCCACGGCGAGCTGCGGGGGCGGGGTTGCCGAGGTGGGCGGCGGGGTCGGCCTGCGGCGGGGGAAGACCTCGCCGGGGGTGGGGATGGGGCGGCCCGGCTTGGGATCGGCCGGTGCGGGAGCGGGAGCGGGGGCGGGCTTGGCAGGCGCCGGCTTCTCCGCGGGTTTCTTCTCGGGCTTTCGCGCGGGGTCCGGGCCGGCTTCGCCGCAGGAATCCGTCCTCGCGCCCTCCAGAACGCCCGAGAGGCCCCCGGGGAGCGCCGTCAGGCGGGTACGGGAGGCGGGGACGGCCGCGGCTGCCGGACGGGCCGTGGCGCGCGCCAGGCGGGCGCGCACGTCCTGCTCCGCGAGCACCTGACAGCGCCCCAGCAGAGCGGCCGCGACCGAGTTGCCCCGCAGCGCCCTGAGCGCGGCCAGGTCGTCGGGGCCAGGCCGGTACCCGGTCCCCAGCGTCTCCTCCAGCAGTGCCAGATAGCCGACGGCGGTTCCGGGCAGGGCGGCGCGGTAGCGGGCGAGGTCGGCCACCAGGAAGGCCCGCAGCCGGGCGCCCTCGCGCATCGCCTCGTCGAGGGACTCGGCGAGGCGGAGGCAGTCCTGGACGTCCTCGGCCGAGGCAGGGCTGGGGTGGAGGGCGAGGGCGAGGGCGCGACGGAGCACACGCAGCTCCTCCACGCCGAACGCCATGCCGCCTCGGGATCCGTATGGCGTGGGCATGCGGCGACGATACGCGCTAATCAGACAAATTCGACATAAAGGTCCGGTGTGGCGTACGAGAGCCACCCGGTTGCCGTGCGGGGCCGCTCGCCCCCGACGGCGAGCACCGCGCTGGGCGCGCGGCACCCGCCGGACTCAGCCGTGCCCTCGCCCGGCCGCCCCGCCCGTCCTCACATCCGCGACACGTTCCGCTCGTACACCAGGCGCAGTCCGATCAACGTCAGCCACGGCTCGTGCTCGTCGATCACGGACGACTCCCCGAGCACCATCGGCGCCAGTCCACCCGTCGCGATCACCGTCACCTCGTCCGGGTCGTCCGCGAGCTCGCGCGCCATCCGGCCCACCACTCCGTCGACCTGACCGGCGAACCCGTAGATGATGCCGGACTGCATCGCCTCGACCGTGTTCTTGCCGATCACGCTGCGGGGCCGCGCCACCTCGATCTTGCGCAGCTGAGCGCCCCGGACGCCGAGCGCCTCGACGGAGATCTCGATACCGGGGGCGATGACCCCGCCGACGTACTCCCCGCGCGCGGAGACCGCGTCGAAGGTCGTCGCCGTACCGAAGTCGACGACGATCGCGGGACCGCCGTAGAGCTCGACGGCCGCGACGGCGTTGATGATCCGGTCGGCGCCGACCTCCTTGGGGTTGTCGGTGAGGATCGGCACACCGGTCTTGACGCCGGGCTCGACGAGCACGGCGGGCACGTCCCCGTAGTAGCGCCGGGTCACCTCTCGCAGTTCGTGCAGCACGGAGGGGACGGTCGCGCAGATGGCGATGCCGTCGATGCCGTCGCCCAGCTCGTCACCGAGCAGCGGGTGCATCCCCATCAGGCCCTGCAGCAGCACCGCCAGTTCGTCCGCCGTGCGGCGCGCCTCCGTGGAGATGCGCCAGTGCTCGACGATGTCCTCCCCGTCGAAGAGGCCCAGGACGGTGTGGGTGTTGCCCACGTCGATCGTCAGCAGCATGGCCCGTACCTACTCCGCCGCTCGCAGGTCGAGACCGATGTCCAGGATCGGGGAGGAGTGGGTGAGCGCTCCTACGGCGAGGTAGTCCACGCCGGTGGCCGCGTACGCGCGCGCGTTGTCCAGCGCGAGCCGTCCCGAGGCCTCCAGCGCGGCCCGCCCGTGCACGAGGGCGACGGCCTCCTCGCACTCGCCGGGCGTGAAGTTGTCCAGCAGGATCAGGTCGGCTCCCGCGTCGACCGCCTCGCGCAGCTGGTGCAGCGTGTCGACCTCGACCTCGATCGGCAGGTCCGGGAAGGCCTCCCGCACGGCCTTGAAGGCCTGCGCGACACCACCGGCGGCGACCACGTGGTTGTCCTTGACCAGGGCCGCGTCGGACAGCGACATCCGGTGGTTGACGCCACCGCCGCAGCGGACGGCGAACTTCTCCAGGGACCTGAGCCCCGGCGTCGTCTTGCGGGTGTCACGGACCCGGGCCTTGGTGCCCTCCAGCACGTCCGCCCACGCGCGCGTGGCGGTCGCGATGCCGGACAGGCGGCACAGGAGGTTGAGCGCGCTGCGCTCGGCGGTGAGGAGGTCACGCGTGCGCGTGGTGACCGACAGCAGCTTCTGCCCGGCCTCCACCCGCTCGCCGTCCTCCACGTGCCGCTCGACCTCGAACTCGTCCGTGCACACCACGGACAGCACCGCTTCGGCGACCCTGAGGCCGGCCACGACGCCCGCCTCGCGCGCGGTGAAGTCGCCGGTGGCCACGGCGTCCTCGGGGATCGTCGCGACGGTGGTCACGTCCACGCCGTGGTCGAGGTCCTCCTGGATGGCGACATTGGCGATGTCCTCGACCTCGACGGGGTCGAGACCGGCGTCGGCCAGGAGTTGGGCGAGCGCGGGGTCGAGCCCGCACTCCAGGTATTCCGCGTCCGCGTCGGCGCCCGCGCCACAGGCGCAGCCGTCACCGCAGCCGCCGTTGGACGCGAGGGGGAGGTCGGGGGTGCTCACTTCTGTCACTGCTCCTGAAGGCGCTGCCGGGGCTGCCGAGTCGGCCGGGTAGGGGGGAAGTCTGGGCTATCGGTGGTGTCTACGGCGAGTGTGCGGTCCGGATTCAGCCGTACGACGATGTGGCGGCGCCATGCCGCGTCGTCGCGCTCGGCGTGGTCCTCGCGCCAGTGGCAGCCCCGCGTCTCCTCGCGCAGGCGGGCCGCGGTGACCAGGACACGGGCGACGCACAGGAGGTTGGTGGCCTCCCAGGTGTCGACGCCCGGCTCGGAGGTCTTGCCGTTCTCGTCGAGGGCGTCGCGGGCGTCCGCGTGCAGCCGCTGGAGCTCGTCGGCGGCCTTCTGCAGGGACTGCGCCGAGCGCAGGACGCCCGCTCCGTCGGCCATGATCCGCTGGATCGCGAAGCGGTCCTCGGGGGCGAGGAGCGGGTGCGCGGGCCTGTCCGGGTGCTCGACCGGTTCGGGCACGCGCGCGTGGAGGCCGTCGGCCGCGTGCACCGCCGCGATGTCGGCCGCGATGCGCTCGGCGTAGACGAGGCCCTCCAGGAGGGAGTTGGACGCCAGCCGGTTGGCGCCGTGCACGCCGGTGCAGGCGACCTCGCCGCACGCGTACAGGCCCGGGACGGTGGTGCGGCCCTGGGAGTCCGTGCGGACGCCTCCGGAGGCGTAGTGGGCGGCCGGGGCGATCGGGATGGGCTCGGTGACCGGGTCGATGCCGTTGGCGCGGCAGGCGGCCAGGATCGTCGGGAAGCGCTGCTCCCACATGTCGGCGCCGAAGTGCCGGGCGTCGAGGAACATGTGCTCGGCGTCCTGCTCCTGCATGCGGCGCATGATGCCCTTGGCGACGATGTCCCGGGGCGCGAGCTCGGCGAGTTCGTGCTGTCCGACCATGAACCGCACACCGTCGGCGTCGACCAGGTGGGCGCCCTCGCCGCGTACCGCCTCGGAGACCAGCGGCTGCTGGCCCTCGGCGTCCGGGCCGAGGAACAGCACGGTCGGGTGGAACTGCACGAACTCCAGGTCGGAGACCTCCGCGCCGGCGCGCAGGGCGAGCGCCACGCCGTCACCGGTGGACACCGACGGGTTGGTGGTGGCGGAGAACACCTGTCCCATGCCGCCGGTCGCGAGGACGACCGCGGGGGCGTGCACGGCGCCCACGCCGTCGTGCTGACCCTCGCCCATGACGTGCAGGCTCACACCCGCCGTACGGCCGTCGGCGTCCGTCAGCAGGTCCAGCACGAGCGCGTTCTCGACGGTGCGCAGCCCGCGCGCGCGTACCGCCTCCACCAGCGCCCGGGAGATCTCCGCGCCGGTCGCGTCACCGCCCGCGTGCGCGATACGGCGGCGGTGGTGGCCGCCCTCGCGGGTGAGCTGCAGATCGCCCTCTTCGGACTCGTCGAAGTGCGCACCGGTGGCGATGAGGCGGCGCACGGCGTCGGGGCCCTCGGTGACGAGGATGCGCACGGCCTCCTCGTCGCACAGGCCGGCGCCGGCCACCAGGGTGTCTTCCAGGTGCTGTTCGGGGGTGTCGCCCTCGCCCAGGGCCGCGGCGACGCCGCCCTGCGCCCAGCGGGTGGAGCCGTCGTCGAGGCGGGCCTTGGTGACCACGACCGTGTTCAGACCGGCGGCCTCGCAGCGCAGCGCGGCGGTCAGGCCGGCGACTCCGGAGCCGACGACCACGACGTCGGCGGAGATGGCCCAGCCCGGTGCGGGCGCGTGCAGTCGTATGCCTGTGCTGGTCACGAGGCGGCTCCGAAGGTGAGAGGAAGGTTGTCGATCAGCCGGGTCGTCCCGACCCGGGCGGCGACGGCAAGCACGGCCTCGCCGGTGAAGTCGTCCCCGATCTCGGTGAAGTCGGCGGGGTCGACCAGGGCGAGGTAGTCCAGCTGGAGCGGCGGCGACAGGCGCGCGGCGTCGTCGAGGACCTGACGGGCCGCGGCGCGTACGGCGGAGGGGGCGCCGTGGAAGGTGCGGCGCGAGGCGTCCTCGCCGAGGGCGGTGGCGGGACGGGACTTGGCGACGGCGTGCGCGTCGGCGGCCGCCCGGGACTCCCCGAGGGCGCTGAGCGCTTCGGCCCGCGCGTGCGTGGCGGGTGCCGCCAGCGCCCGCGCGCGCAGCGCCTCCTGCGCCGCGTGCCGGTCGCGGCCGGCGAACAGCGCGCGGGAGAGGTTGAGCGCCGTGCGCCGTTCCGCGGGCGAGAGATAGCGGTTGCGGCTGGAGAGCGCGAGGCCGTCCTCCTCGCGCACCGTGGGGACGCCGACGATCTCGACGCCGAAGTTCAGGTCGCGCGCCATACGGCGGATCAGGGCGAGCTGCTGGGCGTCCTTCTGCCCGTACAGGGCGACGTCCGGGCGGGTGAGGTGCAGCAGCTTGGCGACGACGGTGAGCATGCCGTCGAAGTGGCCGGGGCGGGAGGCACCCTCCAGGCGCTCCCCCATCGGGCCGGCGCTGACGCGCACCTGGGGCTCGCCGCCCGGGTAGACCTCGTCCACGGAGGGCGCGAACACGACGTCCGCGCCGGACAGCCCGGCGAGCTTCACGTCGGCGTCCAGGGTGCGCGGATAGCGGTCCAGGTCCTCGCCCGCGCCGAACTGCAGCGGGTTGACGAAGACGGTGACGACGACCTGGCCGTCCGGCCCGGCGATCTCGCGCGCGGTGCGGATCAGGGTGGCGTGCCCCTCGTGCAGGGCGCCCATGGTCATCACGACGGCGCGACGGCCGGTACGCGTGCGTGCGTGCAGTTCTTCGGCGGTGCGCAGCAGGGTGGTGGTCATCGGGCGTCTCCCTCGGCGCCGTCGGTCCCGGTGGCGAGTACCCCGAGGAGGTCCTCGGCGAGCTCCGGCTTGAGCAGGCCGTGGGCGAGTGCCCGGTCGGCGGTCGCGCGGGCCATCGCCAGATAGCCGGCGACGGTCTGCGGGGCGTACCTGCGCAGCTCCGCGACATGGGCGGCGACCGTGCCGGCGTCCCCGCGCGCGACCGGGCCGGTCAGGGCCGCGTCACCGGAGCGCAGGGCGTTGTCGAGGGCGGCGCCGAGCAGCGGGCCGAGCATCCGGTCGGGGGCCGATACCCCTGCCTCCCGCAGCAGCTCCATGGACTGCGCGACCAGCGTGACCAGGTGGTTGGCCCCCAGGGCGAGCGCGGCGTGGTAGAGCGGGCGCATCTCCTCGGCGATCCACTCCGGTTCGCCGCCCATCTCGATGACGAGGGCCTCGGCGGCCAGCCGCAGCTCCTCCGGCGCCGTGACCCCGAAGGAGCATCCGGCGAGCCGCTGCACGTCCACGGGGGTGCCGGTGAACGTCATCGCCGGGTGCAGGGCCAGCGGCAGCGCGCCCGCGCGCAAGGCGGGGTCCAGCACCTTCGCGCCGTAGCGCCCGGAGGTGTGCACGAGCAGCTGCCCGGGCCGCACGGCCCCGGTCTCGGCGAGGCCCTCCACCAGGCCGGGCAGGGCGTCGTCCGGCACGGTCAGCAGGACCAGGTCGGCACGCTGCAGCACCTCGGCGGGCGGGACGAGGGGCACGTCGGGCAGCATCTCGGCGGCGCGCCTGCGGGAGACGTCGGAGACTCCGGAGACGGCGACCGGGCGGTGTCCGGCGAGCTGGAGGGACGCGGCGAGTGCGGGGCCCACACGACCGGCGCCGACGACGCCGACGGTGAGCCGCGCGGGGCGGTCCCTGGGGTCTGGCTGTTGGCTTGTACTCACGCGACGGCGGCCTTCCCGTTCCAGTCCGCTCCGGGTACCGGACGATTTCTCGTCATGTTAACGCGATCGGTTCGAGGGGCGTCCGGTTGTCCACAGGCTGTGGGTTATCGCACGTTGTTCGCCCGGCCCGAACGCCCGTGGAAATCCGGGTGCTCGCACGGAGCGGGGACGGGCATGATCCGGGCCATGAGCGATGCGGTGGAGCAGGACGGGCGGGCGGGGGAGCCGGAGTCCGAGGAGGAGCGGGTGCCCGGGAGGGAGCCCGTGTCCGAGGACAAGCGGGTGCACGAGGAGGAGTCGGTGCACGAGGAGGACTCCATTTCCGAGGAGGACCCGGTTTCCGAGGAGGAGCGGGCCAGGCGCCGGCGCGCACGGCGCATCAGCGCGCTGCGGGGCGCGCGGCGCGTGCTCGGGCGCCCCGGTCACCTCAACACGCTCCGGGAGCGCCTGGCGCTGCTGGACGGCGTGGGCGACGTCCACGACCTCGACCAGCCGTCGGACATCTACGGCGACGGCGTCGTCGAGGCACTGGAGACGAAGGTCGCCGGGCTGCTCGGCATGGAGGCCGCCGCGTTCTTCCCGACGGGCACGATGGCCCAGCAGGTGGCCCTGCGCTGCTGGGCGGGCCGCACCGGCGACCCGACGGTCGCCCTGCACGCCCTCGCCCACCCCGAGGTGCACGAACGCGACGCGTTCAGCCGGGTCAGCGGACTGCGCCCGGTGCGGGTGACGAGCGAGCCGCGGCTCCCCACCGCCGACGAGGTACGCGACTTCGACGAGCCCTTCGGAGCGCTGATGCTCGAACTGCCCCTCAGGGACGCCGGTTTCGTGCTGCCCTCCTGGGAGGAGCTCACCGCGGTCGTGGACGCCGCGCGCGAGCGCGACGCGGTGGTGCACTTCGACGGCGCGCGCCTGTGGGAGACCACCGCGCACTTCGGCCGCCCCCTGCATGAGATCGCGTCCCTGGCCGACAGCGTCTACGTGTCGTTCTACAAGTCCCTCGGCGGCTACGGCGGTGCCGCCCTCGCCGGCCCGAAGCCTCTGGTCGAGGAGGCGAAGGCCTGGCGGCACCGCTACGGCGGCCAGATCTTCCAGCAGTTCCCGACCGTGCTGTCGGCCCTCGCCGGACTGGAGCGCGAGCTGCCCCGGCTGCCCGAATACGTCGCCCACGCGCGCGTGGTGGCCGCCGCGATCCGCGAGGGGCTCGCGGCGGCCGGCGTTCCGTGGGCGCGCGTGCACCCTGGAACACCGCACACGCACGAGTTCCAGGTCTGGCTGCCGTACGACGTCGACGTGCTCTCGGAGGCGGCGATCCGGCAGGGCGAGGAGACGGGGACCGTTCTCTTCGCCAACGCCTGGGCCGAGAGGGGCCCAGGCGTCGCCGCCACCGAGGTGAGCGTCCGCGCCGAGGCCCTGGAGTGGACGGCCGACGATGTGCGGGCGGCGGTCGCGGAGTTCGTCTCCCGCCTCACCGAGGAGACCGGCGAGGCGGGCACGGCCGGTACGACCGGAGGCGTCAGCAGGTAGAGCGCTGCCGCCGATGCAGCCACCGGCCCAGGGCCAGCCGCATCGGCCCGTGGGCCGGGCGGCCGGCGACGACGGCGCGGAATTCGCGCTCGTCGCGCCACTCGCGCACGACCTGCCAGTCGTTCACGCCCGGCGCGGGCGGGGCGGGCTCGCCGGCCTGCCGGGCGCGGTAGGCGTCGAGGAAGTACTGCTGCGTGATGCTCATGGCCGATGGCCCTCTCGGGACGTGGAGACGGGAATTCGTGGGCTCCGCGGCTGCCCCGGAGTCCCAGGCTGCGCCGCGCCGGCCGGGAAGTCGTGCCGATTGACGGGCCCCGTCAATCGGGGTCGGCGTTGTCAGTGGCGGGGTGCACCATGAGGTCATGAGCGTGCGCATCGACATCGCGGGGCTGCGGCCGGAGAGGGTCGCCGTCGTCCCCTCACCCCTGGCCGAGCTCTGCATGGCGCTGCACGCGCTGTCCGAGCCGGGCCACCACCCCGGGCTGCAGGGCTGGGTGACCGGCGTGACCGCCCGGCTGGACTCGCACCTGGCCGACCGGTTGTGCGAGGCGGACTTCCTGTGGCGGACGACGTTCTCGGACCTCTTCCTGCCGTACGCGGGCATCCCGGGCGCCCTCCCCGGCGCGACCCTCGCCGAGGAACTGGACCTGCTGGACAAGCTGTCGGACGAGCAGTTCGTGGACGCGGCACTGGAGTTCTCCTGCGCCCTCCCCTACGGCGTGCCGGGCCCCGGGCCGCTCTCCGACGCGGATCTGCGCCGCCGCGCTCTGGAGCTGGCCGCCGCGCGCGGCCCGCAGCAACTGCGGTTCGGCGAACGGCTGCTGACCGACCCGCCCCGCATCCGGGCCTGGCTCAGGCAGTTCCTGCAGGACTGCGACGAGGCGTTCTTCGCGGAGACCTGGTCCCGGCTGCGCCACCAACTCACGGCCGACGCACGCCACAAGACGGATCTGCTGCGCCGCAGGGGTCTCACCGAGGCGCTGACCTCGGTCTCCCCGGCCGTGACCGTGGACGAGACGGCCGGCCTGATCACGATCGACAAACTGGGCAGCGGCCGTACGGCCACGGCGGGCCGCGATCTGCTCCTGGTGCCGACGAGCCTGGGCTGGCCGCACCTGATGGTCCTGCACCGGTACGGCTGGCAGCCGGTGCTCCACTACCCGGTCGGCTCCCCCGAACTCGCCGCCCCACCCTCCGTGGAGCAGCTCACCCTGCGGATGACCGCGCTGTCCCACCCCGTGCGGATGAGACTGTGCCGCAGCCTCGCCCGCAGCGCGTTCGCGACGAGCGAGCTGGCGCAGATACACGGCATGTCGGCCCCCGAGATATCCCGGCACCTTGGCGTCCTGAAGAAGGCGGGCCTGATCACCACCCGCCGCCGCGGACGGTACGTCCAGCACCAGCTGGACGTGACGGTGGTGGCCCGTCTGGGCAGCGACTTCCTGGAAGGCGTGCTCAGGTAGTCCAGAGGGCGGACGCTCCCCGCGCGACCCGTCAGTCGAACCGGATGTGCCGGACGCCCACCCGGGCCTGCCGCATCCTCGTGCGCAGGACGCCCTCGTTGTTGGGCCGCAGCGTCAGCCCCGCGAGCACGGCGATACGGTCCGCCGTCTTCGGGACGGTCGACTGGTCCGTCCACAGGTGCTCGGCGAACTGCGGTTCCTGCAGCCGCTCCAGACAGTGGTCGAGCTGCCGCACGGCCCAGGTCTCCCGCCCCAGACCTGCGTTCTTCCCGCCGAGGAACTGAAAGAGGTGCCCCAGGCCGCGCTCACGCAGCCGCTTGAGTACGGTCTCGCGCTGGGCCAGCAGCGTGAAGTGCCGTACGTCGTGGCCGAGTTCGCGCAATCGACCCACGGTCTCCTCGAAGTGACCGGAGTCCGTGACCGTCATGGGAGCGATGACGACACCCTCGTGCTGGGTGAGGGCGAGGTCCAGTACCTCCACCACACCCTGCCGCCAGGCCTTCAAGTCCTGGAAATCGCCGCGCAGTTCGGGCGGGAGCATCCGGCGCAGACCGAAACCGGCGTGCTCGGGGTCGCAGATGACGCTGCCCCGCAGGCGCCGCTGGATCTCATGCGCGGTCTGGGTCTTGCCGCCCCCGAAAGGGCCGTTGATCCACAGGAGCATGCGCAGACCCTAGTGGCCGCCGGTCACGCGAGGATCACGCTCCCGTGGATCACCCGTGCCCACCCGCGCGCACCAGCCCCGTCTCGTACGCCAGCACCACCACCTGGACCCGGTCCCTGAGCCCCAACTTGGTCAGTATGCGGCCGACATGGGTCTTCACCGTCGCCTCCGACAGCACGAGCCGGGCCGCGATCTCACCGTTCGACAGCCCCTGCGCGACCAGCACCATCACCTCGCGCTCGCGGTCGGTGAGCCGCTCCAGCTCCTTGTGCTGGGGCTCCTTGCCGGCGCTCGGCAGCATCGGCGCGAACCGGTCGAGCAGCCGGCGCGTGGTCGACGGCGCCACCACCGCGTCGCCGCTGTGCACGGCACGGATGGCGTGCAGGAGCTCAGCGGGCGGCACGTCCTTGAGCATGAACCCGGAGGCGCCCGCCTTCAGCCCGGAGAAGGCGTACTCGTCGAGGTCGAAGGTCGTCAGGATCAGCACCTTCGGCGGGTTCTCCTCCTGGCAGATACGGCGGGTGGTCTCCACACCGTCGAGCTTGGGCATCCGGACGTCCATCAGGACGACGTCCACGGCCGTCGAACGCAGCACCTGAAGCGCCTCGACACCGTCCCCCGCCTCCGCGACGACCTCCATGTCCGGCTGCGCGGCGAGCACCATCCGGAACCCGGTGCGCAGCAGCACCTGGTCGTCCACGAGCATCACGCGGATCGTCATCGGGGCCTCTTCCGTTCGCTTCGGCTGGGTCGTTCCATGGGCGTTACAGGTGTCAACGGGGTGCGTATGCGCATGTCAGTGCGCGGACTTCAGCGGCAGCAGGGCACTGATGCGGAATCCGCCGCCCGGGCGCGGGCCCGCGTCCAGGGTGCCGCCGACCATACCGACCCGCTCGCGCATCCCGATCAGGCCGTGCCCCTGTCCGTCGGCGCCGCCCTCCTCGTACAGCTCGTGCGGGGCGCCCTTGCCGTCGTCCTCCACGAGGAGTCCCAGGCCGTCGTCGAAGTACACCAGCCGCACGCTCGCGCCCGCGTTGGGCCCGCCGTGTTTGCGGGTGTTGGTCAGCGCCTCCTGGACGATGCGGTACGCCGTCAGCTCCACGCCGCTGGGCAGCGGGCGCGGGGTGCCCTCCACCTTGAAGTCCACGGGCAGGCCGGAGGTGCGGCACTGCTCGATCAGCTCGTCGATCTGCTCGACGTCGGGCTGCGGGACGTACTCACCGACCTCCTTGTGCTCGCCGGTGCGCAGCACGCCCAGCAGGCGGCGCATCTCGGCGAGCGCCTGGCGACCGGTGGTGGAGATGGTCTCCAGGGCCTTCTTCGCCTGGTCGGGGGCGGTGTCGAGGACGTAGGCGGCGCCGTCGGCCTGCACCACCATCACCGACACGTTGTGCGCGACCACGTCGTGCAGCTCGCGCGCGATCCGGGCGCGTTCGGCCGCCACCGCGACCTTGGCCTGCGCCTCGCGCTCCTTCTCCAGCCGGGCGTTGCGCTCCTCCAGCTGCGCGAAGTAGGCGCGCCGGGTGCGGATCGAGTCGCCGAGCACCCAAGCGAGCGCGAACGGCACCGTCTGGAAGACCACCACCGCGACATGGCCCAGGGTGCTCGAGTGCTCCACCGGCCAGCGGATCTCCGCCGCCGTCGCGGCGGACAGGCCCACGGCCAACCCGATCCGGGAGGCCCAGCGGGCACCCATCACGGCCACCGTGTAGACGATCACCAGCATTGCGAAGTCGGCGACCATCGTCGCGACGTTCAGCGCGAGCTGCGCGACGCCGAGGCCGATGGTCAGCAGCAGCATCTTCTCCGGCATGCGCCGCCGCAGGGCGATCACCAGGCACAGGAGCAGCGAGATCGGAACGATCAGGGCCGGCGACAGCGTCCCCCGGGTGTCCCCATGGCCGGCCTCGCTGACCAGCGAGATCCCGAACACGAAGACGGCCCAGAAGGTGTCGACCCCGGTCGGGTGTCTGCGGAGGAAGTCATAGAGGCGCTGCACGTAACCCAGCGTAGGGAAGCGAGATGCGTGCAGGGGTCAACCGGAGGGCCGATCCGCGTCGGGCGCGCGTACTCCGCAAGGTGGAGGCTCCGTTCGCCTGTGCGCTTAGCCTGGGCCGGTGACGGAAGAGGCGGCGGGCGAGTGGCACGGCTGGCGGGCGGCGACGGAGGCGGCCCTGTACGGGCCGGAGGGCTTCTACCGCCGGCCCGAGGGACCGGCCGGGCACTTCCGTACGTCCGTCCACGCCTCGCCGCTGTTCGCCGGGGCCGTGGCGAGGCTGCTGTGCCGGGTCGACGAGGCTCTGGACCGGCCCGCCCGCCTGGACTTCGTCGACATGGCGGCGGGGCGCGGGGAACTGGCCGCCGGCGTCCTGGCCGCCCTGCCCGCCGACGTGGCCGCACGCACGCGCGTGTACGCCGTCGAAGTCGCCGACCGCCCCGCCGGCCTGGACGAACGCGTGCAGTGGCTCCCCGAGCCGCCGCACGGCGTCACCGGACTGCTGTTCGCCAACGAGTGGCTCGACAACGTGCCGCTCGACGTCGCCGAGGTGGACGCCGACGGCGTGCCGCGCCGGGTCCTCGTACGCCGGGACGGGACCGAACGCCTCGGAGAGCGAGTCGACGGGGCCGAGGCGGAGTGGCTGGCCCTGTGGTGGCCGCTGAGTGGTGGGGCGGGGACGCCCGGGGGCGGCAAGGCCGGGTCCTCGGGCGGCGAGGAAGGGCTGAGGGCCGAGATCGGGCTTCCACGGGACGAGGCCTGGGCCGGGGCGGTCGCCGCGGTCGACCGGGGGCTCGCGGTCGCCGTGGACTACGCACACACCGCGGGCGCGCGCCCCCTGTTCGGGACGCTCACCGGGTTTCGCGCGGGGCGCGAGACGGCGCCCGTGCCGGACGGGTCGTGCGACATCACGGCGCACGTCGCGCTGGACGCGTGCGCGGCTCGCGGAGAGGCGACGGTGGGGGCGCGCACGGCGCGCGAAACCGGGGGCGGAGCGGCGCACACGGCGCGCGATATGGAAAACCGAGAGGCGCGCACGGCGCACTCAGCGGCGCATACCGTCCCCCGCGCGCTCCTCCTGCGCCAGCGCGACGCCCTGCGCGCCCTCGGCATCACCGGCGCACGCCCCCCGCTCACACTGGCGTCCACGCAACCCGCGGCCTACGTACGCGCCCTCGCGAGCGCCGGCGAGGCAGCCGAACTCACCGCTCCCGGCGGCCTCGGCGACTTCGGCTGGCTGCTGCAGCCGGTGGGCATCCCGGCCGCGCCGATCGACTGACCGACCGACCGCCGCACCCACCGGCCCGGCCCGGCGACCGGCCCGCCCCCACGAGCAGCCCGGCCCCGAGACCACCCCGGCCCCGCGACCGCTACTTGTCGATGTCCCCGACCACGAAGAACAGCGACCCCAGGATCGCCACCATGTCCGCGACCAGCGTCCCCGGCAGCAGCTCCACGAGGGCCTGGATGTTGTTGTACGACGCGGAGCGGAGCTTCAGCCGGTACGGGGTCTTCTCGCCCTTGCTGACGAGGTAGTAGCCGTTGATGCCGAGGGGGTTCTCGGTCCAGGCGTAGGTGTGGCCCTCGGGCGCCTTGAGGACCTTCGGGAGCCGTTGGTTGATCGGCCCGGGCGGGAGCTCGGCGAGCCGGTCGAGGCAGGCGTCGGCGAGGTCGAGGGAGTTGTGGGTCTGCTCCAGGAGCACCTCGAAGCGGGCGAGGCAGTCGCCCTCCTGCCGGGTGACGACCCTGAGGGTGTCCTGCAGCTCGCCGTAGGCGAGGTACGGCTCGTCGCGGCGCAGGTCGAAGTCCACGCCCGAGGCGCGCGCGATCGGCCCGCTCACGCCGTAGGCGTGCACCGCTTCGGGGGCGAGCGGCCCCACGCCGCGCGTGCGCCCACGGAAGATCTCGTTGCCGAGCACCAGGTCGTCGAAGCGGTCCATGCGCGAGCGCACGTCGGCGACGGCGGCACGCGCGCGTGCGGCCCAGCCCGCCGGCAGGTCCTCCTTCAGGCCGCCGACGCGGTTGAACATGTAGTGCATCCGGCCGCCGGAGACCTCCTCCATGACGTTCTGGAGGACCTCGCGCTCCCGGAACGCGTAGAAGACCGGTGTGATGCCGCCGAGCTCCAGCGGATAGGAGCCGAGGAACATCAGGTGGTTGAGCACCCGGTTCAGCTCCGCGAGCAGGGTGCGCGTCCACACCGCGCGCGTGGGCACCTCCATGCCGAGCATGCGCTCGACGGCGAGGACGACACCCAGCTCGTTCGAGAAGGCCGACAGCCAGTCGTGGCGGTTGGCGAGCATGATGATCTGGCGGTAGTCGCGCGCCTCGAAGAGCTTCTCCGCACCGCGGTGCATGTAGCCGATCACCGGCTCCGCGTGCGTGATCCGCTCGCCGTCCAGCACCAGCCGCAGACGCAGCACGCCGTGCGTGGACGGGTGCTGCGGTCCGATGTTGAGCACCATGTCGGTGCTCTCCGCGGCGCCGCCGATTCCGACCATGGTCTCCGTCGTGGGAGTCATGGACACAGTCTCTCCTACGTACGCTGGCCGTATGGAAACGGGGAGCCCGCGGGACGCGGGCACGCGGGGGGACGGGACGACGGAGCCGGTGTGGCGCGGACTGCCGCCCGGCCTGCTGCGGATGCGGCGCCTGCTGCTGGTGGTGTGGCTGGGGCTGATCGCCCTCGTCCTGGGGGTGCTGCTGAACCTGTTCGCCGGGCCGGCCTGGGCGGCCTTCGCCCTGCTGCCGCTCGCGCTGATGGCCTGGGGCTGGGTGCTCCTCGGCCGCAACTGGCGCTCCTGGCGGTACGCCGAACGCGCCGACGACCTGCTGATCAGCCGGGGCGTGCTGTGGCGCGAGGAGACCGTCGTGCCGTACGGGCGCATGCAGCTGGTGGAGGTGACCTCCGGGCCGGTCGAGCGGCACTTCGGGCTGGCCAGCGTGCAACTGCACACGGCGGCCGCGGCGACCGACGCGACCATCCCGGGGCTCGAACCGGCGGAGGCGGAACGTCTGCGCGACCGGCTCACCGAGCTCGGCGAGGCACGATCGGCGGGCCTGTGACCACGCAGGACGTCGACGACGCCGTACGGGAGAAGAAGCCGGTCGCCGAGCGGCGGCTGCATCCCGTGACGCCCCTCAGGCGGGCCTGGGCACCGGTCGCGGTGGTCATCGGGTGGGCCCTGCACGACCCCGACCAGGCGCAGCGCCAACTGACCAGGCTGACGACCATGACCCTGCTGATCGCGCTCGCCGTCCTGGTGCCGACCGCCGCCCTGTACGGCTTCCTCAGCTGGTGGTTCACGCACTTCGCCGTGACGGAGAGCGAACTGCGCATCAGGACGGGGCTGTTGTTCCGGCGCACCGCGCACATCCGGCTCGAGCGCGTCCAGGCCATCGACGTCACCCAGCCGCTCCTCGCGCGCGTGGCGGGCGTCGCGAAGCTGAAACTCGACGTCATAGGGGCCGACAAGAAGGACGAACTCGCCTTTCTCGGGGAGGGTGAGGCGCGTGCGCTCCGCGCGGAACTCCTGGCGCGCGCCGCCGGTTTCGCGCCAGAGACGGCGCATGAGGTCGGAGAAGCGCCGGCGCGCGAGCTGCTGCGCACTCCCCCGTTCCAGCTCGCGATCTCCCTCCTGCTGACGGGCTCCACCTGGGGCGCCCTGGCCGCCGCCCTCGTCGTACCGCCCGTGCTGTGGCTGGCCACCCACAGCGTGTGGACGGTCCTCGCGACCGGCGTGCCCTTGCTCGGCGCGGCCGCCACGAGCAGCGTGGGGCGCTTCGTCGGCGAGTACGACTGGACGGTGGGCGAGTCGCCGGACGGGCTGCGCATCGACCACGGACTGCTGGACCGGACGCACGAGACGGTGCCGCCCGGGCGGGTGCAGGCCGTGCGGATCGTGGAGCCGCTGCTGTGGCGGCGGCGCCGCTGGGTCCGGGTGGAGCTGGACGTGGCCGGGTCGTCCAACTCGGTGCTCGTGCCGGTCGCTCCGCGCGAGCTCGCCGAGGACGTCGTCGCGCGCGTGCTGCCCGGGGTGAGCGTGCCCGCGGCCGCGGCGCTGTCGCGGCCGCCGCGCCGGGCCTGGCGGTGCGTGCCGGTGTGGTGGCGCGGTCACGGACTGGCCGTCACCGAGGCGGTGTTCGCCTCTCGGCACGGCCTGCTGCGACGGCGCCTGACGCTCGTACCGCATGCGAAGGTGCAGAGCGTGCGGCTGACGCAAGGGCCCTGGAAGCGGCTGTGGCGGCTCGCGGACGTGCACGTGGACACCGGGGCCAACAAGTCCGTCACGGCCCGGCTGAGGGACGCCCAGGAAGCGGCGGAGCTGCTGCGGGCGCAGGCGGAGCGGTCACGGACGGGACGGCGTGACGCCCTGCCGGACCGGTGGATGGCCTGACCGGCGCCGGACCGGTGGATGGCCTGATCGGCGCCCGGGTGGTCTGATCCCAGCCCGGGCCGCTGCCGCGCCGAGTCTCCGCCGCGAGGCCGAGCGTCTAGGAAACCGCGCTCCGTACGCTCCGCAGCCCCTGCAGGTCGATCTGTTCCGTCTCGTCGTGTGCCGTCAGGTCGATCACCTGGCCGACACCGCGCGACTCCTCGTCGGCGGGCTTGAAGTCCGCCTCGGCCTCGGCCTTGTGGAGAGCGAGGGCCTCCTGGCCGACCACGTCGGCGAGGTCCTCGTTCTGCACGGACTCCAGGTCGCCGGACGACGACTCCTTCTTGGTGCCGAAGAAGTCGAACCCGCCCTCGACCGAGGGGCGCCGCACGGGCGCGGCCGGCACGACGGCCACCGCGGTCGGCTCGACGAAGTGCCCGGAGGGCTGCTGGGCGGAGGGCGCGGGCGTCCGGGCCGGAGTGGTGGCGGCCGCGCGCTCATGCTCGTCGACCGCCTCGGGCTGCCCCTGCGCCTCGTCCTCCTGCGCCGCGGCCTCCGTGTCGTCCTCGGCGGCCCCGGTCACCGTGGCGACCGGCTCGGCGGCGCCCTTCGCGGCGGCCTCGGCCGCGTGGGCCTCGGTGCCGGCCTTGGCCCGCACCGGCCCGCCCTTCGCGGCCTTGGTCGTCCCCGGACCGACACCCTTCCCGGGACCGTCACCCTTCCCGGGGCCGTCCCCCTGCGGGGAACCGTCGTCCTCAGGTCCGGTGCCGTCCTCGGCACCGCCCTCACCGCTCACACCGGCGTCACCCTCAGGAGAACCGTCACCGTCCCCCGCGAAGCCCTCGTCCTCCTCGAAGCCCTCTTCGAAGTCGTCCCCGAAGTCGTCCTCGGAGTCCTCGTCGAACTTCTCCAGCGCCGCCTTCGCCCGAAGGAACAACTGCGACCCCTCGGGCGAGAAGACGGCGGAAGTCTCCACCTTGCCGTCAGCCTTCTTGCCGTCCGCCTTGCCGTCAGCCTTGTCTTCCGCGTCGGCCGCGGCCTCGCCGTCGGCCGCAGAGGCAGCCACAGCCTCGGCGTCCTTCGGGGACTTCGCCCCCTGCGCCGGCACCGGCGGCAACGCGCGCGTGGGGGTGGGCTCCCCGGCCTCTATCTCGAGCAGCCGGCGGCCCTCCAGGGCGCTCGCGCGCTCGGTCTCCGCCGTGGCGTACCGCCGCAGCAGGGCCGCGTGTTCGTTGCGCAGGCCCGCCAGTTCCGCCCGTTTGGCGCGCAGCCGCTGCTCCAGCTTGGTGCGCAGCTCGCGCGACTCGTCGAGGTCGGCCTCCAGCTCCGCGACCCGCTCCTCGTGCCGCCACTCGTCGCTCGCACGCGCGCGCGTGAGGTCGGCGACCTGTTTGCCGGCCTGCGCGTCCCAGCGGCGCATGACGGCCGCGCCGACGACCGCCGTGGCGGCGGCGAACGCGGCGACGACACGGAGCGCGGCCGGCGAGGAGAAGACCCAGGGACCGAAGGCGCAGACAAGGGAGACGCCTGCTATCGCCGACGGAGGCAACAGCCTGTGCAGAGGCGGGGAATGGCGGTGACGTCCACGTGGCATGGCCAGAAACTTACCGCGCGTAGGCGACCCATGGCGCCCCGCCCCGCAAAAACACAGCCATAACGAAACGTTCACAGGGCATCAGGAAATGGCTCCCGTCAATTCGGCAAGATCATCGTCTGCCGAACCCGGCGAATCCCCTGTCACCGGTCGCTCAGCCGTCCACTGATCCACTGCAGTGTCGCGGGAATCTCGCGCCGCCAGGTGTTGAAGTTGTGACCTCCGCTGTCGAGGATGATCGACGAGATCCGCGTCAAGCGGGTGGCCTGCACACGCTCTATGAACTTCAGGGTGTCCTTGTAGTTGGATTCCCCGATCCGGCTGCTGGTGACGAGCAGTGAAGTGTCGGGCGCGGGCAGGTGCTTGAGGCACCACCACAGATCCGCCCGGTCGCGCAGATTCCTCTCACCCCGGAAGAGATCACCCGTGGTCGGGTCCAGGGGCGCCTTGTAGTACGGCGACAGCCCCGCTCCGGCCGCGTAGGAGCCGGGATGGTGCATGGCGAGTTTCAGCGCGCAGTAGCCGCCCGTGGAGTCGCCGATGATCCCCCAGCCACCGGGTTTTCTGCCCACCCTGTAGTGCGCGATTACGGCATCCGGCAGATCCTTGGCGAAAAACGTCTCCGTCTGCGGGCCGCCCGGGATGTCGACGCACTCGGTGTCCCGCGGCGGCGCGACCGTCGGCCGCATCATCACCAGGATCATCGGCTGCATACGGCCGTTCTTCGCGAGCGTCTCCGCGGTGCTCGGATAGCGCAGTTTGTCCACGAGCGCCCGCGCCGTACCCGGATATCCGGTGAGAACGACGGTCGCGGGAAACGTACGGGTCCGGTACCGCGGCTGGAAGTACTCCGGCGGCAGATACACGTACGCGGGCGTGGCGATGTGGGTGCGGCGGCCGACGATGTCGACCTTCTGGATCTGCCCGCCGGACTGCGGCGGGGCTCCGCCGGCCCCACGCACGTGTGCCGTGTCGATCACCTGCAGCGGGCCGCCCGAACCGCCGAGCGCCGTGTGGTTGACCACCACGCCCTGGTCCTTCTCCTGACCGAACAGGTCCGCCCAGCTGGCGTAGAAACCGAAGGCCTGGTTGGCGGCGAGACCCAGGGAGGCGAAGAGGGCCAACTGGGTGCCCAGCAGCAGGCACACGCGCCCGCTGACGGCCCGCCAGTGCCGCCGCGCCAGACGCGGCCACAGCCACACCGTGCCGACGAACAGCAGCACGGCGAACGCGATCGCCAGCCACAGCACCTTGTTGCTCGTAAGACCCATGACCTGCTTCCTGCCTGCGGTTCTCAACCGGCTCCCCCGCGCCTTCGCAAGGGCTTGTCCGGGACTTTCCATGGCCTTTGGACCGGCTTTGAGGAGACGCTGGAACCTGGCTCCCCGAGACACCGTCCTAGAGGGCGCAATGTCGCCGGATGCCCCGATCGGCACCGGATTCAAGGTCTCTCGCAGAACTACGGGATGCGATGTCTGTCAGGACAGATGAGGAAATGTCGGGCGGGGTTCCCTCTCGATCACGCAACGCTCGGCGCGTACTGCGAGGTCCGCGCCCCGAGGCCGTCCCCGTCCTCGTCGCCAGAGCCTGTGCGCTCGTGGGCGTCCTGGACATCGCCGCGGGCGTCTTCCCGCGCTTCCGGCACAGCCGTATGCACACCATCGCCGAGGTGCTGCCGGGAGCGTTCGGGCCGTTCGCGGCCGCGCTCTCGCTCTGCGCCGGCGTGCTGTTGCTGCTGCTCGCGCACGGGCTGAAGCGGGGCAAGCGGCGGGCGTGGCGGGCCGCGGTGGCGCTGCTGCCGGCAGGTGCCGTCGCGCAGTTCACGTACCGCCACTCCCTGATCGGAGTGGTCATCTCGCTGGCGCTGCTCGCTCCGCTGCTGCGCCACCGCGACCAGTTCAACGCGCTGCCCGACCCGCGCAGCCGGTGGCGCGCGCTCGCCAACTTCGTCCTCATGGGCGCCGGATCCCTCGTTCTCGGGTTGATCATCGTCAGCGTCCACCCGAATCGCATGGTCGGCGACCCGAGCCTGGCCGATCGCATTACGCACGTCCTCTACGGCCTGTTCGGCTTCGAGGGCCCGGTCGACTACCAGGGCAACACCTCCTGGACCGTCGGGTTCTCCCTGGGCGCCCTGGGGCTGCTCACCGCGGTGACGACGATCTACCTGGCGTTCCGCCCCGAGCACCCGGCGGCACGCCTGACCCCGGAGGACGAGGCGCGTCTGCGCTGCCTGCTGGAGAAGCACGGCCGGCGCGACTCCCTCGGCCACTTCGCCCTGCGGCGCGACAAGGCCGTCGTCTTCTCGCCCAGCGGCAAGGCGGCGGTGACGTACCGCGTCGTCTCCGGTGTGATGCTCGCCAGTGGCGACCCCATCGGTGACGTGGAGGCCTGGCCGGGCGCCATCGAGCGCTTCATGGACGAGGCCAAGGCCCACTCCTGGACGCCCGCCGTGATGGGCTGTTCGGAGACGGGCGGTGAGGTGTGGACCCGCGAGACCGGCCTCGACGCCCTGGAACTGGGCGACGAGGCGGTGGTGGACGTCGCGGATTTCTCTCTCGCCGGCCGCGCGATGCGCAACGTGCGCCAGATGGTCAAGCGCATCGAGCGCGCCGGTTACGAAACCCGGGTACGACGTGTACGTGACCTCGGCGACACCGAGCTGGCGCGGATCCGGCAGGCCGCCGAGGACTGGCGCGGCACCGACACCGAGCGCGGCTTCTCCATGGCCCTGGGCCGGATCGGCGACGCCGCCGACGGCGACTGCCTGATCGCCACCGCCCACAAGGCGGACGACCAGCCGGGCGAGTACGGCGATTTGAAGGCGATCCTGCACTTCGTCCCCTGGGGCGATGACGGTGTCTCCCTGGACCTGATGCGCCGTGACCGCTCGGCGGACCCCGGCATGAACGAACTCCTCATCGTCGCCGCCCTCCAGGCGGCCCCGAAGTTCGGCATCACGCGCGTGTCGCTCAACTTCGCGATGTTCCGCTCGGCACTCGCGCGGGGCGAGAAGATCGGCGCGGGCCCGGTGCTGCGCGCCTGGCGCGGGCTGCTGGTCTTCCTCTCGCGCTGGTTCCAGATCGAGTCGCTGTACAAGTTCAACGCGAAGTTCCAGCCCCGCTGGGAGCCCCGCTTCGTCGTCTACCGCGCCTCGGCGGACCTGCCCCGCATCGGCTTCGCCGCCATGCAGGCGGAGGGCTTCGTCAACCTCGCCCTGCCGCTGCCGCGCTTCCTGCGCCGTCGCAGGTCCGCGCCGCGCGTGTGCGCCCACTCCGTCGCGGAGCGCGACGTACGCGCCGCGTGAGGGACCCCGAGCGCGTGGCGTGACCGACGGCCGGACGGGACGACCGGACGGCCGTACGCCCCGAAGGACAGGCCCGGACGGAAGCCCCGCCCCTCCAGCCCGAGGGGCTTCCGTCCGGGCCGTCGCGTTCCACGGCGGACCGTGGCGTCTTACGGTCCGGTCCGGGGCCTACGCTGAACGTATGAGCAAGCAGAGCGGACGCGGGCGCGTCGCGGGCCTTCCCGAGTGGGACCGCTGCGCGGTCATGGGAGTCGTGAACGTCACCCCCGATTCCTTCTCCGACGGCGGCCGCTTCTTCGACACCACGGCCGCGGTCAAACACGGGCTGGAGCTGGTCGCCGAGGGCGCGGACCTGGTCGACGTCGGCGGTGAGTCCACCCGCCCGGGCGCCACCCGTGTCGACGAGGCCGAGGAACTCAGGCGCGTCATCCCCGTCGTGCGCGGCCTCGCCTCCGAGGGCGTCACCGTCTCCGTCGACACCATGCGCGCGTCCGTCGCCGAGCGGGCCCTCGCCGCCGGCGCCCGCCTCGTCAACGACGTCAGCGGCGGGCTCGCGGACCCCGCGATGATCCCCGTCGTCGCCGCCTCCGGCGCCCCCTTCGTCGTCATGCACTGGCGCGGCTTCCTGGAGGGCGGCAACGTCAAGGGCGCGTACGACGACGTCGTCACCGAGGTCGTCGACGAACTGCACGCGCGCGTGGAGGCCGTCCTGGCCGGCGGCATCGCCCCCGACCGCGTCGTCGTCGACCCCGGCCTGGGCTTCTCCAAGGACGCCGAACACGACCTCACCCTCCTGGCCCACCTCGACCGCCTGCTCGTGCTCGGCCACCCGCTCCTCGTCGCCGCCTCCCGCAAGCGGTTCCTCGGGCGCGTCCTCGCGGGGCCGGAGGGCGCGCCGCCGCCCGCGCGCGAGCGCGACGCCGCGACGGCCGCCGTCTCCGCGCTCGCGGCGCACGCCGGCGCGTGGGCGGTGCGCGTGCACGAGGTGCGCGCCACGGCGGACGCGGTACGGGTCGCGCGCGCCGTGGAGGAGGCGCGCACCGCCGAGCGCGCGCCCCACCCGACCGCCCCCGGCGCAGAGGGAGCCCGGTGAGCGCCCCCCACACCGACGTCGAGCAGGTCGAGGCGGCCAACACCGCCTTCTACGAGGCCCTGGAGCGCGGCGACTTCGAGGAGCTGTCCTCTTTCTGGCTCACCCCCGCCGACCTGGGCGTCGACGAGGAGTACCACGACCCGGCGGACGCCGGCGTGGTCTCCTGCGTGCACCCCGGCTGGCCGGTGCTGACCGGCCGCGGCGAGGTCCTGCGGTCGTACGCCCTGATCATGGCGAACACCGACTACATCCAGTTCTTCCTCACCGACGTGCATGTCTCCGTCACCGGCGACACCGCCCTGGTCACCTGCACGGAGAACATCCTCAGCGGCGGCCCCGCGCCCGAGGGCGGCGAGGAGCTCGGACCGCTCGTCGGCCAGCTGGTGGTCGCCACGAACGTGTTCCGCCGCACACCCGACGGCTGGAAGATGTGGTCGCACCACGCCTCCCCGGTTCTGTCCGAAAACGACGAGGCCGAGGACGAGGACACCCCCACCTGACGGGGTAGGCGACCCTCCGAGAAGACCCGCCGGCACCCTCACGGGTCACATCGGCACCCGCCGGGAGCAAGAAGTGGTTGGAATCACGACGTGCCGGGTAGGGGCGGCTACCAACCCGTGAGCCGCCGGGTTCCCCAGGGGAAACACACGATGAAACCTCCTGGTCCCGGCACTGGCTCGCGCCCCCGTGGCCGGGGCCTGTCAGTGTCCGCGGGTAGATTCGTTCGAGGCCGGTGTGCCGCCCGCACACGGCAGTGACCGGCCGTCACCGACGATTGCAGGAGTGATTCGCGTGGATCGTGTCGCGCTGCGCGGCCTGAAGGCCCGCGGGCACCACGGTGTGTTCCCCAAGGAACGCGAGGAGGGCCAGACCTTCATCGTGGACCTCGTCCTCGGGCTGGACACCCGGCCGGCCGCGGCCGACGACGACCTGACGAAGACCGTGCACTACGGCATCGTGGCGGAGGAGGTCGTGGCCGTCGTCGAGGGCGAGCCCGTCAATCTCATCGAGACGCTCGCCGAGCGCATCGCCCAGGCCTGTCTGAAGCACGACGGGGTCCAGGAGGTCGAGGTCCGCGTCCACAAGCCGGACGCGCCGATCACGGTCCCCTTCGACGACGTGACCGTCACCATCACCCGGAGCCGAGTATGACCGCGTTCTTCACCGAGGGTCACAGCGACCCGACCGTACAGCCGGTGCCCGCCTCCGTCGTGCAGCAGGTGGACGCCGCCGACACCACCCTGCACAACCCGAAACGCGCCGTGATCTCCCTCGGCTCGAACCTCGGCAACCGCCTGGAGACCCTCCAGGGCGCCATCGACGCCCTGGAGGACACCCCGGGCGTCCGGGTCAAGGCCGTGTCGCGGGTGTACGAGACGGAGCCGTGGGGCGTCGAGCCGGGCAGCCAGCCCTCGTACTTCAACGCGGTGGTGCTGCTGAAGACCACCCTGCCCCCGTCCTCGCTCCTGGAGCGGGCCCACGCGGTCGAGGAGGCCTTCCACCGTGTACGGGACGAGCGCTGGGGCGCGCGCACCCTCGACGTCGACATCGTCGCGTACGACGGTGTCCTCTCCGACGACCCGCTGCTGACCCTTCCGCACCCCCGCGCCCACGAACGCGGCTTCGTCCTCGCCCCCTGGCACGACGTCGACCCCGACGCGCAGCTGCCCGGCCGCGGCCCGGTCGCCGGCCTCCTGGACACCGTCACCCGGCACGGCGTGGAGCCCCGTGAGGACCTGGAACTCCACCTGCCCGAGTAGTCGTTAAGGTCAAGACGACAAAGCCGGGACGACCACCGTCCGCGGGCGCGGGACGACCACGGTCCACGGGTTGGGCCCGTCAACCGGGGGAGCTGAAGGGACACCGTGAGAGAGCTGCGCATCAGGGTGCTGGCCGGCGTGTTCGTCGTGGCCGCAGTCCTGTCCTGGGCGGGCGCCCGCCTCTGGAACTCGATCGGGACGCTCCCCAGCGTCCCCTTGGCCGCCCCCATCGTCCTCGCACTGATCGCCGTGGTCCTGATGGCCACGGCGCTCTCGATCCGCGGCCGCCTCAAGGCCCAGCGCGAGCGCCGGCCCGAGGCCAAGGGCGTCGACCCCCTGATGGCGGCCCGCGCGGTCGTCTTCGGCCAGGCCAGCGCGCTGGTCGCGGCCCTGGTCGCCGGCATGTACGGCGGCACCGGTGTGTTCCTGCTGGAGCTCCTGGACATCCCGGCCCGCCGCGACCAGGCCATCTACGCCGGCTTCTCGGTCGTGGCGGGCATCGCGGTCATAGCGGCGGCCATCTTCCTGGAGCGCGTGTGCAAGCTCCCGGACGACGACGAGACCGACAACGGCGCGGCCTCTCCGGCCTGACGGCCGAGACACCGACGCCCGGGCCGACACCGACACCCACACCGCGCCGAAGTGCCCCGACGGGCCCTACTTCGCCATGATCAGGCTCATGGCCTCGTTGCGGGTGGCGGGATCGCGCAGCTGCCCGCGCACCGCCGACGTTATGGTCTTGGCGCCGGGCTTGCGGACACCGCGCATGGACATGCACATGTGCTCGCACTCGACGACCACGATCACACCGCGCGGCTCCAGGATCTTCATCAGCGAGTCGGCGATCTGCGTGGTGAGACGTTCCTGCACCTGCGGACGGCGGGCGTAGACGTCCACCAGCCGGGCCAGCTTCGACAGCCCCGTGATCTTGCCGTCCGCCGACGGGATGTACCCGACGTGGGCGACGCCGACGAACGGCACGAGGTGGTGCTCGCAGGAGCTGAGCACCTCGATGTCCTTCACCAGGACCATCTCGTCGTGCCCCAGGTCGAACGTCGTCGTCAGCACGTCCTCGGGCTTCTGCCACAGCCCCGCGAAGATCTCCCTGTACGCCCGCGCCACCCGGGCCGGCGTCTCCTTGAGGCCCTCCCGGTCCGGGTCCTCTCCGACCGCGATCAGCAGCTCACGGACGGCGTTCTCGGCACGCTTCTCGTCGAACTCGCCGATGGTGCCTTCGCCGTCCAGCGTCACGGGGTCGGTCATGTGGATTCTCGTTCCTGTGCGGGTCACGCGTGCGGGTCACGCGCCTCGTCTGCGGCCTGGCTGAAAACGCCGCGCCCCCCAGGCTAAACCTGGGGGGCGCGCACAGCCATTCCGGTCCCGAGGGACGGAAGGACCAGGTCAGCTCTCGGGTCGGTCCTCCGGGACCGCCTCGGTCGCCGGAGCGTGCTCCGTCGCCGTCGACTTGGCGGTGGAGATCGCCGGGGTCGCGCCGTTGGCACCGTTGGTCAGTGCGAGCTCCCTGGGGGAGAGCACCGGCGGGCGGGTGGACGGCGTGCGCCGCGAGGAACCGGTCCAGGCGGGCCGGGGCGGACGCTTGACGATGGGGGCGAAGATCTCGGCGATCTCCTCCTTGTTCAGCGTCTCCTTCTCCAGCAGCTGGAGCACCAGGTTGTCGAGGACGTCGCGGTTCTCGACCAGGATCTCCCAGGCCTCGTTGTGCGCGTTCTCGATGAGCTTCTTGACTTCCTCGTCCACCAGCGCGGCGACCTCTTCCGAGTAGTCGCGCTGGTGAGCCATCTCACGTCCGAGGAAGGGCTCGGTGTTGTCGCCGCCGAACTTGATGGCGCCCAGCCGCTCGGTCATGCCGTACTGGGTGACCATCGCGCGGGCCGTGGCGGTGGCCTTCTCGATGTCGTTGGCCGCGCCCGTGGTCGGGTCGTGGAAGACCAGTTCCTCGGCCGCCCGGCCGCCCAGCATGTAGGCGAGCTGGTCGAGCATCTCGTTGCGGGTGGTCGAGTACTTGTCCTCGTCCGGGAGCACCATCGTGTAGCCCAGCGCACGGCCGCGGCTCAGGATGGTGATCTTGTGGACCGGGTCGGAGTTCGGGGAAGCAGCCGCGACCAGGGCGTGTCCGCCCTCGTGGTACGCGGTGATCTTCTTCTCCTTGTCCGACATGATCCGGGTCCGCTTCTGCGGGCCCGCGACCACACGGTCGATGGCCTCGTCGAGCATCGAGTTGTCGATGAGCTTGCGGTCGCTGCGGGCCGTGAGCAGAGCCGCCTCGTTGAGGACGTTGCTCAGGTCCGCACCGGTGAAGCCCGGAGTACGGCGGGCGACCGCCGCGAGGTCGACGTCGGGCGCGACCGGCTTGCCCTTCTGGTGAACCTTGAGGATCTCCAGACGGCCCTGCAGGTCCGGCGGGTCGACCGCGATCTGGCGGTCGAAGCGGCCGGGGCGCAGCAGCGCCGGGTCGAGGATGTCCGGACGGTTGGTGGCCGCGATGAGAATCACACCACCCTTGACGTCGAAGCCGTCCATCTCGACGAGCAGCTGGTTCAGCGTCTGCTCGCGCTCGTCGTGACCGCCGCCGAGGCCGGCGCCGCGGTGGCGGCCGACCGCGTCGATCTCGTCGACGAAGACGATCGCCGGGGCGTTCGCCTTGGCCTGCTCGAACAGGTCACGGACTCGGGAGGCACCGACACCGACGAACATCTCGACGAAGTCGGAACCGGAGATCGAGTAGAACGGGACCCCCGCCTCACCGGCGACGGCACGCGCGAGCAGCGTCTTGCCGGTACCGGGGCGGCCGTAGAGCAGCACGCCCTTGGGGATCTTGGCGCCGACCGCCTGGAACTTCGCCGGCTCCTGCAGGAACTCCTTGATCTCGTGGAGTTCCTCGACGGCCTCGTCACAGCCCGCGACGTCGGAGAACGTCGTCTTCGGCGTGTCCTTGGTGATCAGCTTGGCCTTGGACTTCCCGAAGTTCATGACCCGGGAGCCGCCGCCCTGCATCTGATTCATCAGGAACAGGAAGACGACCACGATCAGAACGAAGGGAAGCAGAGAGAGCAGGATGCCCAGGAAGGGGTTCTGCTTGGACGGCGACACGGTGTAGCCGTCGGGGATCTGCTTGTCCTGGTATTTGGTCTGCAGCGTGTTGGCGATGGCCACGCCCTGGTCGCCGATGTAGCTCGCCTGGATCTTCGAGCTGCCCTCGACCTTTTCGCCTGACTTGAGCTGGACCTTGACGGTCTGCTCGTCACCGGTGGTCAGCTTGGCCGATTCCACCTTGTTGTCGTTGATCGCTGCGACGACCTGGCCGGTGTCCACCGTCTTGTAGCCGCCGGACGAACCGACGACCTGCATCAACACGACCACGGCAAGGACGGCCAGCACGATCCACATGACCGGCCCACGGAAGTATCGCTTCACGTCCATCCATACGGAGCGATGTCGCCCCGTCCCTCCTGCCATAGTGAGTTTGATAAGACAGTTCTTCTGACGGTACCCCAGCATTGTCGCCCGAAGCCGCACGGGCGGGCTGGCAAACCCGTCTGCATGCTCCAACGGCGCGAAACCCGCTGGGGTTCCCGATCGTCCTACAAAGACGGCTCTCTTGGCCGCAAGCGCGGCCCCAAGAGTGGCCCCAGGGGCCGGTCAGCCCCCGTAGACGTGGGGCGCGAGCGTACCCACGAACGGGAGGTTGCGGTACTTCTCGGCGTAGTCGAGGCCGTAGCCCACGACGAATTCGTTGGGAATGTCGAAACCCACCCACTCGACGTCGATGGCCACCTTGGCGGCGTCCGGCTTGCGCAGCAGGGTGCAGATCTTCAGGGACTCGGGCTCGCGGGAGCCGAGGTTGTTGATCAGCCAGGACAGCGTCAGCCCGGAGTCGATGATGTCCTCGACGATCAGGACGTGCTTGCCCTTGATGTCGGTGTCGAGGTCCTTGAGGATCCGCACCACTCCGGAGGACTGGGTGCCCGCGCCGTACGACGACACGGCCATCCAGTCCATGGTGACGGGGGTGGACAGCGCCCGCGCGAGGTCGGCCATGACCATCACCGCGCCCTTGAGGACACCGACGATGAGCAGGTCCTTGCCCGCGTACTCCGCGTCGATCTTCGCGGCCAGCTCGGCCAGTTTCGCGTCGATCTCTTCCTTGGTGATGAGCACCTGCTGGAGGTCGGCACCCATGTCTTTCGCGTCCACCCGCATCACTTTCGGTCGTCCCACCGGCTGCCCGAGCCCCGGGAGGGGTCCGGATTCCCTGCAAAGGGGATGAGATTCAGCCTTGCCGAATCACCAGTCTGCCACCCTGGCGCTGGGCGACGACTTTGCCGGGCAGGTTGATGACCCCTTGGCCGCGCCAGCCGGTGATCAGCCGGTCGACTTCCTCGATGTGGCGGGCGAACAGGGAACCCGCGGGAGCACCGGCCTCGATGGCGGCCTGGCGCAGGATGCGGCGGCGCACGGCGGGCGGCAGGGCGTAGAGCTTGGCGCACTCCAGCAGACCGGCGGCGTCCCGTACGGAGGCCTCGGCCTGGCGCGCCCAGGTGTCGAGGGCGTCCGCGTCGTCGCGGGAGAGCTGGGCCGTCCGGGCGAGAGCCTCGACGACACCCTTGCCGAGCGCCTTCTCCAGGGCGGGCAGGCCCTCGTGGCGCAGCCGGGAGCGGGTGTAGGCGGGGTCGGCGTTGTGGGGGTCGTCCCAGACGGGCAGGGACTGGACCATGCAGGCCTTGCGGGCGGTCTGCCGGTCGAGCTGGAGGAAGGGGCGGCGGTAACGGCCGCCGGCCCCCGAGACCGCGGCCATTCCGGACAGGGAGCGGATGCCGGAGCCGCGGGCGAGGCCGAGCAGGACGGTTTCGGCCTGGTCGTCGCGGGTGTGGCCGAGCAGGATCGCGTCGGCGCCGTGGCGGGCGGCGGCGGCGTCGAGGGCGGCGTAGCGGGCGTCGCGGGCGGCGGCTTCCGGGCCGCCTTCGCGGCCGACGGTCACGGCGACGGAGTCGACCGGGTCGAGGCCCAACTCGCGCAGGCGCAGGGCGACTTCCTCGGCGCGCAGGTCGGAGCCGGGCTGCAGGCCGTGGTCCACGGTGACGCCGCCGGCGCGGATGCCGAGCTTGGGGGCCTCGAAGGCGAGGGCGGAGGCGAGGGCCATCGAGTCGGCGCCGCCGGAGCAGGCCACGAGCACGAGCGGCGCGGACCGGGGCTCGTGCGAGCGCTGCTCGGCGACCACGGCCCGCCCGGAGGCGGCAGATGCCCCGGAGACGCCGGAAGACCCCGAGGCCGCGGACGGCTCGGAGCTCAAGTCGTTGAGGATGTCGTGTAGGACGCGGCGGACCGCCAGGCGTATCGCCGCGACCGCAGGATGGGGACCCATGTCCGGTTCCCTTCATGAAGTTTTCGGGGGGTGAACCCGAGGCCGGTCACTCAGAGTGTGTAGATGGTGACAGAACCGGGGCGTTCCCCGAGCATCGCACGCCTACCCATGGCTCACGGTCCCTCGGACGGGTGATTGGAGGGGCGTTCGCCTGCCGTCGGCCGGATTCGTCTCACGACCTTTCCACGACGCTCACGACTCGCTCTTGCGGTGCACCCGCGCGACCCAGTCCGCCGGTTTGGCGATCTCCGTCTTCGTGGGGAGGGTGTTGGGAGACGTCCACACACGGTTGAAGCCGTCCATGCCGACCTCCTCGACGACGGCCCGTACGAACCGCTCGCCGTCCCGGTACTGCCTGAGCTTGGCGTCCAGGCCGAGCAGCTTGCGCAGGGCGATGTCCAGCCGCGAGGCGCCCTTGGCGCGGCGCTGCTGGAACTTCTCGCGGATCTCGGAGACGGTCGGCACGACGTCCGGGCCCACACCGTCCATCACGAAGTCGGCGTGGCCCTCCAGCAGGGACATCACGGCGGTGAGCCGCCCGAGGATCTCCCGCTGGGCGGGGGTCTGCACGATCTCCACGAAGGACCGGCCGCCGTCGTCCTCCTCGCCCTCCGGGCGTCCCCCGGCGAGCGACTGGGCGGCCTCCCGGACGCGCTCCAGGACGGTCATGGGGTCGACGTCGGTCTCCCCCAGAAAAGACTGGATCTCGCCCTCGAGGTGGTCGCGCAGCCAGGGCACCGCGGTGAACTGCGTGCGGTGCGTCTCCTCGTGCAGACAGACCCACAGGCGGAAGTCGTGGGGCTCGACGTCGAGTTCGCGCTCCACGTGCACGATGTTGGGCGCCACCAGGAGCAGCCGGCCGCCGCCGTTCTCGCCGGCCGGGAGGTCGCGGGTGGACGGGGCGAAGGTCTCGTACTGGCCGAGGACGCGGGAGGCCAGGAAGGACAGCAGCATGCCCAGTTCGACGCCGGTGACCTTGCCGCCGACCGCGCCCAGGACCGCTCCGCCCGGCGTGTTGCTGCGCCGCTCCTGCATCTTGTCCAGCAGCGGCTTGAGGATCTCCCGGAAGCCGGCGACGTTCGCCCTCACCCAGCCGGGGCGATCGACGACGAGGACCGGGGTGTCGTGCGTCTCCTCCGTCCCCAGACGGGTGAAGCCCCGCACGTGTTGCTCCGAGGCCTTGGCATGCCGACGCAGTTCCGCGACGACCGCTCGGGCCTCGTCGCGGCTCACGTCGGGGCCCGGCCTCACGAGCCGGGTCGCGGTCGCGACCGCGAGATTCCAGTCGACCATCTCGGCACCACCGATGCTCGTCATGCGTCAACCGTACGTGAGCGGCTCCTCTTCGGGCAGGGCGTGACGGTCGGCCGGGTGGCCCGTGCTGCTGGGTCGACCGGCGGTGCGGCCGGGGTGCGTGGGTTCGCGCCGTCAGCGGCAGCCGCACGCCGCCAGCGCCGTGGCGGTCCGGTCCAGTGCCGACTGCGCCGCCGTCGGGCTGGTGGTGTCCGACGCCAGGAACGCGAACGCCAGCAGGCGGCCGTCCTGGTCCACGACCGTTCCCGCCAGGGTGTTCACGCCGGTCAGCGTGCCCGTCTTCGCCCGTACGACGCCTGCCGCGCCGTCCGCGTAGCGGCCGGTCAGGGTGCCGGTGAACCCGGCCACCGGGAGGCCGGTGAGGATCGGGCGGAGTTCGGGGTGGGCGGGGGCGCCCGCCTTCGCCAGCAGGGCCGTCAGGAGGTCCGCCGTGAGCCGGTCGTCGCGGTTCAGGCCGCTGCCGTCGTGGAACCGGGCGCCGCGCAACGGCAGTCCGAGCTTCTTCAGCTCGGCGGCGATCGCGCCGGCGCCGCCGTCGAAGCTCGCCCGGCCGCCCGTCGCCACCGCCGTCTGGCGGGCCAGGGCCTCGGCGATGTCGTTGTCGGAGTTGGTCAGCATGCGTTCGACCAGCGCCGAGAGCGGGGGCGAGGAGACGGCGGCCAGCGACTGCGCGCGCGTGGTCGCCTTGGACGGCCCCGGAGACGTCGTCCTGATCCCCCGCGCGGCCAGGAAGCCGGCGAACTTCGCCGCCGCGTCCGCCGCCGGGTTTGTCACGCGCGGGGCGGGGCCGCCGGCGGAGTCGTCCGTGCGGCCCTCGTCGGCCATGAGGGCGCTGACGGGGGCGAGGTTGTCGTTGACGCCGATGGGGTGCAGGTCGGGGCCGGTGTAGAGGGTGGTGTCGTAGGAGAGCGTCACCTTGGACAGGCCGCGCTTCTTCAGGGCCTTCGCGGTGGCGGCGGCCAGGTCGCGCAGGCTCGCCCAGCCCTGCGCGTCCTTGTGGGCCGTCAGGGTCGGGTCGCCGCCCCCGATCAGGACGAGTTCCCCGGTGTCGGGCTCCAGGGCGGTGCGGGTGGTGAGGCGGTGGTCCCCGCCCATCGCCGACAGGGCCGCGACGGCCGTGGCGATCTTCGTCGTGGAGGCGGGGGTGAGGGCGTCGTCGGCTCCGGTGCCGTACAGGCGCTTGCCGGTGGTGACGTCGACGACGGCCGCGGTGCGGTGGCCGCCGAGGGCCGGGTCCCCGAGGAGGGGGCCGAGGACGTCGGCGAGGGCCGGCCCGTTCGGGGCCGACTTCACGGTGTTCGTGGAGCCGCCGAGACCCACCAGGACCGACGCCGCGCTCGGCGCGGGACGGGGCGCCCCCGCCGCCGTATCGGACGATCCGGATGTATCGGTATTACGGCCGTGATCTGCGCCACCCGTGCGTTCCAGGGCGACCGCGCGGTCGCGCTCGGCCGTACGCTGACCGTTGGCGTCCCAGGGGCCGGCGGCGGTCACCACCCCACTGGCCAGCACCAGCCCGAGGGTCGTCGCGCCTGCTGTGTACTGCCAGGTCTTGACCGATCGCGGACGCGGAGCCCGCAGTGCCGCGAGTCGTGGACCCACGGCCCGTCGCGCTCGCGCGAGTCGCGGCTTCGCGACGGCCACGGCTCGTTCGAGACGTGGCCGTGCGGCGTTCGTGGCTCGTTCGAGCTGTGGGCGTACGGTCCCGGCGGCCCGTGCCAGACGTGGTCGTACGGCGTTCGCGGCCCGCGCCACGTGCGGTCTCGCGGCCCGCCAAGGCCTCAGTTCAGGCACGACCACCAGCCCCTTTCGCGATCACACACCTGCGTGAGGGACACTTAACCACCAGAACTATGTGTTGATCATGGAGGAGCCACCGGTGGAGTTCGACGTCACGATCGAGATCCCGAAGGGTTCGCGGAACAAGTACGAGGTGGACCACGAGACCGGTCGGATCCGCCTGGACCGTCGACTCTTCACTTCGACCGCCTACCCGACCGACTACGGCTTCGTCGAGAACACCCTCGGCGAGGACGGCGACCCGCTGGACGCGCTCGTCATCCTGGACGAGCCGACGTTCCCGGGCTGTCTGATCCGCTGCCGCGCGATCGGCATGTTCCGGATGACGGACGAGGCCGGCGGCGACGACAAGCTGCTGTGCGTCCCGTCGACGGACCCGCGCGTGGAGCACCTGCGTGACATTCACCACGTGTCGGAGTTCGACCGGCTGGAGATCCAGCACTTCTTCGAGGTCTACAAGGACCTCGAGCCCGGCAAGTCCGTCGAGGGCGCCGACTGGGTGGGCCGTACGGACGCCGAGGCCGAGATCGAGCGTTCCTACAAGCGCTTCAAGGACCAGGGCGGCCACTGAGCCCCCAGAAGTGCTCTCGGGCCGCACGCGTACGCGTGCGGCCCGTTTGTCATGCTGTGCGCATACTGGGCATTGCCGTACGCGTCGTACAGGGAGCGTTACTCACGTGACGGAGGCGGAGGACCGCAAGCCGCAGTCGGACGAGGCCAGGGGCACGTTCGATCCCGAGATCACATCCGAGTTCGCGATTCCCGCGGGCTTCGTCGCCCCCAGAGTCGCCGTCGAGCCGGAGACCACCTCCGAGTTCGCCGTCCCGGACGGGCTGGAGGTCCCGCAGCCGCCCGGTGCGGACTCCGAGGGGTCGGCGTTCAGCATGCCGAGCACCTACAGCTCCAAGCAGGCCCCCGTCGCCTTCACCCCGGCCACCGGCGTGCCGGTCGTCAGCCTGACCAAGGACGTGCCCTGGCAGGACCGGATGCGCACCATGCTGCGCATGCCGGTGGCCGAGCGGCCCGCGCCGGAGCCCCCGCCCAGGGTGGAGGACGGCGGCCCCGCCGTCCCGCGCGTGCTCGACCTGACCCTGCGTATCGGCGAGCTGCTGCTGGCGGGCGGCGAGGGCGCGGAGGACGTCGAGGCCGCGATGTTCGCGGTGTGCCGGTCCTATGGGCTGGACCGCTGCGAGCCGAACGTCACCTTCACGCTGCTGTCGATCTCCTACCAGCCGTCCCTGGTCGACGACCCGGTGACCGCGTCGCGGACCGTGCGGCGCCGGGCCACCGACTACACGCGGCTGGCGGCCGTCTACCGGCTGGTGGACGACCTCAGCGACCAGGAGACCCACATCTCCCTGGAGGAGGCCTACCGCCGGCTGGCGGAGATCCGCCGCAACCGGCACCCGTACCCCACGTGGGTGCTGACCGGCGCGAGCGGCCTGCTCGCCGGGGCGGCCTCCGTGCTCGTCGGCGGTGACCTGGTCGTGTTCCTCGCGGCCATGCTGGGCGCGATGCTCGGCGACCGGCTCGCGTGGCTGTGCGCGGGGCGCGGGCTGCCGGAGTTCTACCAGTTCACCGTCGCCGCGATGCCGCCGGCCGCCATAGGGGTCGCGCTGACCGTCGCCCACGTGGACGTGAAGGCGTCCGCGGTCATCACCGGTGGGCTGTTCGCGCTGTTGCCGGGGCGGGCCCTGGTGGCGGGCGTGCAGGACGGGCTGACCGGGTTCTACATCACCGCGTCGGCGCGCCTGCTGGAGGTCGTCTACCTGTTCGTCGGCATCGTCACGGGCGTGCTGGTCGTCCTGTACTTCGGGGTGAACCTGGGCGCCAAGCTCAACCCCGACGCGGCCCTGCGGATCGCCGAGCGGCCGCTGTGGCAGATCACCGCCTCGATGCTGCTGTCGCTGACGTTCGCGGTGCTGTTGCAGCAGGAGCGCTCGACGGTGCTGTGGGTGACGCTGAACGGCGGCGTGGCGTGGTGCGTGTACGGCGCGCTGCGCTATCCCGGCAACCTGTCACCGGTCGCCTCGACAGCTGTGGCGGCGGGGCTCGTCGGGCTGTTCGGGCAGCTGCTGTCGCGCTACCGGTTCGCGTCCGCCCTGCCGTACACAACGGCGGCGATCGGGCCGCTGCTGCCGGGTTCCTCGACGTACTTCGGGCTGTTGTCGATCGCGCAGAACGACGTCGACAAGGGGCTGGTGTCGTTGGCCACGGCCGCCTCGCTCGCCATGGCCATCGCCATCGGGGTCAACCTCGGGTCGGAGATCTCGCGGCTGTTCCTGCGGATCGGCTCCGCGGAGAAGCGGCGGGCCGCGAAGCGGACGCGGGGTTTCTGAGGTTCCGTTACGCCGGCTCAGTAGCCCTGGTTCTGGTTGTCGTACGGGTACTGCCCGCCGCCGTACGGCTGCTGCTGCGGGTACGGCTCCTGGGGGTACTGCTGCGGGTACCGCTGGTCCGGGTATCGCTGGTCCGGGTACTGGGGCTGCACGTACTGCTGGTTCTGGTCGTACGGCTGCTGGTACGGCTGCTGCTGGTACTGCTGGGAGTGGTCCTGGTCCGCCGACGGGATGCGGCGCAGCTGGGTCGTCGCGTCGTCCATGACGACCGGGAAGGGCTGCGTCTGCTCCTGGACGGGCTCGGACGCCTCGGGCGCGGCGTTCCGCTTCTTGGAGCGGGCCCGCAGGAACTCGATGATGATCGGGACCACCGAGACGAGGACGATCAGGATCAGGATCGCCTCGATGTTGTTCTTGACGAAGTCGATCTTGCCGAGCCAGGAGCCGAGCAGGGTGACGCCGGCGCCCCACAGGACACCACCGATGACGTTGAAGGTCAGGAACGAGCGGTACTTCATGCCGCTGACGCCGGCGATGATCGGCGTGAACGTGCGCACGATGGGCACGAAGCGGGCCAGGACCAGGGACTTGGGGCCGTACTTCTCGAAGAACTCGTGCGCCTTGACCACGTTCTCCTGCTTGAACAGGCGGGAGTCGGGGCGGTTGAACAGGGACGGGCCGACCTTCTTGCCGAACATGTAGCCCGCCTGGTCGCCGAGGATCGCGGCGACGCAGATCAGCGCGATCGCTCCCCACAGGGGGAAGTTCAGCTGGTTCGAGGTGATCAGCAGACCGCAGGTGAACAGCAGCGAGTCGCCGGGCAGGAAGAAACCGATGAGCAGGCCGGACTCGGCGAAGACGATGAGGAGCAGGCCCCAGATGCCGAACGTGTCGAGGAGGTAGTTCGGATCCAGCCAGCTCGGGCCGAGGGCAAGCGTCGTCACGGTTCCGGGCTCCTGAGGGGTGGGGAGAGGTACGGCGTCCCTGTGCGGGCGCTCAAAGCTATCAACGTTGTGTGTCCGCCCCAGGTTCCACCGGTGTCTCCAGGATGCACTGTGTGCCGATTGGGAGAAAGCTGTGAGGTCATGGGAATCGATGAATACGGCGGCGGCCAGGAGCCTCGCCCGGACGTACTGGTCGTCACGACGAACGACGTGCCCGGCCACCGGGTCGTGGAGGTCCTCGGCGAGGTCTTCGGGCTGACGGTCCGGTCCCGGCACGTGGGCAGCCAGATCGGGGCGGGACTGAAGTCGATGGTCGGCGGTGAGCTGCGGGGGCTGACCAAGACGCTCGTGCAGACCCGGAACCAGGCCATGGAGCGGCTGGTGGAGCAGGCACGCGCGCGTGGTGCGAACGCGGTGCTGATGTTCCGCTTCGACGTCACCGAGGCGGCGGGCGTGGGCACGGAGGTGTGCGCGTACGGCACAGCGGTCGTCCTGGCCCGGGAGTGATCCCCCGGGCCGGGACGACGGTCACGCCTCGTGGCGGGCGGCGTTCGCCGTGATCGCGTCCCTGAGGTGCTCGGCGAGGCCGGGGTGCATGGCGTCGTAGTACGCCTTGAAGCGCTCGTCGGAGACGTACATCTCCGCGAAGCACTTGTGCATGGCGTACGAGACCTCGAAGAACCAGCGGCTGACGTGCTGCCGGTGTTCCTCGGCCAGTGCCATCGCCGCCTCGCCGGTCGCCGGGGCGCCGTCGGCGACCAGGGCCGCGTACCGCTCGCTCCAGTCGTCGACCTCGGCCTGCAGGCGCTGCCAGTCCGCCTTGGTGTAGGTCGCGGCCCGGCGCTGCGACTCCGCGTACGCCTCGGTGCCGCCCCAGCGTGCCTCGGCCTCCTCGGCGTACTGGTCGGGGTCCTTGTCCCCGAAGACCTCGAAGCGCTCCTCGGGGGTGAGGTTGATGCCCATCTTGCGTGCCTCCATGGCGTGCTCCACGGCCTCGGCCATCTTCTGCAGCTTCTCGATCCGGGCGGTCAGCAGCTCGTGCTGGCGGCGTAGGTGCGCGCGCGGGTCCGTGTCCGGGTCGTCGAGCAGGGCCGCGACCTCCTCGAGCGGGAAGCCGAGCTCCCGGTAGAACAGGATCTGCTGCAGCCGGTCGAGGTCGGCCTCGCTGTAGCGCCGGTGGCCCGCGTGGCTGCGCTCGCTCGGGACGAGCAGCCCGATGGCGTCGTAGTGGTGCAGCGTGCGCACCGTGACGCCGGCGAAGCCCGCGACTTCTCCGACCGGGTAGCCGTCCCGTCCTGACCAGTGGCTCACTTCGTCCGCTCCCTTCTGGGTACGCACTCCACGGTGGCTCCTCACGTCGCGTGAGGTGCAAGCCCGATTCTCCCGGGATGTTCGGGCGCACAGGCCCGCCTGGGGTGGGCGGGGGAACTCCGCTCCGACGGCACTCGTTGATCGGCTGAGGCGAGGAGGCACTTCCATGGCGCTCCACAAAGGTCCCGACCAGCCCGACGAGCGCGCGCTGTCCGTCAACCCCTTCTTCGGCGAGGCGAATCCGGTCGGCGGCATGACCGAGGCCCCGCCCCGGCACCGGCTGCCGGACGCGCCCATGGCGCCGACGGCCGCCTACCAGCTGGTGCACGACGAGTTGATGCTGGACGGCAACTCCCGGCTGAACCTGGCCACTTTCGTCACCACCTGGATGGAGCCGCAGGCCGGCGTCCTGATGGCGGAGTGCCGGGACAAGAACATGATCGACAAGGACGAGTACCCGCGCACGGCCGAGTTGGAGCGGCGCTGCGTGGCGATGCTGGCCGATCTGTGGAACGCGCCGGACCCGTCGGCCGCCGTGGGCTGTTCGACGACCGGTTCGAGCGAGGCGTGCATGCTCGCCGGCATCGCGCTCAAGCGCCGCTGGAGCCGCCGGAATCCGGCGCCGGGCGCCCGGCCCAACCTGGTCATGGGCGTCAACGTCCAGGTCTGCTGGGAGAAGTTCTGCAACTTCTGGGAGGTGGAGGCCCGCCAAGTCCCCATGGAGGGCGACCGGTTCCACCTCGACCCACAGGCCGCGGCCGAGCTGTGCGACGAGAACACCATCGGCGTCGTCGGCATCCTCGGATCCACCTTCGACGGCTCCTACGAACCCGTCGCCGACCTCTGCGCGGCCCTCGACGCCCTGCAGGAGCGCACGGGCCTGGACGTCCCGGTGCACGTCGACGCCGCGTCCGGCGGCATGATCGCGCCCTTCCTCGACGAGGACCTGGTGTGGGACTTCCGCCTCCCGCGCGTGGCGTCCATCAACACCTCGGGGCACAAGTACGGGCTGGTCTACCCGGGCGTCGGCTGGGCGCTGTGGCGCGACAAGGAGGCGCTGCCCGAAGAACTCGTCTTCCGCGTCAACTATCTGGGCGGCGACATGCCGACCTTCGCCCTGAACTTCTCCCGGCCCGGCGCCCAGGTGGTCGCCCAGTACTACACGTTCCTGCGGCTCGGGCGGGAGGGCTACCGCGTCGTGCAGCAGACGACGCGCGACGTGGCCCGCTCCATCGCCGAGCGGGTTGCGGCGCTCGGCGACTTCCGGCTGCTGACCCGGGGCGACGAGCTACCGGTCTTCGCCTTCACGACGGCGCCGGGGGTGGAGTCGTACGACGTCTTCGACGTCTCCCGGCGGCTGCGCGAGCGCGGCTGGCTGGTGCCCGCGTACACCTTCCCGCCCCACCGCGAGGATCTGTCGGTGCTGCGGATCGTGTGCCGCAACGGCTTCTCGGCGGACCTGGCCGACCTGTTCGTGGAGGACCTGACCCGCCTGCTGCCGGAACTGCGCCGGCAGCCGCACCCGTTCACCCGGGACAAGGAGGCGGCGACCGGCTTCCACCACTAGGGTCCGGCGGTCCGCTCCCCCGTCGCGTACGGGTTCTCCTGCCCGTCCAGGAGGACGCCGACGAACGGCTCGCCCTCCCCGGTGAAGGTGTGGGCGCCGCCCTCGATCCGGCCGATCAGCCCCTGGGTCCACTCGGCCTCGGCGTCGGCCGTGTGGACCCAGAGGTTCATGATCTCGCCGATGTGGCCGAGCTGTTCGGGCCCGCCCTCGGGGACGTAGTGCTCGGTGACGTTCGTGCGCCACTCCTCGATGCGCCGGATGCGCTCCTTCAGCAGGGACACCACCTCGGCGCGCGGCAGGTCGACCATGAAGCCGATGGCCGCCGACTTCACGTCCATCTTCTGGTCGTAGGCGGTCAGCGCCTCGCGCAGCAGCCGGAGGAACTCCTCGGTGCCCCTGTCGGTGATCTCGTACTCCGTGCGCGGGGGACCGCCGGCCGTGGACGGGGCGATCTCGTGCGCGTGCAGAAGCCCCTGCTTCGCCATCTGCTTCAGGGCGTGGTAGATCGAGCCGGGCTTGGCGTTGGACCACTCGTGCGCGCCCCAGTACTCCAGGTCGTTGCGCACCTGGTAGCCGTGGGCCCGCCCGTGCTGGCGGACCGCGCCGAGCACCAGGAGACGGATCGCTGACATGGGGCCAGCGTAGGACCCCGCAAGGTCACCCCCAGCTCTTGCCCTGCTCCAGGGCGACCAGCTCGAACGCCGTCTTGCCGTCCAGCGACTCCCGGATGATGTCGGCGTGGCCCGCGTGCCGGGCGATCTCGCGGATGAGGTGCAGGCAGAGCCAGCGCACCGAGACGCGGGCGTCCGGCGGGAACCACGGGTCGTTCGGGAGCGGGAAGGTGTCGTCCAGGCTGGGCACCGAGCGGACGTAGGCCTCGGTCTCGGCGGCGACCTTCTCCCAGTACGCGAGCTGGGACTCGACGGTCTCGCCGTCCATCAGCCGGAAGGTCTCGTGCCAGTTGGACTGGTCGCGCCGGATCGCCGGCGGCTCCTGCTTGGCGCGCGCGATCCAGCCCTGCTCGACCTCTGCGACGTGCTTGAGCAGACCGGACAGCGACAGCTCGCTCGCGCTGGGGCGGGACGCCGCCTGCTCCTCCGTCAGCCCGAGCAGCGCCCTGCGGATGCCGCCGCGCTGCTCCTCGATGTACGCGAGCAGCGCTCCCCGCTCGTCGCCCTTCGCCTCCGCGGGAACGTGAGTGACCATGAGGGCCGCCTTTCGCCGGTGGCAGGAGGTCCGTCCCCCTGCCGACACCGACGAAGCTACGGGCCATCGAGGACAGCTACTGTCCTCGATGGCCCGCGGCGACGAAACCTGCCGGGCCTAGAAGGGGAACCCGCTCCTTCCATGCTGCACCGAAATCCACTTCAGCGTCGTGAAGGAGTCGATCGTGGTCTCGCCGTTCAGACGGCCGACGCCGGAGCTCTTCTCGCCGCCGAACGGCACCAGCGGCTCGTCGTGGACCGTGCCGTCGTTCACGTGGAACATGCCGGTGTCGATCTGCTTGGCGAAGTTCACGCCGCGCTCGATGTCACCGGTGTGCACGGCGCCGCTCAGGCCGTACGGCGTGTCGTTGACGATGCGCACCGCCTCCTCCTCGCCGTCGAAGGGGATGAGGAAGGCGACCGGGCCGAAGACCTCCTGGCGCAGCAGGGCCGAGTCGGCGGGGACGCCGGTCAGGACGGACGGCTCGACCAGGTTCTCGGTGGTCGTGCCGCGCAGCAGTACCGTCGCGCCCTCGGCGATGGCCTGCTCGACGGTGCCCGTGAGGGCCTCCGCCTGCGAGGAGTTGATGACCGGGCCGATGACGGTCTGCGGGTCGCTCGGGTCGCCGACCTTGAGCGTCTTGACCTTGGCGACGAACTTCTCGGTGAACTCGTCGGCGATCGAGCGGTCCACCAGTACGCGGTTGGCGGCCATGCAGACCTGGCCCTGGTGGACGTAGCGGCTGAAGACCGCCGCGTCGACCGCGTAGTCGAGGTCGGCGTCGTCGAGGACCACGATGGCGCTGTTGCCGCCGAGTTCGAGGACCGAGCGCTTGAAGTGCGAGGCGCAGACGGTGGCCACGTGGCGGCCGACCTTGTCGGAGCCGGTGAAGGAGATGACCTTCGGCACCGGGTGCTCGATGAAGGCGTCGCCGATCTCGGCGATGTCGGTGATCACGACGTTGAGGAGACCGCCCGGGAGACCCGCGTCCTCGAAGATCTTCGCGACCAGCGAGCCGCCGGTGATCGGGGTGTTCTGGTGGGGCTTGAGGACCACGGCGTTGCCGAGCGCCAGGGCGGGGGCGACCGACTTGATCGACAGCAGGAAGGGGAAGTTGAAGGGGCTGATCACGCCGACCACGCCGACCGGGACCCGGTAGAGGCGGTTCTCCTTGCCGTCCACCGGCGAGGGAAGGATCCTGCCCTCGGGCCGCAGCGCCCACTGGATCGACTCGCGCAGGAACTCCTTGGCGAGGTGGAGCTCGAAGCCGGCCTTCAGACGCGTGCCGCCGAGCTCGGCGATGATCACCTCGGTGATCTCCTGCTCGCGCTCCTCGATCAGGCGCAGCGCCTTCTCGAAGACGGCGCGGCGGGCGTACGGATTGGTCGCGGCCCACTTCTTCTGCGCACGGGCGGCCGCCCGGTAGGCCTCATCCACCTCGTCGACCGTGGCGATGGTGATGGACGCGAGCTTCTCGCCGTCGTACGGGTTGAAGTCGATGATGTCCCAGGAGCCCGTGCCCGGGCGCCACTCACCGTCGATGTACTGCTGGGCCAGGTCGGTGAAGTACGACGACATGTGATCCCCAAATCACTAGCAGACACACGATCAACGTCACGGTCTGATCTGGTGTCATCGTACTTGTGACACAAGTGAGTTGGGGACGGTGAGCGAAGTTCTGGGGAGAACCGGGGCAGATCCCTAGGAAAGCTGGAGGAGACCCCGTAGAAGGTCCCGGCTCTCGTCCGGTCCGGGGCTGTCCTGCTGGAGTTCCTTGAGGGCCTTCTCGTACTGGGCCACGTCCTCGGCCTTGTCCAGGTAGAGCGCGCTGGTGAGCTGCTCCAGGTAGACGACGTCCGTCAGATCCGACTCCGTGAAGGACAGGATCGTGAACGCGCCGCTCTCGCCGGAGTGGCCGCCGAAGCTGAACGGCATGATCTGCAGCCGCACGTTCGGATGCTCGGAGACGTCGATCAGGTGCTGGAGCTGACCGCGCATCACCTCGCGGTCGCCGTAAGGGCGTCGCAGGGCGGCCTCGTCGAGCACGATGTGGAAGTCGGGCGCGTTCTCGGAGACGAGGTACTTCTGCCGCTCCAGGCGCACCGCCACCCGCTTCTCGACCTCGGCCTCGCTCGCTCCCTTCATGCCGCGCCGGACGACGGCACGTGCGTACTCCTCGGTCTGCAGCAGCCCGTGGACGAACTGCACCTCGTACGCGCGGATGAGGGAGGCGGCGCCCTCCAGGCCCACATAGGTGGGGAACCAGCTCGGCAGGACGTCGGAGTAGCTGTGCCACCAACCCGCCACGTTGGCCTCCCGGGCGAGGGAGATGAGTTGGGTGCGCTCCGCCTCGTCGGTGATGCCGTACAGCGTCAACAGGTCTTCCACGTCACGCGTCTTGAAGCTCACCCGGCCCAGCTCCATCCGGCTGATCTTCGACTCCGAGGCGCGGATCGAGTAACCCGCGGCCTCGCGCGTGATCCCCCGCGCCTCGCGCAGTCGCCTCAGTTGCGAGCCGAGCAGCATGCGCCGCACCACCGATCCGGGCTCTCCCACGCTCACGTTCGCCAGCCTCCCCAACCGCCTTCAGGGGCCGCAGTCTGCCACTAAATCACTCCGAGCAGTACTCGTCCGATTACAGAGAAGCAAAGAACCCAAAGATTCTGCACAGGAAGAGGGAGGGAGTTGGCAAGTACGGGGAGAGAAGATGGCGGAAAAAATGGCCAACAAGCGGTACGGGAACGTCCAATTCGGTCACGTGCACGTGCATCTGCACCTTGCATCTGCACCACACATCCGAAACCATGGTCTCGCGCAACCGCTGCATCGTGCACGCTTGGACCGCGAATTCCCGGGAGTGCCTCGCATGGGGACGAATGGATCGACCATGCTCGAGCCGTTACGGCAGGGCCTTCCGCCGCTGGACATCGCGGCCGTGTCCAACGCCGCCTCCTGCGCCCTTCCCGCCCGCTACGAAGCGGTGCGCGAAGCGAGGGGCTTCACCCGCAGAACGCTGGACCAGTGGGAGATAGGCGACCGCTTCGACGACGTCTGCCTGGTGGTCTCCGAACTCGTCACCAACGCGCTGCGGCACGCCCTGCCGGCCGGTGCGGTGCGTTCCGCGGAGCCGACCCCCTGTGTACGGCTGCACCTGCTGCGCTGGACCGAGCGGCTGGTGTGCGCGGTGCGCGACCCCAGCCAGGACACCCCGGTCGAGCGCGAGACGGAGGACTTCTCGGCGGAGTCCGGGCGCGGACTGTTCCTGGTCGACTCCTTCGCCGACGGCTGGGGCTGGCACCCGCTCGCGGGCACACTCGGCGGCAAGGTCGTCTGGGCGCTGTTCCAACTGCCCGAGCCTCACTCGGAGTTGGCCGAGTGAGGCACCGCGGCGTTTTCTGAGGCCACTGTTCTACGCGCGTCGCGGGACCCGGCCCCGACCGTCACCGACGGCAGGGGTCAGCCCACGAGGTGGTCGAACTCCCCGTCCTTGATGCCCAGGAGCATCGCCTCGATCTCCGCCCGCGTGTAGACGAGCGCGGGCCCGTCGGGAAAGCGGGAGTTGCGCACGGCCACGTCACCGCCGGGCAGCCGGGCGAACTCCACGCAGGAACCCTGCGAGTTGCTGTGCCGACTCTTCTGCCAGGCCACCCCGTTCAGCTCCGTGGCTGCCATGCCGTTGTACACGTCGCGGTCCACAGGTCGCTCCCCGGTGGTGCGGTGGCCCTGGGGCCATTGATGCAATGGTCAACTGCTCGGGATCATAGCTCTGTTCACGTGCAGATGCATGAGCAAATGCACGTGCACGGGGGGTGTTCCTGTGGTTACGGATGTGAAGTGCGAGGTGCTACATCCGTTCCAGCGCCTGCCCCAGGCTCGGCATCACATGCGCCCTCCAGCCCCCGCCCATGATCGTGCGGGCCATCAGCTGGGCGGGATCGTCCGGGTCGAATCCCTCGTGCACAAGGAAGAGACGCGTTCCGCGGCCTTCCTGTTCCAGTGTCCACGTGATGGTCCAGTCCGCCGGGTTGGCCGGATCGGCGTCCGCCCAGCGGAGCGAGAGCATCCGCTCGACGTCGTACTCGAGAACCATCACGTCGACGACGCCCGAGAAGTTCACGTTGGGCCGGGGTACGGAGGTCAGGCGGTAGCGGTGACCGACCTCCAGCCGGAAGTGCTCGCTTCCCTGCATCTGCCACTGCACGAGCAGCGCGGGGTCGGTCAGGGCCCGCCAGACCTTGGCGGGCGGGTGCGGGAAGAAGCGGTCGACGCGGACGACGGTGAGGTCGTCGTCGGGCTCGGCCTCGGGGCCGGTCATGCCGGATCACCGTCGGGCATGCGGTCCAGGAGGTCGCCGAGGTCGTTCAGGCGCTCGCGCCAGAAGCGCTCGTAGGGATGGAGCCAGTCCTGCACGTCGGCGAGCGGGGCCGCCTCCAGGCGGTAGATGCGCCGGCGGCCCGAGCGCTGCTCGGAGACCAGGCCGGCCTCGCGCAGCACCCTGAGGTGCTCCGACAGGCTCGGGCGGCGCATGTCGAAGTGGTCGGCCAGTGTTTGCACCGGCTGCGGTCCGCCGTCGCGGAGGAGCCGCAGCACCTCGCGGCGGGTGGCGTTGGCGAGCGCGGCGAAGACGCGGTCCGCGTCCGCCTCGACGGCCCCGGCTGCGGTCATCCCGGCCTTCCTAGTGGTGTGCCTCCGTGAGCAGCATCAGACCGTTGCCGTCGGGGTCCGCGAAGGAGGCCATGCGGCCCCAGGGCTGGTCGCCGGGCCCGGTGACCGGAATTCCGGCCTGGGCGAGCCGGGCGCAGTCCGCGTCGACATCGGTCGTCACCAACATGATCCCCCGTGCCGAGCCGGGCTCGAAGCCACCCATGCCGGGGCCGGCGAGCGTGAAGACGGTCTGGGCGCCCTTGGGGGCCACCTGGAGCCAGCGCCCCTGCGGCAGGTCCAGGTCGGCGGCGACCTCGAAGCCGAGGACGTCCGTGTAGAAGCGCAGGGCACGGTCCTGGTCGGAGACGGGGAGGGTCACGAAGGAGGCGTGGGTGATGTGCATGGCAGCACGATAGGTAGGCGATTCCCTACGCGTAAACCGTAGGGAATCGCCTACGTATGCTGCTTCACCAGCGGCAGTACGAGGCCCTCCGGTCGCAGTAGGGCAGCAGTGCCGTCTCCCGGGCGTTCTTGATCGCACGGGTCAGCAGGCGCTGCTGCCGGGCGGTGGCACGGATGACGCGACGGCTGCGGATCTGTCACCGCGGGCCCGTGAGAGGTCTGGTGAATCTCACAGCCGCTCCCCATGGGACGGAGGGAGGTCCCTGATAGCTTGCTGCGGGCGTCGTGGCCAGTCGGCCGGGCGTCCGGCCACCGCCCGCTACAGCTAGGGAGCTACCAGTGACTTCGGCGACCTTCACGCGTCCCGCCCGTACGCTGTCGCGCCGACGGCTGCGGATCGCGGCCGTGGCCGCGGGGCTGACGGGCGTGCTCGCGCTGACCGCGTGCAGCGGCGGCGACTCCAAGGACTCCTCCTCGTCGAGCCCCAGCGCGTCGGCCTCCTCGACCACGAGCTCGACCACGGGCGGCGGGAGCGGTGCCGCGACGAGTTCGTCGGACGAGCTGCAGGGCAGCTGGCTCGCCACGAAGGGCGGCAAGGCCGTGGCCCTGGTGATCACGGGCAAGCAGGCCGGCCTCTTCTCGACCGGCGGTTCCGTGTGCAGCGGTACCGCGGGCAAGGAGGCCGGCATGGAGATGATCCATCTGACGTGTACGGACGGCAGCAAGGAGCGGGCGACCGGGATGGTCGACTCCGCTTCGAAGAACGCGCTGCACATCACCTGGTCGGGGAGCCTGGGCAAGGAGACCTACACCAAGGCGGAAGGTGGCAAGCTGCCGTCCGGGCTGCCGACGACCGGTCTGGGGCAGTAGGTTCGGCGGCACCACTCCCCTGAGCACCAGAGGAACCACATGCGCACCACCCCGCTCGCCGTCACCGCCCTCGCGGCGGCCCTGCTCCTGACCGCCTGTGGCAGCAACGGCGGTGACGACGGCGACAAGAACAAGGCCGATGCCGGGTGCACGCTCGGCGTGGACGTCGCCGCCAGCGCGGCCCCGGCCGCCGGGGACACCGGCAACGTCACCGTCACGGTCACCAACCGCGACGCCAAGTGCGTCCTGAACGGATTCCCGGCCGTCGACCTCCTCGCGGGCGGCGACTCGAAGGCCGTCCCCGCCGACAAGTCCGCCAAGCCCCAGAAGCTGACCCTGGCCAAGGACGCGACGGCCTCCTTCACGATCACCTACACCCGCGGCGGCACGGGCGGGAAGCAGAGCCTGCCGGTGAAGACCGCGAAGTTCACCCTGCCCGGCGCCACCGCCGGTCACAGCTTCAAGTGGTCGTACGGCGAGGTCGCACTCCAGGGGGACACGCCGAACGCCTCCGTCACGCCCTTCACCCAGGCGAGCGACTGACGCGCCGCCTCACGGCAGCCGCGGCCGGGACGCGATCCGCGCCCGTTCGGCGGCCTCCGCTCCCTCCGTCCAGCCCTGGGCGTCGCTCACTCCGCGCATCCGGGTCGTGGTCGTGCTCGGAAACATGCGGTCCGTGTGCGCCGTGACGGCGACCTCGCGCGAGGCCAGGACCGGTAGCAGGTCGTCGGTCACCTGGGTCTCGGCGGCCGCCGCGAGGCGTATGCCCATCCGGTGGGCGTAGGCCGCGAGGAAGGACTGCCGGAAGGTCTTGGTGCGCTTGCGGCCGCCCGCCCTCTGCGCCGACTCGGCCCTCGTCATCGCGTGCGTGGCCTGCACCAGCAGCGAGGTGTACAGCAGCTCGACCACCTCCAGGTCGGCCTCGAACCCGACGACCGTGGAGAAGCCCCACGGTTCGTTCCACACGGCCCGGCAGTGGTTGGCGGTGGCCACCACGTCCAGCAGAACCGCCTTGGCCTGCTCGTACGGCGCCTCCACACCGATCCGGCAGGCGCCCGGGGTGTCCGCGGCCGGCGCGCGGGCCGCGAGCAGCGCCTCGTCGATGCTGTAACGGGCGGTCAGCTCCTGCGCCTTGGCGGTCAGCGCCTCCGCCTCCTCGGGAAATCCGGTGGCCTCCGCCTTGGCGAGCAGCGCGCGGATCCGGGCGAGCATGCGGGACTCGGGGCCGCCGCGGTGGGCGGCTCCGGACCCGTGCTCGCGGTCTTCGAGCGGTTCCAGCGTCGGCAGGCGCAGCAGCAGGCGGTACAGCTCCAGAACCGTGGTCGCGTGCGTGAAGCGGTCGGTGCGGGCAGGGGTGTCCGTCGTGAGTTCGTCCAGCTGTGCCGTCCAGCGGGGGCCGCGCGGGCGGTCGTCCGGCACCTGCTCCCGGATCAGCGCCGACACCAGGCGGACGTGTACGTCGTCCAGTTCGCGCCGTACGACGCGGACCAGGTCGGCGGGCTGCCAGCCGCGCTGCCACGCCGACGCCACGAACTCCCGGCCGCGCCGCGCCAGTTCCCCGTCCACCGCGGGGTCGGCCGCGAGGAGGGACGCGCCGGTGTCGAGGGCGGAGTCGGAATCGGCGTACAGGGCGGCGTGGAAGGCACGGTCGACGGTGCCGGCGTTGGACGTGGTGCTCACTCTTCGATCGTGACATGCCGGACTGACAGGCGGGGGCCGCCCCGGTGGTACGTGAGGCCCGGGAGGCGGTCGCCGCCGAGGGACCGTACGTCGGCGTCGACCAGGTGGCCGAGTTCCTCGGCGCTCTCCACGTCGTACGCCCCCTCCGCCAGCCGACGGCGCAGCAGCACCGCGAGCTGTTCGGCGACCTCCAGGAAGGCGTCGTGCTCGACGAGGAGGCGGACCGTGTCGTCGACGAGGCCGCGAACGTCCGCGAGGGTGAGGGAGGCCGGGGCGGCGGCGGGAGTGTGGCCCGTGGCCGAACGCGTGGTGGACGTGGTCACGGAAGGTGAGTCAACCACCGTTGCCGTGCGGGCCGCAGGGCGTCGGCCGGACTCCTTCCGTCTCACTCCTCGAAACTCGCTCGCCCCCGGGGAGGGCGCTTTCGAGCATGGCCGCATGGTGGACATGTCTTCGTACGCTGCCTTCCTGGTCGCCGCCTTCGCCCTGTGCGTCACTCCCGGCCCCGACATGATGTTCATCGTGGCGATGGGCGGCCGCGGCGGCCCACGGACCGGCGTGCTCGCCGCGGCCGGGGTGGCCTGCGCGATGTTCGTGCACACGGTGGCCGCCGCGCTCGGGCTGTCGGCGCTGTTCCTGTCGCTGCCCGCGCTCTACCACGCACTGCGCTGGGCGGGCGCGGCCTACTTGCTGTACCTCGCGGTGAAGGCGTTCCGGGACCGGGGACTCGTGGTCGAGGAGGGTGGAGCGGCGGAGCCCGGGCGGCGGCGCGCCTTCTGGCAGGGGGCCGTCACCAATCTCCTCAACCCCAAGGTGATCCTCTTCAACGTCGCCTTCCTGCCGCAGTTCGTGGACCCGGGCCTGGGTCATGTGCGCGAGCAGTTCCTGGTCCTCGGGCTGACGATCACGGTCATGGGGTTCGCGGTGGACGGCTCGGTCGGACTGCTGTCCGGCAAGCTCGCGTCCCTGCTGCGCCGCAGTCGCAGGGTGGCGCGCGGGCTGAACATCTTCACCGGGACGGTCTTCACGGGCCTCGCCGTCCGACTGTCAACTCAGGGTTGACGCCAAGCATGTGTCAACTTACGGTTGACACATGTCGACGAATCCGACCGTCACGTCATCCGTACGCCTCGACGACCTCATCGCGGCGATCAAGAGGGTTCACTCCGAGCCCCTGGACCAGCTCCAGGACGCGGTGATCGCCGCCGACCACCTCGGCGAGGTGGCCGACCACCTGATCGGCCACTTCGTGGACCAGGCCCGGCGTTCCGGCGCCTCCTGGACGGACATCGGCCAGAGCATGGGCGTCACCCGGCAGGCCGCGCAGAAGCGGTTCGTGCCGAAGGAGTCGACCGACCTCGACCCCAACCAGGGCTTCGGCCGCTACACCCTGCGGGCCCGCAACGTCGTGATGAGCGCGCACAACGAGGCCAAGGCCGCGCCCCACACCGAGGTCGCGCCCGCCCACCTGGTCCTCGGCCTGCTCGCGGAACCGGAGGGCCTGGGTGCCAAGGCGATCGCCGCCCAGGGCGTCACCCTCGACTCGGTGCGGGAGGCCGCGACCGCCGCCCTGCCCCCGGCGGCCGAGGCGGCCCCCGAGCTCGTCCCCTACGCCTCCGACGCCAAGAAGGTCCTGGAGCTCACCTTCCGCGAGGCCCTGCGCCTCGGCCACAACTACATCGGCACCGAACACATCCTGCTGGCCCTGCTGGAGTTCGAGAACGGCACCGGCGTCCTGTCCGGACTCGGCATCGGCAAGACCGCGGTGGAGGCCGAGCTGGCCAAAGCCCTGGAGAAGTACCTGCAGGCCCCGCCCGGGCCGAGCTGAGGCCGTTGTCAGACCCTCCTGCCAGACTCGGCCCTATGACCGATCGCTGGGCACTCGCCCCGGCCGAGGACGGTGGCGCGGAGATCGCCCCCCTCGGCCCGGACGGGCTGCTCACCGGACCGGTCCTGTGGGAACCCGACCTCGCCACCGCCGTGCGGGCCCGGCCCGAGGTCGCACGCTGGGTCTGGCGGTCCACGGCCGAGGTGTATCCGCGACTGCTCGCCGCGGGGGTGCGAGTGGAGCGGTGCTACGACGTCGAGGACGCCGAGACCCTGCTCCTCGGCCACGAGGGGCGGTCCGGCGAACCACGGTCGGCGGCCGCCGCCCTGGCCCGGCTGCGCGGCGGCCCCGTACCGCCCGACCCGCCCCAGCGTGCCGCCGTACCCGGCTCGCAGTCCTCGCTCTTCGAGCCCCGCGCCGTCCATGTGCCGCTGCCCGACCTCGTCGAGGTGTACGCCGGGCAGCAGCGCAGGCACGACGCGACCGCCCACCCGGAGCGGATGCGGCTGCTGACCGCGGCCGAGTCGGCGGGCATGCTCGTCGCCGCCGAGATGAACCGCGCCGGACTGCCGTGGAGCGCCGAGGTCCACCGCCGCGTGCTGCACGAACTGCTCGGCGAGAGATACGCGGGCGGCGGCGAGCCCCGGCGGCTGGCCGAGCTCGCCGACGAGGTGTCGGCCGCCTTCGGACGCCGGGTGCGGCCCGACCTGCCCGCCGACGTCGTCAAGGCCTTCGCGCAGGCCGGCATCAAGGTGCGCTCCACCCGGCGGTGGGAGATCCAGTCCATCGACCATCCGGCCGTGAAGCCCCTGGTCGAGTACAAGAAGCTGTACCGCATCTGGGTCGCCCACGGCTGGTCGTGGCTGCAGGACTGGGTGCGGGACGGGCGGTTCCGGCCGGAGTTCCAGGCGGGCGGGACGGTCACGGGCAGGTGGGTCACCAACGGCGGGGGCGCCCTGCAGATCCCCAAGGTGATCCGGCGCGCGGTCGTGGCCGACCCGGGCTGGCGGCTGGTCGTCGCGGACGCCGACCAGATGGAGCCGCGGGTACTGGCGGCCATCTCCCGCGACCCCGGGCTGATGGAGGTCGCCGGACGGGAGACGGACCTGTACCAGTCCGTCTCCGACCGGGCCTTCTCCGGCAACCGCGACCAGGCCAAGCTCGCGGTGCTCGGCGCGGTGTACGGGCAGACCTCCGGCGACGGCCTGAAGAACCTCGCCGCCCTCAGACGCCGCTTCCCCAAAGCGGTGGCGTACGTCGACGACGCCGCGCGCGCCGGCGAGGAGGGGCGGCTCGTACGGACCTGGCTGGGGCGGACCTGCCCGCCCGCGGCCCGACCGGGCGAGGACGCGTCGGAGGAGGCGGGCATCCCGCAGGACGACCCCGCCGAGACCGGCCCCGGCTCGGCCTCGGGCTCGGGCTCCGAGTGGGTGCCGGGTTACGCCTCGACGAACGCCCGCGCCCGCGGCCGGTTCGCCCGCAACTTCGTGGTGCAGGGCAGCGCGGCCGACTGGGCTCTGCTGCTGCTCGCCGGGCTGCGGCAGGCCTGCGCGGGCATGGCCGCCGAGCTGGTCTTCTTCCAGCACGACGAGGTGATCGTGCACTGTCCCGAGGAGGAGGCGGAGACGGTCGTGGCGGCGATCCGGGAGGCGGCCGAGACCGCGGGGCGGCTGACCTTCGGGCAGACGCCGGTACGGTTCCCGTTCACCACGGCGGTGGTGGAGTGCTACGCGGACGCCAAGTGAGCGGAGGCCGACTGAGAGGTCATCGGTGCAGCAGCTCCCGCAGTTCCGCGGCCACCGTCTGCTCGTCGGTGCCGTCCAGGGCGTCGAGGGCCGCACGCCACTCGGCCCGCGCCTCCTCGGCGCGACCCCGTTCCCGCAGCAGGAGCCCGTACTGGTGGCGGGCGAGACCGCCGGAGTAGCGGTCGGCGCGGGCGTCGGCCCGGCGCAGCAGATCGGCGCACTCGCGCTCGGCCCGTTCGGTACGGCCCAGCAGGCGCAGCGCGCGCACCAGGCCGAGCCGGGTCTGGGACTCGCCGTGCCAGTCGCCGTGGCCGCCGAGGATGCGCAGGCTCTCCTCGAAGTGCGGCAGGGCGGCGGCCGGTTCACCGAGGGTGAGATGCGCATAACCGATGTTGCAGTGCGCGGAGTGCTGCACGATCACGGCACCGATCTCCTCGCCGATCACGAGAGAGCGCCGGTGCTGCTCGATGGCGGCCCGCGGGTCGGTGTGCTCGTACAGGTTGCCGAGGTGGCTGTGGGTCACGGCCTCGCCGTAGGGGTCGTTCAACTGCCGTGAGTACTCGAGGCTCCGGCGCAGGGCCCGCTCGGACTCCGGGTACCGGCCGAGGCCTTCCAGCAGCAGACCCCGGTTGTTGAGGCAGCGGCGCACCCAGGAGATCCGGCCGAGCCGGCGCCAGATCGTCAGGGCCCGGTCGTTGAGGGCGAGGGCCTCGCTCTGGCGCCCCGTCAGGAAGTGCACCCCGCCCAGATCGCCCAGCGCGTACGCCTCGGCCGCCTCGTCCCCGAGCCGCCGGGCCAGCCGCAGGGCGGTACGGCCGAGCACCTCCATCTCGGCGACCCGGCCGCTCCGCTGGACGTAGGGGAAGAGGAGACGGATGAGGCAGGAGATGCGGGCGATGAGACGGTCGTCGGAGTTCACCGACGCGTCGGCGTACCGCTCCACCAGGGTGACCACGTTCTCCAGCTCCATGTCGCCCCACGCGAAGGCCTGTTCACCGGACTCGAAGGGAGGCAGGGCGTCGATCTCCGACGCGTGGTCCGGGGGCTGGGCGGCGGTCGGGCGGCGACGGTCGTCCCGGTCGAGGCCGGGTTCGACGATCGCGGTCAGGGCGAGTTCGGCGACGGCCGCGTACCAGCGCAGGGCGATGTCGGCGGCGGAGGTCGTGGTCGCAGGGGCGCCGGACGCGGTCGGAGAGGTGCCGGTGGCGTCCGGAGGGGCGCCGGACGCGGTCGGAGGGGCGCCGACGGCGTTCAGATGGGCGTCGGATTCGTCTGCGGCCTCGGCGAGTTCGCGGGCGAAGTCACGGACCAGGTCGTGCGGTGCGTACCGGCCGTACGCCGTCTCCTCCAGGAGGGCCACGTCGATGAGCCGGTCGAGAGCGGCCTCGGCGCGGTGCGCGTCGATGCCGGCGAGGCGGGCCAGCAGGGGCGCTCCGTAGGCGGGCAGGTCGAGGGCGCCGATGCCGCGCAGCACGAGGGCGGCGTCGCGGTCGGCCTCCCGGTCCGACGCGGCGAGCGCGTCGTGCGCGACGGCGAGCGAACGGCGGACGCTCAGGTCGTCGTACTCCAGGTGATGCAACCGCCCCTCAGTAGCGGCCAGTTGATGGGCCAGTACATCCGGGGTGAGCGCCCGGCGGGCGGCGAGGCGGGCCGCGACAATGCGCAGGGCGAGCGGTAGACGGCCGGTGAGTTCGACGAGGGGGTGGGCCGCGTCGAGGCCGTCCCGGCCGGAGACCGCCTGCAGCAGCGCCGCGCTCTCCTCGCCGGTCAGGGGGGTGAGCGGGTGGCGGCGAGCTCCGTCGAGGACGGTGAGGGACGAACGGCTGGTGACGATCACCGCGCATCCCGCACCGGCCGGCAGCAACGGCCGTACCTGCGCGGCGTTCGCGGCGTCGTCCAGCACCATCAGGGTGCGGGTCGGGGCGAGGAGGGAGCGGAGCAACGCGGCGGCCGCGTCGGGGTGTTCGGGGATGTGACGCGGCTCGGTGCCCAGGTCGCGCAGCAGGGCGGCGAGGGCCTGGGCGGCGGTGAGGGGCGTCATGCCGGGCGTGGCGCCGTGCAGATTGACGTAGAGCTGCCCGTCGGGGAAACGTTCCCGCAGTTCATGGGAGACGTGCAGGGCGAGGGCGCTCTTGCCGACGCCGGGCATGCCGCTGATGACGGCGACGGCGGGGGCGGTGGCGTCACCGGCGCCGAGGGTGGCGCGCAGGTCGTCGAGGACGACGGCGCGGCCGGTGAAGTGAGCGGGGGGTGGGGGGAGTTGGGCGGGCGGAGGGAAGGGGTGGGGGTGAGCGGGGTGAGGGGCCGGGGGCGGCGGAGGGGTCGACGCGGTGCCTTCTTCGCGCGTAGCGGCGGGGGTGGGTGGGGGCGGGGCGGCTTCGCCGTGGGTACCGGAATCGGTATCGGCACCGGCATGGGGGGCCTCCCCCGCACCCGCGGCCTCACCCCCCGCATCCACCCGCCGCAGCACCTCCACATGGGCCTCCCGCACCAGCGGGCCCGGTTCCACGCCGAGTTCCTCGACGAGGCGGGTGCGCAGGTCGCGGTGGACGGCGAGGGCCTCGGCGCGGCGGCCGGTGCGGTGGAGGGCGAGCATGAGCTGGCGGTGATAGGACTCGCGGAGCGGATGCTCGGCGGCGAGCGCGGCCAACTCCGGCAGGAGCCGGTCGAGGCGGGCGCCGCCGAGGGCGAGCTCGGCGTCGTAGCGCCACTCCAGGAGGAGCAGCCGGGCCTCGGCCAGGCGCTGTACGTAGGCGTAGCCGCCCAGGTCGGAGGGCAGGCCGTCGAGCGGTGTGCCGCGCCACAGGGCGAGCGCGGAGGCGCACTCGCGCACCACCCGCTCCCAGTTGCGCGCGGCGTGCGCTCCCCGGGCCGCCGCGGCGTGGCGTTCGAAGACCTGGACGTCCAGCTCGCCCTGCTCGACCCGCAGGACGTATCCGGGCGGCACGGTCCGCAGGCGTTCGGGGTCGTCGAGGAGCCGTCGCAGCCGGGCCACGTGGTTGTGCAGCGAGGCGTGCGCGGAGGCGGGCGGCGCGAGGCCCCACAGCGCGTCCTTGAGCGAGTCGACGGAGACGACCCGGCCGGCCTCCAGGAGCAGCGCGGCCAGCAGGGTGCGGACCTTGGGGCTGCCGATCGCGGTGACGCCGGTGTCGTCGGCGGACCGGATGCCGACGGCGTCGGACTCGTCGGCGGCGCGCTGGACGTCGTAGAGGACCGGTGGTCCCAGCAGCCCGAACCGCAGCTCGTGCCGACTCACGCCGCCCACCGCCCACCGTTCTTGGCGGAAATCCGCCCTCTTCCCGGCGGTTTCCCGCCACCCGTTCCACGACCGGTCCCTGTCGGAATCCGCTACGGTTCCGCCGCCGCGACCCTGCCGACCGGCCGCTTCGCGCCAGTCGGCCGAGGACGGCACGGAGGACCGTTGGCCACATGTTAGCGATCCGTTGGTGCGACCTGATGTGATCATTTCATCGGAACCGGCCCGGGGGTGCGCGCGTAGGACGCGTTGCTCGGGGGAGTGTCGCCGCCGCGGCCGGGTCCGGGGGACGTCAGACGGTCCCGGTCGGCGGAGGTGAACGACCGGGGCCCTCGTCCCCTCCCTCTCGGTCCCTCTCAGATCACGGGCGGACGCCCCAGGCGCGACAGGCGCCACACCGTCCGCCAGCGCATGGGCCGTCGTTCGCCCGCCGGTTCGCGTACGCCTTCCAGGAAGCCGCCGAACCAGGCGCGCAGTCCGGCCCGCGACCGGGTGCGCAGGAGGGTGAGGAGCACCCAGACTCCCAGGTGGACGGGGATGAGCGGCAGCGGCAGCCGGCGACGCGCGAGCCACACCCTGTTGCGGGCGTTCACGCGGTAGTAGATGGCGTGCCGGGCCGGCGAGGTCTTCGGGTGCTGGAGCAGCAGTTCCGGTGCGTACAGGATGCGCCAGCCCGCGTCGGCCGCCCGCCAGGCCAGGTCGGTCTCCTCGTGGGCGAAGAAGAACTCCGCGGGCCAGTGGCCGATCTCGTCGAGCATGGCCGTGCGGAAGGCGTGCCCGCCGCCGAGGAACCCGGTGACGTATCCGCCGCGCATCGGGTCGGAGGCGCCGACCCTCGGCACGTGCCGCTGCTGGGTCTCGCCGTGCTCGTCCGCGATGCGGAAGCCGACGATGCCGAGCCGGGGATCGGCCGCGAACAGCTCCCCCACGCGCCGCAGCACATCGGCGTCGACGAGCAGTCCGTCGTCGTCCAGTTCGACGACCACGTCCACGTCCCCGAAGTCCCGCAGACTGTCCAGCGCGGCGTTGCGGCCGCCGGGGCAGCCGAGGTTCTCGTCGAGTTCGAGGAGGGTGACCTCGCCGGGCAGCGAAAGCCGCTGGGCGAAGTCGGGCAGCGGGCAGCCGTTGCCGACGATCACGATCCGCGTCGGGGCGAGGTCCTGCTTGGCCACGGACTCCAGCAGCGCGTCGACCTCGGCGGGCCGATTGCCCATGGTCACGACGGCGACGGCGATCCGCGGCGCTTCCCTGTCCCGCATACCCTCACCCCGTCCGGCCGTCGCCAACATCGGCCGCGATGCTAACCGTTCACGATGAGGACTTCCTGAGTACGCCGTTTCGTATGCCAACTCTTGGCACGATCCGCGCACGTGTTCACCCGTTCATACGTCGGCGGGCGCGCACGGTGACCCCGCACGACGGCACGACGACGGTTACGCCTTCGTACGACGGTTCTCCCTGCGCCGCACGAACTTCAGCCCCGACCAGTCGTCCCCCAGCGCGGCCACCTTCACGTCGACCACGCCGAGCGGGAGGAACAGCTCCCGCAGGTCGTTCTCGGAGATGTCGCTCACATGCCCGGCGGCCTTGCGCGGCCAGGCGATCCAGAGCATGGCGTCGTCGGCGAGCTCTCCGACGAGCAGCGGGGCGTCCACCGCGAGCGCGCGGTGCTCCCGGTAGAAGGCGACGGTGACGTCGGCCCCGCGGGGACCGGCCCCGACGACATCGACGCCGTCGGGGAGACCGGGGATGTCGAAGGCGTCCGGTGCGTGCCGCAGGGCGAGGCGATGACCGGCCTTGACGCCGATCTTCTTGGCGAGGGGGGTGGCGGAGTAGCCGCCGCCCTCAGCACCCGATCCACCCATGCCCACCCTCCGCTCACCCGGGCCCGACGCGCTTACCGTCAGGGGACATGAAATACCCCAGGCCGACAACCTCTGACCTGGGGTTCGCTGGAGCCGCCTTCGGGATTCGAACCCGAGACCTACGCATTACGAGTGCGTTGCTCTGGCCATCTGAGCTAAGGCGGCGCGCCGTCCGCACTATGGTGCGATCAGCAACGTCGGTAAGTCTACACAGTTTCCGGGGGTGCTCGGACCACGCCCCGGAGGCGGGGGTTCCGGGGCGTGGGCCAGGGGCTATGAGCAGCGTTTCCCCATGGCCGGCGGGGTTCCGTGGAGCAGGTAGGTGTCGATCGCGGAGTCGATGCAGTCGCTGCCGCGGCCGTAGGCCGTGTGGCCGTCGCCCTGGTAGGTGAGGAGGCGGCCGGAGGTGAGCTGGGCGGCCAGGGACTGCGCCCAGCGGTACGGGGTCGCCGGGTCGCGGGTGGTGCCGACCACCACGATGGGCGCCGCGCCCTTCGCCTCGATGCGGTGCGGCTCGCCCGTGGCCTTAACCGGCCAGTACGCACAGTTCAGGGAGGCCCAGGCGAGCCCCTCGCCGAAGACGGGCGACGCTTTCTCGAAGGACGGCAGCGCCTTCTCCACCTGTTCGGGCGAGGAGAACGCGCCGGGCAGGTCCAGGCAGTTCACGGCGGCGTTGGCGAACATGAGGTTCGAGTAGCGGCCCTGGCCGTCGCGCTCGTAGTAGCTGTCGGACAGCACCAGCAGGCCCGCTCCGTCGCCCTCCTTCATCGCCGACGTCAGCGCCTCCCGCAGTTGCGCCCACGAGCCCTCGTCGTACATGGCCGCGATCACGCCGGTGGTCGCGAGGGCCTGGCCGAGCTTGCGGCCGTCCGCGTCGCCGGTGGCGAGGGGGTGCGCGTCCAGTTTCTTGAAGAAGGCGCTGAGGTTGCGGCCCACCTGGGCGGGAGTGGTCCCCTTGCGGCCGAGCGGGCAGTCCGGCTGCCGCACGCAGTCCTTCGCGAAGGACTGGAACGCCGTCTCGAAGCCCGCCGTCTGGTCGAGGTTCAGCCGGCGCGCGGGCAGCGTGGGGTCCATCGCGCCGTCCAGCACCAGTCGGCCCACTCGCTCCGGGAACAGTCCGGCGTACGTCGCCCCGAGGAACGTCCCGTACGACGCCCCCACATACGTCAGCTTCCGGTCCCCGAGCGCGGCCCGCAGGATGTCCATGTCCCGGGCGGCCTCCGCGGTCGAGACATGCCGCAGCAGTCCCGCCGAGTGCGCCCCGCAGCCCTCCGCGAACTTCTTGTAGGCGTCGACGAGTTCGCCGGTCTCCCGCCGGTCGTCGGGTGTCGTGTCGGTCTGCGTGAACGCGTCCATCTGGCGGCCGTCGAGGCATTCGACGGGCTCGCTGCGGGCGACTCCGCGCGGGTCGACAGCGACCATGTCGTAGCGGGCGCGCACCTCGGCCGGGTAGCCGATGCCCGCGTACTGCTGCAGGTAGCCGATCGCCGAGCCGCCCGGCCCACCGGGGTTCACCAGCAGCGATCCCAGCGGCTTGCCCTTGCCGGTGGCCTTCTTGCGGGCGACGGCCAGCTTCACGTCCCCGCCACCCGGGTGGGCGTAGTCGAGCGGCGCCTTCATCGTGGCGCACTGGAAGCCGGGGACACCGCAGCCGTGCCAGTTCAGCTTCTGCGTGTAGTACGGGGCCAGCGCGGACGGTGTCGACCGGGGCAGCGCGGCCAGTGCCGCCTCGGCCGCGCCGCCGGCGGAGCTGGCCGGGCCCGAGGTGGAGCAGGCGGAGACGAGCAGGGCGGCGGTGGCGAGGAGGAGGGCGGCGTTTCGGGGCCGACCGGGACGGATGCTGCGCCTGATGTGCATCAAGCGAGCGTAACCGTGCGCAGTGGATCGAATGCGGTGCGTGTGGAGCGTGGCTCGTACGAGTTAACCGGTCAACCTCCCGTTGATCGTCCCCGGTCGATCTACCGTTGATCGTCACCCGGTCGATCTACCGTTGATCGCTGGGTCGGGCTCCGAAGTCAGCTCGTCAGCCGGCTCTCAGCGCCATCGTCATCGCCTCCACCGCGAGCAGCGGGGCCACGTTGCGGTCGAGTGCCTCGCGGCAGGCGGCGATCGCCTCGATGCGGCGGAGCGTGGACTCGGGTCTGCTTCCGCGGGCGATGCGCTCCAGGGCGTCCTCGGCGTCCGCGTTCGCGATGGCGACGCGCGAGCCGAACTGGAGGGCGAGGACGTCCCGGTAGAACGCGGTGAGGTCGGTCAGCGCGAGGTCGAGGCTGTCGCGCTGGGTGCGGGTGCGGCGGCGCTTCTGCTTGTCCTCGAGGTCCTTCATGACGCCGGCCGTACCGCGCGGCATCCGGCCGCCCTGGACCGCGCCCAGCGCCGCCTTGAGCTCCTCGGTCTCCTTGCCGTCCGTCTCCTCGGCGAGCTGCTTGGCATCCTCGGCGGCCGCGTCGACGAGCTCCTGGGCGGCCCTGAGCGCGCTGCCGACGTCCTCGACCCGCAGCGGCAGCTTCAGGACGGCGGCGCGGCGCTCACGGGCGGCCGGGTCGGTCGCCAGGCGGCGGGCCCGGTCGACGTGCCCCTGGGTGGCGCGGGCGACGGCGGCGGCGACGGCCGGTTCGATCCCCTCACGGCGCACGAGCATGTCGGCGACGGCGTCCACCGACGGCGTCAGCAGGTTCAGGTGGCGGCAGCGGGAGCGGATGGTGGGCAGGACGTCCTCGACGGAAGGCGCGCACAGCAGCCAGACCGTGCGTGGGGCGGGCTCCTCCACGGCCTTGAGCACGGCGTTGGCCGACTTCTCGTTCAGCCGCTCGGCGTCCTCGACGAGGATGACCTGCCAGCGGCCGTTCGCCGGAGACGTGAACGACTTTCGTACGGTGTCCCGCATGTCCTCGGCGAGGATCTGCGTGCCGACGGCGGCGACGGTGGTGACGTCGGCGTGCGTGCCGACCAGGGCCGTATGACAGCCGTCGCAGAACCCGCAGCCGGGGGTTCCGCCGAGCGCGCGGTCGGGCGACACGCACTGCAGGGCGGCGGCGAAGGCCCGCGCCGTCTGGTTGCGTCCGGCGCCGGGCGGCCCGGTGAACAGCCAGGCGTGCGTCATCTTGGACGCCTCGGGAAGCGGCGTGTCGGCGGCGACGGCGGTGACGAGGGCGTCGGCGTCCCGAGCGGCCGCGTCCAGCTGCGCGGCCACCTTCTCCTGGCCGACGAGGTCGTCCCAGACGGTCATACGTCCCCCCGCCCTTTCGTCACGGTTCGTGTTGCGGCTTCCATTGTGCGGGCTGCCACTGACAACGGGGCCGACGGCGCCGTAGGGGCGGCCGCCACGAAGGCCGGCCGCCCCTACGGTGCCTCAGCTCTCGGGGGTGCCTCAGCGCCCCCGGCCTCGACGCCGGCCCCGGCCCGTGTCGTCGTCGTGGCCGTCCTGATGCGGTCCGAGCAGTTCGTCCGCCAGCGAGGGCAGGTCGTCCAGCGGGGTCTCCTCGGCCCAGTCGGACCGGGCCCTGCGCCGCGGCGCGCCCTCCGCGTCGAGCTGGGGCATCTCGCGGGTACGGTCCTCGGTCCCGTCCGGCCGGGCAGGCCCCGCCGGCTCGTCCCGGAAGTACCCCGGCGGCACCCGGTCCGACGGGTCCTCACCTCGCACGGGGGGCAGCACGGCCGTCTCGTCGGCCGCACCCGGAGGAACCGGCGGCAGCACAGCCGTCTCATCGGCGGCGCCCGGCGGAACCGGGGGCAGCACGGCCGTCTCGTCCGCAGCACCCGGCACCACCGGGGGCAGCACAGCGGTCTCGTCCGCGGCGCCCGAAGGAACCGGCGGCTGCGGGAGCTGGGCCGTCACCTCGGAGTCGGACTCGCCCCCGCGGCGCGTGCCCCGCGGCTCCTGGTCCCGCACCGGCCGCAGCACCGCCGTCTCCTCGACAGGTCCGCCCGAGGCGTTCGTCGGCGTCACCACCGGCGTCGGCTTGGTCGGCGCCTCCGGCGGCACCACGGGCGCGGCCGGCTGCTTGGGCCCGGCCTCCGCGGCGGCCGCGGCCTGCTCGGCGAGCCGGCGGGCCTCCTCGGCGCGCAGCAGGGCCTCCTCGGCCTTGCGTTGCTTGTCCAGCCGCCGTGCCTCGGCCTCGGCGTGCAGCCGGGCCTCCTCCTCGGCCTGCCTGCGCCGGCGCTCCTCCTCGGCCTTGCGGCGGGCCTCCTCCTCGGCGCGCGCCTTCTCCTCGGCGAGCAGCCGCTGGCGCTCCTCCTCGGCACGCCGGGCGGCTTCCTCGGCCCGGCGCCGGGCCTCCTCCGCCTGCCGTTCGGCCTCGCGCCGCTGCGCCTCCTCCAGCTCGCGCCGCTTGCGCTCCTCCTCCTCGGCGCGCAGCTTGGCGAGCTGCTCCTGGCGCTCGCGCTCCAGCCGCTCCTCCTCGGCCTTGCGGGCGGCCTCCTCCTCGGCCTTGCGGCGGGCTTCCTCCTCGGCCTTCTTCCGCGCTTCCTCCTGCTCCCGGATCTCCTGCTCGGACAGCGGCAGCAGCTGGTCGAGCCGGTGGCGTACGACGGTGGTGACGGCCTCGGGCTCCTGGCCGGCGTCCACCACCAGGTACCGCCCGGGGTCGGCCGCCGCGAGCGTGAGGAATCCGGAGCGTACGCGCGCGTGGAACTCGGCCGGCTCCGACTCCAGCCGGTCCGGCGCCTCGGTGAACCGCTCGCGGGCGCTCTCCGGGGAGATGTCCAGCAGCACGGTGAGGTGGGGTACGAGCCCGTTCGTCGCCCAGCGGTTGATGCGGGCGATCTCCGTCGGGGACAGGTCGCGGCCCGCTCCCTGGTAGGCCACCGACGAGTCGATGTACCGGTCGGAGATCACGACGGCGCCCCGTTCCAGGGCGGGCCGCACCACCGTGTCCACGTGCTCCGCGCGGTCCGCCGCGTACAGCAGGGCCTCGGCCCGGTGGGACAGGCCGGCGCTGGAGACGTCCAGCAGGATCGACCGCAGCCGCTTGCCGACCGGGGTCGCGCCGGGCTCGCGGGTCACCACGACCTCGTGGCCCTTGGCCCGGATCCACTCGGCGAGCGCTTCTGCCTGTGTGGACTTGCCGGCGCCGTCGCCGCCCTCCAGGGCGATGAAGAAGCCGTTGGCGGCGGGCGCCGTCACCGGGTCGTCGCCGCCCAGCAGGGCGTCCCGCAGGTCGTGCCGCAGCGGCACGCCGGAGCGGTCGTCGACCTTGGCCAGCACCAGCGCGGCCACCGGCAGCAGCAGCGCGCCGACCAGCATGAGGGTGAAGGCGGCGCCGCCGTGGGCGAAGACGAACTTGCCGTTCTCCAGCCGGTGCGGGCCGATCCCGGCGGCCACGATCGGGGCGATCACCGCGCCGAGGGCCACGGTGACCCGGACGACCGCGTGCAGGTGCTCGGTGGTCCGCGCGCGCCGGTGGTCCTCGGCCTCCTGGTCGAGGAGGGTGTGCCCGGTGTTGGCGGCGACGCCCGCGCCGATGCCGGCGAGCGTGACGATCAGCAGGACGGTGGTGACGTCCGGGACGAGCCCGGCGGCCAGCAGCGCGATGCCGGTGAAGGCGATGGCCAGCGCGAGCAGGCGGCGGCGCGACAGCGACACCAGCAACTTCGGCGCCGTACGGATGCCGACGACGACACCGCCGGTCAGTCCGAGGACCAGGAGGCCGTAGGTCACCGGGCCGCCGTGCAGGTCCTTGGCGTGCAGCACGCACACCGCGACGGCGGCGGCGATCGCGCCCGCGACGGCGGCGCCGGAGAGCACCAGCAACGGGATGGCTCCCGTGCGGCCCTTGTCGACGCCCGTGGCCCCCTTGGGCCGGCGCAGTCCCTCGAGCGGCGAACGCGCGCGCGGGGTGCGCGTGTCGGGCAGTTCGAGGAAGGTCACGACGGACAGGGAGGCGGCGAAGAGCCCGGCCGCCACGTACGAGGCGAGGGCGGCCTGGTGCTGGGCGAACCAGTCGAGGCCGGCGCCCAGCAGGTTGTTGAGCAGCCCCGCGACGACGAGCGCGGCGGCCGCGAGCGGGATCGCCACGAAGGTCGTGCGCAGCGACAGGCGGCGCAGGGCGTCCATGTGGTCGGGCAGGGGTCGTACCGTCGCGCCCTCCGGCGGCGGGGCCGGCAGCAGCGCGGGCCCCGCGCTCTCGCGGCAGACCGTCCAGAAGCGCTCGGCGACGCCGGTCACGAAGGCGGTCACCAGCAGGATCGCCAGCGCGTGGTCGGGCGTCCAGTCGATCCACAGCGGGGCGACGATGAGCGCGAGGACCCGGACGGCGTCGGCGCCGACCATCGTCCAACGGCGGTCGAGCGGGCCGTCGTGGGAGGTGAGCGAGGTGAGCGGGCCGAGGAGGACGGCGCCGAAGAGCAGCGTCGCGAGGATGCGTACCGCGAAGACGGTCGCCACTGCGAACGCCACGCCTCGGTAGTTCCCGCCGAACGAGCCTTCGCTGATGGCCGCTTGGAGGGCCAGGAGCACCAGCACGAGGAGGGCGAGGGTGTCGCCGATCGACCCCACGAGCTGTGCGCTCCACAACCGCCTCAGCTGCGGTCGTTGCAGCAGGGCGCGGACGGCGCGCTCGCGGGAGTCCGCGACAAGGGCGTCGTCGGGGGCCGGATTAGGGGCCGTTGGCTGCTCGGCTCGCGTCATGCTTTCAGCCTATCGGGACGGACCGACAACCCACCGGGCGCGCCCGAACGTGCGCACGCCCCGACACCAAAGCGATATCGGGGCGTTCGTTTCGCGAAGTCTCCTTGGGGAAGCCCCCCGTGAGTCGGTCGCCGCTCAGTCGTCCGACGTCGTCTTCGAAGCCGTCGTCTTCTTCGCGGTGGCCGTCGTCTTCTTGGCGGCCGTCTTCTTCGCTGCCGTCGTCGTCTTCTTCGCGGCGGTCTTCTTGGCGGCCGTCGCCTTCTTGGCCGGGGCCTTCTTGGCGGGCGCCTTCTTCGCCGTCTTCTTGGCGGGCCCCTTCGCCCGCTTCTCGGCGAGGAGTTCGAAGCCGCGCTCCGGGGTGATCGTCTCGACGCTGTCGCCGGAGCGCAGGGTCGCGTTGGTCTCCCCGTCGGTCACGTACGGTCCGAAACGGCCGTCCTTGACCACGACCGGCTTCTCGCTGACCGGGTCGGTGCCCAGTTCCTTCAGCGGCGGCTTGGCGGCCGCGCGGCCGCGCTGCTTGGGCTGCGAGTAGATCTGCAGCGCCTCTTCGAGGGTGATCGTGAAGAGCTGGTCCTCGGTCTGCAGCGAGCGCGAGTCCGTGCCCTTCTTCAGGTACGGGCCGTAGCGGCCGTTCTGCGCGGTGATCTCCTGGCCCTCGGCGTCGGTGCCGACGACGCGCGGCAGCGACATCAGCTTGAGGGCGTCCTCGAGGGTCACCGTGTCCAGCGACATCGACTTGAACAGCGAGGCCGTACGCGGCTTGACGGCGTTCTTGCCGGTCTTCGGGGTGCCCTCGGGGAGCACCTCGGTGACGTACGGGCCGTAGCGGCCGTCCCGGGCGATGATCTGGTGGCCCGTCTGCGGGTCGGCGCCAAGCTCGAAGTCGCCGCTCGGCTTGGCCAGCAGCTCCTCCGCGAGCTCGACGGACAGCTCGTCCGGGGCGAGGTCCTCGGGCACGTCCGCCCGCTGGTGGCCCTCGGAGTCCTTCTCGCCGCGCTCGATGTACGGGCCGTAGCGGCCGACCCGCAGCACGATGCCGTTGCCCACCGGGAACGACGACACCTCGCGCGCGTCGATCGCGCCCAGGTCGGTCACCAGTTCCTTGAGCCCGCCGAGGTGGTCCCCGTCGCCGTTGCCTGCCTCGGCCGCGCCGCCGATGCCGTTGGCCTCGCCGAAGTAGAACCGCTTCAGCCACGGCACGGCCTGCGCCTCACCGCGGGCGATGCGGTCGAGGTCGTCCTCCATCTTGGCGGTGAAGTCGTAGTCGACGAGCCGCCCGAAGTGCTTCTCCAGGAGGTTGACCACGGCGAACGACAGGAAGGACGGAACGAGCGCCGTGCCCTTCTTGAAGACGTAGCCGCGGTCGAGGATCGTGCCGATGATCGACGCGTACGTCGACGGGCGGCCGATCTCGCGCTCTTCGAGCTCCTTGACGAGGCTGGCCTCGGTGTAGCGGGCCGGGGGCTTGGTGGCGTGCCCGTCGACCGTGATCTCCTCGGCGGACAGCGCGTCGCCCTCGTTGACCTGCGGCAGCCGGCGCTCGCGGTCGTCCAGCTCGGCGTTCGGGTCGTCGGCGCCCTCGACGTAGGCCTTCAGGAAGCCGTGGAAGGTGATCGTCTTTCCGGAGGCTGTGAACTCGACGTCCCGGCCGTCGGCGGCGGTGCCACCGATCTTCACGGTGACGGAGTTGCCGGTGGCGTCCTTCATCTGGGAGGCGACCGTGCGCTTCCAGATCAGCTCGTACAGCTTGAACTGGTCGCCGGTCAGGCCGGTCTCGGCGGGGGTGCGGAAACGATCACCCGAGGGGCGGATCGCCTCGTGCGCCTCCTGGGCGTTCTTGACCTTCCCGGCGTACGTCCGCGGGCTCGACGGCAGGTAGTCGGCGCCGTAGAGCTGCGTCACCTGGGCGCGGGCCGCGGCCACGGCGGTGTCGCTGAGGGTCGTGGAGTCCGTACGCATGTAGGTGATGAAGCCGTTCTCGTACAGCTTCTGGGCCACCTGCATGGTCGCCTTGGCGCCGAAGCCGAGCTTGCGGCTCGCCTCCTGCTGCAGCGTCGTCGTACGGAACGGGGCGTACGGCGAGCGGCGGTACGGCTTGGACTCGACGGAGCGGACCGCGAACCGCGTCTGCTCCAGGGCGGCGGCCAGGGCGCGGGCATTCGCCTCGTCGAGGTGGAGGACCTGCTCGCTCTTGAGCTGTCCCAGGGAGTCGAAGTCGCGGCCCTGCGCGACTCGCCTGCCGTCGACGGTCTGCAGGCGGGCGACCAGCGACGACGGGTCCGAGGAATCACCCGCGCGGCCGGTCGCGAAGGTGCCCGTCAGGTCCCAGTACTCGGCAGAACGAAAAGCGATGCGCTCGCGTTCCCGCTCCACGACGAGACGGGTCGCGACGGACTGGACGCGGCCGGCCGACAGCCGCGGCATGACCTTCTTCCACAGGACCGGCGAGACCTCGTAGCCGTAGAGACGGTCGAGGATGCGGCGGGTCTCCTGGGCGTCGACCAGCTTCTGGTTCAGCTCGCGCGGGTTGGCGACGGCCGCCTGGATCGCGGCCTTGGTGATCTCGTGGAAGACCATCCGCTTGACCGGGACCTTGGGCTTGAGCACCTCCTGGAGGTGCCAGGCGATGGCCTCGCCCTCGCGGTCCTCATCGGTGGCGAGGAAGAGCTCGTCGGAGTCCTTGAGCAGGTCCTTGAGCTTCTTGACCTGGGCCCTCTTGTCGGCGTTGACCACATAGATGGGCTGGAAGTCATGGTCGACGTCCACACCGAGGCGGCGGACCTCGCCGGTGTACTTCTCCGGCACCTCCGCGGCGCCGTTGGGAAGGTCGCGGATGTGCCCGACGCTCGCCTCGACGGTGTAGCCGGGGCCGAGGTAGCCCTTGATCGTCTTCGCCTTGGCAGGCGACTCGACGATGACGAGTCGGCGGCCGCCGTGTGCGGTCTCGCTGGTCGGGGACAACTTCGCTCTTCTCTCCGGTCGATGCTGGGGCCTCCCCAGGCGTTCTTCCCGGGGCCGTGTCATGGTGACGCTGCGGAGTGTGACGGTACATCCCGCCCCCGTGTCAAACGGGAAAAGCTCGCAACGGCCACTCGAACGGTAACCCGAGTCGCGCCATTCCTGCCGCCCGGAGTGCCCAGCCGTCTTTTCCAGGCGAACCGGAGGATCACCTCCCGATTACCTCGTCCGCAGCTCCGGGGCCGCTTTCAGACTCGGGCGAGGCACCAGGCCGCGAGGGTCAGCGCGATCACCGACGCCAGGCTCGCGAGAGCCGCCGATGCGACCGGGTTCACACCGTGCGCAACGGGCTCGCCGTGCCGCACCCGGGCCACGGTCCACACCAGCAGCGCTCCGCCGAACAGCGCGAACACCACTCCAGCGAAGATCGCCGGTCCGCTCTCCATGGCTCCCCGTGCCCCTTTTCCACCAGTCCGCGCGTGCCCCGTCCGGGGAGACTGGCACGCGCGGGAAACGGCCGGGCGAACCCGAGGTGAACGCGGAGCCGACACGCCTGTGGATCACCGCCCGTCGCCGCGCCGGTCCGGACCGACCCGGGCACCGGTGCCCCCCGCGGCCGTCGGTCAGGGCACCGGCACGGGTGCCCCCGCGGCGGTCGGTCCCGGCACCGCGGGTCCCGGCGCGCGAGCCGCCCCGAATTCGTCGCGGTGATCTATGCCGGCGTTGCCCGCGCCCTACTCCCCGCTCAATTCGGCGGGGGCCCGCACCGTCTATGACCTGGTGGGCGTGCGCTTTCTCACGGCTTCCGAACGGGCTTTTCGGGGTCTTTGCCGCCGGGTGCGTGAACCGGTCGCACACCCGGCGGAAGGCGGAATCCGCCGAGGCCTCGGTCCATAGGAAATCTTGGCCGGTTTCATATGCCAGCGGGGAATGCCGCCAGGCACTCCCGGCGTGTCGCTCAGGCCGGCTCCAGGAACCCCTGCTCCACCAGCAGCCTGATCTGGGCCGGCGTCCGGTCGCGCAGCAACACCGGATCCTCGCCGACCAGTTGCGCGATGGCGTCCAGGATGCGGCCCGCACTCAGCGAGCCGTCGCACACGCCGGCGAAGCCCGCGCCGACCGTGTCGACCTTCGTGGCCCGGCGCATGCCGCGGTGCTGACGCAGCACCACATGCTCCGGGTCCTCGGCGCCGGGCAGCCCGACCTGCTCCTGGACGACCTCGGCGACGAGCCTGAAGTGCCCCTCCAACAAGGCCGCGTCGTCGTGCGCGCGCAGGTAGTCCACCCGCTCGAAGTGCGCCCGCACCGCGTCGCCGAGCGGCTGCTCGACCGAGTGCGGCCACTCCTCCACGGTGATCGACGGCTCGGCGGCCGTCGTCCGGCGCAGGGTGATCCAGCCGAAGCCGACCGCCTTAACCTTGCGCGCCTCGAACTCGTCCAGCCAGGCGTCGTACCGCGCCTGGTACTCGACCGGGTCCCCGCGGTGGTCACCGGCGTCCCTGAGCCACAACTCGGCGTACTGCGTGACGTCCTGGACCTCGCGCTGCACGATCCACGCGTCGCACCCGCGCGGCACCCACGACCTGAGCCTGTCCTGCCAGTCCTCCCCTTCCACGTGCTGCCAGTTGGCGAGGAACTGCGCGAACCCGCCCTCCCGCAGCCGCTCCCCCGACTGCTGAACGAGCGAGCGGCACAGATCGTCCCCGCCCATCCCGCCGTCGCGGTACGTCAGCCGGGCGCCCGGAGAGATGACGAACGGCGGGTTGGAGACGATCAGGTCGAACGTCTCGTCGTCCCGGACCGGTTCGAAGAGCGAGCCCTCGCGCAGGTCGGCCGCCGGTGCGCCGGACAGGGCCAGCGTGAGCGCGGTGATGTGCAGGGCGCGCGGGTTGAGGTCGGTCGCCGTCACGCGCGTGGCGTGCTGGGCGGCGTGCAGCGCCTGGATGCCGGAGCCGGTGCCGATGTCGAGGGCCGACGCCACGGGCGTACGGACGGTGATGCCGGCGAGGGTGGTCGAAGCGCCGCCGACGCCGAGGACGACGCCCTCGTCCCGGTGGCCGATCCCGCCGGCTCCGCCGACCGCGCAGCCCAGGTCGGACACGATGAACCAGTCCTCGCCGTCGGCCCCGCCGTACGGCCGTACGTCCACGGTCGCCGCGACCTCGTCGGCCCCGGCCGGCACCAGCCACCCGCTCTCCAGGCAGGCGTCCAGGGGCAGAACGCCCGCCACGCGCGCGTGCGGCACCGGCTGCTGCAGCAGGAACAGCCGGACGAGCATTTCCAGCGGCGTGTCCCCGCGGGTCGCGCGGAGCGCGGGGACGATCTCGCTGCGGGCCAGCGCCGCGTACGCGGGGGCGCCGAGCAGGTCGAGCAGCCCGTCCGCGGTGAAGGACTGCGCGAGCAGGGCGTCCCGCAGCCGGGCGGCCACGTCGAGGCGGTCGGAGGCGGGCAGGGCGGGGAGGCTGGAGGTACTCACGCCCCCATTGTGGCCGGGACGGGCGCCCGCCCGCAGCTCCGCGTCAGCTCGCCGTGGACGAGGCCGTGGCGGACGCCGACTTGCAGCTGGTCTGCTTCGCCATCGCCTTGCCGACCTCGCCCTCCTCCAGGGTCTTCAACGCGTCGTTCCCGCTCTGGCTCAGCTTGTCCAGCGAGGTCGCGATGTTCTTGAGGCCGTCGGCGAACTTCGCCTGGTCCTTGGTGTCGAGCTTGTCGACCTGCGTCTTCAGCGTGGCGTAGGACGTGCCGATGCCGTTGAGCTCCTTGACCGCGTCCTGCTGCTTCTTCGCGCCGTTGTCGACGTCGGGCGCCCCGGCCTTCTGCACGGCGGCACCGATCGCCTTGTAGGCGTCGGACATGTCCTGGAAGGCCTGCGCGTCGGTCTTGCGCACCTCTTCCGGCGTGCTGTTGTCCGAGGTCTCCTTCTGGATCGCGGCGTTGGCGGCCTCGATCTTCTTGGCCTGCGGCTGCACGGCGTCACAGACCTGCTTGGCCCAGGCATCCAGCTTGTCGTTGCCCTTGTCGCTGCTGCTGCAACCCGACAGCGCCACTACCAGTACCGCACCGCCGGACAGTGCGGCAGCGAGCTTCTTGTTCACCGGATTGGTCCCTTCCATGGCTCTCGGCCCCGGAACATACACGCCGCACGGACGACACCCCCATTCCGGGCGCCCACTTAAATACCTTTTAGGACTATTTGCACCATGCGAGAGAAGGCTCACCGTGAGGCTGCACACATAAGACGGGCACAGCCGGGCACACGGGGCGCACACATGCGAAGACGGGCGGGCGACGCGTCAACACGCGCCTCCCGCCCGCCCCTTGGAGCCGGGTCCCGTAAGACCGTCTACGAAACCACCGCGGGGTCGGTGGGCTTGGCCACCTGCTCGGACTTGCCCTCCTCGTCGCCCATGGCGATCCCGCGCCGCTTGGACACGTAGACCGCCCCGACGATGACGACGAGCGCCAGGATCGCGATCCCGATCCGGACGCCGAGGCTCTTGTCGCTGCCGAAGGAGAACTTGATCACCGCGGGCGCGATGAGCAGCGACACCAGGTTCATCACCTTCAGCAGCGGGTTGATCGCGGGACCCGCGGTGTCCTTGAAGGGGTCGCCGACCGTGTCGCCGATCACGGTGGCGGCGTGGGCCTCACTGCCCTTGCCGCCGTGGTGGCCGTCCTCGACGAGCTTCTTGGCGTTGTCCCAGGCGCCACCGGAGTTGGCGAGGAACACCGCCATCAGCGTGCCCGCCCCGATCGCGCCGGCCAGGTACGAGCCGAGCGCGCCGACGCCGAGCGTGAACCCGATGAAGATGGGCGCCATCACGGCCAGCAGACCTGGCGTGGCCAGCTCCCTGAGGGCGTCCTTGGTGCAGATGTCGACGACACGTCCGTACTCGGGCTTCTCGCTGTAGTCCATGATCCCGGGGTGCTCGCGGAACTGCCGCCGCACCTCGTACACCACGGAACCCGCCGAACGCGACACCGCGTTGATCGCCAGCCCCGAGAAGAGGAAGACGACCGCCGCGCCGGCGATCAGGCCGACCAGGTTGTTCGGCTGCGAGATGTCCATCGACAAGGTCAGCGGGGCACCCGCCCCGCTCAGCTTCTCGCCCACGTCCGCCACGTTCGTGGTGATCGCGTCCCGGTACGACCCGAAGAGCGCCGACGCCGCCAGGACGGCGGTGGCGATGGCGATGCCCTTGGTGATGGCCTTCGTCGTGTTGCCGACGGCGTCCAGGTTGGTGAGCACCTGGGCGCCGGCACCCTCGACGTCGCCGGACATCTCCGCGATGCCCTGCGCGTTGTCGGAGACCGGACCGAAGGTGTCCATGGCGACGATCACGCCGACCGTGGTGAGCAGACCGGTGCCGGCCAGCGCCACCGCGAACAGCGCGAGCATGATCGACGTGCCGCCGAGAAGGAAGGCGCCGTAGACGCTGAGTCCGATCAGCAGGGCGGTGTAGACGGCCGACTCGAGTCCCACCGAGATGCCGGCGAGCACGACGGTGGCCGGGCCGGTCAGCGAGGACTTGCCGATGTCCATGACGGGACGACGGTTGGTCTCGGTGAAGTAGCCGGTCAGCTGCTGGATGACGGCCGCCAGCAGGATGCCGATCGCCACCGCGATCACCGCGAGGATCCGCGGGTCGCCGTCCTTGGCCTTGATGGCGGCATCGGTGACGCCATTGAGGTCGGAGTACTTGGACGGAAGGTAGATGAAGACGGCCGCCGCCACGAGCACGAGCGAGATCACCGCGGAGATGAAGAACCCGCGGTTGATGGCCGACATCCCGCTGCGGTCCGCACGGCGCGGGGCCACGGCGAAGATGCCGATCATGGCGGTGATCACGCCGATCGCGGGCACGATCAGCGGGAAGGCCAGTCCGGAGTCGCCGAAGGCCGCCTTGCCGAGGATCAGCGCGGCGACCAGGGTCACGGCGTACGACTCGAACAGGTCGGCCGCCATGCCCGCGCAGTCGCCGACGTTGTCGCCCACGTTGTCGGCGATGGTCGCGGCATTGCGGGGGTCGTCCTCCGGAATGCCCTTCTCGACCTTGCCGACCAGGTCGGCGCCGACGTCGGCGGCCTTGGTGAAGATGCCGCCGCCGACACGCATGAACATGGCGATCAGGGCGGCCCCGAGGCCGAAGCCCTCGAGCACTTTGGGCGCGTCGGCCGCGTAGACCAGCACCACACAGGAGGCGCCCAGCAGACCGAGCCCCACTGTGAACATGCCGACGACGCCGCCCGTGCGGAAAGCGATCTTCATGGCTTTGTGCGAGACGGCGGTGAGATCCTTTTCGGGCTCACCTTCCGCCGGAGTCGCTTCCCGGGCCGCCGCGGCAACGCGCACATTGCTGCGTACCGCCAGCCACATGCCGATATAGCCGGTGGCCGCCGAGAACGCGGCGCCGATCAAGAAGAACACCGATCGGCCTGCGCGCTGATTCCAGTCGTCCGCGGGCAGCATCATGAGCAGGAAGAACACGATCACGGCGAATACGCCGAGCGTGCGCAGCTGACGGCCCAGATAGGCGTTCGCGCCTTCCTGGACCGCTTCCGCGATCTTCTTCATGCTGTCGGTGCCCTCGCCCGCAGCCAGCACCTGGCGCACCAGGATGCCCGCGACGACGAGCGCGGCCAGTGCGACGACCCCGATGACCGTCACGATGATCCGGTTGTCGTCGGTCAGGACTGCGGCTGCGAAGGTTGTGGGGTGGTCCAGCTGATGAGGGGTAGAAAGCCCCGCCATTCGTCCTCCTTGACGCTTGGGCTGAGCTCAAGATGTGGACGGATTCTAGGTACCCGCACCTGATCAAAACAGAGCACGGGAAACGGAATTAGCCTTCACATGCTCTCCAGCAAATGATCGACGTCACGCCACTGAACCCGAAAGTGGTAACGCCCCAAAGGCATTGACGCCGCCATTTACTTGATCGAATTATCTCCTGATTGATCGTGAAGGAATTCACGAAATGCATCTTGCCTGACCACTGTAGGCACGATCACCGCGCGCCGACATGCCGAAGGGCCCTACGACGTAGGGCCCTTCGGTACAGAAACAGTGGGACGGGACTCAGGGGAGCACTGCGACGGGTGGTGTGGTCGGCCAGGTCATCCGGATCGACCCGCCGTGCTTCCCGGCACTCACCTCGACGTCGTCGACGAGGCCGCTGATGACCGCGAGGCCCATCTCGTCCTCCTCGGTCTCCACGTCGTCGCCCGCGCCGGCTGCCCGGTCTCCCGGGGCCGCACGCGGCGCCTCGTCGCCGACCTCGATGGAGAACTGCTTCTCCTCCTCGACCAGCTTCACCTGCACCGGCGAGGTGATGCCGGCGCTCTGGTGCAGTCCGACGGCTCGGCTGCAGGCCTCGCCGACGGCGAGCCTGACCTCGTCGAGGACGGCCTCGTCCACTCCGGCCCTGCGCGCAACCGCTGCCGCCACCAGTCGGGCGGTCCTGACGTGCTCGGGCAGCGCGCTGAAACGGAGTTCAACGGTGGCCATGCATCCCCCTCGGAACTACGGGCGTGCGGTCGGGGGGCCGGGCCGCCGAATGCCCGGACCCCCTGATGGATCTAGGTCCGCCTGGGAGCGGTCACTTCCCGCCCCATGGGGCGGTGGTCAGTCGGTCGCCGCCACCGCTTCCTCGACCGAGGTGTGGATCGGGAACACCTTGGTGAGGCCGGTGATGCGGAAGATCTTCAAAATGCGCTCCTGGTTGCAGACCAGGCGCAGCGAGCCCTCATGGGCTCGTACCCGCTTCAGGCCGCCGACCAGCACGCCGAGCCCGGTGGAGTCGAGGAAGTCGACGCCCTCCATGTCAACGACGAGGTGGAAACTCCCGTCGTTCACCAGCTCGACCAGCTGCTCGCGCAGCTTGGGCGCGGTATATACGTCGATTTCGCCACCGACCTCGACGACCGTACGATCGCCGACGGTACGGGTCGACAGGGACAGGTCCACGGATCCTCCAGCACCTTGCTATCGAGCGGTCGCCCCTCGGGACGTTCGGCCTCAGCCCCCGGACGGTTCGCCAGCCGCGATGGCATTCAATCACTTACCGGCAGGCGTGCACGACGCCTTGGTCCCATTGTCCGTCACGCCAGTGACACACTCGGTGCCGATGGCCAAGAATCACCGATCCGATCGATCCCCGACGGACACCGTCTCCCGGCCCGCGCCGGGCACGGTCCTGGACCGGCTCGCCTCCGGGCCGAGCCGGGCTTCGCGCATCACTCATACGGAGCACTTGCCCCCGCGTGAGGGTCGCCATGCCGTCTGGCCTGACCGGATTCGCTCGGAGGTGATCGCTGCCATCCAGGCCTGTGGCATCGAGCACCCCTGGGCCCACCAGGCACTCGCCGCCGAGCACGCCTTGGACGGCGACTCGGTGGTCGTCGCCACCGGCACGGCGTCGGGCAAGTCCCTGGCGTACCTGGCGCCCGTCCTGTCCACGCTCCTGGACGGCTCCGAGGCCCCGAACGGCCGCGGCACCACCGCCCTCTACCTGGCCCCCACAAAAGCTCTTGCGGCCGACCAGTGCCGATCCGTGAAGGAACTTTCACAACCTCTGGGAAATGCCGTACGTCCCGCGGTCTACGACGGCGACACTCCGTTCGAGGAACGCGAGTGGGTCCGCCAGTACGCCAACTACGTCCTGACCAACCCGGACATGCTGCACCGCGGCATACTCCCGTCCCACCCCCGCTGGTCCTCCTTCCTGAAGTCGCTGAGGTACGTCGTCATCGACGAGTGCCACACCTACCGGGGCGTCTTCGGCTCCCACGTCGCCCAGGTCCTGCGGCGCCTGCGCCGCCTGTGCGCCCGCTACGGCTCCTCCCCCGTCTTCCTCCTGGCCTCCGCGACCGCCGCCGAGCCCGCCGTCGCCGCCCGCCGCCTGACCGGCCTGCCGGTCGTCGAGGTGGCCGACGACGCCTCACCTCGCGGTGAACTGGTGTTCGCCCTGTGGGAGCCCCCGCTCACCGAGCTGCAGGGCGAGAAGGGCGCCCCGGTCCGCCGTACCGCCACCGCCGAGACGGCCGACCTGCTGACGGACCTGGCCGTGCAGGGTGTCCGCTCGGTCGCCTTCATCCGCTCCCGGCGCGGCGCCGAACTGATCTCCGTCATCGCCCAGGAACGCCTCGCCGAGATCGACCGGTCACTGGCCAGACGCGTGGCGGCGTACCGGGGCGGCTACCTCCCGGAGGAGCGCCGCGCCCTGGAACAGGCCCTGCACTCGGGCGAGCTGCTGGGCCTGGCCGCGACGACGGCCCTGGAACTCGGCATCGACGTCTCCGGCCTGGACGCCGTCGTGATCGCCGGCTACCCGGGCACCCGCGCGTCCCTGTGGCAGCAGGCGGGCCGCGCCGGGCGCGCCGGGCAGGGTGCGCTGGCCGTCCTCGTCGCCCGCGACGACCCGCTGGACACCTTCCTCGTCCACCACCCCGAGGCCCTCTTCGACCAGCCCGTGGAGTCCACGGTCCTCGACCCCGACAACCCCTACGTCCTCGCCCCGCACCTGTGCGCGGCCGCCGCGGAGATCCCCCTGACCGACGAGGACATGGACCTCTTCGGCCCGGAGGCCGAGAGCCTGCTGCCCCAGCTGGAGGCCGCGAAGCTCCTGCGCCGCCGTACCAAGGCCTGGCACTGGACCCGCCGGGAGAGGGCCGCCGACCTCACCGACATCCGCGGCGGGGGCGGCCGGCCGGTCCAGGTCGTCGAGGCCGGCACGGGCCGCCTGCTCGGCACGGTCGACGAGGGCGCCTCCCACTCCACCGTCCACGAGGGCGCGGTCCACCTCCACCAGGGCCGCACCTACCTGGTCCGCTCCCTGGACCTGGAGGACTCGGTGGCGCTCGTCACCGAGGCGAACCCCCCGTATTCGACGGTCGCCCGGGACACGACGTCCATCTCCGTCCTGGAGACGGACACCGAGATCCCCTGGGGCGACGGCCGCCTGTGCTACGGCTCCGTCGAAGTCACCAACCAGGTCGTCTCGTTCCTCCGCCGCCGCGTCATCACCGGCGAAGTGCTCGGCGAGACCAAACTCGACCTCCCTCCCCGTACGCTGCGCACCCGCGCCGTGTGGTGGACGGTCACCGAGGACCAGCTCGACGAGGCCCGCATCAACCCCGAGATCCTCGGCGGAGCCCTGCATGCCGCCGAGCACGCGTCGATCGGCATGCTGCCCCTGTTCGCGACCTGCGACCGCTGGGACATCGGCGGGGTCTCGATCCCGCTGCACCCGGACACCCTGCTGCCCACGGTCTTCGTCTACGACGGCCATCCCGGCGGCGCGGGCTTCGCCGAGCGCGCCTTCCACACCGCCCGCGCCTGGCTCACCGCCACCCGCGAGGCCATCGCCTCCTGCGAGTGCGAGGCCGGCTGCCCGTCCTGCATCCAGTCCCCCAAGTGCGGCAACGGCAATGACCCACTGCACAAACGGGGAGCGGTACGACTCCTCACGGTGCTGCTGCGGGGGGCGCCGGAGGATAGGCCGGGAGCCCGGGAGGGGGAGCTGGGAGCCCGGGACGGGAAGCCGGGAGCGCGGGAAGAGCAGCCCGGAGACCGGGAGGGGAAGCCGGAGGCGCGGCCAGAGGCGCCGTCGGCTCCGGTTCCGCGGGTCCCGCCCGCGCCCTGACCTCCGCCGCGAACGGCCCTCTTCCCGACGCCGCCGTCACGTCCGAGATCTGGCCCACGACCACGCACCGCACGAGCCGCGCACCCTCCGCCCGGGCCACCCGGTCCGCCCGGGCACAGGCCGCCGCGGTGCCGTCCGCCCACCGGTCCGCCGCCGCGAGCGCCGCCAGGTCCGCCCCGCCGGCCGCCCGGTGCCGGACCACGACGGCCTGCCCCAGAGCCAGTACGACGCCGAACACCACGCTCAGCGCGGCGATGGCCCCGAGGCTCCACACGGTGGCGGAGCCGCGGTCGGAGCGCCACGCCGGCCTGCGCCTCATCGGCCGGCCCCCACCGTCTCCTCGGCCGCCGCCACGGCCTCCTCCCGTACCTCGAAGGGCAGCCCGCGCAGGGCCGGCGGCTTCGCCACGACGACGACCCTCACCTGGTCTCCCTCCCGGCCCACCGTGACCCGCGCACCGCGCGGCGCCGCCTCCCGCGCCACCCGCAGGACCGCGTCGGCCGGGTCCTGGCGGGCCGCGGCACGTGCCCCGGTCCGCGCCGCGTCCACGCACTGGATCTGGGCGGCGACCACCAGCAGCCCCCAGACCAGTGCCATCGCGAACATCACCAGTACGGGCAGCACGACGGCCGACTCCGCCGTCACGAACCCCCCGTCCGCCCTCCGCCTACATCCGCGCATCGAGCGCCCGCTTCACGATGCCCTGCAGCTCCGCGCTGACGGCCCCGCTAGTCACCACCTTGTAGAGCATCGCCGCGAACGCCACCGCCGCCACGATGCCCATCGCGTACTCGGAGGTGACCATCCCCGCGTCCCTCCGCGCCGCCCGCGCCCTGCACACCAGGGCGCGCAGCCGCGCCCGAACCACCTTGCACATCTCAACCCCCGTAAGGATCCGTTCCGTTGATCAGCGACCTACCGGTCGGCGACCGCTTCGTCGCCACTGCCTCGTCGTCCCCGTCGTCACCACTCCACCCGCGTCACCCGCCCCCACCTCCTCCCAGCACCCCGCCCGCGAGCCCGATCACCACGGGCAGTACGCCGATCGCGATGAACGCGGGCAGGAAGCACAGGCCTACCGGCGCGGTCACCATCACGGCCGCCCGTCGGGCCCGGCCCGACGCGGCACGCGCCCATTCCGCACGGACCTCCCCGGCCAGGCGGCCCACCGGTCCGGCGGCGGGCAGCCCGGACACATCGGCCCGTTCCAGCAACCGGGCCAGGGCACCCGCACCCGGCAGCGCCGCGAGCCTCAGCCAGGCCTCGGACGGTTCCCCGCCGAGCCGTACCTCCGCCGCGCCGCGCGCCAGCGCGTCCCCGACGGGACCGCCCAGGGCCTCGCCCACGGCCTGCGCCGCGACGACCGGACCGGCGCCGGCCGCGATGCAGGCGGCCAACAGATCGGAGGCGAGCGGCAGTTGTCGTGCCGCCTCGGCGGGGTCGAAGTCCTCGGTGGTGACGGTCGCCGCCTGCCTACGGCGCCACCACCACAGCCCGGCCGCCATGAACAGCCCCACCACGACCCCGGCGGCACCGCCCACCAACACCCACCCGGCACACACCGCCCCCGCCACAGGCCCCCATCCCCGCACGGCGACCCGCACGTCCAACCGAGGCCCGGCAGATGCAGATGCCACCTCCATGGCGGCCACCAACCCGGCCAGCCTCCGCCGCACTCTTCGCTCTCGCCGCACCGACTCCAGCCACCTCAGCGCCCACACGACGGCCGACACGATCCCCACGGCCACCAACAGCCTGTGGACAACTTCCGAACTCACCACGCCCGCCTCCTCGTTCTGGACCCGCTCCCCGTCGTCACGCCGCCTCGGCTCCCCGCACGATCCGCATCGCCCACCACATCCCGAGGCCCTCCAGCAGGCCTCCGACCAGGAGGCAGCCCACGCCGGCACCGGTGTGCAGCAGTACGCGCAGGGGATCGGCACCCAGTGCGGAACCCAAGGCGAGACCCAGGACCGGCAGCCCCGCGAGCATCAGCGCCGTGGACCGGGCGCCCGCCAACTGGGCTCGCAGGTCGGCACGTTGGTCCCGTTCCGCCCGCAACGCCGCTTCGAGCCGGTCGAGTCCGGCGGCGAGGCCGGCTCCCTGGTCCACGGCGACCCGCCAGCACGCGGCGAGCCCCAGCAGTCCCTCGGCCCCCGGTTGCCGTGCCGCGACCGCCAGCGCTCCCGGTACGTCACCGCCGAACCGCGCCGCCGCCAGCACGGTCGCCTGCCCGTCCCCGAGGCCTCCGGAGTCGCGTGCGGCGTGCAGCAGCGCTTCTCCCGGCTGCCGTCCGGCCCGCACCTCCCCGGCGAGCGCCCCGCACAGCCCGATCACCGCGTCCCCGCGGCGCTCACGTGCCCGTCGGTCCAGGCCGGCCAGCCGCACCCGTCGCAGCAACGGCACCCCGGCCGCCCCCGCGACGACCGGCACCACCGACGCGCCCACCACGGCCAGCACCAACCCGACGGCCAGCGCCCACCACTCGGCCCCCAGCCGCCCGCGAACGCGCCGCAGTCGGCCGGTCATCGCCCGCCACGAGGGCGGTCCCGTCCCCACCACCCCGCCACCGGCGAGCAACAGCTGCGCCCGCCGCGCCCCGGAGTGCCATCCGCCCAGCAGCAGGGCCATCACCCCGACGCACAACACGGCCGCCGCCATCGCGAACCCACCCGCACCCATCACCATGTCGTCCCGCTCCCGTCCTCGCACTCGCCCATCCCCATCACCACGTCCTCCCGCTCCCGCCCTCGCCCATCTCGGTCACCACGTCCTCCCGCTCCCGTCCTCGCCCTCACCCGTTCGACCGCCTTCTCGGCCGCCGAGCAGTTCCCGCAGCCGCCCCCACCCCCGCTCGCGCACGAACTCCTCCGCGCCCCACCGCAGCGCCGGCACCGTCCGCACCAGACCCGACCCGTCCCGTTCCAGGACGTGCACCTCGGCGATGCGCCGCCGGCCGGTCCGGTCCCGTACGAGGTGCAGCACCACCGACAGCGCGGCCGCCAACTGGCTGTGCAGCGCGGCCCGGTCGAGTCCGGCCGCCGTGCCGAGAGCCTCCAGCCGGGCGGGGACGTCGCCGGCGGCGTTCGCATGGACGGTGCCGCAGCCGCCCTCGTGTCCGGTGTTCAACGCGGCCAGCAGATGCACCACTTCGGGGCCGCGCACCTCTCCCACGACCAGCCGGTCCGGGCGCATCCGCAGGGCCTGCCGCACCAGGTCCTCGAGGGTGACCAGTCCCGCGCCCTCCTGGTTGGCGGGTCTGGTCTCCAGCCGTACGACGTGCGGGTGGTCCGGTCTGAGCTCCGCCGAGTCCTCGGCGAGCACGATCCGCTCACCGGGCCCGACGAGTCCGAGCAGCGCGCTCAGCAGCGTCGTCTTGCCGCTTCCGGTGCCCCCGCTGACGAGGAAGGACAGCCGTGCCTCGACCAGGGCCCGCAACACGCGCTCCCCGCCCGGCGGCACCGTCCCCGCCGCGACCAGTTCGTCCAGCGTGAACGCGCGCGGCCTTACCACCCGCAGCGACAGACAGGCGCAGCCCACGGACACCGGTGGCAGCACCGCGTGCAGCCGGGTCCCGTCGGGCAGACGGGCGTCGACCCACGGCCGGGCGTCGTCGAGGCGCCGCCCGGCCACCGCGGCCAGCCGCTGCGCCAGCCGTCGTACGGCCGCGGAGTCGGCGAAGGAGACCGACGTCAGTTCCAGTCCGCCGCCCCGGTCCACCCAGACCCGGTCGGGGGCCGACACCAGCACGTCGGTCACGGACGGATCGGCGAGCAGCGGCTCCAGCGGCCCGCTGCCGACCAGTTCGGAGCGCAGTCGCTCGGCCGCCCCGAGGACCTCGGCGTCCCCGAGGACCCGCCCCTGCTCCCGCAGTGCCTGTGCCACCCGCGCGGGCGTCGGCTCGGCCCCGCTCTCGACCAGCCACTGCCGTACGCCGTCCAGCAGCCCCGGTGCCGCGGTCATGCCGCACCCGCCTCGACGAGCGCCCGCTCCCAGAACCGACGGCAGAACCGGGCGAGCGGCCCGCGCCCGCCGGCGCCGGGCGGTGCCTTGCCCTCACCGGGGCGTACCAGGCCGGCCTCGACCGGTACCTCGCCGACCAGGGGCAGGCCCAGCAGCCGGGCCACCTCGCGGTCGTCGAGCCCGGGCGCGTACGGTCCGCGGACCGCCACGCGCAGGTCGCGCAGGATCATGCCCGCAGCGGAGGCCACCCGTCCGGCCGCGGCGACCGCGCGCAGTTCCGCCGGAACGACGAGGAGCCCCAGGTCGAGCTGGGAGAGTGCCTCGGCGACCCCGTCGTCGACGCGGCGCGGGAGGTCGACGACGACCGTGCCGCCGCGGCGCCGGGCCGCGGCGAGCACCGCCCGCATGGCCTGCGCCGGGATGGCCACGCAGTCGCCGCGGTCCCAGCTGAGCACCCTCAGGGAGTGCAGCTGCGGCAGCGACTCCTCCAGCGCGCCGCCGCCGACCCGGCCGCGGGAGGCGGCGAAGGCGGGCCAGCGCAGGCCCTCCGCGGTCTCACCGCCGAGGAGTACGTCGAGTCCTCCGCCGAGCGGATCGGCGTCCACGAGGAGGGTGCGCAGCCCCTCACGCGCGGAGGTGACGGCGAGGGCGCACGCGAGCGTGGACGCTCCGGCCCCGCCGCGGCCGCCGATGACGCCCACGGTGAGGGCGGGCCTGCCGACCCCCTCGGCCACGTCGGCGATGCGGTCGACGAGCCACTGTTCGCCGTCGGGCAGCATCAGCACGTGATCGGCGCCGATCTCGACGGCCCGGCGCCAGACCCCGGAGTCGTCCTGGTCGCGGCCGACGAGCACCACCCCTCGTCGGCGGGCGGCCCCGCGCACCCTTCGGGCCGCGTCGTCGCCGACCAGGACGAGCGGCGCGGCCTCCCAGCCGCCCGCGCGCTCCGACAGGGAGTGGTGGACTTCAGGTGTCGCCCCGGCCGCGGCGCACAGCCGCAGCAGGTCGTCCAGCAGGTCGACGTCCTCCGTGACGATCAGTGAGCTCTTTCAGAGTGGCCACTGATCGGGTGACGGGCCGGCGTCCCGAAACGCACGAGGCTCCCGTGCCGTTGAGAGAGGTATTCGACGTCTCA
>NZ_JBITSP010000017.1:49315-163467 GCF_044540925.1 Streptomyces sp. NPDC085900 | reverse complement strand
ACAGCGCGCCGGCTGGGACAAGCTCGCGCCGGCACAGCAGTACCTGCTGGGAAGCGTCGGCATCGACCCCGACGCGGACGTACCGGTCCGGCCGGTTATCTCCACCGGCCCGACGTCGGTCAGTACTGTCTTGGAGCGTTTGCCGTTGCGGGAGTTGCCGCCGTTCTTGCCGACAGGGTCGTGCTTGTCATAGCCGAGATGGTCGGTGATCTCGCCTTCCAGGGCGGACTCCAGCAGCCGCTTGGTCAGCTGTTGGAACAGGCCGCCTTCACCGGTCAGCTGCAGCCCCTCGGCCTGGGCGCGGCCCACCAGCTCCTCGATCAACTGGTCGTCAACGGCCTTCGCCGACACCGCGCTTGTGGACTTGCCACACGGACTCGGACACGTTCTCACTGGTCATCGATGCATCTTCCATGATCGGGAGTTACACCGAACGTCTTACAGTCCCTCAGCTTGATGTCGGCCGATGCACATGTGCTGGGGTCGTGCCCGGCTCCACGATGTAGATGCCGCTTCCGGCAGGGGTCTCACGCGAGTGGGCCTTGAGCTCCGTGATATCGAGCGTTGTCGGCCACCGGGTTTCGTTCTCGGACCAGCGCACGCCGCCGAGGTCCACACCAGCGAGATCGGCAGTGCGCAGGTCTGATGTGGTGAAGTCGTTCAGAAATGACTTCACGGACTCTTCGTCGAGCAGCGGTACCTCGCGTCCGAGGACGCTGCTGACGGTCCTCCGGACCTCATCAACGCACAATTTGACGAGCTCAAGGAGGTTCTCCTGCAGCGGGCTGGCGTAGCGCGCCTCGCGCTGTTGGGGTGGGCTGGCGTAGAGCAGTGCAAGGGAGACAGCCCGGGCCAGGTTCCGGCTGCGGTCGAGAGTCTCTTCCAGAGCCCAGCGGCCAGGGCCGTGATGGCTAATGGAGTCCTCGATGGCGCCGCTCAGATCTTCACTCAGGCGCTGGACGTAAGGGATGAGAACAGCAGCGCGGTCCCGTTCTGCAGCGCGCGGATTGTCGATGTTCCGGGTCAGGACGTTGGTGCGATTGCGGGCTATGGCGAGCGCAGCGGTGAGGGCCGGGTCATCGGAGGTCATCCTAGACGCGTGATCGAGCGGGTGCCTCAGCCTCTCCACGAGGACAGAGACGAGCCAAATGGCACTGCGGTAGTCCTGGCCATGCGTGGCGGAGAGTTTGGCCGCCGTGGCGAGGGCACGAGCGGCATCAATGACGTCGGGGTGGTGCCGGAGCGCCATGCGGTCTTCCGTGCTCACGGACTCTGTGAGTTGCTCGGTAGTTACTCGAGCCCTCTCTGCCTCAGTCGTCTTGCGTTGGGACCGCCACTCGGCTGCCAGCACTGAGTCCGCGGCTTCCTCGCCGGTGACAGTGGCGTGGTCTCCAGCTTTGGTGCCGGCAGCGGAGGGATCGGGGTAAGCCGCGCCGTCTTCTACGTCACCCTCATGCGTCGGCTGCGGCCAGTGCACGGCGAGGGTGGGAAGCGGCGCCCCTGGGGACATCCTGCCGACCACCCGGGCTGCCACCTGGTCGGCGAACCGTCTGATGTCCGCCTCGTCAGCCTCTTGCGGAGCGCGGGTATATACGTGCTCCCAGGCGATCTCGGCGGCGATCTCGGCGGCAGTCTTCTTGGTCATCTCGCCTCCGCGGGGTTGCCCGGTGCCAAGCGCCGCGCGGTGCACCAGGCGCAGTACGGGGGAACCGAGGTGGTGGCGGGGTATCGCAAGGCCTCGACAGCGGTCTCCTCTGCCCAGGATCGCACGTGCCGTCGGGGCACGTCTTCGGCGGCGGCCGCGGCATTGAGGAAGTCGTTGACGCACTGCCGCCAGCAACGGTCGGCCCGCACCACGTCGCCTTCATGTACGCGCACGAAGGGCTGCACGAAGGGCTCGTGGAGTGGCCCGAGGTCGAGATCCGCCAGGCTTCGTTCGTACCGGCGCACTCGATCGCGCCCATACATGCGTGGCATTCGCACACCGAGCGGACCACCCCGGGCCTCGATGGCCGCGCGCATGTCAGTGATGGTCAGGGTGCGCCGGCGGTCTGCCTGCGAGGTAATCAGGTAGGCAACGATCCCGGCGATCAGCGCGGGCAGTACCAGCCACCCAATGACCGACAGCGGCCAGGCGACGTAGGGGTAGGGAACGTTTCTCGGGGTCTTCCGGCCGACCAGCAGGTCCCAGGCATCGGACCAGCCCGCCAGGCGCCACTGGATCAGGAAGAGGACCACGAGGCTTCCGATGACCCACTTGGCGCGCCACAACCAGCGTTGCAGCTTGCTCATGGCGTCCACGTCGGGCACCTGGGCCTCCCCGGCGAAGCCTTTCGCTCTGTCGCAGGAGCCGGAGTACCGGCCACTGCGACCGTAAGTCGCTCGCCGACGGTGCGCGAGTCGAGGAAGCTCCTTGCGCCTAGGGCCGGCCGTAGATGGGGGTGCGCAGCGTGCACGTGATTTCGCGCTGTCTGGGGGTCAATCCGCCGGGGGTGGTGCGGTGATCTCCACTCGGTGATCGACTTTCAATGCGTCAAGGTGCGTGACGACGTCCGCGTGCTTGGAGTAGGGGTAGGTCAAAGTCACGAGGCGACGGGCGCGAGTGATGGCGACGTAGTAGACGCGCAGCAGCTCGCTGGTCTCCGTGTGGGTAGAGGGATCCGCCCAGGCCTCGAGGAGCTCCCTGATGTCTTGTGGCTTCGGAAGATGGATGAGGACCGCGTCCGCTTCACTGCCCTTGGCTTGGTGGATGGTGGAGCTGCGTACGAAGGCGGGCCGCTTCTTTTCCTCAGCTGCCTCGGGCAGGCCGATCAGTGAGCGGATGGCCGTTTCGAGGTCGGCTTTGGCCAAGGAGAGGATCTTGGGGGAGTCCAACTGTGCGTCGGAGTCTGGAAGCCGCCTCTTCAGCACAGCGCGCGCCTTGCTGCGCCAAATACGGGCGGGTGTCGCATCCACGGCGGGCAGCTGAGCGAGAAGGGCAGCGGCGTGGCGGCGCATGGCGGAGGGCGTGAGGTCGTGTGCGGCAAGCGTCTCGGCGAGGGGGCCCGTACTCTGCGGGTGCCAGTATTCGCTGAGCAGGGCGGTGGCAAGCTGTAGGGCGTGGCTGCGGGCGACCGGTGGTGCGTCGTCGGCGGCGAAGACCGCTGCGGCCCATGCCAGGGCTTGGGTGTCCCGTTCTTTGGGCAGGCGGGGTGCCGGCCTTGAGCGGGGCTTGGGGATTGCGTTGTTGCGGTGGGCCAGAGCCAGGCAGTCTGCGGGGGCGATGCCGTTCTGTGCGGCGAATGCTGTGAAGGCCTCGCTCGCGTCGGTTACGTCGAGATGGCCGGAGATCTTTCTGCCGTGGCGGCCGTAGGGCAGCAGAAGAACCGGGATGTTAAGAGCGTGGTGCTCCCCCACGGACAGATCTGGGGCGCCGCGCAGAGCGGGTCGTAGGGTTGCGGCCAGCTGGCAGACGGATGGGCTGCTGCGCCAGTTGCCGTTCAGCTCCAGTCGGCTGGGCAGCTGCTGGGTGAACGCGTGCAGGTCCTGCGGGCGGGCGTCATTCCATTCGTAGATGCCTTGGTCGGTGTCGGCGACGATAACCAGAGGCAGGCCTGCTTGGTGCAGGTGCTCAAGGATGGCGAGGTCGAGTTCGGAACAGTCCTGCGCCTCGTCGACGACGATTTCGAAGAAGCGGTGGCGCAGCAGGTCAGTGACGGCGACATCTCTGACGTGGTCGAGGGCGGCGATGCGGACCTCGTGGCCGGTCATGTAGCCGCGGGTCTGCCACAGTTGGTCGCGCTTCTTCTCGGCCCAGACGATGTAGTCCTCTTTGGTGTCCTTCGCGTTCATGAGGTGCGTGCCGGGCTTGGGCCAGGTGACGTCGGTGCGTCGTGTGGCGGGGTCGTAGTGGAAGTCGAAGGCGGACAGGGGTACTTTGCGCCAGCCGACGACGGCTGCGGGGACCTGGTCCCAGGACAGGACGTGCTGCCAAGGAGGCGTGGCTGGCAGGAAGGGTCGCACCAGGTAGCGCCACAGGAAACTGTCGAAGGTGCCGATGTAATGGGGGTAGGTGGTCAGGTCCGGGCGGTCGCCTGAACACCGGTCGCGCAGTTCGTCGGCGGCTACGTTGGTAAACGACAGCAGGGCGCGTCCGCTGCGTCGGGGACCGGGCGGGGTCAGGCAGTGGCGTTCGACCAAAACGCGGGTCTTGCCGGCGCCGGGGCAGGCCCGCACGAAGACAGGTGCGGCGGCGCGCACGGCCTGCTGCTGCCGGGATCGGGCCTGGTCTCGTCGTGTCTCGATCTCGCTCATGCGGTGTGGCCTTCCACTCCTGCTATCCAGCGGATGGCGGTGGCCAGGTGCTCGGGCACTACGAATCCGTCGGGCTTGTCGCTGAGGCGTTCGGCCAGGCGGTAGGCGTAGTCGCCCTTGGGCAACTTGACGACACTGGATGTGAACAGGTTTCCGAACGCGGCCGCCCGTGCCTCGTCGCTGGCTGCCTTTTCCACTGGCTCCCAGTGATGCGCGGAACGTGGGCGCAGATTGAAGAAGACCTCCGCGAGCACGGCGCAGTTTTCGGCGCGCATGAGCTCGGGTTCCAACGTGGGCTTGCTCTCGGCGATGTGGAAGGCGCCCTCGGGCACCTGCCACTGCACCAGGTGCCGACGCAGGTAGGAGGCACGGTTGAAGCCGACCTCCGGCTGCGGATCGTCGTCGCTGTCAGGGGCGCCATCGCCCGGTACCGGTGGGACATCGCCGGTGTTGCCGGTCGGGCATTCGTCTGCGGCTTGGGGCTGCTCGCCGGTATCCGGTCCGCCCTTGGCCTTCCGAGGGTCTTGGTCAGTGATCAGTACGACCTGGTCGGCGATGCGCACGCCGCCGACGTCCGCCAGCAGGGCCCGCATGTAGGGCTTGAAGTCCACGCCGTCGACCGCCACGATGCAGCTGCCGCGGAAGACCGCCTTGGCCCGTCTGCGCGCGGCCTCATCCGGAAGCGCCTCCAACACCAACTCGGCGAATGCGGGTATCAGCAGCGCCTCGGCCAGGCCCTCGACAAGGATCACCCGGGTGCCGAAGAGCATGGCGCTCTTGGTGATGTCGAGGTAGCGGTCCAGCTTGGCCGGTTCATGCTTGGCGAAGGGAAGCGCCGCCACCGGCACGGCAGCGGTCGTAAAGGCGAAGCCCGATGGGGGCGTCTGGCCCCCTTCCTGTTCTTCGCCGTCGGGCGCCATGGGGCCCGCTGGGGTCACTCTTGCGGCGGAGGCAGCGAATCCGGGCGCGAGGGTGCGGCGCCGCTTGAGCACCACCAGATCCTTGACCGTCGTGGCTGCGGCCAACACCGGCGAGTGTGTCGTGATCACCACCTGGATGCGCCCCAACGGCATGTCCTCGGTTTCCGGCCGGGACTGCTGAGACTGCAGTGCCTGGTTCTTGAGGTGATCCAGCAGCAGATTCTGCAGCTGCGGGTGGAGATGGGCTTCGGGCTCTTCCACCAAGAAGAGCGTCAGGTCCGCGCCGCGGGCTGCCTCCAGTTCGGCCAGGACGGTGGCGACGTACAGCAGGTTGGCGTAGCCGAGGCCGGAGCGGGCGATGTCTTCGACGTCCAGGCCCTCGTCACTCATCCGCGTACGCAGCGCCCGTGCGATCGACACCAGCGTCGGGTCCGCGAACGACAGCCGCATGTGCTGCGGATGCGCGCCGGCGGTGAGCAGCCCGAGTGGATCGTTAATGCGCTTGCGGGCCGCTGCGACCTTGTCGTGCCGCTCCAGGGAACGGAAGTGCTCAGCCTGTTCCTTCTCGAAGGCTCTGATCGCCTCTTCGCCACCCAGCTCGGCGGCGAGGATCAACCGCAGCCGGTTGCCGGAGCTGGAGGCCAGCTCCTGCTGAGCGTTGCGCATCGGCGGCAGGTAGACATGGCGGATCGTGCGGCGGGCCTCCGGCTCCGGGTCGTCCAGCAGCCGGCCAGCCGACCACACCGGGCGCTGCGGCCGCGCGTCAGCGTCCGGACGGGCGAAGCTCACGGTATAACGGGCGCGATGCCCGCCCGGCAAGTCAGGCTCGTCCGCCTCGGAGACCAGCGCATGTAGGTGCGAGCCAGCCTCTGCAGGTTCCAATCCACCGTAGACAGCCGTCAGTTCGGCCACGCCGTCGGCCCAGGGATGGACGTCGTCGGCTTCCCACCAACGGTTGCGTCGCCCGTCCAGCGGATCAGTCAGCAGGCGCAAGGCGTCAATGAAGTTCGACTTTCCCGCGTTGTTCTCCCCCACCACAACGGTCACGCCGTGCTGCAGCGGAATATCCATGTTCAGCAGCGACTTGAAACCCTTAGCTCTTACCCGCCCCAGATACAACTTCCGCCCCTTATCTCCCCAGGAGAGGGACAGTACCCGGTATCCCAACAGCCCGAAGCGGCATCGGCAACATCTGGCAACAGAACGAGGGGGCTGAAGAGACGGGATCCACCAAGGCGCTACTCACGCTCTGCCGCGTAGCGCCGGTGTCATCGGCAGGGCACCTCGATCGCCGCCACAACGACGTCCCGGAGCCACCGACACTGATCCCGGCCCGCACTGGAACACCGCTTCACGAACCTCATCCGGGAGATATGAGCAACTCACGGGACTTGCGCGCGTTGCACACGACACACCGCAGGGCCCGCCGAGCACCGGCAGCGGGCCCTGCGGTTGCCCTGTGCCCCGCGGGTTGCGCCGCGTCATGGCGTATCTGAACCGCGCGGGACTGCGGGTGGTCAGATGGCGGGATGGGGAAGTTCGCCAGCGTGTACCTTCACAACCTTCATGTGGGTGCATCCGGCGGCCTTCAGGGCACGCTGACGCCGGATGGCGGCCTGCTTGCCGAAGACGCCGGCGGATACCTGCGCAGAGCCGTCAGGATCAGTCCACGTCAAGCCATAGCGTCGCATCGCGGCCATGTACTCGGTCCCCTCCACTCGCTTCGGCGAACACTTTACGGACCGACGTGGGTCCCTACGTCTCAGCAGCCTTCCTTGTGACATCGCCTCGTCGAGAGGCCCCTAGCCCAGCGACGCCATGGCCTAAAAGACGCCGTTTCAGTTGGTGAGCTGATGAGGGCTGCGGCTATGCCCAGCCTTCGCATCCGGCCAGCCAGGAGACCGTTCTCTCGACGACCCAGCGGCGTCGGCCGAGCCCCTCGGAGGGCTCGATGCCCTTCCGGGCGATGCGGTGGCGGATGCGATGCTCGCGAAGCCATTGCCGCAGGTGGTCGTAGTCGTAGCCCTTGTCTGCATGGAGCTTGGCCGGACGCCGGCGGCGCGGGCCGCAGCGGGACCGGATGGGCGGGATCCCGCGCACGAGCGGTTTGAGTCCGAGGCTGTCGTGCATGTGGGCGCCGGAGATGCCCAGCGACAGCGGCACGCCGTTCCGGTCGGCGATCAGGTGGGCTGCCGATCCTGGCTTGCCGCGGTCGGCCGGATTCGGCCCCCGTCAACGGTCCCGTTTGCCGCCCGGACGCTGACGGAGTCGACTGCGCACCGCGACCAGTCCAGCTCGCCCCGAGCGCCGAGCTCGTCGAGCATGACGCGGTGCAGCCGGGCCCAGACCCGGTCCCGGCTCCACTGGGCGAATCGCCGGTAGATGGTGGGCCAGCCGGCCCGAACACCGGCGGCAGCTGCCGCCAGGTGCAGCCCCTCTCGCTGCTCAGTCCCTGCCGAGCTCGCTGGTGCCCAGCGCGAACGTGGCCCGTGGCTGCATCGGCCCGTCTTCCCGGCGGGACAGCAGGACCAGCTCCCGGACCAGCACCGAGTGGCTGCCCAGCCGGGCGGACAGTTCGGCGGCCAGCTCGCGTGGCTGCCGGGTACGGCCCAGCGAGAGGTGTGGCGTGAAGCCGCGCGCGCGGTTGTGACATCGCGGGAATCGCTCGACGAGCTCGCCGTAGAGGCGGGCCCAAGGCGCCGGGCTTGCTGCCGCGGGGTTGAGCCAGACGGTGGCGTACGACCGGTGCCGGAACCACCGCACCCCGCGCAGCTCCGCGGTGAAAGGCGCTACGGCGCTCAGCGCCTCCGTGACCATGGGGCCGCCTGCTCGAAGTCGGCCTCGGGTACGAAGCCGAATATCACGTTGACGTGCGGCGGCCACCGGCGGATCTGCGGGTCGTACACCCGACGGATGTCCTGGATCGGCGGCCAGAGCTCCTGGGGCGGCAGCCAGGCCAGTGCGGTCCGGGCGGTGGGCAGGGCATTCATGACCACACCGCAATTGAACCTCAGGCGGCTCCGCCCAGCCGTGTGGGTTGGCGATGCGCATCACGATCGCCTCGTACCCGGGGCGTAGCCCCTCCTGGTGCGGAACGTCCCGTCCCCGGCGCGTTTGACGCGGGCCGTCCATGCCCACGAGCGGCTACCTAGGGACGGCGCACGCACGCCCGGACGGCGACGGTCCGCGGCACGTGCGGGGCGCACCTGAACGGTGCGCGGGGAGGATGGCATTACTGGTGTGGGGCGCAGACCGTGGCGATGGGCGGCCTCGGACCGGGCTTCGCGCCCCTCACTCGCCCGGTGGATCCACACTCACGGTCATGCCCGGCGTGGCGCTCGCGCCGTTCGCCTCGGTTCACGACCGGCAAAGGGGGCGCGAGCGGAGGTCGCGTGATTCGGCTGAGCCGATCGGGTCTGCCTGACACCTTGTCGCTCTGGGTGGCTGCGGCCATGCTGACCGCAGGCCTCCCTGGTGCCGAGTCCGACGGCATCCCGAAGGAGGGGCTGCGGAAGGGGAGACGTGACCGCACCGTTTCGGATCAGGCACACGGCCGTTCGGAAAGTCTCACGTGGTGCGGATGAGGAGGCCAAGGAGTACCTCGACCGCATGATGCGCCTCATCCCTGGCGAAGCGGTCGGCCTCTATCTGGTGGGGAGCGGCGTAGTCCCGGAGGGCCGAACGGCCGGGCTCCTCGCCTGGTTCGGATTCTGTGTGGCCGTCGTCGTGCTTGTCCGCCTGTACGGCACTGCGGATCACTCCGCGGGAAAACCGCCCCAACCAGCGGCTGTCAGCGTTTCCGTGGTGGCTTTTGTCGTCTGGGTGTACGCGATGGGCGGTCCCTTCGAGGCGCTGGGCGTCGCGGTGCCGTGGGTGGGCTCCCTTCTGGTGTGTGCCACTTCGTTCATCGCCCCGTACGTCTACAGAGGCGAGGCCATGAGCGAAGAAGACGAAGCTCGTCTCTGGCCGTAGAGGTGCGAGGGATGAGCGCGGAGCAGCCTCCCACAGGGCTGGCCCAGGACCTTGCCCAATTCACCGTGCAGGTCCTGCATCACAGCGGGACGCGGGTGGTTGGGGCCGGCTGCCTCATCGGTCGTGACACGGTGGTCACCTGCGCTCATGTGGTGATTCAGGCTGGGGTCGAGCTGCGGAGCAGGACCGCGCGCCCCACTCTAACGGCTGCTCAGAGCGTGGACATTCGCCTGCTGAGCGGTCGGGGCTGGACAGGGCGCGCGTACCCGGTCTGCTGGCTCTATGGGCGATGGCCCATGCCGACGGAGGGCGACCGCACAGGTCGGCACATCGATGGTGAGGCATGGTACGACGATGTCGCCGTGCTCCGAATCCTCGGGGAGCCGCCACCAGCGAACACGTTCCCAGTGGCCCTTTTGGGAAGGCCGGTTCCGCAAGCGGGACACAGGTTTCGCGCCACGGGGTTCCCGAGGCGGAGCGGCGGTCGGCTGTTCTACATCGCTGGGGAGATCATGGGCCGCAATCCGGGTTCATCGGCGGCTCCGCTGCGGTCCGGTCTCCTTCAGTTGAAGTCGACGCAGGTCGTGAAGGGAGGGATGAGCGGCGGTCCCGTTCTCGACGAAACGCTGAACCGAGTGGTCGGCATCATCGAGGCGTCATGGTTTGACGAACGGCCTGGCTTTGTGTTTCGTCCTCTCCTCAATTCGGGCGCCGCCTGGGCCGTTGACTGCGATGTGCTTTCCTCTCCTCCCTTCTCTGCCTTCCTGCACTCCATCCCCGTAGGGCCCCTGGCCCGGCAGCAGGTACCACGGCCTTCGGTCCCCGAGGACGATGTGCGAGCGGCGATCACGGGACCTCGCAGCGACAGATACCCTGTCGGAGGCGCGACCCAGGAAGAAGGACTTGTCCCCAGGACGGAGCTTCTCCAGGATCTGCTCGGCGAGTTGGAGGATCCGGAACGACGGATGCTCGGACTGGTCGGGTTCGGCGGCGAAGGCAAGAGCAGTTTGGCGCTGCAGTTGATCAGAAGGCGGAGCCGGCTGCGCCGGTGTCCTGTCTTCTGGTGGGACTTCCGTACGGATGGCGGACCGGACCTGTTCTTGGCCAAGGCCGTGCAGTTCTTCACCGATGGACGTCTCCATCTGGGCCCCGATCCCTCTCCGACGACGCACGCCGACGCCCTTTCCGTGGTGGCGAAGGTGCAGCCATGCCTCTTCGTCCTCGACAGCGTGGAGGTCGTTCAGCAACGGGACGCAGGCGGCTTCGGCAGGATCACACACGACGGCCTGCGCCTCTTCCTTCTCCGATTGGCATCGACTCGCCATGAGTCCTTCTGTCTGCTCACCAGCCGTTTGCAGTTCCGGGATCTGCCGCGCGCCCACAGCCGTGCCTATGCGGAACGGCATGTGGGACGGCTGACCGTCGAGGAGGGCAAGGCCTTGCTGAGGAAGCGGGGGGTGCGTGGCAGTTCCGCCGACGTGGAGGCGTTAGTGGAGGCGTGGAGTGGGCACGCTCTCACGCTCGACTTGTGGGGACAGATCATCGTCGACGAGTGGGCAGGTGACATCGCCCAAGCCGTGCCGCTCAGCGAGAATCTCAGAGGGCAGGACAGCACCGCAGAAGGGAGGACGCCTGAAGAGCGGCTGTCCGTGCTGCTTGGCTTCTACGACAGATGGCTCACGGAGTCGGAAAAGACCGTACTCACCGTTCTAAGCGCCTTCAGGACATCGGTGCGAAAGGAGTGGCTGAGCGCCACACTCCAAGACGCGGAGCTTCAGGGCGCACCGGACGCCGCAACACTGCGCCGGTCTCTGAATCACCTGGCGGCACTTGCTCTGTTGCGGCTCGACCAGCGCGGGCTGACACTGCATCCGCTGGTGCGTCAGCACTATCGGCGCGTGCTCCGGGACTGGCCGGAGACAGCCCGCTACCGACTCCATCGATGTATCGCAGACCGTTACCGCAGAGCCGCTGGCCTCGTCTCCGAGCACGCTGACCTCGCAGAGTTGACGCCGCTGGTGGAAGCCGTCCACCACCTGTGCGGAGCCGGCCATTTCCGGCAGGCTCTGAGCATCTATCGCGAAGAACTCGAACTGGGCACCGTCATGCGGTTGTCCTACCAGCTCAATGCATACGACACGGTTTCCACCCTGCTGGACTCCTTCTGGCCGGCCGGATTCGATGCAAGCGGTGATCCAGCATTGTCAGCCGGTCGGGATGCGCGCTACGTGATCAATCGAAAAGCAGTCGCCTTGATGAATACCGGCCACCTGGCACAAGCAGCCACGCTCTTCGAACGGGCCGTGGAAATCGGTGAGAACAGAGGGGACCTCCTGGGCGCCACGCAGAGCGTGGAGAACCTGGCAGAAGTCAGCCTCTACGCGGGCCGACTCGACCGCATGGAACAAGCGGCCCGCAGAGCACTCGTTCTCGCCCACGGACTCGAGTCTCCGGAGCGAGAGGAGGAGATCCGCGACAGTAACTGTCATCTGGGTTTCGCCCTCTCTCTGACGGGCCGTAATGCAGAGGCCGCTCTGTGCTTCGAGTCGGCCGAAACACTTCAGCGGAACCTGACCCCCCAGACACCTTTCCTCACCGATATCTGGGGCATATCCCAGGCCGAGTTCCTGCGCCACAGCGGGAGCCCGGATACCGCCCGTACTCTGACGGAGGCAAACCTGCGCTTCGCCCAGGAGGAGCGCCTCGCCGATACCATCGGTATCTGCTGCCGGCTCCTCGGGCAGTTGGCGTACGAAAGGGGGGACAAGCGGCTGGCTAGGGATCTCCTCAACGAGGCAGTGGACCGAGCACGCCGGATTACCGAACGGACGGTCCTGCTGGAAGCACTGTCGGCCCGGGGGCGTTGCAGTGCGGAGTCGGGCAATACCAAGGCTGCTCTTACGGACCTCGACGAGGCCGAGGAATACGCCAGGGCTGGAGGCTACGCGCTCTACGCACTCGACATCCGGATAAGCCGGGTGCGTTGCCGCCTCTGGTTCGAGGAATATCTCGAAGCCGCCGAAGAACTCCAGCAGTGCAGGCGAGAAGCCGAGCGTCTGCGCTACACGTGGGGGGTCGCGGACGCGGCACACGTCGAGCGGGTGCTCTCGGAAGCGGCTGAGTGAGCAGCCAGGCTGCGGGCCACCGCCGTAAGGCTGACAGTGGCCCGACGACGACCCCTTCGGCCTCAGCGCCGTGAGAAGCAGACCCTTGAGCGGCCTTGTCCTCCTATAGCCATTTCACTTGGTTAGTCTGCGGTGGCATATGAGGGTCGCGGCGATGGCAGTGAAGGCGAGGAAGTGTTCCGGCTTGCGCTCGTAGCGGCGGTGGAGGCGGCAGCAGCCGGACAGCCAGGACACGGTCCGTTCCACGACCCAGCGGTGCCGGCCCAGGTGTTGAGATGACTCGACACCCTTGCGGGCGAGACGGTGCCGGATGCCGCGGGAAGCGAGCCATCGCCGCAGGTAACGGTAGTCACAGCCCTTGTCGCCGTGCAGCTTGCCGGGGCCGTCGGCGTCGCGGGCCACGACGGGAGCGGATGGGTGGAACGCCGCGGACCAGTGGGATGAGGGCCTGGCTGTCGTGGAGGTTGGCGGCGGAGATGCCGACCGACAGGGGTAGACCGCGGCGGTCGACGATGAGGTGGATTTTCGATCCCTTCTTGCCGCGGTCGGTCGGATTCGGTCCCGTCAGCTGCCCCCTTTGAGGGCCCGGACGCTGACGGAGTCGATCGCACACCGTGACCAGTCCAGATCGCCCCGGGCGCCGAGTTCGTCCAGGACCAGGCGGTGGAGCTTGGCCCAGACCCTGGCCTTGGTCCACTCGGTGAACCGCCGGAAGGCCGTGACCCCCGACAGCCCGAAGCCCGGGGGGGGGGGTGGTTCCAAGTGCAGCCCGAGGTGGCCACAAACACGATCGCGGCCAGCACCTCGCGGTCCCCTCGCCGACGGGGTCCTCCACCCTGCGGGCGAACCGGCGCCGGCGGCACGACTCGTTGGAACAACGTCCCAGCTCATCCGGCGCTATCCGCTCGACAAGCGCAGCAGTCATCACCCCAGACTGCCGCAAGATCACGCCAACTGAAATGGCGTCTAAGGCGGGAAAGGGCCGGTGTGTCGTGGCCCGCGTACGGTTCATGCGGGCGGTGCTGGGCGCCGTGGACACACGGTGCGCAGCCCAGGCTCGCTTCGCCGTGAACAGACACCCGGCTTGACGAAAAGGGTCACAGCCGTCATCTAACAATACTTAGCACGGGCCGTACCGGGGCTGTTCGCTGCTCGCCTCCGGATACGCCAATTGGCACAAGCCCAAAAACGTAATCATTGAGTTCTTCAGGGAAGATATCAACAGCTTTTGCAATGTCGGTCGGACTCTTCCCCTCGGCCCGCATAACTTCAAAAACCTTAGAGATGAGCTTACTGCTCTCGCGCGCGAGTTTAGATTTCGGTTCCGCTTTACGATATCCAAGCTGAGCGAGTTGCTTTGCAGTCTGACTGTATCGCCATTCGGAAAGAAGGCTAAGGGTGCGAAGGCGGTAGGTGAAGGCCATGGCGGAGACACCCCAGCGTCGCTTGGCGCTCAGGATACGCAGGATTTCGGCATTGTTGACCTGTTGGGCGAGGATGCCGGCCTTGGGCATGAGGAAGGCTGAGGCAAAGGCGTCTGCTGCGGCTTCTGCTTCGGGGCCGCGGGGCGACTGGTAGCCGCTGTGCAGGACGAGGTGGCCGAGCTCGTGAGCTGCGTCGAAGCGTCCGCGTTCTGCAGTCTTGCGGGTGTTGAGCATGGCGTAGGGGGTGCCGTGCCTGATGGTGGAGAAGGCGTCGATGTCAAGGCAGTCGGGGGCGAGAGAGAAGACGCGGACGCCGTGTGCTTCGAGGAGGTGCACCATGTTCGGAGCTGGCGCTTCTCCGAGACCCCATTCAGAGCGGACTCGTTCTGCTGCTGCTTCGGGGTCCAGGTCGGAGTAGGAGGGGACGTCCGGCTTGGGCAGGGTGAAATGGTCCTCGCACCACAGGTTGATGGTCGCTGCGATGGAGCCGCAGCTCAAGGCGCTATCGCGTTCGGCAGCGTTCATCTTGGACGGTGCGCGGAAGCTGACGGCGCCGGGGAGCATGTCAGGCGCTGGCGGGGCGTGGAAGAAGCTGACGGGGAAGCTCAGCGCGGCAGCGAGTGAGGAAAGTGTTTCCACTGAAGGGGTTTTCCTGGCGTTCTCAAAGGCGGTGAGACTTTGCGGCGAATATCCCGATTCGCGGGATAGTGCGGCAAGAGTCATGCGCCGTCGCTTTCGTGCCAGTACTAGTCGTTCGGGGGTAAACACTTTCCCAAGCTCCCGTCGTGCTTTATGTGGTCGGCTTGGACCTTACCTCGAAGTCGAGGTTGCCGCTGTCAATGCCTTCGTCGGACGAGTCCAACAGGCCTAGATCGAACCCAGGATCCTCGCCGGTAAACAGCGGAATGCGCTCACTCCACTCATTCACATACTTCCCTTCCATCTTTACAGGAAGGGAAAGTTCTGCGATGAGTCGGCCGTCTTCAGTTCTCCCATAGAGGAGGAACCACAAAGGCATCGCGTCGAGTTCTCGGCCGAACTCGATTTCATCGCGCGAGGCGAGGATGGTCTGCCCGCCGCGCTCGAACTTGACATTGTCTTCAACGAGTTGGGCCATGACACGGCCCTTGGGGTTCTTCGACCGGACCTTGCTGTCCGGATCACCGATGCTGCCAGCTCCGCTGACTGCGGTGATGGCGTGGCTACCGGTCGGGTGGACGACCCGCAGGATGCTGTCGCGCCTGGTGTACTTCCATACAGGATTTTGTTGCTTCGGGTCGGTCAGCTGCTCCGCGAGGTAGCGGTTGGCCCGACTCCAGAACGTGATACCCGGCATCGCCGGCGCGTCGAACTCCGTGCACATACGAGCCTCACTGGTTGCCTGAGCCAAGGCGTCCTGGAAGAGCTTCTTTGTCACCCCCAGCTGCGCTAACCGCGCCTGCTGCACCTGCGCTCCATCACCGGTCACTGCGTCCCCTCCTGCGGTCGGTTTCATAAACCGTACCTGGCTCAAGGTCGAATTTTTGAAACCATGGGGATTGTGGCACACGCGTTCGATTACGTCACGCAAGAAAAACCGGATGCGGCCCTCGTCGGTCGGAACCGGCAGCCGATGCTCCTTCAAATGGAGGTGCGCAAGGGGCAGCGGCAGGATGCCTTCCGGCCGATCGGACACGATCGCCGGACATGCTCGCGAGCGGCCTGCCAGGATCCAGACGTGATCAACCTGGGAGTGCGCATCGAGTTCTACGAGAGCGTTGGTCAGGTGGGGCAGCCATCGAGGGGCTATCTCGGTGCGCTGGAGCGGACTGAGGGTTACCGGGCCGCGGAGGTTCCCCAGATCGGGACCCACCTCATGGCCGCGTCGTTGCGCGTCACAGACCACCAGACAGCGCTTCCACTGCCCGGACCGATGCAGCTGCCGGTGCGTTTCGTCGAGCACCATCTGATCCCCGAGCGGGACGGCAGAGTCCCGATGTGGTGGGCCAGCTACGACGAACCCGGTCCCGTCATCGTGGTTCACGCAGAGCTGGGCTCGTCTCCGGCCAGCGAGCTGCTGCGTCAGGTGGTCCGCCAGTACGTGGCAGACGGCTGGGAGTGCTACGGCGCAGATGGTTCACCGCTGTGCGGGTACGCACTGGAAGCCCGCCGCGACCTGGGACTGTAGGCGGTCGCACCTGGTCTGTATCCATGCCGGCGCCGGCGGACGCGGAGGGTCTCGTGTGCCCGTCCTGGCTGGTTCCCCCCTTCCTTGATCACCCTGTGTGGTGATCTCCTGACCGGTTGTCAGTGCCTGCTGCCACCATGTGCTGTTGCAGGGGGAATCCATGACGAGGGGGAGGCTTGCATGCCTTGGGTGCGGCCGTACGTGCGTTCCGACGGGACACCGGTTCGTGGCTATTCGCGCTGGGCGCCAGGCGCGCGACGGGAGATGACGATCTTCGCGGTAGTGGCGTTAGCCGCGGTGGGGTTAGGCAACGGCAACGCCCCGGTGAGCAGCGGAGCCGAGCAGCGTCCTCGGCCTGCGGTGTCGTATCCGATCCGCTTCGATGACGTCCCTGCGGTGAAGGTGCACCGGCCGCAACCCGCGGTGTCGTACCCGATCCGGTTCCCTTCACCGAAGACGGCCCGGTGACGCGGCGGCCGCCGGTACGGCGGCGTACCCGACGGCCGACCAGGCGGTGCAGGCGAGACGATCAGCTTCTGGCGGGTGGCGTCGCGGCCGTGGTCGTCGTCGGCGTGGTCGTGGCGGTGGTCAACTGGCTGCTGGCGCACTGGTGGGTCCTCGCCGTCGCCGGGGTGCTCGCCGTCCTGGTGGGCGCCGGCTGGCTTCACCGGCGGCGGCAGCGGGCCCAGTGGGAGGCGGTACAAGCACGAGGTCTGCGCTATGCGATCACTCAGCTGGACGTCTTGCACCATGCGCGGTTCGAGGACGCTGTCAGCGACTTGATGCGGCGCGACGGCTGCCGTGATGCCCGCCGGGTCGGCGGCGGCGGAGACCTGGGCGCGGACGTCAAGGCCACGGACCCCTTCGGGCGGCGATGGGTGATCCAGTGCAAGCACCGCCGCAACGGGGTCAAAGGCGCGGCGGTGGGCACGCCGGATCTGCAGGTCCTCAACGGCACAGCACGGCAGGTACACGGCGCGGACGTTGCCGTGATAGTGACCAACGGCCGGGTCAGCGCACCAGCCATGACATTCGCCCAGCAGCAGCGGCTGCACGTGGTGGACCGCCAGACCCTGGCAGTGTGGGCCTCGGGCTCACGCCCGCTGTGGGAACTGCTGCGGGCAGTGCCCCCGCCGCGGCGGCCATCTGCGCTGTCCTGAACGGCACCATCCTTGCGGTTGAGTGGCACCCGGCAAAATTGGCCGGGTTCCACCCAACCTGGTGGGGTGCCTGCCGGTCCAGACGTGCGGTGTGGAGATGACCGATGCCTTCCAGTGCTGCTACACAGCAGCGGGCCGCGGTTCCAGTGGGACGGTGGGCAGAGCTACTGGACCAGCCCGCCAACCCAGGCGCTACCGACAGGGGCACCGCTACCCGGCGCGTCCGTCCGCTCGATTGCCATCCATCGTTTCTCCGCCACCATCTGACGGAGAAACGATCTACAGATGGAGGAGCCTTTGCCAGAAAGGCTGAGTTGCCTGGGCGGCAAGGAAGATCAGCGTCAACGTGCCGCCGAACGCGACACCTGCCTTGATGATCAACATGGGTGTCGAGATGGGTGCCGCCGAGGGTGCGCGATAGAGAACGACGGTGATGAGTGCGACTACGGTCGCTAGCAGAATGGCGACAACGCCGCTGCCGACCAAGAACCACGCTGGACCCGACATGATCCCGCCGGTTTCCTCTCTCGGGGAGGGAGCGAGATCGGATGCCTGACAGCACAAAGTCCGACTCGTTCCCCTGGGACAGGGGACACACAAGTGGGACTCGGAACCGACGTTCCTACGGCATGCCCTGCAAGGTGGGCCGATTCATCCGCGGCGGACATACGCCGAATTTCAGGCTTCGGTTGCAGCCGATCCGGAAGCCCGCGCGAATTGGACCCGACCGGATAAGCCCTGCTTCCCCATGCTGCCCTCTAACGCAGGCAGCGGTCGCGCTCTACGTCGAGATTAACCGGGGGCTTACCGACGCAGCAAGCCTCACCTTGACGCTCCGCGCTTGCATAGCTGGCCCGCAAGCGCTCACTAGCGGTCCGGTACTGCTCGAAGCGCTCCCGCCGCTCCTCCGTGGGGAAGAGCAGGGGCAGGTCGACGTCCAAAAGGAACCCCGGGCATGGGCCGGCCTGCGAGAGCGGGTCGAAGACGGCGAGGAGGGTTCCATGCTCGTTGACGAGGGGGACACCGCAGGCGTACCGGCTGTCTCCGACGCTCCAGCCGACGGTCACGTGCATTTTCGGTGGGGCTGGGCGCCGCTATTTGCTCTTCCTGTGTTGTGTCCGGGGTCGCTTGCCCTGGCGTGTCGGTACCTTCCTGCACTGGGCCTATGAGGCAGGACTCCTGCGGATCTCCGGCGTGGCCTATCAGTTTCGGCACCGGGAACTTCAGGACTGGCTCACCAAACACCCCACCCCATGACCACAACTCCTACCGGAATTTTCGCGTACCGTCCTGGCCGGTTCCCGCCTTCCTTAATCACCCTGTGTGGTGATCTCCTGACCGGTTGTCAGTTCCTGCTGTCACCATGAGCGGTTGCAGGAGGAATTCATGACTAGGGGGAGGCTTGCATTGGGTGCGGCCGCACGTTCCGACGGGACACCGATCCGTGGCTATCGCGCTGGGCGCACGACGGGAGATGACGATCTTCGCGGTGGTGACGTTAGCCGCGGGGGGTTAGGCAATGGCAACGTCTCGGTGAGCAGCGGAGCCGAGCAGCCTCCGCGGCCGGCGGTGTCGTATCCGATCCGCTTCGATGATGTTCCGGCGGTGAAGGTTCACCGGCCGCAGCCCACGGTGTCGTACCCGATCCGGTCCCCTTCGCCGAAGGCGCCCGGTGACGCACTGCCGCTTCGTCCTCCCTCTCCCGACGCGCCCCCTCCACGGGGCCCACGACCGGCCGCGCCACCTCACCCCGACGGATCTCCATTCCCACCCCGCCACCACTACCACCCCTCACTGACACAAGCGGGTGGGTCAAAGGAGAGAGACAAAGGGTTGTCGGGACCCGTGGCCGCCCCTGACCAAAGGTTTTGACCAGGGAAAACCCTGCGTAGCCTGCCGAACGTGGCGATAGCGGCTCTGGTAGGGAAGGCGGTAGGGAGTCCGGTAGGGGAATCGGAGGCGAGTCGTGGCCATGAGTGTCGCGGCGGGCAGCATGACCGCGGACAGAATGATCGCGCTGGATTAAGTCATCGAACCGCGATTCTGTCGACGCCGATCTGATCTGGATAGAGCGCCAAGATATCAACGAACGGTGCCGTTTCTGCGTAGGTATTCGGGATAGATTGTGCCGCCAGGACGCGAGCTGATCTGTCTAGTGCAGAAATATCAAATGTTTCAGTATTCGCACCGGGAGGCTTTGGGTTCTCTAGGGCCCACTGCGCCCAAGCGTCAACCATTGGAATTTTCGATCCCTTAGAGTGCCATTTGCATGTGTCGTTCATCCCTGCGGCAAACTGCCTATATTTGGTAGGATTGCCGCCAGCAAGGACAATGAACACGTAGGCCCGGTTGGTGGCGACGGCGGGTGCAATTCGCATCTTCTGGACATTAGAGTTTCCGCTCAGGATCTCAGAAAGTGTACTCTTGTTCAAAACCATCTTCCGGGAATGAGCCCCGCCTGCAGGATAAGTGAAGGTTGGGTTGAAGTCTGACCGGCAGGATGTAACAGCATATGCCACCACCGTTTCTCCCGGGTTCGTGATGGCGTCAACCCAATACCCGCGGCGCTGAAAGGTGTATTGTCTAAAATTCTTCACTAGGGGCGCACTGTACGATGGTTGACCGAGTTGTTCTCGAAACTTTTGAAACAGAAATCCGGCGCGCAGCGTTGAGAGTCGGCCGTATTCTTCTTCTTGCCATTTATAATGTCGATTATACCATTGGGTGATACTCTCTGCGGTGGTAATCACGGCTCCGACGGAAGTAATTACGCTCGCGACGAAGAGCAGGATGACGAAAATCATGGTACGCTTCGTGAACCTGTCGAACCTTTCACCGAGTGAAACTCGCTCAGCGTCATCCTGTCGCTTTTCGGGTTCTGCCATGCAATTAATGGAAGGCCGAGGTGCGGAGTACTGCCCTATGGCGTGGGCCAAGTAGGTGAGTGCACTCTGTGAGTTCGCCCAAAAAGCCGAGGTCCTTCACTCCCTCGCGACCATTCGGAGGGTCTGCCGGGGGTTCACTCGCAGGCTGATCGGTGGGAGGTCGATCAAGCTCGCCGCCGACGGCGCGATTGGTGAGAAGTTCTCGCGGCCTGATGATCTCGATTACGAAGACCTCTGTCTGTGACTCGGACGCAAAAAAGGGACCCCGGAGATGCCGGGGTCCCGGACTCAGGGACCGCTAACCCACAGTTTGATAACTGGTGGACCGGCCGTGATGACGAAGGCGAACGCGCCTCCGGCCCAGGCTAGTGCGGTCATAAGGATATGAGCTCCAGCATACGACACGATACCGACTGCAAAAGCGGCGGTCAGTGCCGCGAGGAACAGGGCCACCACTACCAGCTTTCTGGCAGGGGGCAGTATCGGTGCGGGCATTTCTTCCCCTATTCATTATGTGCTCATTATAGGCATCACGTCCTTAGATAGAAGTAGCGCCTTTCGGCGCCGGTCCCTTTTCGTGCTGGGGGGACCTCGTGCCATTCCTGCTCCCTCAGGCGAGGGCTGCGACGCTCCAAAGGCCGTCGCTCCAACCACGCTAGCGCTGGATCGGCCATGAGGCAGCACTTTTGACGACATACCCAGCAACATCCGACCCGCGGAGTTAGCCCTATTAAGGAGGCTGCATGCCCTTGGCTCTCTGATGACGTCGTGGACCGGCTCGGGCGGACGCTGGCCGATGACGAGCGGCCTCGGGTACTGGTGGGCTCAGTCAGGCGGCGAAGCCGACGTTGGTGACGTATTCGTACTGGCCCCACTGCGAGCCGAGGTCGACGACCTGGTCGACCCAGGCCTCGTCCAGTTCCCGTTCGTCGCCGGCCGCCCAGGCGGCGACGATGCGGTCCCAGCGGCTCACGTTGAGGGTACGGAACTCTACGACGCGCTGGCGGGGCCGGTCGACGCCGGACTGGTTGAGCGGGTGGATCTCCACGCGGGTGCCGCGGCCGGCGCGGTTGAGGCGGGCGGTCAGGTAGCGGGCGACGTTCTCGCGCCGCACGGTGCGGTACGCCCTCTCGATGCGCTCCAGGTTGCGCCGCGAGGGCGTGCGGCGGCCGTCGAGCCAGGCGCGCAGGGTCCGGTCGGTGACGGTCAGACCGGCGGCCCGGGCCGCGGCGCGGGCGTGATCGGTGCGGGTGAGGTAGTGCAGGCGGGCCAGCAGGCCGCGGGGGGCGGTGACGGGCGTGGCGATGTAGCCGGCGAGGGCGTCCAGCTGACGGGCGACGGCCTCGTGGCCCTTGATGCCGCGGGCGCCGTACTTGCCGAACTCGATGTTCCGCTCAGGCATCTCTTCCGGTCCTCGGGTCGGTGGATCACTCTACGGGGATTGACGCGGGCGCAGGTGATCGGCGCTGTGCGGAGGCGCTGAGGGGTTGTGTGGCCCGTTCAGTCGGCGTTGGTGGGGTGGGGGTCGGTTCCGACGGTGTAGACGTCTTTGACTTTCACCTCGGTCAGGCCGCGCCCTTCCGCGAACACGGCCTGCCAGTCACCGATGACGTGGAGTTCGTCGGTGCCCATCGCCTTAACCACCATCAGGCCCTGGTCGTAGGCGCGGTGGGCCTTCCACCACAGGTTGGCGAAGGCCTGCGAGCGGATGAGGTGCATCCAGTCGGTGCGGTACAGCTCCCGGTTGTAGTTCGACTCCCCCAGCGTGGAGACGAACTTCGAGTACATCGCCTTGACGTATTCGAGCGTCACCTCGTCGTCTTCGGTGATCGCCCGGTCGCGGGCGTCCTTGAGGGCGACGCGGAACTTCTCCAGCAGGCCCTCTGTCGCGCCGGAGGTCCAGGACTCGTGGATCTCCGGTGGGTCGCACAGGCCGTACTTCGGCCCGGAGACCCGCAGGAGCAGGCGCAGGGTCGGTTCGGTCACCCACAGCGGGCCCGGCTCGTCGCGGCTGCCGATCGGGTTGGGTAGCACGGCGTCGTGTTCCCAGGCGGGTGGGGTGATCAGGTGGAGGCCGGCGCGGCGCCGGTCGTGGTGGTTGCCGGTGGAGTGTTCCAGCTGGCCGATCGGCAGGTGGGTTTTGAGGGCGGAGAGGTATGCGCCGTTGATATCGAGCGCGGTCACCTCGTGCTCGCCGGGCGACAGTTCGGGGCGGGCCCACTTGGGGCGCGCCTCCCAGACCTGGTCGGCGCCCCGGGAGGTCTGCTTGCGCAGGATGTCGGGCAGCCATGGGTGCGCCACGATGTCGTAGCGGCCGCCCTTGCGGGTCTGATCCAAGAGCGCCATCGCGTCCGGGATCGCCCGCTTGATCAGCGCCGCGGTGGCGGCTTCCACGTCGCCGGAGTGTTCCGCGACTGCGGCCGCGACGGCTGAGCCAATCAGGCCCGGGGTATCGGCGGTCTGCATGCGGCGGCCGACGGGCACGACCTTGACGCCGCGTCCCGTCTGCCTCTGCTGCGCCGGGGGCTGGGCGCGCCCGGGTTCTGGGCGCGGCGCACGCTTCTCTGGGACCGCGGGCGGGTTGGTGTCGGCGGGTGGTGCGTCGTTGCTGCACTCCGCGGGGTTCAGGTGCTGGGGGAATCCGGCGACCTGGTGACGGGCCGGCTGCCCGCACAGCACGCACGGCTGCGGGGCGGCGAGCACGTCGACGTCCTCGTCCTGGCCGCCGGCGGCCGGCTCGGCGTCCGCGCGCCCCTCGTCCTCTGGCTCCTCCGCCGGCACTTCCTCTGCCGCCTGCAGTGTCTCGGCTGCTGCGGCGGCCAGTTTCGCCTTTGCCCCCTCGAGGAAGTACGCGTACTTCTCGCGTACTTCGCTGCTCGGGTCGCGCCCCGCCTCCCAGCCCCCGACCGTGGACGGGCTGACGCCCAATACATGGGCGAGCTGGGCGCGTGACAGGTGGAGCTCCTCGCGCAAGGTGCGCCGCTCCTCGGCGGGCGGCAGCGGCACCTCCTTCTTGGCGCCAGCGAGCAGGGCGTCGATCGCGCCGAAGTCCGTCATCCTGCGCCTCCTTCGAGGGCCGCGGGACGTGGCGTGCCGGCCTGTCGACCGGGGGTGCGGCGGCGCGTGGCGGGCAGCGCTTCGGTGGCGCGGGTGGGTCCTGCCAGGAGCTCGAGAACGTCGATGCCGTAGTGGGCGGCGACCACTTCGCAGTCGGTCAGACTCCAGGTTGCGGTGCCGGACTGACGGCGGCTCACTTGCGCTTGGCTCACCCCCAGGGCGGCGGCGAGTTCGGTCTGCGACTCGCCGGCCGCGTGGAGGAGCGCCGCCACTGCCGACCGCACACGCTCCTCAAGACTCATAGCCATGTCGTTGACTATACCACCGAAATCTCACGCGCTATGCGTTTATCGCATTGCTATTCGTTGAGGGTGTTACTCCAGGCTGTTTTCAGGCAGGACAGAGCCCGTGACCGCGGTCTTGTGGTCAGGATGCGAGCTCGAGGTTGTGCCTGTGGGCGACGGCCTGGACCGCGTGGTGGAGACCGTCGCCGGCAGTCACGGAGGATCCGTGGCGTCGCTGGCGGTGCCACGGCCAGCGACGGTGCTCGGCGAGCTGGACGAGTTCGCAGTCATTGTCGATGGCGATAGGTCCCCGGTAGGACCTCCGAGTTGCGGCCGAGGAGAAGGGCGACCGGCGCTCTTCAGCCAGACGCGCAGGATGCCGTCAGTGACCGTCAGGCCTGCGGCCCGGGACGCTCATAGGGCGGATGCCGGGCCAGCAGGCCGCGGTGCGCATGGTTGATTGGACGAGAATTCCCACTTACAGGGGCATATCCTGCGAAGTAGTGGCTTCGAGTGGGAGCGCGCCATGAAGACTAAGAAGCGTCAGATGTGGGAGCAGGTGTGCTACCTGTTCGTGGTCATATGGCTTCTTCTAGCTGTGTTCGTCGCGTGGCCTTTCGTCTTCCTGGCTCTGTTCTCAGGACTCGCCGTCATGATCCCGGTTGGGATTCCTGAGGACGAGAAGGCGTCACCCGAGCCTGATCCCGATTCTTGGAGAACTGACAAGCGCCGACCCTGGCAGTGAAGACGACTCTCTGTCGTTTCACCTGCGCGACAGAGGGCTGGGCATGAGCAGACTGCATCTTGGGCGCTTGGCGCCGCCTGATCAGGGAGCTGACCGTCCCACCGCGCGGTACACCGCAGCCCGAGGACGACACTGATGTGCAGCAGCGGGCCGGTCAGTTGGTCCAGTGGGCAGCGGTCAACTGTCGGTGTACGGCCGCTCGGACAGTCCTCGCCCTCGATGTCGCGGCTGTCGAACGGCGGGAAGGATCACGGGGCGCGGCCGACGATGTCCCTCGCGTCATTCAGCATGTCCCGCGTGTGCTCCGGACTGGGGCTCTCCTAGTGCCGTCGCGCAATGTCCTCGGGGTCAATGTGGGCGTCCCACCGACCGTTCCTCATTAACGTGACGTACATGAGGAACGGTCTCAGGGACTCAGGTCGCCCGACGGAGCGGGACGACGACGTTTTCGCCCAGACGCTTGGGATCAAGTCGGTAGTACTTGATGTGGCCGATCCTCTCGGTCTCCTCGAGCCATCCGGCTTCGATGACCTGCTTGCGGGTGCGTGAGAAGACAGGGGCGGCCATACCGACAAGCTTGGCCAAGTTGGCAGCGGTCTCGAGAACCGCGCCGGAGCGATCGGTCGGATGCAGTGCATACAGCATGACGACGAGGCGCTGGTTGGCCGTCATTCCGGCTGTCGTCTCGAGCAGCTTGAGGTTCTTCTGCTTGTCGTCGCCGTTCATCTCTGGGCCTCCCACCGCGCAGGGGCGTTCTCGTTGAAACCGGGGATATCCGGCGGGTTGCAGGTCTTCACCGCTTCGCGCTGCTCGACACCCGTTCCGTGGAAGGCGATGTAGGGGCTGATCCGGTAGAAGTTGTAGTTGCCGATGCGTCCGCGGATGACCAGGATTCGGTGCTTCGCCAGCTTCCTGTTGATCTTCCCGACAGCGTCGGTGGACATACCTACCCGCTTGGCGATGTCCGCTCCCGTGGCCCTCAGCGGCTCCATGCCTTCAGGTGAGACACCGATCCACCACAGGACAAGGAACTTCTGGCTGGGCGTGAAGGCCTTGGATTCGGTGATCGCCTCGACGCGGGCCTTGTCCACCTGGGTGTGCCGGCCAGAAAAGGCATACGGCGCATAGGGGACCGGCTCGCCAGTATCGGCGTCGACCAGTCTGCGTACTGCTCCCAACGGGCCCTCCGTGCACGGGTTGATGGGTGGTTCACGAGGGACGGCCGCGACGCGACCATATGAACTTAACGTACATGAGCAGGAGGTCAATCAACTCCGCCTGTGGGCCGTGTCGCCTGATGCCGTGCTCAGGATCGAGGGCCGGGACGCCGACTGCGCCGACATCGCCTCATGTACGTCACGTCAATCTGGCGCTGCTGCAGGATCGTGGCACTCAGGCGGTGTGATCGTGGTGCCAGATCGTCAGATCGCTATGCCGGTCTGGAAGAACGTGATGCGCTGCTGGTGTGACTGGGCACCACGGCAGGGAGATCTGTGTCCTCATGTCTGCGGATCGCCCTCAACGGTCGGCGGAACCGTCTGGCAGTTCCTGCAGTCTTGGCCAGTCGAGGTGTTTGTGCTGGTCAGGGGTCAATCCGCAGTGGGGCTCTCTTATCTCGTACAGGAGCTGCATCGTCTGCCCCTTTCCACCGGTACGGGCGGGGCGGCATAACTCCTGAGCCGATCGGTGGTGAGTCCGCTCCCATCAGGTAACGCCCACCGCATCCGCAACCAATCGAACCCGAACCCTGCACACGTGGCCCACAGTCAAACCCGCAGGCTAAGGCGGTCCTGGTGCCAGGTTGGCGGGCTGTCACGTCACGACGTGTGCCGACACGACCCCGCTGCTTTCCGGCGCGAACTGCGTCGACCACAACGAAAAGGATGCGCGCCGGAAAGTTGCGGGGCAGCGGGGTCCAGGGGCCGGCGAAGGCCCCTGGTACCACGCAGCCGAGGCACTCAGGGGTAAGGACCAGAAAGGGCGCTCCCCGATGGGCTGGGAGTTCCTGCGGTGTTGGGCTTCTGTGACGGGCAGCCGGGCAGTCAGCAGTACCCGGCAAGAGACCTCTGGCTGCCGCCATGGCAGTCATTAGCCGAGCCAGATGATTTGCACACCCGCCAATCCCGCCCTCGCCTGCCCGGCGGAGTCCCCCCAGCGCGGACAGCGCCGTGAACAGCGCCGCCTCGCCCGATCCAGCAGCTACAACACCGCCTGGTCATACGGCTGAGTCATGCGTATTTGCGGCGGCCGGTGGCTGCCAGGGGCCTTCGCCAGCCAATGCAGTTGCCGTACGGGCCGAGCCCCAGAGCTACTGGGCCGTCTCGGTCGACTCCTGGCTCCAGCGCAGTTCGTTCACTGACTCTGCCGCTTCCCTTCGGACCTCGGGGTGGGGGTGGCGAAGGAACCGCTCGACAATCGGCAGTGCCGCCTGGTCGTGAGTCGAACCGAGGATTGCCAGCACGTAGTCCAGGAGCAAGGGTTCGAAGCCATCCGCACCGACGGCGAGCGGCTCCACCACCCGGTAGGGAAGTTCGTAGTGTGTGGAGGCGGTGCAGGCTGCGTGCAGCGCTGACTCCCGCACCGGGTAGCCCTCCTCAGAAAGCGCGACCCTGACGAGGCGCTCAACGGCCCGCTCGGCGTCATCCGGCGTCAGACGGCCCGATCTCCAGCACGTCGCTGACAACATCGAGGCAGAGGTCCCGGCGGCCAGCATCGGAGCCGTTCAGCCCCTCCCAGGCCGATTCGATCAATGCGGTCAGTCCCTGGTATCCGTCCACGGCCAGAGCTTAGGAGACGGTCGCCGCCCTGCTTTGGGGATATGACGAGGTCAGGGCGGTGAAACGGCCTGTGTTCCCTTCAGCGCCGGCCGCCAGCCCCGCGACTGCTCTTCGCCTTCGCGGTTGGGTTATGGGCCCATCGGCCGGGCTGGACCATGTCGCGTCTGGAACGGGTTCTCAGGACGAGCCAGCGATCCGGTTTCTTGATCGCGCGTGGGCAGTCCAGGTTGCGCCGGGTCGGAAGAAGGCGGCTGCCCGCCTCCTGCCCTGCCTCGGTGAACGAGCGCGTGAGCTTGGCGATGGTGACTCCGAGCTGGGACGGGATGCTGCGGCGGACGCTCACGCTCGCCGCCACCACCGCCAACATGTGAACGACCAGCCATCGCGTGTCGACCTGCTTCACTTCGCGCGCACCGCGTCGTGGTGCAGCAGGCGACGGCGGCGCTGAGCCAGATCGACGGTTGGATCGCTGCCGAGGAGCGGCGCGAGGCCGAGCGCCGTACGGGAGAGGGGCGGTGGCCGCCGCCTCCGGCTTGGCTGATCCACTACGGCTTGAACCGGGCGAACCTCGACGCCATGCACACCGGCGAGTACTGGGCGGCGGCCAAGAGCGGCCGGTGCCAGCCGGTCAGCCGGGAGCAGGCCCTCGATGCTCTGCGGCAGAACGTGGCGCCGCGTGTCCACTGCCGCCCGGACACGGAACTCGGGCTGCTCGACTGACGGCGGACTGGCGCCAGCGTGGAAGGGATGGCGCATGTGGATGCTGTCGGAGCCGATGCTCGCGACCCCTGTAGCCGACCCGGAGCTGCCCGAGGGGTGGGCTGCCGAGGTGAAGTGGGACGGCTGGCGAGCACTGCTCTCCCTCGACGCGGAACCTGGTGCTGCGCTCTCGCCAGGGCACCGACCTCGTGCCGTTCTTCCCTGAGCTGTACTCCGGGGCCGCTCAGTTGCCGGATGCGACCGCCCTGGACGGGGAAGTGGTCGTATGGGAGGGCGGCCGACTGGCCTTCGAGCGGCTCCAGGGGCGGCTGCAGCGGCGTGGTGTCGCTGCGATCCGGAACGCCGCCGAGCAGTGGCCAGCCCACTTCGTTAGTGGAGTACGCGCGGGTTCTGGTGGGCCGTCGGCTCGCTGCGAAGCCGCATCTCAGCACGTAGACCGGCCTGTCCTGGACCATCACTCGATGGTGTGAGATCTCAGCAGTAACTCGCAGAATCTGCGAGCAATCCCCGTAATGTGCGGCTTCGTGCCAGATTCCGAAACTCGCGTGCTGACGATCGTGCGCCCCGGGCCGGAGCCAGCCGTGCCGGTGGACCCGGCCGCGGTCTCAGTCGAGACGGGGCTTGCGGACGTCGTAACGCTGCAACGGCGTCGTCAGGCGCGCATCTCCGTGTACGACGAGGAGAGCTTCTTCCTCGACACGCTGTCGGAGTACCAGTGGGCGAGAGACGCCGCCGGATTGGCACCGACGACGCTGGACGGGCTGATCAAGCCGGTGGTGGAGGTCTGCGAGTTCTACGGCACGGTGCCGTGGCAGCTCACCGCCAGAGAGGTCGACCGGTACTTCGCCGGGCCCGGGAAGCGCGCCCCGTCCACGCTGCGCGGCAAGATCAACAAGATCGACGCCTACTTCGCGTTCCTCGAACAGCGCTACGCCGGCGAGATCCTGCGCCGCTTCGGCCACAACGTCGAGTCGCCCATCGACCCGTTCAACCAACCGCGTCACCGCGGCGACTTCGGGCTGCGAATCCCGCCGTCGCAGACGGCGCTGCGTGACTTCTTCGGCCGCTGGCGCGAGGACCTGCCGAACGCCCGGAAGTACCTGGTTGCCTGCCGCGACTACGTGATGACGAAGGTCGCGTACCTGTCTGGCCTCCGGGCGGCCGAGCTGTGCGGGGTGTGCATGGGCGATCTGCACTGGGAGCACGGCCAATGGGGCCGCTTCGTCGTGTTCGGCAAGGGTGCCCGCGGGTCGGGGCCCCGGCCGCGCGAGGCGTACATGTTCCAGGAGGGGCGCGCCCTGCTGTGGTGGTACATCGAGGAGATCCGCGGCGAGTTCGGCGACGACGCCGAACACCCGAAGGCGCCGTTGTGGCCGTCGGAGCGCAAGCCCACCGCGGTTGCCGCGCTGAACCTGCCGATCGCGCCGGCGATCGTCCCCTCGACGTTCCGGCGAGCGCTGCACCAAGCAGCTGGCGCCTACCTGACCGGGCCGGTCAGCGACCTGTTCCCGCACTTGCTGCGGCACGCCTGCGCGACCCACAACTACGAGCGCGGGATGACGTTGTGGGAGGTGCAGAAGGTCCTCGGACACGACTGGGCAACCACAACGCTTCGGTACATGGCGACCGCTCATGCCGACCCGGAGCACGCGAACCTGGCCGCGAGTTCCCGGGCGGCCAAGCGACTGGTGATGGACAGGGGGAACCTGCGGTGAAGTGGAATCTGAGAATGGTGGCCGCCCAGCGCGACCTGTGGCGCCCGACCGAAGTGCTGGCCGCCTTCCAGCAGGTGGGGTTCAACCCCTCGCTGAGTAAGGTCGCGGCGTTGTGGGGCGGCACGCCGGTCACGGTGCGGCTCGACGACCTGGACTTGATGTGCGCGGCGCTGAACTGCACCGTCGCCGAGCTGCTGCAGGCCGAGCCGGTCGCCGGTGCCCAGCCGTCCGGCGACGTCGGCGAGGCGGCTGTCGGCGCCGAGGTCCGGCCGCCGGGGCCGGTGCGACCGGTGCCGCGGGGGCGCCACGGAGGCGGCCCTCGGTCCCTGCCGCCGAGCTGAGGGGTACGAGGATGGCGAAGGAGGGTGGCAGCGCCCGCAGCTGCGAAATGTGCCTGCGCTGGTCGGTGCTGCGCTGGACCCGGACGTGCCACGGTTGCCGGGCGTGGAAGCGGACGTACCCCGAGCGCGGAGTGTGCCCGCGCTGCCGGCACGAGGGGCACCTGAACACCGACGGGTTGTGCAAGTCGTGCCTGCAGGCGATCCGGGCTTTCGACGACGCCGAGTGGGCGCTCGGAGTTGCGGGGGCTGCGCCGCGAGACGTCCAGCTCATCGTCGGCGCGTGGCGCGACTACGCGACACGGGCCTGCAAGTTGGTCCGAGCGAGTGGCAGCGGGCGCGGCACGAGCAAGACGTGGCGGACGAAGCTGAGGCACCAGGACCGTGACCCAGCTGGCGCGGAGGTGCTGGCGCCGGGGTTGCGGGGGCAGCTCGCGCTGTTCACCGCGCCGCGGACACTGACCGAGGCGACGGTGCGGGCGATCATCGGCCGGCCGTTGGCCGGTTGGGATCGAGCCCGGGAAGTCCTGGTCGAGATGGCGGCCGAGTACGGCATGAGCGAGGGCTGGTACTACCAGGTTGCCGAGATGGTTCGCCTTGCCCTGGCGGTCAATGAGGCCGAAGGCACCGGTCGGCTCCACGAGGCGCGCTTGCGGGACCTGCCCACACACCGGGACGCGGTGCGACTGATCCTGCTGCAGGCCGGCCTGCTGGAAGCAGCGCCGGTCCCGATGCGGTTCTCCCGCGCCGACCAGCCAGCCCGCATCCCCTACATCACCGCCCCGGTGCCGATTCCGCCGCTCGGACCGCGGCAGTGCCGCGAGTGCCACGACTGGATTCCCGCCGGTGCCCGCGGGTTCCGGTGTACTCCGTGCCGTCACTGGCGCGAGCGGCACCCGCGAGGCCGGTGCGTACGATGCAGCCGCGAGGACCTCCCGCTGCGCGCCGACCGCTGCCGCCCCTGCCACCCGTACCGCCTCCTGGACGAGGCCCGGCCTGCCACGTCGCGGTTCACGCAACTGGTGATCGTCCTGCCGACCGGTGGGGGCGGACCGGTCCTACCAGTGCCGGTCGATGACCCGCCAGCCGATAACCCTGACGAGAGCCCCGCCGGTCTGACGGCCCGTGGACAGGAAGCACTGTTCACCCTCCGACGCGACTGGGCCCCAGTCCTCGACCGGCTTCGGCGGCGGCCGCGCGGCGAGCTGCCGCTGACCGCCAGGGCCCGGCTCCTCGTAGAGGAGTACAGCCAGATGCGCCGGGAGCAGCAGGCCCCGGACTACCGCAAGAACATCCGCACCCTCACCACCGTCATGTACTGGCTCGGCGCTGACTCGCCCGTCTCCGAACGTGACGTCCACGACCTGGCACAGCTCGACCCAAACCTCGCGGCGAAGCCCGTCTGCCAGTTCCTGCGCGCCCGTGATCTGCTCGTCGACGACCCCGACCTCCACCGAGACCCCGACCTCACCGCGATCGAGGCCGCGCTCGCCGCACTGCCGCAGCCGACCGCGAGCGAGGTCCGCGCCTGGGTGGACATACTGCGCAGCCAGGGACGCCGAGAAGGCGAACTCCGCGGCTGGGACGGCATTCGCCGCTACCTCGACTACCTCCAGCCGGTGCTCACCGGGTGGGCCGCCACCGGGGTAACCACGCTGCGGGAGATCAGCCAGCACCAGGTCGAGGACGCCGTCCGCGACCTGTCCGGACACGCCCGGCGGCAGCTCGCCATCGCCTTGCGCAGCCTGTTCAGGGCGCTGAAACGGCAGCGGGTCGTCTTCCGCGACCCTGCCCGGGAGCTGCCCGTCGGTGACTTGAAGGGCATCCCGCGCTCGGTGCCCAGCGACCTGTTGGCCAGACTGCTGGACCATGCCAGGACCCCAGTCGGGCGCCTGGCCGTCGCCTTAGCTGCCGTACACGCGGTTCCCGGCCGCGACATGCGCATGATCCTTACCGCGGATGTAGACCTCGCCCGAGGCACAGTAGAGATCCGCCGCGGCTTGCTGCGACACACCCTCTACCTGGAGGAATTCACCCATCGGCTGGCCGCCGAGTGGCTGACCTACCGCCACCACCGCTGGCCTGGATCAACAAACCCCCACCTGCTGGTCAGCCAGAAGTCCGCGCTCGACCCCGACCAGCCGGCCATCAGCATCGGCGCGCTCCGCGGGGTACTGCCCAAGGGCATGACGCTGGACGACCTGCGCCAAGACCGGATTCTGGACGAGGCGTTCGAGGGCGCCGATCCGCTCAGGCTCATGCGGCTTTTCGGCATCACCGAGCGGACCGCCATGCGCTACGTGGGTGCAGCCCATCCCGAGCGCACCTCGAAGCTACCGCGGTAGCCCGCGGGAGCTCCCGACTGATCCCGCGCCGTGGTCGAGTTCGCGCTGACCAGCGACAGGCGAAGGCGCCAATCGGCAGGATCGGGGCGATGAACTGCCACTCATCACCCGTCAGTAGTGCTTGCGTGCGGCATCGTCAGTGTGCCACAAGCAGATGTCCCAGAAGGAGAACTCACAGACGCCTGGCGCGATCAATTTGTATTCGAGGTCTTCACCTTCTGCTCTCGTAAGTAGCCCTCGGTGAATGCCGAAGCTTTCGAAGACCTCGAATACTTGGGTGAGAGGAAGTGTCATCAGCGGCTTGTAGTTCGCCCCAACTATTCCACCGTCATGGAACACCAGACTGTCGAGGAACTCATGAAAGTCCTCAAGGCTGAGGTGAGATAGCGGATGGCTACGGCTATTACGAAGCTGCTTGAGGTCGTCAGCCGTGCGGGCGAACCACTCTTCGTCGCTGGCCAGCAGGTCGTGGTATTCCTTGAGGCTGGTAGCCAGTTTAGCCCTCTGACTCTGGCGGGAATCTTCAATTTTCATGCCAGTACTCCCTGTGCGAGGACAGTCTTGGTTTTGACGGCATGACTGAACGATCGCAACGCTGCCTTTTGAGGCGAGGGGTCATCAGTGGAAATCATGGAGGTGACTGCGTCGCATTTACCCGCTGCGCCCCATCGGCCTCCGCCCCCTACGCCCCCTATCAATTCTCGTCCAGCCGTGGCGAGTCCGCAACCTGGGGAAGGTCAGCCACCGGTCTCCCGGCGTTGACAAAAGCGGGTCGCAGGGTGGTGCTTCTCCTTAAGGTGACGCCGCGGCGGCCCGGGGCGGGGGAAGTTCATGGATCGTGCGCGCGGTCGCCTACGGGCCTTGTGGGGCCGCCACCGTGGGCGCCGGAAGTCGTCGCCCGTAGGGCGTCCTTCCTGCCCTTCCTCTCTGGCCCGCACCGACCCGACAGCGGCGTATCCGCTACCTGCTACCCCATCCGCTACCGCGATCATGCCCCTGACCTGCACGGTAGCGGAGGTAACGGAAGTAGCGGACTTCCGAGAGGGGGGAGGGTCGTCCAATCCCGGAGCTCCCAACCGGACTGCCGCACCGACGGAGCGTGTTGGAACCACATTGCGTTGAGTCGCGACTCAACGGCACTCAACGGCGCTCAGGAGCCGCCTGAGACGGACGTGAGTCGCGTTTGAGTGCCAATGGCTTGATCGCTCACAGCGCTCTAATGGGCCTTGTCGGGCCGTGAGGAAGACTACGGTCCGTAGCCGCCAGCAGGTGAGCACTCCAGTCCTCCGAGCCACTGCGAGTTCTGAGGTCAGACCGTGCCCCTGCTGGTCGGCCGGGAGGCCTGACTGCTGATGGGATGGCGTGCCCGCCGGCCGGTTGGGCGTGAGCACTTGATCCATTAGAGAGCGAGCCGCGCCTTCCGCGGGCTGCGCTTCATGATCGGACGAGAGCGAAAGGCGGTGCTGGTGCTGTTCATCGGCGACGACTGGGCCGAAGACCGCCATGACGTCGAGGTCCAGGACAAGACGGGCCGCAAGCTGGCCACCGCCCGGCTGCCGGAGGGCTTGGAGGGCATTGCGAAGCTGCACGCTCTCATCGCGCGGCACGGCGGCGAGGACCTGGAGCCCGGGCCGGTGGTAGTCGGGATCGAGACCGACCGCGGCCCGTGGATGCAGGCGCTGATCGCAGTCGGCTACCGCATCTACGCGGTCAACCCCCGCCAGGCGGCGCGGTTCAAGGAGCGATACGGCACCTCGGGGGCCAAGAGCGACAATGGCGACGCTCACGCGCTGGCCGACATGGTTCGCATCGATGGCGACCAGTTGCGGCCGGTCGCCGGGGACAGCGACCAAGCCCAGGCGGTCAAGATCGTCGCCCGTGCCACCAGACCCTGATCTGGGAGCGTACCCGCGCGTTCCAGCGCCTGCGGAACTCGCTGCGCGAGTACTTCCCCGGCGCGCTGAACGCCTACGCGGGTCTGGAGCTGACCAGCACCGATGCGCTGGAACTGCTGGTCAAGGCGCCGACGCCCGAGCAGGCGGCGAAGCTGACGAAGCCACAGATCATCGCGGTGCTGGCCAGACACCGTCGGCGCAGCCGGGACCAGCGGGCCGCCGCGATCCAGACCGGCCTGCGTGAGCCGCAGCTCGGCGTCGCGGCCCCGGTTGCTGCCGCCTATGCCGCTGCGGCGATGGCGCACGCCAACGTGCTGATCGCACTGAACGAGCAGATAGCCGCGCTGGAAGAGCAAGTGAGCGCGCAATTTCTCGCGCACCCGGACGCTGAGATCTACCTGCCGATGCCCGGCATCGGCGAGATCACCGGGGCCCGGGTGCTGGCCGAGTTCGGGGACGACCCCACCCGCTACACCTCCGCCAAGCCCCGCAAGAACTACGCCGGCACCAGTCCGATCACCCGCGCCTCCGGCAGGACCCACGCCGTCCATGCCCGGCACGCGCGCAACGACCGCCTCGCCGACGCCCTCCACAAGCAGGCCTTCTCCGCCATCAACACCTCGCCCGGCGCCCGCCGCTACTACTACGACAAGCAGCGCGCACGCGACGCCGGCTACAACCCCGCCCTGCGCCAGCTCGGCAACCGTCTCGTGGGCATCCCCTCCACGGATGCCTCAAGACCCGCACCCTCTACGACGAGGCCACCGCGTGGTCACACCACGCAAACCCCGCCGCAGCCGCTTGACATCCCTACGCCATGGGATGTCTGACCTTCGGTGCTCAACCCGTACGCGATTCCTCGGAGTGTGGGGAGTCGCGTACGGGTTGGAGCAGCGGTCCAATCAGGATTCTGCGAACCCGCGCGCTTCCGCCTTCGACCTGCTGCGCGTGGCGGGCAGCGACACGACCAGGTGGCCCTACGAGCGCCGCCGTACCGCGCTGGAAGGGCTCTTCGCCGACCACCGGCTGACTTGAGGTGTCGCGTATTCCTCAGGAACGGGGGCTCTGCGAAACCGTGAGTAGTCACTCAGCGTGTCGGCCGAGCTGTGCTCTGGTTGCTCGTCGCCCGCGTAGATACCGTCATCACCTCGGGGTCTGTAGAGGCTTCACAGGGGGGCAAGTGAATTCGGAGACCATCATCGCGCTGTGCGCTTTGGCTGTCGCGGTCTGGGTCCCGCCATCGTCACCAGCAGCAAAGTATGGGTCGATGGTGAGGAAATCGGACCGTGGACGTCAGCGAGCGCGAACAGGCTGGGCGATGAACTGCCCATCCGCCCCTCGTATACGACGTTCAACGAACCGGAGGTGTTCACCGCAGGCTCCGAGAAGTACCTGCTCAGTGTCCCGACGTACAGCCTGGAAGGTCACGCCGACTTCAGGACCTTGATACGGGATCGCATCAAGGTCGAGATCCGATATGAGTCTCTCTACGGCGGCGACGACTTCCAGGCAGTTCTGACCCCGAGCAGTTAGCGAACAAGGACCATGCAGAGTTCGCGTAAGGACTTGCGTTGCACGGATGGATATCTCACCGCGTGTGGTCACTAAGGCCGGAGGAACCTGGAGTCGATACGCCCCCGGCGACCACACGAGGTGGGACGCCTAATAGCGTTCGCCGGAAGTTGGAGGGGGAGCATGGCCGATAAGTCCGACGTGCTGCTGCATTTTTGGCTGGAGCAACGCAATCAAGCGCGTCAAGCGGAGACACAGCGAGCCACAATGACCAACATCATCTTGCTCGTAGTAGCTGCCGCTCTTGGCTTCGCAGCAACCCATGGTGTTGGCCAACGCTCGATGTTGCTGGTCTCCATACCCATGATTGGCATGGGAATTTTCGGGGCCGTGACCAGCATGAAGTACTACGAGCGCTACTCGTTGCACATCACCTATGCGCAACGTCTTCGGCTCCAGCTGGACCAGTTGGAGCCGACCTTGCGGATCATGGACGAGTGGAGCGCAGCCCGTCAGGAACACTATGCCCGTTACCCCTGGCTGCACAGGATACGACTGCACCACCTGTGGGTTCTCTTCCATGCCGGGATCGCGACAAGTGGGTTGGTGCTCACCATCCTCATTCTCCAGTGAGGTCTCGGCCACCAGAACTCGGCTGAGTAGTCACCCATTGAACGGCACTCACACACCGTGACGCGGGATCTGTTCCGCCCCGAAATACGCGACACCTGAACATGCGACCTCACCAGTCCCGACCGCCAGAGGCTGTGGGGTAGCTCTTTCCACCTTGAAACCTAGGGAAGTAGGATCCGGTCATGCCTGAAACCTGGATTGCCCTAGATTCTTCCGCGCGGCGTAAGAACTGGTGGTGGACTGGATACCTGACTGCAATTTTCGTCGGGTTAGCCATAGCGTTGATCGCGGTAGGCGAAAAATTCGCCTGGATAATTTTTATATCCTTTTTCTGGCTGCTTGCGGTCGCCTACATAATAAATCGGGCGTATGGTCGAACTCTTCTCACTTCTGACGGAATTAAGTTCCATACCTTCTTTAGTCGTCGGGTAACCCCATGGCCGGAGGTCGCTGATATTAAAAAAAGACGCCACCAGGGGCGAAGTGCTGAGTGGTGGGAATTGCGCATCATCCGCCAGCGGGGGCGGTCGCTTGGGGTGCCGGGCGCTTTCACCAGCCGCAGGTATGATGACACCTTCGAAAATAAGCTGGTTCTGATCCGGGAATATTGGGCTCGTTCTGTCCGTGCAGAATGAAGATCTGTCGGAGAAGGGATCGATGCACCAACTTGGCTGGCCAGTGCCCACGTGGAAGCAGACCGCGCTGACCGCCTTAGCCGCCATGTCATCGCCGACCTTCCAGTCGGGCTCGGGTGGGAGTGGCGGGCGCCGTCCGTCCCGACGACCTCGGCCATGCCGGCGATCTGTTCTATGGACGAACCGCCTGCGGCTCAGTGGTCGAGTGCTCTTCCAGAGGCTCAGACCTGAGAGTCCGGCATCGCTTCGACCGCGGCGAGCGCTTCGGCGTTCCTGCGCCTCACTTCGGGCATGGTGGTCTTCTTCATCAGCTTCTACGGGTCATAGGCGGAGAAGCCGGTCGGCCTATGGCTGGGTTTCCACGCGGCGCTCTTCCTCGGCACCGGTGGCGTGCGCCACCACCTTTGGCCTCCTCGCCCTCATCTTATTGATGGACTTCCCCTGACCGGTCGGCCAGACCCACCCTTCCTTACCCACTGCCGTCCGGAAGGACCTCGGTGGATTGCGCTGTTTGCCAGGAGGGGCCTGTCCGACGGAGTTGACGATTCCTCATGCCGATTTGTCGCCTCGGATATGGCACATTATCCGAGGCGAGACGCCCCGGTCCGGCAGTCCCGCCAACCCGTCAGCCTTGCCCTGCCGGAGGGGCCCGCAGCAGGTGTACTGTGCCTGGCGGTCGCCAGACGGCGGCACCTGACGCACAGAGACGTCAGGCACAGCCTTCCTCTGCGAGACGGGCAGGAGGAGAGGGCATGTGGCTGCCGTCCGGACCGAACTGCCCGGCAGGGTGGCGCCGGTGCCGACGGGGCGGTGGTGCGCGTCAGGTGCGGGGGGACGGCCCGCCCAGGTCGGGCGGGTCTGACGGGGCGTCCGGGCAGCTGTAGCCTGCCGCCCATGACCGATGCTTTCGAGGCCGCGCCCACCATCCCCACCGGCCCCCGCGACGAGGCCGTCGTCTCCTACGGCCTGTACGCCAAGCGCCTGAGCGACCTCGCCCTCGAACTCCTCGCCCACGACCTCGACGCCCCGCCCGGCGACCGGGTCCGCCGCGCCCTGGAACTCGGCGAATGGCTGGACAAACTCGTCAACCAGGCCGCCGTCGCCGAACGCGAAGACGGAGCCAGCTGGCGCGCCATCGGCGAAGCCGCCGGCATCACCCGCCAGTCCGCCGCCGGACGCTGGGGCCCCGCCGTGGAGGCCTGGCGCGCCAACGGCCGCCGCGCCCTGAGCGGCGGCACCGGCGAGAGCGCCCGCACCGCCGCCGTCGCCCTCGACCTCGCCTACGCCCGCCGCGCCGACGACAACCCCCGCACCGTCTTCAGTACCACCCTGCACGTGGTCCGCTATCCCGAACGGGAGGCCGCCCGCGCCCGCCGGGAACAGGCCGACGCCGCCCGCCAGCGCCTACACGAGGTGCGCACCCGCACCGAGGGCCTGACCCGCGCCTTCCACACCGCCCAGAACCCCGCCGACCGTGCCGAGGCGCTGCGCAGCCGAGCCGCCATACACGACGAAGCGGCCGGCATCCTCGAGCAACTGGCCGCTCTCGACCCCGAGCAGGCCGACGCCTACCGCGCCAGCGCCGTCCAGTGCGCCCGGGAAGCCGACGCCGACCGCGAGTTCGCCGCCCTCCTTGCACCCAAGGGCCTTCCCGCCTCAACGACGTGACCCAGATCACACACGCGACCCGAAGAATCATTGCCGGTGGGTCCGCTCCGCGTCGCCGAGAGGTGAAGCACCCTGATCACGCAAGGAGCAGCAGTTCGTGACCCACCAGACCCCCGAGCAGTCCCCCGGCAGGATCGTCGGCGCCTCCGTGCCCGGACCCCGCGTGGGAGACCAGGCCCGATTCGCCTCCCTTGGCCCGGATGGCATCCGCCTAACAGACGATCCCCCCCAGAAGCACTTCGTCACGCCCCAGTGGCTGAGCGAAAAGGGCATGGGCACGGTCGATCAGCCGGACCCCCTGCAGGCCCTCCTGGTCCGGGCTGTCGAACAAGGTGGGACGGCGGGCGCGATGGGTCGCACTCTCTCGCCCACCGAGAGGGACATCGCCGTCGACTACATCGCTGCCAAGGTGCTCGTGACCCGCCGCAGCGAGCGGTGGCGGGAGGCCGTGTCCACCGCCCTACTCGGCAACTGGTGCGAGCCGCTGTGGCAGACCGGACATCTGCCGGCCACGGCGCTCGGCGCGCTGAAAACTGAGGCCTGCACTCTGCACCGGCAGCTGGTGCCGGTGTGGGAGCGGGGGACCCGGCACGGGCGGGTGCTGTCGCTGGACGCCGACCTTGGCGGCGGGCTGTCGCTGTACGGCCTGGTCGCCGCCGATGTCGATTACCTGGCACACACCGCGGGCGGGGTGTTCGAGGACGAACGCCTCAACCGCGTACTGCGCGGCCTCGACCCGGCCGAACGCGCGGTGGTGTTCGCATACGCCGAGGGCGAGGGCACCACCTGGACCGAGGCCGCGATCGTGGCCGGCGCCCCCGACCCGGAGGCCTTCGGCGAACGGGTCCGGCGCAAGGTCCGCCGGCTCGCCGCCGAACAGCGACGCCGCGCCGCGCAGTGTTGTCCCGGCCCTCCGGCAGCCTGACGCAGGCTCACACCCCCGCAGCCGGAACCGAGTTCGCCAGATCCTCGCCTGTGAACCTCGTCACGCACTGACGGGTTGCACGGCTAGCCCGCCATGCGCCAAAGCCCCGGGCCTCGTCGCCCATTTCCACGGAAAGCGCAGCTCAGGGCCCGCTTTGACGAGTGACGACGCCCTCCGTCCCCTGGGGTGACCGCACGGGCTTGCGCGGCTTACTCGCCAACCCCGCATACTCCCGGCGCTGTCCGCCCCTTCACCTCGAGACGCAAGGGGTGAGACCTGCCCATGCTCCCCGCCCGCACACGCCCGTGTGCCGCATCCCTGTTCCTGAAGGAGACCGTGCCGTGTCAACGCTCGCCCTGCTCGTCGTCCTGCTGCTCGTCCTGGTCGTCGCCCTGGTCTTCGGCGGCCTCGCCTACCTCGCCTACCGCCACCCGGCTGCGCGCGAGCCGCTGGTCGTCGCCTTCTCCGGCGTCGCTGTGGTGGTCGCCATCGTCGGATCGATCCTCACCCGGTGAGGACCGCCCCGCCCGTGACGCCGCCGCTGGGTCCGCACCACGCCGCCCCATGGAAAGGGCCCGAGGCTGTTGCGGAGGTCGGGCCCTTCCTCAGTGCTGCGCGGCACGTCACCCGTCTAGATTTCTAGCTCGTTTCTCCCCGGTCTAGACGGAAGGGGGTCCGACGGAGCACACTGCCCATGGAGATCCGGGAGAACCGGGTAAGAATCCTTCGGAAGGCTTCAGATGAAGATCACCATTGAGGGTGCGAGCGAGGAGTTCGCCGAGAAGGTGCTCGCGCTCGCTGCCCAGCAGGGCGCCGAGCTGACCGTCGCCACCGTACAGACCGGCTGGACCGTCGACCGGGCCGAACGCTACCTCCGCTCCCTCCCCGCCGGCGCCCGCCGGTTCGCCGAGATGGTCATCGTGGACGGCGACGGCTACCTCGACGCCGACCAACTGCGTGCCGTCGTCGGCAGGCTCAACGGGCCGACGGTCGCCCTGTCCCGCGCGGTCCCGCGCGGCGTGAAGGCCGGGTGGTGGCCGGAGGGCACCCCGGCGCCGATCACCCCCGTCTCCGACCCGGACAACCCGAGCTGGCACCAGAACATCGCCTACCGGATGGACGCGGGGAACGTGCCCGTCTTCCGCGAGGCCCTCACCCGCCTCGTGTCCACCCAGCAGGCCGCCCGCGGCGCGGCGCTCCAGGCCGACGACGACCAGGACGACGACGGCGCGATGGAGTGCCACGTCTGCCTCCAGCCGTACGAGGTGGACGAGCAGGGCAACGCCTCCCACCTGGACACCAATCGCGACGCCGACCACACGCCGAGGAGCTGACCATGACCGCCCGTCCGATGCAGCCGGAATGCACCGGCTACGAGGCGCTGAACCAGCCGCTCACAGAGGTCCCGGCATGAAGCTGCCCAACAAGCAGGAGCCTGCGGGCTATTGGGTCGTGCCGCCGCTCGACCTGGTGCCCGGCACCCTGCTCGTCGCGGTCGGCCCCGGAGCCTCGGGCAAGTCGACGTACGCGGCCACCGCGGCGGTCGACGGTGTGGTCTACCTCGACTCCCTGCGCCGCGAGATCGGCGGGGACTTCCCTGTCAAGTTCTGCGTGTTGATTAGAAGCTGCCGTCTACCAGGACTCCGTTAGGTCTGCCTCGGTCTTGGCGTTGTGTGTCCTGCTGGGCAGGGGCTGATGGCAGGTGGTGCAGATGCCGCTCCAACACCTCAGGACACTCTGCAGGGTGTCGAGGATCTGGTAGAGGCCGGTGCGGGCGCTTTTGGGGTCAGTCGCTGTTCGGTGAGGAAGGCGTGGGCGGCGGTCACGAGGGTGACGTGGTGGTGCCATCCGGGCCAGGACCGGCCTTCGAAGTGGTCCAGGCCCAGGCGTGTTTGAGTTCGCGGTAGTCGTGCTCGATGCGCCAGCGGACCTTGGTCAGGCGGACCAGGTCGACGAGCGGGGTGTCAAACGGGAGGTGGGACAGCCAGTACTCGGTCGGCGCCTCGGCGTCGGCGGGCCGTTAGACCAGTAGCCATCAGTCGGGCAGGACCCCGTCCCACCAGCCCTGTCCGGCCGAGGCGGCAGCCTTGATCGGACGCTCGACCGCCTTGCCGGCCGGGGGCACGCGCACGGCGGCGAAGCGGGAGCGTAACTTTCCTTTTGAGCCGTTGCGCCAGTTGAGCGGGGTGAATGTATTGCGTCCGAGGCCGACGGGCAGGGCTGCCAGCGGCAGTGCGGCCTGCCGGTACGGGGCTGGGGCCGGCAGCCGATGGGCCCGTTGCGGGTCCGGGCGACGGGCCTGGCGTCGAAGGGGTGGGCGCTCACGTCCGAACGGACGGCCAGGACGTAGGCAAGTCCGTGCTCGGACAGCGCGGACCGCAGGTGAGCATTGGCGCCGTAGGCCACCACGGCCGGAGGCTTCATGCCCCAGCCGGCGAGGGTGTCGAGCATGTCCAGGGCCAGGCGCCACTTCCACGGGGTCAAGATCCGGACACCGCGGCAAGTGAAACGCGCGCCTACTGTAGTGGCCGTTCAGGCGCGTGCGGCGGGATCCCCGCGGTTCGGGTCGTACGGGATCCTGGCCGGTGGCTTCAACGCCTCTTCTCTCGTCACCCGCGCGCCCGTCGAGTCGCGGTAGATCATCTCGCCATTCACCTTGTCGACGGAGTAGCCGGTACTCCGGTATCCCTCGTCGTACGTGCTGGGGTTAAAACGCTTGTTCTCGTCGACCTGATGGAATTCCACGTGAGCCCCTTCGGGGAACCACTCAGGCTTCTCCCTGGCGATTTCCTCCAGGACCTCTGGAACGGCCTGGATCAGGTCGAAGGCGACCCCCAGGCGCCCTGCCAAACCCTCGACGAAGGAGGGCCCTTTGCCTCGGCCGACCTTGGGGACCGCTCCGGGCGTCACGGACGTCTTGCCTGCCGCCTTGGGTGGCGCCCCCTCGGTCACGCCTGCCGCCTTGGGTGGCGCCCCCTCGGCCGTTCCCATCCCGGTCTTCCCGGCTGGAGCCGGTGCGGATGGCTCCGGCCCGATCGCTTCCTGCGGCTTGAGGGGCGGGGCGGCCTTGGCGGCCTTGGCGGCCTTGGATACCGCGGGTGCCTTGGATGACTTGGGTGTGTCGGATTTGGAGGTGCCTCCCCCCTTGGGCTTCGAGACAGCCGCCTTGCCCGCCTTGGATGCGGGAGCGGGACGGCTCGCTCCCACCGGAACAACCTCCCCTTTCTCGCTGATAACGAAGACGTCGCCCTCATTGAAGCGCACCGTGGTCTTCTGGATGTCCCTCAGGTCTTTCAGGGAAATGTTTCCGCCTTTGCTGCGGATACGATCGTTGATCATCTTGTGCCATCGGTTATGCGCGACGTCCTGCATCAAGACCAGGTTGCCGGGCTCGTTGGGAAACCTGGTCGGGAACCGGTGCGCGAATTCCAAGGGGGTGATGTGGTGCACCTGATACCCCGCACCAGGTTGCAAGCCCTTCCCCATCGTCGCCGTGCGCCACTGGTATCTCGCGTCCGAGCGCAATCGGTCCTTCATCGCCCTGGTGAGCTTCTTCCCCTGGGCGATCTGCCGCATGATCTGGGTCCTTTCCCTACTGGTCAGGGGGTTGTCGAAACCGCCGACGCCGCCCGAGACGGTCTGGGTTCCCGGCGCCGAGGCCACCATGGCGGTCTGAGGCGCCCGGGCGATGCCGATGGCCGAGCCCTGGCTGACCGGGGCGGGACCGAGCCCGTCGGCCCAGCGGGAAGAAGCATCATCAGCCGTCCGTTCATGGCTGTCCGAGTCGGCGGGAGCGGCCCCGCCAAGAGCCTGCTGGACCGTGTGGGTCAGCTCATGGGCAATCAGCGCCCGGTCCGCGGTGTACTCAGGCCGATACTCGCCCGGCCCAAAGACGATGTCCTGGCCGACGGTGTAGGCCCTCGCGCGCAGGGCGTTCGCCGATGCCGCCGCCGCAGGGGAGGTGTGAAGCCGGACCCCGGACAGATTGGCGCCGAGATGCGATTCCATCTCCGCCCGCAGCGGCGGGTCGAGCGCGTGTCCGTCGGACGAGGACGCATCCTGCGCGCTGCGGGTACCCTGCGCGCCCCGCGCCTCCTGGCTCAGGTACGCGCCCACGGCACGGTTTCCGGCGCCGGACGCGATCAGCCGCGTGAGCTCGTCCGACCACTGTTCCCGCTCGTCCACCTGGAGCTCCGCTGGTGACGGCCTGCTGCGGGAGCTGCGGGCCTGTACGTCTGCCAGTCGTATGTGTTCGGCCATCAGGATTACCCGCTTGCGTCGGGGTTGATGGAATGGATCTTCTTCAGTTTAGTTTCACCTGCCAGGGCCCGCTCTCTCCCACGCCTCCTCCGGTAGCTGGTCCATTGGCTGCCAGTGGCCGATCCAACCCGACTCCAGCTGCACAAATGGCCCACTGAGGCGTCTACCTTTACGCCACCGTCGTGGCACAGACGGCGTCCCACTACCTTGCCCACAACGCCGAGAAGGTCGAGGCTGACGCCCGCCCCGCGGCCGAACTGGCGGCCGCAGACCCAGCGGGTCGAGTTGCTCGGCCAGGTAGTTCACGACGTCCCACGGCACCGTTAGCGGGTCGTCCCCGAGGAACGTGCCGATATGCAGATCTGCACCGCCATGCCCAGGCGGCTCATCGGCACTGGCTCCGCCACCTGCGCATCCGCTGAGACATCCGCGACGGACCGACACTCATGTGCTGGACGAAACGCCGTCGCTGCTCATGGGGCGGGCACGATGACGTCGTGGATCTGGGACTCAGCCGTGTATTGCACAGGCTTGCGCAGGTCGGGGCGTTCTGCGACGCGGACGAGTATGGTGTACGAGCCGAAGGCCAGCTCCCGGAAAGTGAAGCCGCCGAAGGTGTCGGTGGTCGCCTCCGCACCGTTCTCGACGACGGTGACCGCTGCGCCGGGCAGCGGCGCCAGCGTGGCGTCCAGCACCCGCCCGCACAGGGCTGGTGCGTCCGATCGGGCGGTCTTGATCTCGATGGTCTTCGCGGCGGGGTCGGGCACGGCCTCGTCGAACGGCAGCAGTCCGATGGTGACGGTGAGGGAGAAGGCGGGCCTGGGCGGCACCCCGAGGGCGGTCCAGAACTGGCTTGTTCCCTGCCCTTCCTTCGTCTGTGCCACTGAGACAGGCAGTTTGTAGAGCTGCGGTGGCATGGCAAGGTCCCCGCGCAGGAAGGGCTCCTCGACCACCTCGAAGCGGCTCAGCCACAGCAGGACGAGTCCGAGCAGCCGGTGTTCCTCCGCGGCTTTGAGACCCGCGCTCTGCGTGGACCAGGCGGTGACGAGGTAGGTGCAGTCCACGCGCAGTGGCCGGTGCCGGGTGACGAAACCGTCGTCGGTCTTGTCCACCAGCGGGGCCTGGTTACGTAGCTCCCGGTTCTCCTGGACCTCGTGGAGGAAGAGGTCCACCGTGGTCTGCGTCGGATTGAAGGCCTTGTCGGGGGTATCGAAGCTGACGTCCGCAGCGCGGACCTCCGGCGGTGCGGCCGGGGCGGACAGCATTGCCATAAGTGTGGCATCCAGATCCTGGAACATGCTTACCTCGCAAGGGGACCGGCACGGAAGGGATCACTCATCCCCAGGACGGCGCGGCTCCTGACGGTCAGGGTCGGCCATGGGCTCGACCCGGCCCATCTTCAGGTACTCGCGCCGCGTCGCCCGCAGCAGCTCCGTCATACCGATCCGGCCGTCCCCGGCGGCGGCCAGGAACGCGGCATGCAGGACGATGTTGTGGATGTTGCCGCCGGACAGCCGGAAGTCCCGCGCCAGGCGGTCGACGTCCACGTCGGGAGCGCGGGGAGCCTCGGGCGGGATGCAGACATCCCAGATACGGCGGCGCTCGGCGTCGTCCGGGAAGGGAAACTCCACGATGAACCGGAGCCTGCGGGTGAACGCGTCGTCGAGATGCTGGCGCATGTTCGTGGCGAGGATCGCCAGTCCCGCGTACTCCTCCATGCGCTGGAGAAGGTAGGCGACTTCGATATTGGCGTAGCGGTCGTGCGCATCGTGTACGTCGGACCGCTTGCCGAACAGGGCGTCGGCCTCGTCGAAGAACAGTATGGCGTCGGCGTCGGCAGCCGCGGTGAAGACTCGTTCGAGGTTCTTCTCGGTTTCGCCGATGTACTTGCTGACCACCGTGGAGAGGTCGACCTTGAAGAGGTCCAGGCCGATGTCGTGGGCCACGACCTCCGCGGCCATCGTCTTGCCGGTGCCGGGCGGACCGGCGAACAGCGCGCTGATGCCCTTTCCCTGGGACATGCGCCGGTCGAATCCCCACTCCTCCATGACCTGCCTGCGGTGGACTATCCACTCGCATAGGCTGTGCAGCAGCTCCAGCGACTCCGCGGGGAGCACGATGTCATCCCAGCCGCGGGACGGTTCTACGCGCCGGGCGAGCGTGGTCAGCTCGTGCCCGGTCTGGGCGCGGGCTGCGGCGAACAGCTCCGCGCGGGACGGCGAGCGGGCGGCCGTCTCCGGATCGTCCTCGGTGTGCAGCCGGGCGGCGGTGCGGGCTGTCATCACCGCCTCCTCGATCTGCGACGGCCCGAGCCGGAACCGTACGGCGAGCGCGTCGACGTCCGCGGCGGCGGCCTCGACTCCGTGGGCCGCGAAGGCCTGTTGCCAGGTGGTGCGCCGCCAGGTGGCGTCCCCGGGTTCGGACGGCACGGTGAGCACGCCGAGCGGCCGGCGCGTGGTCGGCACCCAGGGCCGACTCCCGGCCAGGGTCGCCACGCCGTCGTACGCGGCCAGCCGGTCAGCCAGGGCCAGCGTGCATGGGGAGCCTACGTCGTCGAGGTGGAGCAGGGCGCCGTGCAGGGCCGCCTCGCGGAAGACGAGTTCCAGGACAGTGTCGTCGTGGAGGATGTCCTCGGTGTCGACGGCCAGGAGGGGTACGGCGAGCGCGGCGGCGAGTGCTTGGGCGGTGCGCCGTCCGGCCGCGCCCGCCGGGTCCTGGAAGTACAGCCGCAGCGGTACGCGTCCCCATGCATCGCACACCATCCGATACAGCGCCTCGTCCTCGACGGGGGCCGGTGGCGGTGTCACCAACTCGCAGAAGGCGGTCAGCCTGCGGTCGAGGCCGCCCTGATCGAGCAGAACGTCCACGATCTGCTCGTCCAGCACGAGGAACCGGCCGATGACCGACGCCGCCTCGGCGCGCGGATCCGGTACGAGGCTCAGCACGCGCCGGCCGAGCAGCGGGGCCTCGGCGCCGAAGTACCGGCGCGCGGCGAGCCGTTCCCTCGCGGTGCCCGTCAGCAGGTCGAGCGCGAGGCCGACGGTGGGACGTCTGCGGTTGACGTCGTCCTGGAGGTAGGCGTACAGCCGCTCGTACCGGGGGTCGACCTCGGGCGCGAGGGCGAGCAGGACGACGTCCAGTTCGAAGTCCGAGAGTCCGTAGCCCGTGCGCAGCCACGACCAGCCGCGCTCCGTCGCGGCGATGCGCTCCCACCCCGGATCCGACCCTGCCGGGTGTGAGTCCCCCGGCGTGCACAGCGGCTCACCAGGCGGGCGGCGCATGGAGCGTTCGGCCTGCTCGACGCTGACGTACAGGCCACGGAAGGCGTCGGCCGAGGCCTCGGGACCGTATCTGCCGCGGGCCGACTCGATCGCGCGGCCCAGAAACTCGTCCAGCCGCCGAAAGGCCAGGAGTCCGGACGGTTCTCCGTCCTCGGGGTATGCGGACGCCGAGGTGGCCATGGGTTTGGACATGGGCACTCCATGCACGGAATCACCTTTCCAGCGCTCGGGATTGGCGCAGGCATGGCCCCGTCCTCACGCCATTTTGTCCGGGTCCAGCGCCGGTGAGCGCGGTCGAAGGGGCCTGGCCTTCTTGTTCACTTCGTCCCATTCCTGCGGCAGTCCGTCGATGATGATGAACTTCTCGCCATTCTCTTCGATGATCTTCCCCTCGAGCTTGTAGACATCAAGCCCGTAGTACCTCTGCATCAGGTATTTGAAGTATTTGCGCTCATCGATGACCCATGTACCAACGGGTGTCTCCCATGCGCCTTTCCGGTACATCAGGATGACGTCCACCACGGATGCGACCGCCATCATCCGCCCTGCGAAGCCCTCTACCGCCTGGGTGAGGCGGCCGCCACGTACCCCGGATGCGATGCCCTTCGGCGCTCGAAGCGGTATCACCGGCTCCGTCCGGGGAACAGCCTCGGCTCCGGGCGTCGCCCCTGATTCCGTCACTTGTTTGAGCGCTTGCGGAAGCTCCACCTTGGGCTGTTCGGCGGTGGGGGCGATGGCGGCCGGTGACGAGGGTGGGATGGCCGGTACTTCGGGCGGAGTGGTGCCAGTGACGCCCTCTCCCGGGATCTTTCCGGAAGCGGTGTGGCGAGCCACGTCGGCCTCGGTCTTGGGCCGGTCGGGCTGGGGCCCCAATGCCTTTGTCGGGCGGTTGGGTGCGCCGACCGTCTGCCGTTTCGGGTGAAGCACGGAGTGCGCTGCGTGGAGGTCGTGCGGCACCGGAGTCGCCAGCGGGCCTTGGCCGACATGGTGGTGTTCCAGGACTTGACCCTTGTACGCCGCGTGCTGCGGGTACCTGCTCACCCACACGTCGTCGACTATCGGCGAGCGCCCATTGGAAATGGCGTCAAGGTTGCTCGGGCTCAGGGCACCGCTGGCGCCGTAGTGGTCCCTCCAGCGCTGCCAGAAAAGCTGGCGGTCGCGCAGATAGCCAAGCTGGCTGGATGTCGTTCCCTCGCCTTTGCCCACCCAAGGCATCTCGACAACTTCGGCAGGCAGCAGCAGCGGATTGTTCGCGGCGGGTTGCCGCAACACGCCTGGTGAGGCGGCTCCCGCGACCTTCACCGGTGCACCACCGGGCAGCTCCGCCTCGCGCGCGGCGGCGTCCGCGTCGCGCTCGAGTTCTGGGTCAGCGGGGGAGCCCGGGGCCTGTCCTCCCGTTCCGTGGGACTGCTGGACCGCGTGCGCGAGTTCATGAGCGAGAAGGCGGCGACCAGCCGCGGTGCCAGGCGCGTACTGGCCGCGAGCGAACGCGATGTGGTGGCCGAAGGTGTAGGCCTTGGCCGACATGGCCTGCGCGGACTCGGACGCCGTGGCGTCGGCGTGCACGCGGATGCGGGAGAAGTCCACGCCGAACCGCATCTCCATTGCGGTTCGTACGGATGGCTCCAGTGCCTCACCCGGCATGCGCAACCCGTGCAGCACCGCTGCGGGCTCCTGGGACGTCAGTGCCGCTGGCAGCAGCCTCGTCTCTCGTTCGGCGAACTCGTGCATGCCGTACCCCTTGAGGGACTCACAGTTCAGCCTAGTCCGCCATTGCGCTCACGGCATCCCCACAGCACCTCTCATGGCGTCTCCACGACTTCCTCCAGGGGTCCCTTTCGCACGGCCTTTTCGCTATCAGGAGTACGCCGCAGTAGGCTGCTTCGTTGAGTGTCCATCGCGCACGCGACTCGTTTCGTGCCATCAGACTCCCGCGAATCCGCAAGAGCCAGCCTTCTTTCTGACGGGTCGAGCCAGTCCGCGCATGGAGAGGGAACGCATTTCCGAGCTCCTGACAGGCCTGGCCGCTCTATCGGCTGCGGCACTGCCTCAAGCTCCTGCACAAGCGACGACCCTTCCGTCGTCCGCTCCTGCTGTGAACGGGCTTTCAGTGCTGATCTGGGTAATGTGACCGACGCGGATTTCCAGAAGGTCGTCCTCAAGAGCAAGAAACCCGTGGCCGTGTTCTTCTGGGCGGCGTGGTGCGGGCCGTGCCGGATGGTGACGCCGAATGTCGACCGGCTTGCGCAGCAGCACCCCGAGATTCTCGCAGTGCGGCTCGACGTGAACGCGAACCCGGCTACTCCCGCTAAGTACGACGTCAAGAATTGCCGACGATCATGGTCTTCCGGAAGGGGAAGGCCGCCACGAGGATCAACGGTGCCAGGTCGCAGACCGCGTTGGAACGGGACCTCTCTCCCTACCTGACGAAGGCCTCGTCCAGTCCCGCGCATCACGGTTCCTGACCGAGTCACGCAGGATCTGACGGCGCCTTCGCCCAAGTCGCGATCGGCCGGGTCGAGGCGCACATTGGAAGCAAGGGTACTTCGCCCCGCGAGGGGATTCCCGCCCTCAGAGTCGGTGACCTGCCCGCGGGGCCGGGCTGAGGAGGTCAGCGATGGCCCACACCGAACTCCACCCGGGCGGCGTCGAATCGGAGAACCATCCGTGGAATATCCGCCTCGTGGAACATCCGAAGCGATTCGAGTCCGCGCATTTCCGCGCCGCCAAGAAGACGGCCCACGCGATCCTGCGCTCCATGGACGACACCGACCTGCCCTATGGGCCGAGGCCCGTCGACCCGGGTGCGGGACCGGGCACTGCCGAGCACTGGGAGATGCACCACGGGGGCAGCCTGTGGGTCAAGGGGGCTGGGGGCTGGCGTATGTACCGGGCCCGCGTCGGCATCGAGTGGAGCATGCAGTTCTGCGCCGACCCCGCGAGGGTCGACCGGCTGCGGCAGGAAGCCGCCGAGCTGGTGGACGCCTTCCCGCTCACCCTTCCCGCGCTGGCGGAACTGGGTTACGAGGAAGCCGAGGCCCTGCTGCGCACACCCGTCAAGGACGCCGACGGGGTCGAGGCGTGGACCGACTCCCTGTTCAACGCGTGCGTGCCGCTGAGCCGGGGAAACCACCAGGGGATACTGCCCGGTGTGCCCGGTGAGCACCACTACCCGTGGCCGGTGAAGGCCGCGGACTTCGTCCGGTACGACGACTTCCAGCTGTGGGTGACCCTGCCCGACGGCACCCACGGCGCCGTCACTCCGGTGGACCGCCGCGGGTCCGGTGACGGGCACGTCCGCCTGGCGTTCGTCCCCGAGGGCAGCGCCGCCGCCACGACGATCGCCGAGGCGCAGGAGCGTGGCCTAATGGCCGTCCTCCCGGCGAACAGCGATGTGGCCCTGCAGGCGTTCGCCGAGCAGATCGACCCCGGCCGGGGCACCGCCTCCGGCCCGCTGTCCACCGGTTAGAAGGGAGCATCGGCATGCCTCGCGCGATCGTCGTGTGCCTCGACGGGACGGGCAACCAGGTGGGGGCCAGTCACCCCACCAACGTGGTCAGGCTGGTGGAGATGCTGGACGCGGACGATCCGGCGCGTCAGCTCGTCTACTACGACCCCGGGGTCGGGACCATGTCCTCGGGCACAGCTCACGGGCCGGTCGGCCGCTGGCTGTCCCGTCTGTGGGGCCTCGCCTTCGGCAGTGGGCTGAGAACCAATCTCGCCGAGGCGTACACGTACCTCATGCGGCACTGGCAGCCGGGTGACGAGGTGTACGTGTTCGGCTTCAGCCGGGGCGCCTACACCGCCCGGGCGCTCGTCGGGATGCTCAACAAGCCCGGCCTCATGCGCCCGGGCTCGGAGAACCTCGTGCCGTACGCCGTGTCGAAGTACGCCTTCAACCAAGACATCGAGCGGAGCGAGGAGGAGGTCGCGCGGTTCTCGCACGCGTTCTGCTGGCGCACCGAGAACGAGTCGCTGTGGCCGCAGGTGAAGCAGAACAATCCGCGCCAGGTCTCGCACCACGCACTGCCGGTGGCCTACCTCGGTGTCTGGGACACCGTGAAGGCGGCCGGCCTGCTGCGCCTGGGCAATCTCTACTGGCCGTACACCCACCAGCTGCCGAACGCTGCCCGCGTCCGGCACGCCGTGTCGCTCGACGAGACCCGTCGCCCCTACCACGAGTTCCTGGTGACGCCCCGCCCGGCGCCGCGTCAGGCCACTGCAGAGGAGGTCTGGTTCGCGGGGGTGCACTCGGATGTCGGCGGCACCTTCGCGCATGCCGAGGGCGAACCGCTGCTCTCCACGATCCCTCTAAAGTGGATCATGGACGGTGTCACCCAGAACCTGGTGTTCCGGCCCCATGCCTACGGCACCGGCTGCGCGGTCACCGAGGACTTCGCCGGTGCTCCGGTCCACGACAACGGTCCGCTGTGGATCCTCGCGGGTCGGCGCTCGCGTCCGGTGCCCGGCGACGCCGTGTTCCATTCCAGCGTCCGGGTGCGCCGGGAGCGGGACCCGCGGTACCGCCCGGACCTTCCCGATCCCCAGGAGCCGGGGCGGTGGGCCGACCCCGACTGGACCAAGCCGGTGCAGCCGCACGGGGGTTAAGTGCCCGTCATGGCAAGCGCGGCATGCGTTTGTCATACTCCAGTGGCACGTGATTCCGGGCAGGACTAGCCTGGAAACTGATCCCTCGTTCACTACTCCTCTCTGACGGGCAGGGAGTGCCGAGGGCCCCCCGGCCGTAACAGCGACTGCCGGACAGGCAGGGTCCGCAGCGGCCCGAATCGTTGTCGTCCGCCGACGGCACCTCACATGTGGGGCGCCGTAGGCACGATGGCGGGTGAAGAGCCCGAATGCGATGTGCCGTGACGTCGCGGGATTGACGAAAGGAAGCGAGCCACCATGGTCGCGCTGTCCAACGTCCGGTTCGGCCAGACCAACGAGGACATACGCACCGTACAGAAGGCCCTGATCGCCCGGGGGCGCAAGATCCCCGCCGGCGCCACCGGGCACTTCGGCGAAGAGACCAGAGCCGCCTACCGCGCCGAGCAACTCGCCCACGGCTTCACCGGAGCAGACGCCGACGGCATTCCCGGCTGCGCGTCGCTCACCGCCCTCGGTCGCCACGCTGGCTTCAGCGTCGACTGCACCGGCGCCGCGGTACGCAACGGTGGGCGGCTCAGCCTCAGCCAGGTCACGTACCACGACCCGCACAACGACTTCGGGGAGGCCGCGATGCGGCGCTACGCGGGTACGGCGTGCCAGCTGAGCGGCATGGACCCGAAGTACGGCGTACCGGCGCTGATCACCATCACCAAGCGGGAGTCCGCCTACAACAATCCGAAGTACCGGGTGAACGACTCCGATTCCAACGCACGCGGTCCCCTGGCGCCCGACGGGCACCGGCAGAACTGTTCCCGGGGCGCCACCCAGTGCATTCCCGCCACGTTCGCCGCGTACCACCAGGCCGGCACGGCCACCACACCCTACGACGTGGTCGCGGACATGTGCGCGACGATCAACTACGTGCGCGACCGGTACCACGTCAACCAGTCGGGGTCGAACTTCACCGCGCTCGTGCAGCAGGCGGATCCGAAGCGGCCACCGCACGGGTACTAGACGTGTTGTCCCTCCGCAGGTTCATCCTTCCGCGGCCCCGACACAGCCCACAGCGGGCGAGGTGACTTCGATGACCGACTTCGAGACGCTGGCACCAGGCGTATACCTCAACGAGATCGAGGCAGCCGGGCCGATCGCGGGAGCGGGTACCAGTACGGCCGCGCTGATCGGCACCGTCGCCAACGACAGCGCCGTCCCGAACGTACCGGTGCGCGTGACCAACTGGACGCAGTACACGGAGGAGTTCGGCGCCTTCAAGAAACCGCTGAGTCTTCCCTACGCCGTACGCGGCTTCTTCGAGAACGGCGGAACCCTCGCCTACATCGTCCCGGTCACCGACATGACAAAACTGAGCGACGCCTTGGAGGCGCTCACGCACCAGCTGGACGTCAGCATCGTGTGCTTGCCCGGCGAGACGGATCCCGCGCTCCAGTCGCCGGTGATCGGGCACTGCGAGAGCATGGGTGACCGCGTCGCGGTCCTGGACGGGGCCGGCAATGCCGACAACGACGCGGACACCGCTCCGGTGGAGGCCCAGGCCGGCAGCCTCATGACCGAGCGCGGGTTCGGTGCTCTTTACTGGCCGTGGATCCGGATCAATGACCCGGAGGCACCGGCGAACAGTCCGGAAAAGGTGACGGTTGCCCCGTCGGGTCACGTCGCCGGCGTGATGGCCCGCAGCGACAACCAGCGCGGGGTCCACAAGGCACCGGCCAACGAGGTTGTGCGCGGAGCTCTTGAACTGCCGTACAACCTCAACGACACCGAGCAGGGCGCGCTGAACAAGCTCAACATCAACGCGCTGCGGACCTTTCCCGGCGGCCCTCCCCTGGTATGGGGCGCCCGGGCCCTGTCCAAAACCACGGCCTGGCAGTACCTCAACGTACGCCGCTTGGTGGCGTACATCTCGGACTCCCTGTTGCAGGGCCTGCGTTGGGCCGTGTTCCAGCCGAACAACACGGCACTGTGGAAGGCCCTCGAACGCACCGTCACGGAGTTCCTCACGCGCGTGTGGCAGTCCGGAGCGCTCTTCGGGCACACGGCCGCCGAGGCCTTCTACGTCAAGATCGACGAGGAGCTGAATCCCGACCCTGTGCGGGAACTGGGGAACGTGTTCATCGAGATCGGCCTGGCCCCCACCCGGCCCGCCGAGCACATCGTGATCCGACTGGGCCTGTGGTCCGGCGGCGGCCGGGTCAGCGAGGCATAGAGAGGACGACCGGAGATGGCGCAGACAGGTGAGCGGGTCGATCCCTTCCGCAATTTCAACTTCCTGGTGGAGCTGGACGGGATCGCCCAGGCCAGCTTCCGGGAGTGCACGGGCCTGGGGTCGACGACGGAGGTCATCGAAAGCCGTGAGGGCGGCGACAACACCACGGTGCGCAAGCTGCCCGGTAAGACGAGCTTCTCCGACATCACGCTGAAGTGGGGCCTCACCCAGTCCCGTGAACTGTGGGACTGGCGCCAGCAGGTGGTGGACGGCAACGTGGCGCGCAAGAACGGCTCCATCGTTGTGTACGACCTGGGCAACCACAGCGAGGTGGCGCGCTGGAACTTCGTCAGCGCCTGGCCAACCAAATGGGAGGGCGCCGCGTTCAGCGCCAAGGGCGCGGACGTCGCCGTGGACACCCTCGTACTGGCCCATGAGGGCCTGAGCCGGGCGTGAGGGCCATGCTGGTCACGGAGGTCGAGTTCGAGCTGCCGAAGGGCTATGTGGACGGCGCCGGCAATCTGCACCGCAACGGAGTGATGCGGCTGGCGACGGCCGCCGACGAGATCTACCCGCTGAAGGATCCCCGGGTGCAGGGCTGGCCCGCGTACCTGATCGTCATCCTGCTGTCCCGGGTCGTGACCAAGCTCGGCGGGGTGCCGGAGGTCACGCCAGGGGTGATCGAGGGTCTGTACTCGGAGGACCTGGCTCATCTCCAGGCGCTCTACAACCGGATCAATGGCCTGGCCCCCACCACGGTCCTGATCACCTGTCCGCACTGCGGCCAGGAGCATGAAGCGGAGGTCCCGCAGTCGGGGGGGTGAGGGGCTACCCCGTGGCACGGGTCCGCCAGGAGGTGGCCTTTCTCGGACGCCATGTCCACTGGACCCTCGCCGAGTCGCTCGCCCTCGACCACGAGGAGCGGCTGCACTGGATCCGGGAGATGGCCACTGCTCTGGAGGAGGAAGGCGAACCATGACGGAGGACGGCATCCTGCCCGTGCCGACGCTGGGCGAGCACCTTGACGCCCAGGGGCGGCACCACCTCGCGCGCCTGCTCTTCCCCCTGCCGTGGGCGCGCCCGCTGCGCGTCTTCATCGACCGGACGGCCGAACTGACGGCGGACGTGGGACGGTTCGACCGGATCGAGTCCGCCCCGGACCGCCCTTTCCAGCTGACGGCGGCCACCCCGCTCCGTCGGCCCCGGACCGTCCAGGGCCCGCACGTCTCCGAACCGTCGGGCCCGGCCTGGCCCGAGAGCGGCCCGGCCGCCGCTCCGGCAACAGCCCCGGCGGCATCATCACCGAGCCCCATGGCGCCGCCTGCGGCGGACGCCCGGCAGACGAACGCCCGGCAGACGGATGCGCGGCAGACCGTCGATGACGCGCCGCCCGCCGAGCCGGGCACACCGGGAGACGGGCACGACGACCTGCCCACCGCGGCCAGGGCACGGCTGAGGACCGCGGTGGGGCCGGCGGCCGAGGCGATGCGGGTGCACCACGACGACCGGGCCGACACGCTCGCGCGTGAGCTGCGGGCGGACGCCGTCACCTTGGGCCGGGACGTGTACTTCCGCCGCGGCCGGCTCCGCCCCCAGGACGCGCGGGGGTTCGCTCTGCTGGTTCACGAGGCCACCCACGTTATGGCGCTGCTGCGGCCGGGCGCGTCCTGGCGGCGGGCCACCGGCGCGGCGTCCCGCGCCGAGGAGGCCGAGGCGCTGGCCAACGAGCGCGCGGCGGTCTCCGTTGCCGTCATCGGCGCCGGTGTGCCCCGGCGTCCGGCACCGCGGACCGTGCCCTCCGGCACCCGCCCCGCCCCGCCGCCCGCGCCCGCCGCCCCGCAGAGGCCGGCCGCACCCGCGACGCAGGCCATGCGGGCCGCGACCGACCGGGACACCGCCACCGCGGACGTCCCGCCGCCGGTCGACGTGCAGGCGCTGAAACGAGACCTGGTCGACGATCTGATGCGCCGGTTGCGCAGCGAGTCCGAGCGCGGAGGCTGACATGGCGACACCCTTCGGCATGCCCTCGGGGTCCCGTCCCGGGCCGGTGAGCGCCGCCCTGACCAAGGCCGAGATCATCGACACGACGTCTGGTGACAGCTTCCCCGTGATGTTCAACCCCGAGGAACTCAAACTGGACCAGGGCAACAACTACGCCGAGATCGGCGTACCCGGGCTGGACGCGTCACCCGTGCAGTACATCCGCGGCAAGGCCCGGTCCCTCAGTATGGAGCTGTTCTTCGACACCTACGAGGCCGGCACCGACGTCCGCGCCCACACCGGGGCGATCGTGCGGCTGCTGGACAAGCAACCGCAGACCCAGGCCCCGCCGGTCCTGCTCTTCTCGCTGGGCAGCTTCCAGTTCCGGTGTGTCCTGGTCGACGCCAACCAGCGCTTCACCATGTTCCTGCGCAACGGCACCCCGGTGCGCGCGGTTGTGTCTGTGCGCTTCCATGAGTTCGTGACCACCGACGTCGAGGTGCACCGTGGCATCTTCTTCGCCTCGCCGACGGCGTCGGCGGTCGTCAACAAGGCGGTGTCGGTGGCGCGGTCGGTGACACGGGAAGAGCCCACGGTGCACACCGTCGTGGAGGGGGACACCCTGAGCGGCCTCGCCGGGAGCTACCTCGGCGACCCCGCGCTGTGGCGGGACATCGCGGACGCCAACCGCATCACCGACCCACTGGCCCTCGCCCCCAACACCCGTCTGGTCATTCCTCCGCGCCGCCAGGACGGCACGACCCCATCCCGGCAGGGGGGCACACGGCCATGAGCGTCCCCGTCCCGTCGTACGCGCCACGCTTCGACATCCGTGTCTCCGGTCTGACCATGGCCGCCGAGCTGGCCGACCAGGTGCTGGGCGTCACCGTGGAGACCAGCCTGGATCTCGCGGGCACCTTCGCCCTGACCCTGCGCAATACTGACAACAGGCTGCTCGACTCGGCGTTGCTGGAACCCGGCAAGACGGTGGAGGTCCACCTCGGGTACGGCAACGACCTCAAACCCGCCTTCCTCGGGGAGATAGCCGCCGTCGAACCGTCGTTCCCGGCGGGTGGTCCACCGACCGTGCAGGTGTCCGGTTACGACAAGTCGTACCGCATGCGGCGCGGCCAGCCCGAGCCCACCGAGTACACCTTCGTCAACGACAGCATCGTGGCCGCCCGGATCGCGGTGGAGAACGGCCTTGTCCCCGTAGTGGATCCCACCCCGGGGCTGCAGGAGAAGCTCGTCCAGGTGGAGGGCGACATGACGTTCCTCAAGGAACGCGCCCGGCACTACCACTTCGACGTCTACGTCGAGTGGGACCGGCTGCACTTCCAGTTCCCGCGCCCGCAGACCGCCGCCCACGTCCTGGAATGGGGCCGGAACCTGTCGAGTTTCAGTCCGCGCCTGTCGGCGTCGGCCGCGGCCGGACTGCAGACCGTGCGCGGGTACAACCAGGAACTCGCCCAGACCATCCAGGGCCTGGCGCTGGCGGCCGACCTCGACCTGGACCAGCTCACCGAGCGGATCGGCTCCTCCGCCGCCGACCTGATCCTCTCCATGGCCCGCAAGGGGATGCGCCGGAACGTGCTGGACAACCCCCTGGACGCGAAGATACTCGCGGAGTCGCTTCTCGCGGACTTCGTGGAGGGCATGTACGAGGGCAGCGGCTCGTGCCCCGGCATCCCCGAGCTGGCCGCCGGTCAGTACATCGAGATCCGGGGCGTCGGCAAGCGCTTCAGCGGCACTTACCGGATGCGGAAGGTGACCCACCGCATCGACGACGGCGGCTTCATGACCGACTTCTCCATCAGCCAGGGCGCCCATTCCAGCCTGCTCGGCCTGCTGCGCAAGGAGATCGCCGAGGAACCATCCCCAAACCTTAGGGAACCCTTCTACGGGGTCGTCGTGGCGGTTGTGGAGGACAACCACGAAGTGGCCGCCGTACCGCCCAAGACACCGCTCGGCCGGGTGAAGGTGTCCTTCCCGGGGCTGTCCGACCGGTTCACCAGTGGCTGGGCCCCGTGCGCGAACCCGACCGCAGGCAAGGACACGGGCCTGTACTGGCTGCCCGAGGTCGGCGATCAGGTGCTGGTCGCCTTCGAACTCGGCGATCTGAGCAAGCCGTACGTCATCGGCGGGCTGTGGAACACCCGTCGGCCGCCCCCCGCGACCAACATGGACGGAACGAACAGCACCCGCGTGATCAGAAGCCGGGCGGGTCACACCATCACCTTCGACGACTCCAAGACGGGCGGGGAACTGGTCATCAAGGACGGCGGCCAGGGCAGCACGATCAAGCTCGACGCCGTCGACGGCTCGCTCACCATCAGCGCCGCACGCGACCTGAAGATCACGGCCGGTGGGTCCATCACGCTGGCGGCGGCAGGAGGCACGAGCACGACCAAGATCACGGTGGGTGAGTCCATCACGCTGGCGGCGGCAGGGGGCGCGGGCACGACGAAGATCACGGTCACCGAGAGCGCCGTCGACGTCACGTGAGGAGGGATCTCCATGGGCAAGGTACTGACCACCGCGAGCACGGTGCCCTGCGGGCACGTCCCACCACCGCCGCAACCCCCGGCGCCCGGGGGCCCCCCGCCCCCGCCGTCACCGCCCGTGCCCGGCACGTTCACGGTCCAGAGCACATCGAAGCTGACGGTCCAGGGCGACCCGGTGCTCGTGGAGGCGAGCATCCACCAGGCCACCATCACCAACTGCCCCAACACCGTCTCACCCGCGAAGCCCTGCACCCACGTCCTGGCAGTGAACAGCGGTCAGTCCGTCAAGCTCAGGACCAGCGGTGCCCCAGTCATGCTCGACCAGCTCACCTTCACCACCGATTGCTCACCGCCCCTGCCCGTTCCGGCGACGCCGACAGCCAACCAGTCGAAGCTCACCTCGGTGTGACAGGAGGCCCGCATGGAATCCGACGTCCATAGCCGCGGCATCGCCTTCCCCGTCCGCTTGGAGGCCACCGGCTTCGGCGAGTCCGCGGGGCCCCGCAAGATCGAGGAGTCGATCCGGCTCATCCTCGGGACCCAGTACGGCGAGCGCGTGATGCGCCCCGACTTCGGCTGCAACCTCAAGCGGCTGGTGTTCGCGCCCAACAACGAGGCGACGGCTAACCTCGCCCGCTACTACGTCGAGGAGGGGCTGAGCCGATGCGAGCCGCGCATCGAACTCGTCGACGTCACCGTCACGAACGACAGCGAGCGAGCGGCCCTGCTCATCGACATCAGCTACCGCATCCGGGCCACGGCCACCGCTGAGCGGCTCGTCCATCCCTTCTCGCTGGAGCGGTCACCATGACTGCCGAATCCGACCGTGGGCGTGTCCGGCCCCCAGATCTGGACGACCGCACCTGGCAGGACCTCGTCGCCGAGATGCTGGCCCTCCGGACGACGTACGCACCGCAGTGGACGGACGACCGGCCGAGCGACATCGGCGTCACACTCGTCGAACTGTTCGCCTGGCTCGGCGAGGGAGTGATCTACCGGCTGAACCAGGTGCCGGAGAAGAACTACATCGCCTTCCTCGACCTCATGGGCATCACCCGCGACCCCGCCACGCCGGCGGCCACGTATCTGACCTTCAGTACCAAGGGACCGGCGCCGGCGGACGTACCGGCGGCCACCCAGGCCCACACCCTGCCCGTGGAGGGCGAGGCCCCCATCGTGTTCGAAACCGACGAGGACCTGACCGTGCTGCCCGTCAGTCTCGCGACGGCCCTCCTGCTCACGCCGGATCCCGACGACAACTCCAGCCTCGTCTACGAGGACGTGTCCGCCGATCTGGTGGGGGCGGGCACGGGACGGCGTCCGTTACTGGTCCCGCCCCATCAAACCGCGCATGTGTGCCTGGGCTTCGAAGACCCGGTGACGGGCGAGGTCGAGCTGCGGCCCCGGCTGTTCCGGGCTGCCCCGGACGATCCGGTGGGGACGGTGACCTGGGCCGCCTCCGTCGACGGCGCACAGCCCGGGGACTGGCCCGCGATCGGGCCCTTGGGCACCACGAAGGATCTCCATGACAGACGCGTGCGCCTGCCCGTTCCGGCACAGTGGGCCGCCCAGAATCCGGAAGCGGACTGGAGCGACGCCGGCGCCCCGGCCGGGCCCTTCGACGCACCGCGGTTCTGGATCGGCCTGCGGATCGCCAACCCGGGCGACACCGAGCTGGAGATCGGCCTGGACCGGGTCCTGTTCAACACCGCCCCCGCGCACACCGCGCTCACCATCCGCTCCCCTCAGACGCTCGGTGAGAGCGACGGCACGCCCTTCCAGGTGTTCGCGCTGCGCCACCGTCCGCTGTACCGGCGGCCGGATCCCGAGGCCCCGTACGCCCATCTCGAAGTCCAGGTCGGTCAGGGCACCCCACCGGTCTGGGAGACGTGGCGGCTCGTGCCCGAACTGCTGCCGGGCCCGGGCAAGGTCTACCGGCTCAACCCCGTGACCGGCGAGATTAGCTTCGGAAGCCACGATGAACGCAACAGCGAGGGGCACGGCAGCATCCCCGCGCCCGGCAGTCTGATCAGGGCGCGGACCTACCGGCATGTCGCGTCGGGGGCGGCCGGCAACGTGCCGGCCGGGAAGGTCGTCGTGGCTGGCACCAAGCCGGACGGCACCGTACCCGCCGGACTCGACGTCACCAATCTCCTCGCGGCCCACGACGGGATCGACGAGGAACCGACCGAGGACACGCTGCGCCGGGCACCGGAGCGGCTGAAGATCCGGGACCGCGCGATCACCGCGGACGACTTCGCGCACCTCGCGCGCGACGCGTCCAGCGACGTGCGGATCAGCCGGTGTCTGACGCCTTATCCGCCGCACGGCGACCCGTGGACGTTCGGCGGTATCGACCGCGCTCCCGGGAACGTCAGCGTCATCGTCGTTCCCGATCAGGGCAATGAGGTGGCACAGCCGGAGCCGCCTCCCGAACTGATCGAAACGGTACGCGCGTACCTAGACGCACGCCGGGACCTGACGGCCAGGCTGTTCGTCCACCGGCCGCGCTACCTGCCGATCGTGACCCAGGTGTCCGTGCGGGTGTGGCGGGAGGCCGTCCTCGCCGGCGTTGACGTCACGCAGGTCCACGACGACGTGGAACGGCAGATCGGCGCCTTTCTCCACCCGACCCGGGGCGGACCGGACGGCCGGGGCTGGCAGGTGGGCCAGCCGGTGTTCAGCTCGGACCTCTTCCGGGCGGTCATGCCACCGGAGACGGTGGGATACATCGAGCAGATCAGCGTCGCGCCCGGTACTCCCGCCTATCCCGGTGGCCGGCCCTTCCAGCAGCCGCCACCGGGTGCCTCGGTCCAGGTGGCCGACTACGAACTCGTCTGCGCCGGCCCGGCGACCGTGACGGTGAAGCAGACCGTGTGACGGACTGGAGGAGGATCATGGCGGTGCCCAAGAGCAGCTATCTCCGATACCTGCCGCCCGTGGTCTGGCAGGACGCCCCGAACAACGCCGGGTTCTCCCTCGGCGAGGCCCTGTGCGTCTTCGAGAAGATCCTCACCGGCATCGACGACCACGTACCGATCGTGCACGACAAGCACACCGAGGGCGGTGACGAGAGCCACACCCATCTTCCGGTCACGCAGCGGATCGCGCTGCTGCACCGGCTCTTCGACCCATGGACGACACCACCGGAGTTCCTGCCGTGGCTCGCCTCGTGGGTCTCCCTCCGCTTCCCCGAACTCCAGGGCCAGCAGCTCTGGGATGAGTACCAGCGCCGCAAGGCGACCGCCGTGATCAGCCGCACCCACCGCCGCCGCGGGCTGCGCAGCGGACTCGACGTCATCCTGGACCTGTACGCCGTCGGCAGGGGACGGCCCCGGCTCGCGGTGGACGACGGATCCTGTCTGTTCTCCATGCCGCTCGACTCGGGCCTGTCGGCCCCGGTGTCCGTGCTGCCGACCTTCCGCCCGCTGCTCGACGACACCCAGGACCCGCCCCAGGTCGTCCGCGAAGGTCTGATGCGACCCTGGTGCATCGCACGCGGCTCCGACGGCAGCCTGTACGTCGGCGAACACGGGCTGGGCGACGTGCTGCCGGTCCGGCGCCGGGTATGGCGCCTGGACGCGGAGGCGCAGCCGGGTCTCATCGGCAGCCCGCCACTCCCCCGTCCTCTGGTGCCCCAGCAGAGCCTGGGCCCAGTCGTCGCCGTCGCCGTACGCCCGCCCCTGGCGGGTCAGCCGGAGACACTGTTCATCCTGGAGAGCACCGGACGGATCCTCTCCGTCGCGGCTCCGTACACGGCCGACTCTGCGACCGAGGTCACGAGGCTCGCCTCCGGCGGCTCCGTCTTCCCCCTGGCGATGGTCGTCGACGACAAGGGTGATCTGCTGGTACTGGACCGGAAGCAGGCGCCGGATCCGGGTGAGTCCGCGGAGCCGAGGGTTTTCGTCGTCCGTCCCACGCCCGTCGCGGTGACGGTCAAGGATCTCGACCCCGCGGTCGTCAGCGAGCCCCTGTCACTGTTCGTTGACCGCGACGGCACGCTCGTCATTGGAGACGGCGGCGACCAGCAGAACCCGCCACCGGCGGGCGCGGCGAGCGGCAACCTGGTGCGGGTCGTCCGCGGTGACTCCGTTTGGACGCCCATCCCTCTGCTGCCGCCGGACAACCCGCTCGTCGCCCCCACCGCGATCACGCGCGCGGACACGGACGCCCTGTACGTCCTGGACGCCGGTCTCAGGCCCTTCTGGCCCTCGGCCACGGACAACCCCTTCATCCTCGCCAAGGCCGAGCCGGCCTGCGTACGCCGCGTGACGACGACCCCGGACACGGCGGGGGCCGGCATCGTGCGGATGACCGAACCGGGACAGTTCGTCAACCCCAGTGGGATGACGGTGGCGGGACGGCGGATCCTCATCTGCGACCCGGGGCAGATCGAGACCTCCGGAATCAACCTGGACGGCCACCGGTCCCGCACCCACGCCTTCGACATTAACGTGGTCATCCACTTCACCGCCGGACAGCTCTCAGACGATCCGGTGCAGCAGCAGCGCGAGCTGAGCCAGGCCCTCGGCACCATCAACTCCATCGTCGAGCAGAACAAACCCGCCCACTGCCGGTACTTCGCGGTAACCATGACCCCGAACCCATTGTGAGAAGCAGTGATCAGCATGGCCGTCAAGCGCACCGAATACTTCAATTTCGACACCAACAGCGCCCGCGGTGGGGGGACGCAGCGGGCAGACACCCTGATGGACACCGAGGACTACTACCAGCGTCTCGACGAGGCGCGCGGAGCGGCCCTCCACACCTGGGGTGTGGCCGACGGCCTGGGGGTGAGCGCGACCCCCGGGGAGCCCGGGGTGACAGTGCAGCCCGGTACCGCGCTCGACGCGGCGGGCCACACGGGTGTCCTGGAGGCGGGCGGATTCGCCATCGTGGACCCGGCCGTCGACCCGGAGCAGCCGGTGAACATCCCCACTGTGGTGATCGGTGCCGAGGGCCTTCGGCTGGACACCGTCGGCATGGCCGCAGGCACCTATGTGCTCACCCTGACATGGCGTGAAGTCCTGGGTGAGACACGGTTGATCCGGCTCCACGCCCCCTGGCTGCGGCTGCTGCCGAGCGCCGGCTTCCAGGATGTGGGCCAGCAGGTGGTGCTCGCCGAGGTGTCCCTGGATGCCACGAGTTCCGTCTCGGGCGTCACGTCCGGAGCGCGCCGTTCGGTGGGTGTCCCGGTGGAACGGGTCGAGCTGCGCGCCGCGCGGGTGACCACGGGTTCGCCGACGACGGTGGGCCAGAGCCCGGCGGCGGAACTGCGGGGCCGTATCGACGGCGGCCTGGACCTCGTGGTGTTCGCCGCCGACGGCACCGGGCACACGGTGCTGTCGGCGGGCGGATCCAGCGGTCACGTCGGCATCGGAACGTCGTCGCCCTCCGCGCCCTTGCATATCGCAACGGGGGCGGACGGTGGGCACGGGCTGAAAGTCACCTCGCCCACTGGGGGTTCGGGCATCGAGCTGGCCCGCGACGAAGAGGGGCCGGCGTACGGGATGTTCGCCGGGGACGACAGCGCCTGGCACCTCCGCAATGAGGACCAGGAGAGCGACCTTGTGACCGTGAGCCCCGAGGGCGAGATGGACGTCGGCACACTGAACGTCGCGGACGGCCTGAACGTGGGCTCCGCGAGTGTCGAGAACGACCTGAAGGTGGGGTCCGCCTTCGCCGTCATGGGTGGCTCGGGCAGCGTCGGCATCGCCCTTAGCGGGACGCCGCAGTCAACCCTGCACGTAAACGGGTCCGGCGTACACTCGGGCGGTAACCTGGGCGGATACTCCTTCGCGGACCGGGAAAAACAGCAGTTCGTCGCCAATCCCGGGAGCAGTGGGCAGCGCTGGGTGTGGTACGCCTTCCAGGGCAGCGCGCGGCTGTGGTCGGGCATGGACCTGATAACGAGCGGTCACGGCGAGGGAAACGCGCTCGATGTCCGGCGGCGGATGAGGGTGCGTCAAGGCCCCGACGCGAACGACGGCTCGGCAGGCATCTGGTTCCACCAGAAGGATGTGGACGCGGACCGCGCCTTCGTCGGCATGGAGAACAGTGGCAGCGTTGGCTTCTGGGGCAACACTGGGGGCCAATGGGGTCTGGTGATGGACACTGGTACCGGATCCGTGTCCTGCCGCAACGGGCTGACCGTCGCCGGAGAGGCAGCCTTCAACCACCACTTCGGCCGACGTGACGGGTCCGCTGTCCTACACCTGTTCGGCTCGTGGGTCCGAGACATTGGTGACGGCATCCTGAACCTTAGGAGCGGCGGCGGCGTCGTCCAGTTGGACGGACGCGTGCAGTTTAGCGGCGAACTGGTAAAACCCGGCGGCGCGTTCCGGATCGACCATCCCCTGGACCCGGCCAACAAGTATCTGTCTCACTCATTCGTGGAGTCCCCTGACATGGCGAACCTCTACGCCGGAGTGGTGGAGACCGACGAAGGAGGCGAGGCGACGGTCGTCCTCCCGGACTACTTCGAGGCACTGAATCGCGACTTCCGCTACCAGCTCACGCCGCTCGGCTCCCTGGCACAGGTGGCGGTGACGAGCGAGATCAAGGGCAACCGCTTCACAGTGCGCACCGATCAGCCGGGCATCAAGGTGTCCTGGCAGGTGACAGGGGTGCGGCAGGACGCCTGGGCCGAAGCCCACCGGATCTGTGTGGAGGCGGACAAGCCGGAGGCGGACCGTAACCACTATCTACACCCCACGGAACACGGACAGCCAGAGAGCGCGGGAATCCTGAACCACAGGGAAGGAAGGCGCGATGACCGATCAGCAGAAGCTGCAGACGCAGACGCACGACCGGATGGGGGAACGCCTCGCTGAGCTGAAGCGCGACCACGCAAACGGTCAACGGCAACTGCAGAGGCTCATGCAGCAGGAGGCGACGATGCGGGACGGGCTGCTGCGCGTCAGCGGGGCGATCCAGGTCCTGGAGGAGCTGCTCGGTGACAACGCGCACGCTGCAGACGGAACGATCCGTCCGGACAGGGCGCCTGACGCCACACCATCGCCCACGCCGAACGGCGACAGAACCCGACCGACGAGCGTTCCATAGGCTGGCTGCTGCGCAGCTTGTTCGCATATCAACGTCCTGTGCGAACCTCGCTCATTCCGAAATGTTGTGATCCTTATGGATGCCACCGTGCGACAGCCGGGGGGAAGGAAACAATCGGCGGGCAAGGTTAGGCCGCACAGTGCGCCGCGCATGGTACGGCCACGCCACGCGGCCCGCGCGGTGTACCGGTGGACCCGGCGGGCCGTACGCGGCATCCGCCACTGGTGGATATCCCGCCGCAAAGTCGTCCGGATCCGCTACAGGCTCAGCTGGGCAACCTTCCGCAAAATTCTCACGCCCATCCCCGCCGCAGTCTTCATTGCATTCATCACGTATTCCCTCGTCAACCTCATCAGCGGCACGAAGGGCCCCGTCGAAAGGCGTTGTGAAAGCACAGGCGCCTGCGGCCCGGTCATAGGCTTTACCTTTCCGTTCCTGTCCCTCGCGCTGGCGGCCTCGGTCTTCCTGCTCTACCGGTACTGGCGCATCAAACGGCCCCTCATGCGCAAAGCCAAACACCAACCGCAACGGTTGGTGGCACCGGCCGGAAGGCCTGTTGAACGGATCGTCGGCCGTGAGCAGCTGTGCCAGGTGATCTGTCGGTCGCTGGGCGACCCCTGGAACCGGCGTCCGTACATCCTGGTAGGCGGCGTGGGCTCGGGGAAGACAGCGGTGCTCATCCAGCTCACCCAGATGCTTGCCCAGCAGGGCCGGGTCCCGGTCCCCATCAGACTTCGCCAGGCCGGCACCAATGGCTGCCTGGACTTCCGCGAGCTGGCGAGGCAAACGTTCACGGAAGAGTCCGATCCGGGAGCGTTCCTCTCGTCGGAGCAGGGCACTAAGGTCTGGCGCCAACTCTGCAATGAAGGCCGGGCCGTGGTGATCGCGGACGGCCTGGAGGAGGCACTAACCACAGACGGCCAGCTACAGGACCGGGACAACGTCATCCGGCGCGCCATCGACCGCGCCGAGCGGCAGAAGCTCCCCCTCGTCATCGCCTCCCGGCCGCATGCTCCGCTTCAGGACACCTACGCCTCGGTCATCGACCTGGAACCGCTCTCAGAGGAGGCCGCCCTGGACTTCCTGGCCCGGGAGGATCCGGAGCCGGACGCCTACCGGCTGGACTGGATCGTCGAGACCGCCGTGGTGAGCGAGTCCCCGCTCTACATGGAGATCACACACGAGCTGGCACAGCATCACCTGCTCAAACACCTGCAGAGCGCCAGATCGGCGTCGAGCCCGCTCGACACCCGCAGCCGGGACCGCTCGACCCTGCGCCTGCGCCTACTGGAAACCTGGAAGACCGGCCTGATGGTTGGCCACCTACACGAGAACGTCGCACTGACCCAGGCGGAACGGAGTCAAAGCGTCCGCGTGCTCTCCGCGCTAGCAACCATCGGTCTCCTACGGGACAGCCTGCACGTCCATTACGACGAACTACTCGACCCGGAGAAGTCGGTCCTCAAGGGAAAGGCCGAACTAATTGAGGCGGCCAAGAAGCTACAGAAGAAGCTCCACGATGCCCAACCCGGCCTCGACCCACAAAAGTGCGCGAGCGAGTACGCCCTTCAGGCCTCCCGCGGAGAACAGCTCGGGTTGGTGGAGAGCTGGGGGGACGGAGTCTCCTTCCCGCATAGCATCCTCCAGGCCTACCTCGGCTCCGAGTTCCTCCCCGAGGTCAAGGCTCATCTCGTGAAGTTGCTTCGCAGTACCGATTTCGATTTCGGCCGTGAGCTGCTGATCAGCCTGGTCCTCCGCTCGTGCCGGGAGGAGCGGGACTTCCTCGACGGAATCCCACAGCTGCTCAAGGACGCTGCTGAGAACCGTCAGGACTCCAAAGGCCTCGACCTCTTCGCGGCAGCCTTGGAAGTCGACCTCCATGCGCAGGCAGCAGCGCCAAGGCGGGTGGTCTCCATCCATAAGGACATCGCCGATGGCTTGGGCAAGCGGTGGTGGGAGATCGCCACTGGCGACCCGCAGAGCCGGGACGAGGCCAAGGAGCGCCTCGTCCACCGCTACGGCGAAGTCCTGCGCGAGATCGCGAGACGACGGAATCTCCCTGAGGAGGATCGCGACAAGTGGCCTACCACCTGCGCGCCTCTGCCCGCTTACGACCAGTTCCTGAAACTGGCCTTCCAGGAGGAGTCCTACGCGTTGCGGTTGGCGATCACACAGGAGGTGGGCGCCGGCGGCGACGCGGCCTTTGAGGCGTTGCGTGCTTTCTTCAGTCCGGATCAGAAGGACCCCGTCCCCGACCCGATGGAACAGTACACCGAACAGCTCAAGGAACCTCGGGAGGCCCTGCGGCAGCTCAACGCCAAGTCGAGCGGCGAAGGACGCAGCAAGGAGGAGCAGGAGGAGTACCGGCGCGAGAGGGACAAAATCCGCAAGCGCAAGGGGAACGTCTGGCGCCAGTTCGCCACGCGTGCCTCGACCGTCCCCATGGTCGTCGGCTCGGTCGGCATCGAGCGCCGCGAGGATGCGGCGGAGCGGCTGGACGCCTGGCTCAAGCACCTTGATCCGACCGAGTGCAAAGGCGGCCGCGCCGACCTGCCGCTCTCCTTCGAAGTCGCTCTCGCCCAGGGCTTCAAGAGCGCCGCCAACCGCCGCCGGCGCCACCCCGATACCAACGACGACACCCGAGAACTACTGATCGAGAAGGCCGAGATCATGCTGTCCCGGTCGCGGTATTGGTTCTCCCAGCTCACCCTCATCCACGCGCTGTGCCTCTGGGAGCTGCCCGATCGCCTCGGTCGCGCCGCGACCACCAAGCCGAATGAGGATGACGACGAGCCAGGCCGCAGCCAAACCCGCCCGGCCGCCGATCCGTACGACGCCGTACAGCGCTGGCTCAAGCTGGCCGGCAGCGAGCGCGCACTCACCGACCGGCGTGAGGAGGACCATACCCGCCGTGGCGAGCGGCTGCACCCCTTCGTGTCCCGGGCAGCCGACCTGGCGGTCCTGGCCTTGGAGACCGGCCGACCCGAGCAATACATCTGGATCGACGAGAAGGGTGTGATGGAGAAAGTCGGCTCCACCACCGGCGACCCGCGCTTCTTCCGCAAGCACAACCTCTGGATCCCACCGTCGGTCGGTTGGTCCAGCCTGGACCCCAGGGCACAGCAACTGCTCGCCGACGTCCTGCTATTGCTCAACCTCACCGAGCGCGACAACGGCGGCCCGGACCTGATCGAGAGCCGACTCCAGCGATCCGCCCGCAACTCGCTACCGCCCTGCCTCACCAAGGACCGGTCACCACTGCAGCCGAAACGGACCGTCGGTATGGCGCACATCGCCGAGCCCGGCAACACCTGCCTACGGGACTGCCCATTCGAGCTCTGCCCCTACCCGCCCAAGGGTGGTCTGCCCCGGGCCGAGCTGCACGAGGTGTTCTGCCTCCAGCAACAGGCGCTGCTCCGCTGGCGCCGCGGCCGATTCCCCCTCTATGCCGTGACCCGCAAGCGCGCGCCGTGGCAGGGCATGACCTGCAAGGAACTGCGGCAGTTCTGGGGGCAGATGGCGGAACGCACCCGTACGCCGCGCCCGTAACGCGGGCCCCTGCAACCACTGGCGGGGCAGCCGCGCCCGCCAGCGCGACGGCAGCCATGGCGCGGAGGGCGAGGCGACCTGACTGAGGGCGAGCGTAGCGTCTTTGCCGAGGAGCCAGCCGCTGGCCGCGTTCCGGCCGCTGGGTGACCATGCCGTAACAGCCAGAGCGTCCCGGACTATGGCGCCTGCCGCAACCTGGCCATTGGCGTCCTGAAGCTGGACGACCTCACGTGATCACAAAGCGGACGTCATCGGACTACGCCGAAGCCCTGGCCGCAGTGGTAGGCGGCAAAAGCTGGTGCCCGCTCCGGGTCCTCCGACGTGGTCACGACGCCTGCCCACGGCCGCCCCTACTTCCCCGGCAAGCGCTACCTCGACTGGAAGCTGGACGATCCGGTCGGCCAGGGCGCCGTCGCCGTCCGCCAGACCACCGTGTGATCCGGCGCACCGGTGCGGACCGCCCTGTCCCCGCAGGCTGGCCAAGCCATCCACCGGCTCGGCATCGACAGCGGCGACGCCCACCTTCGAGACCAAGCCGCCCACGGTCCTCGCTCAGTTCAGAAGCCGTGTCACATCTTCGCTGTGCGTTATCCGGGCTGGCCAACGGGCCAGCAGCACCCACTCATCGGTAGCCCCGCACTCTGGGCAGCCCATGACACGAATCTCGCAGGCTCGCACCGGGTTGTCATCTCAGAGGCTTCGACGGCCGTCGGCCCACGTACGTAACCAGGTCTCATCCCCGCAGGGTGCCCCGGTAATACGGCGGCCCATCTCGGCGACCCTGTGCACAGGCGACGGGAAGGGCGGCTTTCGATGGGACCGCGCAAGCCGCGCGCAGGCGGCCTGAGCACGGTCAGCCTCCTACCGGGTGAAGGTTGCGCACGGCTCCGTGCACCACACCTGTTGCACCCGCTATGGTCAATCCAACCGCTCTGAGCTGCGCGAACTCGAACCGCACGCTCGCGGCGCCCCGGAGAAGTTTCCGTGACGCCCGCGCCCTGACGGAGGTCGAGCAGCTGCGCGTACTCGTCTACTTCGGCCTGCGCAGCTGCGCGGGGGGCGCAGGATCTGCCGGGACAACCGCTGGTGGAGCGTGTTCGGGAAGAAGCGCGGCCGGGGCAAGAAGGCCGGCCCGCTGGTGCACGACGACCTCGTCAGCCGCGATTTCACCGCGACCGCCCCGAACCGGCTGTGGCTTGCCGACGTCACCGAACATGCCACCAGCGAGGGGAGTTGTACCTCTGCGCGATCAAGGACGTCTTCAGTAACAGGATCGTCGGCTACTCCATCGATGCTCGGATGAAGTCCCGCTTGGCCGTGACCGCCCTGGAAAACGCCGCCCGGCGCGAACAGGTCGACGGATGCATCCTGGCCTGTCCTCACCGGGCACGAAACTCCCACCTTTCGTCCCAACTCATCGTGCCATCAGCGACGTTGAGCTGACAGCCGGTCGACGTGCCGAGCCGTCGGCCGCAGGGGCCGGCTGGACGACCACGGTCGATTCGGCCCTGTGCCTACATGCGCTACTTGCCGAAGCTGGGGCCGACCCCGAAGGACACGCGCTCCATCGCCGCGCCGCCATCGGGTCTCTGGAGCAGTACACGCACCAGGTGGGCGGCTTCGCAGGCGCCTTCCAGCAGGCGCATGGTGTGGCGGAGCGCTGCGGACGGCAGGGTCCGCAACCAGGAGCTGCTGGTCCGACTTCGAGTTGTCGAACAGTGCCCGTTCCACACGGTCAGCCGGATACGGCAGTTCGCTCGTTCCAGTGCTCGGCGCGGCCATTCCGCCGAAAACCTGCATGCCGGCCTCGGCCAGGCCATGTCGCAGGCTTTGGGTGTCCATACCGACCCGTCGCAGGTACTCCGGCAGATCGCCGACGCCGGCGCGGTTCGCGCCCTGGTCAGCGCGTGCCTGCCGGTAGTCGAAAGATGACTCGCTCATGGTCCGGTGCTCCTCGGGGCGGATGCAGGGACGGGTGATCGGCGGTACAGACACCGTCGGGGCTACCGCGGGGCTACTGGGACTCGTGTACAGCGGCGACCATCGCCGCCACGGCCTGCTGCCATTCCTCGGGCCCCTCAGGGGGCTTGGGTCCGGCGGCCTTGGTGCACCGTTCGCACAGGTCAGAACCGGGCAGGGCCAGGCGTTCGCAGAACCGGTTGCCGATCTCGCCGTGGCAGGCGCGGTGCGCTGCGGGAAGGATCGTGCCGGGTAGGGGCAGCTCGACCGCTTCCGTGTGGGGGGCCGACGCCTGAACGGGCAGGTGGCTGCTGTAGCCCAGGGGCGGCGGCAGGATCTTCGCCAGCCGCCCCGCGATCAGCGACGCCATGGTGTGTGTCCGCTCAGCCGGCGGCGGATAGGGGCGATCGAGCAGCACGGAGCGGATCTCTTCCCTGCTCACCCCGGACAGCAGCAGGCCGTCCACAATGCGGGCCTGGTCGGTCAGTGTCGTCCCCATCGCAAGCCCTGCCGCGATCTCCGGGTGGTGCCGGCCGATCCGGCGCAGCAGTTCTTCCCCGGGCGTGGCCTCCTGCCCCTCGCCGACAGGTGTCGTGGCCGCTTCGGCTTCTCCAGTCGCGGGTGCCTGCTGCTTCTCGCTCTCGATGCCGGCACTGCGTTCGTCCGTCCCTCCATCTGTGGCGGAGCGTCGCGCGTCACCTACAGACATGGAAGGACGGAGGGAACCCCCACTGGATGAACGGGAGGTATGAGCGGAAGGACTGAACGGGAGGTCGCGTTTTTGCAGGTCAGTGCCGGAAATCGGGTCAGAATTCTGACCAGGCGGGTCAGAATCTTGACCCAGCGGGTCAGAATTCTGACCCGCGTTGGCGTCCAGGGGCAGCGGGTCAGAATTCTGACCCGCTCGTCGGGCGGCACGGCGCAGGGCCTCCTTCTCGATGGCAGCCTGGGTCGCCTGGCGTGCCGCAGGACGGATCGCATCGAGGTGCGCGAAGGCGTTGCGGGGCCCGCTGTAGCCCGCACGCGGCTTGTTGTGGATACGGATTCGCAGGGGCGCTGCGTCGGCGGCCGCACGCGAACTGGTCGTGACCGGCTTGCCCTCGGGCGTACTGATCAGCCCCACCGTTGAGAGCTCCCGCAGCAGGTTGCGAATGCGGGACTTGCTCGACGGCTGCGGCTCCTCCCCCGCCCCGACGGCCTTCTTCGGCAGCAGATAGGCGAGCTGGAGGACCGTGAGCTTGCGGACCGGGCCGTACTTCTCGACCACGAGGGAACGCATGATCCAGTACAGGCGAAGCGCCGAATCCCCCAGCTCAGGGCAAAGGGGGATCCAGTCGTGCAACTGGGATGTATAGAGGCCTTCGGTGTCGGGACCGATCAGCTCCATTGATTGGCTGTCGTCCATCCCGTCGTCATACGGGTGGTACAAGGGGTCATCTCCCCAGGTAGGGAGCCGTGACCTGCAAGTGTGACCTAGCGCCAAGCCCGGAGTAGTGGCGTTGCGCTATCCATAGCGCATACTCTGGGTATAGGTGACCACGCGGGCCATTGGCCCACGGGCATCACCCGGCAGACGAGGTCACCTCGCTGCTCACGACTCGAAGCTTTGACGGGTTGCGAGTCGATTCGCTAGGAAGCGGTCCTGTTGTGGCGACAGGGCCGCTTCAGCGTTTCTAGGGTGATCGGGTGGTCTCGTGCATCTCAGCACACCTCCGAGAGTGCGAAGCCGTCGGCGGCCTCCGGGTGCTTTTGGGCCCACCCCTTGAGCAGGCGTAGGTAGGCCGCCCGATGCTTCGGCCGCGGCATGGAATGGCCGTTCTCCCAGCGGAGAAAGGCCATCCGGTGCACACCGAAGGCGTCGGCCACCTCTTCCTGCGTCAAACCGGAGGCCTTGCGAAGCCGAGCCCGCACCTCGGGCGGAGGCAGGACATCAGCGGGCCGGCTGAGTAGCTCATCCACCACTTCGAACAGATCGGTCATCACTCCCCCTTCCACTTGTGATCTGGAACTGTACATGGACTGCTGCCTCTGGTGGTGCAGTTGAGGCTGCGTCAGCGTTTCGTCCTGGCGCCGGTAGCAGAGCTACGGTTAAAGGGCGCTTCTCTCATCGCCGAAGGTCAGTAGAGGTACGTCGTAGAGGTCGGGGCTTTTGGGGCGGGTCATCGCGGGGGCGGTGACTTCGACGACGAGCATCTCGACGAGGAACTGCACTTGGGCGCTGAGTAGATGGCTCGTGTGGCCAGTGGCCGAGCGGGCCTTCTCCCCCAGTGACGTGTGGATGTGCGGCAGGACGGTGTCCGTCTCAGCGTCGTAGGCAAGCGTCCCGCACCCCATCGCCTCGACTCCGGTCAGGTGCACTTTGCTCCAGACGGGAGCGTCGGGGTTCTCGAGCTTCTCGCAGGCACCGACGATCTCGGCTTCCGCGAAGCCGGCGATGAACATCGGGATGTAGCCGTGGCGCAGGCCGTTCTGACGGCAGAAGTCGGCGAGCGTGGGAAAGAAGTCGTCGCCGTGGTCGAAGTTGACGGCGAAGGTTCGGCCAGTGGTGAGCTCGTAGCTGCGCACGGGTTTCCCAATACAGTTGGCGGACAATTACCGGTAAGTGCTGACAGACTTGTGCCATCTGGGCGGCACCAGCGTCTTGGCCGCCGACGGCTGCATCCCTGCCAAGAGTCTGCGCAGGTGGTAACCCGGATAGGGTCACTCGCATGCGTTTTGCCCTCTTCGACCTGGACGGCACCTTGGTCGACCGCCATTCCGCCGTCGCGGACGCCATAGCCACCCTTAGCCACGACCACGGCTACGGTCCGGAAATCGAGGACTGGCTGCTGATCGAACTCGCAGACCGGGCAGACCGCAGCGACTTCGACCGCTTGCGCAGCACCTTCCAGCTCAACGAGTCGGCCGAGCATCTGTGGCGCGTCTACGTCGACCGCATGGCGGCGGCCGTCCGCTGCCGCCCGGAAGTCCTCGCCAGCCTGCAGCAGCTCAAGGACGCCGGCTGGAGCATCGGCGTCGCCACGAACGGCTCCAGCGACATCCAGCGCGCCAAGGTCCGGGCCACCGGCCTCGCTGACCTGATCGACGGCATCGCCGCCTCCGGCGACATCGACGTCCGCAAACCCGACCCGCAGCTCTTCGAGCTCGCCGCCGCTCGGTGCGGCACTCAACTCACCCCCGACGACTGGATGACCGGCGACAACCCCGAAACCGACATCGCCGGCGGCTACAAAGCCGGCCTGCGAACGATCTGGGTCCGCGGCTGCCCCTGGCCCGACCGACTCACCATCCCCCACCACACCGTCGACGACGTCACCGCCGCCATCGACTACCTGCTCACCGAGACTTCGGAGTAGCACCGTGGACCAGCCCACCGTCGGCATCCTCCACCCCGGCAGCATGGGCGCCGCCGTCGCCGCCTGCGCCGCGACGAACGCGGCCGCAGTGCTGTGGTGCGCGGCAGGACGAAGTTCCGCCTCTGCCGAGCGTGCGATGAAGGCCGGCCTGACATCGGTGGCCACGCTGCCGGACCTGCTGGACCGCAGCGACATCGTCATTAGCCTCTGTCCACCAGTCGCCGCCGAAGACCTAGCCCACGACGTCGCCCGGGCCGGCTTCGCCGGCGTGTACGTGGAGGCCAACGCCATCAACCCTGAACGCGCGACACGCATCTCCGAGGAGCTCGGGCCGGAGGCCACCGTCGTCGACGCGGGCGTGGTCGGATCCCCGCCCGTCCGCGGTAAGACGCCCACGCTGTATCTGTCCGGTTCCCCCGCTGCCACCGCTCGGCTCGAAGCGCTCTTCGCGGGCACCCGCGTCCGGACCAAAGTGCTGGGTACCGACGTCGGGCAGGCATCCGCGCTCAAGCTCGCGTACGCGGCGTACCAGAAGACATCCCGCGTCCTGGTGGCGCTCGCCACCGGATTGGCCCGCGAGCACGGCGTCGACCAGGAGCTCATCGACGTCGCCTCCCGGCGCACCGCCTCGTACCTGTCCGAGCCCGAGTACATCGCGAAGACCGCGGCCCGAGCCTGGCGGTGGGGTCCGGAGCTGGAAGAGGCAGCCGACATGCTCGAGGCCGCTGGCCTCCCACCGCAGATGCTGCGCGCGGCTGCGACCACGCTGGCACGCTGGGACGACGTCAAGGACGACAGCAAACTCACGCTCAACGACGCCCTGGACCGCCTCGTCCAACCGTGACCCGCGCTCATGCCGTAGCCGCCTCCGCCCGCCGCATCAGCAGCTGGTCAATGCGCCGGGCGGACTCCTGCGGCGACGCCGTCGTGGTGTCCACCGTGAGACCCCAGGCCATGGCTGCGTGGGTGTCCAGGTCCTCACGGGTCGCGTCCCACGCCTCCAGGCGCGCCGCGGTGTCCGCATCACCCCGGTTCTCAGACCGTCGCGCGGTTTCTTCCCGCGAGCACCACAGCAGAACCGCAGCCCAGCTGGCCGGGAAGCCGCCGATAAGTGCCTGAATGCCGTCGACCTGCCCAAGGTGCACGACCGGGACTCCGGTCGCGAACGCCGTGTCCAGGCCGGGGCGGTCGATGACGTACACGTTGCCGTATCGGGCGTTGGCGTAGACGACGTCGCCCGCGGCCTCCAGTTCCAACAGCTGCTCGGCAGTGCCCATCCGGTAGCCGGCGCTCTTGCCTGAGCCGACCTTGAGGCGTGCGAACGGCGTATAGCGCGGGTTCATCTGGGTCAGTGCTCGGGTGACGGTGTCCTTGCCTGCCGCCGGCGGGCCGTAAAGGATCACGCCCTGTGTCATCCCACCACCGCCCCGATCGCCTGGCGTGCCTGATCCGCCAGCGAGATTGCGGCGCCCATGCGGTTGTCGACCACCAGATGAGGCACGACAGGACGCAAGTCCACGTCAACGGTGGCCACATACTCCTCCCACCGCTCCAGCTTCCACGCGTCCCGAGCTGCGCCGCGGTGCGAGATGTACTCGTGCATCGACTCCACATCGCACTGAACCCAGATCGGCGCGACCTCCACGCCGTATGAGGCGCACCGGTTGATCAGCCGCTCCATCCACTGCTTATCCGTGAGTTCCGCGATGAAAGGCGCGGTCACTACGGCAGAGATGCCGCATGAGACATGGGAGTACACGGCCTGCATCAGTGCGGCGTACTCAGCCGGCCGAACCTTGGAGCGGTACAGGTTCGTATGCCGGTCATGCGGCTGCGATCCCAGGGCAGTGAGCAGCGGTTCCACCAAAGGCCGAGTCAGCGGGTCCTTGTCCACCAGCGGCCAGCCCGTCAAATGTGTCAGAAAGCGGGCGAATTCGGTCTTTCCCGAGCCTGCGTATCCGCCTACCAGTACGACGCAAGGCCGATGCGGGTCACCGCCGGTGCGACGGCGCTTCCACGCTTCCATCACCCGCTGTTGCCAGCTGTAACTGTCGAAACCGTCCCCGTTCCCGATCCGGGTCAGTGCCCGCTCGACGGCGATGACGTGAAGTCCATTGCGCTGCTCAGGAAGCGGGCTGACCTCGAATTTGGTCTCTTCGCCTGGGAGCGCTGGACGGAACCCGAGTGACGGCTCTGTTGCCCGATACAGCAAGCAATAGGCCCGACGGTACGAGGGACCGGGGTAGCTCTCGCCCGTCTCGTGCTGGCTCAGAGTCTGGGGATTCGCGGCAGGCACGCCCTTCAGGCCGGCCTGCTCTGCCACGAGCCGCAGCTGTTCGCCCGCTTCCTCAAGCGTCAGCCCGTGAGCCTCCCGGTGCTCCCTGAGCCTGTCCGGGCGCCATCCAGCGCGCTTGCCCACCCCGTGGTCCTCCGTCTTCACCATGATTCGGAGCCTAGGCGCGAGCCCCGAAAACCGATGTGTACCTAGTCGTTGAAAACGTGTTGAGGAACTCGTGCACCGAAGTGACGAGCCCTTCGTGATGTTCCTCAGGGCCACTGCCAGGTGTGATGGCCCCCACACCACACCACAGTGAGTCGTCAGACGGGGGCGCGGCACATGACCAGGCGATGCGACATCAGAGCGACGCTTCGAACGAGAGCAGCGTACCCCCTTAAGGCTTACTCGCTTAAGGAGGAGCCGGTAACGCTGCCTTATACAGAGCGCGAGGCATCGACTGGAACGCCGTCAGGTGACGGTGAGTCGGTACCGCATCCGGTACTTATGTGCCGCCTTTGTCAGCAGGGACGCCTCGATCGGTCGATCACCATCGGAGTACACGATCCTGAAGGTGAGCATGACCGGCATGTCCTTCGGGAGTTCGAGGGCAACGACCTCTTCCTCTGTAGGGATCTCGGAGGAGACCTCGTCCACGAAAGTCCGGGGCGGGAATCCCAGCTCATTCAACAGAGTTGGGGTGCCCCCTCGGATCTTCCGGTGGTCCATCATGGCCGTGCCTTCCGCAAGGTCGAGCGGGTAGTACGAGCATGTGAGCTCGGTCGGGTCGTCATCGAGCAACAGGATCTGCTTACGGAGGAGCGCGCGCTCTCCTTCTTCCAGTCCAAGAGCCAGGGCAACCTCCCGCGGCGGCGGGACAGGGCCCACTTCGAGGATCTTCGTCGATCCGCGCTGCGATCGTTTCGCAGCTTCGGTGATCCAGCGATAGGGCTCGCCCGCTTCTGCCGGCGGCAGGTATACAGCGGGCGATACGGCTTGCTGTGTGCTGCCTTTGACGAAGACGCCCTTGCCAGGGTGGCCAATCAGCAGGTCTTCGTCCTTCAGCATGAGCAGGGCTTTCTGCACCGTGGTGCCCGCGACGCCGTACATCTCCATCAGCGCCGGGGTCGACGGCAGTTTTGCTCCTGGGACAAGGTCGCCACGAGTGATCTGCCTGCGCAAAGTCGCAGCGATCTTCTGATGGGCCGATCGCCTGTCCTCGAACGATCTAGCCATTCAGCCGGCCTGCTTCCTTTGTCGGTACTGGAGGTGCCGGGTCATCGTCATGACGCTGACCTCCAGGGGCTCTCCGTTGGTGGATGCGGTGAATCGGGTCAGGACCAACACGGGTGTGCTTGGAGGCAGACCCAAAGCTGCGCACTGATCAGGGCTGGCCGTCGCCGCGAAAACGTCTTCGAGAGGCTCGTCTTCGAGGGTGAAACCCAGCTCAGCCAGCAGTGTGACCGCTCCGCCAGGGATCTTCCTGCGCTCTGCAAGTCGGGTGCCGCGCGCGATGTGTGCCGGGTAGTAGGAGTCCGCCATCTCAACGGGCTCACCATCGAGCAGAATCAGCCGCCGCCGGACGAAGGGCCTGTCGGTGGGTCCGAGGTCGAGGAACTCGCGCACGAAGTCTGGAGGGTCGACGACCTCCTCAACGGCGAGCAGGCGTTGGCTCCCGCGGCGGCCGCGCGCTGCAGCCTCTTCGCTCCAGGCGTCACGCTCCCCCGCCTGGCGAGGCGTGAGATACGGCTGAGCATCACCCACCCAGGCGTCATCGCTGCTCACGTTATGCCTCCCCGGTCCGTCCTGACCTGCCGCAACCTTAGTGCCCAACCACTTCATCCAGCATGGAGTGACCTTAAGGCTTGCGACCTTAAGGCTTATGCCCTTATGGTTTCACACATGGCGCCTCGCTGGGGCCATAGGCCCTGATCCGCTCGACGGGTTATGAGACCCGACTCCTCCACCCGGAACCGTCCCAGACGGCGTCGGATGAGGGAGCCGGAAAGTATTGGCCCTCTGCCAGCAAGACCTTAGGAAGCCACTTCCCCTGATGGGGAGGGCCGGGGTTGATAGCTCCACCAAATCCCCCGGGCCAGCCACCTGGCTGGTGTGGCGGCTCCTGCACTTCACGTCGCCCAGCGCAGATGCGTTGTCTGTCCGCCAGGACGTCGGGGACGACCCCGTGTGCCTGGCAGGCGGAGAGAGCATCGTGACCCGCTTCGTCCCTCCGATCTCTAGGAGCCTCTATGACGACTCCCACGGCTGCCACGTCGAAGGCCCGCGTACGTCGCCGTAAGACCCGCACCAAGAACGTCAACTCCCGCCGCCCGGTCCTCGCTTCCGGTCTCCCTGTCGTAGAGCTCGACTTGACCCCGGGCAAGGAATGCCTAGTCTGCCCCGACTGCTCTACCTGGGTTCCGATCACCGGCGTGCTAGGCACGCCGAAGCTTGTGCCGCACCATGCCGGCCGCGCCAAGACGGCTGAGCCTCGCCGCTGCACGGCTGGCAGCAACCGCCAGGTCACCGTCGACATTGACGTACGCGAGTGGGCTCGCGCTGTGGCCGAGGCCGACGCCACGGCGACCGGACGGCGCAGCGCCCGGGTGAACCGCAAGCCACGAACCACCGCACCGGTCCCTGTGCTTCGCCTGGCTTCCCTGCCCGGTCCCAGTGCACGACTGCTGGCTGCGCAATCGAAGGCGCGTACCGCTGTTGATGACCACCGCAGTGAGTGCCAGGTGTGCCGCACTGGCCGGATGCGGTGCCCGGTGGGCCGGGAGCTGGAGATCCGGATGGGGCACACCGACGCTGCGGTGCGGCTGGAGCAGGAGCAGCACGAGCTGGCACTGCGAGCTGCGACCGCGCCGGCCATCCCGCGGGCTCAGCAGTGGCGCCGGATCGACCGTAAGAAGACGGTGTCGCGGACCGATGAGCGGCGCGCTCAGGTGCCCGCTGGGGACGCCCCCTTGGTGAGCCGCCCGGTCCCGCTGACGACGCTGCGTCCCAAGGTTTCCGCTCGCCCCGCCAGTTGACCCGCTTCGTACGAGCAGCCACAACCTCGTCGACCGTAATGAACCCCCGCAGCCTGCGCTGCCCGCCGCCCACCGTTCCCGCACACCGGGGTCGGTGGGCGGCGGAGTGCGCAGGACGCACTCCCTGCCGATCCGGGCAGGGCCATGGAAGCGACGAACCCCCAGGGATTGCGCCCCTGGGGGTTCTTGTCGCAGGTCACCCGGTGAAAGGACCGACCTGCATGCCCAGCATCATGACACTCTCCCCCGTTCTGGACGACAGGCCCCCGCTGCCGATGCGGCCCACCCCGCACGAACGGGACGGACGCGACCCGTCCCCGGACAGCGGCCGCCCCCACCCCCAACAGCACGCTGCCGGGGCCGATCCGACGATGACCGAGGTCCTGCGCCGGGTCGTGGACCGGCAGATCGGCCCACGCGAGGTGGGCGCGATCTACCGCAACACCGCTGGCGTCTTCGAGGTCCTGGTCGTCGTCCGCGACCCGGAGGCAGCACGTGCCTTGCTCCGGCGACGCAGCGCCCATTGGGCTCTGATCGTCAAGGACATCACCCGGCACGACGGTGAGCCGCACGCGATCGGCAGCGTGTGGACCACCTCGGATTTCCTGGTCCGCGAGGCTGGCGCCCGCCGCACCGTCGAGGAGGCGATCGCATGATCACCCGTCTCACGGATGCAGAACGCGCGGAGCTCTCCCGCAAGGTCGCCGAGGCCAACAAGAGGTCCGGGGAACGCCCCAAGTGACCGCGGAAGACCTCTACGACCGCTACCAGCTCGCCCACGCCGCGTACCGCTCACACCGGGCCGCCTGTACCGACTGCACGGACACCAGCCGCTGCCCGACCGGGCAGCGGCTGTTCGAGTCCTTCACGCGTCTGCAGGACGCCTACCTCAACCGTCAGCGCCCGAACGGGCGCTGACGCTTCCCCAGCCCGACATCGCCACCTCTGTCGGCTGCCTGACCCGCCCGGCCCGCCCCGCCTCTCGACGGCGGCTGGTCCGGGCGGCGTCCAGGGGAGCCGCGCAGCCCCGCGCCACCTATCCCCGTGGAGGTTTTGATGCGCACCCTGACCTCGCCCGCCAGCAGCACCCCGACCGGCCGCCAGCCGCGCTCGCTGTGCCGGCACACCCCGGCCTGTCCGACCGCAGCCAGCCCGGACGCGGAAGCCGCCCGGATCGTGGCGGCCCATCCCGAGCAGGGCTGGTCGCTGCTGTGCAACGGCGTCCTGGTCTTCGACGACACCGGCGACCTGCTGCCCGACGGCCAGGTCATCACCCCGCGCTGGCATCTCACCAGCGCGACCTGACCCACCACCCCGGGCCACCCCGCCCAGCCCGGCATCGCCACCTCTGTCGGTTGCCTGACCCGTCCGGCCCAGCCCCGCCCCTCGGCGGTGGCTGGTCCGGGCGGTGTCCAGGGGAGCCGCGCAGCCGCGCGCCCGCCTGATTTACCTGGAGGTTTTCGTGCCCCGCACCATCGCGCTCAAGGCCCCGCTGGACGAGTCCGGCCTCTGGCGCAAGGCGCCCGACGCACCGTCTCCTGCGGTGCTCGACACCGCCGCATTACCTCGTCAAGGAGCCCCGGACATGCCCGTCGATCACGCCCTCGGACGCACGGTCACGGTGCCCGCGGACGAAGTGCGTGAGGCCTTCGCCCGTCTGGCGCCGCATCTGCCGGCCTACCTGCTCAAGGTGGAGCCCAGCCCGTCCGGCTTCGGCCTGCGCTTCCAGCTCGCTGCGTTCACCGGCCGTGAGAAGTGCCCGGCCATGCCGTCCTCGTACTACGACGACCCCGCGCTGCGGGTCGTCGGAAAGGACGACCCGCGGGAGTTCCGGATCCGGCAGATGGCCGACCAGGTCATGTCCGAGCTGCTCCAGGAGGCGTGCCGCGAGTGGCGGGACGCCTCCTATGTCGCGGACCTCAAGCAGGCTGTCGCCGACACTCCCGACCGCTGGAAGACCTATGAGCGGGAGGCGAAGGCGCTGGAGTCGGCCTACGCCTACCTGCGCACCCCCGAGGCCGCCCGCGAGTGGCCGGCGGCCATCTCCCGCCTGGTCGACGCCCAGGACCGCACCCGCACCGCGGCCGCCCGGTTCGACGACCGCGCCGCCGAGATCGCCCGCGTCCACGAAAAGCACCTGTACGCCGACCTCGGCCACACCGAGGCCCTCACCCGCGCCGGCTTCCCCGAGGCCGCCCACTGGCACATCGCCTCGGCCGACAGCTACAGCAGCAGCTACTTCAGCTCCTGGTCGAGCGACGTGCCGCTCACCGAGCAGGCACGCCGCCTGATCGAGCAGCAAGACACCCACGTCACCAAGGTCGGCCGCCTGTCCGGTACGGCCACCACCTGAAAGAAGGGAGAACACGCATGAACGCCATGAACGCGATCAAGAAGTGGCGGCCGTCCTCGCGCGGCCTGGTGCTCACCGTCCTCGGTGCCGTCACGTTGGGCGTCGCCGTTCTGTCGGTGTACGTCAGCTACCAGATCCTCGCCCCCCGCTTCCACGGCTGGTCCGCGCCCACTGTCGGCGCCCTGGACGCCCTGTGGGTCGTCTTCCAGGCGACCGAGATCCTCGCGGGCAACAACCACCGCCGCACTGCGCGGGTTCAGGTGGCCGGCCTGGCCCTCACCGTCGTCAACGCGGCCATCCCCACCGTCGACCTCATCCTGACCGGCGGCTTCGACCTGGCCGTGGTCCTCACCCCGGTCGCGATCGTCGCGACCAAGGGGGCCTGGTGGATCGCCCTGCCGTCGCTTGGGCGCCGCACATCGGCCGCCACCCGGCAGACGATCGACGCCAAGCGCCAGGAGGTCGCCGACCGCCTGGAGGTGATGGAAGCCGAGGCCGCACACCGGATCGAGCTGCTGCGCACCGCGACCGGCCTGGAGAAGCAGGTCGCCAAGGCGGAGACCGCCTACCGCAAGGCGCAGCTCAAGACGCAGCAGACCATGACCGAGCAGCTGCACCAGCAGGCCGTCTCCACCAACAAGACCGTCACCGACAAGCCGCTCCCGCCGTCCGTGGGGGCGATCCGGCTTCCGGAGCTCGACACCTGGACGCCCACCGCGCCCGCCCTGCCCGTCACGGCCAGCCGCGACGCCTCCGGCACGGATTTCCTCGCCCTTCCCGGTGGGCGTGACTGTTTCGGTACGGACGCCAGCGGTCGTCACGCAGGTCAGGACGATTCCGTGAGCGACCGTGACGGCGAGCGTCGCACCCGGCGTGACGCGGACCGCGACGCCGTCGCGCTCGCCGAACTCGCAGCCGTCGCAGGCGTACCGGTCCCGCAGTACGGCGAGCCGCTGACCGACGGACAGCTGGACGTCGTGCTGCGGCACCTGCGCTACCGCGACGACCCGCCGATGTCCCAGCGCAAGGCCGGCGCGGCCTTCCGCAAGGCCGGGTTCATCGGCAGCGAGGAGCGCGTACGCCGCGCCTGGAACGCGCTGCTCTTGAAGGAGGGCCTCGATCAGGACGAGGAGGCCGAAGAAAGCGACAACGAAGAGGAGCCCGAGGACGCGGACGCCTGAACTCCCCGTCCGGCACCACCAGTGAGGGCCAGCCCGCAGGTTGCGGGCTGGCCCTTGCTGCGACTGCCGGAAGCACAGCGCAGTCGAGCGGTGCAGACCCGGCGAGTGACCTGGCGAGCGGCCCACGCCGCAGACCCAGCGAGCAGACCCGGCGAGCACCACCAAACCCCGAACCGCGGGCGCGCAAGCCCTTTGGCCGCGACCTGCGATCAAGAGAAAGGAAGGGTGTGTCGAAGAAGAAACAGCAGGTCAGCGAGGATCTCTACGGGCAGACCGCCGGAGCGATCGGCGTCCTGGTGACCGTGTTCGCCGTCCTGGGCGGGATCAAGGACAAGCTGGGCTTGTCCTGGCCCGTCACGGTGGTGCTCACGGCCGGTGTGCTGGTCCTGCTCGGCTACGCAGCCTGGCAGGCCAGAACCCGCATCCTGCGCCTGCTGGCAGGCACCCAGCAGCCCGCAGCGGCCGCGACGAAGAGCGAGGAAACCTCCCCGGCCACCGCCGTCATCGGCGGCGACCAGGCCGCCGCCGAAGCGGCCGTGCCACATCCCCAGATGACGCCGGCGCTCCGCAAGGCCAAAGTCATCGACAAAGACGAGATCATCCGCGCCCACGAGGTCTCCATCGAGCCGGTCCCGCCTCCGGGTCGGGGCACTTTCTACGACTTCCTGGTGCCGGAAGGCAAGACCAACCAGGACGTCGAAAAGAAGCTCGGCGCCGTGGCCGGCATGTTCGGCGTCACCCGGCTGCACACGAAGATGGAGCGCATCTGGGACAACGAACGCCGCACCCGGCTCCTGGTCCTCGATGAGCCCCCGCACAGCCGCCCGTTCGCCTCGCCGACCCGGCAGGAGATCGAGGCCTTCGACGGTGTGCCGCTGGGGCACGACGTCATCGGTCGGCTGGCCGGGGTGCCCACCTTCGACAAGGCATCACTGCTGGTCGGAGGCATGTCACAGATGGGCAAGACCACCCTGATCAACGGCCTGATCACCTGTCTACTCATCGCCTACGGCGACTTCGACCTGTACCTGCTGGACGGCAAGTTCTGCGGGCTCACCCGGTTCGAGAAAGTCGCCGTGCGCTATGAGTCCTCCGACGATCCGGCCGTTTTCGAGGACATGGTCGACGAGCTGAATGCGCGCGGTGATGCCCGCTATGCAAAGAAGCGGGAAGCCGTCCGGAACCGGAAACCGGACCCCGAATTCCGGCCCGTGTTCTTCATCGTGGACGAAGCTGCTGATTTCTTCGCTCACGACGGTACGAACGCCGGAAAAGACAATGCTGCACGCATCGCGGAAAAGGCACGATCCCTGGTCTCCAAGTGCCTGGAGTCCGGTATTTCCGTGGTGATGCTCACGCAGCGACCCTCTACGAACGCGATTCCGGTCATGGTGCGCGACCAGTTCGTTTACCGGATCTGTCTGTACGTGGCGTCGGAGGGAACCGCGAAGGTCGCACTCGGAGACACCTACTTCGAGACGATCGCCCCGATCAGCCCACCGCTCCTCAACCCCGACATCAAGGGACAGGCGGTTCTATTCGCCAACGGAACTTCCACACTGATTCGCGGATTCAATTTCCCCGACGAATTCATCTGGGAAGTGGTCGATGACGTGGCTGCACGACAACAGCACGCTGTCGAGCAGGCGCCGGAAACTCCACTCACGCGGGCAATCGACCTCATGCGGAACCGTCAGGTCGACTTCCTCCCGACGTCAGAACTGGCTCCCTTCCTCGGCATCACGGAAACCGACAAGGCGAAAGCCGGAAGGGAACTGAGCGCCCTGCTCGGTGTGGCCTCGGACAAGTCCACCAAGGGCGTGCGCGGCTACCGGCTCACGGATCTCATCGCCGCCGCCGCGTCCGATTCGTGACCGCCACCCGGGTCCGCCAGCGAACCGCCAGCTCACCGCCACCCGGCCCGCCGGGTGGCGGACGGACCCGCCCGGGTGGCGGTCTTCTGGCGGACCTCTGGCGGACTCGGGTGGCGGACCTGACCAGCGAAAACGATCAATCATGCCCCGAAAGGAGGGAAGGGCCGTTGCGCGCCTCAATAGCCGTCACCGCAGGAGCGGGAGCGACCGCGGCCGTCGTCCTGGCCGCGCTTGTCCAGGCCGCCGGCGACGACCCGGTCACCACGGCACTCAGCCTGAGCGTCCCCAGCCAGTACAAATCCCTGATCCAGGACGCGGGAAACACCTGCCCCGAGGTCACACCCAACCTGCTCGCCGCGCTTTTAACCCAGGAATCCGGCTTCAATCCCAAAGCGAAGTCCAGCGTTGGCGCCGAGGGAATCGGGCAGTTCATGCCGTCCACATGGGAAACCCGTGGGATCGACGGAAACGGCGACGGAAAACGCGACGTATGGGACCCCGCAGACGCGATCCCCTCGGCAGCCAAGTACCTGTGCGACATTGCCGGAGACGTCAAGGACGTTCCCGGCGACGAGCAGTCCAACATGCTCGCCGCCTACAACGCTGGAAGCGGCGCCGTCCGAAAATATGGAGGCGTCCCCCCGTATAAGGAGACACAGAACTACGTCAAATCCATTCGAGCCCTCGCCGACCGGCCTACCGGCGGAAAGACCGTAGAAGCGAGCACCGATCAGGCTGCTATCGCACTCAGTGCGGCAGCCAAAATGATCGGGACCCCGTACTCATGGGGCGGCGGAAATGCCAGCGGCCCCAGCACGGGAACCTGCTGCTCACCCAAGGGCAAATCCGGGACTTCCATCACCGGTTTCGACTGCTCGGGGCTCACACTCTACGCCTACGCGAAGGCAGGGATTTATCTGCCGCGCACGGCCGCACAGCAATACGCGGCATCAGAGCCCGTAAAGCCCGGAGATGTCCGGCCCGGGGATCTCGTCTTTTACGGATCCAGCGTGTCGAGCATTCACCACGTCGGTCTTTACATCGGCGGCGGCTACATGATCGACGCCCCCCGTCCCGGCACCCAGGTCCGCTACGACCCCATGGACGTCATGACCGACCTGATCGCCGTCGCCCGCCCCACCTCCCACAGCAACAAGGAGATCTGACTTCATGTCCAAGTTCACCGTGCTCGCCAAGCCCGTCGACATGTCCACCGGCTTCAAGGACTTCTTCGACACCATCGGCCTCACCGGCGGCGGCCTGGTCACCAAGGGCATCGCCGCCGTCATCGCGATCATCGCGCTGCGCATGCTGCTGCAGCTGTCCCACGACCCCAAGGGCGCTCTGCGCAAGGGCACCCTGGCCGTCGGCACCCTGTTCGTCGCGGTCGTCCTCGCCCTCTACGGCGACACCCTGTTCTCCACCGTCACCCAGGCCAAGGGCTGACCCGCATGGCAGACCACGACCCCTGCGACGCCCTCAAGGGCACCCCGGGCTACGAGTACTGCACCCGTGGCCCGGGCTCCGACGGACCTCCCGGCACGAGCAGCGGAGGAGGTGGCGGCCTCACCGGCAATGCCGTCGACAACGCCCGGCACCTGGTGGAAAGCCTGATCAAGAAGATCTCTGGCCTTGTCGCTCCGAAGGATGCGTGGGCGCCGGCGCGATCGGACAGCGGGCTGTATGAGCCTTTCCTGTGGCTCGGGCAGCACCTGGCCGTCGCCATCTTCATCTGTGTCGTCGTTGTGTGCGCCCTGACCGCATGGCAGGGCGCACCGCGGCTCAAGCAGATGGGCGCCTCGACCGGCTGGACCCTGGTGGCCGTCGCCGGCATGGCATCGGTCCCCGGAGCCGTGATGCTGCTCAACAAGGCCGTGAGCGCCGCGTTCACGACCGCGTTCGACAGCGATGAATCAACACTGTTCGGTGCGATCCGCAAAGACCTGCACAGCGGAGCGGACCTAAACAACCCGCTGGCGAAGCTGCTGCTACTGGCCGCGATCGCCGTCGCCCTCGCTTTCGCCTTCCTCGTGTTCCTCACACGGCAGCTCGGCATCTTGGCGTTCGTGTGCATGGCCCCTGTGGTGCTGGCCTCGCTGGCCCGCGGGGGCGACCCGACCGCAGTCAAGGCGTGGGCGCAGCGCCTGCTGGGGCTGATGTTCGCACCGTTCGCCCTGCTGCTGCTCTCCCCGTTCGTCCAGCTCGCCAAGGGCTCGCTGATCGTGGACAGCGTCCTGCTGGTCGCCTCGGATGCTGTCATGCTGCGGATGATCTTCCACGGGGTGCCGTACTTCGGGCCGAAGGTGGCCGGCGCCGCCCGGACGTATGTGGAGAGCAGGACTCCCAGCCCGCTCGCCCATGCTGTCGTGCGGGCCGGCGCACCCGACGTCTATGAGAAGGAGAACATGCCGCGCGCTCTGCGCACCGTCGACACCCCCGGACGTGCCATGTCCCGGGACCGCGGTGTGCTGTTCGCCGCCTACGGCATCACGCCGAAGGAGCGGGCGGGACGGCTGACCACCCAGTCGGCCGTCGCGAAGGAGCACCGGGAGGCGAGCGAAACCGCAGCCCGCCGCCAGCAGCTGCGGGAGGTACGCGAGCGGTTCCGCACCACCCCGTCGCCGGACGCGCCCCCTGCCCGTCGCAGCACCAGCGCCCCCGCCCCGGTGGTGGCTCCGGCACAGCCGACACCGGCTGCCCAACCGTCCTCCAGCCAGCCGCCCACCCCGTAACAGCCGCCCTGGCCCCTGCTCTCCCCTGCCCCGCTGTCAGGCGGGCGTAGGAGAGCCGGGGCCAGGGCACATTTCGCATCTTCAGGAGGTTGTCTCCCGTGTACTCCCTGACGCCCGGATACCGCATCCCCGCCGTGCAGCGCGGCCTCAGCCGCGCCGAAACCCTGCTGACCAAGGTGAACGCCGGGCTCGGGAGCGCCGCACTGATGTCGGCCGCGATCACTCCGCCCCCGGTATGGACGTTCGCCGCCGTCGGCGCCACGGCCGCCGTCCTCAACCTCGCCCCCGGGCCTCGCTCCATCGTCCGGTGGGCGACGGTTGGCTACCGGCACCTGCGCGAGCGCAGCGTCCCCGACTCCATCACCGCTCACCCGGGCGCGACGAAGACGTGGGCGCTGTACCCGATGCACGGCACCATGCAGGACGCCCATCGGCGGGCCGCGTTCCACGCCGCATTCGCCCGCGCCCTCACCTTCGCCGGCGACCAGGCCCGCACCGTGGGCGTCCAGATCCACGTCACCCACCACACCACCGCCGACGCCTACACCGAGCACACCCAGACGATCACCGTCCACGTCCCCAAAGGTCTGATCGCCTACCCCGAGCGCGTCATCGACACCCTGGAAGCCGAGTTCGCCGGCCTCGGGGAACTGACGGAGGCAGTCCCGGCTCAGCTCCCCGCAGTGACCGAGCGCGGCTCGGGCTGGGTGGGTCTGGACGACGGCCGCTATGTGGCGACCGCCCGCATCACGGCCTGGCCGGAGGAGACGGACGGTGACCTCATGCCCCGACTGTTGCTCGGCCCCGGCACCGACCGGTCCCTCGCGGTGCTGTACCGGCCACTGCCAGCCGGGTTGTCCCGCCGATCGGCGAAGTGGCAGCGGGCCGCATCCGAGGCCTTCACCGCCGACAAGGTCAAGCAGGATGCGCACGACATCGCCAGCGGCACCATGCACGGCGAGCTGGTACAGGGCGCCACCCTCGTCGACCTGGACGCCTACCTCACCGTGGTCGGCGACAGCCCCGAAAGCGTCACCGAGGCCCGCTGGCAGGCCTCCCTCACCGCCGACCGGCACCGCATCCGCCTCGACTGGCTTGCCGGCCAGCAGCATCGCGCGCACGTGATGACCACCCCGCACGGAGCCACCACACAGAAGGGGGCAATCCTGTGATCCGTCTGCCCACCACCCACGCCGCGATCACCGCGCCGCTGGTCGCCTCCCACACGACCTTCCCCGGCATCCTGATCGGCCGCTCCCTGCTGGACGGACGGCCCTTCCACCTCTCCCCCGTCCAGGCTTCCGCCGCCCTGCTGCCATCGACCAACAGCCTCGCCCTGGGCGGTCTCGGCTCCGGCAAGAGCACCACAGCCAAGACCCGGGCCAACCGCGAGATCCGCCAAAACGGCCACCAGTACGTCGTCATCGACAGCTTCGGTGAAGACAACAGCGGCGAGTGGGCACCGCTGACACGATCCGTCGGCGGTCGGGTCATCGAGGCCGGCACCTTCACCCTCAACCCGGTCAGCACCCTGTTCCCGCCCGAGGTGCGCGAGCAGCTGGTCCGCTCGCTGATCCTGGCCGTGGAGCCCGGTGCGCTCACCCACCAGGCCACGCACGCCCTGCAGCACGCCCTGAACCACCCCAAGGCGACCTCGCTCAACGGCCTGGTCGACGCACTGATCAGCCCGGAGGAAGGCCGCTGGCCGGCCACCAAGCTGACCGAGTGGGGCGAGGGCGCCGCGATCGGCCTCTCCCGCTACACCGAAGGCTCACTAAGGGGTCTGTTCGACGGCCAGGACGCCAGCCTGCCGGAGACTGACCTGCCCATCATCTCCTTCGACTTCTCCCGCCTGGACCGCAACTCCCCGGCAATCCCGTCCCTGATGGCCGCGATCAGCTGCTGGGCAGAGCACGTGTGGCTGCGCCAGTCCACGGCCGTGCACAAGCACCTGGTGCTGGAGGAGGCCTGGCAGATCCTGTTGTCCCCCGCCACCAGCGAACTGATCCAGCGCCTGCTGAAGAACTCCCGCAAGGCCGGGTTGTCGCTGGACGTCGTGATGCACACCCTCTCCGACCTCGGAGAGGGCAAGGCCCGTGATCTCGCCAAGCTGTGCGAGATCGCCCACGTCGGCCGCCTCAACCCAGAGGAGGCCGCCTCGGTGGGCGCCCTGCTCGGACTGCCCGCCTGGGCAGTCGAGAGAATCCCGATCCTGGATCCCGGACAGGCCGTGTGGAAGGTGGGACCCGACTACGTCGACGTCATCCAGACGATCCTCACCAAGGAAGAGGCCGCACTCACCGACACCTCGGCACGGCGCCGCATGGCACAACAGGCTCCGGTCGTCGAGCAGGACACCCAGGGCGCGACCGAGCAGCCGACGGAGCCGATCGAGGACATCGACGCCGAGGCAGACGCCGACACGGACGCGGACTCGATGCAGGACCTGTACGCACCGTTCACGACTACCGAAGAGACATGGGACTGGGAGACGCTCCCGCCCAACGTCCTCGAGGGCGGGCCGGCAAGCTTCGACCTTGCCCGGCACGAGCGGGTCCTGCAGGCCGCGATGGAAGGCCGGTTCGGCGAGGCCGCTGAGCTGGCCGCAGTCCTTGAGCGCGAGGACATCACCATTCACGGTCTCAACTCCACCCAATCCCTTGCATGGTTGGAGACCCGGGCCCAGGTGGCAGAACTGCGCGGGGAGCCCGGACAGGCCGCGCAACTGCGCGCTACCGTCGCCCGCATGGGCAACGACGGCGCATGGTTCGAGAAGAACGACAGCACCTCACCGGTCTGGCACAGCGTTCCCCCGCCGCCCATTCCTGCGCCGACGGCTGACGACAAGCCCGGGCGGCCGGCCCGGCGCACCTGGCCTTACGTTGCCGCGATCGCGACACTGTCCATCGCCGCCGCATGCGTGTGGCAGAACGCCGCCAACGAGCAGCACCGCCAGGACCGCCAAGCGAAGGCAGCAGCGTTCAAAGGACGGTCCGGTGCGGCGATCCGCATCGACGGCGTCGACACGGACGTTGTGGCTCAGTGGAGCAGCGACCGGGACAGCGTTGTTGTAGAACTCCGCTCGTACTTCGACCGCACCGTCAAATACCTGCGCATCGATGGAGCGGGGAAGACTGCGACCTCGTCCCGAGGCAAGGAGCTCTGGTATCCCAAGACTCCTGAGCTCAAGCTGCCGGTCATAGACCCGCTCGCGGATATCACTGTGCGCGTAGCGGTCGGTGGTAAGACCTGGAAGGAAGGCGGCCGGGCGGAATCCCGCACTATCCGTCTCTCCCCGACGGGGGTCGCGTACGACGCGGATACCGGCAAGGCGCTGCCGTCTGACTGACGCATCCCCCTTACCCGCGTTGAGGGCCCGCACCGAGAAGGTGCGGGCCCTCAACGCATTCCTGCTCCGGACGTTGTGTCTGGTCCTCGCGTCGTGTTCCGGCACGGCGAGGACCGGGCAGGCCGTCCGGCCCCACGCACCACCCCTGAACCGCCAACTGAGAGAGGACTGCTCGATGGGTAACTGGTTCCGTGGACGCGAGAACGCCACCGATGACGCCGAGCGCAGCCGCAGGCTTCTGCAGGGCGTCGAGGACGCCTACGAGGCGCGCACCGGTGACCCCGTGAACGGCGGCGAGCTGACCGACTTCGAGACCGTCGTGCTCCACAGCACGTGGCCGGCTCCTGGCCAGGCCTATCCGCCCGCCGGTCACGACTACCCGATGAGGAACCGGTAGCCACCAGACCCGAGCCCGCCTGCAGCCCCGCCGACGCCCTGTCGGCGGGGCGCTTTGCTGCACGCCACCGTCAGGGAGGACCCCGCTCGTGCTCATTCCCCGCCCGCGCCGCCGGATCGGCCGGCCCCGCCCGCCGCGTCCCGGCCCCCGCTACCCGCAGCAGCCCCGGCCACTGCCCGGCGCCTGGAGGACGTGATGGATCAGCAGTTAGCCGACGGCCGCGAACTGGTCGACGTCGACGTCTACGACGACGGCAGCTTCCCCGTCTTCCGGTGGAAGCAGGCGCCCGCAGGCCTGGCCACCCGCCGCCAGCTGCGGGAGATGGGGCTGCGGCCCGGCGGGCAGGAGCCCGTCGCCCGCATCGAATGCCGCCGCGGGAAGCGGTGGGCGTGGCTGTACCGGATCGACCTCGCCAAGCCCAAGCGCACCCCGAGCCTTGCCCAGGAGATGGCCTTGGACCGGGCGATGGCAGCGAGGCAAACATGCCCGGCCTGCCGGCGACGCTATTACGCGTGCCTCCCGTTGCGGACGCAGGGCCGCTGCGATGCCTGCGAGAAGGGCTTCGAGCCCAGCCCCGACACCGTCATGAGCCCGGCGCCGCCCGAGCATGACCTCGCTGCCTGATGAGGAGTATCCCGTTGACCGCGCCCCTGCCCGAGCCCCGCACCGCCGACGTCGACACCAACCTCGACACCGCTCTGACGACGCTCGCCACCGAGATCGGCCGCACCGACAACAAGGCATCCTTGCTGCTGGCCTTCAACGGTGCCGTCCTCGCCGGCCTCGCCTCCCTCACCGATCACACCCTGCCGGCCGGGACGAAGGCCTTCGGCGCGGCAGCCGTCCTCGCCCTGGCCGCGGCTGCCGCCCTTCTGCTCTTCGTCGTACGGCCCCGGCTGGGCGGCAATGACCGGGCGTCGTTCCCGTACTGGGCCCGCCTGAACGACGACGAGATCCGCGCAGGTATGCACGGCGACACCCGTGCCGCCCGCATTCGGGTCCTGTCGCAGATCGCCCTCACCAAGTACCGCAAGCTGCAGCACGCAGTCGACCTGTCCCTGGCCGCCCTGGCCCTCCTGCTCCTGGCCGCCATCGGCGCCATGGCCTGAGAGGGCCTGCGCGCGGCCTCATGTAGTGCGGACCCTGTCCCGCCCTCACGGGCGGGACAAGGCCCGCCGGACGACCCGCGCATCGGCAAGGGCTGGCCGTCCGCTCCCTCACCCTGCGGGATCAGGAGACCTCCAGCATGCACGCTCACCGCCTGCGGCCTTCACCGGCCTGCCGTACAGCCCCGCGCCAGTGCGGTCGGTGACGCGTGCCCTTTCGCTGCACACCCCTCAGCTGCCGTCCCTGCAAGGAGATGCCTTATGGCGACCGACCTGGTCTGCCTCGACCTGCCGTCACTGGAGAGTGTGCTGATTGTGCTGATCGGCGCGTCCGGTGCCGGGAAATCCACCGTCGCCAGTAGGTGGCCCGCCACTCGGGTTGTGAGTCTCGATCAGCTGCGCGGCGTCATGTCTGACGACTGCGGCGACCAGAGCGCGACTGCCGACGCCGTCGAGGCACTGCACCTGATCGTGGACCGCCGGATGGCCCGCGGCCTGACCACGGTCGTGGACGCCACCAGCGTCTTCGCCAAAGACCGGGCCGTGCTGCTCGACGCCGCGCGGAGGCACGGCATGCCCGCTATCGCCGTGGTCGTCGACACCCCGCTGCCGGTGTGCATCGAGCGCCAGAAGGCCAGGCCCCCGTCGCGGCGCGTGCCCGAGGCCACCGTCACTGCTCAGCATCAGGCAATGCGCGAGGCCCTTCCCCGCTTGGAGAGCGAGGGCTTCACCAGGGTCGTGGTCATCACCGACGACACCCTGACCAGCGCGTAATCACATCCCCCGGGACGGACGACAGCGCGTCTCAAACCCAGCCGCCCGTCCCGGGGTTCACCCATCCCGTACGAGACGAGACGGAGCCCCAGTATGACCTCCCCTGCCCGCCTGCCGTTACCTGCCGACACGCTCACCGCGGCCGTCGCTGTGGCCGCTGTACCGCTCACCCTGGCCGCGGTCCTCGCCGACGACATTCGGGTACGCCGCCAATTGCGCACCGCCCGCAGGGATCCGCTCACCGGCCTGACCAGCCGCGACGTCCTCGCCGCGCGCATCACGCGCCTGGCCCGCACCCACCGCGCACAGCTGCACGTCCTGGTCGCCGACGCCGACGGCCTGAAGACCCTCAACGACACCCTCGGGCATGCCGCCGGCGACGCCCTGATCGCCACGGTCGGCCGCCGGCTCGGCGCGTGGGCCACGGCCCGCGGTGGCCTGGCCGCACGCCTGGGCGGCGACGAATTCGCCGCCGTGGTGCTGCTCTCGCCGTCCGGCACCGTCCGCGAAATCCGCGGCCTGCGCGAGCAGTTGGCGCAACCCGCCGTCTGCGGCACCCACACCCTGCGTCCGGCGATGTCCATCGGCACCGCCCGGGCCGTCGACCTGCCCGACGCAGCCGACGCCGACCGACTGCTGCGGGGCGCGGACATGGCCATGTACCGGGTCAAGACCGGCCAGGAGCCGTGCGGATACGTCGCCACCCGGCACGACGCCTACGTGCCGGCCGTCCACGGCCGCCGCCCGGGCCGCCCCGGCACCCACCTGCCGCCCCAATGAGCACCCTCGCCCGCCGCGCTGCTCCCGCCCGCCTGCCTGTCCCGGCTGCTCCCGCTGCACTGCCCTTCTCCCCCACCCCCGACACCCTGTGCTTGGAGTCCACGTCATGAGCCGTCCCACCGATGCCGCCGCCACCGACCCCCGCTTTCCCTTCCCGCACAGCCCCACCCCGACCAGCTGCCAGGCACAGCCGACGCTGTTCGACTTCACCAACGGCGACCGCACCGCCGACCGTGCGGCCACCGACAAGCGTCTGGAACAGGCGCGCAAGGAATGCTCCGGCTGCCCCCTCGCCACCGACTGCCTGAAGTGGGCGCTCGTCAACAAGGAGGCCACGCGGGTCGGTGTGTGGGCGGCCACCACCCCGGGCCAGCGCACCGACCTGCGTCGGCGGCTCGCCGACCGGCTCGGACCGGACTGGGTCGACGTCCTGGCCGCGCGTGAGAAGGCCCGCCGCGAGCGAGCCGCAGCGGTCCGGGGCACCCCGCTGAGCGTGGGCCAGGCCCGCATCGTCCGCCTCGACCGAGAGGTCAACGGACCGATGCCTGCCCGCGGCCCGCTCACCCCGCAAGACCAGCAGCACAACCTGGCCCGGCTCACAGCTGCCCTCAAAGCCGCATAGACCCGCCGTCAGCTCTCGAACACCCCTCGTTCACCCGGCCGGGGCTGCCTCTACGCGAGCGGCAGCCCCGGCTTTCACGATGCTGTGGAGGCGTACGACCTGATGAAGCTCACCATCGACACCGAGAAGCTGGCCGATGCCGCGCAGTGGGCGATGCGCGCCGTCCCCACCAGCCCGCCCACCCCGCTCCTGGCCGGCCTGCGTCTTCAAGCCGCCGACGACACCCTGACCCTGACCGGCTTCGACTACTACCGCTGCGCCCGCGCCGGCGAGGGCTGCGAGGTTGCCGAGCCCGGAACGCTGCTCGTGCCCGGCCGCGTCCTGGCCGACGTCGTCAAGGCGTTCCCCAAGTCCAGGCCCACCACCTTGGCCCTGGACGGCACCGACCTCGCCCTGTCCTGCGGCACCGCCCACATCCAGCTGCCCACCCTGCCCCTGGACGACTACCCGACCCCACCTGAGGCCCCCGCCGCGAGCGGCACCGCCGACGCCGCCGCCCTGGCCGACGCCGCCACCCGGGTTGCCGCGGCCGCCGCCACCGACGACACGATTCCCGTCCTGACCGGCGTGCAGTTCACCCTCACCGACACCACCCTGAGGCTCACCGCGACCGACCGCTACGCCTTCCACGTCGCCGAACTGCCCTGGACACCCCACACCACCAAAGCCCGCGGCAAGACCAGGCCGCTCACCGAAGGCACCGTGCTCGTGCCGGGCGACGCCGTCCGCGACGCCGCCCGCATCCTCGCCGCCACCGGCCAGAGCGCAGACCTCGCCCTCACCCCATCCCACTTCGCGGTCCGGGTGCCCGGCCGGTCGGTCACCGGCAGCACCCTCGACGGCGAACTGCCCAACTACGAGACGCTCTTCCCCACCGAATTCACCTCCGTCATCACCGCCGGCACCGAGGCCCTGACCGACACCCTCAAGCACCTCACACCCCTGCTCGGCAAGGGCGACCCCCTGTTCCTCGACATCGCCGAAGGGCAGATCACCGTGCGCGCCGGCACCCACGACAAGGCCCGCGGCCGCGACCAGGTCGACGCCGACCTCGACGGCACCCCCATGACGGTCGCCTTCAGCCCCCACCTGCTGCTGCGCACCCTGCAGCAGATCGACGGGCCGGTCGTGCAGCTCAACCTGGTCAGCCCCACCAAAGCCGCCTTGCTGCACGCCCCCGACCAGGCCGACTGCTTCAAGGGCCTGATCATGCCGATCCGCCTCAGCAGCTGACCGCCCAGGAGGCCTTCATGTCCCGCATCACCATCCGAGTCGAACCCCGCCACGCCGACGGCAGCTCGTGCGACCACGCGGTCAAGCCGTCCGGCAAGCCCCGCGATACCGCATCCGGCTGCATGGGCAGGACCGCGTACGCGGTCGTCTGCTCCGAGCACGGCACCGTCGGCGACCCCCACCACGTCAAGCAGCTCGCCGAGCCTGCGGCCCGCGAGCACCGCATCGTCCACCTCGCCGCTCTGCCGGCCCTGCCCGTCCGCTGACCCTGCGCACCGCGGCGGCCCGCCCGCACTCCCACAAACGGGCGGGCCGCCAGTCCCCAGTACCCACCGCATCCCGATCGGAGCACCCATGGCCCTCACCGCTTTGCCGACCGCGCCCGCGTACGCGGCGGACTCCCCGCTCGCCGTTCTGCTGGACCTCGCCGCCCAGGCCACCGGCCCTGACGAGGACGAGCAGCGCGACGACGCCCAGACCGCGGCCGCCCACCACATCTACCAGGCCTACCCCCACACCTTCGCTGTCGTGCTGGAGGTGCTGGACTGGCAGGGATATCCGGCCTGGACCGACGACACCGGCCGCCGCTTCGAACCGTCCGCGGTCGCCTGGCTGGACGGCGGCTTGTGGCTGCACCACACCCTGCACATCAGCGAAGCCGACGGCGCCCGCGATGTGCTCACCCTGATCGTGCCCTGCACCTGCGGCCACGGATACGTCGACATCCACCTCGACACCGAAGACGCCCTCATCGACATCCTCGACGAACTGCGCCCCACCCACGGCCGCTCCCCCCACACCGACACCCCCGTCGACTGCCACAGCATCCCGGCCGCCCTCCCCCGCCTCATCCGCTGACCGACGGCGACACCACCCAGCCCCCGGGGCGGTCGTTGACCACCACATCCGGCCGCCCCGGTGCCCCCTCTCGCTCCTGGAAAGGACGCCCACGCTCATGCAGGACACCACCCAGCCCACTCCCCCGCGCCCGACGATCGTCGTGCTGTGCGGCTCCACCCGCTACTGGGACGCCCTCGCCGAAGCCAACTCGTACGAGACCGCGGCCGGACGGATCGTTCTCGCTCCCGGCTGTGACATGAAAAGCGCGCACGCGTTGTGGTCCGACCCCCGGCAGGCTGACCGCCTCAAGGCCGTCCTCGACGATCTGCACCTCAGGAAGATCGACCTCGCTGACGAGGTCCTCGTGGTCAACCCGAACCGTTACATCGGCGACAGCACCCGCCGCGAGATCGCCTACGCCACCCGTCTGGGCAAGCCCATCCGCTACACCCAGACCCCAGAGGAAGATGACCGCTGATCTGCGCGGCGCGCAGCAGTTGAGAACACCAAAGGGCCCGGTGGTCCACGGCGAATCCGTGGACCACCGGGCCCTTTTTGCGTCATGCGCTACCGGGCGACAGACCTGGAATCAGCTCCGGAAGACATCTTCCATCTCTCGCACGGAGGAAGGAGTGGTCCTGAGCGGAGTGATGGCCGGTGACTTGTTATCCGCGGACAACGACACCTCAGACGGGTCGGCGTCGGCAGAGGCATCGCGCGAATCACCGGTCTTGTTGTCCGTGGACAACAAGACCGTGAGCTGCCCTCCTGTAATCCCTTCAGCTGGCTGCGATCGGCTGCCCAAGCGCTGACCTGTAGCGCGTGGATCATTACCAGCAGGGCGTCGGCGTGCCATCGGGGTCCAGGCCATATGGCCACAGCCTTGCGAACGCGTCCAGGTACTCCCGCACGATTGTGTCGCCGCAATCGGCCGCTTGCCGGTAGAGGGTCTCGGCTCCCTCCCGGTCCCCAGCCTGCTCCCGCAGCTGCGCCAGCCGCGACAGCGCATCGGTGTCGCCGTGGTCGACGGCTTGCCGTGCAAAGGTCTCGGCGCTCTTCCGGTCCCCGGACCGTTCCCGCAGCCGGGCCAGCCACAACAGCGCGTCAATGTCGCCGTGGTCGGCGGCCTGCCGGTAGAGGGTCTCGGCACTCTTTCTGTCCCCAGCCGCTTCTCTCAGCTCGGCCAGCCATAACAGCGCATGGGTATTGCCGCGGTCGGCGGCTTGCCGGGCCAGGCTCTCGGCAGCTTCCCGATCCCCGGACCCTTCCCGTAGCCGGGCCAGCCACGCCATCGCATGGGTGTCGCCGTGGTTGACGGCCCGCATTGCCAGGCTCGCCGCGCCTTCCCGGTCCCCAGCCTCCTCCCGCAGTTTGGCCCGCCACAACAGTGCCTGGGTGTCACCGCGGTCGACGGCTTGCCGGGACAGGTTCTCGGCGCCCTCCCAGTCCTCGGACCGTTCCCGCAGCGCGGCGAGGAACGACAACGTAAAGGTGTCGCCGTGGTCAGCGGCCTCCCGGGCCAGGTTCTCGGCGCCTTCCCGGTCCCCGAACCGTTCCCGCTGCTGGGCCAGCCACAACAGTGCCTGGGTGTCACCGTGGTCGGCGGCCTTCCTGTAGAAGTTAACGGCGCCTTTCCGGTCTCCGGCCTGCTCCCGCTGCTGGGCCAGCTGCCGCAGAGCATGGGTGCTGCCGTGGTCCGCGGCCTGCTGAGCCAGGTTCTCGGCGCCTTCCCGGTCCCCGGCCTCTTCCCGCTGCTGGGCCAGCCACAACAGTGCCTGGCTGTCGCCGAGGTCGGCGGCCTGCCGGTAGAGGTTCTCGGCGCCTTCCCGGTCTCCGGCTTGCACTCGTTGCCGGGCCAGCCGCCAAAGTGCCTGAGTGTTGCCGTGGTCGGCGGCCTTCTGGTGGAGGCTTTTGGCGCCCTCCCAGTCCCCAGCCTGCTCCCGCATCAGGGCCAGCTGCCACAGTGCCTGGGTGTCGCCGTGGTCGGCGGCCTCCCGGGCCAGGTTCTCGGCGCCTTCCCGGTCCCCCGCTTGCACTCGCTGCTGGGCCAGCTGCCACAGTGCCTGGGTGTTGCCGTGGTCGGCGGCTTGCCAGGCCAGGTTCTCGGCGCTCTCCTGGTCCCCGGCCTTTTCCCGCTGCTGGGCCAGCCACGACAGTGCATGGGTGTCGCCGTGGTCCGCGGCCTGCTGGGCCAGGTTCTCGGCGCCTTCCCGGTCCCCGGACCGTTCCCGCTGCTGGGCCAGCCACAACAGTGCCCGGGTGTCGCCGTGGTCGGCGGCCTTCTGGTGGAGGCTTTTGGCGCCCTCCCAGTCCCCAACCTGCTCCCGCATCAGGGCAAGCCACGACAGAGCGTCGGCGCTGCCGTGGTCGGCAGCGCGGAGTCGGAGATGGTGGGCCCACTGCAGTCTGTGCCGTACTTGGGCTGCCCCAGTGAGGTTGTACAGATCATCAGGGTTGGTGAGGTGGGTGTGGGCCGCGTGCCAAAAGGAGGCCGGCGGGCACAGGTGGCGGCGGGTGGTGTGCCCGTGTTGTTCGAGGTAGTCGGCGAGCCGGAATACCGGACCCAACGGCCGCGATGAGAGGGCGTCGGCACGTGTGGACGGGCCGGGTGGGCGCCGTTGCGGCCGGGGGGTGACCCGGCTCAAGGGGGCCTGCTTGCCGTGCACCTGCTCGGCGAGTTCGGCGTATGCCTTCTCTGCCCAGTCGGCGGTGAGCTGGTTCCAGTCGGTGTCGTGAAGGTAGTCGGGGGCGGCGTCGGTGAGGAAAGCCTGTGGCAGGTGCAGGCCGACGCCGAGGCGTCGGGCGTCCATCGCCGCTTCCAGGAGTGCTTTGGCGGCCGGGCTGCCGGTGCGGTATCGCTCCAGCAGCACGGGGACTCCTGCGAGGTCCTGCGTGATGCGTCCGTGTGCGCGGGCGCGGTTGAGGGCCTCTGCCAGCAGCCGGTCGCCAGCCTCGGCCAATGCAGTCGCTGCGTCCAGAGCACGGGGGTCGAAAACGGTGGGGACGCTTACGGTGCGTCCAGCGAGCAGGTGCCGAACCCGGTTGTGCGGATCCGCCTCGCCGGCATCCGGCAGAGCGGTGTACTGCTTGACGTAACCGGGCCACAGAGTGCCCAGTACGAGGACCGGTCCGCGCTGCGGACTGGTCAGTAAGAGGTGCACGGCAGCAGCGATCCGCTCACCGGCCGTCAGGTCGCCGAAGTAGTAGTGGGACTCGTTCAGCCATACCACCGTGCGCGGGCCGACACGGTGCAGGCCCTCCAGCGCGGCCTCCGCCCGGGTGGGTTCGAAGGGATGCCACAGCCGCCACCCCTGCTTCGCCAGCGCCTGCACGGCCTCCCAGCACGCCCGCGTCTTCCCTGTCGAGGACTCACCCACCAGCACGAGCATCCGGCTGCGGCCCTGCTCGGCCTCCCGGACCGTCTCCGCCAGGATCCGGTCGTGCTCTCGAGGAACATAGCCGGGTAGTATCCGCTGGTTCGGCAAGCCGAAACCGTTTTGGACGGTACCGGCCGGGTGGACCTCCAAGGCGTGCGGATCCCACTGGCCGATCGGCCGACCAAGGCCGGACCGTTCACCATTCCCGCCGCCAGCCGCGACCCGCTGCAGCGCCAGCAGCTCCCCCGCAGGCAGTTTCAGCGTGTTGGCCAGCGCTGTCACCGTTTGTGCCGATGGCACCGGTCCATTGGTCTGGAACGCAAGTTGCACGGTCGTGCGGCCCAGGCGAGTCCGGGCGGCGAGGTCCGTCTTCGTCAACCGGGCCCGGGCCAGTCCGTCCTCCAATCTTGCGCGCAGCTCGGCCAGAGCTGACTCCGGAGTGTGGCCACTCTGTTCGTCATGCACTGCTTGCCCCCGGTGGTGCCGTGTTCGCCGGTGTTCATCTTTGTCCCGCCGCACCATGGCGCGCACCGCTTCCGAGACCTTCGTCCATGTCAACACCCCATCCTCTGCAGGGAGTCTGCCGTGAACGTCGCCGTCGTCCTCCTCACCACCGCGCTCGTGATCGTCGTCTCGGCGCTGGCCGCTTTCGGTGCGGGCAAACTCGCCCGTATGGACGGTGCCACGTACCCCGCCGCTTTCAGCCGTGCTGCTGTCACCTTCGCTGCTGTCGTCACCCTCGCCGCAACCATCACCGCCGCCTTCGCCGCCCTCCTCTCCTGACCGCCACGCAATCTGCCACGGCATGTGGCCACTGGCCCGCTTCCTGGGCGCCTTGACTTACTTCCCGTGCACGCCGCCGACCAACACGCCTACGGCGGCTGCGCCGCCCGCCTCGCCGGACACCCGCGTGCAGCGGATTCCGAAGACGCCCTAGCGGCTGCGGCGGCGCTGGGGCTGGTCGGTGCTCGTGGTGCCTGCGGTCCGCGGGGGAGCGCCGTGGCTCGCTCCCGGCTCGGCGGCCGGTCCGCGCGTGACGGTTGTGAAGCGGCCGCGGGCCGCGGAGACGCTGACGGCGGGCAGCTTCGCCGCCGTAGACGACCACAGCGGGCCGAGCGCGCGGTGCACGGCGGTGTCGGCCACGGGATGCACGAGCGGGCGGGCCAGCTCGGCGATCGCCTCCAGCTCTCGCAGGGACTCGGCGCGGTCTGGCCCGGGAAGCTGTTCGATCCTCTGGCGGGTGCGGGCGACGCCGGCGGCGAACAGCAGGGACCCCTGCTCGGTCCAGGGCCGGTCGCGTTCCCCGGTCACGGCCTGTGGTGTGCCGGGCGTGCGCACCCACGCGCCGGAGTGGTCGAGGTGGTTGCTGTAGACCACGGCCGCGTCTCTGCGGACCACGAACACCGAGTTGGCGAGCCGGTCCTCGTCGATACCGGCGCTCGCCCGTACCACGCCGCGGTAGCAGGCGTCGTGGATGGCCCGGTCGATCATCCGGCCCTGGCCGAAGGCCTCGACCTGCTGCAGGTAGCGGTCCAGCGCCCCTAAGCGGCTCATCGACTCGTGCACCGTGACCACCGGCACCTCCACCCGGTAGCCGCCCGCCCGAAGCCGTGCGGCGGGCTCCTCGAAGTCGCGCGGGTCGCGCATCGCGGACTCCAGCACGCTGTCGAACCGGCTGCGGATGGCGTAGGCCTCCGCCGCTTCCATCCACTTGTGCCCGTCGATGCTGGTGTAGGCGCCGGCGGTGGTGTCGTCCGCGCGCATCAGCGCGTCGAACTTCGGGTGGTAGGGCTGAAGACGTCGATCACCACGCTGGCGACCCGGGCGCTCGCGGGCCGCGGCGAAGCCGTCAACATCAACCTGGACACCTACAGATGGCGATCGGCTGGTCCTGCGGTGTCCCGGTGAGTTCGTTGGGCACGATCCGCTCGCGGAAGATGCGCTCGTTCTCCGCGTCGGACAGGACGTGCAGGCTCCGGTCGACCTCGTTCACGCCGTTCTCCGCAGCTGCTGCAGGAGCTGGGCGCACTCGGCCGTGACCGCGTCGACCGCGGCCCGGTCAGCGGGGGTGAGGCTCTTGCGGCGGGCGGACCAGCGGCGCTGCTCGGCGGCCAGCTGCTCCGCGCGCTCGGTGTCGACCGCGGCCTCTGCCTCGGCGATCAGCCCGGAGTACGCGCCGACGACGTGGTTGATGCCCTCCAGCGCGACCTCGTAGGCCGTGCCGTCCTCCGGCGACCAGGTCGCCGTCTCCATGTTCTGCAGGGCCGATACGGGTTCCGTCATGGTGTGCCCTCCCTTGGGTTCACGCGACACGCGACGCACGCACCAAAGATCATTGTGCGCCCGAACTCCGCGATGCAGCAGAGAACGTGACGATGCACCTGGGCCGCACGCCAGCGTGTTGTGTCGACACAACATGCAGGACGGTTCGTGCGGCAACCGTTGCTTCGGCACAACGGGAGCGCGAGTCCTCTCGCCCGCTGCAACCGCAGATCGCGAAGCCGTGTCTCCCCCGGTATGGCACTGAACCGGCGGCCGCGATCGACCGCAAACGATCGAGAGCTGCGGCTATGGAAGGTCGGCCGGGCGCTCTCCGTCACCTTCATGGCCGCGGTCCTGGTCTCCGCAGGCGTCTTCTACGGCTTGGTGTACCTGCTGGACTTCCAGGAGATCGACACCAGCGCGAAGCTCGACGCGAAGACGCTCTTCGACTTGGTGAAGCTCTCCTTCGGAGTGGTCGCCGGGGCCGGCGCGCTCGTTGACGTCAGCTGGAACTGGGGGAAGAGGCCTCACCAATACGCCGACGGCACCTGGTTGTGTATCCAGTTCAACCGGGCTGACGGTGCTCCGTGCGCCAAGATCAAACGATGACCCGGAGCCTGCCCCGTAAGTGATCTCTAGGAGTCGGTGACGGCGAGCCGGTACCGAGAGGGCATGCAACCGAGGCATTGTCGTCAACCGTCCTTCGGGCATGACGCCCCCCGAAGCCCCGCCCTGGCCGTACTGCCAAGAGGGCGCCACAGCACAAGATCCGGTCGGCTGCCGCGGCATCCACGTCCCTGGCCACACCGTGTGCCTCGCCCACCTGGCCGACGCCGAACGCGACGCCTACCTGGCCGGCCTGACTCCCGGTGCCAGCCTCGACCACCGGGGAACCACCTTCACCGCATCCCTCCTGGACGCTCTCCTCAACGCCCTCCGTGACCCCGCAACCGGCAACCCCCGCTTAGGCGAGGCCGGGTTCGAGTCGGCGACCTTCGAGGGTGCCGCCGAGTTCGGGGCGGCGACCTTCATGGATGCCGCCTGGTTCAGGTCGGCAACCTTCGAGAGCGACGCCGTGTTCGAGTCGACCTTCAAGGGTGTCGCCGAGTTTGAGTCGGCGACCTTCAAGCGCGACGCCTGGTTCGAGTTGGCGACGTTCAAGGGCGCTGCCCTGTTCGGGTCAGCGACCTTCAAGGACGACGCCATGTTCACGTCGGCGACCTTCAAGGGTGCCGCCAGGTTCGGGTCGGCGACCTTCAAGGGTGCCGCCGGGTTCGAGTTGGCGACCTTCGAGGGTCTCGCCGAGTTCGAGTTGGCGACCTTCGAGGGTGCGGCCGTGTTCGAGTTGGCGACCTTCGAGAGTGTCGCCGGCTTCGGGGCGGCGACCTTCGAGAGCGCCGCCGGGTTCGGGGCGGCGACCTTCGAGAGCGCCGTCGTGTTCGAGTCGGCGACCTTCGAGGGTCTCGCCGTGTTCAGGTCGGCGACCTTCAAGGAGGCTGACGCGGTCGGGCCTTTGGTGTGCGCTGGGTGGCTTGTGTTGTCCGGCGCTACGTTCGGCGGCCCGGTGACCCTCTCACTGGCTACGCACCGTTTGGAGTGCCGTCGCACGCGCTGGTCATCCACAGCGGAGATCCGCCTGCGCTACGCCACGGTGGACTTCGCGCACGCGGTATTCGAGTACCCCCTCACCATCGCCGCTGAGCCCGCTCCCTTCACCTCGTTCAGTGGACAGCCGATGTCAGAACTGCCCCACCTCTTGCGTGTACGCGATGCGGGTGTCCGCATGGCGTCCCTGCGCGGGGTGGACGCCGCGCACCTGGTGCTGTCCGACATCGATCTAACGGCTTGCCTGTTCACCGGGACCGTGCACCTGGACCAGATCCGGATGGAGGGATGGTGCCCCTTCGACACCCGCCCCTCCGGAACACACTGGCGGCACGGTCTGCCCACCCGCTTCACCAAGCGGCGCATCCTCGCCGAGGAGCACCACTGGCGCGCGGGCAGGCCCCGGGCGGTTCCCGGGTGGAGCGCGGCGCCGTCCGGCGTCAACCATGTGGGGCCGACGCAGTTGGCGCCGGTCTACCGGGCGCTGCGCAAGGCGTTCGAGGACGGCAAGGACGAGCCGGGCGCGGCGGACTTCTACTACGGCGAGATGGAGATGCGTCGCCACGACCGGATCGGCAGCACGCGGGCCGAGCGCGGGCTGCTGCACGGCTACTGGCTGCTGTCCGGCTACGGCCTGCGCGCCTCCCGGGCGCTGGGCTGGCTGGCCGTGGCCATGCTCGCCACCATCCTGCTGCTCATGGGCGTTGGTCTCGCCCAGGACAGTCCGAAGCAGCAGGCCACGGGCATCGTCCCGGCCGGCGGGGGGAAGGTCACCTTCACCATCGACCAGGACGACCCCCGCAACCCGACCGGGCAGCGGTTCACCGGTAAACGGTTCGACAAGGCCCTCAACACCACCCTCAACAGCGTGGTGTTCCGCTCCTCCGGCCAGGACCTGACCACCGCCGGCACGTACATCGAGATGGCCTCCCGTCTGATGGAGCCCGTCCTGCTGGGCCTGGCCGTTCTCGCCGTCCGCAACCGCGTCAAACGCTGACCTCCGCAGAGCGCCGCCCGTGCCGGTGCCCGCCCCGGCCGCCAGGGCACCCGGCTCGCCCGCGTCGGCCCGGGCGGGCACGCCGTCGGCCATCTGCTGTCGGGTCACGGCCGCCGCCCGGTGAAGAGGCCGCCGATGAGGGCCGCCACCACCGCGACGCCCTGGACGATCGTGGCGACGTCGATCAGGAACGTCCGGGCGTGGGGGCAGAAGAGGTAGACGCTCAGCGCGGTCGTGCAGAGCACGGCGAAGACCAGGGGAACGCAGGCTGCGAGCCGGGTGACCCAGGTCGTGCGGGGGGTGTCTTCACCGGAGGCTGCGGGGGTCGACATGGGTGTCTCCTTTACGAGGTGGGTGACAGCGGGCGGAGCGTGGACGGTCTTCGCCCCTTAGGTCTCGGGCTTGTCGCCCGACAGCGCCCCGAGGGCCGGTAGTTGAGGGCTCGGGGGGTGTCGACGGCACTTTGACCGGCGGCGGACCTAGCGGCGCAACTCCCGCCCCTGGAGCGCGACAAGGGCCCCGTCCAGAGCTGTGACCAGCTGAAAGATCTGGTGACGGCGGTGGAGGGGGCCCGATGTGCGGTGTCGTGCTGGGCAGTCAGGACAGACCGGTGACGCCGCGGCAGATGCCACGCGCTGTGGCGGAGTTCACACGGCGGCCGCGGTAGCCGCGCCGCCGAGCAGCTCCTCGGCGGCGGCCGAGAGGCCGGTTCGGTGCCGGTTCAGCCGTGGCTCCCGAAGGGGGCGACATCGGCGGCGGCCACGTCGGGCCGCAGGCGGTGCAGGCGTACGGGGTGACGCCACCGGCCGGCGGCGTCGCGGGCCACGTCGACGGCGACCTCCACGACGAGCTGCGGTCGGACGAGCGCGACGTCGAGCGGCTCGCGTGTGTGCCATCCGGCCGAGAAGGTCCGCCCCGTCCACGGGTGCGGTCCGACGGCCGGGGTCAGCAGGTGGCCGAGGTCGGCCGACGCGGCCCGGGTCAGGGCCGTGGTGCGTCCGGTGTAGCGCAGCCGTCCCGCACGGTCGTGGCGGCCCAGCAGCAGGGTGCTGGGGGCGGTGACGGGGCCGGTGACCGCGCCCACGATCGCGTCGGCGGTCTCGCGGACTTTGTACTTGGTCCAGGAGCGGGCTCCGGCGCGGTAGGGCTCGTCAAGCCGCTTGAAGCACAGGCCCTCCACGCCGACCGACGCCCAGGTCAGCCACTTGTGGGCGGTGGCGGGATCGGTGGTCGAGGGGCACAGCGTGAACGGCGCGCCCATCCCGGCATCGGCGAACAGCCCTTCCAGGGCGGCCCGGCGGCGGGCGTAGGACCAGGAGGCGAGATCGGTGTCGCCGAGGTGGAGCAGGTCGAAGACGACGTAGTGCGCGGGCCATTGGGTGGCGGCGTGGGTGGCGCCGGCGCCGCGGCGGGCCAGGCGCTGTTGCAGCAGCTCGAAGGCGAGCCGGCCCGCCTCCCACACCACCAGCTCGCCGTCCAGGCCCGTCTGCTCGGGCAGTTGCGCGATGGCGGCGGCGCGGATCTCCGGGAACGCGCTCGTCATGTCGGTGCCGTGCCGCGAGCGCAGCAGCACATGGTCGCCGCGGCGGGCGAGCTGGGCGCGGTAGCCGTCCCACTTCGGCTCCGCGGCCGACCTCGCTGGCAGGTCCGGGCCCGGCACGGCCGAGGTGAGCACGGGGTCGGGCAGCGTCCACGTCACCCCGGCATGCCTTCCACCGGGGGATCGCCGGGGGTGTAGGCCGAACGCGTCGAAGCCGTCCCAGCGGTACGGCGGATGACCGCTGGAACGGCTCCGATGCCAGCGTAGGCACAGCCCGGCCAGCCAGCACCCGGATCGCCGACCCCGGGGTGCGTCTGGCGACTGCCCTCTTTGGCCCGGTGGGGGCGACCAGATCCATTGCGAAGCCTCTCCCGACTGCGGCCAGCTGCTGCTTCCGAATCCGTTCGGGCGGCGGCCGTTCTGCCCTGTAGAGGGGACGAGTGAGCGGAAGCATTTACAGCGACAGCAGAAGAAGATGGCCGAGGAGAAGAAGGTCCTGTCGGCAGGCCCCTCGGGCCAGGTTGTTGCTCCTGGCGCGAGCGAGCACGGGGGGTGAACCTTTCTGACAGCAGAAACGGCACGCCTGGAAGGGCGTGCCGACTGCAGCGGGGCTCAGCGGACTGCAAGAACGAGCAGCAGCACCAGCACCAAGACCATGGCAAGGTTCTCCATGTCTCTACCTCCTTGTTTCCATGAATGGAGCCCCATTGCGGGCTCCGAAGCTTGGAGGTAGCGCCGTGGACAGTATTACCCAAGTTGCTGCGTGGGGGACGTAGTTCAGTGGTACAGCGCCCGCTTGCTGTGCTTGGTGTGGCGGGTCCGCCGGCGCCCCTCTCGCGCAAAAAGGGTCCCGGCCCCCTCGCAGACTGCGAGGGGGCCGGGACGGCTAGTGGAAGCTGGTGCAACGACGGCGGACGGCGCGGAAGCACCGCCATGCTGCCCCTCCTAGTCGCTGCCCCATCTAATGCCGCTGCAGCCTCCCTAGGATCGTTACAACTCCTTCGGGCGCGTTTCGCCCGTGCTTGTCGAAGCCAGCGTTCACTTTGAGCCAGGTGATGACGAAGCAGACGGCGACGGCGACAACAGCGAGGATGGTCAAGACCGTCACGGCGGCGGCGCCGAACGGCATAGCGACGGCGATCAGTACGGCGCTCGCCGCGAGCACTAGGGTCAACCCTGTGTAGGCGAACGAATGCTCCACCAGGGGAACCCAGGTGGATGAGCCCCGGGACTCCTGTGGCGCAGCCTCGGCGACGGTAGACCCCATGCCGGCAGGCTCCTCGGTGTCGACGGAGGCCGTGGCGCGGGCCTCGATGGTCTCCATGTGTGCTTCCCACTCTTGAGGAGTGGGCGACTGCCCCTCCGGGCGCTCGGCGCGAGACTCCTCGCGCAGGAGCTCCACGAGGACATCGTGAGCGTTTTTTCGCACAGTGTCCTTCTTCCTTGTCTCGTTGTTCTTGTTCTTCTGTTCTGTGTCGCGTAGGAAGCCCTTGCCGTCCCTTGCTGAGGCCTCCTCACAGGAGCACGGTCTGGGCCGGGGAGGGCCGTGCTCCCTAGAGAGGGCCTAGCGCAGGGTGTCGAGCTCGCCTGGCGGGAGGGACTGCATCCGTACCTCCGCCTTCTTCAGCCGAGTCGTGACGGTCTTGCGGTCGATCCCGAGCTTCTTGGAGATCTCCACCGGCCCCATTTCCTCCATGTGGGTCAACCGGTAGATCTCTCGCTCTCGCTCGTCCGGCAGGTTCCTCTCCAGAAAGGCGTTGATCGCCTCCTTGAGGATCACCCGGTCCACCGCTGAGTCCGAGGTGTCCCTGTCGTCCGACGGCAGCTCTTCCATCGGCTCGGGTTGGCGCGACTCTTGGCGGTGGAAATCCAGCCGGGCGTAGTCGTAGCACTTCTTCAGCAGCGGCCAAGGGGTGGAACTCACGAACTTGAAGCCCGGTTTGACCCGCGCCTTGTAGTAGCGCGTATGTGTGTCGCTCTCGAGTACCGACAAGTCGGGCTGCCGGTAGCCGTCCAGGTAGATATGGCCGCGGAGCCGGTCCCGGTACTTCCATAGTTCCTGGCTGATCTCCTGGTGGAGTCGCTCGGCAGCGGTGGTGGCCTTGTCCGCCATGGCGTGACCGTACGACTCCTGGTGCGGGAACGGCCTGCTTGACGCCTCCGGCGCGGCCGGAGGGCGGAAGGTCGGCGGCACTACGACCCCCGGCTCCCCCTCGGCCGGCGTGGGGGCACGCGGCGGCGACTGATCGCCCATCCCGCGTTCCATGGGTCCTGCTGTCATGGTTCGTCGACCTCTCTGCCGTAGCGGGAACGGCCCTGCTACGGCAGGAGTCGAAGCACGCCGCCTGATCCGGGGAAAGCAGAACAAGATCATTCAAAATGCCCCTACATCGCGAATGGCCCCGGTCCGCAGCAGACCGGGGCCATTCGCCGTCCTTCCGCCGTACTACTTGTCGCGCAGCACCAGCCACACCATCGTCGCCACGGCGACACCCACGCCGAGCGCGATGCCCAGCGGCGGGTGGATGAAGGCGATGTAACTGACCATCGCGAACACCAAGACCACGACCAGCACCGTCAGCATCTTGTTCTCGTTGCTCATCCGCAGCTCCGCGTTGTTCGTGACTGGGAGGCGCGGCTCCTCGATGTGGCCGCATCCATCCCGTGCGCCCCATACCGCCCTCGCATCAATGAGTCGTGCGCGGTGTCCATGCGCGGGGAAGCGGTCCTGCAACTCGCTGCGAAGACCATGCCGTCGCGGTTGCGGGCGGCCGCGTGGACGGAGTGGTGCTTGAGATGGTCGCTCAGCCGGCGGGCCGGTGCCGAGACCAGCCCATCACGGCGCGGCGGCTGACCTCGCTGGCAGGTCCGGGCCCGGCACGGCCGTGGTGAGCACGGGGTCGGGCAGCGTCCAGGTCACCCGGCATGCCTTCCACCGGGGGATCGCCGGGGGTGTAGGCCGAACGCGTCGAAGCCGTCCCAGCGGTACGGGGGATGACCGCTGGGACGGCTCCGCTGCCAGCGTAGGCGCAGCCCGGCCGGGCAGGCACCCCGGATCGCCGACCCCGGGGTGCGTCTGGCGACTGCCCTCTTGGCCCGGTGGGGGTGGCGGTAGCGGGCCACGGCCGGGCGGAGACGCCCCTGCGGGCCTGGCGGCCCTCCGGGGTGGTCTGGCGGGCGCCTTCGGCGCGTTCACCGCCAGACCATCCCGCGCGAGCGCGGGACGCCAGGCCGGGCGCCTTCGGCGCGTTCACCGGCCTGGTGGCTGGTCCTGCGCAGCAAGCTGCGCGCACCGGACCAGCCATCTCCGCCCTCTCCGCGGCCCGCTACCGCCACCCCCACAGCCCGCCAGCGCCGCGCCCGGCTGAAAGGTCGAAAACCCTTCCTGACCTGCAGTTTTCCATGGAAAAGTGAGCCGGGCTGCTGTAAAATTAATGGTGTCAGAAGGGGCGGCACACCCCGACTGGCGACCAACATCACCCAGGGAAGGGAACCCGATGAACCACTTGCTGCCAACGGCGCTGGAGACCCGCCGCAAGGAGGTCCTGGTGGTGGACTCGCTCGCCGCCAAGGGCTACCCCGGCTACGTCAACGGCGTTCAGCGCATGGGCACCGTGAGCGACGTCTACGGCTGGACCAAGGTCCACGCGCACATCAACGTCTCTCCCGACGAGGGCTACGCGCTGACCGACAAGCGCTCCCCGCACGCCCTGTACGAGCTGATGATGATGTCCGCCGGGACCACGCACCGGCCGGGACTGCACGACCACTCCCCCGAGTTCGGCAAGGCGCTGGGCGTGGTCGCGGCCTGCTTCGCCGAGCACTGCCGCGCCTACGAGCTGAGCCCGGTGGTTTCGTGGAGCTACGACCCCAGCACCCTTGACCGCGAGTCGATCCAGGGCGAGAAGCGCTTCCACGCCCACCTCGTGGGCCGCACCCGCGAGGAGCGCGCGGAGGTCCGCGCGCGTGCCGAACGGGTGGCGGGCCTGAACACCGTCCGCGCCCGGCGCATCGTCGAGGAGGCGTCCGTCCTGGGGGCGCTGGTCAGTGCGGACATCGTGGACCGCGACGCCCTGCGGGTGCTGCGGCCCGTGCCCATGCTGTCCACCCACACAGCCACCGCCACCGCGCAGTTCCTGCTGCCCCAAGGGTGGGAGAGCCTGACCGACCCCGACCTCAACGCCGACATCGACTACATCCACCGCAAGCTGCGCAACATGTACGACGAGGTGATGCGCGCCTGCACCACCGGCACGGCCGGGATGTGGCGTCGCCCGGCCGTCCGCCCGTTCGACCCGGAGAGCATCGACGTGCCGTTGCGGGCCGGGACCCGCGCGGCGCTCGCGCACTACCTGCGCGCCCTGCGCCCCGAGGTCCTGTCCGGGCCGGTCGCCCGCTCCCGCGCCACGCACGTCTATCCGCTGGCCGATCTCGCCTACGCGGTGACCATCACCGAACAGGAAGGACAGGTCTACCTCCACCTGCGCACCAACGTCTTCTCCGACCTCGGAGGCGCGGGCATCAGCATCATCGACGGGGTGATCGTCAAGACGAAGAAGGGAGTCGGAGACCTGCGCGTGGACGAGATCGCCGCCCGCAGCGCCTTCCAGGTCGACTTCCTGCACCGCCTGCACCACCACCCGATGGCGGCACGGGCCCTCTTCCCCCGCCTGTAACCAGATGTGCCGGACCCGGGGTCGGGTCCGGCACACCCACCCCTCGCGGCCCGTCCACAGGACGGGCCGCGAGGCGCGGTAAAGGACAGCCGCAAGCGGCTGGCGTCCGCCCCCTCAAGCGCCCTGCGGGCGCGGGGCGGACCAGCGGAAACGCCGCCCCCTGAAGTGGCCTTCGGCCACGGGCGGCTTCCTTCTGCCCTTCGGGCAGGCGCTGCGCGCCGGGCCCCTTCAAGCGCCCTTCGGGCGCGGGCCCACCCCTGCGGGGCCAAGGAGCCGCCTCCGGCGGCAACCGCAGGTCTCCGACGGAACCTGGACCCGATCGTCAGAAGAGGACGGTCGGCTCCGGCTCCAGCTCGCATCGCGGATGTCATCCGCACGAGACGGAGGACGTCCTGGTGCATGCCGCATTGGGGAAGCGTGTTTGTTCAACGCAGGCTCGCCGACGGTCCGAAGCTCTAAGATGCTGCGATAACGGGCTTGTCGGACACGGGGGTTGGTCATGGAGCCGGTATCGGCCGCATTGCTGCTGGCGTTGGCCACGGGCGCGGCGGGGGCCGCCGGCGGGCAGTCCTGGCAGAGCCTGGTCACCCTGGTGCGGCGATGGCGCGGGCACGCGGGGCCAGAGACCGCAGCCTCGGGTGAGCTGGAGCCGGTTCCGGCCCAGGCGGAGCTGACGGCGCTGGAAGGCGAGCCCGCCAACGAGCACAGGGCACGGCTCTTGTCGGCCGCGCTCGCCGCGCGGGCCGGAATGGACGCCGGCTTCGCCGCCGCACTGGATGCCTGGCACCAAGAGGCTCAGCAGGCGGTGGCGAGCACCGGAGCGGGCAACGTCTCCACCCACATCTCGGGTGGCAACCAGGGCACGGTGGTCACCACCCGCGACGTGGCCGGCGGACTGCACTTCGGCACGCCGGCGAGCCCGCCCCCGCCGCCGGGGCAATCTGACGGGCCCGGTACATCCGGCGACTGAAAGTCCTGCTGTGCCCGTGAACCCCTCTGGCAGCGGCGATGTTCACACCGAAGTATCCGGCGGCCAGCAGGAGGTCGTGGTCACCGCGCGGGACATCAAGGGGCCGGTGATCATCAGCGCGTCCGGGGTGCGGGTGCCCGGCTATCTCCAGGATCCGCGCCGCTGGCCGCTGGTGGAAGAGTGGGACGTGCTGGCAGCCGGCGCCCACCGGGCTCGGCCCGACGATGCCGGTAATGCGGTGCCTCCGTACCTGACACGCGACAAGGACGCCGAGCTGCGGGCCCATCTGGCACACGCGACGGAGCACGGCGGACTGGTGCTGATAGTGGGAGAGTCGACCGCGGGCAAGACCCGCGCCGCCCACCATGCCGTGCGCCAGTGCGAAGCGCTCGTCGGCTACCGGGTGCTGGCCCCGGACACCGGGCCGGACCTGGTCATCGCGGTGGAGGTGGTGGCCACCACCTCGGTGCGGTGCGTGGTGTGGCTGGATGACCTCGAACGCTTTCTCACTCCCGACGGGCTGGAGACGGGGATTCTGGCCGAACTGGTGCGGCTCCGAACACCGGTGCTGGCCACCATGCAGCTGCGCCACTACGAAACCTTTCACTCGCCCACCACCGAGAACCGCTCGGAAGATTCCACCGGCCCTCAGCCATCCGGGACAGGAACCCGCGTCCTCAGACAGACCGAACCGCTCCACCTCCAGCGCCGCTGGAGCGAAGATGAGCTGGCACGGGCTCAGAACAGCGACGACCCACGAATCATCGACGCCGTCACCCACCACGGCCCCTACGGCGTCGCCGAATACCTCGCCGCCGGCCCCGCCCTGCTCACCGAATGGCGCCACGCCACCCGCCCCGGCGGCCACCCCCGCGGCGCCGCCCTGGTCGCCGCCGCCGTCGACCTCTCCCGCACCGGCCTACGCCCGCCCTACCCCACCTCGCTACTCGCCGCCCTCCACCAGCACTACCTGCCCAACGACCCCCTGCTACGCCCCGAACCCCTCGACAAAGCCCTGGCCTGGGCCGGACGCCTCCGCTACGGCGCCACCAGCCTGCTCCTGCCCACCACCGACCCCGACGCCTGGAACGTCTTCGACTACCTCCCCGACCACACCACCAGCCCCATTCACGAACAGGTGTGGCAGACAGCTGTGGACCATGCCATCGACTACGCAGACCGCTTCACCATCGGCGTCCACGCCTACAGCCCAGCCCCCCACATGGCCGAAGCCGCATGGAAACCCCTCGCCGAGCACATGCCCAGCGCCGCGTACAACCTCGGCATCCTGCTCGATGAGGCGGGGCGGGAGCAGGAGGCGGAAGAGGTGTATCGCCGGGCCATGGACGCCGGCCACACTGGCGCCGCGTACAACCTCGGCGTCCTGCTCGCCGGTGCGGGCCGGAGTGCGGAGGCGGAGGAGGCGTATCGCCGGGCCATGGACGCCGGGGACACCGACGCCCCGGTCGGCCTCGGCGTCCTGCTCGCGCGGTCCGGGCGTGAGCAGGAGGCGGAGGAGGCGTATCGCCGGGCCATGGACGCCGGCCACGCCAGCGCCGCGTACAACCTCGGCATCCTGCTCGCCGGTGCGGGGCGGAGTGCGGAGGCGGAAGAGGCGTATCGCCGGGCCATGGACGGCGGCCACACCGACGCCCCGGTCGGCCTCGGCGACCTGCTCGCCGATGCGGGGCGGAGTGCGGAGGCCGAGCAGCTGTATCGCCGGGCCATGGACGCCGGGAACACCGACGCCGCGAACAACCTCGGCGTCCTGCTCGCCGATGCGGGGCGGAGTGCGGAGGCCGAGCAGCTGTATCGCCGGGCCATGGACGCCGGGCACACCGGCGCCGCGTACAACCTCGGCGTCCTGCTCGCGCGGTCCGGGCGGGAGCAGGAGGCGGAGGAGGTGTATCGCCGGGCCATGGACGCCGGGAACACCGACGCCGCGTACAACCTCGGCATCCTGCTCGCCGGTGCGGGGCGGAGTGCGGAGGCGGAAGAGGCGTATCGCCGGGCCATGGACGCCGGGCACGCCGACGCGGCGTACAACCTCGGCGTCCTGCTCGCCGGTGCGGGGCGGAGTGCGGAGGCGGAGGAGGCGTATCGCCGGGCCATGGACGCCGGGCACACCGGCGCCGCGTACAACCTCGGCGTCCTGCTCGCGCGGTCCGGGCGGGAGCAGGAGGCGGAGGAGGT
>NZ_JBITSP010000017.1:48651-49218 GCF_044540925.1 Streptomyces sp. NPDC085900 | reverse complement strand
GGTGTATCGCCGGGCCACGGACGCCGGCCACGCCAGCGCCGCGTTCAACCTCGGCATCCTGCTCGCCGGTGCGGGGCGGAGTGCGGAGGCGGAAGAGGCGTATCGCCGGGCCATGGACGGCGGCCACACCGACGCCCCGGTCGGCCTCGGCGACCTGCTCGCCGATGCGGGGCGGAGTGCGGAGGCCGAGCAGCTGTATCGCCGGGCCATGGACGCCGGCCACGCCAGCGCCGCGTACAACCTCGGCATCCTGCTCGCCGGTGCGGGGCGGAGTGCGGAGGCGGAAGAGGCGTATCGCCGGGCCATGGACGGCGGGCACGCCAGCGCCGCGGTCGGCCTCGGCGTCCTGCTCGCGCGGTCCGGGCGGGAGCAGGAGGCGGAGGAGGTGTATCGCCGGGCCATGGACGCCGGCCACGCCAGCGCCGCGTTCAACCTCGGCAACCTGCTCGCTCGGGGCGGCCGGAGTGCGGAGGCGGAGGAGGTGTATCGCCGGGCCATGGACGCCGGCCACGCCAGCGCCGCGTTCAACCTCGGCAACCTGCTCGCTCGGGGCGGCCGGAGTGCGGA
>NZ_JBITSP010000017.1:0-48558 GCF_044540925.1 Streptomyces sp. NPDC085900 | reverse complement strand
GTGCGGAGGCGGAAGAGGCGTATCGCCGGGCCATGGACGCCGGGCACGCCGACGCGGCGTACAACCTCGGCATCCTGCTCCGCGAACTTGGACGATCCGACGGGGCTTAGTCGGCGACCTAGTCGTCCGGAAACAAGCATTGGGCCGTCTCGACGGCGATTCGAATTGCTGTAAGGTTTCAGATGGCAAGCCTCTGGACTCCGGGCGATCCCCCCGGCCTGCCTGCCAGCGAACCGAGCGCCGCTCCCGTCGAGGAAAGGAAACCATGCGGAAAATCGCACTCTTCGGACCACCCGCTACCGGCAAATCCACCCTCGCCCGCTGGCTCTCCGCGGAACTCGGGCTCCCGCACACCGACCTCGACGACCTGCTCTTCACCCCCATGGGGGCCCTGCCGCTGCCGGAGTTCCGCCGGCAGGCAGGAGAGATCACCCAGCAAGACGCATGGATCGTCGAAGGGAACTTCTCCAAGCTCGCCGACGTCGTCTGGCACCGCGCCGACGTACTCGTATGGCTCGACTTCCCCCTGCCCCTGATCCTCTACCGCATCGTGCGCCGCAGCCTGCGCCAGCTCACCGGACGCGAGGACAGCCCACAGGCACACCGACTGACCTGGGGGAAAGCGTTCTTCAACCGCCGGTCCCTACTGCGCACCGCCATCCGCAAGTACCGCAACAACCGGCCCCGCTACGCCAAGCAGGTCGCCGAGACGGCCGCCCTCGGCGTCGAAGTCGTCAGGCTCCGCAGCCCGCACGAGATCCGCCGCTGGAAGGCGGACGTAAGGAAAGGGCCGGCGGAGAGCCACCCACAAGGAGCGACCCGGCACACCACCGGCCCCTAACCAACATCCATGCCGGCGCGAACGCCGACGGGAAGTACCCCCAGCCTACAAGCCCACCACCCCCGACCTCGCCCGAGGAATGCCACCGTGATCCCCCGCAACCGGCCAGTGATCAACGAAGCCGACATCGCCCAGCAAGCCGGCGTCCCCCTCGCCACCTGGCGCCGACGCGACGCCCCCGCCTTCCGCCAGCGCATCCCCAGCCTCTTCCCCCACAGCCGCATCCGCCTCTACGACGAGGCCCAGGCCCGCGCCTACCTCGCCGGCCAGCCCATCCCCCAACTGCCCTCCACACCCCACCCCGAGGACCTCCTCAACGACGAAGAGGCCGCCGCCCTCCTCGGCATCACCGCCAGTACCGTCCGCGCCTACGCCACCCAGGGCTACCTCTCCGCAGGCAAAACCCTCTACAGCCTCCGCGTCTGGCCCCGACACGACATCGAAGAACGCCGGACCAACCCGCCAGGACAGGGAAAGGGCGGAGGCCGCCCGCCCGGCACAGGACAAGGCCCCCGCAAAGCACACCCGTATCAAGACGATCCCCGCCTCCACACCGCCACCCAAGCTCTCGCCGACGCCGGCGAAACCCCACGCCACCGCATCGCGGAAACCCTCGCCCAACAGCACGGCGGATCCACCCGCACCTGGGAACGCCTCCTCACCCAGGCCAGCCAGACCTCCCCGCCCGACTGATCCGTACGGGAAGGACTGGTCCAGGACCGGCCGAACGCGAGCCAAGGGCGGCTGACAGCGGGTCGCGCCGCCCGCTACCGTGGGCCGAGGAGAGAGGAGACCACGGTGAGCAGTGACTGGAGCATCGACACCATCGTGCATGCCCTGCCCGTGCCGGAGCTGCGCCAGCAGGCCCTCCGGGAGATCCACCTCGCTCCCGTGACCGAGTTGCAGAACGTGGTCGACCGGTGGCGAGCCATCGCCGCCGAGTGGACGCTGACCACCGCGCCGCGCATCGAGGAGGCCCGCGCGCAGGTCGAGGCGACCGGGGAGCTGCCCGCGCAGTACGAGGAGACCCCCGAGTCCGCGGCAGCGTTCGATGACTGGCGCCACCACATGGAGACCCTGCGGCAGCAGCGCGGCGCCGCGTGAACTGGCACCTCGTCCGCTCTCAACACACACTCGACATGATCCTAGCCCTGCCCTCCGAGGGACAGCTGGCCCTGCTCGACCTGATCGACGCGCTGGAGACCGACCCGTACGCGGTGACCGAGCCGTACGGCATCGACGACAAGATCACCCGGCAGGCACTGTTCGGCGGGTTCGGGCTGGCCGTGCTGCTCGTCAACGTGACCACACGGCGTATCACAGTGCTGTCGCTGACCTGGACCGGCTGACACCTCACGCAGTTCAGCCCGCGCCCGCGCGTATGCGCAGAGGGGCCCAAGTTGGCTCCGTTTCCGGCTCGGGGTCGGCGGGAGCGGGGACCGCGAGTTGGAGGCGGCTGCCTGTATTCAGCCACACCTCGCCGTGGGGTGATCGCCGCGATCGCCGCGAAGCGCCTGCCGCCCCTCGACTGCAGCCTGCTCAACTCGCGGACGGCGCCGTACGGCCGATCGGCGCGTGGCACCGCAACGGAGGCCGGAGCAGCCTTCTCTCCCCCGCCGACGCCCGCCACGCCTTCCACGCGGAATCTCTTTGGGCAGCCATGTTGCCAGCCCGTGCTCGGACGGGATCGCGCGCGCTTCAAGAGAGCGTTGGAGCCAGCCGCGGGACATCCCTCGGGCAGTTCGTCCTCGGGCCAGGAGTAGCTGAAGTTGAGGCGGTACTTGGACCGGGTGAGCGGCTGCGTATACGGTCGCGAGGCACCACGACCACGGCGCAGCGCTCGGCCGCGGCAGTGGGAAATCAAGCGCTACATCCGGATCGACCGCAGGCTGAGGCCGCGCATCGCCGGAATCGACGCCAGACCCCATGCGACCGTAACGAGAGCCGCAGCTACCTGACGAGCATCCCCGGGCGTGCCCGACCACACCATGACGACAGTGGCGGCACCCCACACGATCCAGGTCATGCGCGCGCCGAAGCCGCCGAACATGAAGCCCATCAGCAGCAATGCCGCGCCGCTGGCGACCCAGAGCAGATGCAGCGAGGTGACAGGCAGGGCAGTCCAGCGGAGTGCGCGTTGAGGTAGGCGCGGACCGGATCGTCGATCGTTGCGACGATACGGGTTGCGGGACGTCGCAGAGTTCCTGCGGCGGGCGGGGATCAAGGAGGCGGACGAGCTGTACGTCGAGCGGTGCCGGATGATCGAGTGGCGTGGGGTGGGCCGTGGTAATGGGAGCACTGAACGTACAGGGCCCCCGCGCGTGCCGTGCGGGGGCCCAGCGCTGGGGTGCCTATCGGGTGCTGGCCCACCAGGCGACTAGACCGCTCGCTCCAGCCACTCCGAGCCCGTACGCAGTGCCACGAGTCAGGCTGATCAGAGCCACGCGCCACAGTTGGCGCAGCGTATGGGCCTTTTTGGTTTGTTTCTTGATGGGCGGGACAGACTTTTCCATGTGGTTCCCTGCTTGATCGTGGGCCGAACCGCGTGGCCTCCCGGGCACTGCCGCCAAGCTGGTTCCGGGAGGCTTTCGGTTTTTTGAGCACCGGACAGTTTCCCGGCGTGCGTGACTTATGCCCTCGACATTGAGGGACCATGCCACAGCTATGCGGCGTGGTCGTGCTGTGTCCAAACATGCCCGCACCTGGTGCAACGCGCGGCTGGGGCCGCGCCAGCTCCTCCGTGGAGGTTGAGTCGGCCGCCGCAGTCGGGGCAGGGGTGGGCGAGCTGGGCGGTGGTCTCGCCGACGTCAAGGGCGCGCTCGACGCGCTCGGCGGCGCCCCGGGCGACGGTGGTGATGTGGTCGAGCTGGAGCGCGGTCAGCGGCCGGAAGGGGCCGGGGCTGCCTTGGACGCGGCCGAGGAGCCATAGGGCGGCCTGGCGGGCGCGCGGCCGAATGCCGGTCCGCGACCAGCGGCGGGGGTCCTGCCGGTCCTGGATGACGAGCTGGGCGCGTCGGCGCCGGTCGGCCTCCGGCTAGCCGGCGGGGAGCAGCGCTGGACGCTGCCCGCGATCTGGTCGGCGCATTCGACGAGGACGGCCTGGACGATGCGCATCGTCTCGTGGACCGGCAGCCGGATCCGAATGGGCCGCTCGCCGATCTGCGAGGGATCGCTCCAAGGTGCGCAGTGCGAGGGCCCGGTGCGTTCGGCCTCGAGCTCCTCGGCGTCGGGTTCCTCGATGGCGCGGAGGTAGTCGGCTATGCGGCCCGCAGGCGGCCAGGTGGGGGTGCTGGCTCCGCCGAGGGCCTCGACGAGGTCGGGCACCGTCGCGCCCGCCAGTCGTCGAGGACCCTTCAGTGCTGGATCAGCCACCACGCCACGACGGCCCCAGGAACGCGAGACCACGACGACGGCTCGTCGCAGGGATGCGGCGCCGCGCCTCGGCGTCGGCCCGCCGCCGCTGTTCCTCTTCCTCCTGGTGCTCGCGCTCCTCAGCGACCTCTCGCTCGCTCGGCGTGCTCCGATAGGCGTTCTTCCACCACCCATTCGCGCGCCAGCTCCTCGCGCTACGCCTCTGTTCGGTTCAAGCGACCTCAGCCACCCCTCCCCCACCGTCAGGCAAAACCCTCCCATGCTTTCGATCAAACGTTCCCTTTTTCGCGAGCCCGGCCATAGCGTGATCGCGACCATTTGTCATGCTCAGCAAACTAGGGGGAACCGCATTGCGAGCAAGACTCAGATGCACCATCACTGCTTTAACTCTCGGGGCAAGCCTGCTCGCCGGAGGAGCCACGGCATCAGCCACAGACCCCTCCCCGGACAGCAGCACTACCGCACCCGAGGGCGCGTGGCACTCATACGCGGACGCCACGGGGGCCGACGCGGACGCCATCAACGCAGCAGCCTCAGCAGGAATGTCAGACGACGACGCTGCCGACCTGGCGGAAGTCAACACTTCTACTGCAGCCGACGACACTGACGCCACAACCGACATGGTGCCTCCCACAACGGACCCGCCGACTCCGCAGACCTCATGCCCGAGAGGCACCACCTACAACGGAGCCCATGCGGCTTGGTCCTGCATGGACATCATGAAAGACAACGCGGACAGGGGCCACGCCGTGTGGATCCGGGTCGGCAAGGCCAACCCGAGGGGGTTCGGCTACACCCACGCCTTCGTAGACCACAACCTCTACGAAGAACCCATGCTCGTCGTGATCTACAACAACTCGCACGGCCTCAAGCAGCGCAACGGCCGGTACCTGTACGGCATGTACTTCAAAGGGCCAAGAGGCGTGAAGCAGTTCGTCGAGGTGTACGAACAGCGCACCCAGGGATCCGGGTCACCGGACACTCACCCCATGGGTGTCGTAACAGCCTTCTGCCGCAACGCCTCGTACGAGGAAGAGAACAAATGCCCAGACTGGGTCAACACCTCACTCTGACCAGTTGAACCATGGGCTCGGCGCCGGCCAGGCCTACGCTGAAGCGTGCCTGGTCGGCATCCCGGACCCAATGAGAAAGGCCTCATGGACACGTCGTCTATGCAGTCAGTCGTTGCGGACCTCTCCCGTGTCCTCCCCCAACTGACCCAGGACGCACGGGACCGCCCACCATCACGTGAGACCACGGATGATCAGCCCGGTTGGTATGCCTACGCTCCCCTTGGCAGTGACGCGCCGCCGTACCAACCCCCATCACCCTGGGACCAGGTTGAGGTGCTCGATGTCAGCGCAGCCGGACAGCTGATCATCGTCAACTTTCGTTGGCTGCCCGCGCAACGCCTCTTCGCCCATGTAACCGACCTTGGAGCATGGGACGGCATGCCAGACCTAGCAGCCCTACAGATCGAGCAGGCGGTGACACGCATGCTGGCCTCCGCCGACTTCCCCGATCTGCCGAAAACCATGACGGTCGGTGACGTCACTCTGGTCACCGGCGGGTAAACAGGGTCCTCGCGCCGGGGCGGGGGGATGTGGGTGCGGCGCCGCGGGCCGAGAACATGAAAGGCCCTGATGGTCCACGGTCTGCCGTGGACCACCAGGCCCCTTTTGCGGGGCTGGCCTTTTCGCCTCTACGAGTCATTCTTGACGACCACGCTTTGCGACGCGACTGGCCTCAGGTTGAGGCCGTGCATCGCCAGAACCGAGGCCATCCCCCAGGCGATGGTGGCGAGCCCAGCTGCTACCTGACGCCCAGGCTCGGCCGTGCCTGACCACACCATGACGACAGTGGCAGCGCCCCACACGACCCAGGTCATACGCGCGCCGAAGCCGCCGAACATGAAGCCCATCAACAGCAATGCCGCGCCGCTGGCGACCCACAACAGATGCAGCGCGGTCACGGGCAGCGGCAATCCGACGGAGTGCGCGGCGAGGTAGGCGCGGACCGGATCGTCGATCGTTGCGACGACGCCGTCCCAGTGCCACCCGGTCGGGGTATGCCAGGCGCGGGCCGTATGCGACACCGTGTTCGCCAACACCCCGAGGACAGCGATGCCGACCAGGAATCCCGAGAACAGGACGACCAGCTTGATCCACAGGGCGCTCTCGCTCCAACCCCCCGTGAGTGAGTTCCCAACTTCCTGACGCCGTGCCTCAAGCCACTCCGGATCACTCACGACGACCGGCGGCGTCATGGGCAGCGCGGCTGTCGGAGCGCGATGCGGCTGCGGGGGAGATTTGAAGTCTGCGCCCAGTTCGCCAATAGCCTGCTGCACCAAGAGAACAACGCGCCGATCGTGACCGAAGACCACGTACCCGGCGCAGGCCGCGGTCGCCGGCAGCAGGGGAAACAGCCACCAGGCACTCCACTTCACCGAGCACTCCACGCTCAGCGCGGCACCCGCCGCGGCAAGTCCGGCTATCAGGCACCGCACTGCCCGCACAGCCATCGCCCGCGTGCTCACCGTGATCGGCCTCGGCATCGGCTCCCTGCGGAAGCCGGCACGGACCGCCGGCCACAGCTGCGCCAACGGGCTCCACGGGTCACTGACGAAGACCACCCCGATCAGCATCAGCAGATCCAGAGGGATCGTCCAGCCAGTCGCGCCGGACAGGGTGGCCGCCACATGAAGTGCCGCCGCAGACATCATCGCCAGACACCCCAAGGCGCGCCCCAGAAGGTGGCAGCCCGTCCGTAAACGATCAACGGTCTGAATCGCCGACCGGCCCGGCCTGATCAGACTCCACTCATCGCTGACCGCATCCCGTCGCTGCTGGCCGTCTTCGAGGAACCCCTGCGCAGCCTGTAGAGCCCTTTTGAAGTCGGCTCGAAAGAACGCCTCCTGCAGCTCTTCCGGCATCGGCGGCAGATCGGGCTCATCGGCAGAGGCGACGACCCGGCGAGACTGAGCGAGCTCCTCCTCCAGTTCGTCACTGCGCCTGCGCAGCCGAGCCAGGAGCACCTCGGTCTCGTCCCGGCTGGCGCGCGCCCGGCGCAACTCCCGCTGCGCCGCCTCCAGCTGTTCGGTGAGCTCACCAAGGCGCGCTGAATTCTCCTCGTTCTCCTCGTCGTACTGATCTTTGAGAGTCGTCACCTGCTGCTGCAGGTCGGCGGTGAACCGGGCCAGATTCAGAACGAGTTGCTGGGTCAGGCCCCGCTCTTCCATCAGCTCCTGGTTGCGCTCGTGGGCCTGCGCGAGTTGATCGTAGGCTTTCGCGGCCTGGTCCTGGGCCGTGGCTGCCACGGTGGCTAAGACGCTCCCGGACGGCTCGCCATCCGACGGCGACCGCGGGGCCGGTACCTCGGTGGCCGGCTTTGGGCGCTGGGCAGCCACGAACAGGCGCGAGGCTTGCTCCATGCACGCCTGCCGCTGGCGCGGGTGGGTGACGTAGGCGACCAGCTTCTGCACGAACACGTGAGAAGGCACGGCCTCGCCGCTCAGGTACGAAGAGATGGTGGTCCGCCCGTAGCCGGTCGGCTCTTCCAGGTCTCGCTGGCTCTTCCCCGCCCGTTTCACCAGACCGCGGAGGTACTTCGCCAGCTCGATGCTCTCGGGCGTCGCGTCCTTGTGAAAGCCGCCGTACCCCCGACCGCCCGGCTTCTTCTCTGCCACGATCCCTCCCCCCATCCAGCTCTCCCCCGCCGTACACCGTTGATCAGCGTACGGACAGTCAGAAACAGGCGACAGAGCGCCGCCGGACGTTGTCCGGCGGCCACTGCCTGTCCGCGCCAGTCCGGCCATGTCCGGTTGCCACCTGCATAAACACGAGCGGACAACCACCGGACAACTCCATTCGGGCAAACCTCGTATCAGCGCCCCGCCCCCTCCCCGACCCTGGAGTCACTGCGATGAACCGCTCCACAGCCACCACCCCCGCCCACTCACCCCGCCCCCGGACCCTCGCCGGAGCCCCCACCCGCCCGCCCGCCAGCGCCGGCCAGCGCAGCACACGAAGCGAGCTGCCGCGCAGGGGCCAATTCGCCGTCGATGTCGCCCACCAGGGGCAGATCATCGATCTGCGCCGCGACCCCGATGCCTGTGCCCGTCTCCCCCACGGGCTGGCTGCCAACCGCTACCGATGCCTGGCCTGCGGCCACCGCCTGATCCTGCAGCGACCTTCCAGCACCTCTTCCTCCTTCACTCCCCGCTTCCGCCACCACGCCTCCGCCCTTGGCGCCGACCGCTGCCCGGCCCCCGCCCCGCACCAGGCCGACGTCCAGGCCGACCTCACGACGATGCTCGCCCTGCAAGACCAGCTGCTGCGCGTCCTGCCCCAGGCGGCCCTTGGCCTGCGCATCGACCCCGACCTCGCCGGGCAGCGCTGGGAAATACCGCCCTCCCTGATCGTGCGGCGCGGCGAGCACGTCATCGTGCTGGAGCGACCACGCCGCCTGCTCACCCCGTCCGCCGTCGCGCACCGAATCACCGCCACGCGCAATCAGCACGGCACCAAGGCCGCACACTGGTGGGTGTTCGACCGCGACGACCCGCTGCACTGCGACGTAGCTGGCACCATCAACGTCCAGCCCTACGACAAGACGATCACGCACACCAAAGTGCGCCCCACCCCCGCCCAGCGCCAGCTCACCACCGCCGGCGCCACCGTGTGCTGGCTAGCCGGCGACACCGTCCTCCTCCCCTACGGCGGCCGCCAACGCACCTACACCCCTCAACCCGGCGAAGACTGGAGCGGCGACATGGCCTCCTGGAAACGGGACTGGACCATCTCCCATCCGCGCCCCGCCGACGGGGCCACCTGGTGGGGCCTGGTGCCGCAACCGCTGCTGGCGCTCGCCAAACGGCCCGACTTTCGTCCCGCCACCGCCCACGCCACCATGTCGGCCCTGCAACGTGCCGAACAGGGCCGCGAACGCCACCGTCGGCGCCGCGCCCGCGAACACGCACAGTTGGGCGCTCAAGCCACCGCCCAACAACTGCCCATCCCGGCAACCGCCGTCGCAGTCAGTGCCCCCACCGACGTCCCTTCGCCCCCAGCATCGCTGCCGCACGCTACGCCCACTGTGCCGTCGCTCCCGCCAATAGCCCGACCTCCCCAGCAGGCCCCCTCTGGCCCCGTCCGCCGCCGACGCTTCACCTGGGCCGCGCTCCTGCTGCGCCGCTGGCGCCATTGAAGGTCAGCGTTTGACGCGGTTGCGGACGGCGAGGACCGCGAGACCCGGGAGAATGGGCTCGGCCAGGCGGGACGTCATCTCGATGTCAGTGCCGGTGGTGGTCAGGTCCTGGTCGGCGGAGCGGAAGACCACCAAGTTGAGCGTGACGTTCAGGGCCTTCTCGAAACGCTCGCTGGTGAACCGGTTCCCAGTGGGGTTGTGCGGATCATCCTTGCCGATCTCGAAGGTGACCCTTCCGCCGCCAGGCGGCACGATGCCGGTCGCTTCCTGCTTCGGGTCGTTGGTGGGGAGTCCGAAACCCATCAGCAGCACGATGGTGACGAGCATGGCCGCGGCGAGCCAGCCCAGGGCGCGGGAGGCGCGCAGGCCGTAGTCGGACAGCAGACAGTAGGCGTGCAGTAGGCCGCGTTCGGCGCAGGCGCTGCCGGTCTCGTCGTGCCGGCGCATCTCCATCTCGCTGTAGTAGAAGTCCGCCGCGCCCGGCTCGTTCTTGCCGTCCTCGAACGCCTCGCGCAGCGCCCGGTACACCGGCGCCAGCTGCGCTGGCCCCATGTGCCCGGCGCCGGACGCGGCCGCCGTCCCGCCTGGAACCGCACCCGGCTGCTGCGCTCGCCAGTGATGCTCTTCGGCGACCGCCTTGCGCTCCGACCGGGAACGTTCACCGGAAGGGTGAGCCGTGAGCACAACCTCCGCAGTACTCGCTGCGGACCTGGGAGGGTCAGGTGATTACGCCGTAATCACCTGACCCTCCCAGACGCGAGGTGCCGCCAGGCTGACTAATCAGAGGATCTGGCGCAGCTGGTCGAGAAGGAAGCGGAGAACGCAGGAGACGACAGCGCTCAGCATCTGGACGCTGAAGTCACTGTGAGACCGGTTGCTATGACTGCGGTTGCGCTTGCTCTTACGGGTCATGGTGAGGTCCTGACGATGAGGCGGATTGTCAGCCGGCCAGCTTGTTCTCCACTGTCAGGGCTGCAGATCCCGGCACGCTGAAATGCGACGAAGCCCCTAACGCCCCATACCGATACCGCAGTTCAGAGACGGACACCTGGGCATACAGGCACGATGGTGCGATGAAACGCGACGGGGCGGTAAGGCCTGAGGGAGGAACGGCCGAGGCTGCCAGTAGGCGACGGCTCATTCCTCGACCTGCAGTGCCGCCAGGCCCGTTGCGGATGCTCAAATGCCTGATCTACGAGGCGTACGTCGCAGCAGGTACACCCACGCTGGATGCCATGACGGAAGCGATTGCCGAAGATGACGACCTTTTGGCTTGTCCGTCCCGCGACACCATTAACCGCATCATCGGCGACGCCTCCATACCGGCCAAGCAAGCAGACGTCATCGCACTGGTTATTACGCTGACCCGTCGCATCGGTGGCGACGCAGAGCAAGCCGGTCGTCGCGCGGCCGAACTATGGACGCAAGTTCACCTGGCGGAACCTCTCGGCCGCCCCATCAGTGACCTGGACCCTTACGCCCTCGAAGTCCACCACGGCATCGCGATGCGCGGCATCGAAGGCCTGACGGAGTACGTCGAGCGCGACCACGACGTCGAACTACAGCAGATCATCCACTTGGCATCCGAGGGCCGCAGCCGGATGGTGATGCTGGTCGGCTCATCGTCCTGTGGAAAGACTCGGGCTTGCTACGAGGCGATCCAGCACCTTCCGGACGACTGGCTCCTGTGGCATCCCATCGAGCCCGATCGTCCGCAAGCAGCCCTCGCCGGCCTGGCCAAAGTTGGTCCCAAGACCGTGATCTGGCTGAACGAAGCCCATCGCTATCTACTTCATGACCAGTTCGGCGAACCGATCGCCTCGGGGTTACGTGCCCTCCTCAGCGATATGACCCGAGCCCCAGTCCTCATCCTGGGAACCATCTGGCCTGGCCCGGGCTACTTCGATGATCTGCTGTACTCCCCCAAGCCCGGAAAAGTAGATCCGTACAGCCAAGCTCGCGTGCTCATCGCTGACCGAGTCCTGCACGTTCCCTCAGCCTTCACCCCGCACGAAGTCGCTAAACTCAAGCGGTCCGCCGATCCACGCCTCGCCGCCGCAGCACGCTCTGCCCAAGACGGCATGGTCACCTAGTACCTCGCAGCGGGGTTCGACCTGGTCGGCATCCACCGTCAGGCACCCCCTGGAGCAAAGGCCCTGCTCGATGCGGCCATCGATGCTCGACGGCTGGGCCATCCCATCAGCCTGCCCCTCCCGTTTCTGGCAGCGGCCGCCGAGGCATATCTCAGCGACACCGAGTGGGAATTGCTGCCTGACAACTGGCTCGAGGAAGCACTCGCCCAACTCACCAAGCCGGTCAAAGGGGTCCCCGGACCCCTGCACCGGCAAAAGCGCCGCCGCGGGGCGACTCAACCGGCAACCGGCCCGACCGGACAGACTTACCGGCTCGCAGACTTCCTCGTCGACCAGGCTCGGGCTACCCGCGGCTCCAGCCCCGTCCCGGAACTGTTCTGGCAAGCCGCCCTCGCCTTCAGTGAAGGCGATGCCGCACGAAACCTCGCTTCGGCAGCGGCGGAGCGCGGACTCACCGACATCGCCTGCCGACTGTGGGCCAAGACGAGCGACTACCTGGATATCGGTCTCTGCCTTGCACGAGCAAGCCGGGTGGATGAGGCCCTGCCCTGGTTCGAACGCGCACGCGAGGCCGGAACCCGACACGTCACCGACTTGGCTGTGCGGGAATTGGCACGAATCGGCCGTGGAGAGGACATCCACCTCTGGCTCGAGCACACCCTCCAAGGCGTCGAGGACGCGGAGACGCTGTGGTCTACTGCGCAGGAACTGGCTCGAGCCGGTCGTCTTCGCGAGGCCGTGCCCTGGTACCAACGTGCCGCTGCCGCAGGCGAGACCGATGCACTGCGTGCCACAGCCGAGGCGTTGGCCGACACGGACCAGATGGATGCGGCACTCCCCTGGTTCGAGCGGGCCATCGCAGCAGGAGACAGTGAAGCATTCCGAGCTGCTACCCAACGGATGCTGTTGGCTGAACAACTGAACGACTCCCTCGCGTGGTTGGTTCGTGTAGCTCCGCCTTCTGATGAGAGAGCGTTCCACGACCTAGCCGGAGAACTGGCCAGCGCGGAACGGCTGCGGGAAGCCATGCAATGGTGCGAAGAGGCCGATCAGGAGGGCGCCGTCACCGCCTTTCGCAAGGCACTGCGTCGGTTTGCCGCAAACTCCCGCGCCGACGGGGACTCCGCTGGAGCAGACAATGCAGCTTCCAGCCGGTCGCCGGCACACGAATCCCACGCTTCTCATTTTCAGACGAGGAGCTCGTGTCGACTTGGGCGGCTCGTGCTGCAAGACGGGCGGAGGCCAGACCTCTCGCTACAGCTCGCCGACTCGCCGCTGCAGGGAACCTGGACGAGGCGCTGGCAAGTGCCTGGCAGGCCGCTTTGGCTGGGGAGTCGTACGCCGCCACCTGGGGAGCGCTTCAGCTGGCCGACCGAGGGCGATGGGAGGAGGCCCTCGCATGGTGCGCGCGGGCGGCCGAAGCAGGTAGTGACCTGGCGCTGGACCTCGCTGTGGTGTGTCTGTCCGAGCAAGGTCGGGTCGAGGAGGCAGAGCAGCTCGAACGCTTCGGATGGAATACGAGTGGCGACATCGCCACGTCCTGGCAACTAGACGCCGCTGGTGCACAGTTCAATCCGGCAGCATCCGCTGACGCGACGGGAGACGAGTGATTACGCCGTAATCACTCAAGGGCTGAGCCCCCGTCGGACCCGTCGGTGATTACGGCGTAATCACCTGAGCTGGACGACCCATCGCCACCAAGTTGGTCTAACTAACGTGTCGGCTATGTAAAAGATCTTGCGCGTTAGTATGGTGTCCTCCATGAGTTCTCCAGCCACCTCCAGCGACCGCGAGAAGGTCGTCTCCAAGCTGCCGGGATGGCTCCGGCAGAACCTCAAAATCAGAGCCGCCCAGCACGGCGTCGAGATCCAGGCAGCCGTCGAACAAGGCATCAGCGACTGGTGCAGCCTGGCCTCCACCCCAGCCACCATCGACACCGCAGGCGCCGACTCCTTCTCCACCTTCCTTCCAGAAGGACAGTGGGAGAACTTCCGGCAGATCGCCGCCGACCGACGCGTCTCCCTCATCCAGGGCCTCGCCCAGTCCGTCCAACTGTGGCTCGACGCCAACCCTTCCCCCGACATCGAACGCCCGACGATCACCCGACGCATCGTCGTCTGCAACCAGAAAGGCGGCGTCGGCAAGACCGCCGTCACCGCCGGACTCGGCGAAGCACTCGCCGAAGACCCCAACACGCTTCACCCCGTACGCGTCGCCAAGGCCCTCACCAAAGCCCTACGTGCCAGCGAAACCCACGACGACGAGGCTGAACCGGGCAGTGACCCGCTCGACGTCGAAAACCTCCCAGGCCTCGGACTGCGAGTGCTCCTCGTCGACTTCGACCCCCAGTGCCACCTCACCAACCAACTGGGCGGCAGTCCCCTGCCGATGAACGGCGACAGCCTCACCAACCACATGGCTGGCGACCCCAAGGGCGACCTCCGCGACCTCATCGTCTCCGTCGACGACGACACCTTCGACGGCCGCCTCCATCTCCTGCCCGCCTGCAACGACGCCTTCCTCCTCGACGTGCGCCTGTCCGCGGTACGAGCCCGAGAAGCGGCCCTCGAGCGGGCATTGGCACCCCTCGAGGGTGATTACGACGTAATCATCGTCGACTGCCCGCCCAGCCTCGGCCTCTCCATGGACGCGGCCGCCTACTACGGCCGCCGCCGCGACGGCGAAAAGCCCGGCCAGTCCGGCGCCCTCATCGTCGTCCAAGCCGAAGACAGCTCTGCCGACGCCTACGAACTCCTCACCACACAAATCGACGACCTCCGAGGCGACCTGCAAGTCGACATCGACTACCTCGGCATCGTCGTCAACCTCTACGACTCCCGCCGCGGATACATCGCCACCTCCTCCCTCCAGGGCTGGGTGGACATAAAGGATCCGAGAGTCGTCGGCCTCATCGGAGACCTCAAGGAACAGAAGGAAGCCGTCCGAGTGAAGAAACCCCTGCTGTCCTACGCCCCCAAATCGCAGCAGGCCGTCGGCATGCGCGCCCTGGCAAGGGAGGTCTTGTGAGCAAGGCCGACCAACTGGGCGCCGGCCGCTTCGGCGGGGGAGTGCGCCCGGTTAGCGCACGACGCCAGGCCGTTGCCGCCGCCACAGGCGTCCCCACCGAGGGCATCGCACCGCCCACGGAACTCCCCGTCCACCGGATCAGCCTCAACCCTGACAACCCCCGCTCCAGCCTCGGTGACCTCACCGACCTTGCGGGCAGCCTCAAGACTCACGGCCAAAAGCAGGCCATCACGGTCATGAACCGTGACGCCTACATCAAGGCCAACCCCGAACGTGAAGCCGACCTCGAACCTGACACCAGTCACGTCGTCGTCGACGGCAGCAGCCGCCTCGCCGCCGCCCGCGAAGCCGACCTTGCCACCATCAAGGTCATGGTCAGCGACGACCAGGGCACCACACCCGAGGAACTTCTCGAATCCGCCCTCGTCGCCAACATCCACCGCGAAGACCTCGAGGAACTCGACGAAGCCCGAGCCCTGCAACGCCTCCTCGCCATCTACGGCAGCCAACGAGCCCTCGCCAAACGACTCCACCGCTCCCAGGGATGGATCTCCCAACGCCTCGCCCTGCTCAACCTCTCCCCCGCACTCCAGGCCCGCATCGGCGAAGAACCCGTCGACCTGCTCCGCGCGGTCGGCAACAAGCCGGTCGACCAGCAAGAAGCCGCTCTGGAGCAGCTCAAGGCAGAGCGGGCCCGCAAGGAAGAAGTACGCGCAGCACAGAGGCAAGAGCAAACACTCGTCGATGCGGGACAAGGCAGCGCGGGGAAGCGTCCGAGTGATTACGCCGTAATCACCACCCCCGCGCAGGGCTCTGAAGACGACGGGGGGCCAACGGCAGACCCAGCGGCATCCTCTACGCCCCCTGCGCCAAGGTCTTCCGAGGCGCCGGCGCCGCAGCAGTCCGCTGCAACCACCACGGCGCAAGAAGCGATCCCTGAACCGCGGGGCGACTCCCCGCGGCAAAGCAGTCGAAAGGCGAGCACGGAGCAGGAACCTCGCCGGCTGCCGTACGACAACCCCGGGGAACTTGCCGTGCTTCTCCACCAGCGGATCGAGAACGACGAAGGCTTCTTCACCCTTCTGCGAGCACTCAACAAGGTTGCGCTCCGCCGGGACCCTGCCCGGCTGCGTGAACTCGCAGAGTCTTTCGCCGAGCAAGCGGCATCAGAAACCGGTTGAGCCCAGTGAAACCCTCTGGAGACGGTCAGATCTCACGAAGAGCCTGGCCGTCTCTGCATGTCCGGTCAGCGCCGTCCAAGGCGGGAATGACTGCCTCCGGCGCGGACTGTGCTCGAGCACGCTGAGAAAGCCTAGCCACCCAAGACGACCCGAACCTGCGCGAGAAAGTTCGAGTGGGCCTCGTCCAGCGCGGTGCGGAGCGGACGAAAAGTCTCACTCCGCTGTTCACCCCGTTCACCGGAAGCAACGAGCTCGGGGAAGAACTCGTAGAACCTTTGTACACACTGCTCAGCAGCTCTGACTGCCTCGTCTGGTCCGACGGCAAGAACCGCCGCACGAGCACTAGCCAGCCGGGCACCATCCGCAAAGGTCGCTGCCAGATAGCTTTCTTGCACCCAGCCGACCCGTACCTGCTCCGTCCACTTGCTGTCGCCGTGATTGACCGAGTTGGACAGAGCTGCCAGAAACTCGACGTAAGCCACATGCCTCTGTTGCCGAAGCCAGTGGGCGTGCTCCAGGGCACCTTGGTCCATGACTTGCTGTTGTAGAGACCTGGCAGTCTCTTGAGCTCCGATGCGGGCACCCCGGACGGCCGCCAGACCACCGGTTACTGCCCCGCCCAGCGCCCCCACGAGCCCCACACTGGCAGATAGCACTGCAGCTATGCCCGCATCCACGAATCCGCCTCATCAGGTGTAGGGCCCCCTCTACTTCCCTACCATCCGAACCGCATGTGGCCGAACGTGGGGGAGTGGGCGCCGTGCGGCCCCCTCTTGGGTGTTGCTTCAGCACAGGGGGCCGCACGGTCGGTGCGGCGTCGAGCGGCGCCTCGGATAGCCATCATGCGGCATGCACGTGGACGAATGGGCAGAAGCCGTGTTTCCCCCCCAAAGGGTTGAATCATCCGCTAGGCGGGGTGGCGAGGGGTAGCGGGGACTGGCTGTCCGACCGGCATTGTTCCGCAAGCCCGGAATCGCGTGGCGGCTCCCCCAACGGCCGCGTAATGCTGACGTCCCCTCTTCCTGACGGCGCTTCAGCACCGCCACCAGCAGAGGCAGTTAGTGTCCTGCTCACAGAAAACCGAGTGCGATGTCGAGTAAGAGAGTGGTGACCCTCGCCGTCCTGGCGGTGGTCTTCACATGGAGCACGGTGATGACCGTGCTGGGACACGGTGTGGCCGCCGCCGCCCTGCTCCCGTCGCTGGGCCTGCTCGTCCAGCAGATCGTGCAAGCCCTCACCGCGCCCGACGGCTCCCGCCCCCCGACCAGCCCCACCGCGGCCGGCGCACAGGAGCCGCCCCGATGACCCTGCCCCCCGACGCAGACCAGCCCCTCCCGCCGGATACCGGTGGCAAACGCGGCCGCAAGCCCGCCCCGATCGCCGAAAGCGCCGGCGTCTCGCACCGAGCCTGGCTGGAGCCGGTGCGCAGCTTCCTCTTCGCCAGCGGCCTGACCCTCAACGACCTCGTCGACCGCTCCGGCTACTCCAAGACCCGCATCAGCGAACTGCTGCGCGGCAACGGCTACTACCCCGCCTGGGAGATCACCTTCAGCGTGATCCGCGCCCTGGGCCTGCCCGTGCCGCCGATGCGCCGACTGTGGACCGCGGCCGCCCGCGAAGCCCACAAGGAACCCGACTGGATCAAAGACTGCATCCAGCAAGTGGCCCTCCATCCCGAGCCGCCACCCCTGGCGCACCAGGCATTCACCGAGACCATGACCCGCGCCTACACCGCCTACGCGCGCGCCTTCCTGCTCACCGACCACCGGGCCCGATGGGTGGTGACGGAGACCTTCGACATCCTGTGGCTGTGCTGGAGCCAGGCCGCCACCAGTGCCAACATCCACCGCTACGCCTGGCAGCTGTTGCGCACCCGCGTCATGGCCCGCGCCCACCGCGACGCTGGCGGTCACCCCGACCTGCGCGCCGCTGTCTTCTCCGCCACCGAAGCCCGCGACGCCGCCCCCGGCCAGTTCGCCGCCCTAAGCGAACTCGTCGACCTGTTCACCGCCATCGGCAGGCTCCCCCACGACCTCATGGACGTCACCGTCCTACGCCACCTATGCGGGCTGACCCTGGACGACACCGCCGACGTCCTCGGCGTCAGCACCGCCATGGCCCACGCCGTCGACCACCACGCCCGCGCCACCCTCAACACCCTGCTCACCGCGCACCGCTCCCGGGAGTGAACCCAAAACCGCCATGCCCTCCATCGACACCCTCCTTGCCCGCGCCCGCCTCCAAAACGACCAGCCCGTCCCCGACGACACCATCGCCTACGAAGACTGCGCCTACCTCGACCTCGACGCCACCGCCCCCGACCCCCAGCCATCCGGCGACACAGTGTCAGCCGAACTCCTCGACCAACTCTGCGACGTCGCCGTCACCGCAGTCGCCCCCGACGCACTGGAATTCCTCACCGGCCAGATCCCCGAACCCGCCGCCGCCTGGCTCCTGGGCTGCGCCCTACGCCTGGCCGGCGTCGACGACGGCGCACGCTTTTGGTGGCAGTACGCTGCCGGTGCCGAATCCACCGCCGCCGCCTACTGCCTGGCCCTCTACCACCAAGCCCGCGGCGAAACCCACGCCGCCGCCTTCTGGAACAACCAGACCGACCTCGACGAATCCGACGACGCCGACACCCTCACCGTCACCGGCATCTGCCCACCCCGGCACCACTTCCGCTTCGACGCCAGCCTCCCCACCGTGCTGCGCATCCTCAACCACCTCGCCACCCCCAGCCCACGCCCTCGAACCCATCGCGCCGACGCCATCACCAACTACGTCGCCAACGCCGTCACCCGCGGCTACCGCCGCAACCCCGGCATCGAAATCCCCGTCCCCGAACCGCTCTTCGCCGACCGCATCCGCTTCATCCTCAACACCACCCCACCCTGGGCCCGCCCCACCCCCAGCCCTCACACCCCCGGCCTGCCCAGCCGCAGACGCACCACCCACGACATCACCCCACCCGCCCGCGACGCATCCTTCGAAGCACCCGGCGGATGAGCCCCGCCAACCCGCCCGTGCACCGCACCCCGGACGGTAGAGCGGACCGGGAGTGGGGGAGCATCTGCTCAGCCATCGCCTGCCAGTGAGGGATCGTCATGCGTCCTGCCCGCCGTGCCCTGCCACCCGCCCTGCTCACCTGGCTGCTGCTAGCAGGTTGTTCCTCCGTCCAGCTCGGCACCCCGACACCGGCCACGAGCAACAGCCCCGCCGCAGGGGCACCAGCCACGGCCGCGCCGGCCGGTACCGGCAAGGCCATCGCAGTTGGCGCGGGCCCACAAAAGCACTACACCGTCCAGCAGCAGCCGGCCGCAGGCTCGTGCCACTACCGCTACGAGCACGGCGAGCCTCTGGAGGACCGTCGTTGCACGCCGGGTGCGATCTCTCCGGCAGTGACGCAGGTGAACCTCAGGTCGACGATCTGCCGCAAGGGCGGCTACACCTCGGGCGTGCGTCCGTCGGCGTACGTCACCGGCAAGGAAAAGAAGCTCAATGCGGCCTCCTACGGCTTCACCGGCAGCATGGCTAACGCCGATATTGGTAACTCCGGCTATCAGAACGTGCGGAATGCCACCTGAGACTGCATTTGAGATCTTGCATCTGCGAGAGAATCGGCTAGTGACTGGATTTATCAACCGTGCTCGGTCGCTTGAGGAGCTTGAACGTGACCGTTGGCAGGCGCCGCCAGCCGACGCCACCCGTCTCGTTGCGACAGTGCATGCCCTGCGAAGTCGGCCGATCGGGACTCTGACCGTTGAGGACCTGCGCCTGCTGATCGGGCAGGATGTCGGGCTACCGGTGCTTCTTCCGTTCGCGGTCGAGGTGCTTCGTGACAACCCGCTGGCCGAAGGCGACATGTACGAGGGCGACCTGCTGTCCGCGGTTCTGACCAGGAGCCCGGCAGTCTGGGGCGCTCAGCCGGAGCTCGCAAAGCAACTGAACGTCATCGTCGCAGGCCTCACCGACCTGTCGCCGGACCTACGAAGCAAGGTCGAGGAGTTCGCAGGCGCCGTCCAGGATTCCTGACGCCTGGCAGGTGCCTGATCGTCTACTACGGAGTGGTCCGCCGGAGAGGCTGTGGTCCCGACCGTTCGGCCGGGCGACTCGGGTGAACCGGCGGACCATGACGCCGATCACCGCCCACCGGATCATCGTCTCGGACCGGGTGGGATCGGGCTCGTAGTCACGGGCAAGCCGTCGGTGCGCAGTCATCCAGGCGTGTCCGCTCAACTGCCCACCGCTTGGCCTGGTCACCTCAAATACCCGCTGGTCAGGCGCCTTGCGAACGATCTCCAGCTCGCGGCCGAGGATCGAAGCGGTCCAGTCGACAAGCCTGCCGCCAAACGGACAACTCACAGCCCCATGCAACGTCATCCGACGACCACCGCGCGACGAAGCCATCCCGAATCGGGGCCGGGCCTGCGATGATCCGGTTATGACCGAATACTCATGGCCCGATTGGGGGAGCGACAAGGACTACGGAACCCGCGTCGTAGCCGCCTGGCCCGACACCGTTCGCAACCTCCCCCTCGGCGCCGCGGTCACCGGCGAGGTCGTCGGCCGCCAGCCATTCGGCGTCTTCCTCGCCATAGACCACCACCCCGACGCCATTGGCCTGGCCGAGATCACTGCCATGCCCCGGTGCATGGAACTTCCGCGCGTTGGAGAGCATGTCGCCGGACTCGTCCTGTGGCATGCCGACCACAACCACCAGGTCAAGATCAAGCTCACCGAGTGGGACGAACACGCAGATCTGCTGACTTCATTCGCCGACATGATCGGCCAGACTGTCAGTGGCCAGGTCACCAAGCTCGCGCCGATCGGCGCCTTCGTCCGAGTCGCCGACTGCGTCGAAGGACTCATCCGACCAGAAGAACTCCCTGAGACGCCTGTCGTGGACGGGCAGGAGTTGATGGTCGTGATCCTCGGCGTCGACCTCGAGCGACATCGGATCCTCCTGGCCGCACCAAACGGACGTTGAGAGGAGGCGCCACATGGACCAGCCGAATCTCAATGTGAGTTCCTGGAGCATCGAGAGCCTGGAGACCCACATGGCCGGGCTTCAGCGTGGGCAGGAGCTGGAGCGAATACGCACGGTTGCGCAGTCTCACGTGTATCGGTCTGCAGAGTCGCGCGATGCGCGCCTTCGCTGGGCCAAGCTGTCCCTGGCGGCGAACAGGCGGTTTCACGGCGACGGTCTGTGGGAGCAAGCCCGTATGCGCCGTCAGGAATTCGCACTTCGGACCTGGGTTATTGAATACCTCGGCACCGACGCTGACCCGGACTGGAGCCCCGAAGCTCTGGCCAACGACACCCTCGCCGCGCTCTCGCTTGAGCCGCGCCGGGCGAAGTCGCTCGCGGCTGGCTGGCGGGACCTCCCGATCGAGCAGATCGGCGATCTGCGCCGTCACAAGAACCTCACCGCTCACATCGACCGGCTCATGCCAAGCCTTCCGCCCGGACCGATCAAAGATCAACTCGCAAGCTGGGCGTCCGTGCGCCAGCACTTGCCCTGAACCCGGGGCGGTCGGGAAGGCCAGCGGCGTATCGAGACCATTGCCCGCCAGCTTGGGTCCAGGCGGTCGCGGTTTCCGGGCTGATGCCCAGGAGTCGGATGAGGACCGTGGCCGGGAGCTGGGCGGACAGGTCCATCAGCGCGGCGGTGCGGCCGGGGCGGGAGTAGATGCCCAGTCGCTTCAGCCGCGTGCCGAGGCGTTCGTGGCTGAGGTGGCGTCCGGCGAACCCGCCAGGGAACAGCCATGTCGAGTCCGAGGTGTGGCCGGTGGTGTAGTTGCCGCGGCGCCGTTCGAGGAGCCGACGGGCGATCGTGTCCAGCGGTTCGGGCAGCAGCAGAGGGGTGTCACCGAGCGTCAGCGAGATGCCCTGGTCGTCGATGGTCACGCTGGTCACCGGCAGGCTGCAGACGGTAGTGAGGGGCTGGGCATAGAGCAGGACCAGGAGCCCGGCGAACCGGTCCTCGACAGCGAGGCCGTCGTCATGCATGAGCCGTCGGCTGATGGCCCAGCGGTCCTCCTCGTCCAGGGGCCGCACATGGCTCAGCTTCTCCCGGGCTGGGATCTCCAGGCCTTTGCCGATGTGCCGGTTCTTGCGGCACCACTCGACGAAGCCGCGGGCGTCGTAGCGGGTCGTGGACCCGCTGTCTATCCACTCATCCAGGTGAATCTGTGTGCAGAGTCCGAGTTCGGTGCCCTGTTCGCGCAGCCAGACCAGCAGGCCGACAGCGGCGCGGATGCTGGCCCGGACCGTCGTCGCCTGGGTCGTGGTGACCGGGTGTTTCGCGGCTTGGCGTCGAAGGCGCCGCAGATGGTGCCAGGTCGCGAAGCGCCGGACGAGCTTGCGCTCGTCGGCGTCCGGGACGGCCTCGGTCGCCGAGGCGATCCACCGATCCAAGGTCGCGAACTGTTCGTCGCGTGTGGGCAGGACTCCGGCTGTGACGAGGGCGGCCCGCAGATAGGCCACGGACTTGTTCGGCAGCAGCGTGTCCAGGCCCTCGTGGGTGAGCGGGCAAGTGCCCTCCGCGAGCGCGTCGACAATCGTGCGGGCACTGGGCTGGGCCAGCCAGTTCAGCCCGGCCTTCGGCCCGCCGGCGACCAGGACATCGTGGACCGGCTGTAGGTCAGGGCGCATGACTCCATCGCGGGAGAGTGCGTCGCGGACCTGCTGGTCACGAACGCAGCTGTGGCAGCGGCCGTAGCTGTGCAGATACTCGACCGTCCCGCAGAGACGGCAGGGGTTGAAGGAGATCGGGTCCTTCTGCCAGCAGGTCTCGCAGAGGTGGCCATCCTCGGTCCTGCCCGCGGCGTACTTCTGCTTGCCGCAGCCCACACAGTGCCGGCGAGTGCGTGAGCAAGTGTCGCAGCGAGGCCTCCCGGTCGCTGCCCAGTAGCAGCGTCGAGGCCCCTTGCCGCAGAACGAGCAGGTCCGCAGGGCCGGCCTGCAGCAGGCGTCGCAGAGCGGCCCGTCCTTGGTGCGTCGTCCGACGGGGCGGACCCGGTCGCAGAGGACGCAGGTAATCAGATGGTCGGCCTCCTGGCGCATGCAGGTCGAACACAGCGGGGTCCCGTCAGGGCGGCGGGCCGCGACTGGCCTGTCCCTGCCACAGCATCCGCAGGCCACGAAGTGCGCCCGGCGGAAGCATCGTAGGCAGCAGCGGCGGTCGCCCAGCAGGTGGGTGAGCGACCGGACTTCACCGCAGCCGTGGCAGGCTGGCACGGCGACGGCGACCCCGGCGCCCCTCAGGGCGGTGATCAGCCGGACGGCCCGCGCGGACGCCTTGGCACCCTCGCCAGTCAGCAGGCCCTGGGTGTCCTCGATCTCCCAGAGCAACCGGAACATCAGATAGACGTTGCCGACCGGGGCGACCGACTCGACGGCGCGGCGGACGGCTACCGGATCGGCGTCCGGGGCGACAGCGGCGACTGCCATGCTGATCAAGTCGACGGGGTCACCCTCGGGCAGCCTGAAGCAGTCGCGGCAGATCGCCTCACCGGTGCGGGCGCGGCGATAGACGCGAGCCGGCCGGGAGCACTCGCCGCAACTCAGCGATGCAGCACGGGACTTGTGATCGCAGGGCTGGCAGACACGTTTTCCGTCGGCCCGCAGGCTGGCCAGCTTCTTCGTGCTGCCGCAGTCGGCGCACTTCGGCAAGGCGGCCCGGCGGGAGCCGTGCGCGAGCAGAGCCCGGATGAAGTCACCGATCACGGCAGGGCCCTCGGGACGGCCGGAGACCAGCAGGTCCGGATCGTCGGTGAGAGCACGGGCCAGGCGGCGGCGCTTGGCCCGGGAGACGGCCGCGGCGGATGCGGCCTGGCGTACGACTTCCTCGGCCAGGCCCGGCTCGACGCCAGCCATGACGAAGACGATGACGTCGTCCGGTTCGGGCGGTGGGACAGCAGGTGCAGCGGTCATTTCTCCGGGCCAGTGATGCGTGCCCGCTTCGGACGGAAGCTGCCGATGCCCGCCTCGGCGCCGTCAGCCGTGCGCTTGCCTCGGGTGGTCTTGGCGGAGATGGTCGGCCGGATGAGGTCGTCCATGGGGCAGCCGAAGATATCGAGCAGAGCCATCAGGACCTTCAGGCTGAGCCGTTCCGGTTTCTCCGTCACCAGCCGGTAGACCTGGCTGGTGGACAGCGTCACCCCGCGTTCGGCCAGCAACGGCTGCAAGGCCGCGGTGGTGAACATGCCCTGCTCGGCCATGATTTCGCGCAGCCGCCAGGTGTAGTCCAGCTTGGCCGTCATCCGGTGTCTCCCATGTCCGCGTCCCGTTCGAAGGCTCGGTCCAGGGCCTTCCGCATCATTGTGTTCATGAAGTCGCCGCTGACCGCCGTGTAGATGGCGGTTGTGCTCGCGTAACGGTGCCCGACTTGGTCCTGTACGAACTTCGGGTCGACACCGTCCTCGATCTGGTGCGTGACGTGGCTGTGCCGAAGCGAGTGAGGGGTAAGCTCCGGCGGCAGACCGATCGCGTCACGGTAAGCGGTGAAGCGGTCGTTGACCTCGCGCGGCTGCAGACGGCCCCCGCGTTCGGTCAACCACAAAGCAGGGTGGTCCGGGAGACCGAACCGCGGTCGGATGTTGACCACGTAGTCCTCGACCGCCTCCACCGCCCACGGCATCACGCTGGCGACGTTCCGTCGGCGCGGCGGCGAGCCCTTCGTCGCCTTGCCCCAGCGGACCTGCAGCATCCCGTACCGGCCCAGCTCAGGTGCGGCGGCGTTGCGGTGGAAGTCCACCCGGTCGAGCTTGCAGCCCTCGTTCCGGCGCAGGCCCCAGCCGTAGAGCACCTTGAAGAGCGTCGCGTCGCGGTAGGCCGCCAGAGCGCCCTTGCGGCGGCTGCGGGCCGCGACGTCGATGCGGTCGTCGCAGTAGTCGAAGAACCTCTGCAGTTCTTCCCGGGTGAATGGGCGCCTCTCGCCCTGGCCCTCGTAATCGGTCAGGTGCTGGACGGTGTTCCACTCGTGGCAGATCTGCACCGGGTGCGTCCCGAACCGCTTCTCGCACTCATCAGCCCACTCGTAGGCCGGGCTGATCAGGAAGTCGCAGAACAGCCGCACCGTCAGCTGGTAGGACCGCAGCGTCGAGTGGGCCAGCCCCTTTTCGCTGATCAGGGACACCATCCACTCGTCCATGTGCGAGGCGGTCCAGTTCCACGGGTACTCGTTCGTGAACAGCGCGAACCGGCGTAGCTGCCCATCACGGCCCTTGACCGTCTTCTTGTAGAGCCGCCGGCCACCGCGCTGCTGCTTGGCGAACCCGCTGAGCATCGCCTCGAAGACCGCGTCCTCGGGATGCAGCAGGGCAACCCCGTCCACCAGCTCCAGCCGGGCCGCCCCCGCGATGGGCGGTCTTGCACCGTTCGCCACCCCGCACACCCTTCCCGTTGAGTGCATGAATCTTGCAGTAGACGGGAAGTGTCTAGCAAATTACCAGGTCACAGCCTTGGTGTACGGTAACAGGGCGGTCGAGCGTTGTCTGAGATCAGCGGATTGAATCCCTTCGGATCGTGCATCAGGTGCAATACCGCGCAGTTATACGACCACCTCATCAGCCTGCAACTCGGCGGCGACCCCAACGACCCCCGCAACCTGTGGGTCGAACCCGCCGACCCCGGCCACCGGAAAGGCGCCGGGGTAAACAACAAGAAGGACCCGGTTGAGACCAAGCTGCACACCGCGGTCTGCTCTGGCCAGATCACTCTCACCGCCGCGCAGCAGGCCATCGTCACCGACTGGACCACCGCCCTAACAAGGTTCCACCTCGGCTCCTGATGTTTGCGGCACCGAACCCGCACCGCTCCGCCGTCAACGCGGGGGCGCCTTCAAGGACAGAACATCGGCGACGGAGAGGTCGGGGCGGGCGCGATGCCAGCGCGCGGGGTGGCGCCAGCGGCTGGCTGCGTCCCGGGCGACATCGACTCCGACTCCCACTATCAGCTCGGTTTCCACGAGCCTGACGTGCAGCGTCTCCTTACTGCCCATCCCACCGTGAAAGACCAGTTGTGCCAGGGGTGAGAGCCACCTGCCGGGGATAGCGGGGGAGCCAGGGCGCTGCCTGTGGCCGCGGCAAGGATGTTGGTGCGACCGACGTGCTGCAGGCGTCCGGTGGTGTCATATCTGCCGAGCACGAGTTTGCGGGGCGCGGCGAGTGGGCCTGTGACGGCGCCCACGATGGCCTCGGTCGTTTCGAGTGGCTTGAGATGGCTCGACCTGACTTCTTTGCGATGCTTCAGGTAGCAGACGATCACTGGAGCCTCACTTCGGAGGCGGGCGCTGGGCGCAGCCGCTCTGTCGTCCAAGGCGCCGCCCGCAAGCTGGGAACCGCTGCTCCTGCCCCGGTCGCACGAGAACCCACCACTGCTGCAGTTCGCACACACCGGCCAAACCGTCAGGAGGCCTTCCCAGCCGGAACCAGACGAATCGGGAATGGCATCTCAACAGAGGACATGACGTACGGAGCATTCCAATACCGTGTGGGGGAGCGGCCTATGTCGGGGCGGAGTCTGTCCGAAGCCGAGCAAATTCTGTGGGAGGCCTTTCCCAGCGGGCGAGAGGTCGATTTCGGCCCCCCAAGGGCAGCCCCTGCCTCCGGCACCGTCATACGGGCCGAGATCATTACCCGATTGCTACTCGGTGAGCGCGAACCCGAACCGGGGCATGTTCCAGCCCTACGGTTGCGGGGCGCAAGAATCACAGGGGCTGTGGAACTGTCGGGCAGCGACATCCCCCATGCCGTCGTGATGACGAACTGTGTGTTCGAGCAGGAGCCGAAGTTCGAGGCCGCCTCCACGAAGCTCATCGACCTCAGCGACTCACAGATGCCCGGCCTGGACATGCGAGACGTACGCGTCGACGGCCTCCTCCGCCTTGTCAACTGCCGCAGTTCCGCCACGTTGAGGCTTACCCGCCTCCACGTAAGCGGCACAGCCGACCTCACCCGCATACGCCTCAACGGTAATCCAGCGCTCCTGGCCGACAGTCTCGTCGCCGAGCGGGACTTCCTTTGCAGGGACGCCGTCATCCATGGCGAAGCCCTGATGTGGAGTGCACGTGTCGGGGGGACTCTGGTGCTGGAGAACACCTGCATCACCAATCCAGGCGGGGTGACCTTCAACGGTGACGGACTCGTTGTCGAAGGTGGTTTCTTTGGCGGCAACACGCCTCAAGGGCCGGATCGCCGCCTGCGCTCCGAAGGCGAGATGAGGCTGCAGGATGCGCAGATCTCACGCTGCTGCGCCCTGAGCGGCGCCGACGTCAGCAATCCCGGTGGCACGGCGTTGTGCGCTGAACGCCTGCATGTGGAAGGACCCCTCACATTGGACGGGGCTTTTGCCGCTGAAGGAACTGTCACGTTGGCCGGAGCCACTGTGCAAGGGCCCCTACGGCTTCAAGGGGCAACGCTCCACACGGCTGGCCGATGCGCGCTGGACGCGTCCCTAGCCCGCATTGGTGGTGAGCTTGATGCATCCTCCGGCTTGACGGTCAGCGGGCAGATCCTGCTGGAGGGCACCCACGTCGAGGGTTCGGTGAACCTTGCCCATGCGCAGTTACTCCATCCCGGAGGCGAGACCCTCTCTGCCCGTCGGCTCCATGTCCTGGGGGGTCTCTACTGCCGAGGACTAGCCTCCGAAGGACACATTGTCCTGACGGACGCGCGAGTAGGCGCCAGCGTTGAGTTCTACGACGCCCGCCTTGCCAATCCGGCCAGCCGCACTCTGACCGCGTGGGGGATGAACGTCGGTGGCACACTCAACTGCTGCGAAGGCTTCACCTCATATGGCCGGGTCTCCTTGACCAGCAGCCATATTGGGAGCGCTCTGTGCCTCGCCGGTGCGACCATCGAGGGCGCGCTGTCCTTCAAGAGGATCCAAGCCGGCTCACTCAAGACCGACTCCCGAACCGAGTTCCGCGGTCCTGTCGATGCCCGGCACGCACGTGTCGGCGTATTGGCCGACGTCCCGGCCCGATGGCCAAACGATCTTTCACTGGACGGGCTCGTTTACGACCACCTGGAAACGCCACTCCCGCTCGAAGGCCGGCTTGCCTGGCTGGCCAAGGAACCCACCGGATACCTGCCGCAGCCCTACGAGCAACTCGCCGCCACCTACTTCCGGTACGGACATGATGACGAAGCACGTGACGTACTTCTGGCCAAAAGCCGCCACCAACACGCTGATCAGTCCGCCGCCCTGCGGCTCTGGGGCCGTGTTCAGGACTGGACCGTCGGCTACGGCTATCGTCCCGGGCGCGCTGTCGGATGGCTCTTACTCCTACTGCTCATAGCAACAGTCGCCTTTACCGCACACCACCCACCAGCCGTGAAACCGGCCGAAGCCCCGCCCTTCAACCCCTTGCTCTACGGACTCGATCTCCTGCTCCCTATTGTGGGCTTCGGCCAACAGGAGGCGTACAGGCCCGGCGGCTGGCAGCAGTGGCTTGCGGCAGCCCTGATCGCGGCAGGATACGTCCTGGCCACCACCATCGCCGCTGGCCTTACACGTACGCTGGCCCGTCGCTGATCCCGAAGTCGCAACATTGGCGGGCGCGCCATTACCGTGCAATAGACAGCCGCTGGCGCCCCCAGGGGGCAGGCAATGCCACACTCAGCACCACCGCGGGCGCGATGGAGAGATGCACGGCAGCCGAAGTGCCGCCAAGGGCACGCAGAAGCCGCCAACACCGGCCCGTACCGATTCCGGTGTACCGGTGTATTGGCCAGGCTTCCAGCGTGGTGCGCATGATCGCGATGGTCGTCTTGGTGCTTGCGGTTGGTTCGTCGATGCAAGCATCAAGGGTGGATGGCGGGCGGGTGCCGTGAAAGTGCCTGGGGACGGTGCTGCTTCTAGGCTGAGACTGCTCGGGGCGTTTTGCTCGGAGGTTTGCCATGCCCCGAACCATCTGGTCCGGCGCCATCTCATTCGGCCTGGTCACGGTTCCTATCCACGTGACATCCGCGACCGAGCACCATGCGATCCAGTTCCACCAGTACCACCTGGAGGACATGGGCCGGGTGCGGGTGCGGAAGTTCTGCGAGCTGGAGGACCGCGAGGTCGGGAATGCGGAGATCGGCAAGGGCTACGAGTACGCCAAGGACCAGGTCGTCCCGATCAGTGATGACGAGCTGAGTAACCTGCCGCTGCCCACGGCGAAGGCCATCGAGATTGCGGCGTTCGTGCCGCTGGAGTCGATCGACCCGATCCAGATCGGCGAGGGCTACTACCTCACCCCGGACGGCACGGTGGCGGCCAAGCCCTACAAGCTGCTGGTCGAGGCGCTGGGCAGGTCCAGCAAGGTGGCGGTCGCCAAGTACGCATGGTCCGGACGGGAACGGCTGGGCCTGCTGCGGGTACGCGAGGACGCCCTGGTGCTGCACGCGATGCGGTGGCCGGACGAGATCCGCGACCCCGCCGAGATCCTCCCGCCGCCCGTCGACGTGGACGAGGGCGAGATCGAGGGTGCACTGGCGCTGGTGGACACGATGACGCGCGAGGACCTGGACGACGAGGAGTTCCACGACACCTATACCGAGGCGCTGGCGAAGGTGATCGAGGCGAAGCGGGAGGACCAGCCGCTGCCCGAGGCTCCGGAGGCGCAGGAAGGGCCGGGCAAGGTCCTGGATCTGATGGCGGCCTTGCAGGAGTCGGTGCAGAAGGTGCGCACCTCCCGCGGTGAGACGGGCGACGCCGACGTCCACGACCTGTCGAAGGCGAAGAAGAGCCCGGCCAAGAAGGCCGCGAAGAAGACGCCGGCCAAGAAGGCGACGGCGAAGACCGCCTCGAAGTCGACCACCGCCAAAAAGGCCGCGAAGAAGACGGCCGCCCGCAAGCCGCGCAGCGCCTGACCCGCCCGCCTGCCCGTCCAGCCACCGGCCGGGAATGCCGGGCGGGGGAGGGCTGTTGTGCTGGACGTGGTGGTGAAGGGCCTGTGTCCCCGGGCCTCACCTTCCGCCTGCAGGGAAGATCGTTCGGCTGAAGCTCTGCAGTGCCTTTCGCCGCGTAGGCGACCGCCCTTCCCACCACCTGCGGCCCCGGGCGCTTCGGCGTTCGGGGCCGCGGCATGTCCCGGCCCCGCTGGCCGGGCTGCCTGGTGCCCGGTTACAGGTCGGGTTCCTGGCGCAGGTCCAGGAAGAACCGCAGCCGGACGCCGGGCTCGCCGGGTTCGCGGACTGTGGAGTCCGCCGCGGCGATGGCGCACCACTGGGCGAGCCTTTCCTGGACGGCGAAGGCGGTGGCGTCGTCGTGGGCCGCGACTTCAACCACGGCCAGGCCCGGCTCCGTCACATGAGCGTCGTTGATCGGTCTCATACCCGGCATGAACGGACGGAGTTCGTGTCGGGTTCTGCGCCTGCTGCGTCTTCACCCGACCGAGTACAGGTAGGCCGTGCTGGTCAGGTGCGGATGCTGGTGAAGCGCACGCTGGTGCCCCACTGCTGCTGCACCGCGTCCATGCACCACTGGCACAGGGGGCGGCCGCCGTGTCCGTAGCGGTGGGTCTTGCGCTGGCAGCCGGCGCACAGGCCGACCTGGTCGCCGGTGCAGGTCAGTGCGGAGGGGTCGGGATCGGCGATCGGCGGGGGAGTCGTCATCGGGGAGGTCCTGTCCTTGGGTGATCACCACGCAGCGCCCAGGGAGGAGGATATCGGGCGGCATGGCACAGAGGTTCGATCGGCGCGCAGGAACATGGGCCGGGATAAGTCGAGGACCTCGAGCCGGTTGTCGGGCCGGCAGTGGCTGCAGGCACGCAGGCCGCCCGTCAGGAGGCGGCGGGCTTCGTCGCGGTCGACGGGCCGGCGGCGGGAGCCCAGCATGTAGCAGTCGCCGGCATGCAGCTGGATGGGCGGGCGCCCGGTGCCGATGCCGACCTCGACGACCCAGTCGGGTGCCGGTGGCCGGTGTCGGCGGCCGTGCTCGGCCTCGGCCTGCCGCCGCAGCAGGGCGTGGATCTTGGCGTCGATGCGCTGCACCCACAGCACGTGCCAGGTGCGCAGGGTGCGCAGGCGGTCCAGGTCGGGTGGCAGGTCATCGAACACGTTTTTGATTCTATGCTCATGATCCATGCGTCGCGCCTCTCGCGTGTTCGATTTTTTGTTCGATAACGTGGGGTGTGGGAGGTGAGGGATGACGAACAGCCATCCGGCACCTGCGGTGTCGACGGTGATGCATGTGCGCTGCCCGGACCGGCTGGGGGAGGAGACCTACCGGCAGGTCCTGGAGCAGCTCGCGGGGCTCTCCCCGGTGGTGCAGGCACTGCCGCCGACCGCGGCGCTGGTGGAGCTGAAGGGTGCCCATCGCTACCACGGCGCCGACGCACGCCGGCTGGGGGAGGTCCTGCGCGTGCGCACGCTCTCCCGCCTCGGTGTCGACGTCCGGGTCGGCGTCGGCCCGTCGATCACCGTGGCCACCACCGCCTCCGCCCAAGTGCCGAAGCCCGGCGGCGTTCTGGCCATCGCGCCGCAGGAGGTCGCCTCCTGGCTGGACCCGCTGCCGGTCGAGGCGCTGCATGGCATAGGCCCACGCCAGGCTGCGGTGCTGCGTGAGTACGGCATCCACACTGTGGGCCTGCTCGCCGCCGTCTCACCCGCCACCGTGCAGCGTCTGCTGGGCGGCAAAGCTGGCCGGATAGCGGCCGACCGGGCCCGCGGCATTGACCCCCGCCCCGTCGTGCCCCGCGCGCTGCCGGCCGCGGCCGCCGTCAGCCGCGCCTTCGACCGGCACGTACTGGACGGCGCCGACGTCCGCGCCGCCCTGCTCGAGCTCGTGGTCCAGCTGGGTTTGCTGCTGCGCCGCCGCGGCCAGGCCGCCCGGGCCGTGACGCTCACCCTGCGCTTCGCCGGTGGCAGCCGCTGGGAGAAGACCCGCCGTCTGGCGGAGCCGTCCGCGCACGACGACGACCTGCGCCAGCTCGCCTACCAGCTGATGGACGCCGCCGGCCTGCAGCGCGGACGCCTGACCGGACTCGTCCTCAAGGGCGAGGACCTTCTCGACGCCGAGCAGGTCGCGACGCAGATCAGCCTCGACGACGCCCGCGAGGCCCGCCTGGTCGCCGAGACAGCTGTCGACCGCGTACGGGAGAAGTTCGGCGCGGCCGTCATCGGCCCGGCAGCCGTCTTCCGCCACGCCTCCTGACCCGACCCGACCGACCGTGTCCCGGCCCTGCAGAGGTGGATGACCGTGCTGCTCGACCCGCCCGGCCGCCCCGGCTGGCCCCAGGAACTGCCGCACTGGCCCTACGTGAAGGCCGTCGACGCCGCCCTCCTTGCCCGCGGGATCCCGCCCGGCGTGGTGCGAGCCAACCTCAACAGCCTCCGCTGGGGACTGACCGGCTACATGCTCCTGCAATGGGACGCCAGCCGTACCCACGGCCACGGCGGCATCCGGCTGAATTGGGAGGAACGCAAGGGCTGGTCTTATGCCCTGCTCGGCCTCAGCCCCGACGACGTACTGCTCTCCAGCGTCCTCGTCCCCGTCGAGACGAGCTATGCCGATCCGGAGGCGATCGCCGATGTCGCCCAGGAGCTCGTGATGCGCCGGCGGCTGCCGCAGGCCCGCTACCGCACCGAGTGGCCGGGCGCGAAGCGGGCCCGGGCTGCCGCGAGCGACTTCCGCCGCATCGCCTTCGGCCTCCCGCCGTTGGGGTCCAGGATGGGGGAGGAGACCACGGAGGGGCAGGGCGTGCAGCTGATCATCAATACCCAGCGGGACACCTACGAGCAGGCGATCGCCGCGGTGCAGGCTGCCTACGGCTTCAACCCCGCGCCCACGACCGGCGGCTGGCCCGAAGCGCCCGCTCTGGAGCCCCGTCCGGGACCGCAGGATCTGAGCGAGGACGACCTGTGGCAGGGCTGGTCGGAGCGGATGCTGTTCGACACGATCGCCGCGCTGATGCCCGGCGCCCGCACCGTGCTGCGCCACATCGCCGACGTGGGCGGCACCGCCACCTACGACGATGTCCAGGCCCACTTCACGGCCCACCCCGACACTCCGATCCCGAAGAACCGGATCGGCGGGACGCTCACCTCCGTGCGCGCGGTGCGGCGCCGCATCGGCCCCGACAACAACACGCGCCTGCTCGAACTCGACGACCGAGTACGCGTCTACCGCATCGAGCCCGCCCTCCTGGAGGGCCTTCAGCGGGCCTTCGCCCTCGCCGACGCCCGGCCCGACCTCCTGCGTCAGGATCCAGTCGGCTCACAGGCGTGATCCATGCCGGAACGACGAGCACGGCGTCGTCGTGCTCCCGGGGTCTGGTGAGGGTGTGGTGGCGATTGCTATGTGGGTCAAGGTGGCTCGCCGTGTCATTTTCTCAGGCAGCGCGCTCGGGAGCGTTTTGACCTCCGCCATGGAGGTGAGCTGGAACACGCCATGGAATTGTGCGTGCAATTTCATCCCTGTCTTGGGTGCCCGCACGGCAACGCGCCTCTGCTCCCTTCTCGCCGTCAACTGCCCAAAGAGCACACAACTAAGCGCGTCCGTCGGCCGCCGTGACTGAAGAACTGAAACTGGCCCCGCGTGCGATGCGTCTTCTGCTTCTCGACCGGGGTGAGGGGGAGCTCTGCAGGCGACGGTCTGGTGCCTTTCGATCACCCACGTGTTGCGCCGCCCTGGCAGACCCGGCGCGTGGTTGCGAAATGGCTGAGTGGTTGTGCGCCGGTGGCAGAAGGGAGCGTGAGGTCACGCAGTCGGTTAAGACGGGTGTCCGAATGGTTGGTTTCTGTGCGGGACGCTCCGGATGTGGGCGCTTCCTGCCGCCAACTCATCTGGTCTGTAACGGAACTGACTGGGCAAAACTTCAACCGCAGTGGGCTCGCTTGGAGGCTCTTCGAGGACGGGATGCTGAGGTTGGATCGGCGGGCCGCATCAGCGGCTGATCTTGTGGATTGGTCGACATTTACGTTCGTGAGGCCGACGACCTTTCTGGCCCAGGATTCTTGACCTTCATGCACGGCCAATAGATATTCGGTGCGGCCTGCGAGCTTTCCCGAAAATTCCGCCCGTGACGGCCCCGCTTGAATTGCGAATGCTCAAAGCGCACGCTTGGTCGAAGTTAAGCGGCGGAGGCTTCGGCGGGAGGGGCGCGCCGGGCTGCACGGCCCTGATGATCGGATCTGTCGACTTGCGATCGATGCTTGTCATTTGACAACGCTGTCATTGATCCATAAGGCGGAGCGTTTGTCGCCCTTGAATGGACAAAAAGGATGAATCGTCAAGGAGGGGAGAGGTCTGTTTGACGTGTCCAGAGCGGCGCATCACACGTAACAAACCCCCTCCAGGGAGGGGTTTTGCCCTGCTCATCGGGTGGTAAGTACCTGCTGACGCACCCCTGGCAGTGACCCTAACACCGTCGGTGGTGTTTACTAGGCACTGGTCTGATCCTTGGTGGGTCCGGACCTTTCCGGGAGGTCCTGGGGGTGGTGCCCCGGGGCCTCCCTATTTTTGTCTCCCGTTTACGCGGAGGCCACTTGCCGCCACCTGAGAAAAAACCTTTCAGGACGCTCATAATATCCAAGAAATCATCTCGTGAATCCCCTGAGGATTTCTTGTCCTTCCGTGAAGCGGCCGGTGAGCTCTGTAACAAACCCTCCCGTACAAGGGTTTCATTCCATGATCTTCGATCGTGCCAGGACCATCGAAAACGCGGGTGGCTCATCGCTCTCACGGAGCGGTAGCGTTTGCTTCGCTGAACCCTGCACCCCCTGCCCGGACTCACCACCTGGACAGTGCCCCACCTCCCGGAAAGGACGACGGACCCACCACCCTGGGGCCCCGCCATGCAGCGGGGTCCCAGTTCAACAACCGAACAAGGATCAACCACGTGAGCAGCACGATTGTCGGCGGCACCATCCCGCCGTCCGGGCGCCAGCGACACAGCGCCCCGTTCATGGCACACCGTCACCCCGGCGGGTTTCAGGGCGTGTACGCCGGAGCGCGCGCCGCTCTGCTCGTCCGGGCGGGGGTGTGAGCATGCTTCCGGCACTCGATACCTCCCGCCCGACCGACTTCCAGGGCAACGAGGACAAGCCCGAGGGAAGCTTCGCGCAGCGCCTGCCGGCGCAGACCTGGGACACCCTGCTGAAGAGGGGACTGCGCGGGCGCATCTTCGCGCGCGACGAACGCCTGCCGTTGGAACGCGAAGACGGCGACGTCTACATCATCTGGGAAGGCCTCGTGCGCCAGGACCGCTTCCCGCTGGGCACAGGGGAGGGCATCCCCACCATCACCAGGTTCCGGGGTGGCGGCCAGCTGGTCGGAGAGGCCAAGCTCATCAACTGCGGCGCCGCCGTCGCCACCCGGTGTCTGACCCGGACGGCCGTCATCCACTGCGACGCCCGTTACTTCAACGTCCTTCTGGATCGGCTGCCGCAGGTCCAGCGCGCCCTGCTGCGCAGCCTGGAAGACCGCAACCGCAGCGACGAACTCGTCTACACCCTGGCCACCCGGCCGCCGTTGGAACGCATCAGCCGTCTCCTGGCCCACCTCGCCGACACCGCTGGCGTCCCCGCGCCCAGGACCTCCAACTACACGGTCATCAGTGGCCCGTCCCAAAAGGACATCGCCGCGGCCCTGCAGATCGCCCTCTCCACCACAGAGACCGCGATCCGGACCCTGCGCTACCACGGCGTCATCGAGGCCCGCTACCGCCAGTTCATCGTCCACGACGTCGACGCACTGCGCCATTTCGCCGCCGGGAACTGACACCGCCCCGGCCAGCCGGACCCACCAACCCTGCTCGCGCTGTCCCCTCCGCAGGGGTACAGCCGCGTATCCATGAACGGATCAGCATGATGCCCAGCACCACGCTGGCGATCGGCACCAGCGCCGGCACCCTCGCGGTGACCGCCGTCTCCGCTCTACTCATGGGCGCCCTCGCCGCGTACACCCTCGTCCACCACAAGCAGGTCTTCGCCTGGATGCGCAAGATCCGCTGGAAGGACGAAGCGAACACCGAGCTCGACAAGCCCGACCAGTGGCTTGCTGACCTCTACAAGGCGCAGTGCCGCCTTGCCCACAAGCCGTGCCGCGCCGACGACTTCGAAGACATCGCCCAGACCGGCACCATGATCAGAGGCGTCGCCGACCATATGGCGGCCATCGGCCCCGAACTCTTCAAGGTCGTCGAACGCGTCGAGGAATACCTCGACACCGCTCTGCCCGAGCAGGGCCCAGTGATGAAGGTGTCCCTCCTTGAACACCGCGCCCAGCTCGTCAAGGCCATGAAGCAGGAGGCCGCGCGCGGCGAACTCGCTCGGGCCATCGTGGCTGCCCAGCAGAAGATCACCCTGCTCCGACGCAGCTGACCCCTCCACGAGCGCCAACACCAATACCCACCAGACCATCTCCGAAGCGGAGCGGCACCGGATCCGTCGCCACGGCCAGCCTAGGCTGGTCCGGATCCGGTGCCGCGCTCGCGCACCTGATCGGACTGCGTCACTGGGCCACGTTTTTTGGCTTGGTGTGGATCTCGGACCTCCACGTCCGCACTTGCGACCGCTCGCTCCGTTCGCCCGGTGTACGGCGTTTCTCTCGGACCTTCTTGGCCGCGGCCCGGGCGTTCTTCATGCACACCCCCAGCAGGTAGCCGTCCAAAGGGCATGCCACCGCTCCCGTCGGCGCTGACACGACCAGCAAGGACTCCGTCCAGAAGTCCGGAAGACAACCGAGTATGAGGTCACTTTTGCTGGCCTGTGGAAGGGAGTGGTGGTGCGGCGCGGTGCGCGAGAAGCCTGGTGATGTCGCGGTCGCTGCGGGTGTGCCGAGCAGTGTCGCCGTCGTCCAGGGCCGCGTGGTTGTCCTGGCTCGCGAGGTCCTGGGCTGTGACGCGGAAGCGGCCTGCGTAGTCGATGTCGATGGTGACCTCGATCTGCGGGACGCCACGGGGCGCCGGCTGCAGGCCGGTCAGCTCGAACATGCCGATCTTCTTATTGTACGCCGCGATCTCACGCTCGCCCTGGTAGACCGGGATCTGCACAGACGTCTGGTTGTCCTCAGCGGTGGTGAAGACTACGGAGCGCTTGGTCGGGATCGTGGTGTTGCGCTCGATGAGCTTGGTCATGATGCCGCCCTTGGTCTCGATACCGAGGGAAAGCGGGATGACGTCGAGGAGCAGGACGTCTTTCACGTCGCCCTTGGTGATGCCAGCCCGGAGCGCGGCCCCACGGGCGGGAGCCGTCTCGGGGCGAAGCAGCCTGCGGGGCGCCTTGCCGGTCAGCTTTTCGACGAGGTCGGCGACGGCGGGCATGCGGGTGGCACCCCCGATGAGGACAGTGTGGTCGATGTCGTTCATGGGGATTCCGGTGTCTTGGATGGCGTACTCGACGGGCTTCTTGCAGCGCTCCAGGAGGTCGGCGGTCAGCTGCTGGAACTCGGCACGGGTGAGGTGCTCGTCCAGGTGTAGCGGGTCTTGGGTGGTGCCGGTGATGTAAGGGAGGTTGATCGAGGCCTCCGTTGCCGAGGACAGTTCGATCTTGGCGTTCTCGGCGGCCTCCCGCAGCCGCTCCATCGCCATCCGGTCCTGGGCGAAATCGACGCCGTGGCGGGCGCGGAACCGCTCACGGAGGTGATCGACGATGCGCTGGTCCCAGTCGTCGCCGCCGAGGCGGGGGTCGCCGCTGACGGCTTTGATTTCGACAACGCCGTCGCCGATCTCCGCGATGCAGACGCCGAGGGTGGCTGCTCCGAGGTCGAAGATCAGCACAGTCTGTTCCTCGCCCCAGTCCAGGGCGTAGGCGAGCGCGGCCGCGCTGGGCTTCGACAGCAGGCACGTCACGCTCAGTCCTGCCAGGTCGGCTGCCTTTTCGATCGTTCGGCGGCCCGTGTCGTCTAGCAGAGCGGGTACGGTGATCACGACGTCCTGCACGGCGGCATCGAGATGTGCTTCGGCGTCCCGTTTGAGCTTGCGCAGGATGTGGGCCGTCACCTCGGCGGCCGTGTAGGTGTGTCCCCCGACGCGGGTGCTCCAGTCGTTGCTCAGCTCGCGGGTGGGCAGGCGGATGGTGCGGTCGACGTTGGTGATGGTCTGCCGGGCCGCTCGGGCCCCTACGAGAATCGTGTTCTCAGCGGACCAAGCGAAGATGGAAGGAGTCGACTCGGCTCCTTCCGCATTCGTGATGACGACGGGATCGCCGCCCTCTGTCACGCTGACGACGGAGTTGGTTGTGCCCAAGTCGATGCCAACTCCGGTGCGAATGACGGTGGTTCGGGAAGGCGCGGCGGTAGCCGCGTACTGCGCCCAGTACACCCGGCTGGCCTCGGCAGCCTGCACGTCTGTGAATTCAGGTCCGTAGACCCGTACGAGCACGGCGGCGATGTCCGCATACCGCCGGGCTGCCTCGAGCGGATCGCCGCCGTGTCCGACCTGCTCTTCCTCAGCCAGGAGGAGCCGGGATGAGTTCTGGCCTGTTCTGTCACCCGTGGGCGGGGGCCGGTAGCCGATGTTCCGGGCGATCGCCAGGTCTCCTGCGGTGTCTCCGGTTTGCCGCCGCGGCCGGGGAAGGTCGCGGCCGCGCAGGTTTTGGAGCAGGAACCGGTAGGTGTCGTCGAGGGTCAGCAGTTCGGCAGCCGCCTCCGGGTCGCCCTCCTTGAGCAGGCGCAGTAGTTCGCCGGTGAAAGCGGTGTTGCGTTCGCCCTCCGGGGCGAGAGCGGCCATGTCCGCCGCAGTCGCGGTAAGAATGTAGCTCCCGGAAATTGCGGTCTGGCCCTTCACGAGATGGTCAGGTGCGGCCATCAGGCCCAGGGCGCGGCCGGAGAAGCAACAGTCGAGAATGACGACGCGGTTGCGGGCCGGGCTGTTGACGACAAGCTCCCGCATGCCCCGATAGGGCATGGCGGTATAGGGCAACAGAGCACCGCGCCGGGTCTCCGCGAGGGCGAGGTGCAGGCTTCCCTGATCGTCAAGCAAGCCGTGACCGGCGAAGTAGATCAGCAGGAGATCCTCGGCCTCTTGCGTCAGAACATCGAGCCGGCTCACCAATTCCTGCGGCGTACCAGGATTGTCGATAACCGTACAGGTATGCGGGGTGAACCAGCCGTGAACGGGTTCACTGAGAGCCGCCTCAACGTCGATCAGGTTGTTGTGCACGGACGGCAGATCGGGAAGCTCCGGGTCGGCCAGATGGCGTGACGTGCCGATCAGAACGACGCGGGAGCGATCGCCGTCAGGCAGTCTCATCGCGGTCGGCGACCGGTTGCCCGGCGTCGAGGAACTCACGGAACTGAGCGATCACGCTTTCCGGATCGGAAACACGCCGCACATCGAACTCGAAGCTCTCTCCGGTCGGCCTGACCGCTTTGACCGTGACATCGCTCTTGCGCTGCTTGACCCACTCGACGACAGCGCGAGCGAGGACGCTTGCTGCGCCGCCAGCGGAAAGTGCCACCGCCAGTGCCTCCGGGAGGCCGCCCATCGCCCCGGTCGCGATCGTGCCGTGGACCAGCCGGGTGCGTCCTTGTAGGTCCTCCTCATAGCGCAGCCATGCGGTCAGCGAGGTAAGCAGCCGTTCGGTCTCACCGGGACTGTCGCCCGCAACGATCAGTCTGCACTCCATCGCTGTAGCCCCCGCTTCTCTTCACGATGTAATGACTTCCTGTGGCGCCTGCGGCTGCTGTCGTCCTTGCCCAACGACCGCCGGACGCGGTCGATGCTACGCGTGATGAATCATCGACGCTCGGTATGCGAGCCGTCCTGTGTCGATCCCTGCACTGCCCGATGGCTTTGCGGCGGGGTCAGCAGAGGTACGCGCGGCGAGGTCGACTGAACCGACTGGCGACGCGGGTTAGGCGCCCGGTGGTGTCTTTTCCGCCGAGCAGCAGGCTACGGGGCGCGATGAGAGGGCGATGGCCGCTACTCCGTCCAGGGTGCTGGTCAGCCGCGGCAGTGCGCTGCGGTGGAGCGGGGAAAAACCTGTCTTGTTGCGGGTGTTGGTGGAGCGACACTGTGCGGGTGAAGCTGTTGGATCTGGGCGTTGAGCCCGAAGAAGTGATCGCGCATCCTCGGCACCAGGCCGCACAAGCAGACCTGGTGCCATTGATCGAACGCGTACGGGCCTGCCGTAGCCCCAAGGACGGCTACGAACTGCAACAGGACCTGCTCCGACAGATCATCGCGGTCGAGGAACACCGCAACGCCTTCAGCCAAGCGGTCAAGCGCATGCGCGACGGCAAGCACCCGCAAGCCGGTGCGCCCGAACCGCAGTCAGGGCTGTCTCCGGCCGATATCGAGACGTGGGTTCTCGAGCGCGAGTTGTGCGAGCGGGTAGCGCGGCAGTTCCGCTCGGTCGGCGACGCGCTGGCCTGGCGGGCCTTCAATCACGACCGCCGCTACATCCTCGCCCTGTGCCGGAATCCGCCGCCCGGAATCATGGCAGGCAAGGCCGGCCTCAAGACGGAGTTGGAGACCGTAGAGAGCCACTGGCGTGACAACGGCCAGTTCGCGCTCATGCACGATCTGACCAGCTGTTTGCGAATCGGCGACGTCACCGTCTGGCAGGACGACGGGCCGCACACCTATGAGATCAAGACCAACGCCAGGTACCGCAGCACCGTCCAGGAGCGCCGGATCGCGACCGCCTACGACGCGATCCGTACCGGATCCGCGTTGCCCGGCGACCACGCAGGCGAGCGGCTCCACGTGGTCGATACCCCGCTGCGGACGCACCTGGGGCTGCTGCAGACGGCAACTGAACGCGCAGCCAAGGACGGTATCTTCGCCGCCAAGGCGCCTGGCAGCCGCGCCCTGCTCGCCGTCGACCTGTACGGCGTGATCGGCCAGGGCTGGACTCGGCAGGAATTCCGACAACGGGCAGCTCGCCAATGGGACGCCGCACGCCGCCGCGCCCGTATCGGAAACCAACTCGACTTCAACGTGCACGCCACGAGTCTGGACAGCGTCTCGCGCGACCCGCTGCGTGTTCCCTGGGGCGTCTACCCCATGCACCCTGTGGCCGCTGCACGTTTGATCGGCGACGTCATGACCCTCGTGGTGGAGACGTCCGGCCCGGCCCTGGCCGCAGACCTGACCGCCCGGGGCATCCCCGCACAGTGGGTGCGTCCAGCGGCTACCCGGAACCTGGTGGCCGGTGAGGTCGTCATGGAGATGCATAGCCAGACCGAATGGCGCGCACCCAACGGACTCACCGCCACGGTGTCCCGGACTTTGCAGCTGAAGCCCTCGGAGATGGACCGCTACCTGATCGAACTGCTCGATCAAGACAGCTGGGCAGCAGGGATCCGGCACCTCTTGTTGTCCCCAGACACCTCTGACCGGCCGTGGCCTATCTTCCGCGACGAGGGGGACACCTGGCTATGACGCTTTGCGCCAGCATCGGCGTCCATCCTTGAGTCGTTCAGGGAGGAAGGTCTGCGGGGGCGTCTGGAGTTGAGAGTGGGTCAGGTGTGCGGTCTGGGGACGGTTGGTCCGGAGCAGCACCTGCAGCGGGTGCGGGGCGCAGGCGTTGGAGAGCGGAGCCGGGATCGAGATCACGGGCGGCCGCTTTCCGTAGAAGCCGGTCGTTCAAAAACTGGGACCAGGCGCGCAGGAGCCCAGGCAATCCTCCGGAGTCGGATGGGAAGAGACAGCGGAGGGCGAGGCCGATCAGCATGGTGCCGGAGACCGTCGCGGGAAGGGTGGCGAAAATGTCACTGGTGGCAGCCATGGCGGACTCCGGTTTCGGGGGTGGATGCGTTCACCCCGGAGGGACGGCGGGAGAGACGACTGGCGGCGGTGCCGGCCCCGTCGTGAAGGACACTCCAGCAGTATCCCGACCGCTAAAGCAGCGTCGATTTCCTATTTCGTGGTCATCGGTGCTGGTGAGGACGCTACGTTGAATGTTCCCGAGTCGCCCGAGTCGTGATCTGACTGCGGAGAAGTAGCGTGACCTACGCCGAGTACGACCGCTTCCTGCAAGCCGTCCAGAGGCTTCACAGACTTGCCGGCCAGCCCAAGGCGGACAAGATCGCTCGCGTCGTGCGTGCTGGGCCAAACCCGATGGAGGTCAATGCCAACACTGTCGCTGGCTGGGTCCGTGGGACTAGCGTTCCGCGGAGCGAGGAGCAGTTCCTGGCGGTGGTCGACGCTCTGGTACACCTTGCTCAACAGCGCGGCAGGGTAGTGTCGGTGGACTTGTTCCATCACGATGCATGGAAGAGACGGATTAAGGAGGCACGCGGTAACCGCAGTCAGCCGCCTCCGCCATCACCTCCGACGCCACCTTCCATCGAGCAGTCGGCGCCCGGGAACACGGTCCGCCAAGCTGATGCGGCGTCCTGGTATACGCGCAAGAACGTGATCGCCCTGCTGGGAGCGGCCGCAGTCGTGGCGGGGGTCGGTACGTTCCTCTTGCTGGACACGCTCAACGGCGGCTCAAGCACCAATGACGCCAAACCGACCACGAGCCCGTCCGCCGGTGCCACAGCTTCCCAGTCATTGCGGGCAAAGAGTGACGAGGACGACAAAGGTCCGCTGCGGTTGACGGCACGCTGGCCCACCTATGCCATTTGCGACGGAGCAACGTCCGTGGCGATGCCATCCGGCGGTCCGGATCTGTCGACGTTCAAGCTGACCGACCAGCGCTTCCGATCAGACATCACCAGCAACAAAGGTGCCGCTTGGGGGGCTGGACACCTCTACATCGACCTGAGCACCGACGATGGCAAGAAGATCCAGATCGATGACATCGCTCCCACCACAAGGGCCCCCAAACCTATCGGTCCCCCCGCCTGGGTAGCCGTCACCGGAGGCGGATGCGGTGAGACCTACGGCCGCGTCTTCGACTACAACCTGGACACCGCACACTTCGCTGACAAAGGGGTCGTAGGGCAACGTAGCTCTGAGGACTCACCCGCCCCTACAAACCCGCTGGGCCCCGGGTTCACGGTCAGTGCGGACGATCCGGCCACTGTCCTTGTGAACGCCACCGCCTGCCGCGGCAACTACGAGTGGAGTCTGCGGATCACCTACACCTCGGGCAACACGACCCACCACAAGGTCGTCGGTCCCTTCCGGTCCATGGGCAAGGCAGGGAAGAACACCGTCGGCTACGAGCTCCCCCCGGGAGCGGCAGATCCTGGCCCCTCCGGGCCCGCGCCCGACCGTGCGGTCGGCTGCCCAGTCACCACGTGATCAGTGACGTCAAGGCTGGATGGCGTTGTGCGCGATAGCCCGCGCACAGCGCCACCTGCCTTAGCAGTCGGATGACGAGTGCGCGCTTGCGGCGTGGGCCAGGAGTGCGGCGAGGGTGCTTCCGACGGTCTTAGCGCGGGGGCGGTGCGGCCGATCACGCTGCCGACGGTGAGCTCGCTGGCAGGTCAACTGGTACGGCGGTCGATTTCGCTCTGCACGGTGGCGATGGCAGCGAGGGCTCCTGTGATGGCGGCGCCTTGCTGGCGTGAGAGGTCCAGCAGGTCGTCCAGAGGGATGCGTTTGGCACTGAGTTTGCGCCGGAAGTCGTCGGGCAGGGTGGTCTTCCTGTAGGCGTCCATGTGGGCGACGACGGTTCCGAGAGGTAGGTCAGGGAAGCGGCGTTCTGCCTGTTTGATCCGGCTGAGGAGCTCGCTGAGGATGGTCAAGTCGGCCTTCTGCGCGGCGGTTCCGGCCAGCTTGTCGAGGATGACGATGGTTTCGTTGAGTAGTTCGTAGTCTGCCTGGAAGCGCTTGGCCTGCTTGGTGCGTTGGCTCTTGCGAACCTGATCGATAGAGAAGTACGTGGTGACGGCCAGGGTGGCGAGGCTGATGACGGCCGGCCAGGTCCAGGAGCTGGTGAAGGTGTCTTGAGTGGCATCGCTTCCGAGCATCACGTGGAGGCAGGGGGGCAACCCCGTTTCCGTCGTGGTAGATGCTGCGCAGTGCATCATCGGGCAGGTCCTTGTTGGGGAGGCGCTCTCACGAGGCCGTGTTGAAGGGACATGTGGATGTCCCGTGTGTGGCAGACGCGTGCATGCTCGGGGCGCGCAGCTTCGCTGGTTCGTACGCCGAGCTGTGTCTGGTGTCGTACGCCTGGAGTCACCGTCCCTGCACTGGCGCACGCTTTGAACCAGTGCAGGAGCCTCTGGTTCTGCGGTTGCTCAGGCGCCGCTGTTGCTGGTCGGCTTCCAAGGGATTCTGATGTCCGGAGCCGGGCGGATGGTGTTGTTCTGCACTGCGGTGGCGACTCGTTTGGAGGCACCGTCGGCTGGCGCGACCCCGTTCGTGTGTTCCACATCTCGCCGGGGAGGCGGGCCCTCCAGAGGGCCGTCGATCAGACCGGCGGCCTTGGCGAGCCGGCGGTGCCTAAGTCCGCTCTGGCGCGAGGAAGTGCCGTTGTCGGGGACGAGCAGGACGTCCAGATAGAACGGCCGCCGCACATGACGTCGCAGTGCCTCTTCCAGCGCAGGGTGCCAGTCTCCAGATTGCAGGGTGGTCAGTGTGGGGCGGTCGGCCACGAACACGGGCACGTCCAAGTGGCCGCGGTGCAGGCGGGGCTGCAACACCGCGGCGGCGCGCAGCGCGCGCACATACTGACGGCTGAGCAGCCCGGAGCGGTTCGCTACGAGCTCAGCCCAGGCTTCCCTCACACGCTCGGTGAGCGTCGGGCATTCCGGACACGTGGCGCGCACGAGAACGAGGTCGGACAGCCGTAAGCGGAGCGTGGCGGCACACTCCAGACACTCCACCGACCACGGCGCATCGAAACGGCGAAAGCGCTCCAGCGCCTCGAAGCCGGCCTTGCGCAGCATCCGTACAGCGGTCTCCTGTGACACCTGACCGCGGATGTTCTCGGCGACCACCGACTCGAGCTGCCGCATCTCCTCTCGCCGCTCAGCTTCCTGCCGGGCGGCGCGCCACTGCGCCTGACGCCAGGCATCGAGCCACGCCGTACGATCCCGCGGCGGCACCTCACAGGCGACGAGGAACGCCTCCAGACACTCAGCCGACGCCGGCGGCTGCTGACCGGTCGAAATCCGGTAGGCCGTGCTGCGCGACAGCTCTCGACCAGTGGCCCGCGCCCGGCTCTGCATCATCCGAAAAGACGGAGCCCCGTTCGCCTGCCGCAACTCCTCCAGTGCGGGACCAAAACCCTTCAGGTCCTCGATACGGTCAGGACGCGCCTTCGGAGGCTTAGGACTGCCGCCGCTGCGCCTGCCCGGGATGCTGCGATAGGCCGCGTGCCACAGCCGGGCGATCTCCTCGTCGTCCATCCCGCATACACGCGCAAAGGCCTGCGCCACCTCCCACCTGGGAAGGTGGGTACCCGAAGCGGCCCGTTGCAAGGTTCCCGGGCTGATGAACCGTGTCCGATCCGATAGCTCAACGTAGGAGAAGCTCGCACCCCGACGCCCGTTGCGCAGAGCAACGGCAAGTCTGCCCAGCGGACTTGTGGGGTCCGGAATGGGATTTTCTGGCCTTCCCACCTAACCTACCTCTCAGCTCAAAAGAGCCCGTGCCTACGGGCCCTGCTCACACCACCGGTGGCTCGCGCCACCGGCTCGCACTACTTTTCTCCAACCGCGAAGAACTCCAAGGCAGTTGGCGCTGCCAGGAAGTCGCAGAGCATCCTGCCACCTAGATGCCAAGCCGCGCATAAGGATGGCTTTTAAATCAGAAGCGGCTCACCACCAAAACTTCCCGCATCACGACTGGGACATCTTAGATAAACGCCTGACCAGGGACTTCCCGTACCACCGGAACTGATCACGGCCTCTAAGATTCGTTTTAAATCAATCTGTCCCGCGGTTGCTGGATTGACTGCCACTCACTGCCCAAACTTTCCCTACCACCGCCGACCAGTGCGACGGTGCCCTGCTTCCACGGCTCCAACCGCGATTGAACAGGGAATATGAGCCGGACGCGTTGGCGCGCGGAACGGCAAACGAAAGAGTCGGCCCACATAATGGGTCGGCTCTTTCGCATAGCTGGACAGATTTTGATCGGAACGAAGCCTCTATTGCTTCGAATTTCGACTGCACATGTCCAGACATTGCCCCCATGCGGACGGCGTCCCATCCGGTGATCATCCGGCACCTCAGGATCGACGCCGCGCGCGACGACATCGCACCGTCCTGGCGGTCTAACTGGAACAACAGTCTTCTGCCTGGCCCGCCCGTGCCAAGAACCGCGGACGCGGACCCACCGAGTTGTCCCTACGCCGAGACGGGCCACCACACACCCTTCTCCGCCGCGTCACCAGCGGATGTCGGCGGCATCCAGCGCCGAACGGCGCTCAGCGTCGCAGAGGTCGTCGGTGAGCACAGGCTGGCCACCCTTGCCCAGTCCCGTCCTGGTCGACCTCATGTAGGAGCTCACACCCTTGCTGCAAGGGGTCTAGTGGCTGGTGGGCGGAGGTGAGGGCTTGGTCCGCGCCGTCAACCGGCGCCGCCGACGGGCGCGCAGCGCGCCGGCGGCGAGGGCGGCAATGGCGGTGCCGGCGAGTTGTGCGGGCAGCTCGGTCACGAGTCCGTGGAGGATCTCGTGAAGAGCCTGCTGGAGAAGATCGAGCATCGGTAGGGTCTCCCAAACGTGTGTGCGAGCACGACGGTGTTCCCCTGGTGGTGGGGTGCTGGTGCCGTGCGGTGCTGCACACCCTGCACCGCGCTGAAAGAACCGTTCCAGTTGTCCGGCCGACCGGGCGGACAGGACCGGACAGCGCCCAAGACGGATGGGGAGAAGCAGGTTGGGCGACTTAGGGCGGCGTACCAGGCCATGGGGCGATCCCAAGGGCCCCACACCGCAGGCCAATGCCGTGGCAAATCTGCTGCGGGAATGGCTGGACACAGCGCAGCTGCGCCTCGATGACGTCATGGAGCGGCTGACGCCCGAGCACTTCAGCAACGGACGCGTACCGAGCCGTTCCACCATCGGCGAGCGCCTTGCCGGAAGGCTGCTGGACGATGAGTTCGTCCAGGCCATCGCCGATATCTGCTCCGGTGAGGACGCCGCACTGCGGGAGCGGATGCTCGTCGAAGCCCGTGCCCTCGCCGCCCGCCAGGACTCCACCTCGCCGGACAAAAGCCCCGACCCGAAGCTGAACCCGACCGCGCTGGCGAACGAGCTGGTCGCCGTGCAACGCCATTCACTGACCCTGCAGGACAAACTGATGCGCGCGTGGGAACGCGCCATCGAACTGGACCGCGAGCGATCCAGAAGCCACCAGATGGTCATGGTGCTGCTGGCCATGGTCGACAAGCTGCAACGCGACATCACCACCCTGCACGCCGAGCGCGACCGGCTCAAAGGACGCGAACACCGGCCCCAACGACTGAAGCAGGTCTACCAGCAGCTGGCGCGCAGCGAAGAGCAGCGACAGTCCGCGGAAACCGAACTCGACCGCGCCCGGGAAGAACGCGCCAAGGCCGACCGGCTGGCCGAAGAGGCAGCCGAACAGATCCGCACCCTCCAAGCCGAACTCGAACGACTGCGCCAGCGCACCGGACAACCGGACAACCCCCCACCACTGAAGGCTCCCAGCCTTCCGACATCCGACGACACCGGCTTCGATGCAGCGGCTGGTGACATCGACGACGCGCTGGCCAAAGCCTCACGACATCTGGACGACGGCGCCCGCCGTCTCGACCAGCTCGCCAGCGAACTCCACCAGGACGACCCATCGGACAACTCCGCCGCCACAGCCGAGACCGATGGAACAGCCGGCCAACCACAAGCGGACCGCTACACCGAGACCTTGACCCTCGACATCCTGACGACGGTACGAGCGATGAAGGAGCACGGATCTCCGTTCGTGTCCTTCGCTCTCGAAGCATCGCCGGAGCTCTTCGTCGGGGTGATGGGCGTCCTGCTCCGCTCCGACGACAACCAGCAGGACTGGAACCTTGCCCACGAACTACTGGACACCGCAGGCACGCGGGGCAGGCCCTCTCACCTCTGTAACCTTCTGGCCGAGCTGCGCACCTACGGCAAAAGCGGGCACTCCTACGCTTACAAGCTGCTCAGTACAGTCGCAGCGATCCGCGCCCCCAGCGAACTGGTCGACATCGTGAACGCACTGCGCGCATGCCAACAGGACGCGGATGCCTACCAGCTCCTGAACGCAGTGGCCCGGTCTGCGCCGGCCTGGTTCATCTCTCCCATCGCGCTGAAGCTCAGCCACACAGATGCGACATGGCTGATCAAGGCGGTGACGAACGAGCGCCAGGAAGAGGACATCCTCATGGCCCGCAAGATGCTGGAACGCGGAGACCACCAGCAGTACGTAGAACTGCTCGCTGCTCCCCAAGACCGCAAACAGCCCCAGACCTGCTACACGGCACCGGCGCCAACACCGCCTGCCTTCGCCGACGCATGATCCCTACTGGCACAAACACACCAGCCCCCCGCAGCCCCCACTGACACACAACATGGGCCTTCCATCAACAGGCGATTGACCGGCTGGCCGCGCTTGGCGGAGGGCCCGCTGTCGGTGCGCCGCAGCGGGCCCTCTCGGGTTCGCAGAAGACCACGGGGGAATGGACATCAACTGCGTACCCTGCCCAACGCCTACAGCCTCTGCGAGGTCACGCCTACCAGCGCATGCCCAACTCATCCAGCGCGTCCCGTCGTTCCGGGCTCAGCTTGGTGGCCCTGCGCCTCGTGTTATCAAGCCAGGCCCCTAGCCGGACGGACGCCTGGCCGCCCTCCCTGTCGCCGGTGACGACGTTCTCAACGTGCTTGCGGGGGACCTGGAGGTGGCCTTCGCGTGCGTGGTATTGGCGGGCGGCGGCGAGGTTGGTCTCCCACCGGTCGGCCTGTGAGCGCACCGCCGGCCGGACCGGTACGTCCGCGTCGGGGTCGATGCCGACGCTTCCCAGCAGGTACTGCTGTGCCGGCGCGAGCTTGTCCCAGCCGGCGCGCTGT
>NZ_JBITSP010000016.1:0-214671 GCF_044540925.1 Streptomyces sp. NPDC085900 | reverse complement strand
CCTGCTCATCCTCTTCGTCGGCATCGCCATCGACCTGCTCGTCTTCAGCCCCCTCGAACGCTGGGTCCTGCGCAGCCGCGGCCTGCTCGTGAGGAACTGACCGAACGGCTCTGCACCACCACGACCCCGCCGAGGTCCCCAGCACCTCGGGACACGCTCAAACGGCACCGGCTCGCAGAGGCATGACCGCCCCACCGCGAGCCGGTGCTGTCATGTGCGGAGAGTTCGCCGTGCCGCCGGACGTCACGGGCGACGCGAACCGTGGAGAGCACTGGCAGATCTCCCCCGTCCCGCCACGAAACCGCAGGTCAGCAGCTCATCTGTTGATGAGTCAGGTGGCGCAACAATCCAGCAACACCCCATTCCCTACCGGATAGGTATGGTCCAGAACATGTCCTCCAGCGACCGCGTCCGAGACCACGCCGGCCAGGGCGCGAGCACCGTCGCCGCCCACCGTGCGCGGCGTCGGCTGCGCGCGGACCGGGCACGCCAACTCGCCGACCTCCTGCGACACCAGGTCCTCGGCGGCGCCTTCCCCACGGGCCCTCTTCCCCACGAGTCCGTCCTGGCCACCGACTACCGTGCCTCCCGCAACACCGTCCGCGAGGCCCTCGACCTCCTGCGCGCCGAAGGCCTCGTGGAGCGCCTCCCCGGCGTCGGCACGGTCGTCGTGGCACAGAAGTACCCGCATGGACTCGACCGGCTGATGGGACTCGCGGAGACCCTGCGCGAACACGGCCGCGTCACCAACGAGGTCCGCACGATGGGCCCCGTACCCGCCCCCGCGCCGGTGGCCGACCGCCTCCACCTGCCGTCCGGCACCGACGTCCTCTACATCGAACGCCTGCGACGGCTGGGCGGCCTGCCTCTGTCCCTCGACCTCACCTACATCCCCCTCGACGTCGGCGCCGCCCTGCTCGGAGAGGACCTGGAGAACACCGACATCTTCCGGCTCCTGGAGACCCTCACCGGCCGGCCGCTCGGACACGCCGAGATCAGCCTGGAGGCGGTGAACGCGGACGCCCACTCCGCCGCCGTACTGCAGGCCCCGCACGGCGCCGCCGTACTGATGCTGGAGCGCCTCACCCATCTGTCCGACGGCCGGCCCGTCGACCTCGAGTTCATCCGCTTCCGCGGCGACCGCATCACGATGAGCGGCCTGCTCCACCGGTCGCTGTAAGACACCTACCCCGCCTGCACACCTTCCTGGAGACAGCCATGCCCTTGGCACCCCAGCGGGCCGACGTGCCCGTGACGATCGACGAGTCGAAGTGCATCGACGGCTGCACGCTCTGCGTGGACATGTGCCCGCTGGACTCCCTCGCCATCGACGACAGCACCGGCAAGGCCTACATGCACGTCGACGAGTGCTGGTACTGCGGCCCGTGCGCGGCCCGCTGTCCCACCGGAGCCGTCACGGTCAACATGCCCTATCTGCTCCGGTGAGAGGTCCCGACCACCATGAAGAACACAGCAGTCGCCGCCGCCGTCGTCGTACTCCTCGCACCGCTCACGGCCTGCGGTGGCACCGCCGCGGCCGGAGGTGACGGCTCCACCGTCACGGTGACCGTCGGCTACCAGTCCAAGACCATCAACACCGTCACCGCGGGAACCCTGCTGCGCTCACTCGGCTACTTCGAGAAGCAGCTCAACTCCCTGGGCGACGGCCGCACTTACAAGGTCGACTGGCAGGACTACGCCACCGGCGCGCCCATCACCGCCCAGATGACCGCCGGGAAGATCGACATCGGCTCGATGGGCGACTTCCCACTGCTCATCAACGCCGCCCGGGGCAAGCAGCTGAACCGCCCCACCCGCCTGGTCTCGGTCACTGGCTACAACCTGCGCGGCGGCCTGAACACCATCGTCACCGCTCCCGGCTCCAAGCTGACCTCCCTGAAGGACCTCAAGGGCAAGAAGGTGTCCACGAGCATCGGCTCCGCCGCCGACGGCACGCTCGTACGGGCCCTGCAGCGCGCCGGCATCGACCCGGACAAGGGCGTGGAGAAGCTCAATCAGCAGCCCGCGGTGGGCGCTTCCGCCCTGAGCGCCGGCAGCGTCGACGCGCTGTCGCAGTTCGTGGCCTGGCCCGGGCTGCTCGCCTACCAGGGCAAGGCCCAGGCCCTGTACGACGGCGCCCTGCTGAACCTGCCCACCTTCCACGGCGTCACCGCCCGCGAGGACTTCGCCAAGCGCGAGCCGACCGTACTGGAAGCCTTCCTCAAGGCCCAGGCGCAGGCCACCGACTACCTCGACGCCCATCCCGTGACCGCCGCGGAGAAGGTGGCGAAGGCCACCGGCCTGCCCGCGGAGGTCGTCTACCTCTACAACGGCGCCCACGGCATCTCCACCTTCGACCCGGCCGTCAAGCCGCAGCTCGTCGCCGCGCTGAAGCGGGACGTGCCGGTCCTGAAGGCGGCGAAGCTGACCGGCGACGTGGACGTGGACTCCTTCGTCGACGACCGGTACGTCAAGAAGGCCCTCGGAGCGTCGTACGGCAAGGCGCTCGCCGCCACTCCCCCGACCGCCGCGAGCGAGGCATGGCCGAAGGGCGCCGGGAAGACCATTGCCTTCAAGTCCCCGGCGCAGCTTCTGAGTTACGTGTCCGCGCACCGGGACGGCATCCGCGCCGCCTATGTCCCCGACGCCACCACCGGCACCCTGTGGTTCGCCGACAAGGCGGTCTGGGTGGCCGACGGCGACCGGCTGCTGCCCTTCGTCGCCCCGGCGACCGCACACGGCTACGTCCTCGCCCATGCCGGCGCCCGCGTCATCACCTACGCCGACGCCCTGGAGCGTGCCTCGTGACCCGGTACGCGCTGCGGGTGACCGCCCTCGCGGCCGCCCTCGGGCTCTGGCAGCTGCTGACCAGCCTGGACGTCGACCTGTGGCTGCGTTTCTCGCAGTTCCCCACGGTGACCGACGTCGCCCACACCTTCGCGGACCGCCTTGCCGGGGCGGACTACTGGACGGACCTCACCGACAGCCTGACCCGCATCGTGACGGGCTTCGTGCTGGCCGCGGTGGCCGGCGTGGCGGTGGGCGTGCTCGTGGCGCGCTCCCCGCTCGCCGAGGACCTGCTGGGTCCGCTGCTGGAGGTCGTCCGCCCGATCCCCGCCATCGCCCTGGTCCCCGTCGCGATCCTCCTCTTCCCCTCCAACGAGCAGGGCATCGTCTTCATCACCTTCACCGCGGCCTTCTTCCCGGTCCTGGTCTCCACCCGGCATGCCGTTCGGGCGCTGACACCGGTGTGGGAGGAGGCCGTGCTGACCATGGGCGGCGGCCGGTGGCGCGTCCTCGGCTCGGTCGTGCTGCCGGGTGCGCTGCCCGGCATCTTCGGCGGCCTGTCGGTCGGCATCGGCGTCTCCTGGATCTGCGTGATCTCCGCGGAGATGATCTCCGGACAGTACGGGGTCGGCTACCGCACCTGGCAGGACTACACGGTCGTCGACTACCCGGGCGTCTTCGTCGGCATGGTCACGATCGGCGTCCTCGGCTGGCTGACCTCCACGGCGGTGGAACTGCTCGGCCGGCGGCTGACCCGCTGGTTGCCGCGTACGTCCCAGGTCACCGCCGTCCGGCCGACGCCCTCGCGCCCGCCCGCCGGCCCGTCCCCCGCCCTACAGCCCTCCGGCACCGAGGAGGCACGCGATGAGCACCTCGTCTGACACCGAACCCGTACTCCGTACGACGGACCGGGCGCCGTCCCTCGCACGCGGCACCGGCCTCACCCTCCGCGCCGCCACACTCGGCCGCCCCGACGCTCCCGTCCTGGCCGACGTCGACCTGGACATCGCGCCCGGTGAGATCCTCACCGTCGTCGGCCCCTCCGGGTGCGGCAAGTCGACCCTGCTGCGCACCCTCGCGGGACTGCTGTCCCCGCTCGCCGGACAGATCGGCCAGGACGGGCAGCCCCTGGCCGGGCCGTCCGCCGAACGCGTCCTGGTCTTCCAGGAGGATGCCCTCCTGCCCTGGCGCACATTGCGCGCCAACGTCGAACTCCCGCTGGCCGTCCGCCGTGTCCCCCGCGCGCAGCGCCGCCTCCAGGCCGAGCAGTGGCTGGCCCGCGTCGGACTGGCCGACCTGGCGGGGCAATTGCCGCACCGGGTCTCCGGCGGCCAGCGCCAGCGCGCCCAGTTGGCCCGCGCCCTCGCCGGGGCGCCGCGCGCCGTTCTCATGGACGAGCCCTTCGGCGCGCTCGACGCCCAGACCCGCTCGGGCATGCAGGACCTGCTGGTGGAGGTGCTGCACGGCACCGGCGCGACCGTCGTGTTCGTCACCCACGACGTGGACGAGGCTCTCTTCCTCGGTGACCGCGTGGCACTCCTCGGCAACGGCCGGCCGACCGCCGTACGGGACGTACCGCGTCCGCGCGATCGCACGGCCCACGACGATCCCGCGCGCGTGGCGCTGCGGCGCGAGGTCCTGTCCTCGCTCGGAACGTGATCCGCAACGTGAAAGGCACCCTGGTGGACACTCCCCTGCAGATTCCGGCCCTCAGCGACGCGGAGGAGATCTCCTGCGACGTCCTGGTCGTCGGCGGCGGCACAGCCGGCACCATGGCGGCCCTGACCGCCGCCGAACACGGCGCCGATGTCCTGCTGTTGGAGAAGGCCCACGTACGCCACTCGGGCGCGCTCGCCATGGGCATGGACGGCGTCAACAACGCGGTCGTGCCCGGACGTGCCGAGCCCGACGACTACGTAGCCGAGATCACCCGCGCCAACGACGGCGTCGTCGACCAGTCCACCGTCCGCCAGACCGCCACCCGCGGCTTCGCCATGGTGCAGCGCCTGGAGTCGTACGGCGTGAAGTTCGAGAAGGACGAGCACGGCGAGTACGCGGTCCGTCAGGTGCACCGGTCGGGTTCGTATGTGCTGCCGATGCCGGAGGGCAAGGACGTCAAGAAGGTCCTGTACCGGCAGCTGCGGCGGCGCGAGATGCGGGAGCGGATCCGCATCGAGAACCGGGTGATGCCGGTGCGGGTGCTCACCTCCCAGGGGCGGGCCGTGGGGGCGGCCGGCTTCAACACGCGCACGGGCACGTTCGTGGTGGTGCGGGCGGGGGCGGTGATCCTGGCCACCGGCGCCTGCGGCCGCCTCGGCCTGCCCGCCTCCGGCTATCTGTACGGCACGTACGAGAACCCCACGAACGCAGGCGACGGCTATGCGATGGCGTACCACGCGGGCGCCGAGCTGACCGGCATCGAGTGCTTCCAGATCAACCCGCTCATCAAGGACTACAACGGCCCGGCCTGCGCCTACGTCGCCAACCCCTTCGGCGGCTACCAGGTCAACCGGCACGGCGAACGTTTCGTCGACTCCGACTACTGGTCGGGCCAGATGATGGCGGAGTTCGCGGCGGAGGTCGCCAGCGACCGGGGGCCGGTCTACCTCAAGCTGAGCCATTTGCCCGAGGAGTCGGTCTCGGCCCTGGAGTCGATCCTGCACTCCACGGAGCGGCCCACCCGCGGCACGTTCCATGCCGGCCGCGGTCATGACTACCGCACCCATGACGTCGAGATGCACATCTCCGAGATCGGCCTGTGCGGCGGCCACTCGGCCTCAGGGGTACGGGTGGACGACCACGCCCGTACGACCGTCCCCCGCCTCTACGCGGCCGGCGACCTGGCGTGTGTGCCGCACAACTACATGATCGGCGCGTTCGTCTTCGGCGACCTGGCGGGCGCGGACGCGTCCCAGTACCGTTCCTACGAGGGCGAGTTGCCGCAGGAGCAGCTGCGCGAGGCGCACGAACTGGTCTACCGCCCGCTGCGCAACCCGGACGGGCCGCCGCAGCCCCAGGTCGAGTACAAGTTGCGCCGCTTCGTGAACGACTACGTGGCCCCGCCGAAGTCCGGGGCCCGTCTGTCGCTGGCCCTGGAGGCCTTCGAGCGGATGCGCGCCGACATCGCCTCGATGGGCGCCCGGACCCCGCACGAGCTGATGCGGTGTGCCGAGGTCGACTTCATCCGCGACTGCGCGGAGATGGCCGCGCGGGCCTCGCTGGCCCGTACGGAGTCGCGTTGGGGTCTCTACCACGAGCGCATCGACCATCCGCGGCGCGACGACACGTCCTGGCTGCACCATCTCGATCTGCGCAAGTCACCTTCCGGGGCGATGGAGTTCACGGTCCGCCCCGTGGCTCCCTACCTGGTTCCGGTCGAGGAGTTCACCCCGGTCGGCGGTGCCTCCCGGCACCTCGGCGAGGTCCATGCCGAGCCGGTGGCCACGGCGGGGGCGCGGGAGGTGGCACCGGTGGCCGCCGGCCCGAGGACCGGCACGCGGGACGTGCAGTCCGCGGCATCCGCCCCTGGCGAGATCGCCTCGCCCCGGCTCCTGACCCTGCTGGCGCTCGCCGAGGAAGAACCCGAACTCTCACTCCTCCAGCCCTATTTGACCGACCCTGACCCGGGCGTCCGGCGGACCGCTGTCTCGGTCCTCACCGAGACCGTGCCTCCCGGCACGGGACAGGCGCTGGCCGACGCGCTCGCCGACCCCGACGCCCAGGTCCGGTCGGCCGCGGCGGCATCCCTGCGTGAGCTGGTCGAGACCCTGCCGCCCGAACCCGCCCTGCGCCACGCGCTCACCCCGGCGCTCACGGAGGCCGATCCCGTCGTCCGCGCCGCGGCCCTCGACGTCCTGCGCGCACTGCGCCTGGGGGACGCCGGGCTGTTCGCCGGGGCCCTCGCCGACTCCGACGTCGCGGTACGGATCGAGGCGGTGCGTGCGCTCGTGTCGGTCGACGCGGCCGAGCCATTGGCGCGTGCGGCGCACGACCCGTCCCGCGAGGTCCGCGTCACCGTGGCCAAGGCGCTGGCCGGCGTGGGCTCCTCGACGGTCGCACCGGTGGCGTTGGACGCACTCACCGAGGACAGCGACCCCTTGGTGCGCGGTGCCGCGTTCGGCGCACTGGCGTCAGTGGGCTGCCCCGCGCCCCTCACCGTCCGCGCGGTTGCCGCTTTGTCCGACCGGGCCTGGCAGGTCCGCGCCGGCGCCGCCACGGCCCTGTCCGCCGCCGACCCGGCCACCGCGGTCCCGGCGCTGGCGAAGGCGCTGGCCGACTCCAATGCCGACGTGCGCAAGGCCGCCGTACTGTCCCTGACCCGGCACCTGCCGGTCCCCGAGGCCCGGGCCGCCCTCGCCACGGCCACCACGGATTCTGACGCGGACGTCAGGGCCTACGCGGCACGGGCGTCGTGACCGAGTCGGCCCACGATGTCAGTCGGCGTCGAGCTGGTGGTCGGCCCAGACGTAAGTCTCGGGCAGCAGGTCGGCAATGTGGACGGTGCGGGTGCGGTCCCCTTCACCGACGATCACCTTGAGCGTGGGGAAGTAGTCCAGCAGCGCCTGGCGGCACCGCCCGCACGGAGGAACGACCCCCCGGTCACGGTCACCGACGGCCACGATGGTGTCCAGCTCGTAGACGCCCTGGGCGGCTGCCGCGCCAATGAGGACCAGCTCCGCGCACGGACCTCCGGTGAAGTGGTAGGCGTTGACCGCGGTGACGATCCGCCCGTCGCCGGCGCGTCCCGCGGCCGCCATGGTGTGGTTGTCCCCCCGGCACCGCGTGCGCGCGACCTGGGCCGCGGCCTGGATCAACTCGTGGTCGACCTGCTGGATCTGCGTGGTCATCTTTCTGGCTTCCGTGTCAGACGAGGCCGGTTGCCCATGCCGTGAGTACGGCGAAGTCGTCACGGGTGAGGCCATGTCGGGGGTCGATCCTATGCAACAGGGCGGGGCCGTCGTGGTGGTCCTTCACCCAGGTGCGGTCCGCCTCTGTGATCTCGTCGTCGACCCAGGCGAACGCCCAGCCCTCCGCCCACGCGACGATCTCAGGCGTCTTCCAGAACACGCCGTCTCCGGGCTCGGGCCGAGGCGCGGGCCAGGGGATGAAGGGCAGTTCGGGCAGTCCCAGGACCGGCGCGACGAAGACGTCGGCCTCCTCCTCCCACGTCGTCGCCCACACGAGGTCGAAGGGAAGTGCCTCCAACGCCGGGCCGTGATCTGGGTTGAGCCACACTCGCAGCGGCTTGACAGGCTTGTTCGGCAGACCCCACTCATCCAGCCGCCGACGCTCGGCGGCTTCCCAGCGCGGGGTCAGCAGACGGTGCGTCCGATAGCCCTCGGGCCGACGGTACGGCTTCGCGGCGTACGGGTTCAGCGGCCCATCGACATCCACCAACAACACGGGTCGCACCGGCTCATCCCCCCTCGGTCCCGTGTCACACGGTATCCGCCGGCGAGGAGAGCGCCCAGTGAATACCGCGGCCCCCGTGAGGTCGGTGCGGCTGCTGGTGCAATACGCGGATGGAGAACATCCCGGAGGCGGAAACCCCAGGCTCCGACCCGTGGTTCGCGTTCTTCGCCGACCGCGGGCACATGGGTGTCCGCCGTATCGGCGCTGGTGTCGAGGGCGTCGTCTACAGCCTGGGCGAGGGCCTGGCCGCCAAGGTGTGGAGTGGCCGGCCGCCGGGAGACATCGAAGTCACGCGCGAGGTGTACGCAGACAGCGCTCGGCATCCGCTGCCGATCGCAACCCCCGGAGATCCTCGACGTCGAGGACCACGAAGGCGTGACGGTGACGTACGAGCGTGAACTGCCCGGCGACTCCATGCGGGGCGACTCCGCGCACGAGGCTTACGAGCGTCGGCTGCTCACCCGGCACAACGACGCGCTCCTGGGCGTTCTCCGTGGACTTGCACAGCCCGCGGCGTGCCGTCCAGGCGTCCATGTGAGCGGCCGGTCCGGCGTCCTGCCACCCGGCGAAGCCGACGGCGCCGCCCCGTCACGCCGGAAGCGTGAAGGGTGGGTGGGTGCCGTTGAGGTAGTAGTCGCCGACCTCGCGCAGTCTGTGGGTGAGGGGTTCGCGGAGGGTGTGGGTTCGGGCGTTGCGCCAGAAGCGGTCGAATCCGAGGCGGGAGGAGGCGGCGGGGGCGCCGATGGCGTCCAGGGCGCGGGTGGTGATCTCCTGCACGGCGCGGGAGGCGGCGGCCTCGGCCGCGCCGGCGAGGACGGTGATCTCCGCGCACTCCTCGTCGTCGAGGGCCTCGCCCCGGCCGAGGCCGCGCTGCAGGGCGTCCACCGCCTGGCCGGCGAGGGCGGACGCGGCCCGTGCGGCGACGGCGAGTTCGCCGTACGCGACCAGTGCGTGGGGGTCCTGGGGCGGGCCGTCGGGCCAGGGCTGTGCGGAGAAGGGCTGCCAGGGGGACTTCACTACCCGGCCGTACTCGCGGACCTCGTCGAGCAAGCCCTCGGCGACGCCGAGACAGAACTGGGCGGAGACCAGGCGCGCGGTCGGTGCGGCCAGGCAGGCGAAGGGCGACAGGACGCCCTCGTCCGGCGAGAGGGAACCGAGTACGTCGTCCGCCGCGACCGGCACGGAGTCGAACTCCACGCTCCCGCCGGCCGCCAGCCGCTGGCCGAAGGTGTCCCCGCCGCTGCCGGTGACGACGCCAGGGCGGGCAGGGTCGACGAGGACGGCCAGCGGCTCGCCGGTGCCGGATCTGAAGGCGCGGACCAGCAGGCGGTCGGCGATCCCGACTCCGGTGGCGAACCTCTGGTAGCCGTCGAGCAGATGGCCGTCCGCCGTGGGGATCAGCATGAGGGGCGGTTCGTGCGCGGCGATGCCGCCTCCCCAGCACCACTGCCCCGCCGCCGATTCCCTTTGGATTCGGGCGACTTGGCCGGGCCCGGCGAAGAACCGGGCGCTGAAGGAGAGGAAGTAGTGGCTGCCCAGCAGGTGGCCGATGGCCCCGTCGGCCGCGGCGACCGTCCGCACGATCGTGCAGGCCGTGCGCCAGTCCGCGCCCCCTCCCCCGTACTCGGCCGGTACCAGCAGCGACAGCAGTCCCGACTCGCGCAGCCGAGTGACCTCGTCGAGCGGTGTCTTGCCGGCCTGCTCGCGCTCGACCGCGTCCGTGGCGAGGTCGTCCGCCACCTCACGGGCGATGTGCACCCAGTCGGCCTGCGGCCCGGGCGCCGCTTCGGTCGCCTCGTCCGCCGTGACCGTCACGCGCGGACCCGCGTCGTACGACTGCGGCTGTCGCCACAGCTGAGTGATGTGGTCATCGGGTCTTCCTTCACAGGGCGAAGCGAACGCGACATGGAGGTGGGGGGTGTGGTGGCACGTCGGTTTCGTCATGCTCACCCTCCCCGCCGACCCCCGTCAATACTTTCCTAGTAATTCGATAGGAATACTAGGGATAGAGTCGCGATCTGGCTGGTTCACGCTCATCGGGGGCGCGTTCAGGCGAACGGCACCTGCGCGGCGGGCGCGATCGGCCCGTCGAAGGGGTGCCGCCACAGGCCTTGCGCGGCGAGCCTCGGCAGCACGCCCTCGCCGAACCAGTACGCCTCCTCCAGGTGCGGGTAGCCGGAGAGCACGAACTCGTCGATACCGAGGGCGTGGTACTCCTTGATCCGCTCGGCGACCTCGTCGTGGCTGCCCACCAGGGCGGTGCCCGCGCCACCGCGCACCAGGCCGATACCGGCCCACAGGTTGGGGTGGATCTCCAGGCCGTCCCGATTGCCGCCGCCGTGCAGGGCGAGCATCCGCTGCTGTCCCTCGGACTCGCTGCGGGCGAGCCCGGCCTGCACGGACTTCACGGTCTCCGGGTCGAAGCCCTCAAGGAGCCTGCCGGCCTCCGCCCACGCCTGCTCGGAGGTGTCGCGTGTGATGACGTGCAGCCGGATGCCGAAACGCAGGGTGCGCCCTTGCGCGGCTGCCAAGTCCTTCACCCACGCGATCTTCTCGGCGACCTGGGCCGGCGGCTCGCCCCAGGTGAGGTAGACGTCGGCGCGCCGCGCGGCGATCTCACCGGCGATCGGCGAGGACCCGCCGAAGTACACCTCGGGGACCGGGTCGGGCACCCGGGCCAGCCTGGCGTCCTCGACCCGGAGATGCTCGCCGTGCAGGTCGACGGTCTTCCCCTCCCACAACTCCCTCACGATCTGCAGGAACTCGCCGGTACGGCGGTAGCGGGCGTCCTTGTCGAGGAAGTCGCCGTAGGCCCGCTGCTCGTGACTCTCGCCGCCGGTGACGACGTTCAGCAACAGCCGTCCGCCGCTCTGCCGCTGGAAGGTGGAGGCCATCTGGGCGGCCAGCGTCGGCGAGACGAATCCGGGGCGGAAGGCGACGAGGAACTTCAGTCGCTCGGTGTGCCGGCTGACCATCGCGGTGGTCAGCCACGCGTCCTCGCACCAGGCGCCGGTCGGGGTGAGTACGCCGACGAAGCCCAGCTCCTCGGCGGCGCCGGCGATCCGGCTGAGGTAGGCGACCGTCGGCGGCCGGTCCCGTCCGGAAGCGGTGGCGGGGGTGCCGTGACTGCCGCCGACGACATGGCGGCTGTCACCGTTGGTGGGCAGGAACCAGTGAAAGGTGAGGGACACGCGGGGCTCCGATCGGCCGGTTGTCGGTGTGTGTCACACAAGGCAGCGGCGGGGTTGCACCTCGCCGCGCCGGTCAGCCGGTGGCCGCCAGCAGCGTCGTACGACCGCCCAGCGCGGCCGAGAACTGGTCCGTGACCTGGAGCAGCGCCTCGGCCGAGCCCGGCGCGACGGTCAGCGAGCCGTCGTCGCCCACCGTGATGTCCTTGTCGAGGGTGAACCAGCCCGGGGTGATGTGGGCGGGCCCCATGGAGGCCAGGACCGGGCGCAGGGCGTAGTCGATGGCCAGGACGTGGGCCGTGCTGCCGCCGGTGGCCAGCGGCAGGACCGTCTTGCCCACCAGCGCGTACTGCGGCAGCAGGTCCAGCAGCGCCTTCAGCAGACCCGAGTAGGCGGCCTTGTAGACGGGGGTGCCGATCACGACGCCTTCCGCCTGCTCGAACAGGGCCGCGGCCCGGGCTATCGCGGGATGGCCGAAGTCGGCGTGCAGCAGGGCCTCCGGCGGGAGCGTACGCACGTCCAGCGCGATCACCTCGTGCCCCTGGGCGGTGAGCCGCTCGTCGAGGTGGCGAAGCAGCCGTGCGGTGCGGGAGGTGGCGGAGGGGCTTCCGGAGACGGACAGGATGGTGGCCATGGGAGGACCTTTCGGTTGGTCGGGGTGGGCTTCGTCGGGGACACGCGTGAGCATCAGCTCGTCGGCTGGGACGCGTGGCCCCTTCGGCGCCATTCCTCCGCGAGCAGTTCGTACGAGCGGACCCGGTCCTTGTGGTCGTGGGTGATGGTCGTGATGAGCAACTCGTCCGCGCCCGTGGCCTCCTGGAGCTGTTCCAGCTGGTCGGCCACCCGGCCCGGCGAGCCGACGAACTGGGTGTCGAGGCGGTCCTGGACGAGTGCCTGGTCCTCGTCGGTCCAGGTGTGGGCGCGCGCTTCGTCCGGCGTGGGGAACTCGATGGCGCCCTCGGCGGTGCGGATGCTGCGGACCCACGGGCCGTAGCCGGTGGCGAGTTCGCGGGCGGTGGCGTCGTCGTCGGCCACGACGATGTCGGCCGAGACGCTGACGTAGGGCTTGTCGAGCACCTCGGAGGGCTGGAAGAAGGACCGGTAGCCCTCCACGGCCTCCAGGACCGTCCCGGGGCTCACGTGGTAGTTCGCCGCGAACCGCAGGCCGTTGCGGCCCGCGACGGCGGCGCTCTGGCCACCGCTGCTGCCCAGGATCCACACCTCCAGCTCGGCGCCCTCTCCCGGCACGACGTGCGCTTCGACGCCCTCCGGGGAGCGGTAGGTGCCGGCGAGCAGGGCGAGGATGTCGTCGATCTGCTCGGTGTAGTCCTGCGATTCGGCGCCCGGCAGCAGAAGGAGCTTGCGCTGCAGGGCGATCCGGGGTGAGCCGAGCAGATGCGCGAAGGAGAAGGGCGGCGGGATCAACAGGCCGTTCGGGGTGCGGCCGTCGACGACCGGGGTCGCCGTGGGCGGCGGTGCGTCCGACTGTGCGGGCGGGCGGCCCCCGGAGCGCCCGAGGCCCAGATCGAAGCGGCCCGGGTGCAGCGCGTCGAGCAGGCCGAACTCCTCCACGGTGGACAGCGCGGTGCGGTGCCCGAGCTGCACGGCCCCGGAGCCGAGCCGGATGGTCGAGGTGGCCGATGCGGTCAGGGCCAGGACGACGGCGGGAGAGGTGCCGGCCACGCCCGGGTTGAGGTGGTGCTCGGCGAACCAGTAGCGGGCGTATCCCAGTCGCTCGGCCTGCTGCGCGAGGTCGATGGAGTTGCGCAGGGCATCGGCTGCCGTCGAGCCGGACGGGATCGGGACCAGATCGAGAACGCCGAGGGCGATGTCAGACATGGACGGACTCCTGGGTGAGCGGTTGCGTCGGCAGCACGGGTCCCCACACGAACGGTGGGTCCGGGATCTCGCGGCGCAACACGGGGGCGACTTGGGACTGGAACAGCTCGAGGGAGGCGCGGTGCGAGGCGTCGGGCAGTCCCCCGGCGTCGGCATGGAGATGGAGCACCGTGTGCCCGAACTCCTCGTGGTAGCGCTGCACCTTCTCGATGACCTGCTGCGGGCTGCCGATCAGGGCGGAGCTGCGGGCGACGAAGTCCTCCAGCGTCTCGAAGACCACGGGGAGACCTGCCTGCCTGAAGTGCGCCAGGTTGGCCTCGAAGATCGGCCGATAGGTGGCGAGCGCCTGCTGGGAGGTCCGGGCCACGTGGACGCCGGCCGTACCCGCGCCGACCGCGATCCGCGCCGGATCGTGGCCGTAGTGCTCCCAGCGCTCCCGGTAGTAGCGGATCAACTCCGCGTACGGCTCTATGGGGTTGGTGACGTTCGCCGAGAACAGCGGGTCGCCGTAGCGGGCGGCCAGGTCGACCGACTCCTTGCTGGTGGCGCTGCCGTGCCAGACGCGGATCGGCCGCTGGTACGGCCGAGGCCACACCTCCGCGTCCGTCAGTGCGGGGCGGAAGCGGGTGTCGGCGGTGACCTTGTCCTGCCGCCAGATCTGCCGGAACACCTCGTAGCTCTCGGCGTTGCGGTCCCACTGGTCCTCGGGCGTGACCTGGAACAGCTCGCGCTGCGCGGCGCCGTTGCCCTTGCCGATGATCAGGTCGAGACGCCCGTCGGAGAGGTGGTCGAGGGTGGCGTAGTCCTCGTAAGCCCGGACCGGGTCCAGCAGGCTGAGCGTCGTGACGGCCGTGAACAGCCGGATCCGCTTCGTCAGGGCGGCCACATGGCTGAGTACGACGGTCGGGGACGAGGAGATGAACGGCCGCTCGTGCCGCTCCCCGACACCGAAGCCGTCGAAGCCCAACTCCTCGGCCAGGACTGCGTTGTCGAGTACCTCACGGAAGCGGTCGTGGGTCGGCTTCCGCACGCCGGTGACCGGATCGGGGTGGTGCGCGATGAGGGTGATGGCGAGGAACTTCACGAGGCGACCCGGTCGTCGACTGCGTCGGGGTGATCGAGCCCCAGGTGGTGACGGAGGGTGGGGCCCTCGTATTCGGTGCGGAAGACGCCCTGTTCCTGCAGGAGCGGGACTACCTTGTCGGCGAAGTCGTCGAGACCGGTGGGCGTGATGTGCGGCACGAGGATGAAGCCGTCGCCGGCGTCGGCCTGGACGTAGTCGTTGATGGTCTTGGCGATGGTCGTCGGGGAGCCGACGAAGGTCTGCCGGTTGCCGGTGTTGATCACCAGGTCACGGATGGACCAGTTGTTGGCGGCGGCCAGCTCGCGCCACTCGCGGGCGGTGGCCAGCGGGTCGCGGTACATGCGCACCTGGGCACGGCCCTTGGAGATGTGATTGTCGCTGACGTCCGGGTCGATGTCGGGCAGCGGACCTTCCGGGTCGTAGGAGGACAGGTCCCGGTTCCAGACGAACTCCAGGTGCTTGATCGCGGTGGCGCCGCTGACCTGCTGGCGGCGTACCTCCCTGGCGAGTTCCTCGGCTTCGGCGTCGGTGTCGGCGAGCGCGAAGGAGGCGGCGGGCAGGATCAGCAACTGGTCAGGGCGGCGGCCGTACTTGGCGAGGCGGTTCTTGACGTCCGTGTAGAAGGCCTGGCCGCCCTCCAGAGTGGCGTGCCGGCTGAAGATGGCGTCGGCGCTGGAGGCGGCGAACTCGCGTCCCTCCTCGGAGTCGCCGGCCTGGAAGATGACCGGGCGGCCCTGCGGGGAGCGCGGGACGTTGAACTGGCCGTGGATGTCGAAGTGTTGTCCCGTGTGGACGAAGGAGCCTGCCTTCGCGTCGCGCAGGAAGACACCGGTCGCCCGGTCGGCGACGATCTCGTCGCCGTGCCAGGAGTCGAAGAGCTCGTTGGCGGTGGCCAGGAACTCCTTGGCGCGGGAGTAGCGCTCCTCCTGCGGCAGGAAGCCGGCGCGGCGGAAGTTCTCGCCGGTGAAGGCGTCCCAGGAGGTGACGACGTTCCAGGCGGCACGGCCGCCGGAGAGGTGGTCCAGGCTGGCGAACTGGCGGGCCACCTCGTAGGGCTCGTTGAAGGTGGAGTTGATGGTGCCGGTCAGGCCGAGGTGCTCGGTGACGGCGGCGAGCGCGGCGAGGACGGTGAAGGTGTCGGGACGGCCGACGACGTCCAGGTCGTAGATCTTTCCGCCCTGTTCGCGCAGTCGCAGTCCCTCGGCGAGGAAGAGGAAGTCGAACCTGGCGCGTTCGGCGGTCTGTGCGAAGTGGGCGAAGGAGCTGAACTCGATGTGGCTGCCGGCCTTCGGGTCGCTCCACACCGTGGTGTTGTTGACGCCGGGGAAATGGGCTGCCAGGTGGATCTGCTTCAGCGGCTTGCTGGTCATGTCGGTGCGGGTCCTTCCGGCTCAGGCGGCGGCATAGCGGTTGGCGGGGCGGGGCAGGCCCAGCAGGCCGCGGAGGGTGTCGGCTTCGTAGGCGGTGCGGAAGACCCCCCGGCGCTGGAGTTCGGGGACCAGGCCGCGGGTGATGGCCGGCAGGTCGTGTCGGGCGACGGCGGGCCGCAGCCGGAAGCCGCTCAGCCCCTCCGCCGCCAACTCCTCGAGCAGATCGGCGAGTTGTGCTGGAGTACCGGCGAAGATCCGGGCGTCGCTGGTGTACGGCTCCCCGTCGAGGGCGTCGAGCCGTGCGCGCCGGTCCTCCGCGGCGGCCTGCTCGTCGTCCAGGAAGACCACGAGGTCACCGAAGACGTGCAGGGGTTCACCGGCCCGACCGGCCGTCTCCTGCTCGGCACGGATCTCGGCGACGATCGCCCGGGCGTGCTCGGCGTCCTGCGGAGTGACGTACCCGATGTCGGCCTGGCGGGCCACCAGCCGGTACGGAACGGTCTGGTGGGCGAGTGCGGTGACCAAGGGCTGGCCCTGGGGCGGGCGCGGGGTGATGGAGGGCCCCTTGACGCTGAAGTGCTTGCCCTGGAAGTCGATGTAGTGCAGCTTGTCGCGGTCGATGAAGCGTCCGGTGGCGGCGTCCCGGATCTCCGCGTCGTCCTCCCAGCTGTCCCAGAGCCGGCGCACCACCTCGACGTAGTCGGCGGCCTCGTCGAACAGGTCGGTCACCTGCTCCTGTCCGGCCGGCGTCTGCAGTTCCCGCAGGCTCAGCGGGGGAAGGGTGCGGCGGCCGAAGTGATCGGCCTCGTGCGGCCGGGCGGAGATCTGCACACGCAGGCCCGCGCGGCCGGTGCTGACGTAGTCGAGGGTGGCGATCGCCTTGGAGATGTGGAACGGCTCGGTGTGGGTGGCGATCACGGTCGGCACCAAGCCGATGTGCCGGGTCAGTGGCGCGATCCGGGCGGCGGTCAGTACGGCGTCCAGTCGGCCGCGGACCTGGTCGGTGCGGCCGTCGAGCTCATTGTAGTGGGAGGACTGCAGGCCGAGGCCGTCCTCGAAGGTGACGAAGTCGAGCAGTCCGCGCTCGGCCTCGATGACGAGGTCCGCCCAATATCGGGCGGTGAACAGGTCGCGGGGGCGGGCGACTTGCTCGCGCCAGGAGGCGGGGTGCCAGCCGGTTCCGTCGAGGGCGACGGCCAGATGCAGAGAAGTGGCAGGAGTTGCGGACACGGGGGTGCCTTCCTGGAGGTCGGGTGAGAGGGGCTGCGTCATGGCTATGCCGTTCTTTCCAGGGCCGCGGCGCCGGTGTGCCGGACGAGCGAGAAGACGGTGCGGCAGCGCAGGGTGAAGCCGATGGACTCGTACAGCCGGATCGCGTTGGCGTTGGCGGCCGCGGCGTGCAGGAAGGGGTGTTCGCCGCGCTCCTTGATGCCGGCGGCCACCGCACGGACCAGACGGGTGGCCAGCCCCCGGCCTCGGTGGTCGGGGTCGGTGCACACGGCGCTGATCTCCGTCCAGCCGGGCGGGCGCAGCCGCTCGCCGGCCAGGGCGATCAGCCGGCCGCGGTGGCGGATGCCGAGGTAGGTGCCCATTTCGACGGTGCGTCGCCGGTAGGGGCCCGGCTCGGTGCGGGCGATCAGGTCGAGGATCTGGGGCACATCTTGGGGACCGAGGCGTACGGCCTCGGGGTCGGGCTCGGCGCGCAGGGAGGTGTCCACGAGCTGGACGCCGTGTCCGAGACTGACGACCTCCCAGCCGTCCGGCGCCTCGGTGACCCCGCGCACCGCGGCGGTGCCGCCGGGGCCGACGAGTCTGGCCAGGTCGGCCCAGGCGCGCGGGTCGTCCTCGTCGGAGACGGCGTGGAAGGGGGCCACGTCCTGGTGGTAGCGGGCGGCGCGGCCGATGCGTTCGGCGAAGTGGGCTTGGGGTCCGGTGAGGGCGGCCCAGGCGGGGTTGTCCAGGACGTGTGAGTCGGTGGCGTCGACGGTGATGACGGACATGGTGTGGCGGTCTCCGGGGTGCGGCTCGGGGTGTCCGCAGTGCCGGGGACTCCACCGCGAGATGGGTGGTGGAGTCCCCGGCACGCGGTGGTCAGGAGTTGTCGAGCGGGAGTCCGGGCGGGTTGACCTCGGACTTGGCGACGGCCTCGTTGGAGAGGTTGTAGGCCTTGAGCCACTCGGCGTACTGACCGTTCTTGATCAGGTGGTTGATGGCGTCGGCGAGCGGCTTGGCCAGGCCGCTGTCCTTCTTGGCGGTGGCCGCGATCAGGCCCTGCAGGCTCGCACCGGCGCCCGAGTAGGTGCCCGCGGTGCGGGTGGCGTTGGGCGTGTTCGCGGTCTGCCGGTTGTGGTAGGCGATGCCGGGGTTGGGGCCGAAGTACGCGTCGATCTTCCCGCCGGACAGGGCCAGGTAGACGCTGTTGCTGTCCTGGAAGTACTTGACGGTGAGCTTCTTGCCCTCCTTGGCCAGCTTCGCCTTCCACTCCAGAAGGATCTTCTCCTGGTTGGTGCCGGAGCCCACGGAGACCGTCTTGCCGGCGAGGTTCTCGTAGTTGCCGTCGAAGTTCCAGGTGCTCTTCTTCGGCACGGTGAAGGCCAGGTTGTCCTGCCGGTAGGAGGCGAACTCGTACTTCTTCTTGCGCTCTTCGGTGTCGGTGACGTTGGAGAAGGCCACGTCGACCTTGCCGCTGTCGATGCCGACGAAGAGGTTCTCCCAAGTGGAGTTCTTCACCTCGGGCTTGAGGCCGAGGACGGCGGCGACCAGGCGTCCGAAGTCGGGCTCCGCGCCGGTGAGGGTCTTCTGGTCGCTGCCCACGTAGGCGAGCGGTGGGAAGCCGGCCGGCAGGGCGCCGATGCCGATCTCCAGCTTGCCGCTCTTCTTCAGGGCGGCGGGCAGTTCGGCGCTGATGGACTTGACCTCGGAGACCTTGATGGCGGTCTGCTTGGCGGCGCCGTTGGAGACCTGGCCGATGACGACCTCGCCGGACTTGGCGGCGGTGTCGGTGGTGGCGGCCGCGTCGCTGTTGCCACCGCAGGCGGCGAGCCCGGTGGCCAGGGAGGCGACGGCGGTCGCCGCGGTGATGCCGCGTATCAGGCTGCGTCGGGTGAAGTGGGTGCGCATGGCCGTTCCTTGTCGCTCAGGGGCGGTGATGAGAGTGGTGGCGTGGGGGGGGGAGTCGTGGGGTGCGGCGGGTCAGAGAACCTTGCTGAGGAAGTCCCTGGTCCGCTCGTGCCGCGGTGAGTCGAGGACCTCGGAGGGCGGCCCCTGCTCGATGATCTTGCCGCCGTCGATGAAGACGACCCGGTCGGCGATCTCGCGGGCGAAGCCGATCTCATGGGTCACGATGACGAGCGTGGTGCCGCTGGACGCCAAGTCCCGGATGACGGCGAGGACTTCGCCGACGAGTTCGGGGTCCAGGGCGGAGGTGGGCTCGTCGAAGAGGATGACGCCGGGGCGCAGGGCCAGGGCGCGGGCGATGGCGACGCGCTGCTGCTGGCCGCCGGAGAGCTGGCGCGGGTAGGCGCCGGTCTTGTCGGCGAGGCCGACGCGGCCGAGGAGTTCGCGGGCCAGTTCCTGCGCTTCGGGCCTGCCGAGCCGGCCGGTGGCGACCGGGGCCGCGGCCACGTTGTCCAGGACCGTCAGGTGCGGGAAGAGGTTGAAGTTCTGGAAGACGAACCCGATCCGCCCGCGCTGGGCGAGGATGGCCCGCTCGCTCAGCTCCTTCAACCGGTCTCCCTGCCGCTTCACGCCGATCGGTTCGCCGTTGACGCTGACGTAGCCGATCTCGGGCTTCTCCAGGTGGTTGATGACCCGCAGCAGGGTGGACTTGCCGGAGCCGGAGGGGCCGAGGACGACGGTGACCTCGCCGGGTCGGACGGTCAGGTCGACGCCGTCCAGGACTTGGTGGGTGCCGTACCACTTGTGCACGTCGTGCACCTCGACGGTGGCGGCCTCACCGTCTAGCAGGGTGTCGGCGGTCTTGGCGGTCATACGGCGGCCTCCCGGCGGATGCGGGCTCGCAGGTCGGTGAGTCCGGTGCGGAGCTTCTGCAGTGGTGTCGGCGGCAGGCTGCGGGTGGCACCGCGGGCGTAGTACCGCTCGACGTAGAACTGGATGACGGAGACGACGCTGGTCAGGATCAGGTACCAGACGGTGACGACCAGCAGCAGCGGCACGATGTCGCCGGGGTAGGTGGAGCCCATGGTCTGCGCGGAGCCGAACAGGTCGAGCAGGGAGACGTAGAAGACCAGTGAGGTGCCCTTGATCAGGCCGATGAGCTGGTTGACGTAGTTCGGGATGATGGAGCGCAGCGCCTGCGGAAAGACGATTCTGCGGAACTGGTAGCCCTTCGGCAGGCCGAGCGCCGCGGCCGCCTCGTGCTGGCCCTGGTCGACGGAGAGGATGCCGCCGCGCACCACCTCGGCCGCGTAGGCGGCCTCGTTGAGGCTGAGGCCGACGACGGCGACGACCATGTCGGTGGCGAGTTTCGACTCGTCGAAGGAGAAGAAGGCCGGCCCGAAGGGAATGCCGACGCTCAACGTCTTGTACAGGGCACTGAAGTTGTAGAGGAATATCAGTACGACGATGAGCGGGATGGAGCGGAACGCCCACACGTAGGTCCAGCTGACCGCGCGCAGGACCGGGCTCTTCGACAGCCGGGCCAGGGCGAGCAGGATGCCGCCGATCAAGCCCAACACCGCACTGTAGGCGGCGACTTCGAGGGTGATGAGGAGGCCGTCGAGGATGGTCGGCCGCAGGAACCAGTAGCTCCAGCGGTCCCACTGGTAGAAGGGGTTGGTCACCAGTCCGTGGACGAACTGGGCGACCAGGATCAGGACGACCGCGGTGGCGATCCAGCGCCCCGGCCGCCGCAACGGCAGCACTCGCTGGGCGGTGAGGGCCTTGGGCGGTTCGGTGGCGGTGGGCGCCTCGGGGAGGGTGACGGTGGCGCCAGGGGGTTCGCTCATGGTGGGCTCCGGCTGGGTGGGCACACCCCGGAGGCGCGGCGGCGTGCGGGGACGCACACGGCGGCGCAGGACCGGGGGTGGGGAGGGCAACGGCACACCGCGCGGGCGGTGTCGGTCAGGGAGTGCGGGGGCTGCGGGGAGGTGTCAGCCCCGACAGCGGGCACGGCCCGGTGCGGTACACAGTGCGCTGTTGACGCGGAGCAGATCGACGGCGCGGTTTGCGACGAGCATGTTCGCGTACGTCCGTACGCAGCCCTGGGAACGGCGTGCGGCCGTTCTGGGAGCTGCGTACATGGCGTCACCGTCACTGTTCCGGCCCTGTGGGCCTCGCGCTTACCGACGTGTCATCGGTCGGGTCGTCACCTGGGGCACCCCACCGCGGTGCGAGGGTTGCCGGTCAGCAAGCCAGGGCTTGTCGCTGACACTCATGACCGTTCTGGGCCGTAGTTAAGACAATGGCCCGAACGTATGTCAACGCCGGTCCACCAGGTGGAACGGCTAACGGGCCGAGTGCGCCGCCCAGTCGAGGATCTGGACGGCCGATCCGGCGGCCTCCAGTCCCCGGCACTGGGCGTGGTGGCGGCGATCGATGCCGTCGAGGTCGAGGTGGACGCCGAAGGCCGGGTGGGCGGTCAGACGGCGGGCGTAGGCCCACAACACCGGGTGGCCGGCGATGCGCTGGACCGCGGCGGCGTCGAGGTGGTGACGGTGCACGGTGTCGAGCCGGACCAGCGCGACCCACAACTCGACGTCGGAGGCGGTGACTTCGTCGCGGATCAGACAGGTGCGGCCGGCGAGCCAGCGGTCGAGGGCGCCGAGGGTCTCCAGCAGCGTGGCCAGTGCCGCGTCACATTCCGCCGCGTCCCCGCCGACCGTCCCGGCCCGCTGCGCCGCCCCTTCGATCCCTTCCACGCACATCCGCTCCACCGCCTCGATCTCCGACTCCGCGCCGCACGGGTAGAGCGAGGGGCCGCCGGTGTCGAAGCGGTCGGCGAGGTCACGCATGATGTCCCGGTCGTGGGTGCTGACGATCCGCCCGGACCAGCCGTCACTGAGCACCGGCGCCGCGGCCGGACCGGGGTAGCGGTGCGCGCTCGCCTCGTACAGCGGGCGCAGGGCCGAGTGGCCGCCCTCGGGACAGTCGGGGACGGCGGGCAGGAGGGTAACCGGACAGACGGCGTCCAGGCCGAGCAGCGTGTGGGCGACGGCGATGCGCAGGCCGTCGGGACATGCGGTCGACAGATGGAGCCGGTAGCGGCCGGGAACGGCGTAGTGGCCGCTGCGCGCGTCCCTGCCGATGCGGCCGCGGAAGGCGGGCGCGGACCGGACGGAAACGTGGGCGGCCGGCGTGGTGACGGTCATGACTCTCCCCGAAAGCGGGCGCGGACGTACGCGCGGCGGATGCGGCAACGGGCTGGGCACCGTGGTCGCATCCCCTCCTCCACCCGGAGGGCGGGCCCGGCACTCGGTGCCGGGCCCGCCGGGGCTGCGGGGATGCGACGACGGAACCTCAGGAGCGGGGCTCACCTGGGCACGCCGAACGGCACGATGTCCCTGGGGACGCCGTCGGCGCGGGAAGGGCGCAGGTCAGCCCATGAGGCCGAGCGCGCTGCAGACGCGGAGCAGGTCGATGTGACGCCGAGAGGTCAGCAGAGGCGGACGGCTCACTCGAACGGTGACCGGATCAAGGCGCCTCATATTTCCCTACCTGTTCACTAGGATTCCTTACAGAGTGTCGATCCGACGGCCACCGACGTCAAGAGGGCCGTCCCGCATCGCGGACATCCCGGTGGACGGCGGCTCGCGCGCTCAGGACACCCGGCCGCCACGGGAGGGGTCAGACATGGAACTGGTTCGCCGGGACCGGGAGCCCGTAGTGCTCGCGGAGGGTCGTGCCCTCGTACTCCTCTCGGAACAGGCCCTTGCCGCGCAGGATCGGCAGCACCTGCTCGACGAAGGCCGCCAGGCCGGACGGCAGCGCCGGGGCCATGATGTTGAAGCCGTCCGCGGCACCGCCCTCGAACCAGGCGATGATCGTGTCCGCGACCTGCTCGGGCGTACCGACGAACTCGAAGTGCCCGCGGCCGCCGCCGAGCCGGGAGATGATCTCCCGCACCGTCAGCCTCTCGCGTGCCGCCAGGTCGATGATGAGGTCGGAGCGGCTCTGCGAACCCTCCAGTTTCGGCCTCGCCAGGATGGACTGCGGCAGCGGCCGGTCGAGTTCGAAGACCGACGGCTCGGTCTCGAACACCGCGGCCAGCTGGCGCAGCCCGTACTCCGGGATGCGGAGCTCGTCGAACTGCCGTGCCAGGGCGCGGGCTTCCTCCTCGGTCGACCCGATGTAGGGGACGATGCCCGGCAGGACGATCACACCGTCCGGATCGCGCCCGGCGGCTCGGGTGCGTGCCTTGATGTCGGCGTAGAAGGCGGCGGCGCGCTCGTACGTGGTGTGCGCGGTGAAGACGGCCTCGGCGTGACGGGCCGCGAAGTCCTTGCCGTCCTCCGAGGAACCCGCCTGGACGAGCAGCGGGTGACCCTGCGGCGGGCGCTCGACGTTGAGCGGACCGGCGACCTTGAAGTACGTGCCCTCATGACCGAGCCGGTGCAGCCGGGCGGGGTCGGCGTAGCGCCCGGCCGCCTTGTCCGCGACGACGGCCTCGGCCTCCCAGCTGTCCCACAGCGCCTTGGCGACCTTCAGGAACTCGTCGGCGCGGGCGTAGCGCCGGGCGTGACCGGGGCGGTCGTCGAGGCCGAAGTTGGCGGCCTCGTCGGCGCCCGCCGAGGTGACGATGTTCCAGCCGGCGCGGCCGCCGCTGACGTGGTCGACGGACGCGAGCCGGCGCGCGAGGTTGTACGGCTCGTTGTACGTCGACGACACCGTCGCGATGAGGCCGATCCTGCTGGTCGCCTGGGACAGTGCGGTCAGCAGCGTGAGCGGCTCCAGCTGGCCCGGCGGCCGGAACTCGCCGGTGCCGATGAGGGCCGGGCCGTCGGCGAGGAACAGCGAGTCGAACTTGGCGCTCTCGGCTAGGCGCGCAAGTTCGATCCAGTGCCGCAGGTCGAAGTCGGCGCGGGGATTGCTGTGCGGGAGCCGCCACGCCGCCTCGTGGTGGCCCGCCTCCATGAGGAAGGCGTTGAGGTGCAGCTGTCGCCGCCGTCCGGCGCTCATGAGGTGACCTTGAGCTTGGAGCTGTCGTAACCGGCCGGGAGGAGGTTGTCGGTGATGGACTCGACGTCGACCTTCGTGGTGATCTGGCCCGCGTCCAGGAAGGCGTCGGCGAGCTTCTGCTCCAGCTCGATGTCCGAGTGCTCCACCGGGGTGACCCGGTTCGAGTAGGCGGCCAGGGACGCCTTGGCGTCGGCGAGCGGGATGCCCTGCTCCTTCGACAGCGCCTTCGCGTACTCGTCCGGGTTCTTGACGGCCCAGGCGAACTCCCGGGACAGCCTCTTCAGGATGTCCGTGAGGGCCGCACGCTTGGTCCTGTCCTTCAGGGACGAGTCATTGGCGACGTAGTAGCTGCTCGTCTGGTCGATCGGGGGCAGCCCCTTCACCAGGATTCGGGCACCGTTCTTGACCGCGATCGCGGACTGCGGGTTCCAGATCGACCAGGCGTCCACCTTGCCGGTGTTGAACGCGGTCGCGCCGGCCGCCGGGTCGAGGAAGACCAGTTTCACGTCCTTGGGGGTGAGGCCGACGCTCTTCAGGGCGTTGAGGGCCAGACCGTGGGCCGAACTGCCCTGCGGGACGGCGATCTTCTTGCCCTTGAGGTCCGCCGCCGTCCTCAGCTTGGAGCCTTTGGCCACAATGATGTTCTCCACCGCTTGGTCGGGCGTGAGCGAGCGGTTGACGGCGACGATCTTGAAGCCGTACTCCTTCGCGGCACCGGTGATCGGTGGTACGTCGCCGACGCTGCCGAGGTCGATGTCGCCCGAGGCGGCGGCCTGCACGAGCGGCGGGCCGTAGGTGAAGCGGGCGAACTTCACCTTGTAGGGGGCGTTGTCGAACACGCCGGTGACCTTCGCGAGTTCCTGGCTGCCGTCACCGCCGTTGTCGCCGATGGTGAAGGTGTACTTGCTCCACTCGGGGTGCTTGACGTCGCCGGCGTCGGCCGCATTGCTCAGGGGTGCGGCCGTGTCCGACGCCGACGATCCGCAGGCGACGAGAGCGCCCGCCAGGGTGAGCGAGCCGATGGTGGCGATGAGTCTGCTTGTTCTTCTTCGCATGGTTGTCGTGCTTTCTGTGCCGGGTGAGGGTGTTGGGGGAGGTCAGTGGCGGCCGGCGAGGCCGAGGTCCGCCAGGAGCCGGGCGCGGAGTTCCTCGCGGGCGACGCTGGCTTCGCGGTCCGCGGCGGGGAGGTCCACCTCGTGCGAGGCGCCGATGCGGCCGTTGCCCATGACGACGATGCGGTCCGCCAGGGCGATCGCCTCGTCGACGTCGTGGGTGACGAGCAACATGGCGGCCTGGTGCCTGCTGCGCAGCGCGCGTACGAGGTCGTGCATGCGCAGCCTCGTGATGGCGTCGAGCGCCGCGAACGGCTCGTCGAGGAGCACGAGTTCGGGTTCCGAGACCAACGCCCGGGCGAGTGACACCCGTTGGGCCTCCCCGCCGGAGAGTTGCTTCGGCCACGCCTTCTCACGGCCCGCGAGTCCGACCTCGGCGAGCACGTCGCGGGCCCGCTGTTCGGCGTCGGGCCCGTACAGTCCGAGCGTGACGTTGCGCAGCACCCGCTGCCACGGCAGCAGCCGGTCGGCCTGGAAGACGATCGCGCGCCGGGCCGGGACCTCCACCCGCCCGCCGTCGGGCCGGTCGAGGCCGGCGAGCAGACGCAGCAGGGTGCTCTTGCCGCAGCCCGAGGGCCCGAGCAGGATCACCAACTCCCCGTCCGAGATGGTGAGGTCGAGGCCGTCGAGCACCGTCCGGTCACCGAACCGGCGAACCACCTGCTCGACGACAACTCCGGTCTGCTGACGGAACCGCGGTGCGATCGTGCTGCTCATGACGCCTCATAACCGGGGCGCCACCGCAGCAGCACCCGCTCGAGAGCCCGGACGAACTGGTCGGCGAGCAGACCCAGGAGCGAGTAGATGACCAGCCCCACGAAGACCTGGTTGGTCTGCAGATACGTCTGCCCCTGGGTGATGAGGAAGCCGAGCCCCTTGTCGGCGTTGACCGTCTCGGCCGCGACGAGGCCCAGCACGCTGTACGCGAGGGAGAACCGCAGGCCGACCAGGAACCCGGGCAGGGCTCCGGGCACCAGCACGCGTGTCACCAGGCGCCAGGTGCCCGCGCCCGTCGTACGTGCCATCTCGATCAGCCGCTGGTCGACGCCCCGGATCGCGGCGAACAGGTTGAGGTACATCGGCACGCCGGCGCCGAAGGAGATCAGGAGCACCTTCGTGAGCTCGTCTATGCCGAACCACACGATCATCAGCGGCAGCACGGCGAGGAGAGGGATCGTGTTGAGCACCTGCACGAGCCCGTTGAACAGGTACTCGCCGCTGCGCAGCAGCCCGCCGAGCACACCGGTGACGATGCCCGCCGTCAGACCGATGGCGAGACCGATACCGGCCCGCTGCAGCGAGATGGCCAGGTCGGGTCCGAGGACGCCCTGCTGCCACAGGTCGACGGCCGACCGCACGACCGAGGTCGGCGCCGGAGCGTACGTCTTCGACACCACCCCGGCCCGGGCGAGCACCTCCCAGGCGATGAAGACCACGACCGGGGTCGTGTAGATGCCCAGCGGCCAGCGCAGGCGCTCGCGCAGTCTGCTGAAAGGTGTTCGGCGGCGGGCACCGCGCGGCAGGAACACCTCCCGCGACCGCCCGCTCGTCGTCCCGGCGGCCGGACGCTCGGTGGCGGCCGGTGCCTTGAGGCCGAGCTCGGTCATGCCGCCACCGCCAGCAAAGCGCTGTAGTGCGAGGAATCGCCGACGAGCTGCTCGCTGCGGCGGCCGTCGACACCTGTGGGCACCTCACCGGCGACCGTCACCCTGTTGAGGCGGCGCGGGTGGTCGTCGTAGTTGTCGACCCCGTAGTGCTGGGTGATCCGGTTGTCGAAGATCAGCAGCTGGTTCGGGGACCACCTCCAGCGCAGGATGTTCTCCGGACGCGTCACGTACGACTGCAGGACGCGCAGCAGATCGGCCGACTCGCCGCTCGACAGGCCGACGATCCGCTTGGCGAACCCGCCGATGAACAGGCCGCGTTCACCCGTCAGCGGATGTACCCGCACGACCGGGTGCTCCGCCTCGTACGGCGTCGAGACGAAGACGCGGTCGTACTCCTGCCGTTCGGCGGTCGCGGCCGGGGGCCGCGCGTAGTCGTACTGGTTCGTGTGCACGACGCGCAGTGAGTCCGCGAGGGAGCGGAGCGCTTCGGGGAGGTCGCGGTAGGCCGCGGCGGCGTTGGCGATGAGCGTCTCGCCGCCGTACGGCGGGACCACCACGGATCGCAGCGTGGTCAGCTGGGGCGGGTTGACGACGAAGGTGACGTCCGTGTGCCATTCGTTGGCCTTGGAGGTCTCACTGTCGACGGCGAGCACGTTCGTCGTGCCGTCCGCCGCCGGCACGTTGGGATGAGCGGTCGTCAGCTCGCCGAACCAGCCGGCCACGCGCTCCTGGTCGGCGTTGTCCAGGCGCACGTCGTCGAACACGATCGCCTTGTGCTCGTTGAGGGCGTCTCGGAGCGTGGTGATCGTCGAGAAGTCCGGCGACGTCGTGAGGTCGACGCCCTCGACGACTGCGCCGATACGGCCGGTGAGCTTACGGATGGACAGAGGCATGAAGGGTCCCTCTCGGACGGATGGGCACACCGAGGTGTGCCGGACGGTTTGGTGCCGGCGCCGACCGTGCGCAGGGCTGATCGACCGGCGTGCGGAGTCGTCCGGGCCGGTTCAGAGGATGTGCGTGCTTCCGGATCGCCACGGCCGTTGTCTCAGCGACCGCGCTGACGTACGCCGACGGGCTTCCCGCTCGTACGGCGCGAAGAGCTCACAGGGAGTTGGGTGCTTCGATCCCGTGGGGAGGCAATGCGGAAGGGGCGGACTCACACGTCTCGGGCCGCCGCGGGCCGACTACGCGCCCCCGCCGCTGCCGACGACCGCTCGCCGGGTCAGCGACAACAAAACGCGCTGGAGACGTGCGCCAGATCGATGTGGCGCCGCCGAGTCAGGTCCACGCGCGGGTTCATGGCAGGGGAGTCCAGCAGACGCCCACCTCGTCGGTCAATGCCTACCCGGTCCGGTCTTGCATTGCGGACACGCAGTGCCGCACACGTCCCGGTCGGACGTGACTCCGCCATGTCCGACCTTGACACTCGCCGGGGCAGGCGACGTACGTTGAAAAGGAAATCCCTGACCACCGGAGGCTTTGATGCACGTACTGGGCGCGGCACCGCGCGGTACGTGCACCGGTGCGCGACTCATCACCCGACGGCATGTCGACTTCTGCCGTACCTCCTCCGCGGTCTGTCCTTCCGTACACGTCTGACATCTGCCGGCCGTCCCGCCGGCCGTCCCCTCGTGGCCCTGTCGCCGCGAGTCCGCGTGTGCTTCCCGGAAGGAACCCCGTTGTCCGGTCCTGCCCTGCACCTCGCCGTCGAGATCGACGGTGACGGAACCCATCCCGCGGCCTGGCGCCGCGCCGCCCACTCCCCCGAACAGCTGCTCACCCCGCGCCGCGTGGCCCAGGTCGCCGCCGTCGCCGAGCATGCCGGGTTCACCCTGATCACCTTGGACGACGGCGTGCTGCCGCCCGGCGCCGCACCGGATCCGGTGGGCCGCATCGGCGCGGTGGAACGGGCCGCCTTCATCGCGGCGTCCACCAGCACCATCGGGATCGCGCCCGTCGTCCCGGTCACCTACGCCGAACCCTTCCATGTAGCCGGGCAGTTGGCGTCGCTGGACCACGTCTCCGCCGGCCGCGCCGGGTGGGTGGTGACGGAGGAGGAGCGTCCGGAGGCCGCGCGCGCCTGGGGGCGTCCACTGGTCGCCGACGCCGAGTCACGGGCCCGGGAGTCCCGTGACGGCGTCGAGGTGACCCGCGCCCTGTGGGACTCGTGGGAGGACGACGCGGTCATCCGTTCCGTGGCCACCAGCCGCTACCTCGACCGCGACCGACTCCACTACATCGACTTCACGGGCGAGACATACACCGTCAAGGGCCCGGCGATCGTCCCGCGCCCGCCCCAGGGACAGCTCGTCGTCCTGGGCCGGCCGGACCGGGTCGCCGCCGCGCAGCTCGACGTCGCCCTCGTCGACGGGCGCGATGTCGCGTCGGTCGCCACGGCCGCCGCCGCAGCCGGCACGCCCCGTGTCCTCGCCGAGGTCGAGGTGGCGCTCGACACGCCGGAGTCGACCGGCGCCGAGCGCGTCGCCGACCTCGAACGGCACGCACCGTGGACCGACCGCGGACGGCTGCGGCACATCGGCTCAGCCGACCAACTCGTCTCCCTACTCATCGAGTTGAGCAGGTACGTCGACGGTGTACGACTGCATCCGCTGGTTCTGGACGAAGACCTGCCCCTCCTCTCCCGCCTCGTCCTGCCGGCACTTTCCGAGCGGCGCCTCATCGCCCGTCCCCTGCCCGGTACGTCCCTGCGCTCGACCCTGGGGCTGGAGCGCCCCGCCAATCGCTTCGCCGCCACGACGCCGGCCGCCCGGGAGAACGCACGATGACCCGCACAGACCCCCTCGACGTACCCCGGCCCGACGCCCAGCTCCACTTCGGGGTGTTCTTCCAGGGCGTCAATCACTGGACCATCTGGTCCGCCCCCGACAGCGGCTCCCAGATCGACCCGGCCTCCTTCCGCAAGGTCGCCCAGACCGCGGAACGCGGCCTGTTCGACGCGTTCTTCCTCGGCGAGGGCCTCCGGCTGCGCGAGGTCGACGGCAAGATCCACGACCTGGACGTCGCCGGACGGCCGGACGCCATCACCCAGCTCGCCGCGCTGGCCGCGGTCACCCGCCGCATCGGCCTGGTCTCGACCTCCAACTCCACCTTCAACGAGCCCGCCGATCTGGCCCGCCGCCTCTCCGGCCTCGATCTGCTGTCCGCGGGCCGCGCCGGCTGGAACGTGGTGACCACGGACAACGCCTGGACCGGCGCCAACTTCCGCCGCGGCGGCTACCTCGACCACGCCGACCGCTACCGGCGCGCCGATGAGTTCCTTACCGTGGCCCGCGCACTCTGGAACGGCTGGGAGGACGGCGCCGTCGCCGGATCGGCGCACGCGCCCGCCTGGTCGGCACCCGGCGCCGTACACCCGGTGCGACACAAGGGACCGCAGTTCGACGTCGACCTCGTGCCGACCCTGCCACGCAGCGCCCAGGGCCACCCCGTCATCTTCCAGGCCGGAGACTCCGGCGAGGGGCGCGACTTCGCCGCCCGCAATGCCGACGTCATCTTCTCCGCGCACGGCACCGACTTCGACGACGCGCTCGCCTTCGCCGACGACATCCGGCGTCGGCTGCGAGCGGTGGGCCGTCCGGACGACGCTGTGCGGATCCTGCCCGGCACCGAGATCATTCTCGGCGCCACCGAGGAGGAGGCCCGGGAGAAGAAGCGCTGGATCCGGCTCCAACAGGTCACCCCTGCGACGGCGTTGGGGATCGCCGGACTGCTGTGGGGCATCGACCTCTCCGGCCGCGACGCCGACGGACCGCTGCCGAAGCAGGACCCGGTCGTCACCGACAACGACGGCTCCTTCGGGGCACGGCGCGTCGCCGACCCGCGTGCGGTCGTGGCCGAGTGGCGGGCGAAGGCCGAGGCACACGGCTGGTCGCTGCGCGAGACCGTCATCGCGCTCGGGCCGCAGCGCGGACACGTCGGCACTCCGTCCGGCCTGGCCGACAAGTTCGCCCACTTCGTGCGGCACGGCGCGATCGACGGCTTCAACATCACGCCGTACCTCATCCCCGACGGCCTCGACGACATCGTCGACCTGCTAGTCCCGGAACTGCAGGAACGCGGGGTCTACCGAACCGAGTACACCGGCACCACCCTGCGCGAGCACCTCGGCCTGCGCGCACCTCTCGACACAGGTCCAGGACACATGACTGACAAGAAGCTGTCACACGCGGACCGGAATGCGGCTGCGTCCGGCGCCGTTCTGGACTGACATGACTGTTGGAGCAGCGCTCAACGCGGCCGGCGCGCCCAACCAGGTCGACGCCACCGTTCAACTGGCCCGGGAGGCCGCGGAGTCCGGACTCGCGTCGGCCTGGTTCGGGCAGACCTTCGGCGCGGATTCACCCCAGCTCGCGGCGATCGTCGGACGCGAAGTGCCGGGTCTGCAGGTCGGCACGTCGGCGATCCCCGTCTTCGGCCGCCACCCGCTGCTGGTCTCCAGCCAGGCCCAGACCGCCCAGGCCGCGACCCACGGCCGCTACCACCTGGGGCTGGCCCTGGGCACGAAGCTGCTGACGGAGACCGGCTACGGCCTGCCCTTCGAACGGCCCATCGCCCGACTGCGCGAATTCCTCACCGCCCTGCGCCAGTTGACCGAGACCGGCACGGCCGACTTCCAGGGCGAGCTGCTCACGGCCACCACCCCGTCCCGGCGCGAGTACCGGGCGCGGAGAGCGGCGTGCCGCTGCTGGTCGCCGCGATGGGGCCGCAGGCGCTGCGGGTCAGCGGCGAGCTGGCGGACGGGATCCTGCCCTACCTGGCGGGATCGCGCGCCCTGGCGGACCACATCGTGCCCGCCCTGCACGCGGCCGCCGAGGCCGCGGGCCGCCCGGCACCCAGGGTCGTGGCGCTCGTGCCCGGTGTCGTCACGGACGACGTGGACGCGGTGCGGGCCAGGTTCACCGAGAACCTCGCGTTCTACGAACAGATCCCGTCCCACGCCCGTGTCATCGAACTGTCGGGCGGCCGGCGGGCCGCCGATCTGGCGGTGATCGGCGACGAGAAGACCGTCGAGGCCGAGGTACGGCGCTACCGCGACGCCGGCGCCACGGAGGTCGTGTTCTCGTCCACCGAGATCGCCGGAGAGGCGGACCGCCGACGCACCTGGCGGCTCCTGGGCGAACCGGCCCGCTGAACAAGCCCGTCGAGCCGGGCGCCCGCCGCCGGCTCGCACCAATTCACCCCCGATCCAGAGGAGATCGCCCATGACCACCGAGGCCACCACGACGGACCTCCATGCCTTCACCGAGACATGGCTGGAGTGGTATCGCGCCCAGGAAGCCCGACTCGCCGACCCGCACGGGTTCCTGGCGGTCACCGGCCTGCACTGGCTCGACGACCGGTCGCAGCGCTTCCCGGACGCGCCCGGCGCCTGGCACACCGGCCCCGAGGGGGTCGTCGTAGACCTGGACGAGGGTCCGGTGCGCGGTGAGCACCACTTCGGTGTGATCCCCGAGCGCGGCGGCGTCAACGCCGTCTGGGGCGACGCCGTGATCGAGGTCGCCCGGCGCGGCGGCCAGGACATCGTGCGCCCCCGGCACCCGGACGCGCCGCTGCGTACGGCCTTCACCGGAACGCCCGCCTACGCCCCCGACCCCCGCTGGGCGGTGACCGGCCGCTACATCCCCTTCGACGCACCGCGGCCGACCACCGTGGGCGCCGCGGTCGAGGGACTGGAGCACGTCTACGACGCTCCGGGCAGGATCGAGTTCGAGCTGGACGGGCGGCAGCTGTCGCTGACCGCGTTCCCGGGCTCGGGCGGGGGCCGGCTGCTGGTGCTGTTCACCGACGCGACCTCCGGCGTCACCACGTACGCGGCCAACCGGGCCCTGAGCGTGGAAGCGCCCGCCGCCGACGGCACGGTCGTCCTGGACTTCAACCGGGCCTCGAACCTGCCGTGCGCGTACACGGACCTGGCCACCTGCCCGCTGCCCCCGGCGGAGAACCGGCTGCCGGTGGCGATCGAGGCCGGGCAGAAGATCCCCCGCGAGCGCGGAGGTTCCTGAGCCGGCCCGGCCATTGACCGACGACAAGATCTCTTCGTACGATCAAGAACGGCATTGAGTGTCAGCGTCAAGCCCTGGCTCGCTGACCGGCAACCCTCCCCCGCGGTGGGGTGCTCCAGGTGAAAGCCCGGCGGGATCACCGACGATCCCGCAAGCGCGTGGCCCCGGTCCGGGGCCGGACAGGTGGAGGACCGATATGCGGCACGGTGGTGACCTCAGCGCCCGTTTCGCCGACGCCACCGTGTTCTCCCGGCTCTCGCGTCGACGCCACATCGACCTCAAGCGCTCGACCAGCTGCCTCTGTCAGGCCTGACGGCCCCTCCAGCCGCCGGTCACGATACGGCATTCGCCGTCGCCGCACCCTTCGCGCCTGATCTCCGGACGTCTTCGATCCCCGTCTGCCTCTGATCCCCGTCTGCACAGCGGCCCCCGGCCGCGGCATCGCGCCGCCCGGGGTCGGCCGCCCGCGCACGGCCACGCCCCGCGCCCGTGCCCGGTGACACGAGTAGGAGAAGCCCTCCGTGACCGCACTTCCCCATGTCAGATCCTCCCGGTGGGCGGCACTGTCCGCCCTCGTGACCACCAGCGTGCTGCTGACCGCCTGCGGCTCCAGCGGCGGCGACTCCGCCGGCGGCAGCGGACGGCCCGCGGCCGGCGGCACCCTGACCTTCGCGGTGAGTTCGGACGCCGGCTGCGTGGATCCGCAGCAGGTCGCCAGCAACGAGACCATCTACTCGGTCCGCCAGATCGTGGACTCCCTGACGGACCAGGACCCCAGGACCGGCAAAATCGTGCCGTGGCTCGCGAAGAGCTGGGACATCAGTTCCGACGCCACCACCTTCACCTTCCATCTCAGGTCCGGCGTCACCTTCAGCGACGGCTCGAAGCTGACCGCGCAGGTGGTCAAGGACAACTTCGACGCGGTACCGAAGCTCGGTGCCCTGGGAACCCTGGCCGAGGGCTACCTGAGCGGCGTCAAGAGCACCACCGTCGTCGACCCGCTGACCGTCAAGGTGACCTTCGCCAAGCCCAACGCCCAATTCCTGCAGGCGACTTCGACGCACTCGCTCGGCATCGAGTCGTCGGCGAGCGTGAAGAGGACCCCGCAGCAGAAGTGCAGCGACGGAGTGGTGGGGTCCGGGCCCTTCGTGCTGAAACAGTACGTGCAGAACCAGTCGGTCACCCTGGCCAAGCGCACCGGCTACGCATGGGGATCCTCGCTGTGGGGCAAGAAGGGCGAGGCGTACCTGGACAAGCTGGTGTTCAAGGTCGTGCCCGAGGCGGGGGTACGGGCCGGCAGCCTTCAGTCCGGTCAGGTGCACGCCGTCTCCAGCGTCGGCAGGGCCAACGAGGCGGCGCTCAAGGGCGGTCAGGTAGCCCTCCAGCGGCGGGCCAACCCGGGCATCGTGTTCGGCCTGGGGCTGAACAACTCGCGGCCGATCCTCAAGGACGCCAGGGTGCGCCGGGCGATCCTGTCCGCCGTCGACCGGCAGCAGATCGCCGACACCGTCTTCCCCACCGGCACACAGGCCGCGACCAGCGTCCTCGCGCACACCACGCCCGGCTACACCAGCCTCACCGCCGACCTGACGTCCGACACGGCCAAGGCCAAATCCCTTTTGGACGCCGCGGGTTGGAAGACCGGCGCCGACGGCATTCGCACCAAGGACGGCAAGAAGCTCGGTCTGACGATCGACTGGATTCCCAACGCGGGCACCAACCAGCCCGCGCTGGAGCTGATCCAGCAGCAACTCAAGGCCGTCGGCATCCAGGTCACCCTCAAGCAGCTTCAGGTCACCCAGCTCGCGCCGACGCTGCAGTCGGGCGACTACGACGCGGCCTGGGGCAACGTCACCCGTGCCGACCCGGACATCCTGCGCAGCTCCTTCTCCACCGAGCTGGCCAACTTCTACCGCGTCCCCTCGAGCGGCCTGGACACGGTCCTGACCGCACAAGCGGCGAGCACGGACACCGCCAAGCGCAAGGAACTGGTGTTCCAGGCACAGCAGTTGATCGTGCGCAACGCCTACTACGTGCCGGTCGTGGAGCTCCAGACGCAGCTGGGCGTGGCGAAGAAGGTGCACGACCTCGACTTCGACGCCTCCAGCCGGCTCCAGCTGCACTACACCTGGATCGGCTAGCGCATGCGCCGTTATGTGATCAAACGGCTGGCGCAAGCGGTGGGCGTGCTGTGGGCGGCGTACACGGTGTCGTTCCTGGTCCTGGACTATCTGCCGGGTGACCCGGTCACGGCGATGGCAAGTGCCGGGATGGACTCGGGGCAGGTCGACCCGGACCGGATCGCCGCCCTGCGGCACGAGTACGGCTTCGACAAGCCGGTGCCGGTGCAGTACGCGGAGTACCTCGGGCGTGCGGTGCGCGGGGACTTCGGCGACTCGGTGTCCACCGGTCGCCCGGTCACCTCGACGCTGGCCGACGCCCTGCCGCAGACACTGCAACTGACCGGCGCGGCCCTGCTGTTCGCGGTGGTCCTCGGCGGCGGTCTGGCGGTCCTGGCGACCTACACCGCGCGGCGCTGGCTGCGCCAACTGCTGCTGTCGCTGCCGCCGCTCGGCGTGTCGGTCCCGACCTTCTGGGTGGGGCTGCTCCTCGTCGAGACGTTCTCCTTCCGGCTGCACTGGTTCCCGGCGTTCGGCAACGACGGACTCAGGGGTCTGGTGCTGCCTGCGCTGACGCTGGCCGTGCCGACGGGCGCGCAGATCGCCCAGGTCCTCGCCAAGAGCCTGCTGACGGCGCTGGACCAGGCGTATGTCGAGACCGCCCGGGCCAAGGGCGCCGACCGGTGGCGGGTCCATCTGCGGCACGCGCTGCGCAACGCGTCGCTGCCCGCGCTGACGGTCGTCGGACTGCTGGTCGGGCAACTGATCGCGGGTTCGGTGGTCGTCGAGACGGTGTTCTCCCGCGACGGCCTCGGCCGCGTCACCGCGGCGGCGGTCACGGCACAGGACATTCCACTGGTGCAAGGGGTGGTCGTGTTCGGGGCGCTGATCTTCGTCACGACGAACCTGGTCATCGACCTGGTCTATCCACTCCTTGACCCGCGGATCGTGGTGGCCTCGGGCAGAAGGGCGGCCCTCGCATGAGCCAGAGTCTCGTCGACGACCCGATCGAATCAGCGCTCGGCCCGGCCCGCCCCGTCACGGCGGGCACGGGCCGGGAGCCGGGACGCCGCGTGGACGTACGGCGGCTGCTGCGCTTCGTGGTGCGCCGCCCAGGTCTGCTGCTGTCTCTGGTCGTCCTCGTGCTGGTGGTGCTGGCCTCGCTCCGGCCCGACCTGTTCACCTCACAGGACCCGCTGAAGGGCGTCCCGTCGCAGAACTTCCGCGGGCCGAGCGGCAGTCACTGGTTCGGCACCGACGAGCTGGGCCGTGATGTGTTCTCGCGGGTCGTCCACGGCGCCCAACTGTCCCTGAAGGCCACGCTGATCGCGGTGCTGGTCGCGTTCGTGGTCGGCGGGCTGCTCGGCGTGGTCGCCGGGTTCGTGGGCCGCTGGGTGGACGACGTACTCATGCGCTGCGTCGACGTACTCCTGTCCATCCCCGCACTGTTCCTGTCCCTGGCCCTGGTCACCGCACTCGGCTACGGCACGGTGAAGGTGGCGGTCGTCGTCGGCATCGCCAGCGTCGCCGCGTTCGCCCGAGTGGCGCGCTCGGAGGTGCTGCGGGTGCGGCAGGCGGTGTTCGTGGAGGCGGCGCGCGCGAGCGGGGCCCGCTGGTACTCGGTGCTGGGCCGACATGTGCTGCCCAACGCGGCGGGCCCGGTGATCGTCCTGGCCACCCTCGACTTCGGCTCCTCCATCCTGGCCGTCTCCGCCCTGAGCTTCCTCGGCTACGGCGCTCCCCCGCCGGCCCCGGAGTGGGGCACGTTGATCTCCGACGGCCGCAACTACCTCGCCAACGCCTGGTGGTTGACCGCGCTGCCCGGGCTGGCGATCGCCGCGACGGTGCTGGCCACCAACCGCGTCGCCCGGGCGCTGGACGGCGAATGGTCCCGGCAGCGATGACCCACGAGCATGAGAACGGTGAGGACGTGAGCACACCACTGCTGGAGATACGCGGGCTGTCGGTGTCGTACCGCACCCGGGGCGGCACCGTCGAGGCCGTTCGGGGCGTGGACCTCGACGTGTGGCCGGGGCAGGTGACGGCGGTGGTCGGCGAGTCCGGCTCCGGCAAGAGCACAACCGCCCACGCCATCACCCGGCTGCTGTCGGCGAACGGCAGCATCGACGCGGGCACGATCCGCTTCGGCCGGTACGACCTGGCAACCTTGTCGGAGCCGGAACTGCGCACCGTACGCGGAGCGCGGATCGGCCTGGTCCCGCAGGACCCGACCGTCTCCCTCAACCCGGTCAAGCGCATCGGTGACCAGGTCGCCGAGGTGCTGCGCATCCACGGCCTGGCGACCCGCCGCTCGGCCGCTACCGAGGCCGTCGCCGTCCTGGACCGGGCGGGGCTGCCCGACGCGGCCGTCCGCGCCCGCCAGTATCCCCACGAGCTGTCGGGAGGCATGCGGCAACGCGCCCTGATCGCCATCGCCATCGCCGCCCGACCCGAGCTGATCATCGCCGACGAGCCCACCAGCGCGCTCGACGTCACCGTGCAGCGCGTCATCCTCGACCATCTTCAGCACCTGACCGAGGAGTCGGGCACCGCGGTCCTGCTCGTCACCCACGATCTGGGGGTCGCCGCCGACCGGGCCCAGCGGCTGGTGGTGATGTCCCAGGGCAAGGTCGTCGAGGCGGGCCCCACCCGTGACATCCTGGCCGACCCCCGGGACGACTACACGCGGCACCTGCTGGCAAGCGCCCCGAGCCTGACCACGACCCGGCCCCGCACCCCGGCCTCCGTCCCCGCGTCGGATACGACGCCGTTGCTCGAAGTCCGCGGGCTGGTCAAGGAGTTCAGGCTGCCTCACACCGGGGACGGCCCCCGTACCCTGCGCGCGGTGGACGACGTCGCTTTCACCCTGCACCGGGGGCAGACCCTCGCCCTCGTCGGCGAGTCGGGTTCCGGCAAGTCGACCACCGCCCGCCTGGTGCTCCGCCTCGCCGACGCGACCGCCGGGCAGATCCTCTTCGACGGCACCGACGCCACCACCGCCAAGGGCTCCCGGGCCCGACAACTGCGCCGCCGCGCACAGCTGATCTACCAGAACCCGTACGCCTCACTCGACCCCCGATTCAGCATCGGCGAGGTGATCACCGAACCGCTGCGGGCCTTCAAGGTGGGCGACCGCGTCTCCCGGCTCGCCCGGGCCCGCGGACTCCTCGACCGGGTGGCCCTTCCCGCCGCCACCCTGGAGCGCCGCCCGGCGGAGCTCTCCGGCGGACAGCGACAGCGCGTGGCGATCGCCCGGGCCCTCGCCCTCTCCCCCGACCTCGTGGTCTGCGACGAGCCGGTCTCCGCCCTCGACGTGTCCGTGCAGGCCCAAGTCCTCGACCTGCTGGCCGAGTTGCAGGCCGACACCGGGGTGGCTTACCTCTTCATCTCGCACGACCTGGCCGTCGTACGGCAGATCGCGCACCAGGTAGCCGTCATGCGGGCCGGCCGCGTCGTCGAGACGGGCCCGCCGGAGGAACTGTTCACCCGCCCCCGCCACGAGTACACCCGCGAACTGCTCGCCGCGATCCCCGGTGGCCTCCCTCCCACCCCCGCCGCCGAGACCACCAGGACCTGAGGACCACGATCGCATGACCGCACCCGCCATCACCTCGTCGGCCCTACAGGGAGACAATCACCTCCATGGCGTCGTCGCCGCTGATGCGTAGGCAGTGGCAGGTCAGGACCGGGGGCATCCATGGAACGGATCTTGGTGGTGGGCGTCACCGGCGCGGGCAAGTCCACCCTCGCCCAAGCCCTGAGCGGTCGTCTGGGCCTGCCGCACCACGAGATGGACGCCCTGTACTTCAGCGGCCCCGACTGGTCCGTCAACGACGAGCTGACCGAAGACGTATCGAGGCTCACCGCGGAGCCCGGCTGGATCATCGACTCCATCGGCTATCCGGAAGTCCGTGACCTGCTGTGGAACCGAGCCGACACGGTGATCTGGCTGGACTATCCCAGACGCGTCATCATGCCTCGCGTCCTGCGCCGGTCCTTCCGGCGCACCGTCACACGCGAGGCCCTCTTCGGCGGCAACAGGGAGACCTGGAAGGACTGGCTGAGCCGGGAACACCCTGCCTGGTGGGCCTGGTCCCAACACGGCACCCGCCACCGCGAGATCGAGCACCGGGTGAGCGACCCCCGCTTCGCCCCTCTCCACACCCTCCGCTTCGCCCACCCCGATGACACGGCGGCCTGGCTGACGTCCCTGTGAGCCGCGGGCCGGGCAGGCAGTCCCGGTGTCCCTCGTGTGGCCCGCCGCTGGTCGCGACCGGCGGCGGTGGCGCTGACGCTGGTACGGCCATCCCGCAACCGTACGAAACGGGGCTCCCATGAAACTGTCGCCGGCGATCGTGGTCGTAGCGCTGACCACGGCACTCTGCTTTGGAGCAGCCCCCGTACAGGCTGCCGCGCCTGTCGTCCAGAAGCCGCCACAGTCATCCACCGCCGGCAGCACGACGCAGGTTTTCGCGGACATCTCCGCACAGGAGTGCGTCAGAGGCGGCGGGGTGATCATCATCAACGCGGTCGGGGACAGCACGTACACCAAGTACTGCGAGGGAGGGACCCACGACGGCGAGACCATCACATGACAGGCGAGGCCATCACATGACAGGGGCGGCACTCCGCCCGTCGCCCAAGGGTGCGCTGCTACTCCCGGCCTTTTCGCCCCTGGCCATGGGCTTCCGCGGGAGACTTCTTCTTGCCTGCGGCCTTCCCCGCCGTCGCATCGGTTGTCTTGCCGTGACCGGAGGTCCGGGAGGCAGGATCGGTCAGGTGCCGCGTCGGCCGATCAGCGGGGGATGAGACAGCACTGCTGTCCGAGACAGTCGCGCGGAGAGGGTGCGCAGCGGCCGAGCGGGAAGAGGGCGAGGCCTTCGGAGCGGCGGAGCTGCCCTCGTCGGCCGAGGTCTTCGGGGACGCGGAGGTGGCGGGGTGATCACTGGCGGACGGAGCCGCTTCGCCGGTGGCGCTGTGCGAGAGGCCATCGGTGGCGATGAGGCCGGCGGTCATCACGGCGACCAGGGCAGCCGCTGATCCGCATATCGCCACACGGCTGCGGGCGAAGGCGGGCCGGGAGGCCGCCCGGGGAAGACCGGCCGCGGCCGCCGCGGTACCGAGCCGCTGTGCGCTGGGCAGCAGGCTGCGGTGCGTGCGGTCGCTGTCACCGTCACCGTCGTGCGCGGTCGACCGGGATACGGCGCTGCTCATGGCCGGGACCCCCGGCTGAACCGCTTCCGCAGTGGACGTGACGTCGGCCAGGTGGGCCAGTGCTCGGGCGCAGTCCCGTGCCGTGGGGCGGTCCTGCTCGTCCAGAGCCGTCATCCGGTGCAGCAGGTCGCCGAACGCGTCGGGCAGGAAGTCGGGGAGCGTGGGTCGGCGGTGGAGTCGAGCGATGGCCGCCTCCAGGGGGCTGCCTTCGTATTCGAGCCTGCCGGTCAGGCACTCGAGGAGGACCAGTCCGAGAGCGTAGACGTCCGCCGGCGGGCCGACCGGCCTGCCGAGTACCTGCTCGGGGGAGAGATAGGCGGCCGTGCCGATGAGGGTGCCGGTGGCGGTGTGCGTGGTGGAGTCCAGGAGCCGGGAGATACCGAAATCGGTCAGATGAGGGCTGTCCGAGGCGTCCAGGAGGATGTTCGACGGTTTGACGTCCCGGTGGATGATCCCTTTCTCGTGGGCGTGGTCCAGGGCGTCGGCGAGGCCCGCCCCGAGCGTGGCGGCGGCTTCGGGCGACAGAGGGCTCTCGGCGATGCGGGTCTTGAGGGTGGGGCCGTCGACGAGCTGCATGACGAGGTAGGCGTCGCCGTCATGCCTTCCGGCGTCATAGGCGGTCACCAGCCCCGGATGCTGCAGCTGGGCCAGGATCACTGCCTCGCTGCGGAAGCCCTCCTCGGTGTCGAAGCCGGTACCGGACCGGAAGATCTTCACGGCCACGGGCCGCCGCAGTTGCAGGTCGAAGCCGCGGTGCACGTCGGCCGCACCACCCCAGCCGATCAACCCGTCCAGGCGGTAACGACCCGCCAGTATCCGGGCGTTGTACCGCGTGGGCCGTCCGTCATGCCCCTCACGCAACCTCAACTCGCCCTCCCCCTGCCTCAGGAACAGAAACTGGCAGGCACCCGTCGTCGGCCGGCCACCGAACGCAGGTACCCATCCAGCAAGCTCTTGCACAGCAGCGGACGAATCTTCTGGCAACCGCTCACGAGATCCGCAACGCGGAAGGCCGCCGGCCCCTGGCTCTGAGACCAGGTGGCCGGCGGCCGAAAAGGAGGCAAGGAGGCGGGGTGTCCTCTCGAAAATTCCTGACCCTGGCGGGCTCCGGGCCGCCAGCCGCAGGGCGGGGCGCGGCCGCTCATGCCATGACAGCACGGCCGCGCCCTCGATCTTTCACCCTGGTCTCAGTCACAACCGGGCCAGGCCTTGATTCAGGTCAAGGGCCGCTCGAGGAGCGTCACGGTCACCAATAGTGGCGCCGGCCGGCGACCGCGTGCCCCATGGATCCCAGGATCCAGAAGACGGCGCCGACCACGGCCAGGATGATGCCGATGGTCCACAAGATCGATATGCCGGTAAGGAAACCGACGATGAGCAGGATGATGCCGAGCGCGATCATGACGTACCTCCTGGCGTGACCGGACGTTACCTCCCGAGTGCCCCGAAGCGGCGCTATCACGCCACCCCCCAGGACGCAAGTTTCAGCGTCCTTGATCAACAGAGCAGGCAGCCGCCGGGGCAGACACCCGCTCACCACCAGGTCGGGGCGCGAACGGTTGCCGCCCGCTCACGCTCGCCCCCTCAGGCGCGCTGTACCGCGAACATCTCCAGGTGTCCGCAGATCGGGCAGCGGTAGGCATCGATCTGCCAGTGCGGCCGGCCCATCCGTCTGGCGCCGCCGAGCGGACCTTTCTCCAGGACGCCGGCGATCCAGCGCGCGTATCCGCGAGCGCCCTGCCCGGAGTCCTCGACGAAGCCCGGCTCCAGCCCCACCGCACCACATTGGGTGCACCGTATGTCGTTCATCGTCGGAGTGTAGACAGCGACTTCGGCGCGAACACGAGCGAGCCCCTGTCTATCGCGGCAGGGAATCCGAATGGAAACCATGCAAAGCAATAGCCCGCCGATTACCGGTTCTTGGCGAAGTATTGCCTGCCGCTTTCTCCGACTTCTCGTCCTGGTGTGCATGACACCGACGCCCATGGTCAACGATCAGTCATGAAACACCCTGCTCCCGACTCCGCCAACTGGGCTTCGAACAAGCAGACTTGCGCTTCGACCAGCGAAAACGGAACACAGACGACAGGGGAGCGGCCACGCACCAGAGGGCGACAGTCCTGTCCCTGTGTAAAAGCTGCCTGCTTCCATTGACCTGCGCCTGTCAAATCTGATTTGCTCTGCCGCGTCTGACAACGCATCACCTTTCCAGCGCCAAAAGGGGCAGCGCGACCCTTCTCACTGCCCTTTTCCTTCGTTCAGGTCAGGACTGGATTCCCCGCAGATCGCACCGCCGCGCGTCAATTGCCCAACTGCCGTGCACACCGCCGCCCGTGCAGTGACGCAACCGCCGTTCGGCTCCCTTGTCCTGCTCCGCGACGAAACCGGCGTCGACGTCGACGTCCGGAGGCGGCTGTCGGGTGATGCGCCCTGTCGGCGTCCCATGCAACCCACCTCCCCGCACCGACGGCGGAGGTCCGTGCGAAGAAAGGTTCCCATCACCCATGGGTACTCCCCACATAGGCGGCGCAGCCCGAGCAACCCTCGCCGGTGTCGCGTCGTTGTCCCTGGCCACCGGCCTGGCACTCGCCATCACCCCGCAGGCGACAGCCGCCCCTCAGGCCACGGTGCACGCGGCGAGATCCAACCCCTACAGCCCCGCGTACCAGCACCCGTACCGGCACGGCGCCCTTCCCACCATCCAGCGGAACGCCAAGATGAAGTCGTGGGCGGCCAGTCACCCGGCCGCCACCGCGGCGACCGGCCCGCAGACCCTGTCCTACGGCGGCGGCATCGACGGCATCGGCGTCCAGAGCGGCCACTCCAAGGTCTACCTCGTCTTCTACGGCTCGCAGTGGGGGACGCAGAGCACCAACGGCAGCGGCGACGCCACGTTCTCCGGCGACCCGGACGGCGCCGCCCCCGTCGCCCAGGAGATGTTCAAGGACATCGGTACCGGCAACGAGCGGTGGTCCGCCGACCTCACCCAGTGGTGCGATGGACCGAACGTGACGTCGGGCGCCACCAGTTGCCCGTCCAACGCGAACTTCATCCCGTACCAGAGCGGCGGCGTGCTGTCCGGTGTCTGGTACGACAACTCGGCGGCCTCCCCGAGCGCCGCGACTGGGCACCAGCTGGGCGCCGAGGCCGTCAAGGCGGCCGGGCACTTCGGCAACACCACCGCCGCGTCCAACCGGGACGCCTATTACGTCATCCTGTCGCCGCACAACACCAACCCGGACAGCTACCAGGGGCAGTACTGCGCCTGGCACGACTACAACGGTGACAGCACGCTCTCCGGCGGGCCCGTGTCCTCCTCCTACGGTGACATCGCCTTCAGCAACCAGCCGTACAACATGGACTCCGGTTCGGGCTGCGGCGTCGGCTTCGTCAACTCGCCCGGCACGCTCGACGGTTGGACCATGACACTCGGCCACGAGTGGCAGGAGATGATGTCCGACCAGAACCCGGCCGGCGGCTGGACCAACCACACCGGCAGCTCCTACGACGGCCAGGAGAACGCCGACGAGTGTGCCTGGATCTCCCCCGGCAGCACGGGCGGCGCGGCCAACGTGACCATGGGCACCGGCACCTTCGCGGAGCAGGCGAGCTGGTCCAACGACACCAACAACTGCGCCATCTCCCACGCGATCGTCGGCGGCGGCAGCAGCGGTGGCGGCGGCACCCTCACCAACGGCACCTTCGAGACGGGCAGCCTGTCGAGCTGGACCACCAGCGGCAGCACCTCCGCCACCACCTCGGCGGCGCACAGCGGCAGTTACGGCGCGATGGTCGGCGCGACCGGCCCGACCAACACCTCCTCGCTCACCCAGTCCTTCACCGCTCCGTCCGGCACCAGCAAGGTCTCCTTCTGGTACAACGTCACCTGCCCGGACACGGTGACCTACGACTGGGCCACGGCCACCCTCCAGGACACCACGGCCGGCACCACCACGACCCTGCTCGCCAAGACCTGCACCCAGGGCGCAGGCTGGAAGCAGGTCTCGGGCGCCGTGACCGCGGGCCACAACTACACGCTCACCCTCACCAACAAGGACGACAACTACGCGGGTGACGCGACCTACACCTACTACGACGACGTGACCGTCTCCTGACACCTCGCACCGCACGGTGGGGGCGGGCCGACGGCCCGCCCCCACTCCCGTCCCGGCCACCCCGGGCGGTAACCACCGGAGGGCCCCTTGTTCCTTTCGCCGGTCCCCATCCCCTCTGCCCGGCACACGCTGCGCGCCGGGCTCGCCACCGTGGCCGCCGCAGCCGCGACGGCCGCCCTCGGCGGCTGTGCGTCCGGCACGGCGGGATCCTCGTCCTCCGCATCGCCCACTCCCCCGCCCTCGGCGTCCGGATCCGCCGCCCACTCGGTCGTTCTCGACGAAGGGGCTCGTGGAACCACGGTGCGAGTGTCCACCGGCACCCACCTCGTCGTGCGTCTGCACAGCACCTATTGGTCCACCCCCGCGGGCTCGAACCCACGGGTTCTCGACCCCGGCGGCGGCGGTACGACCGTCGCAGCCACCTGCCCGCCCGGCCGCGGCTGCGGCCTCTCCTCCGCACGGTTCACCGCACTACAACCCGGGACAGCGCACATCACAGCCCGACGTCACTCGTGCGGCGAGGCCATGCGCTGCTCACCGGGGCAGGAACGCTACGACGTGACCGTGACGGTCACCCGATAGCAGAGCCGGCCGTCGGGCCCGCTCTCCAAGAGGGCGCTCCCTTTCGGATCCCGTTCGGCAAAGTCGCCGGATCATGGGCGCGGTCTCCCTACAGTGGCGCCATGAGTGATCACCCCGAAGCACCTGTCACGCCCGTCGAAGCCTTCGAACCCCCCCTACTACGTAGCCGTCTTCACCACGGTGCGAACCGAGGACCAGAGCGGCTACAGCGAGACCAACGCGCGCATGGAAGACCTGGTGAAGGACGTACCCGGCTTCCTGGGGATGGACCACGCGCAGACTCCCGGCGGCCTCGGCATCACCGTCGGCTACTTCCGCGACGCCGACGCCCTCACGGAGTGGCGGAGCAACACCGAGCACCGCGCGGCACAGAAGCGCGGGCGGGCCGAGTGGTACCAGAGCTACACACTGCATGTGGCGAAAGTGGAGCGCAGCCACCGATTCACGCGAGCGGGCGGCCCACAGAGCCCGGCAGCGGGAAGGCAGTCCCCGGCATGCTAGGCACGGCATGACTGCGCGTCTCCCCATGGGACCGCTGGACATCACATGTCATGAGTGGCCCCTTTACCTGTCTGCGCAGGAACCGGTTCGGTCTCGGGGCTGCTCGGTTCCGGATCGGTCGGCGCTCGCCCCACGTCCGACAGCGTCTCGCGGGCCCGGGCGTCGACGAAGCGCGTCACGAGGTGCTGCGCAGCGCCGAAGATGACAGCCCACGCCATGATTTGTGCGCTGGAGTCCAGGTCGCTCAGGCCGGGGATGAAAGCCCCCCTGATGAGCAGCACGCCTATGAACGCGGTCAGAGCCCCGGTGGGAAATTTCAGCAGGGCCGCCGACAGCGGCAGCATGTAGGGAGTGCTCGTCCCTTGTATCCGGCGCAGGGACGCGATCACCGTGAGAGCCGCACCGGCCAGCCCGGCCGCCTCGGTGACGAGCACGTCCGTATGTCGCGCGTAGTGGCTGGGAACAGCGGGCGGCCTCTTTGGAACCTCTCCGGATGGGCATGCCGCGTTGAGCTCTCCCTTGGGAATGAAGCAAAGGTTCAGCGAATGGGGACTGAACCAGCCCCATGCGGCGAGTCCAGCCGCGCCGAGGAGCACGAAGAAGGTGGCGATGCGCAGGATGACGCTGAGGCTGCGCACCCTCCTGACCTCGGCGTCCAGCGCGTCGTACGCGGCACTCAGGGCCAGGACGAGGAGGCCGCGGTCCCCCGGCTGAAGCCTTCCCACCTCCATACGTCCCGCGACCGCCTCCGCCCTCACCCGAAGCGGGTTGCCCGGACCGAGATGCTGTTCGACATAGCTCAGCACGTCGGTGCTCCGGCTGATCAGGTCCTCTTCCGAGCACAGCCCGAGCAGCATGACATCGGCCGCGCGCAGGTTCGCCCAGGTCCTTTCGAGCGCCGCGGCTCCGGAGAAGGGGCGGCGCCGCGCGCAGATGGCATGGCCGGCCTCCTCCAGATGCCGTGCGACCCCCTCCAGCGTCTTCTCCCGCTGTCGTTGCTCGGATTGGACCTCGACCGTCCGGCACCTCTCGCGATCCGCTTGCTGCTCCAGGTAGAGAATGCGTGCGGCGGCTCGCTCCCGCCAGGCCGTCCTGTGGACTCTGGACAGCTCCTTGCGGATCTTGGGGAGTTGGACGACGTTCTTCGGCCTGGTCGGCTCGTACGAGTCATCTCGCTTCGACGCCTCCGCCGTATGCGTCGTGCGTCCGAACAAGAGCGAAGTAACCCACAGGAAAGCGAAGGCGATTGCATTCCCGCTGAGTTTTGTCGGGTTTCGCGAACCGTTGAAGGCTTTCCCGTTGGCCATCCCGACCTCCAGCAAAGGCTCCCCCCTCTCAGCATAGGACGGACAGCCAACAGGAGCGCGACGAGAGGCGGGCAATGGCAGCAATTGCAGACCTCCCGACGGGGGAATAGCGTGGTTCAGCAGGCATCTCGCCCATCCCCGCCAGCCGTTCAAGTCTTCGGGAGTCACTATGACGATGCTGCAAATCAACGGATCGTTCCAGATCACGGGAACCCAGCCGGACGGCGACACCATCCACTTCACTCCCGACGACCCGACAGAATGGGCCCTGGTGGGCAGTGGAGGGCGCGCCGTCAAACACGACGTGCTGGGACGCGCCACGCTTCGCCTGGACGCGATCGACGCACTGGAAACGCACTACGGGCCGAGCCGTGTGCACCAACCTCTCCACTTCGCCCATGCCGCACGTGACGAACTCCAGAGTTGGCTGGGGTTCACGAACGTCCAACAGGGACCGGACGAGACCGTGACGGCGGCGACGCCCGACACGGTGCCCGGCTTCATCCTCACCAACGGCGCCGACATCCACGGCCGTTGTGTAGCTCTGGTCGGGCGCGGCGTCCCCGAGGGCCCCAGCGGTACCGACATCGACGTCGGCGCCGACCTGCTCCGGACGACGGTGAACCATCACCTGCTCGCCACCGGCCTGGCCTACCCCACCTTCTACCGAAGCCTGTTCCCCAGCCTGCGGGCCGAGTTGACCGCAGCCGTACAGCAGGCACGCACGGCGCCGGCGCAAGGTCTGTGGCCCAGCGACACGACCACCACCGGGGCCAAGGTCACGGCCCTGTCCTCGCTCACCGACGACGTCGTCATCCTGCCCAAGCTGTTCCGGCGTCTCGTCGACTACCTCCAGCTCGACAACGGCTCGCTGACCTGCTTCCCGGCCTATCTCGCCGGAGTGCAGGACCGCTTCACCATCACGTCCACCGGGAAGCGCTGCACCGGCCTGAACAACGTCGTCGAAGTCACCAACGGTCAGATCGTGCGGCTGACCCAGGCACCCGAGGACCTGGTCTTCGAGGAGGCTTGAGAGAGGAGGCTCGAAACTGAGGCGGCACGACAGGGAGCGCGGCGGCCGCCGGCCGGCCCGGTCATCGAGGGTCCGGGCGGCGGCCGCGCCGCGTCATCGCCTCAGACGGCCTCCCCCACGTTGTCGTCGCCGTAGGACTGACTGTGAACGGCTACCGCGCCACCTGACGGCGTCCAGGAGATGCGCCCGTGCTCGAAGAGGCTGTAGCGGGATTGCGGTGAGCCGCTCTCATCGGAGACCGGGTACCCGAGGTAGCCGCGTTCCCAGCCCATGCTCGCCCACAGGTCCCTTATGGCACCGTGGACTTCGTGCGCGTCCGTCGCCGGTGTCCAGTAGACGGAGCCGCCCTCGAAATGGTTGTAGCGGCCGACGCCGTCAGGAGTGCCCGTCTCGTCGGTGAGGGGATAGCCGAGGAATCCGCGTGTCCCGCCCATGCGCGCGTAGCAGACCCGAATGCTGCCGTGGACCTCGTGGGCTCCGGTCTGGGGCGACCAGAAGATCGATCCGTTCTGGTAGTCGCGAGACCGGCCGCGCCCGTCGGGCTCAGGCATCTCCGCCGCACCGCCCCCGGCATCCACCGGTGGGCCGATCCACGCCACCTGTGTCCACTTGTCGTCTATCGCTGTCATGACTTCTCAACCGGCTTCCCGAATGGATGACACGCCATCAGTTCGCCGACGGGCGCCCTGGTGCCCGTCCTGTCAGATTCCGAGGGGACCGTGCGTCGGCATAGCCTGTGTCCGTCACCGCCCCTTGTCTCGAGTCTGGTCCCGGAGCCTTTGGTCCGCAAACCCGGAATTCCGGCTTGTTCGACCCGTTGTCGTTTCAGTTGCAACCAATTGAGATGACGGTTCAACGGTTTATGCTCTAACCAACCCATTGGCGCATGAGTTGCAGGGTCCGGTCGCACCGGCTGAAATTGATGACAAGGCTCCTGAGAGGCTGCGACACGAGGCCGGCGAGAGTGACCGGCCTCCGCCGATCCGCTGCCCACGCCATGGTGAGCGAGGCGATCAAGTTGACGTCCCCTCCCCGATTGCGCCTGCTCGGCCAGTTCCGGCTGGAGTGTGACGCCAAGCCTGTCGAACTGAGCCGCAACGGCCAGCGCTTGCTGGCGTTCGTCGGACTGCACCGGCGCGTGTGCCGCACCGTCCTGGCCGGGACGCTGTGGCCAGAGGTCACGGAAGAGCACGCCAGGGGCAGTCTGCGCACCACTCTGTGGAAGCTGCCCCGCTGTGACCAGGCGCTGATCCGGTGCAGCGGGGACTCGCTGTCGAGTGGCACGAGCCTGCACGTCGACGTACACGCCTTGGTCGAGACCGCATTCGATGTCGTGCAGGGCTGCGCCCGCCCGTTCGACGCCCAGCTCCCGCCGGGACTGCTCGCAGCGGAAGAACTGCTGCCCGGCTGGGACGAGGAGTGGGTGCTGCTGGAGCGCGAACGCCTTCGGCAGCTGCGACTGCACGCACTCGACGCGCTGGCCGAGACCCTCGTACGAGAGGGGAAGTCGGCGTTGGCTCTGGAGGCGGCGTGGGCGAGCGTACGCTCCGAGCCGCTGCGGGAGAGCGCCCACCGGGCCGCGGTGTCGGCGCACCTCGCGGAGGGCAATCTCATCGAGGCGGTCCGTCAATACCGCTCGTTCCAACGGCTGCTGCGCGAGGAACTGGGCGTCGAACCGTCTGCTCAGTTCACGCGGATGCTGGCTCAGCACGGGATCGTCCTCCTCCGGTGAAGGGTGACGAGTCTTCCGGTGAAGGGTGACGGGTCGAGGGATGACGGGTCGCTGACGACGGGCTGACAGCGCGCTGACGGCACGTCCGTAGCCTCGTTCGCGGGACCCTCGACGCGGCCGAAGGACGACGTGACCGCCACAGCGGCCATCGACGAGATCGTGCGCCCACGGCAGTCGACCTCGACCGGCTTCTCCCCCGACTCAACACCGACTCCATTCGGAGGTCACCATGTCGTGGCGCGTGGCAGCCAGCCTGGAGACCCTTCTGCACCAGATCGACGCGAGCTTTCCGGGACGCAGCAAACTCTCCGACGGCGGCATCGGCGACGCCGCCCACCAGACGCGCGACAGCGACCACAATCCCTGGTATGGGCCCGGGATCGTCACCGCTCGCGACTTCACGCACGATCCGGCCCACGGCCTCGACATCCAGGAAGTCGCAGACCAGCTGCTGGACAGCCGCGACCCGCGGATCAAGTACGTCATAGCCAACCGTCGGATCGCCACCCGCCGCGACTGGCAGTGGGGACCGTACGACGGGGTCAATCCGCACGAGAAGCACTTCCACCTGTCGGTGGTGGCCGATCCGCTCTGCGACGACCCGCAGGACTGGAAGCTGCCCGTCCTGGGCGAGACCCCGGACAACGGGGGCGACGCCGCGACCACCGACTTCGTCACCTGGGGCACCGGAGTCAACGTACGCGCGGAGCCCCGCCTCGACGCACCCGTCGTGACCGTGCTGCCCGGCCCGACACAGGTGACGGTGCAATGCCAGACCAGGGGCGACACGGTCAGCACCGCGGGCCATGTCAACGACGCCTGGTCCTTCGTCCCGCTGCTCAACGGATACGTGTCCAACATCTTCATCGACCACCCGGCCGCCTGGCTTCCGGGCGTGGGTGAATGCTGAACGGGAGGACGGCATGGCACCGGCCACGAAACTGCCCATCGTCTACGTCCGCGGATACGCCGGCAACACCGCCGGCATCGACAAGGCCGTGACGGACCCCTTCTACGGGTTCAACGAGGGCTCCACACACGTCCGTATCGGACCGGACGACGAACCGTCCTTCTACCAGTTCGAGAGCCCCCTGCTGCGCCTGCACCTGGACGAGGGCTACCACATCCTCGTGGACGGGGGTCAGGAGCTCTACCTGGCCACCCACGACACGATCCCACCGGACTCCATCTGGATCCACCGCTTCTACGACACATCGGCGACCACATGGGGAGTGGGCCCTCGGGAGTTCCGGCTGGAGACCGCTGCGGAGAACCTGCTGACCCTGATCGAGAGGCTCAAGGAGAAGTCCGGTGCGCCCGGGGTCCATCTGGTCGCCCACTCCATGGGCGGGCTGGTGTGCCGTTGCCTGATCCAGAAGATCATCCCGGATCTCGGCCATGATCCGGCCGACTACGTGGGCAAGCTGTTCACCTACGGCACCCCGCACGGCGGTATCGCGTTCGACGTCGGCTTCGGCGTGCTGGAGCGGCTGCGTGACGTCACCGGCATCAACGGCGCGGACATCTTCGGCCCGGAACGGATGTACCAGTACCTGACTCCGAAGGCGCTCACCGACCCCGACGGGCCGCCGCACAACTGGGACGCCCGCGCGATGCCCCCCGACCGGCCCTTCGCCTTCCCTCTCGGCCGGGTCTTCTGCCTCATCGGCACAGACCCGACCGACTACGAGGTGGCGCACGGCCTGTCGGCCGCCACGGTCGGGCCCCGCAGCGACGGTCTGGTGCAGATCGACAACGCCTACGTACCCGGCGCACACCAGGCATATGTGCACCGCAGCCACAGCGGATCCTACGGACTCGTCAACTCCGAGGAGGGCTACCAGAACCTGCGGCGCTTCCTGTTCGGGGACTGCGAGGTGAACGCGGAACTCGTCGGCTTCCACCTGCCGCAGCGCGGCAACACGACCTGGCAGTCCGAGGTCCGGCTGTCGGTGCGCGGCCTGCAGATCGTCACGCACGAACGGACGAGCGCCCAGTGGTGCCCCATCCAGCTGTCCGATACCGCGGCGGGCACCGCCGACAGCAAGACATGCGTCCCACTGGTGAACACCTTCCTCAACAGCGGCCTGCGAACCGGCGATTCGGGCACCATGCGGTACGCCCTGCACCTGCGCATCCTGTCGCTGCACCGCCGTGACGGGCTGCTGAGCTTCAACGACCACCTCGAGCAGACCGCCGACTTCGACGACATCCTCGTCGTCGACGTGGGCGGCGGTGACGACCCGGCCGCCATGCCCACCCTCCAGGCCACCTGGAACTCCACGATCAGCGGCCCGATCAGCGACTACCGACCCGACGGCGGCAGCACCCTCGGCGACGAGAACCCCGCTCCCGGTGTCTGGGTCCACAACATCGAACTCCCCGCCACCGCCGCCCCGATCCTCGGGGAGGACGCGCGGATCCGGCTCACCGTCACCCCCTGGGACTGACGGCACGAAAGGAAGCGAGCCGTCATGGTCACCGTCGCGCTGTCCAGAGTCCGGTTCGGTGAGACCAACGAGGACATCCGAACCGTACAGAAGGCCCTGATCGCCCGCGGCCACCCCATCCCCGGCGGCCCCACCGGCTTCTTCGGCGAACAGACCAAAGCCGCCTACCGCGCCGAACAACTCGCCCAGGGATTCACCGGCCACGACGCCGACGGCATCCCGGGCTGCACCTCACTCACCACACTCGGCCACCACGCCCACTTCGCCGTCGACTGCACCCAAGCGCACAGCCCCGGCGGAAACGGGCGGCTTGCCCTCGGCCAGGTCACCTACCACGACCCCCATGACGACTTCGGACAGGCCGCCATGCGCCGCTACGCCCAAAAGGCCTGCCAACTGACCGGCATGGACGAGAAGTTCGGTGTCCCGGCACTGGTCACCATCGCCGGGCGGGAGTCCGCCTACAACAACCCGAAGTACCGGGTGAACCTCAACGACGTCAACGCGCGAGGCCCCAAGGTGGCCGACGGCCACCCGCAGAACTGCTCCCGGGGCGCCACCCAGTGCATCCCCACCACCTTCGCCGCCTACCACCAGGCGGGCACGGCCACCACACCGTACGACGTGGTCGCGGACATGTGCGCCACGATCAACTACGTCCGCGACCGGTACCACGTGGACCGAGCCGGCTCGAACTTCGCGGCGCGGGTGCAGCAAGCAGATCCCCACCGGCCTCCCCGCGGTTACTAAGGAGCCCGTCATGGTCACCGTCGCGCTGTCCAGAGTCCGGTTCGGTGAGACCAACGAGGACATCCGAACCGTACAGAAGGCCCTGATCGCCCGCGGCCACCCCATCCCCGGCGGCCCCACCGGCTTCTTCGGCGAACAGACCAAAGCCGCCTACCGCGCCGAACAACTCGCCCAGGGATTCACCGGCCACGACGCCGACGGCATCCCGGGCTGCACCTCACTCACCACACTCGGCCACCACGCCCACTTCGCCGTCGACTGCACCCAAGCGCACAGCCCCGGCCAGGGGCGAGTCCCCTCTCCGGTCCCGAACCACAAGGTGACCTTCGCGTTCTTCGCACGGGGCCCCTACGCCTGGAAGCCCGACGGCGTCGGCCGTCACACCGGCGAGGACTTCGCCGCCAACACGGGCGTCCCCGTGGTCGCCGTGCGCAACGGCACCGTCGCCTGGTCGAACGGCAACGGCGGGGCGTACGGCCAGTGGATCGGACTGCACGCCGACAACGGCCATGTCTACACCTACTGCCATCTGTCACAGCGACAGGTGAAGGACGGTCAGAAGGTCACCGCCGGACAGCAGCTCGGCAAGGTCGGTGCCACGGGCAACGCGACTGGACCGCATCTGCACTTCGAGATGTCGAAGGGCTCCAGTTGGTCCTACGGCAGCGTCGCGAAGCCCAGCTGGTGAGCGGCCGGAGGAGGCCCGTGATGGCGCAGCACAATCCCTACCAAGTCCCCCCGGAGACGGGTGAGTTCATGCCGATCCGGATCAGGGGCTGGCAGAACGGCTACGACGCGGGCATCAGCACGCCTCCGGACGTACCCGCGACGCCGCTCGTCCGCAGCCCCGCCTACGCGCGGGCCTGGGCCCAAGGCGCCGTGGCCGGCAACGCCGACGGGCGTCGTGAGGGCTGGCGGTGGGCGTACTTCGACGGGGCCGCCCGGCCCGATCCCGGTGAGGGAGCCGGAGGCCCGTACGGGCCCGGGGACAGCGGCGAACGACTTCCGCCCGAGAGTGCGAGCTACCAGCAGAGCTGGCCCTGCGTGGGCGAACTGCCGTTGCGGGTGGTCCTGGCGCAGTTCGCCCTCGGCAGCGACGACGAGAACGGGCTCACCGGCACGCTGCTCGCGCAAGTCTGCGCGGACAAGGGCGTGGACCGGCTGTACCTGCCCGTCGGTCTGTCCTCTTCCGGTTCTCCCGCACAGCCGACGGGTGATCCGCTCGCCGACGCCGGTTACTGGCACGGCACGGTGTCCGAGTCCTTGACGGAGGCCGGCGAAGCGGCGTTCCAGTGGGTGACCTCCTCCCGGATTCCGCGTCACGTCGGCCTCGTACGGTACGAACCCGCGGCCGAGCACCACTTCTTCGACCTCCTCCCGGAGGGCAGCCGACTGCCCCCGGGCCGCTGACGGCGAGGCACGGCATGGCTGGAATGTTCGGGCTCGATCTGGAACGGCTGGCCGACGACCAGCTGCCCACCACCGTGGACATCGACAGTCCGCTCCCCCCGGTCCGACTGCGGGGCAGGCTGCAGCGACAGCAGTTCCGCTCGTTCTCCGGCGTCCTGAGCGCGGCCATGCCCGCCACGACCGTGACCGCCTTCGGGCAGCTGGACCTGGCGGCGCCGGGCGGGCCGGCGTTCATCGCGCTCATGGGCGCGACCTTCCCCGACCCCGGGCTGCAGCTCGGCCTGGGGTTCTCCCTCAGCGGCGTGGGCGGGGTGGTGGGCGTCAACAAGACGGTCGACCGAGATGCCCTGATCGCTGCCATCGCCGACGGCACCGCCGGTGACCTGCTGTTCCCGCCGGATCCGGTGAAGGCCGCGCTGCGGGTCGTTCCCCGGCTGTCGGCGCTGTTCCCGACCGCGCCGGGGCGGATCGTCGTCGGGCCCATGTTCCAGGTCTCGTGGGGCGACCGGATGGTTTCCCTGTCGACGGCCGTGATGGCCGAGGTGCCCGATCCCGTGCGCCTGTCGCTGCTGGGCATCCTGCGCGTCGCCGTGCCCGACCCGGCGGTGCCCCTGATCGATCTGAAGGCCACTTTCGCCGGGCAGTACGACAGTGCCGAGCCCAGCGCCTTCCTCATGGCGAGTCTCACCGGCTCGCACATGGCCGGGGTGCCCCTGGACGGCGACGTCCTGGTCCTGAGCCGTGGCGGTGCCGACTCGACCTTCGTCCTCAGTGCGGGCGGCTTCCACCCGGCGTACCCCATACCGCGCGGCGTGCCCGCACTGCACCGGCTGTCCATGAACCTCTCGCCGGTGCCCTGGATCCAGCTGCGCTGCCAGGCGTATTTCGCGGTCACCAGCAACACCGTGCAGTTCGGGGCACAGCTCTCCCTGGTCGCCGAGATCGCCGACTGCGGGCTGCGCGGCCAGTTCGGACTCGATGTGCTCATCCACCTGGAGCCCAGCCTGTCGTTCACGGCCCAGATGCGTGGCTCGCTGGCGGTCGAGGTGTTCGGCGAGACTCTGCTGGGCGTCGCGTTCGACCTCACCCTGGAGGGACCCGCTCCCTGGCACGCGGTGGGGCGGGGAAGCATCGACCTGTTCCTGTTCAGCGCCTCCTTCGACTTCGACCAGCGCTGGGGCAACCCGCCGCCCGCCCTGCCGACCCCACCGGCCGACCTGGAAGCCCGGCTCAGGGAGGCGTTCTCCCGCCCCGACGCGTGGAGCGCGCACCCGCCGACCGACCTGCGGCGTTCCCCGGTACTGCTGTCCCCTTCCGCCAACCGGCTGATCGGCGACGGCAGTCGGGTGCACCCGCACGGCAGCCTCGCCGCCCGGCAGCGGGTACTGCCCTTCGGCGTGGACATCCAGCGGTACGGCCGCTCGGCCGTCGAGCCCGCCGAGCGCTGGGACATGGCCTCCGCCACCCTCGGCGCGGCGAACGCGACCGGCGGGACCACGGTGGACGCGTTCGCTCCCGGCCGGTTCTTCAAGCGCAGCGACGACGAACTGCTCGGCAGCCCCGCGTTCGAGACCTACCGGTCGGGTGTGCGCCTGGTGGCCGACACCTCGGGGCCGGCCGACGGCGCGTTCGTCAGGGCCGGCCTCGACTGGGAGACCAGGATCGTCCAGGATCCGGTGCCCGCGCTGCGGCCCGAGGGGCTGCTGCGGGCCGTCCGGATCGCCGCCCTCATGGAATCCGAGCAGGTGGCGGCGGCCGCGGGCTCCGTCCGGGACGCCCACTGGTGGCCGGCCGTGACCGTCGGCCTGCGTGTGTCCGCCGAACCGCCGGTCGTGGCCGCGGACACCTGGGCGATGGTCGCGGCCGACGAACCGGCCGGCCCTGCTGCCACCTCGGCCGAACTGCGCAGGAACCTGGCCGGTGAGCCCGGGATGCGCGCGGTGGAGGCGTGGGAGGTGTCGGGCTGATGGCCGAGGAACTGGAGTTCGCCCCGTTCATGCAGAGTTCCGTCGGCGCCTCGATCGAGAGCGACGTACCGAACGGGCCGGCGCTTCTCGAACCCCGGCTGTCCCTGGCCGGACCGGGCCGCACGGTGGACATGACGGCGCCGGGCGGTGCGCTGCGCATGCTCGGCCCCGAGGGCGTCGTCGGCATCGACGCCCGGCACGTCCTACGGGTCGATCCACCGCCGGGCATCCAGGACACCGAGCCGAACTACATGCCCTGCATCGAGTTCGACGTACCCGAACTGCCGTGGCTGTTCACGCCCGCACGGCCCGCCGGCGACCGGCTGCGGCCCTGGCTCGTACTCACCGCGATCGAAACGGACGGCCATCCGCTGCAGAACGGCCTGCCCCTGCCCTTCGTCGACGTGGACGCCGCACTGCTGCCCCCGCTCGAACAGTCCTGGCAGTGGGCCCATGTCCAACGGCCCGCCGGCCGGCCCGGACCGCTGACGTCACGGCTGCTGTGCCCGCTGCACCTGAGGGCGGACACCGCCTACACGGCCTGTGTCGTGCCGGCCTTCGCCGGCGGGGTGACCGCCGGCCTCCAAGGCGGATTCACCGACGTCGAGCAGCACGGCGACGCCTGGCGGCACGACCAGGGCACAGTCCGGCTGCCCGTCTACCACAGCTGGCAGTTCCGCACCGGCGACCCGGGAGACTTCGAGCAACTGGCCACCTCCGTCGTACCGTTGTCCGACGACGAGCGCGCCGTGCTGACGGGCCGCACGGTCGACATCGCCGAACCCTGGCCGAACGGCGCCGCGCTCGCCTCGGACGGGCCGCCCGGCGCCCGGCAGACCATCACCGTGCAGGGTGTGCTCAGCCTGGTGGACAGCCCTCCCGAGCAGGCCGGCGCCGCACTCGCGGACTTCGCACGGCGCGTGCGGGAGCACATCGCGCAGGGCACCGGGGACACCGTCGCTCCGCCGCTGTACGGCGGTCACCCCGTCGTGCGCGATCGGGTCGAGGAGGGCGAGCGGGGCTGGCTCGCCGAGCTGAACCTCGACCCCGAGACACGGATCGCGGCCGCTCTGGGAACCGGCTGGGTGCGCGACAACCAGGAATGGCTGATGGCCAGAGCCTGGGACCAGGTGGGCGTGGTGCGCGAGGCCAACCGGCTGCGCCGCCTGGCCGCCTTCTGCGGCGAGGTTTCCGCCTCCGTGCACCGGCGGTCCGTGCAGAACCTGTCGCCCGCCGAGTCCCTCGGCATGGCGGCCCCGGTCAGCGAGCGCCTGCGGACGGACAGCGGGCTGCCGCTGCGGACCGAGGTGGCGGTCAGCCCCGCCCCGGACGCGCTGGTCACGCCGGCCCTGCAGCGGCTGCTGCGGCACCGCGGCCCGGTCGCCCGCCGGGCGGAACTGGACACCGAGTCGTACGTCCGGCGCACCCTCACCGGCGACCTCCTGCCCCCGCTTCCGGCCGCGATGGTGACACGGCCCGAGCCGTCCACGCCGCCGGCCCAGACGCAGACACCCGACCTGGCCACCACGGTGGACAGCGCCCTGTACGCCACCGCGACCCTGCGGGACACCCACCGGATCAAGGTCATGTCGGCGATGGCACTCTCGGCCCGGACCAACGACCTCGGCGCTCAGGCCGACACGCTGGGCGCGATGCTCACAGGTCCGACCCTGGCCGTACAGCCCGACGGTGACCTCGGCGCCGACGAGCTCAGGAGGTTCCGGGCGCTGTCCGGTCCGATAGGGCCGCAGATCGCGGACCAACTGGCCGCCTCGTTCGCCGAGCACTCCGCGGACCAGGCGCTGAACGTCCCCGAACAGGACGTCGCCCTGCCGGCGCAGCCCTCGATGGACGACGATCCGGCGGCACACATCCTGGAGTTCGGCGTGCCCGTGGACGCGGACGGGCTGCAGGGGCGACTCGCCCAGGCCCTCGACCCCGGCCCGTTGCTGACCGCCCGCCTGGACAGCACCGTGACCCCGACGTCCGAGACCCCGCTCGACCTGCCGCCGACGGTCGCCGATCCGGTGATGGCCTGCCCCGACTTCCCCGCGCCGCTGGCCATGGCCCTCAAGGACACCGCTCCCGAGTGGTTCCTGCCCGGATCCGCCGACATCCCGGACGACCGGGCGGTCCTGCTCCGCGCCAACGCGCCCTTCATCGCCTCCTTCATGGTCGGCGTCAACGACGAGATGAACCACGAGATGCGCTGGCGCGAGTACCCCACCGACCTGCGCGGCAGCCCCTTCACCCACTTCTGGCCGCGTCCGGACGGCGAGCCGGACATCCCCCCGGTGCACGGCTGGCTGCCGGAACTGGGCCTGGCCGCCCAGCTCACCGGCAACGCCGGCGGTGTGGACGTACTGCTCATCCGGGGCCGGCTGGTGCACCGCTACCCCAACATGATCGTCGCGGCCGTGCCCGCACGGTCCGTGACCGAGAGCGGCGACCTGGCGGAGGACACCTGGGAGCGCCCGAAGATGGTGCTCACGCTCGACGAACGCACCTGCGCCTACGCCTTCGACCTGCCCGGCGACATCCACGACTGGTGGTTCGTGCTCGCCGAGAACAGCTACCGGATGCGATTCGGTCTCGACACCACCGCGCAGGAGTACCAGCACTGGTCGGACCTCATCTGGCCCGTGGGCGAGGGAGGCTTCGCCGATCTCGGAGCAATGCCCGCGCTGCCGGACCAGGAACGCGACCATCCGCCGTCGGCATGGAACGCGGCGACGATCGCCATGGTGACGTTGCAGCGGCCCTTCCGGGTCGTCACCTCCGCCCGCAACCTGATCGGAGCACCGCGGTGACCGTGAACCCGGATCTGGCCAAGGCCCACCGCGCCGTCAGCGACGCCCGGCTCGCCCGGGACTGGTCGCGCGCCGGACTCGCCATGTACGACAAGCGCATCCAGTCCGGGGAGACCGGTCTGGACGCCGAACACCTCGCACAGGGCCAGCAGGCGGCCACCGACGAGACCTCCTACCAGGCGGCCCGCGAGGCGTACACCGAGCTGGCCCAGGAGGAGCCGCAGCTCTGGCCGCACGAGAGCGCCTCCGACCCGTTGCTGCTGCTCCCGCTGCGTCTGGAGACGGTCTACCGCAACACCGGGGAGGCCGCGCTGGAACTGTGGATCCGTGCCTACCCCGACGAGATCCACGTCGACTCCCACGAACCGGCCCTCACCCCGGCGGAACGTGTCGCCGCCGAAGCCTACTGGCGCGAGGTCTGGGCCGCTGGACCCAACCAGCAACGCCGCAAGGCCGCCTGGAGCCAACTCGTCACCACCATCGGCCCCGGGCGCGCCGCGTGGGCGGTGCAGGCGCTGCGACCGGGGCTGCAGCAGCCCCCGTCCACGGAGACCCCGGCCGGCGGCGACCCGCCCTCCCCGGAACCCTGGTCGGTACAGCCGCCGCAACGCGACGGCGCCTGGACCCGGCCCTCGCGCAGCACCGTGCTCCCCGACCGGCTGGTGTTCTCCGGTTACGAGATCGTCGGCGACGGGCAGATCGGCCTGGTCTGGCGGCAGGAGGGCGCGCCCATCCCCGAGGCGCTCGACGTGGGACCCGGCCCGGACAGTCCAGTTCCCCCGGCCTGGCTCTGCGACTTCGAGGAGGCCGTCCGCGTGGGCATGGGCGTCAAGGTCCCCGTCGAGGGGGGCATGCGAACCGACTTCCCCCTGGTCACCGTCACCGGGGTGCGCGGCGGGACCTCCGAGCAGACCTCCGCGCTGATCGGCTCCCTGCTCGACGCCCACCGCTGCACCGACGGCCTGTCCGTGCTGCCCAACGGCACACCGACCAACAACACCGAGGCGACCAGGTCCGCGTGGCGCACCCGCATGCCTCCGCCGAGCCCCGAGCAGGCCGACAGCCAGCGCGCCGCGTTCGTCCCCGGCAGCGCGCAGGCCGCCGCCCGCGTCGCCCGGGCCCTCGGCCCCTCCGCCGGGCGCGTACTGGCCCAGACGACCGACGGCCTGTGCGACGACGACCAGGACCTGCTGCTGCAACTGCACGCGGCGATCGGCGCCATGGCGGCCTCGTCCACCAACTGGATGAACTACGACGGTGATTCGCAGGTCGACCTGGTCTTCCTGGTGTCACACTTCGCCGAGTACGTACGTGCCCGGGGCCCGCTGCCCACGCTGCGCGTCGGACGGCAGCCGTACGGCATCCTGCCGGTCACCTCGATCGACCTGTGGCACGGCACCGAGGTCGACCTGAGGATCCTCGACCACATCCAGGGCTTCCGCACCTTCGCCGAGTCCCAGGGCTGGCGCTGCCCGAGGGTCGGCGGCGGGGGCGACTCCGACCAGGTCATCAACGACATCCTGCACCGGCTCCCCGCTTCCCGCCGACTGCGTTTCGTCCAGCAGGAGCCGGTCACCCCGCCGTTCCAGCCGGCCCCCGACAACCCGATCGGCGGCATCCCGTACCTGAGCGGCTTCGCCTGGCAGCAGCCGCCCGACCCCGAGGCGCTGCCACTGCCGCTGGAGTTCACCGTCGCCGGCGAGACCACGCCGGAACTCCAGGAGGTGCTGAAGAGCCGTCCGCTGCGTACTCTCTGCGACCTGTGGGGGGAAGAGGCCCGTCTCACCTCCCTCCATCAGGAGATCCCGGCCGAGCTCGGCGAACGGATGCGCGAGTTGGCCCCCGCCCTCGACAACGTGGGGAGCGGCCGGATCGGGCTCTGGTACCACCTCGCCATGATGGTCCTGTGGCTCTACCGCTTCCGGCTCGAGGAGCGCTTCGACTCCGGCGGAGCGGTGGATCCCCTGGTCGCCCTGACCGACGGCAAGGTCACGGCCCAGCCCGGCGCTGTCCCGCAGTTCTACGACTGGGCGGCCATGGCCTTCCGGCAGCTCGCCGCGACCGAGGACATGGCGGGCACGGACCTGCCCCGCCTGGAACGGCTGCTGTGCGAAGTGCTGGACACCCAGGCCCACCGTCTGGACGCCTGGATGACGTCCGTGGCCACTGCCCGGCTGACCCGCCTGCGCGCCGACCGCCCCGACGGCACCCACCTCGGGGCGTACGGCTGGGTCACCGATCTGCAACCTCGGGACTCGGCGCAGCAGCCCGTACCGACCGACCCGGAGGACGCCACGGAGGACGGCGCGAACGCGGCGCCCGAGGGCAACGGCCAACCCCGGGACGACCAGGAACCTCGTGACGACGGCTATCTCGTAGCCCCTTCCATGCATCACGCCACCACCGCCGCCGTGCTGCGCTCCGGGTGGCTCAGCCACGCCCACGCGGAGGCTTTCGGCATCGATCTGCGGGCGAGCCGGGTGCGCCGTGCGCTCGCCCTGGTGGACGGCGTCCGATCCGGCCAGTCCCTCGGCGCACTGCTCGGCTACCGTCTCGAACGCGGTCTGCACGACGCCCAGTTGGACCAGTTGATCGCCCTCTTCCGTGCCGCCTACCCCAGCGCGCACGTTGTCGACCCCGAGGCACCGCACAGCCAGGAGGCCGTCACCGCGATGGCCGCCCGGGACGTGGTCGACGGCCAGGCCCTGCTGGCCGACTGGACGGCACACGGCGGCCAGTTGCAGGACCTCGACTCCCTCACCTCGCAGCTCACCGACGCGACACGGCCGCTGCTGGACCGGGCGAGCCCGCTGGTGGCCGATCTGGAAGACGCCGTGGACGCGGTCGGAGACCTGCTGCTCGCCGAGAGCGTCCACCATCTCGTCGCGGGCAACCCGATGCGCTCCGGTTCGGCCGCCGACGGGATCTCGCGCGGCGAGAACCTCCCGCAGGACTTCGAGGTCGTCCGCACCCCGCAGGCCGCCGTCGCCCTGAGCCACCGCCTGGGACTGCTCGCTCCCATCACCGGGACGGGCGGCTGGCACACGGACCGGCCGCTGGCCGCGCTCGAACCGGCGCTGGAACGCTGGTGCGAGCACCGACTGGGCGAAGCCTCCGGATGGAGCTTCGGCCTCGGCGACCGGGCCGCGCCCACCACCGTCGGCCTCGCCGACCTCGGACTCTGCGCCCTGGACGTGGTGCTGGACGCCGGAACGGCCGAGACGGACCGGACGAGCGCCGCACCCGCGGGGACGTACGGCACGCTGATGCAGCGGCTGCTGCGACAGGCACCGGCAGGCGCGAGCGTCACCGACTCCGGTGCGGCCCGCTTCGCCGAACTCCGGCTGCTGTGCCGCGGCCTGGCCGACGTGCTGCGCGCCGGCCGCCCCTTGCTCGTCACGGATCTGGATGCCGACGCGGGCGACGACTGGGGCAACGCCGACCTGGCCGAGCTCGCGGCGCGCGTCACCGCCTGGCACGGGACGGTCGCATCCGCGCTGGCTGGACTCCGCGAGGAGATCAAGTCGCTGCCGGGGACGGCGCAGCAGGTCGCCCAGGAGCTGGACACTCTCGCCGACTGCGGGCTCCCGAACGCGGCGCCACCGGCCACCATGTCCGCGGACGACCGGACGGAGACCCTGCGCGCCCACGCCGCCGCCGTCCTCGACCGCTTCGAAGCGACCCCGCTGCCCGACCTCCCCGGACCGCCTCCCGAGGACCGGTCCGCCGTCCTCGAGTGGGTCACGGCGCTGCGTACGGCCGTCTCCTCCGTGGTCGGCCGGTCCCTGCCCCTGCTGCCGACGCTCCGGCTGGCGGCGACGGCTGCCGGCGCGGCCCTGTCCGGGCCTCCGCAGGCAGCCGAGGAGGACACGGTGGCCGACTGGCTGCTGGAGATGGAGCGGGTCCGGCCCAGGGCCCGGACCTTCGGTGACGCGCTGACGGCCGCCGAGGTGCTGGCCGAGACGACGGCGTGCGCCGCCACGGTGGCCCAACTGCCCGCCGGGCAGCAGTGGCTCGCACGCGGCCCCGCCCCCCTGCCGTCCCGCACCCGTCCGGCCCCGCGCCACTGCGCGGTACTGCGCACCGACGGCCCCGCCGATCCCGGGCAGGTCGCCGGCCTGGTCGTGGACGCCTGGACCGAGAGCGTGCCCGAGCCCGCCGCCGCGGCGTCCGCGGACGGCCAGGGCCCGCAGGCCGGCCATGAGACGCGAGAGGAGATGGGCGGGCTCGCCTTCCACTACGACCAGCCCGACGCCCGCGCTCCGCAGGCGTTGCTGTTGGCGCTCCCGCCCGACCGCGGCCGCGGCTGGCGCATGGAGGACATCCACGCCGTGGTGGAGGAGACCTTCGCACTCGCCCAGATCAGAGGCATGGACTTGAACGACTTCACCGAACTGCGCGGCCTGCTGCCGGTGCAGTGGACGATGCCACCACACGGATCGGGGCTGCTATGACCATGTTCCGTTACGAGCCCCTGCCACGCGACACCGGCATGGAGGAGGCTCTCGCCGCCCGCACCGCGGATGCCGCGTGGTTCCTGGCCAGGCAGTACGCGCTCGGGGAGTTCCGGGGCGACGACGCGGCCTCGCCGGTCTCGGTCTCGCTCGCCCGGGAGACACACCGGCTGGACGGCTGGCGGAGCGGCGCGGCTGGCGGGGGCGAGTGGCTGCCGTACGACCCGGCGACGATGGTGCTGGAGGAACTGGTCGAGAGCGAGCCCGTGACCGGCCCCGACGCCCGGCTGACGCTGTCCGGAGCGCTGCGCTGGCAACGGGCTCTGGTCGCCGCCGGGTTGATCGCACTGCTGCCGGCCTTCGCCAGGGTGTGCCCGTTCGCGGCCGAGGGCCCGTTGGCGCCGACCGGTCTGTCCGCGACCGTGCGCGGGCGGCTGCCCGACCCGGTCGCACTCGCCCCCTGGCTGGCCCGCCTCGCGGAACGCGACGAGACGGCCGCCAAGGAGTTCGACGCCCCTGCCACCGCCCTGGACGCTTTGGCCACCGCCGCGGCGACCTGGCTGTCCTGGTGGCACGCCCACGTGCCGACGGACACACCCGTGGGGCCCCCGAAGCCGCCGCCGTCGTGGAACGCCCGCCGCATGGAGTACGCGTTCGAGGTCCGCGCCTCCAGCCTCCCGGGTCTGGAACTGCGCGCCGAGGAATACCGCGGGGGCCACCTCGACTGGTGGGCTCTCGACGGCCCGGTCCAGCCCCTGCCGGTCTCGGAGGCCGCGGTGACCCGCGACCGGCGCAAGATCGTCCCGACCCCGGCGGTGTACGGCGGCATGCCCGTCTCCCGGTTCTGGGAGATGGAGGACGCCCGCATCGACTTCGGTTCGGTCGACGCCTCGCCCGCCGATCTGGGCCGGCTGATGCTCATCGCCTTCGCGACGGTCTACAACAGCGACTGGTTCTGCGTCCCGCTGCCCCAGCCCGTCGGTTCCCTCAGCAGGGTCGTCGACTGCACCGTCACCGACGTCTTCGGCGGCCGAACGACCCTGCGGCACGCCACGGCCGACGATCCCGTCGTCTGGAGCCTGTTCGGTCTGGGCGGCCCCGGCGCGAGCGGGGCCGGCGGCATCCCGCCCGCCTCCGGCATGGCGCAACCGCCCTCGCCCTGGTTCTACCGGCCGGCCGCGCTGCCTGCGGGGCTGGAGAGTCCTCCCATCGAATCGGTACTGCTGCTCCGCGACGAACAGGCCAACCTGGCCTGGGCGGTGGAGGAGTCCGTCGCCGACCACGCCGACGAACGCGTCGACCGCTACGACCGCTGGGTGGCCACCGCGCCGCCCCCGGCACCGCCCCCGCCCGACGGCAGTCCGCGCTACCGCGTGGTCACCGAGGTGCCCTCCCACTGGTATCCGCTTGTGCCCCAGGTCCTCGCCGACCACGAGTCCGTCCGGCTCCGTCTGGTGGGCCTGGCCCGCGGTGACGGCACCCCGCAGCCCACGCTGGGACAACTGCTCGGCGAGACGGACTGGCTCTACGAGGAGGAAGTGCCCCGCTCCGGAGCCCGGATCGAGCGCGCCCGCCAGTACACGCGTTGGCAGGACGGCAGGACACACGCCTGGACCGCGCGCAGCAGGGGCAGCGGCACGGGCGGCGGGTCGAGCGGGCTGCGTTTCGACGTACTGGAAGGAGGCTGAGCGGGCGACGCCGTATCCGACTTCCCTTCAGGAGGACACCATGGGCTGGACCGACGTATCCGATGTGGAACCGGGCGATGTCATCAGCATCCTCGGCATCGACCACGTCTTTTTCGAGGAAGTGATGCGCACAGGGGGCACCGCGTCGTGGAACGACCAGAATCCGGGGAACATCATCAGCTCCGGCGAGGCGGAGCAGTACGGCGCCTACACCGGAAAGCACAACGACATATTCGCCATCTTCCCGGATGAGGACACGGGCTTCGCGGCCGTCCGCCAGTACCTCGAACACCGCGGCGGCAAGACGGTGCTCGACGTGATGCGGGCCTACGCTCCCGCCGGGCACGGCGCGAACGACCCCGAGGCATACGCACAACGCATCGCCGACGCGTTGCAGGTCGGCACCGACACCACACTGGCCGAACTCGACGACGACCAGAGGACCGCCTTCGCCCAGGAGATCCAGCGGGTGGAGGGATGGCGGAGCGGCGAGGAGCACGGGCCGGCCGATCTGCCCGACGACCTGGCGCAATGGCTGACCGACCACCCGAGCCGCGACGAACGCCTGGAGGCCGACCAGCCCTTCGCCAGGACGGGGACCGTCGCGGAAGGCGTGAAGAACATCCAACGCCGGCTGAACGAACTCGGCTGGAGTCCGCCGCTGTCCGTCGACGGCAAGTTCGGCCCCCACACCGAGGCGGCGGCGAGGTGGTTCCAGACGAACAACGGCCTCACGTCGGACGGCATCGTGGGCAACCGGACATGGCGCCAGCTCGTGGACGCACAGGGCTGATCCCCGGCACGCGCGCGCCGCACATCCCATGATGCCCGGCACGCGCCCGCCGCACCTGCCGCAGCTCAGAGGCCGTCGCCCTCGCCGACCCCGCTCGTGGCGAGGCGCGGGCTCGCCGCCCGGGCGCTGATCTCCCTCTTCAGGATCTTGCCGCTCGGTCCCATCGGCAGTGTGTCCATCAGGCGCACGACACGGGGGTACTTGTAGGCGGCGACCCGGTCCTTGACGTACTGGCGCAGCTCCTCGGCCGTGGCCCGGGCGTCCGGGCGCAGGACCACGGCGGCCGCGACCTCCTCGCCGAGCTGCTGGTGCGGTACGCCGACCACGGCGGCGAGGGCGACGGCCGGGTGCTCGTGCAGCACCTCCTCGATCTCGCGCGGGTAGACGTTGTATCCACCTCGGATGATCATGTCCTTCTTGCGGTCGACGATGTAGAAGTAGCCGTCCTCGTCCCGCCGGGCCAGGTCGCCGGTGCGCAGCCAGCCGTCGGGGATGGCGGCCGCGGTCTCCTCGGGACGGTTCCAGTAGCCCTTCATCACGTTCGGGCCGCGCACGGCCAGCTCACCGATCTCGCCCGCGGCCACGTCCCGGCCCTTGTCGTCCAGCAGCCGGACCTCGACATCCCGGATGGGCGTGCCGATGGAGCCGGCCTTGCGAGGACGGTCGAGGTGGTTGAACGTGACCACGGGGCTGGTCTCGGACATGCCGAAGCCCTCCAGCACCGCACAGCCGAAGCGCTTCTCGAAGCCGTGCAGGACCTCGACCGGCAGGGACGCACCGCCGGAGACGCACATCCGCAGGCTGGTCACGTCCGCGTCGGCCGGATGCTGCAGCAGGGCCGCGTACATCGTCGGCACGCCTCCGAAGACGGTCGCCCGGTCGTCGGCGATGGCATCCAGGACGGTCTGCGGGTCGAAGCGCGGGACGAGGGTGAGCGAGGCGCCGCTGCGGACGGCCACGCTCATCGTGCAGATCTGGCCGAAGATGTGGAACAACGGCAGACAGCCCACCACCACGTCGTCCGGCGTCATCCGCGTGACGTGCACCTTCATGACCTCGGTGTTGTGCCGCAGCCCGCCGTGGGTGAGCGCGGCGCCCTTGGGCTTGCCGGTGGTGCCGGAGGTGTACAGCAGGACGGCCACGTCGTCGTCGGCGGTGCCCGCCACCTCGGTGGACGGCTCGTGCTCGGCCAGCAGCGCGGCGAAGGACGCCGGCTCCACCGTCACGCGTCGCACCCCGGCCGCTGCGGCCCCCTGGGTGCCCTCGCCGGGCGCCTGGTGCCACTCGAACAGCAGCACGGCGCCGGAATCGGTGAGGTGGTAGGCGGTCTCCCGCTCCTTCAGCAGGGGATTCAGCGGTACGACGATCGCCCCGGCGCGCAGGGCGCCGTAGTAGAGGACGACGAACTCGGGGACGTTCGGCAGCATCAGGGCGATCCGGTCTCCGGGGCGCACGTCCTCGGCGCGCAGCAGCGCGGCCGCGCGGGCGCTGCCGGCGTCCAGTTCCGCGTAGGAGATGGTGTGGTCCCCCAGCCGCAGCGCCGGACGGTCGGGCCGCGCAGCCGCGGTCTCCACCAGGAACTCCGACAAATTGGCCACGCCCGCCTCCATGAACTCACCGTTGAGATCCGTCGTACACGCGAACGCCATGGTGCTCAGACCGCATGTCTCCAGCTATGGACGCGGTGACATCATTGCCCGGCTCCATCTGTTCCCGGGAACAAAAAGGGGGCGTTAATCTGCGATGATGGAACTCTCGGAGGTGATCGCGGCGATCCAGGACCAGCTTCCCGGGCTGGGTGAGCGGGTCGCGGACCGCATTCGGTCGAACGTCCCCGCCTACCGGAACGAGTCACTCATCCCGTTCGACTCGCTGTGCCGGTCCTGCACCGACAACGCCGATCTGGTGCTCAGGCAGTTGCGCCGAGCCGGCGCGCCCGATGCCGAGCCCGCCCGGGAGACCGGCCGGATCCGCGCCGAACAGGGCATGCCGCTGGCGGACGTCCTGCACGCGTACCGGATCGGCTTCGAGTTCCTTTGGTCGGAGATCCTCACAGAGGCCCGCGCCCACTCCGCGGTTCCCGACGCCCAGCTGGTGGACCGCTCGGCGCAGATCTGGCAGCTGTTCGGCCTCTACGCCCAGGCGGTGGCCGCCTCGCACCGGGAGACCACCGCCGAACTGGCCGTGCAGCGCGGCGCCCGCCGCTCGGCACTGGTGGAGGCGCTGTTCACCGGCGTCATCGGCGACCGCATCACCTTGTGGGACGCGGCCCGTGAACTGGGCCTGCCGGAGCAAGGACCCTACGCGGTCGTCGCGGCGGCGGCCGACTCCCCCGGCGAGGAGCCCCTGCCGGGTGTGGAGACCGCGCTGCGTCAGGCCCACCTGCCGTCCGCCTGGCGGCTGCTGCCCGACCAGCAGATCGGCCTCATCGCCCTCACAACACCGGATGCGGAGCCGACCGGCCTGCGCATCCTGCGCCGTGCCGGTGCCCGGGTGGGGGTCAGTCCCGGCTTCTCCTCGCTGCGCGAGACACCGCAGGCCCTGCGCTTCGCCCGGCTGGCTCTCGCCGGCCTGCCGGGCGACGGCCCCGGGGTGGCCCGCTTCGACGACAATCCGCTCGCCATGCTCGTCGCCGCGGCTCCCGCCGAGGCGGCTCAGCTGATGAACAGGGTCCTGAAACCCGTACTGGACCTCCCCGGTCTCGAACGCACGCGCCTGCTGGAGACACTGGAGAGCTGGTTCGCGGCCGGCGGCTCGGCCGCGACCGCGGCACAGCGCCTCTACGTCCACCCCAACACCGTCCGCTACCGCCTGCGCCGCGTCGAGGAACTCACCGGCCGTTCGCTTTCGGACCCCCATACGGTGGCGGACCTCGGCGCTGCACTCCTGGCGGCGGGGCGCAGTACAGGCGTCGGCCGCATGACATCGGCCGGATGAGGTGGGCGCCCGGACCCGGGGACGTCAGCCGATCTTCGTCATGGTCCACCGCTGCGGGGAGCCCCCGTTCCACGACCACTGCATCACACTGCTGCCCTGGGTGGTGACGTTGCCGTTGTCGAGGACCTTTCCGCTGTTGCGGCTGGTGAGACGGTAGGCACCTCCGCCCAGCGCCGCGATCGCCCACTGCTGCGGGGTGCCGGTGTTCGGGGTGTACTGGATGACCGTGGCGCCGTCGGCGGTCGAATTGCCGTTGTCCAGGGCCTTGTTGCTGTTGATGCAGACCAGTTTGAAGTAGCCGTGGCCCAGGTTGGTGACCTGCCACTGCTGCGGGGTGCCGTCGTCGGGTGTCCACTGGACGACCGCGCCGCCCTCGGTGGTGCGGTTGGCGTTGTCGAGGGCCTTGCCGCTGCGGGCGGACACCAGTCGGTAGACGCCGTCGGCGAGGACCGCCGGCATGCCGTCGACCTCGACGCAGACCACCGACACATCGGCGTTCGGCGCGGTGGCCGGCACCGTGACGTCGATGGTGCCGGCGCCGACGGTGTGGGAGAGCGTCTTCGAGGGGTCGTTGAGCAGGTAGACGCGGTTGATCGTGTTGTGGATCTGCGGAATCCGGAGGACTGCGTCGGTGGGCCAGGTGAAGACGTGGGCGTAGAGCCTGCCGCTCTTCGCGGTGCACCTGCCCCAGGTCGGCTCGGCGGCCAAGGGGCTGCCGCTGGTGCCGTAGACGCTTTCGCCGTAGGTACTCATCCAGGTGGCCAGGCCGTTGAGGATGTTCGTGGCTCCGGCGGTGACCGTGCCGTCCGCCTTGGGGCCGATGTTGAGCAGGTAGTTGCCGTCCCGGGAGACGACCGTGATGAACTCCTGGAGGATGGCCCGAACGGAACGGTAGGAATTCTCCTTCGACGCGTCGTAGCCCCAGGCGCCGTTCATGGTCGCGCAGGTCTCCCAAGGACGGTCCGGCGGCGTGCCGGGCACCGTCTGCTCCGGGCACTGGAAGTCACCGAGACCGAGGTCGCGCTTGACCCGCTCGTTGACGATGAGGCCGGGCTTCTGGCCGATCAGCCAGTCGTACAGGTCCTGGCCGTCGGACTTGATCCACCAGTCGTCGAGGGTAGGGGTGGCGGGGTTGCCGCACCAGTCGCCGTCGAACCACAGGACAGCCGGGTCGTAGCGGTCCAGCAACTCCTTCAACTGCGCCTTCATGTCGGTGATGTAGGCGGTGCGGGCCGACTGCGAGGACATGGTGCTGTAGACGGTGCTGTGGTTGGCGGTCTGCGAGGAGTGGTTCCAGTCCATGATCGAGTAGTAGAGGCCGAATCGGACGCCGCGGTTCTCGCACTCCGTCTTCAACTGCGCCAGCAGATCGGGCTGGTAGCCGCTGTACTCCGGAAGGTCGTACTCCTTGGTGCCGGTGGTGTCCTTGAAGCTCGCCACGTCCGTGTTCCACATCGCGTAGCCCTCGTGGTGCTTGGCGGTGATCACCAGGTACTTCATGCCGGCGTCCGCGGCCAGTCGGGCGATGGTGGCGGCGCTGAAGGACGTGGGGCTGAAGTGCCCGCTGACCTGGGTCTGGTAGTCGGCCTTGGCCCAGTTCTCGTTGTAGAACGCCCACTCGCCGTGACCGCGGTACGAGTAGGACCCGAAGTGGATGAACATGCCGAACCGGGCCTGGTACCACCAGGCCATCTTCGAGGGCACGGTGTATGCCTCGGCACGGTCGGGCCACACCATCTGCGGCAGTCCGAAGGCGACGGCACCTCCGGCGAGGGCGGCGGCCTTGATGAGCGAGCGCCTGCTGAGAGGGGCAGCGGACACGGAGCGGCTCCTTGGGGGTGGGGGGCGGCGTCCATGGGCGTCCCGCAGGACGAGACCACCCGAGAGACATCGGATGGATTCTGGAGGCGGAGCGGAGGAGACGTCCAGAGGGCTGCAGCAAATTCCCCTGCCAATTAGGCCCGTTACCATCCATTCTACCCAACAGCGTTCGAGCTGAGCGCTGTTGAACATCCCATGAAAGCCGATACATCGGACCTCAGACAGGTGGGGAGATCTGCGGAGTCGCGGACATGGACCAGGGCCCTGTCCGGTGGGCGGGGAGGAACACCGGAAGGGCCCTGGCGAATGCGACCGAAGCGGGCCGCGTCACTCCAGCTGATCGAGGAACGTCAGCACAGAGGCGTCCTCCTCGATCAGCGGTGCGAGGGCGGCGTTGAACGGGGCGCCGTAGGGAGCCTTCAGATGCGCCTGGAAGGCGTCCTCGTCCCGGTACACCTCGAAGATCCAGAAGGCGCGCGGGTCGCCGGCTCGGGTGTAGCTGTCGAAGGCGAGGTTGCCCTCCTCCTCGCGCACCTTCGCGGCGTACTCCCGCAGCAGGAGGGCGACGTCGGCCTCCGCCCCCTCACGGGCGGTGAACTCGGCGTACAGGGTCTTCTTCACGAGGTCGTGCTCCTCTGCCTCAGCCGGCTTCCGGAACGAGCTTCTTCGCGCCGGTCATGATGGCCACCGCGTCTTCCATGGAGTGCGACTGCGGAGTGATGACCCCGGCGCACCCGCCGAGGCGCTGGATGTGGATGCGGTCGGCGACGTCGAAGACGTTGGGCATGTTGTGGCTGATCAGGATGACGCCGAGGCCCTGGTCGCGCAGGTCGCGGACGAGCTTGAGCACCTGGCCCGTCTCGCGCACGCCGAGGGCGGCGGTGGGTTCGTCGAGGATGACGACCCGGCCGCCGAAGGCACCCGCCCGGGCGACCGCGACGGACTGGCGCTGGCCTCCGGAGAGGGTCTCGACGGCCTGGTTGATGTTCTGCAGGGTGCTGATGCCCAGCCGTTTGATGTGGTCGGCCGCCTGCTTCTTCATCTCGCCGGTGTCGAGCATGCGGAACACCGAGCCGAGCACGCCCTTGCGGCGGATCTCGCGGGCCAGGAACAGGTTGCTCGCGATGTCCAGCGCCGGGGCGACCGCCAGGGTCTGGTACACGGTCTCGATGCCGGCCTCGCGGGCGTCCTGGGGCCGCTTGAACGCGACCTCCTTGCCGTCGACGAGGATGCTGCCCCGGTCCGGGACGAGGGCTCCGGACAGGCACTTGATCAGGGTCGACTTGCCGGCGCCGTTGTCGCCGATGACGGCGAGGACCTCGCCGGGATAGAGGGTGAGGTCGACGTCGTTGAGGCCGACGACCCTGCCGAAGACCTTGACCAGGCCCTTGGCTTCGAGCACGGGGGCGGTGGTGGTCGTCACGACTTCACACTCCGGATCCACTGGTCGACGGAGACAGCCGCGATCACCAGGACGCCGACTGCGAGGACTTGGTAGTTGGGGTCGATGCCGGCCAGCGCGAGGCCGTTGACGAAGACCTGGACGATGAGCGCGCCGATCAGCGAGCCGACCACCACTCCGCGCCCGCCGAACAGGCTGGTGCCGCCGATGACCACGGCGGTGATGGACTGCAGGTTGGCGTTGAGACCGCTGTTGGGGTCACCGCCGCCGACCCGGCCGACGAGGATCCAGGCACCGACGGCGATGGCGAAACCGCCGACCACGTAGGCGCTCAGCAGGACCCGGTTGACGGAGATGCCGGCCAGGCGGGCGGCCTCGACGTCGTCGCCCACGGCGTACAGGTGCCGTCCCCAGGCGGTGTAGCGCAGGGCGTAACCGATCACCACGTACAGGGCGATCATGAGCAGGACGCCGTAGGTCAGGTTCAACTGCCCTATGGAGATCGTCTCGCCGCTCCACATCAGGATGTTGCCCGGCTGCAGGGAGACGGTCTGGCCCTTGGCGTAGATGAGCGTGATGGCGGTGAAGACGCTCAGGGTGCCGAGGGTGACGATGAACGGCGGCAGTTTGATCTTGGTGACCAGCAGGCCGTTGACGGCCTGGGCGGCGACGGCGACGGCCGCTCCGGCGAGCAGGGCCACCACGCCCGGAAGGTGGTTGTCGGCGACGAGCTTGGACATTAGCAGCGAGGCGAGCACCATGACCGCGCCGATGGACAGGTCGATGCCGGCGGTCAGGATGATGACGGTCTGGCCGACGGCGAGCGAGCCGATGACGGCCACCTGCTGGGCGACCAGCGACAGGTTCTGCAGCGCGTAGAAGCGGTCGTTGACCAGGGAGAAGACGATCGCGGCGAGTACCAGGACGATCGCCGGGCTGAGGGCGGGCTGCCGGTGCAGCACGGAGTGGATGCGCTGGGCCGGGGTGGCGGGCCGGTTGAGGAACTCCTCCGCCGGTGCCGGTGTGGCTTGACTGTCCACGTGGGTGGTCACAGGGGGTCCTTCCGGAATCTTTCCGCGTGCGGGCCTTCGTACGAACTCATGGGCACGTGTGGCGCGGGCGCGCCGCCGGGGTCGGGGACCGGCGGCGCGCCCGGCACGGACGGGGTCAGTTGCCCCAGCAGGCGGACGCGGCCTGCGACGGGGACTGGACCTTCAGACCGCCGACGGACTTTGCGGCGGCCAGTGCGGTGCCGGTGTCGTAGAACGTCTTGCCGTCGGTGACGCTGGGCTTGCTGCCGCCGCGGGCCAGCTTCGCGATGGAACTGACGCCGAGGGCGGCCATCTTGCCCGGGTACTGCACGGCGTCGGCGGCGAACTCACCGCTGGTGACGTTCTTCAGGCCGGAGCAGCTGCCGTCGATCGCGTAGATGGCGACGTTCTTCTCCTTGCCAGCCGCCTTCAGGGCGTTGTACGCGCCTTCGCCCGCGGGCTCGTTGATCGCGTAGACGACGTTGATGTCCGGGTTGGAGGAGAGGCAGTTCTCCATGGCGGTGCGGCCGCCGTCGATGGCGCCCTGGGTGGGCTGGTGGCAGGCGATCTTGTACGTGCCGCCCTTGCCGCCGGTGTACTTCCCGGACTTGGCTTCCTTGCCGTTCTCCGTCTTGCTGCCCGGGTCGATGCCCATGCCCTCCAGGAAGCCGTGGTCGCGCTGGATGTCGACGGAGACGACCTGGTTGTTGAACAGGTCGAGCATCGCTATGACCGCGGGCTTGCCGTTCAGGGCCGCCGCCGCGTACTGGCCGTCGAGCTTGCCGGCCTGCTCGTTGTCGGTGGCGTAGGTGATGTCCGCGACGCTCGGCGGGTTGGGCGCGGTGTCCAGGGCGATCACGAACAGACCGGCCTGCTTGGCGCGCTTCAGCGCGGCGTTGACGGCGTCGCCGTTGGTGGTGATCAGGATGCCCTTGTCGCCGCGCGAGATGGCGTTGTCGATGGCGGTGATCTGCGTCTGGGTGTCGCCGTCGGAGTTGCCGGCCGCGACCGTGAGGCTCACGTTGTCCTTGGCGGCCTGGGTCTTGGCGTCCTTCTCCATGCTGACGAAGTACGGGTTGGTGAGCGTCTTCAGAATCAGCGAGACACCCACCTTCCCGCCGCCGCCCGAACCGGACGAGGAGGAGCCGGAGTCGGAGGAACCGCAGGCCGCGAGGGTGGCACCGAGGCACACGGTGACCCCGATCGCTGCCGCCCGGGTGCGCCGACTGCGGCGGCTCGACGCCTGGCTGGAGGAGATGTTCATGGCTAGATCCCTTTCGGAGCCGTCCCGTGGTCCACGCTGAGACAACGTTGACTGACCGGGATACTGGGCCCGTATGGACGAGTCCGTCAAGGCACTGGTAGACATGCGTCCGCAACGAGTGGGTAACGCGCAACCGAGTGGGAGACAACGATGACTCAGGGCGAGCCGCCGCCACGGGCCCCCCGCAGCCGCCCCACCATGCGTGAGGTGGCGGCACTGGCCGGCGTGGCCATCAAGACGGTCTCGCGCGTGGTCAACGAGGTCCCCACCGTCGATCCGGCCATCGCCGCCCGGGTGCGCGAAGCGGCCGACAAGCTGGGCTACCGGCCCAACCTCACCGCCAGCAGCCTGCGCCGCGGGGACGGCCGTACGGCCACGATCGGAATGCTCGTCGAGGACGCAGCGAACCCCTTCTCGGCCGCTCTGACCCGCACCGTCGAGAACGTGGCCCGCGGGCGCGGAAGCCTGGTGCTGGTGGGCAGCCTGGACGAGGATCCGGCCCGCGAACGGGAGCTGGCCCAGGCTCTCATCGACCGCCGGGTCGACGGCCTGGTGATCGTCCCGGCCGGCCGCGACCACAGCTACCTGATCAGCGAGCAGCGCTCGGGCACCTGCCTGGTCTTCGTCGACCGCGAGCCCAGCCTGCTCGACGCGGACACCGTCGTCTCGGACAACCGGCAGGGCGCCGTCACCGCGATCGAACACCTGCTGAAGTCCGGCCACCGCCGCATCGCCTACCTCGGCGACCAGGTGACCATCTCCACCGCGGCCCAGCGCTTCGACGGCTACCGGCACGCGCTGGAGCTGGCGCACATCGAGTACGACGCCGGGATCGTCCGGCACGTCGGCTCCAGCGAGAGCGCCGCCATCGCCGCCGCCAAGGAGCTGCTGGCGCTGCCCGAGCCGCCCACGGCACTCTTCACCAGCCAGAACTTCGTCACTATCGGCGCCGTCCGGGCACTGCGCGCCCTGGGCCTGCAGGACACCGTCGCCCACGTGGGCTTCGACGACTTCCCCCTGGCCGACATCCTCAGTCCGGGGATCTCGGTCATCGCGCAGGACATCGAGAAACTGGGCAGGACGGCCGCCGAGATGCTCTTCCGCCGACTCGACGGCGACGAGTCACCCACCAGTACCGTCACCGTGCCGACCCGGCTGATCGAGCGGGGGTCCGGCGAGATCGCGGCAGGAGGAGGTCTCGGCTGACCGGGCAAGTAGTGGCTTCTCACTTCCCGCTCGTCGTGCGCCGCCCGCCGGCTCGTGCGCCGAGGCGGGTGACTTTGGCTGCGGTGGTTTCGGCACGACGCCGCGCCTCCCGCAGAAGCCGGTCCGCGTCGTGGGCCTGCTCGCGTGCCTCGCCTGCGGCCGTCTCGGCCTGACGCCGCCGCTCTTCGAGCCTCGCGAGTTCCTCGGTCAGCTCGCTGACGCGCTGTTCGACGGTCTGCACGGTGGCCTGCGCGTCCGCAGCCTGCCGGTCTGCGGCAGCGGCCTCTTGCCGCCGGGCTTCGAGGACGCGCTCGGCCTCCTCCGCGTCCTGCCGGGCCTGTTCGAGCCGTCGGCGCCGCTCTTCATCGGCCTTCTGCTGACGGCTCTGGGCGGGCCGGGCCTCTTTGCGTGCGCGGGGAGCCTGGGCAGGTCGTGGACGGGCGCCGTCGGGTGCGGCCGGGAAGCCGACGGTCTGGTCGAACGCCTTGACCAGGTGTCCGGCGGCCCACTCCCGCGCGGCTTCGGGGTCGGCGAGCACGGCGTGGAGGATGCCTTCGACCTCCCGCTGGACATCCTCGCCGACCGGGTGTCCGGCCTGGGCGGTCAGTTGGCGGGCCTGACGGGACAGGGCGTTGATGACAAGGTGCTGCTGCCTGCTGAGCTCGCGCAGCTGTGCCCCGTCCAGGTCGTGGTGAGCCTGCCGCAGACCTTCGCCGACGCGCAGCAGCGGTTCGATCTCCTCGGGCCGCTCGCGGACGAGGAGGTTGCTCGCCCAGGCCGCCAGGCTGGGCCGACGCAGCTTGCCGATCTTTCCCGCGAGCGCGCGGTCGCCGGCGCGGCGTGCCTCGGCCGCACGGGCGTCCCGCGCGGCGGTGAAGTCCTGCGGCCGCAGCCCGTACAGCTCGTCCGCGACACTCTCCAGGTCCACCGCTTGCCTCCGTACCGATCGTCACTGTGCCGAGTTTCGTCGTTTTGGAGGCTTATGCCGGGATTGCGCCCGACTCAAACGGGCCCCCGCAGCGCGGCACCTCCGCTCCGGCTGGACCGGTCTCGCAGCCGCACCTGGACGGGTTTCCGGCACTACGTTGTTCCGATGACCGAGTCCCCGCTGCCCGGCGGCACTGTTGTCGACGCGGGCGAACTGGAAGCCCGGTGGGCCGACGCCTGGAGGCCCGAACAGGTCACGGAGCGGCTGGCCGGGGTCGGCACGCCCTGGTGCGTGGTGGCGGGGTGGGCGCTGGACCTGTTCCGAGGAGAGCAGTCGCGGCCGCACGGCGATCTGGAGATCGGAGTGCCCGCGGCGGGGTTCGCCGAGGTCCGCGACCGCTTCCCCGAGTACGCGTTCGATGCGGTGGGCCGGGGACGGATCTGGGCGGAGGCGGGAGCCGAGGCGCTCGCGGCCACCCACCAGACCTGGCTGCGGGATCCGGCGAGCGGTCGGTACCTCTTCGACGTCTTCCGTGAGCCGCACGAGGGCCGGACGTGGATCTGTCGGCGCAACGAGAGCCTACGGCTGCCGTACGACGTCATCGTCGAGCGGACGGCGGACGGCATCCCCTACCTGGTGCCGGAGCTGGTGCTGCTGTTCAAGGCGAAGGAGCCGCGCCCCAAGGATCACGCCGACTTCGACGGGGTCCTGCCCCTGCTGAGCCGGACGCGTCGCGACCTGCTCGGGGGGTGGCTGTCGCACCTGCATCCCGGACATCCATGGCTGGCGGCGCTGGGCACGTAGGGCCGGGCATCGCACCGGCTCAGGCCACGGACGCCGTCTCGTCGCCGAGGGGGATGCCCAGCCGGTCGGCCACCGTGGTGAGTGCCGCTCCCAGCGGAAGGTCGACTCGCGCGGTGGCGTGCCGGTCGCCGCGGGTCGCGTCCCGGTTGATGATCAGCACCCGCTTCCCCGACTGCGCGGCCTGACGGACGAACCGCAGTCCGGACATCACCGTGAGCGACGAGCCCAGGACGAGCACCGATTCGGCCGCGCGGACCAGCTCACGGCAGTGCTCGACCCGCCGGGGCGACACGGCCTCGCCGAAGAACACCACGTCGGGCTTGAGGATGCCGCCGCAGTCCGCGCAGGGAACCACCCGGAAGTCTCCCACCTGGTCGTCGCCGAGATCGGCGTCACCGTCCGGATTGATCCCCGCGGCCACCGGCGCGAAGTCCGGATTGGCCTCCTCCAACCGCCGGGCCAGTTCGCGGCGCCGGCTGAGGGCGCCACACCCCAGGCACACCACCCGGTCGAGACTTCCGTGGAGTTCCACGACACCGTCACTGCCGGCGGCCTGGTGCAGCCCGTCCACGTTCTGAGTGATCGTGCCCGAGAGCAGCCCGTGCCGCCCGAACGCCGCCACCGCGCGATGCCCGGCGTTGGGACGGGCACGGCCGAAGGCCCGCCAGCCGAGGTGACTGCGCGCCCAGTACCGGCGCCGGGCCTGGGCGCTGCCGGTGAAGTCCTGGTAGAGCATCGGCGTGTGCCGGCTCAGGCTCCCGCCCTCACCGCGGTAGTCGGGGATGCCCGACTCGGTGGAGATGCCCGCACCGCTGAGCACCAGCACACCGCCGGCCCCGAGCGCGTCGGCGACCGGCCGCAGATCCGTCGTGCTCGGCGGCGGATCCTCGGTGGGGGTCCAGGTCAGGGTGGGGCGCATGCGCATGGCGCAAGGGTACGGCGACGGAATCGGAAGTGCCGTTCCGTGCGCCCCGGATCAGCACTGCTGGACGTACTCCAGCAGGTCGTACCGGCCTGCCGCGATGTCCTCGCGGGTGCCGACGATCAGATTGAGGAAGGGATTGCCGTTGTCGACGGCGTCGCCCTGTATCTGGGCGAAGAGAACGAGGTCCTCCTCGTCGGGCGCCACCTGCCACGGGCGGGAGTATCCGCCGAGTTGGATGAAGCCGTGAAGGGCGTGCCGCCGTGAGCGCTGTCGAGGACCGCCTTCACAAAGCGGTCCAGCCGCCCCTCGCCGTCGTCATGGGCCTCCACGAATGCCAGGGCCGCGCCTTCGTCCGTCCAGTCGTCATCGACGGTCGACCCCACCACCGGGTAGAGCGTGCGCTGTTCGTGGACCTCTATCGGCCATGACTCACCGTCGATCTCGTGGACCGCGGGACGTTCCTCGGTCTCCGCGTCGGCCGGCACGTGCACCACGGCAGACGATTCCGGCGGATAGGCGATGTGGGTGAAGAACAACAGGCTGCCCTCGTCGGGCAGTTGGATGTCCAGCACGTCACGGGGCAGGGACGCGCAGTCCACGGTCATCACCAGCGGCTCCTTGCCCGCCGGCCATTCCATGTCCTTCGGCAGCAGCGGGAGGCCACCGACCCGGCCCGCCGCTCGCGCCGTGTCCCGGAGGGAGGGAGGGAGGTAAGTCCTCGAGCGGCGCCAGCTAGACACACGGGCGCAGCCGCCGCGCCAACTCAGCTGCCACCGGCTCGGGTACGCCGTGTTCTCGCGCCGACTCCCGCACGGAAGCCTCATCGATCTTCGTCACGTCGGAGATCGTGCCACGGCGCACTGACAACCGGCCGACGGTCATCCCGCACCGAGGAAGACAGGGCTGAGCCGAGCCGTCGGGGGTAACCGAAGCGACAGCGAAGGACAAAACCCCCGCAGGGAAGGAGCGTCATGCCAGGCATGATGGAGCGCATCAAGCAGTTCGCCAGGAGTCCCCAGGGCCGGCGCGCGACCGAGCAGGCGCGGCGGGCCGCGGCCGATCCGCGGCGTCGAGCCCAGGCCCAGCGCCTTCTGGGCAAGCTTCGTGGCCACCGTTGACCGCCGAGCGCCCACCACTGCACAGCCCCGGCTGTCACCCGCGCACCACACGAGCGGGCTGTACGCGGCCCGCTCGTGTGGCGCCACGGACCCGCACCGGGAGGCCGCGCACTCACCCAGGACGGGACATGCCTGAAGCACACATCGGGAAACAACGGAAGGCGACACAGGAGGGTTCGTCGCTGCGAGCGGTCGGCTGGGCCCGCTCGCTGCCGCTGCACAGTGAGGTCAGGGCGGCCCGGGACTGGGCCCGTGACCATCTGAAGGCGCTGGGGTGGACCACCACCGCTCCCGAGACGGTGGACGCCGTACTGCTCACCGTCTCCGAACTGGTCACCAACGCGCACGTCCACGCCCACAGCAACGCCCAGGTGGTGATGACCTGGGACGAACAGTGTCTGCACATCAGCGTTCATGACGCGTCCAGCGAGCCGCCGGTCCCCCGCGACGCCAGCACGGAGCGCCTCGGCGGACGTGGCATGTTCCTCGTGGACGCCCTGGCCGACGAGTGGGAGGCCAGGTCCTGCCGTCACGGCAAGTCGGTCATCGCCTGCTTCCATGCCCCCGCGGAAGCGAGGGAAGCCAAGGGAGCCAAGGAAGCGACCTCGTAAGCACAGACCATGCGTCTGGAACAGAGGCGAAGGACCGCCGCCGGAAGGGGTCCTTCGTCTGCATCGTGGGGTCCATCGGCCGTGCCCCGGGAGCGATCTTCGGTGATGTGATGCGCACGTGCGCTCCGGCCTCACCTCGACGGTGAGGCCGGTGCCGACGGTACCGACGGCGGCGCGCGCGCTTCGCGGAAACCGAATGAACGACAGGAAGCAGTGCCGATGGTCCGCCCAGCCGTTCTCGCTCCCATCGTCTGCGTCCTGGCCTCGGGCGCCGCGGTGATGTCCTTCGCCCGGGAATCCTGGCTGGGCGTGATCTGGCTGCTGCTCGCCGGCCTGACGTCGAACATGGCCTGGTACTACGCCCGCAGGGCGCGTTCCGGAGTGTCTGCGCCGGGGGTCGGCGGCTGCGCCGACAGCGGGTCGTGCGCTGCCTGTACGAGGGGGGCCCGCGGATGAACGACAACTACCACGCCCTGCTCGCTCGCCGGGAGGCCATGCGCCTGCGCGATCGCCTGCTGACCCCCGCCGCACACCCGGGAAAGGGCACACCCCCAGGTCCCGCGTTCTTCGCCGACTCCCCCGGGGACGACGCCTACGACGGGGCCGCGGACCAGGAGGTGATCATGCGGAACCTGGAGCAGGTCACCCCGTTCGGCCACCTCATCGACCATCTCTACCAGGCCATGTTCGAACGCCACCCCTACCTGCGGAAGCTGTTCCCCGACTCGATGGACTTCCAACAGGTCCACCTGGAGAGGGCGTTCTGGTACCTGATCGAGAATCTGCACCGCCCCGAGGACGTGACCGCCTTCTGCACCCGGCTCGGCCGCGACCACCGCAAACTCGGAGTGCTGCCGGTGCACTACGGACTGTTCGAGGAGGCCCTCGTCCAGGCGCTGCACCGGACGGCGGACGGCCGACTGGGTGCGGACGTGGAGCGAGCGTGGCTACGCATGGTGCGGTTCGCCGCCGCGGCCATGGTCAACGGGGCGAACGAGGCGCTGGCCGAGCCGACGTACTGGAACGGCACGGTCGTCGACCACCAGCGCCGCCGTCCCGACCTCGCCGTCCTGCGCGTCCGGCCCGCGGAGCCGTACCCGTACCGCCCCGGCCAGTTCGCGACCCTGCAGACGCCGCTCCTGCCGCACACCTGGCGCCCGTACTCTCCGGCAGGCGCACCGGGTGCGGACGGTGAACTGGAGTTCCACATCCGGCGCACCGGACCGGACGGGGTGAGCGACGCCCTGGTGACCCGCACCGGCGTCGGTGACACCCTGCGCCTGGGACCGGCCCAGGGAACGACCACGCTGGAGGACGACCTCGCGCACGACGTGCTCGTCGTGGCCGGCGGCACCGGATGGGCCACCGCCAGGGCCCTGCTGGAGGACCTGGCAGCCCGGCGCCCGCCGGGCCGCCGCGCCCACCTGTTCCTCGGCGCCCGCACCGCCGACGATCTGTACGACGCACCGGCCCTGGCACGACTGGAGAGCCACTGCGCCTGGCTGCGGGTGGTGCGCGTCATCGACGAGGGGCCGGGCGGGTCCGGCCGGGCGCCGGTCACCGAGGCGCTGACCGGGCACGGCGACTTCGGTAGCCACATGGCGTACGTCAGCGGCCCGCCGGGACTGGTCGGCGCCGCCGTACGACGCCTGACCGAACTGGGACTCCCCCCGGACCACATCCGATACGACCCGGTCACGGCCGGTGTTCCCACACGGCCTCCGTCACGACCGACGGGCACCCAGGGCTGACGCGAGCACGGGGCAGGGCGGCTCTCACTCCACCGTGGCCTGTAGACGCCCGTCAGGCCTTGGCCGCCAGGGGTCGCCACGCGTTCCAGGTCTCCAGCCGCTGCCGATAGGCGGCCTCGACGACCGGATAGGGGTAGGTGCCCAGAAACAGGCGCAGCGGCGGCTCGTCGGTGTCGACCAGTTCGAGGATGACGCCAGCGGTGGCCTGCGGATCCTGCGGCGCCCGGGCCGTGGCACCGGACCGGCGTGCCTCGCGGACGGGCTCGTAGGCCGCGATGGGCCGGGTGTGCACCGCGGAGGCTCCGGACCAGTCGGTGCCGTAGGGGCCTGGTTCGACGATGGTGACGCGGATGCCGAGCGGGCCGACCTCCTGGGCGAGTGCTTCGCTCATCCCTTCCAGCGCCCACTTGGAGGCGTTGTACAGCCCCAGGCCAGGGAAGGCGGCCAGCCCGCCGAGGCTGGACACCTGCACGATGTGACCGCCTCGCCGGGCGCGCAGGAAGGGCAGGGCGGCCTGCGTCACCCACAGCGGACCGAACAGGTTGGTGTCGAGCTGTGCGCGGGCCTGCTCCTCGGTGATCTCCTCGACCATGCCGAACAGTCCGTATCCGGCGTTGTTGACGACCACGTCGAGGTGGCCGAAGGCATCGACGGCCCGCTGCACGGCGGCCGTGGCGGCATCGCGGTCGGTGACGTCGAGGGGCAGGGGGAGGACGTCGTCGCCGTAGGCGTCGACGAGAGGCCGCAAGGACTCGGGGCGGCGTGCCGTGGCGGCGACCCGGTCACCGCGGTCGAGGGCCGCCCGCGCCCAGATGTGGCCGAGGCCCCGGGACGCGCCGGTGATGAACCATGTCTTCTTCGTCATGCCTCCACCCTGCGAGGCCCGCCGGAAGGCAGCCAGCACCCCGAGAGGGTTACCCTTCGAGACCATGGCGAGCGACAACGTCCTGGGTGAGTTCCTCAAGGCCCGGCGGGGACGGGTGCCGCACTCCCGCGCCGACCTGGCCGCCACCGGCCGCCGCCGCGTCCCGGGACTGCGCCGGGAGGAGCTGGCGCGGCTGGCCGGGATCAGCGAGCCGTACCTGACCCGGCTGGAGCAGGGCGTCGACCGGCACCCGTCGCCCCAGGTGCTGGGGGCGCTCGCGCGGGCGCTGGAACTGGACGCCGACACCACCGCGCACCTGTTCGCGCTCGCCCAACCACGCCCGGTACGGCCCCCGGAGACCGAAGTCACCGCGGACGTGCACCGGTTGCTGGACGCGTGGAGCGGCGCGCCCGCCTACGTGCGCAACCGGCGCTTCGACGTACTGGCCGCGAACAAGATGGCCCGCGCCCTCTCCCCCATGTACGAGCCCGGGCACAACCTGGCCCTCGACATGTTCTTCGATCCGCGGATCCGGCAGCTCCTCCCGGACTGGCCGGAGATCGCCGCGCAGACCGCCGCGGCCCTGCGCGCCGAGGCCGACCCGCACGACCCCGCGACCCGGTCGCTCGTCGCCGAACTGGAGGAGAGCGACGACTTCCGCCGCCTGTGGGCCCGGCACGACGCCCGCCCCTCCCGCGACGAACTCAAGCGGTTCGTGCACCCGGTCGTCGGTGAAATCTCCCTACGGCGACAGGCCCTCACCGTCGGCGGCGCCGAACAGCAGGTCGTCATCGCCTACCAGGCGGCTCCGGGAAGCGCCTCCGAGGCCGCCCTCGGCCGGCTCCTGTGAGCCGAACGCGGCACCGACGGGATTGCCCAAGTCGGGCCCGCCGGTGCCGCGTTCGGCCCGGGGCGGCAACGATCTCGTCGTCGCCGCCGAGTCGACTACCGGAACGTCACCGTCACGGGGCTGTGGACGGAACGCCTGGGGAGGGTGATCGTGAGGGTGCCGGTGGAACTGTTCCAGTGGTAGTCGCGCGGGGTGAGCCGGACGCCGGTCGCGGTGACCTTGGTGGGTGCGTGGGCCGTTCCCAGCAAGGACAGGGTCCATCGGCGGTTCTGCGCCTGGCCGTGAAAGACGCCCGTCGCCGGGGAGATCGTCAGGGTGTGGTTCCGGCCCTTGAGGCCGTAGCGGACGGTCGTCGTGGCCGCGTGTCCCTTCCGCGCGGTGGCTCCGTCGTCCTCGTACAGGCGGTACGAGCCTGACGCGCCGGAGGCGACGGTCAGGGTGACGTCGGTGAGCGGGTTGCGGTCGTTGTCGGTGACGTCATGGGTGCGGGTCGGCAGGACGGTGCCGGCCTTGAGGAACACCGGCATGGTGTCCAGGCCGGTGGTGATGTCCTGGGTGGTGCCGCCCTGGTAGGTCTTGCCGGTGAAGTAGTCGGTCCACTGGCCGGGCGGGAACCACACGGTGGTGGTCGCGGTCGTGCCCGGTGTGGTCACCGGGGCGACCAGGACGTCGGAGCCGTAGAAGTACTCGCTGCCGGCCGTCTCGTAGGCCCGCGCCTCGTCCGGATACTCCAGGTAGGTGGGGCGGACGATCGGCACGCCGGTCCGGTTGGCCTCCTGGGCCAGGCCGTACGTGTAAGGCACCAGGTTCTCGCGGAGGTTGAGGAACTTGTCGGCCGAGTTCCGCGCCTGGGTGCCGTACTGCCAGGGCAGCCGGTCGCTGTGGTTGCTGTGCAGCCGGTCGATGGGCTGGAAGGTGCCGAACTGCACCCAGCGCGCGTACAGGTCGTCGGGGAGTTTGTGCGTGGTGCGGGTCTGCCCGCCGTCGGTGTACGTCTCCGAACCGGTCAGCCCTGTGGTGTCGTTGTGCCCGCCGATGTCGTGCGTGATGGCCGCCATGCCGGTCGCGGCGGACTCCCCCGGCGTGTAGCCGACCTCAAATCTCAGCGTGCCCCAGGTGGAGGCGGTGTCGCCGGTGAAGTGGACGGTGGTGCGCTTGTCCGCCCAGGGTCCGGTCGGCAGCGCCTGCTGGCCGCTGTAGCCGCCGGCCTGCAGCGAACCGTAGGCGCGGGAGAGGACGAACCCGCGGCCGAGGGTCTGGCCGGTGAGGTCGGCGTACTGCTGGTTGATCCAGGCGTCCGGTGTGACCCCTTGCTGCGACGACTGGGAGGCGTCGCAGCACCAGTCCAGCCACCAGAAGTCGTTGCCCTGGTCGTCCATGGTCCGGTGCAGGTCCAGGTATGCCTTGAGCTGGTCGGGGTCGCCGAAGTCGAAGGTGTAGCAGTTGTTCTCCACCGAGGCGGCCCCGGCGCAACCGCCCTTGGTCAGCTTGCCCTTGGCCGTGGCCTGCGCCTGGGCGAACTGGGGGTCGGACGCCAGGATGCTCGGATGCACGTTGAGGGTGTTGTGCAGGCCCTGCGCCGCGGACCAGTCGAAGAACCCCTTCGGGTCGGGGAAGCGGCCCGGGTCCATCTCCCAACCGCTCCAGTTGTTCACGGCCTTGAAGTCGGTGTCGGTCACCAGCACGTCCAGCGGCACGTGTTCGGAGCGGAACGCCGGAAGGATCTTGTTCTCGTAGTCCGCCGCGGTGCGGTCGATGTACTCCGAGTACCACACGCCGTACGCCCACTGCGGCAGCAGCTGCGGCGGTCCGGTCAGGGTGGCCAGGTCGGTCAGTCCCTGCTTGTAGTCGTGTCCGTAGCCGAAGACGTAACCGTCCTGGTAGGGCGCGCCGCCGTGCGAGGGCCGGGGTGTGGCCTTCTTCGACGCGGTGTCGTAGAGCGCCGAGGGGGTGTCGTCCAGGAGGTACCAGCCGTCCCGGTGCAGTAGTCCGGGGGTGGTGACCGGGGCGCGGTCGTCGCCGTTCACGCCGTCCAGCCCGCGACGGTAGCCGCCGAGCGCGAGGTGGGGTGCGGGCGCGGGCTGCTGCGGTGCGGTCACGGAGACGGTGTCGAGGTTGACGTGACAGCTCGCGGTTTCGGGACAGTCCAGCGTGAGGTCGTCCTCGCCCGCCTTCAGGGCGATGGGCACGGAGGCGGTCTGCCAGTCGTCCCAGCCGGCCGTCGCGGGCAGGGACAGGGTCGCGGTGGCCCCGCCGGAGGAGACGGCGGCGGTACGGGTCTGGTGGAGACCGTCGCTTCCGGTGCCGTTGGCGTAGCGCACGCGCAGGGTGTACGTGCCGTCGGCCGGGACGCCGACCAGGTGGGTCGTCAGGCTCGATCCCTTGTCGAGCTCCGCGACGAACCCGTTGCCCGCGTATCCCGTGTGGTCGGTGGCGGTGACGGCGGTACCGCCGATCCGCCCGGCTTCCGCCTCGCAGCTGGTGTCCACGGGGCAGTCGGTGATCGCCGTGCTGGAGACGGGCGGGTAGGGGGCACCGGGCCGGACCAGGGCGACGCTGTCGACATTGACGTCACCGCTGTCCGAGGCGGTCCGGGTCAGGGCGATCGTGTGGTGGCCCGCGGTGAGGTCCAGGCGCGCCGTTGCCAGCTTCCAGGTGTCCCAGTCGGCCGTGGTCGGCAGGGACACCGTCTGCGGAGCGCCGCCGTCCACCGAGAGGGTCAGTGTGCGGGTGCGGGTCTGGCCGTCCCCGCCACGGGAGTTGGCGTACCGCAGGTCGAACTCGTAGGCACCGGAGGTCTTGACATCGATGTCAGCGGATGCCGAGCTGCCCGTGCCCTCGAATCCCGCGGCGAAGCCGGTGCCGGTGTGGCCGGTGTGGTCCGAGGCCACGGACAGACCGTTCAGTTGCAGGTTCTCCGCCTCGCACAGCGCGCCGACTTGGCAGGTCAGCCGCTGCCAGGGAGCGGCGGTCACCGGCGTGCCGCCCGCCGCCAGACGCAGCGACAGGTTGCGGGCGTTGAACGCCCCCGAACCGACCTGGTAGCGCAGGGTCAGCGCACTGGTCCTGATGGTCAGCCAGCCGCCGGACGTCGTGGCCGTGTAGGCGGCCGGGGTGAAGGCGTCGCGGCCGATCGCGTTGAACGTCCGGGCGTCGGTGAACGTGCCGTCCCCGGCGTACTCGGTGCGGATCAGCGTCGGCGAGAGGATCTCGAACCGCGCGTCCCCCGAGGTGACCGTGGGGATGCGGGCGGCGTGCGAGCCTCCTGCCGACGCCGTCCCCGCACCCGTCAACGCCGTCGCGGCGGCGACCGCCATGGCGGTGACCGCGCCGAGCCGCCGCCGTACGGATCTGAGCCGCCGCCTCTTCGATACGGCTGTCATGTCAACTCCCCTTCCCTGCAACGCTGTCTCGTTCCCGGGTCGTTGGAACTACACGAGTGGCGTGAGAGTACGTCCTGGGCAGGGGTGCCGATAAGAGGCTGTACAACGTTGTCATGGCAGAGTCTGTGGAAGGGGGGCCCGACCCGCGACATCCAGGGGCTACTGATGGTGTGGGGGATGCGGGGGCGGGGGCGGGATGGTGGCCAGGTCGGGTGCGGATTCGGGCCAGACCAGAAGGACGGGGCACGGGGCGTGGTCGACGACGAAGCGGCTGGCCGGGCCGAGGCTGTGCGGGCCGAGGTGGGTGCGGTCGCCGTCGCGGGCAAGGATGAGCAGGTCGGCGTCCTCGGCCGCGGCGACGACCTCGCGTTCGACGCGGCCGGTCCGCTCGGTGCGGGTGCAGCGCCGGTCGAGGCGATCGGCGGCGGCCCGCAGGAGCTGCTCGGCCGAGGCGGCGGCGAGGTGTTCGACGCGGGTGCCCGGATCCCGTTCGCGGTGGCCGCGGCCGAGCAGCCCGGCGAAGGCGCCGTGCGCCACTTCCGGCAGGTCGGACGGGGTGACGTGCAGCAGCACGACGTCGGCGTCCGCCGCGGCGTGACGACGCGCGGCGTCCACACACGCGGGCCAGGTGCCCTCGACGACCCAGACGACAACGGCCATTCGGTCAGCCTCCCTCACAGCTCGGCCAGTGAACACCACACTGCCATCGACGGGCCCTGGCTCGCCGACACGGCATACGGGCAGAGCCCACTACGATCATCCGCCATGGACTGGCTCGAGCGCACCGCCAAGCTGAGGCAGTGGACCAGAAGCGGCACCCGTGCCCCGCACAAGCCCCTGCTTCTGCTGTACGCCCTCGGACGGTTCCAGCACGGCGCCGACGCCGCACTGCGCTACACCGCGGTGGAGGAGGACCTGCAGCGGCTGCTGACCGAGTTCGGCCCACCCCGCAGGACCTCGCCCGCCTACCCCTTCCACCACCTGGTCAACGACGGCGTGTGGGAGGTGCGGACCGACCGCGGGCCCGGCAGTCCCGGAAGCGGTGTGCGGGACCTGCGGGAGACCGGTGCCGCCGGGCGGCTGGCGCCGGACCTCAGAGCGGAACTGCGGCGCGACCCTTCGTTGCTGGGCAGGATGGCGCGGCTGCTGCTCGACCTGCACTTTCCTCCCTCCCTGCACGACGATCTGTGCGAAGCGGTGGGCCTGGAGCCGGAGTTGGCGGAGACGGAACGGATGTCGAGCGTGCCCAGGCAGCGGGACCGGCGCATGCGCGAGCTGGTGCTGACCGCGTACGAGTACCGGTGTGCGTTCTGCGGATACGACGGCCGGATCGGCGCCGTACCCGTCGGGCTGGAGGCCGCGCATGTGCGCTGGTGGGCGTTCGACGGCCCGGACGACGTGGACAACGGGCTGTGCCTGTGCTCGCTGCACCACAAGCTCTTCGACAAGGGCGTGCTCGGCATAGGCGACGGCCACCGCATCCTCGTCTCGCAACGCTTCGTCGGCCACAGTCCCGCCGCCCACACTCACGTCACGGCTCTCGCGGGCCGCCCGCTCGTCGGCCCGCAGCCGGGTGCGCCCTCGGTCGCGGACGGCCATCGCGCCTGGCACACCACCGAGGTCTTGCAGGGCTCCCCGCGCCCGGACGGAGCCCCCGCACCGGCCCGGCCCTGACCGCCCCGTCGGTCTGCCCCGTCCGGCCCCTGTCGGTCGGCGGCCGGACGACGTCCAATTGACTGAGGATGCCGGCCCGCGGGCGCCGACCAGGAGTGGATATCCGGGTAACCGGAGAGGAGGGTGAACGACAGCCGCCCCGGCCCGCATCACACCGACAACGCAAGGAGACCGCCGTGGAGTTCGATGTGACCGTGGAGATCCCGCAGGGTTCCCGCAACAAGTACGAGATGGACCACACCCTGCACCGCATCCGCCTGGACCGCATGCTGTTCACCTCCACGCAGTACCCGGCGGACTACGGCTACATCGACGGCACCCTCGGCGGCGACGGCGACCCGCTCGACGCCCTCGTGCTGACCGGCGACCCCACCTTCCCCGGCTGCACCATCGAGTGCCGGGCCGTGGGCATGTTCGTCATGAAGGACGAACACGGGCCGGACGAGAAGGTGTTGTGCGTCCCCGCCCACGACCCCCGCTACGCCGACGTGCAGGACATCACCGACATCCCCGAGTTCGACCGGCTGGAGTTCACCCACTTCTTCGAGGTCTACAAGGACCTCGAACCCGGCAAGGACGTCGAGGGATCCCACTGGGAGGGCCGCGAGGAGGCGTACGCGGAGATCGCCGCCTCCCGCGAACGCGCCGCACAAGCAGCGGTCGAGGGCGCGTGAGCCGCTTTGCCGACCCGCCGTCCTGCGGCACCCTGATCCTGCTGCGGCACGGACAGAGCGAGGCCAACGCCGCCGGTGTCTTCGGCGGCTGGGCGGACTTCCGGCTCAGTCCGCACGGCGAGGAGCAGGCCGCCGACGCGGCCCGGCTGATCGCCGACGCCGGGCTCCTGCCGGACGCGGTGCACACATCGCTCCTGCACCGCTCCATCCGCACCGCGCAGATCGTCGCCGACCGCCTCGACCGCTCCTGGATACCGGTGCGGCGCACCTGGCGGCTCAACGAACGTCAGTACGGCGCCCTGACCGGGCAGAGCAAGCGACACATGCGCCGGGACGCCGGCGCCGACCTCTACGAGCGCTGGCGCCGCTCCCTGCACGCGGTTCCACCTCCGCTGTCCGAGGACCGGCTGGCCCTGGTGCGCGCCGATCCGCGGTATGCCGCCCTGCCGGGCGAGGCCATCCCGCCCGTGGAGAGCTTCGCCGACCTCCTCGCCCGGGTGAAGCCGTACTGGAGCGACGTACTGGCGCCCGGGCTCGCGCGAGGTGCCACGCTGCTGGTCGCCGCTCACGGCAACTCCCTGCGCGCCCTCGTCACCCTCCTGGACCGGCTCGGCGAACCGGCCGTCCGCGCGCTCAACATCCCCACCGCGGAACCGCTCGTCTACCGCCTCGACCCCGACTTGCGGCCCCTCTCACCGGGCGGCTCCTACCTCGCCCCGGAGCGGGCCCGCGCCGCCGCGGCGGCGGTCGCCGCCGAGGGCCACACCTGACAGCCGGTGCTTCGGTTCCGCGCCTCGCAAGCAAGGGAGCGGTGACCCGAAAACGGGTCACCGCTCCCTCATGACGTCTGCGAGGTCAGTCGCAGTCGCGGACCTTGATGGTGTAGATGCCGCGGCCGTGGGAGGCCGCGTACAGGGTGCGGCCGTCGGGGCTCAGCTTCAGCTGGAGCACGGCGACGGCCGGGAGCGAGCCCATCCGCTGCCACCGGGTGTGGCCCGGCGCTCGGTAGACGACGCCGAGGTCGGTGGCGACGGCGAGGCCGCCGTTCGGCAGGACGACCGCCGAGTCGGTCGGCACGTCGGGGAGGTCGGCCGAGATGTCCTTCCAGGTCGTGCCGCCGTCGGTGGACTCGAAGACGTGGCCGACGCCCGCGCCGGGGCCCTCGGTCCAGTGCCGGGAGAAGCCGTTGACGGCAAGGAAGACGTGGTCGGCGTTCTTCGGATCGACGGCGAAACCGCTCAGGTAGCGGTTGGGTACGGTCCCGTCTGCCGGCAGGGTGATGTCGTGCCAGCCGGTGCCGTCCGCGTTGCCGACGGAGATGCCGCGGGCGAAGCCCTGGTTGTTGCAGGGGCCGCACCAGGCCGCGTAGACCTTGCCGCCCGAGGCGGCGACGGCGGTGGCGGTGCGGCCGGCGCCGAGGTCGTACACGCTCTTCCACTCGGAGCCGCTGCGGATGGCGTAGCCGTGGGTCTGCACCCAGATGTGACGGCCGCCCGCGACCCAGGTGTCGCTGTCCTTCAGATCCGCCGCGAGCGGGGCGATGAAGCGGGCCTCGCTGGTGGCGTTGTCGGCGGGGGCGACGTTGTACGAGGTCGCCTTGGCGGGGTCGGTGGTCCAACCGCCGTCGTTCACGGCGCAGTTCTGGGTGATCTGGACGGCGAGGTAGACGTACTCCTCGGCGATGTCGCAGCCGTTGGCGGGGTCGGTGAGCGTGTCGCCGCCGTCCCCGCCGAAGTTGGAGCCCATCACGGTGTCGTTGCCGCGCAGGACGGACTGCCCGTTGTCCTGCAGGCCGCCGGTGACGGAGACGCCGCCGTGGTCGAGGTCCTTGCCGACGCCGACCGAGTAGTACTGCAGGGCGTCGATGGTGCCGTCGTTCAGGGAGGTCCAGTCGGTCGCGTGGCCTGAGGCGTCCTGGGAACCGTCGACCGGACGCCGGTAGACGCCGCCGTCGTTGCCGACGTACACGAAGCTCTTGCCGTGGTAGCGGCCGATGGCGACGCCGTGCTGGTCGGAGTGGGTGGTCTGGTTGCAGTCACCGGTCTGCTTGGCCGGGTCGATGCTCCAGCAGGAGAAGCCGAAGTTCCAGTACGGTCCGACGGTCGACCAGGTGCTGCCGCCGTCCTTCGACTCGTAGACCTCCTCCAGGCCCGCGTACACGTGCTTGGGGTTCGCCGGGTCGACGGTCAGGAACTGGTTGTACCAGGCCTGCACGCCCGGCATGTATCCGCTGGAGGTCAACGCCGAGCCGTCGGCCGCCAGTTGCTTGTAGTCGGCGACCTTCGTCCAGGGTCCGAACGGCGAGGCGGCGCTGTAGATGCCCTCCAGGCCGCTGTCCGGGTTGGACGCCATCTGCTCGGGCGACTGGTCGATGGCGTAGTAGCGGGAGTCGTCGGCGGCGTGGGCGAAGGTGACCGTGCCGACGTTGTCCGCGTCGGTCGGCAGATCGCCGAAGCCGCTCGTGATCCGCGTCCAGGTGCCCTTGGCGCCCTTGGTGTAGAAGCCGTTGTAGTCGTCGCCGCTGCGCCAGCCGACCGCGAGGATCACCTTCGAGGGGTCCTTGGGGTCGACGGCGATGTCATTGGTGATGTTCTTGTACGCGGCCGAGTCGTCGTCCGCCTTCGAACCGCCCGGCAGGTAGTCGGGGTTGGGAGCGAACTCCAGCTTCCAGGCGCCGGTCAGCTTCTTCGTGGAGTGGCTCCACACGCCCTCGCTGGTCGCCGCCCACACCTTGCCGCCGCCGAACCGGAGTTGGCGGACGGTGGTGGACTCCAGTTCGTCGCCGCCGACCCGGCTGCGGGCGGAGAAGGTGCCGTGGTGCGGGTGGGAGAGGACGTACACACCGCTGCCGAGGTAGGCGTCGGCATTGGTGTTCGCCTCGCCGGTGCCCAACCACAGCCGCCCGGCGCCGTCCAGGGCGAGGGCGCCGGTCGACTGGGAGGGCAGCTTGTCGCTGATGGGCTTCCAGTTGCCGCCGCCCCGCTTGGAGCGCCATACGCCACCGCCGGCGCTGCCCGCGTACACGTATCCGTCGTCGTCCGCGGCCATCGCCGCCATGCGGCCGGTGACGTTGCCCGAGCCGCCGCTGGAGTTGGAGTCGATGTCCCGGTAGCGGGAGTCGTCGGAGTTGTAGGGCAGGTCGGTGATGTTGCGCCAACTGCCGCCGGTTCTGGGCAGCTTGGTGAGGCTGCGCCACGCGGCGCCGTAGGCACCGGGGGCGACGACGCCCGGCGAGGTGCGGGCCTCGGCGTACTGGTCGGCGCCCTCGGCGATCTCGTCCGCCTCGTTGCCGCCGTCTCCGTCCTCGGCCTTCGCCTTCGGACTCGTCGTCCCCGCCGGGTGGGCGCGTTGGGCGGCGAGCCGGTCGAGCGCACGGACCCCGAAGGGGTTGCCGTGTCCGCCTGGCGCGGCGCTCGCGGGTATCGCGACGAGGCCGGCGGATGCGGTGATGGCGCAGATCGTGAGCCATCGTCTTCTACGGGTCGGTGCTGGCACCAGGTCCTCCCAAACGGACATCGAATAGCCGTCGGCTGAGACCCGATCATGGAAGGGAGGGCGCGGACGACGGCTTGGCGAGTCTTTGACCAGAACCTGTCACTGCATGGTGGTTCACGGGTGTGCACGCCCGCCCTTCGGCGGACGTGCACTGACCAACTGACCATACGTCGACGGGTTCGTGGGCCCCTACTGTCCGAAGCCGTAGGCGAACAGGTGGTCGGTGCCCGTGGAGCCCGTCACCGGCAGGGTGACCGATGCCACCTGCTTGGACGAGTCCAGCGGGACCTTCGTGGCGAAGACGTAGGTCTTGACGTTGTTCCGGCCGCCGTCACCGGTGTCGCGGTAGGCGGTCGTGACGGCCGTCGTGTTCGCCGGGAGCGGCTTGCTGGATCCGCCGTTGAGCGTCCAGTCGGAGAAGCCGACCGTCGCCTTGGCGGTGGTGCCGTCGGTGTAGGTGACGGTCACCGTGCCCGAGACGCCGCTGCCGTCGGTGGGCGCGTTGGTCGCCGCGCCCAGCAGGCCGAGCGACGCCCCCGATGTGCCGGCCGGCATCCGGATGGTCTGGCCGGCCATCTCCAGGTTGTCCAGCTGACCGGCTGTCACCTTCGGCCACTCGTAGGAGATGCCGTCGGCCGTGACGGTCGAGCCGCTCGTGACGCCCGCCGCCGCCAGCGCGTTCTGCGAGAACGCCCAGCCGCCGTTGTCGAAGCCGCCCGAGAAGGTGGCCCCGTCGGGGTAGATGCCCTCGTTGGTGTCGTACGGCCACAGCGCACCGGCCTTGGCCACCGCCACGCGGAGAACGGCCCCGCTCAGCGTCGCGCCGGTGCTGTGGTCGAACAGCGCGAAGGTGACCGGGTAGGTTCCCTCGCTCGCGCCCGCCGTCACCTTGAACGCGGCCTCGGCGCTGCCCGAGGCGGGCACCGTCAGGGAGCCGGACGACGTGTCCAGCGTGACGCCCGAGGGCGCGGTGGCCTTCCAGTCGACCGTGACCGGCTTGCCGCCGAGGTTGGTCACGTCGAGGGTGGCGTCGCCGGACGCGCCGGGCTCGAGCACCAGACCGTCGCTCGACGGGCCGGTGGCGGCCAGCACCCTGCCGCCGCCCGTGGTGTCCGACGGCGGCACCGCCGACGGGCCGGACGCCCAAGAGGTGTTGGCCTGGGTGCCCAGCGTGAAGTCGAGGCTGCCGGCTCCCGAAAGTTGCCGGTACGTCAGCCACGAGGCGTTCCACGCCTTGCCCTTGACGTCGAGCGACTGCACGTAGGGCGCGTCGGCCGCGGCCTGAGGCGCGTTGATCCGCACCGTCTTGCCGCCCCCGGCGGTCACCTGGGCCACCGGGAACACGGGGCTGCCGAGCGCCAGGGTGTCGGTGCCCGGGGTCTCGGGATACATGCCGAGCTCGGACCAGACGTACCAGGAACTCATCGCGCCGAGGTCGTCGTTGCCGAAGGAGCCGACCGGGGCATTGAAGTACAGGTCCTGCTGGGCGGCGCGGACGGCCGCCTGGGTCTTCCACGGCTGGCCGGTGTAGTCGTACTCCCAGGGGATCTCGACGCTGGGCTCGTTGCTCAGGTCGGCGTCGGTGTTGCCGGGGTGGGTGATGTCGTCGAGCAGGCTGTCCAGGTAGGCCGAGTACGCCTTGGCGCCGCCCCGTGCCTGGATGAGCTGCTGCAGGTTGAAGGGGACCATGGGCGTGTACTGGGCCGAGGTGCCCTCCACGAAGCCGTTGGAGGTGCCGGGGGTGAAGCCGCTCGCGAACTGGCCGTCCTTGTTCCTGGCCTGGAGGTAGCCGGTCTGCGGGTTGAAGACGTTCATCCAGTCCTGTGCGCGGGCGGCGAACTTCTCGTACACGTCCGTCCTGCCGAGGGATTTGGCGAAGGCGGCGAGGGCGTAGTCGGCGGAGTCGTACTCGAGTTGGGTGGAGACGGGGCCGTAGAAGTTGCAGCAGCCGTAGTCGTTCTCGTCGAGGGGGAGGTAGCCCTTGGCGTCGCGTACCGACTCGCCGGGGCGGTCGTTGTTCGGGACGGTGGCCTCGTGCTGGAGGGCGGCGAGCGCCTTGTCCGTGTCGAAGTCCGTCGCGCCGAAGGCGTATGCGTCGGCGATGATGCCGGCGGCCGGGTCGCCGACCATCACGTAGCTCTCGCCGTTGTTCGAGGCCCACTTGGGCAGCAGGCCGGTCTGGTCGTACCCGTTGAGCATCGAGGTGACGACGTCGGCGGCGACCTTGGGCTCGACCATCGCCATCAGCTGGGTCTGGGAGCGGTAGGTGTCCCAGCCGGAGTAGTTGGCGTACTGGGCCTTCTGGCCCTTGGCCAGCTTGTGGACCTGGTTGTCCATGCCCATGTACTGCCCGTTGGCGTCCGAGAAGACGTTGGGGTGCAGCAGGGAGTGGTAGAGCGCGGTGTAGAACTGCACCTGCTGGTCCGGGGTGCCGCCGCCGATCCGCACCTTCTTCAGCACGGCGTTCCAGGCGTCGTGGTTCGCCTGCTCGACGCCGTCGAAGTCCCACTTCTTGATCTCGGTCGCGAGGTTGTTCGCGGCGTTGGCGTCACTCGTGTAGGAGATGCCGACCTTCGCGTTCACCGTGGGGGTGGAGGAGGTCTCGAAGGTCAGGTACATGCCGTTGGCGCCCGTGGTGGGCGGCTGGGCGGCCTTGGCGGAGGGCTGGTGCGCGGTGGCCGCGCTCGGCGCCGGGGACGGCGTACCCGAGCCCTTGTCACCGCTGCCGTGGATCGTCGGGGCCGGCCTCGCCGGGACGGTGAAGTGCTTCTCCTTCCGCGGCGCCGACTTGGACGCCTCGGGGGCGGCCTGGACCTTGCCCGCCTTCAGTGACTTGGCGTCGGGGTTGATGGTGCCGCCGACCCAGGTGCCGCTCGCGGTGAACGGTTGATCGAACTTGACGTCGAAGTGCAGCGTGTACCTGTTGCTCGCCCCGCAGAAGTGACCGCTGTCGATCGCACCGCTGATCTCGTGGTCATTCACCACCTGGACCCGCGTTCCGTCCACCTGCGTGGCACCGCCGCTGAGCTTGAACAGCAGGTTCGCCTGCCGGCCGGCCGGGAAGGTGAAGCGGCCCAGGCCCGCACGGGTGGTGTCGGTCAACTCGGTCTTGACGCCGTTCGCGTCGGTGACCTTGTAGTACCCGGTGCCCGACTGCTCGTCGTCGTGGCCGAAGCCCACGGAGGTGTCGCCGAGACTGCCCGACAGCGCACCGGTCACCGGCAGAACGGGCAGGTCGCCCGCGACGGGGCAGCCGGGTCCCGAGACGTGGGTGAGGCTGAAGCCGGAGATCTTGTTGTCGTTGTATTCGTAGCCGCCGCCGTCGGGGCGGTGGGGGGTCGTGTCGGGGCCCCACTGCACCATGCCGGCCGGCATGTCGGGCCCGGGGAAGGTGTCCACGGCACCTGACGTGCCGATGAGCGGGTTGACGAGGGACGCGGGGTCCTTCACCAGGGCCGGCGTCGTGGTGCCCGCGGCCTGAGCACTGCCCGCCGTCGTGAGCGGCAGGGCGGCCATGCCCAGGACGCAGACCACGGCCAGGCGTTGACGGAGTCTCTTACGGTTGCGTTGTGCGGCTGAACGTCGGGGTCTCACCATCGGTCGCCTCCGCGGCAGTTCGTGCTTCGCACATCAACTGCCGGCGCCCCGAGAACCACGGAGCACCGGCCACAGGCAACGGTCCCGGGTCGCCTCGGCGACGGCCTGACAACGTTGCCATGCACAAGTGTCGAGTGAAACGCCAGTGCTGATGGCGTGTCAACGAGGCGTACGGGGCTTTCTGGGTAAGAAGTTCTTTGCAATCGGCCCGAACAGCCGTCGCCTGAGCCGCGGATGTCGAGGACCCGCCACCGGGCCCGTCCCGGATGCGGAAGCGTCTACGGTGGCCGTGCCACGCGAAGGAGACACGACATGGCGATCCAGCGGATGGACAACGTCCTCATCGTCGTCGACGACATGGACGCGGTCATCGCGTTCTTCGTCGAACTCGGCATGGAACTCGAGGGCAGGGGCCCACTCGACTGGCCGGGCGCGGAACGGGTCATCGGCCTCCAGGACGTCCAGCAGGACATCGCCATGCTGCGCGTCCCGAACGGCCAGGGGCGCGTGGAACTCGCGAGATTCCACCGGCCCAAGCCCATCACCCCCGAGCCGCACGACGCCCCCGCGAACACCCTCGGCCTCCGCCGCGTCATGTTCGCCGTCGACGACATCGAGGACGTCGTCGCCCGCCTGCGGACCCACGGCGCCGAACTCGTGGGCGAGATCGTGCAGTACGAGAACATCTATCGGCTGTGCTACGTGCGCGGCCCCGAGAACATCGTGGTCGGACTGGCTGAGGAGCTCAGCTGAAGGATGACGGTCTCACACAGGTGAGCTCATGCGTCATGTGATGCTGACGGCATGACCGATCACCACGGGGTTTCCGTCGTCCGCTGGCCGGGGCCGGACCCTCTGCCCCAGGACGGGCCGGCGAGGTTGCTGACGGCCTACCATCTGCGGACGCAGGCCGAGAAGGGCGAGGGCGTCGCCGGTGTGGACGAGTTGCCGGAGCGCTACAGGGCCGAAGTGCTGGATCCGCGGGCCGCGTTCGTCGACGATGTCGTGCTGCTGGCGTTGAGCGGGGACGCGGCGGTGGGCTGTCTGGTGCTCACCGCCCCCGTCGACGGACGAGCCGAGCTCAAGAGGCTCTGGACGGACCCGGACCACCGAGGCCTGGGTGTCGCCTCGGGCCTCGTCAGTGCCGCGCTCGCGCATGCCGAGCAAGGCGGGGTCGGCGTGGTGCGGTTGTCGGTGTGGAAGTGGCGTACCGGCGCGATCGCCCTGTACGAGCGGCTCGGCTTCACCGTTTCCGCGTCCTGGGAGGAGAGGGAGCAGCTCGTCTGCATGGAACGCGTCATGTGAGGGGCGGTCGGCACGGTGACCCCATGGGGCTTGAGCTGCGGGCAGCACTGAGCCGGTGAGCGTGGCCGTCCACGCTCACCGGCTCAAAAGCGATCGATCGGTGTGAGCCGTGTGTGTCACTCCACCGTCAGCAGACCGGCGCGCAGCCGCTCCAGCAGGCGGCTCAGCAGCCGTGAGACGTGCATCTGGGAAATGTTCAGGCGCTTGCCGATCTCGGCCTGCGTGCGCTCCTCCACGAAGCGCATGTGCAGGATCAACCGGTCGCGTTCGTCGAGGTCGGCGATCAGCGGCGCCAGGGAGTGGAAGTCCTCGACCAGTTGCAGCGCGTTGTCCTCGTTGCCGATGAAGTCGGCCAGGACGCTCTCGCCGTCCTCGCTGGTGGAGATGGCGGCGTCCAGCGAAGAGGAGGTGTAGCCGTTGGAGGCCAGCCGGGCCTCGATGACCTCCTCCTCCGACAGGCTCATCAGCTGCGACAGCTCCGCCACCGTGGGCGTGCGGCCCAGACGGCTGCTGAGCTCCTCGGTGGCCTGGGCGAGCTGGACCCTGGCCTCCTGCAGACGACGCGGCACGTGGACGGCCCACGAGGTGTCACGGAAGAACCGCTTGATCTCGCCGACGATGTAGGGGATCGAGAAGGAGGTGAACTCCACCTCGCGCGAGACCTCGAACCGGTCGATCGCCTTGATCAGGCCGATCACGCCGACCTGGACGATGTCCTCCATCTCCTGGGGCCCGCGGCTGCGGAACCGGGCGGCCGCGTACCGCACCAGCGAGATGTTCATCTCGATCAGCGTGTTGCGCGCGTACTGGTATTCCGCCGTGCCCTCTTCGAGGGTCGCGAGCCGCGCCAGGAACTGACGGGTCAGCTCGCGGGCGTCCTTCGGGGCGATACGGGAGGCATCGACGCCCTCCGACAGCTGTCCCGTGCCGACTTCCGTGGTCAACGCCGCCGCCATGATGAATGTCTCTCCCTCGTCCTCGATACGGCCGGTCAGCCGCTCGCGCTGCCGAATACCCCGGATTCTCGATGTAACGCAGTTTCGGATGCAGGTTCGCGCCTCTGGCTGAAAATCGCCCTTAGGTTCGAGAACCCGCGCACCCCTGCTCCGCCTTCGAACTGTCCCTGGGTTTGCACCTTTTAAGTAGGCGTGAGGCGTTTCCTCCTTCGTCTTTGCCCGTCTCCTCTTGGCTGAGATACGCCCCCCTCTCCCGACCCGCGAGCCGGCGCGGTCGGGCCGCGCTCAAGGCGTGAGCAGGCGGTCCTGTTCCAGCAGCGGTGCGCCCTCGTACCAGTCGAGGGCCTTGCCGAAGCGGACGAGCTCCCCGTACACGGCGGGATCGACGTGCTCGGTGAAGATCAGGTCGAGCACCGCCCCCGCGGCCCGGGCCGGCGACTGGGCCTGGCTGTAGTCGCTGAACCAGGGGCGGGAGGTGGCGGTGTCGACCATGCCGGGGCACACGGCGGCGATCAGGGTGCCGGTGGCGAGGTCGCCGTCACGGCGTTCGGTGGCGACGGCGCGGACGGCGGCGACCTGGGCGACCTTCGAGGGCACGTTCAACCACACCGGCCAGCCCGCTTCCTGGGCGGTCCCGTCGTGAATGGCGCTGCGCCACGACTCGACCGCCTTCTCGACCTGCTCCAGGCTCGCCCCGTCGAACAGGTGGTGCAGCCGTGGGTCGAGGTGGCCGAGGGTGCCCAGGCTGCTGGCCACGACGAGCAGCCGGCCGCCCGGTCGCAGGAGGGGGCCGAAGGAGCGCAGGATCGCGTGCGTCGCGGTGTTGGAGACGTCGATGAACTCGTCCGCCCGCGCCGCCTGCGACTCCTGCGGCAGCACGCGGGCGACCGCGTTGGAGATCACGACGTCGATCCCTCCGTGGCTGGATCGAAGCTCCTCGGCGAGCCGGCCGATGGCGTCGGTGTCGGTGACGTCGAGGACCCGGCCCTCGACCCGGGCCCGGGTGCCGGGCAGTTCGGCGACCTCTTCGGCGGCGTCCGTCACGCGCTGCCGACTGCGGCCCGTGAGCAGGACCAGGTCGTCGGGGTTCATGCGGGCCGCCAGTCCTTCGACGAGGGCGCGGCCGAGTCCCTGGTTGGCGCCTGTGACGAGGGCGATGCGCGAAGTGTTCATGCCGGCAACGCTAGGAACACCGCATCCATGAGTCCAACGAAACTTCGGCACGCGTGGTATGCGTAAACGTCATGGACTTCAGGGATGTGTCGCTGACCGCGCTGCGCGTCTTCCGTGCCGTCGCCGAGCAGGGGACCTTCACCGCGGCCGCCGTCTCGCTCGGTTACACCCAGTCCGCGGTGTCCCGGCAGATCGCAGCGATCGAACGGGCCGCGGGCGCGGAGTTGCTGGAGCGGCGGCGCGACGGCGTGCGACTGACCTCCGCCGGCCGGGTCGTCATGCGCCGTGCGACGGTGGTGCTGGACGAGATCGACGCGGCCGCGCGCGAGCTGTCCGGCCTGCCCGGGCAGGCCGGGACCGTCCGCCTCGGCTGGTTTCCCAGCGCGGGGGCCGTGCTGGTGCCGCGCGCCCTGGCCGCCCTGCGCCGAACGGACCCCGGCCTTCAGGTGGTCGGCCGGGAGGGCAGCACCCCGGCGCTGGTACGCGCCCTGCGGGCCGGGAGCCTCGACCTCGCGCTGCTCGCCTCGGCGCCGCCGTTCCGGCCGCCGGACGCCGAGTCGCCTCCCCTGGCTCTGCAGACACTCACCGAGCGCGCCCTCCGCCTGGCAGTGCCGGCCACCCATCCCCTGGCCCGCGGCGACTTCGTCGACGTCGGCGATCTGCGCGGCCAGCGGTGGATCACCGGTTCCGCGTCGGGGGAGGACACGTCGATGGGCGTGTGGCCGGGGCTCGACGAGCGGCCCGAGATCGCCCACACCGTGCACGACTGGCTCGCCAGGCTGCAGTTGGTCGCCGCGGGCTGCGGACTGACCACCGTGCCCGCCGTGCTGGCCTCCGTCGCGCCACCGGGCGTCCGCGTCCTGCCCGTCCGCGGCGGTCCCCAGGAGCAGCGGCGTCTGCTCCTGGCCCGTCTCCCCCACCCACCGACCGAGGCGAGCGGCCGGGTGGCGGCAGCCCTCCGGGCGGCGGCCCTCGACGCCGACACCCCGCTGCCGCACTCGCCGCCGTCGTGACGACATCGCGAGCGGGAGCACCCCGCCTTCGGATCAAGCGTCCGGTGTGAGGCAGGACGGCAGCGGGCCGGTGGAGGGCGGCGGGTCGGCCAGGCGGGCGGCGGCGCGTTCCGGGCCGAGGAAGGGAACCAGGACGGAGAAGGTCAGGACGGGCAGGAGAGCCGGCAGGTCGGTGGTTCGGCCTGCGGCGATGTGCCGGTAGATCGCGGAGTAGACACCGCCGACCACCGTGTCGACCACCTCCTGGGTGGGCACGGGCAGCTCGGTCTCGGGCGCGTCGGCGAAGAAGTACCGGAATCGGGCGAGCAGTTCCTCGCGCGCCGCCCGCCCCGCGGGGCCGACCGCGTCTATCTCCACGATGGCCATGGCCGCGAACGCCGGCGCCTCGGCGAGGATGCCGAGCAACGCGCCGAGCCCGGCCCGTACCCGGCCAGGCCAGTCGGGACCCTGGCCGTGGGCTTCCTCCATCGCGTTGAAGACCAGGGAGGTGCCGTGGTGGTGGGCGGCGAGGAAGACGTCCTCCTTGCCCTTGAACAGCTCGTAGAAGACCGGCCTCGTCACGCCCGCCGCCTTGCAGATGTCGCTGACTCTGGTGCCCGCGTAACCGACCTGGGCCACCGTGCGGACGAATCCGTCGAGCAGCCGGTCGCGTTGGTTGGCGGCCACCGCCTCGGCGGAGGCCCTGCGCGGTCCGGGCCGCAGGGAGCGCTGCGGGTCGCGTCCCGTACGCGTTCCTGGCAGCACCAACACAGGTGGCATCGTGGGGCTTTCTGCCATCGCGCACCCTTCTTCCTCACCAACTCGCGTGCACAGCCTTGACGTTGAATACCCGTCAGGTTTACAACCTTCACAGGTTTTCCACTCGGCCGGACCGACGGCGACACGCCACCGGGGCCGTCAGTTTCACGCACCCGCAAGGCCGCAACAAGTGCGCCCGCGTCCCCGACGCCGGGCCGGACACACACCCGCACCGGTCCGCCGCTCCCACCCTCCGGGAACGGCCGTGCGGGGTGCCGCTCCCCCGCCCCGTGGCGGAGCGGCACCCCGCCCCCTTCGCCACCCCCCGTACCAGAGGACCTTCCATGCGCAGACACATGGCTTCCGCCATCCTCGCCACCACCGCCCTGACGACCCTGGCCCTCCTCCCGGCCACCTCGGCCTCGGCGGACGGTTCCGTGCTCACCTACGGCAGCGCCGGCGGCAACGCCGTCTCCGTCGGCGACGTCCTCACCTCTTCGCTCGCCTCCGGCACGAAGGCCACCCTCGCCACCAGCAGCGGCGGCTCCTCCGGCATCAGCTGCACCGGCTCGACCCTCTCGGCCACCGTGACCGACAACCCCGCCGCCCCGGGCACCGCCACCGAGTCCGCGACCTCGCAGACGTTCAGCGGCTGCACCAGCAACGTCTTCGGCGTCACGGGCGTGCGCAGCATCACCGTCAACGGCCTGCCCTACACCACCTCCGCCGCCTCCGACGGCACCGTCACCGTGACCCCCGCCTCAGGCGGCACGATCCAGACCACGGTGGTGCTCTCCACCCTGCTGGGCTCGGTCACCTGCGTCTACCAGGCACCCAGCCTGTCGGCGGTGAGCTCCAACGGCAACAACAGCCTGGCCTTCTCCAACCAGGCGTTCAGCAAGGTGTCCGGATCGGGGCTGTGCGCGGCCAACGGCTACTTCTCCGCGACCTACGCCCCCGTGGTCGACAGCAGCGTCAGCGGCTCCCCGGCCGTCTACACCAACTGAACGTCCGCAAGCCCTCACAGCACCGCCCCGCAGTCGAGCACGACGACTGCGGGGCGGCGGCACGCGCAACCGGGCCCCCAGGAGGGACGACCCGGTTTCCGACGGGGCTCAGGCGCTCGTGTGGCGTATCGCGGGGGCCCGCCGCGGTGCCGCCCGATGTGCCGGCCCGGTCTCACCGTCGCTCTTGAGACCCCGCAGCCATCGGCAGGCCAGCCCCAGCAGGACGGCGAACACGGCCAGGAGCAACAGGGACGTCCACATGGGCCGGCTGCCGGGAGAGACCCACCCGGTCCAGATGCTCGACGCGGCCCACAACACGACGCCCGCCGTGTAGAAGGCCCGCATACGACGCAGCTGCCTCGCAGCCGGCAGCGACGTGAAGTGATCAGTCTGGGATGCCATGCGCCCCGTGTACCCCCGTCCGCGTGATCCACCGGCACGAATCCGATCCGCGGCACGACCCGTCACCTCCGCCGGTTGAGCTCCCCTGATCCAGGGCACCCGGCGATGGCTCTTGCCCCAGTCGGCCGACGAAGCACGGGAGGCACGTGTGGCCATACGCCATCGCCTGATCAAGGTCGCGCCCGAGGTCGTATGGGACCTGCTGTCGGACCCCACCCGGTACGCGGAATGGGTCGTCGGCACCTCCAGCTCCCGCCCCGTCCGCGGTGCGTGGCCGCGGACCGGGGCGGCGATCCGCTACCAGGTCCGCCTGGGACCGATGCTGCTGTCCAACGAGACGACCGTCCGCTTCTGCGACCCCGGCGCCCGCCTCGAACTGGAGGCGTACGCGGGCATCCTCGGCACGGCACGGATCGCGATCGAGCTACGGCCCTGGGGCGAGTACTGCCTGGTGATCGTCGACGAACACCCCTTGCAGGGAGCCGGCGGCACGTGGCACAACTTCGCCTTCGAAGCCCTTATCCAGCTGCGCCATCGCACGATGCTCGCGCGCCTCGCCCGGCTGTGCGAAGAGCGGACCGGCCACGAACGGCCCACCCCCGGCTCGGCACCGGTCGACGCGGTGACGGAAGGCGGGCCGTGACGTGACCGACGCCATTGTGGTCGGTGCCGGCCCCAACGGTCTGGTGGCCGCCAATCTCCTGGCGGACGCCGGCTGGAGCGTGCTGGTGCTGGAGGAACAGCCCGAGCCGGGGGGCGCCGTACGGCACGACCGGGGCGTCGACCCTGCGTTCGTCAACGATCTGTTCAGCTCCTTCTACCCTCTGGCAGCCGCGTCCCCCGTCCTGACCGCCCTCCGGCTGCAGGACCACGGGCTGCGCTGGAGCCACGCGCCCAGCGTGCTGGCCCATCCACTCACCGACGGCCGGTGCGCGGTGCTGGATCGGCGCATCGACGCCACGGCCGCCTCCCTCGACGCCTTCGCGCCGGGCGACGGCGCCGCCTGGCACCGCCTGCACGAGATCTGGGAGCAGGTACGGCCCGATCTGCTGGGCGCGCTGTTCACCCCCTTCCCTCCGATCAAGGCGACGGCCAGGCTCGCGCTCCGGTTGCGGGCCGCGGGCGGGCTGCGCATGGCCCGCACCCTGACACTGCCGGTGCGCCGCATGGGCGAGGAGGAGTTCGAGGGGGAGGGCGGCAGGCTGCTGCTCGCCGGGAACGCGCTGCACGCCGACCTCGCCCCCGAGGCGACCGGCAGCGGAGGCTTCGGCTGGCTGATGGGCATGCTGGGCCAGACCTACGGGTTTCCCGTCCCGGTCGGCGGATCGGGAGCCCTCACCCAGGCCCTGACCAGGCGCCTGGAGGCCGTCGGCGGACAGCTGCGCTGCGGACAGCGCGTCACGTCGATCACCGTCCGCGACGGGCGGGCGGTGGGTGTGCGGACGACCGACGGCCAGACGATCGCGGCCCGCCGGGCGGTCCTCGCGGACGTGTCGGTACCCGCCCTCTACGGCGAGCTCATCGCCCCCGAGCATCTGCCCGACCAGCTCCTGGCCGACCTGCGGCGCTTCCAGTGGGACTTCGCGACCTTCAAGGTCGACTGGGCCCTCGACGGCCCGGTGCCCTGGCAGGCGGAACAGGCGGCACGCGCGGGGACCGTGCACCTGGCCGACGGCATGGACGAACTGACCCGTTTCGCCGCCCAGATCGCCATGCACCAGATCCCGGACCGGCCCTTCCTGCTGTTCGGCCAGATGACCAAGGCCGACGCGTCCCGCTCCCCCAGCGGCACCGAATCGGCCTGGGCCTACACCCACGTACCGCACGAGATCACCGCGGACGCCGGCGACGACGGCATCACCGGGCAGTGGAACGCCACCGACCAGGAACTCATGGCCGACCGGGTCGAGCAGCAGGTCGAACGCTTCGCACCGGGTTTCCGCTCGCTCGTCCGGGCCCGCCGCATCCTGGCCCCGCCCACCCTCCAGGCGCTCGACGGCAACCTGGTCAACGGCGCCATCAACGGCGGTACGACCGCTGTCCACCAGCAGCTCGTCTTCCGGCCCGTGCCCGGCACCGGGCGGCCCGAGACGCCCGTCGCGGGCCTGTACCTCGCCTCCGCGGGGGCCCACCCCGGCGGCGGCGTCCACGGTGCGCCGGGCGCCAACGCCGCACGCGCGGCCCTGCGCCGCCGTCGGTCACCCGGCCTGGCCCGCGCCCAACGCCTGCTGACACAGCGCGACCGCACCGGAGACAAACGCTGACCGGCACCGCGGCGCACACCGCGGCGGCAGACCAGGAGTACGCATGAACCACCACCAGACACCCGCCGACCCGCACCACCGGCGCCCCGACGGCGCCGACGGCGCCGACGACAAGACCGTGGAGGCACTGGCCGCCCTGTCGAAGGCGCTGGAGACGACCGAGCGGGCCAGAGGCCGCCTGTACGACTTCCACCAGCTCACCGGCACGGCCGACTTCCAGTTGGGCGACGCGGTACGGCTGCTGCGGGAGGCCGGCCATCACGAGTGGGCCGAGAAGATCAACAACGAGATCCTGGGACGCAACGTCATCCCCGGGCACTGGACGTTCCAGATCATCGAGGCCTACAACGCCACCTACTACCGCCCCTTCACCGAGCTGGAGGCAGGCGCGAAGGGCGAGCTGGCCGAGCACCGGGACCACGTCTACGAGGCGGAGCTCAAGGAGGAGCGCCGCACCCACGGTCACCCGGACCACACCGCACGACCGCCCCTGCCCCGGGACTGACCCGCATCCGATCCGGGCGCCGGAGGCGAAGCACGTCGAAAGGACGTGCTCGCCCCGAGCCGGAAGGAAGTGCCCATGGCGACGCACAGCAGTCCCCTGTCGGGCCGGACGACAGTGGTGACCGGAGCCGCACGCGGTCTCGGCGCGGCCCTGGCCCGCGAGTTCTCCGCACGGGGCGCCCGGGTCGCCCTGCTGGGCCACGAGAAGGCGGCGCTCGACGCGGTCGCGGCCTCCCTTCCCGGCCCGGCGCTGTCCGTGGAGGCCGACGTCACCGACGTCGACGCGCTCCTGACGGCCGCTCATCGCATCCGCAGCCGGTTCGGACGCCCCTCCGTCGTGGTCGCGAACGCGGGTATCGCCGAGGGCGGCCCGTTCGCCTCCTCGGACCCGGCCACCTGGAGCCGGGTCATCGAGGTCAACCTCGTCGGCAGCGCCCACACCGCGCGGGTCTTCCTGCCCGACCTGGTGGCCACGGCCGGCCACTTCCTGCAGGTGGCCTCCCTGGCGTCGATCGGCGCGGCACCCCTGATGAGCGCCTACTGCGCCTCCAAGTCGGGCGTGGAGGCGTTCGCGCACTCGCTGCGGGCCGAGGTGGCCCACGAGGGGGTCAGTGTCGGCATCGCCTACCTCAACTGGATCGACACCGACATGGTGCGCGACGCCGACCGGCACGCCGTCCTGCGGGAACTGCGGGCCCACATGCCGTCCCCGGCCCGCCGCGTAATGGCGGCGGACGTGGTGGCGGCGCGGCTGGTGCGGTCCGTGGAGCGGCGCCGCACGGCCGTCTACGCCCCCGCCTGGCTGCGTCTGACACAGCCGGTCCGCGCGGCCATGCCGCCGGTGGTGATGCGGCTGTCCCGGCGGGAACTGCCGCGGCTGCAGGAACGGCAGCCCTGGCAGCACACCGGTCCGCTCGGTGCCGGGGGCCAGGCCGACCAGGCCGCGGCCCGCCACACCGCCTGAACACGGCGCTCCCCCCAGCCCGCCGCGAGGACAGCGAGGAACGACGACCATGCAGACGTTCCTGCCCGACCCGGACTTCAGGGCCTCCGCGCTCCTGCTGGACCGCCGCCGCCTGGGCAAGCAGCGCGTCGAGGCCCTGCAGGTGCTGCGGGGGCTGACCGTGCCGGGCTACGGGTGGCGCCGCCACCCGGCCGTGCGGATGTGGACCGGCTACGAGGAGGCGCTGGTCCGCTACGGCCTGGAGATCTGCCGCGTGTGGCGCGAGCAGGGGCACCAGGACAGCTGTGCCGCCTCCCTCGTCGCCGGCCTCGCGGCACACCGCCCCGGAGCGCCGGTGCGTGACCAGGCGGACCTGGCGGCCGGCCACGAGCTGCCGCCCTGGCTCGGCGACGAGGCCTTCCACCGCAGTCACCGCTCGGCCCTCGTCCGTAAGGACCCGGAGGTCTACGCCGGCCTGTTCCCCGGTGTGCCCGACGATCTGCCCTACGTGTGGCCCGCCTCGGACCGCCAGGACGTGCCCGCGAGCTGAGCGGCCGGGCCGCGCTCACGGGCGCGGCGCGGCACCCTGCCCGCGAGCCGCGAGAGTGCGCAGCAGTCGGCTGCGGCCGCGGTCGGGCACGGTCCACAGCGGGTGGCCACGTACGCCCCAGGATTCCAGCAGGGCGTTGGCCGCCATGAATCCACTGGTGGCGGCCCGTTCCATGAGGGCGACCGGCAGGTCCGTGCGCACCAGATCGCCCGCGAGGACCAGGCCGCTGTGCGGGGTGCGCACGCCCGGGCGGTCGTCGTAGCCGCCGACGGGGAACAGCGGGCAGTCCTGGCGCCATTCGTGGCGCTCGTCGAGGATCCGCGCGTTCCGGGTCTCGGGATAGACGCGCCACAGCTCCTCGATCAGCCGCTTCGCCTCCACCTCGGGGTCGCCGTCCTCGGGCAGCGCGTAGCCGTGCAGTTCCACCACGGAGCCTCCGGTACGGCAGGCCCAGCGGGCGGCCTCGCCCTCCCAGCGCTCCAGCACACTGACGTTGTCCAGCGGCCCGTATCCGGCCGTGCCCAGGAACCCGGGCCGGCGGCGGTCCACGGGCCGGTCCAGCCAGAGGCGGGAGACGAGGAACGGGGGCGCGGTGCGCAGTCGGTGGACGCGGTCGCGCCAGGCGGTGTCGCCGAGCCCGGGCGAGCGGCCGACCAGCGAGCGCAGCCCGGGAGTGTCGAGGGCCAGGACGACCGTGTCGTGCCGTGTCGCCCGCCGGTCGGCGAGGACCGTGAAGGCGCCGTCCTCGGTGGGCGTGACCTGTTCGACGGGCGTCGAGGTGCGCAGCGTGGCCCCGTGCCCGCGCAGGTAGTCCCCCAGGGGTTCCCACAGGGCGGTCGGGAAGGGCTCCCGGGGCACGTCGAAGAGCAGTCCCTCGGCGCTGCCGAGGAAGTAGATGTGGAACATCAGGACCATCTCGGCGGCCGACAGCTGCCGGGGGTCGGCGAAGAAGCTGCGCGAGAAGACCTCGAAGGCGAGGTGGCGTGCGGCCTGCGGGAAGCGCAGGGACGCGAGGAAGTCGTGGGCGCTGACGGCGTCGAGGCGGTCGTAGACCTCGGGGACGCGGACGTCGAGCAGCGGCAGTGCCGCGACGGGGTTCATGCGGACCAGGTCCCGCGAGCGGAAGGACGGGCTGAGCGCGACGAAGCCCAGTGCGCTCAGCGGCGGGGTGCGCGGGACCCTGCGGAAGCTGTCGTGCAGTCCGGCGCCGTGTCGCAGGGGGTAGTCCGGCAGGCCGGTGAAGCCGGCCAGGGTCGGGTCGGTACGGCTCAGCAGGCCGCGCAGGTTGTAGTACTGGCGGAAGAACGCGTGGAAGCCGCGGCTCATGGTGGCGGTGGAGCCGTCGTACAGCTCGACCGGCCAGCCGCCCACGCGGCCGCCCAGGTAGGGCTCGCGTTCGTACAGCGTCACGTCGACACCGCGTTCGGCCAGTGCCGTCGCGGCGGCCAGCCCCGCGATGCCGCCGCCCACCACGGCGGTACTGCGGGGTGGTCCGCCGACCCTGGCCGAGCCGGCCGGCGGGGGCAGGTACACGGCGCGCCGGTCGCGGCCGGGGCGGGCGGTGTGCGCCCTGGGGCCGGTCATCGCGCGACCCTCGCCGTGGCGTCGGCGCGCCGGCCGACGACGGTGTGGGTGATGCCGGTCTGCCAGCCGGGCAGCGGCAGCGCTCGTACCTGGTCGAACCCGTTGGCGCGCAGGCGGTCGGCGAAGGCGTCGACGGTGTCGAAGTCGACGACGCTGCGCCACAGGTGGCGGTACAGCTCACCGTCCCCCAGCGCGGAGGCGACGGGCAGTACCAGCCCCCGGCACACGGCCGTCCACACCGCGCGGTGGACCGGGCGGCCGCTGAGCGTGTACTCGTGCACGGCGAGCCGCCCGTGCGGGGCGAGCAGGTCGTGGACGGTCGCCAGAACGGCGTCGGGGTCCGAGACGTTGCGGAAGAGGTAGGCGGCGAACACCGCGTCGAAGGGGCCCTCGACGCCCGCCTCGGCGAGGCGTTCCGCCGGGGCGCACACGAACCTGACGTTCGTCGGCCAGGGCTTGGCCGCGGCGCGCTCCAGCATTCCGGCGGAGGCGTCCACGGCCGTGATGTCGGCGCCGGGCAGGGCGGCGCGGAGGGCGGCGGTGGACGCGCCCGTGCCGCAGCCGAGGTCGAGGACGCGCAGTCCGGTGCCGGGGCGGGGCAGGCCCAGTCTGCGGGCCGAGCGGCGCAGATGCGCGTGGTAGCCGGGGTTGGCGGCCACCAGCGTGTCGTACGACTGCGCCGCATGGTCGAACGCGGTGGCCAGGTCCGCGTCGCGCAGCAGGGTCATGCGTTCTCCAGGGTCGGTGGGGCGGGCGGGGCGCACCGCGGTTCAGGAACCGGTGAAGGGGCGCCGGGGCAGCAGCGGGACTTCCGCGGCCGCGCGGAGCATGGGCAGGACGGGGGTGTGCAGGCCGATGCCCAGATCCTCGGGCAGCCGGGTCGTGCCGTCCAGGAAGCGCAGCAGGCGGGCCATGGGTACGCGGGCGAACAGGCCCGAGAAGAAGGCGGCGCCGTCCACCAGACCGCTGTCGAGCGCGTGCAGCAGTACGGCGTCCATGGCGCGCGAGCGCGCCGAGTGGGCTTGCGGCGGCACCGGACGGCGCCCGCGGCGCAGGGCGGCGGCCACGCCCGCGGTCTGTCGTTGCAGGCCGGCGAAGGTGTAGCCGGTCGAGGGCCGGGTGGCTCCTCCCGCCGCGCCGATCCGGAAGACGGACGGCGCCGTCTGACGCGCGAACGGGGCGTCGGTCATGGGGATGACACCGGTCTCGGTCCCGACGACCTCGTAGTCCTTCAGACCGAGCACCGAGTCGGTGTAGTGGCTCAGCGCGGCGTCGTAGGCGTCCTTCGACAGGACGGCCGGGGAGAACTCCGTGTACTCCACGAGTGCCTGCCGGGTGCCGGTGGGCAGGACGTAGGCGAAGGACAGGCCCTTGGCGGGCTGGGCCGTGCGGAAGTCCATGAGTTCGGCCCTGGACGGGTCGAAGGCCGGGCGGTCGGTGCGCAGGAACCAGCCGCGGAAGTGCTGCAGCAGGGTGGTGCGGGCCGCGGGCAGGCTGCCGGGGGGACGCGAGTCGAACACCCAGCGAGCCCGCACGGACCGCTCCCGCCCGTCCGCCGCGTGTGCGTGGATCTCGGCGCCCTGCGGAAGTGCCTCCACGTGGTCGACCGTCGCTTCGAGGCGCTCGACGCGGCCGCTGCGTTCGAGGTCGCGGCCGACCAGGGCCTCGAAGTCCTCCGAGCGGATCATCTTGTAGCTCAGCGGCGCGATGTCGTCCTCGATGGGGTCTCCGGTGGGCGGGTGCACGCGCAGGTGCCGCCACGAGGCGGTCAGGGCGGCGTCGTAGCGGCCGCGGCCCGCTTCCCAGAAGCACCAGGTCCGCTGGGGCGGCCGCAGTGGGCCGGGCGGGGCGTCCAGCAGGATCGCGGACAGGGGGCGGCCGCCGGCCAGGGGTCGGGACAGACGGTGGGCCAGGGAGAGCCCCGCCGCTCCGGCTCCGATGATGGCGACCTCCGCCTCGAGCACGACCGCCTCAACCCCTCTCGTGTCACTTGGTCGGACTGACGACAACATTCCCGGAGCGGTACCCCTGCGGATGCGATGGTCACCCGCTTGCGAGGGGTGAATTTTCGGCGTCGTCCGTGTCGAGGCGGCGGGCGAGGCGGTGCAGCCCGCGGCGGACGTGGCTCTTGACGGTCCCCAGCGGCCATCCGGTGAGCTGGGCGATCTGGGTCTGGGTCAGGTCGTCGTGGAAGGCGAGGTTGAGCACGCGACGCTGCGGGGCGGGCAGCCGTGACAGTTCGTCGTCCAGGAGCACCCGGTCGAGCGACGCCTCCGGCCGCACCGTCTCCTGGTGGGCCGTCACCAGCAGTCTGGCGCCCGCGGCGGCGACGAGTTCGGAGCGCCGGGTGCGGGCCGCGAGCGCGTCGGCGATCTTGCGGCGCGTGATGCCCACGAGCCAGCCCGGCAGGGTGCCGCGCTCGGGGGCGAAGCCGGCGCGGCCCCGCCACGCCGCGAGGAACACCATCTGGGTGACGTCCTCCGCGTCCCTGGCGTCTCCCAGGGAGCGCTTGGCGAGGCCGTACACGAGCGAGCGCCAGCGGTCGTGGACGACCTCCAGGCATGCCTCGTCTCCGGCGAGGAACCCGTCGACGAGTTCGGCGTCGTCGAAGAGGTCTGCGCGGGTCTGGGGGGCGGTCGTCATGACTACTCCTCTGCTTCGCCAGGTGGCCGCCTGGAGCGACTGTGACCACTCCACCCTCCGAAATCGATGCAGCGAGGACAACTTGCATCGTCTGTGCGTCGAAACATACGTCATGCCGCGCACGGCCATCCGTGTCACATCCGCGAACAAGACCCCTGTATGCGCCGTCACACCAGCTCATCGGCGAGTAGATGTGTTCGCGTAAGCACACAGTTCAAGGACCTGCCATCTCTCCGCGTCGTTTCCCGGGCCGCGCCGCATCCGTCCTGCCGACCCGGCCCGAACCGTTGACGACGAAGCCAGCTCTGATCACGAGGATCTCGATGACGGGAACCGGCATGAGCCCCAGCACGGCACAGGAACACCGCCCGCACGGCACTCGGCGGCACAGCGCACATCCGACCGGATCGGACGCTCTGCGCGCCGTGGACGCGGACGTGCCCGGTGCCGTACGCGGTGTGCTCGCCGAACTGCTCGCCCGGCGGCTCACGGCGGCCGAAGCCGTCGACCCGCTCTTCGCCCGGGACCTGGCCGCCCGGGTCGCGCGCTTCACGGAGGACGGCGGCAAGTTCAGCCGCTCCCGTCTGGTGTGGTGGGGGATGCGAGCCTGCGGCGGGGACCAGTCGGTGCTGCGCGCGACCCTGCGCATCGGCGCCGCCCTGGAGCTGATCCAGACCTGCGCGCTCGTCCACGACGACGTGATGGACGACGCGCCGGTGCGCCGCGGACGCCCCTCACTGCACGCCGAGATAGCGGACCGGTACGCGAACGAGACCTCCGCCCCGCGCGCCGCCCGTCTGGGCCACGCCTCCGCGATCCTCGCCGGCGATCTCGCCCTGGCCTGGGCCGACGACGTAGTGGCGGACACCGAACTGTCCCGGGCCACCGCGCGCGAGGTACGGGACCTGTGGCGCGCCATGCGCATGGAGATGGTCGCCGGGCAGTACCTGGACGTCCACGGCGAGGCGACCTCGGCGCGGTCGCTCTCCCGGGCGATCCGCGCCGCCTGCCTGAAGAGCGCCCTGTACTCCGTGGAGCGCCCGCTCGCCCTGGGGGCCGCGCTGGCGGGAGCCACCCCCACCACGACCCGTGCCCTGTGCTCTGCCGGCCGCTGCGTCGGCATCGCCTTCCAGCTGCGCGACGACCTCCTCGACGTCTACGGCGACCCCCGCGACACCGGCAAACCCCCGGGCGGCGACATCCGCAGCGGCAAACCCACCTACCTCGCCGCCGTTGCCCAGGCGCGGGCCGAGACCGCGGGCGACCGGCACGCCCTCGCCGTCCTGCGCGACACGCTCGGCCGAGCTGACCTCTCCGACGCCGAACTGGCCGCCGTACGCGAGGTGTTCGAGGTCACCGGGGCACGCGCCACCGTCGAGGCCAAGATCGACCGGCTCGTGGCCCAGGGTCTGCGCCATCTGGACGGCGCCCTGCTCGCGCCGGATGCCGGGAACAGGCTCCGCGCGCTGCTGCGCTCCGCGGCCGGGACACCACCGCCGGAGACGCCCGACGCCGCCCCGGACGACGTCGTCCCCGTATCCCTGTCGCTGACCACCACGGACGAAGGGGCCCGCCGATGACCCGAACCGTTCCCGGGCGCACCGACCACGTCGTCGTCGTGGGCGCCGGCCTGTCGGGGCTGGCGGCCGCCCTGCACCTGCTCGGCGCCGGCCGCCGGGTCACCGTGGTGGAGCGCGACGACGTTCCCGGTGGCCGCGCCGGTCGCCTGGTGCGCCACGGCTACCACATCGACACCGGTCCCACCGTGCTGACCATGCCCCACCTCGCCGACGAGGCCTTCGCCGCCGTCGGCGAGAGCCTGCGCGACCGCGTCGACCTGGTGCCGTTGCACCCGGCCTACCGGGCGCGGTTCGCCGACGGAAGCACACTGGACGTCCACACCGACGCCGAGGCGATGGAGGCGGAGGTCGAACGCTTCGCCGGCGCGCGCGAGGCCGCCGGATACCGCAAGCTGCGCGTCTGGCTCGAGAAGCTCTACCGGGCGCAGCTGCGACGCTTCATCGACGTCAACTTCGACTCCCCGCTGCAACTGCTCACCCCCGACCTCGCCCGGCTGGCCGCACTCGGCGGATTCGGCCGTCTGGACGCACGTATCGGCCGCTTCCTCGACGACGAGCGACTGCGCCGGGTCTTCTCCTTCCAGTCGCTGTACGCGGGCGTGGCGCCCGAGCGCGCCCTCGCCGCCTACGCCGTCATCGCCTACATGGACACGGTGGCCGGCGTGTACTTCCCGCGCGGCGGCATGCACGCCCTCCCCCGGGCCATGGCGGACGCCGCCGAGGCGGCGGGAGCCGACCTGCGATTCGGCCAGACCGTCACCCGTCTGGAGCGGTCCGGCGACCGCGTCACGGCCGTCGTCACCGAGGAGGACCGGATCCCCTGCGACGCCGTGGTCCTCACGCCCGACCTGCCGATCACCTACCGCCTGCTCGGACACGCCCCCAAGCGGCCTGTGTCGCTGCAGTTCTCCCCCTCCGCCGTGATCCTGCACGCCGGCACCGACCGCACCTGGCCGTGGCTGGCCCACCACACGATCTCCTTCGGCGGAGCATGGAAGCGCACCTTCCACGAACTCACCCGGACGGGCCGTCTGATGAGCGATCCCTCCCTGCTCATCACCCGCCCCACCACCACCGACCCCACGCTCGCGCCACCCGGCCGGCACCTGCACTACATCCTCGCCCCCTGCCCGAACACCCGACTGGGACCCAGCGCGACCGACTGGGGCGACCTGGCCGCCGACTACCGGCACGACCTGCTCACGGAACTCGACCGGCGCGGCCTGGACGGCATCGCCTCCTCGATCGAGGAACAGTGCCTGGTCACCCCGGCCGACTGGCACGCGCAGGGGCACGCGGCCGGCTCCCCCTTCTCCGCCGCCCACACCTTCGCCCAGACCGGGCCGTTCCGGCCGCGCAACCTGCCGCGCGGCACGGTCAACGCGGTCCTCGCCGGGTGCGGCACCACGCCGGGAGTCGGCGTGCCGACCGTGCTGCTGTCGGGGAAGCTGGCCGCGGCGCGCATCACCGGCGGCGTGGGCTCTGCTCGCGCCGGTGCCCGTCCGCGGCCCGCGGCCCGCCGGGAAGGGAGGCCCGCGTGACGAACCGCGAACTCGACGCAGCCGGCATCACCGACCCCGGCCTGCGCCAGGCGTACACCCAGTGCCGGCAGCTCAACGCGCGGCACGGCAAGACGTACTTCCTCGCCACCCGGCTGCTGCCGGTGCAGCGCAGGTCCGCCGTGCACGCCCTGTACGGATTCGCCCGCTGGGCCGACGACATCGTCGACACCCTCGACCCGGCCGCCACCGACCAGGACCGCCGAGAGCAACTGACCCGTCTGCAGCAGGAGCTCAGGACCGGACTGCGCGACGGCGACAGTACCGAGCCCGTCGTCCGTGCCCTGGCCGACACCGCTCGCCGGTACGCCATCGACCATCGCCACTTCACCGACTTCATGGCCGCGATGCGCGCCGACCTCGACGTCACCGACTACGCCACCTACGCGGACCTGCGCCGCTACACGTACGGCTCGGCCGAGGTGATCGGGCTGCAGATGCTCCCGGTGCTCGGCACGGTCGTGCCGCGCGAGGAAGCGGCACCCCACGCTGCGGCACTGGGCGTGGCCTTCCAGCTGACCAACTTCCTGCGGGACGTCGGCGAGGACCTCGACCGCGGCCGGGTGTACCTGCCCGCCGACCTGCTGGCCGCACACGACGTGGACCGGCAGCTGCTGCGCTGGAGCCGGGACACCGGACGCCCCGACCGCCGCATCACCGCCGCCCTGCGGGACTTCGCGGACCTGACCCGCCGGGTCTACGACGAGGCGGCCCCCGGCCTGGCCATGCTCGAACCGGTCTCACGGCCCTGCATCCGCACGGCGTTCGTCCTCTACGGCGGGATCCTGGACGCCGTCGCCGAGGACGGCTACCGCTCGGTGCAGCGCCGGGCGGTGGTCTCCCGCCGCCGACGCGCCACCGTCGCCCTCGACGGCCTGACCCGCGTGGCCGTCGCCCGGCTGCGCAGTCGGCCGACCCCCGTCACCGGCCCGCCCCCGCACCCCGCGCCGCCCACACCGGCGGCCACGCCCACGCCCGCGCCGACGCCCGAGAAGGTCACATGAAACCGCGCCGCTACCCCCTTGCCCTGCGGCGGAACGCACCACGCTGGGAGAAGCAGCAGCCCACCTGGCGTCAGGCCCGTCCCGGCGCCATCGCCCAGGCCCTCAAACGGGCCCAGGCCCGACCTTCCGGGAACTGGTACGTCCTCGGCGCGACCCGCGACGTACGCGAGGACCGGCCCCTGTCCGGCACGGTGGCCGGACAGGAGGTCGTGGTGTGGCGCGCCGCCGACGGGCGGCTCGTGGCGGGCCCCGGCATCTGCCCGCACCTGGGCGCGCCGCTCGCCGAGAGCCCGGTGCGCTGCGGCACGCTCGTGTGCCACTGGCACGGCATGGCCCTGAAGGGCACGCCGTTCGCCGGATGGGACCCGGTGCCGGTGCACGACGACGGGGTCCTGGTCTGGGTGCGCTTGGACGCGGTCGGCGGCGAGGCACCGCTGGAGGCACCCGTCGTCCCCGCCCGCCCCCGGCTGTCGGGTGCCGTCGCCGCCGTGTACAGCGGCATCGGGGTCTGCGAACCCGAGGACATCGTCGCCAACCGGCTCGACCCCTGGCACGGAGCCTGGTTCCACCCGCACTCCTTCGTGGACCTGACGGTGGCCGCGGCGCCCGGCGCCGACGCGTCGGACGACGACGGGTTCACCGTCGACGTCTCCTTCAAGGTCGCCGGACGGCTCGTCGTACCGGTACAAGCGGTGTTCACCAGTCCCGAGCCGCGCACGATCGTCATGCGCATCACCGAGGGCGAGGGCAGCGGCTCGGTCGTCGAGACACACGCCACGCCCCTGGGGCCGGACGAGCGGGGGCGGCCGCGCACCGCCGTGGTGGAGGCGGTCGTGGCCTCCTCGGAGCGTCCGGGCTTCGCCGTGGCCCGCACGGCGGCCCCGCTGCTGCGCCGGTTCATGGTGTCGGCCGCCGGCCGGCTGTGGCGGGAGGACCTGGCCTATGCGGAGCGCCGTTGGCTGCTGCGCTCCACCGGCCGCTTTCCCGGCTGAGACCCCACAGGAGCGCTCGTGCGAAAACAGAGCGAATTCCCGGCCGAGTCCGGATCAAACAGCTTTGAATTCCCTGCGTAAGGCGCATCTTCCGGGGCACATGAAGCGCCGGAGGTGTTCAACAAATGGTTCCTTTGCTTCTTGTTCTGCTGCTTGCTCTGATTCTTTTCGGTGCCGGTTTCGCACTCAAGGCACTCTGGTGGATCGCGGTCATCGTCCTGGTGTTGTGGCTGCTGGGATTCGTGGTCCGGCCGGCCGGAAACGGCGGCCGCAGGGGCCGCTGGTACCGCTGGTAGAGAGAGCGGCAAGACAGAGCGGGTCCGCGGCTGCACAGCCGACGGGCCCGCTCGGCCGTTCTCCGACGTCCCTCCCGTTCCATCCGCCCCCGCCGCCCTCCGACACTGGAGACTCCGCACCACACCGCACAGCGACCGAGAGAAGGGCCCTCGGCTGATGAGACTCATCCCCCTCGGCGGCCCCGGTCTGCGACAGCAGCTGGGCCAAGGCCTTTTCACCCGTGTCGCCGGCCCCGACGGCCCGCGCAACCGCGCCCGTATCCACGGCACCCCGGGACCGCGCTGGTTCGGCCCGGAGCGGCCCATCCGCCGGGTGCACGGGGACGCCTCGATGTTCATCGGCGGGCTGTCCGCCCTGCTGCTGCAGTCCCTGCACCCGCACGCCATGGCGGCCGTCGCCGCCCACTCCGGCTACCGCGGTGACCCGTGGGGCCGGCTGCAGCGCACCAGCACGTTCCTCGCCACGACCACCTTCGGCACGGTCGAGCACGCGCAGGAGGCCTGCGCCCAGGTCAGGGCGGTGCACGAACGCGTCCGGGGCCGCACACCGGACGGCGACCCCTACCATGCCGCCGATCCCCATCTGCTCGGCTGGGTGCACGCCGCCGAGGTCGACAGTTTCCTGCGCGCACACCAGCGCTTCGGCACCGCTCCCCTGTCCGACGAAGGCTGCGACGGCTACATCGCCGACACCGCACGCATCGCTGCCGAGCTGGGAGTACTCGACCCGCCCCGCGACCGCGCGGAACTCGCGCGCCTGCTCGACGCCTACCGCCCGGAGCTGCGCGCCTCCCCGCAGGCCAGGGAGGCCGCCCGCTTCCTGCTGCTCAACCCGCCCGTCCCGCTCGCCGCCCGGCTTCCCTACGGTGTCCTGGCCGCCAACGCCGTCTCCCTGCTGCCCGACTGGGCCGCCCGCGAACTGCGCCTGCCCAGGCTGCCGTTGGTCGACGAGTGGTGCGTCCGGCCGCTGGGGCAGGCCGTCACCTCGGCGGTGCGCTGGGCCATGGCACCCTCGCGACCGGCGACGGCCTCGTCCGCGAGCTGACGGCCGCGCCGGGTCGTGTGCTCCACGGTCTCCGGGGTACCGGGGAGGCTCGGTCGGCAGGAGGCGGGAGGCCACAGCCTTGTTCGAGGACTTCGAGACCAGGCAGGTGGACATCGGCGAGTCATCGGCGTTCGTCCGTCACGGCGGCCAGGGGCCGGCGGTGGTACTGCTTCACGGCCATCCCCGCACGTCCGCGACCTGGCACCGGGTCGCGCCGCGCCTGGTCCGGCGCGGCTTCACCGTGGTCTGCCCCGACCTGCGGGGATACGGCCGGTCGACCGGCCCGGCGCCCACCGCGGACCACGCCGGGTACTCCAAGCGCGCCGTCGCCGGGGACGTGGTCGCGGTGATGCGCGCCCTGGGCCACGACCGGTTCGCGCTCGCCGGGCACGATCGCGGAGGCGCCGTCGCACTGCGGCTGGTCCTCGACCATCCCGACGTCGTCACGCGCGTGGCACTGATCGACTGCCTGCCCATCACGGAGCACCTGTCGCGTGTCACGGCCGAGTTCGCCACGCAGTGGTGGCACTGGTTCTTCTTCGCGCAGCCGGACATACCCGAGCGCGTCATCAACGCCGATCCCGACAGCTGGTACCGCGGCGACCCGCACCGGATGGGACGCGAGAACCACGACGAGTGGCGGGCGGCCATGCGGAATCCCGACGTGGTGCGGGCCATGCTGGAGGACTACCGGGCCGGGCTCACCATCGACAGGCGGCACGAGGACGAGGACCGCGCCGCCGGGGTACGCATCCGGTGCCCCGCCCTGATCCTGTGGTCGCTCCAGGACGACCTGGAAGACCTCTACGGTGACCCGCTGAAGATCTGGCAGCAGTGGGCGGCGGACGTCCGCGGCCACGGCATCGACTCCGGGCACCATGTCGCCGAACAGGCCCCTCAGGCCCTCTCGTCCTCACTGGCGGACTTCTTCGCCGGGCGGACCGAGTAGGACGTACTACGGCACCGGCCGTTTCCCGCACCGAGTGCCGGGCACCCATTGGCCATGGAAACGCGTCCCGTTCCGGTACGCACCATTCTCGCCGCCATCGGTCTGGTGCTCGCTGCCTACGTCGCACTGCAACTGGTGGTGCAGACCCGCCAGGTCCTGGTGTGGATCGTGATCGCGCTGTTCTTCGCCGTGGCCCTGTACCCGGCGGTCGACGCGCTGGAGCGGCGGGTCCCGCGCTGCCGGCGTGCGGTGGCCACGTTGCTGGTCTTCCTGCTCACGTTCGTGCTCGTCGTCGGCCTGGTGGCGCTCTTCGTCACCCCGCTGGCCCAGGAGGGCAGCCGGCTCGCCGGCCGGCTGCCGCAGCTCGTCGAGGACGCCCGCGCCGGTCGCGGCCCGGTCGGGGACCTGCTGGAGCGCACCCGTGCCCTGCGCTACGCCCAGCAGCACCGCGGCCAGATCCGCACCTTCGCCACCGGGCTGGGCACACCCGCCCTGGCGTTCGTCCGCAGCGCGGCGACCACCGTGGCAGGCGCCGTCACCATCTTCGTCCTGGCGTATCTGATGGTCCTCGAAGGGCCCAAGGTCGTCCAGGGTGTGCTCGCCCTGACCGACGAGAGCCGCGGCGCGCGCATCCGCCGTGTGGGCGCCGAGTGCGCCCGCACCGTCAACGGCTACCTGACCGGGAACCTGCTGATCAGCGTCATCTGCGGTGTCCTGACCTATGTGATGCTGCTCATCGCCGGAGTGCCGTTCGCCGGACTGCTCGCCCTCTTCGTCGCCATCGCCGACCTCATTCCCCTCGTGGGGGCCACGCTGGGCGCCGTCGTCGCCTCGCTCGCGGCATTCATCCATTCCCTGCCCGCCGGCATCGCCGCCATCATCTTCTTCGTCGTCTACCAGCAGGTCGAAAACCATCTCCTGCAGCCGGTCATTCTGTCCCGGACGGTGAAACTCAATCCGCTCACCGTTCTTGTCGCGATTCTGCTGGCCGTCGAGATCGCGGGAATCCTCGGAGCCCTGCTCGCCATTCCCGTCGCCGGAATGATCCAGGTCATCCTTCGCGACATCTGGGCCCACCGCGAAGGCGGGCAGCTGAAGCTGCCCATGCGGGGCGACGAGAACCACGAGAGGCCCGTCCGGGCCGTCAGCGACGCCGACTAGCCGGTCCCGGCCGGTCGTCGGGCGTCGTACGAGACGTGGCGCGTGGCGAACCGGACGGCCCTGGACGCTCGGCGATCTCCGGTGTGGTCCGCGCCGGTCCGGGTACTTGGGCGGACCGCAGAACGGGATTCACGCCGGGCGTCCTATCGGCGTCGCGGCGGCACATGAGGAGGACGAACCGTGGCCGAGCCGCAGCACCCCACGCATCAGCACCCGCAGCCCGACTTCCCCTCCCAGGACCAGCCGCATCCCGGCTGGACCGGACCGATGGACCCGCCTCCGGACCACGGGGAGGAGTCCTACCGGGGCAGCGGCCGCCTGGCGGACCGCAAGGCCGTGGTCACGGGCGGGGACTCCGGAATCGGCCGCGCGGTGTGTCTGGCCTTCGCCCGCGAGGGCGCCGACGTCCTCTTCACCTATCTGGAGGATGAGAAGGACGAGGCCCGGGAGACGGCACGGTTGGTCGAGGAGGCCGGGCAGCGCGCCCTGCCGGTCGCCTGCGACATCCGCGAGGAGGACAACTGCCGGGCTCTCGTTGACCAGGCGGTGGGCGAGTTCGGCCGCATCGACGTCCTGGTGAACAACGCGGCCTACCAGATGTCTCAGCCGGACGGCATCGAGGCCATCTCCACCGAGCAGTTCGACCGGGTGCTGCGCACCAATCTCTACGGCATGTTCTGGCTGACGAAGTTCGCGGTGCCACACATTCCGGAGGGCGGCAGCGTCATCAACTCCACGTCCGTGCAGGCGTACAAGCCCAGCCCGCATCTGCTGGACTACGCCATGACCAAGGGCGCGATCGTCACCTTCACCCAGGGACTGGCCCAGATGCTGATCGACCGTGGCATCCGCGTCAACGCGGTGGCCCCGGGCCCGGTCTGGACTCCCCTGATCCCGGCGACGATGCCGGACACCGCGGAGTTCGGCAAGCAGTCCCCGATCGGCCGCCCGGCGCAGCCGGCGGAGATGGCCCCGGCCTATGTGTTCCTCGCCTCCCAGGAGGCGTCCTTCATCACCGCCGAGATCGTCAATGCCACCGGCGGAACACCGCTGCCGTAGCACCGCCTTCGCTGCCCGCGTCACCCCGGCCCCTCGGCCGGGGTTTCGTCCATGCCGGTCCTGGTACCGGAGGGCCGAAGGAACAACACCGATGCCTCGATCAGGAGTTGAGCCGAATGAAGCGGTCCTTACCCGCATCCCGTCTGACCGTGTGGGGCACCTCCACCCTTGTGTCCGTCGCACTGCTGGCGGGATGCGGCAACGACGGCGGGAAAGCTGCGAGCGGCGCTGAAGAACCTGCCTCGAAGGGCAGTACACAGCAGTCGCCGGCGCGGGTCGTGCAGGCGACCAACGCGAAGACCACGCAGGCGAAGACCGCTCGTATCACGCTGGCGACCACCGTCTCCGCCGGCTCCGACAACGAGACGATCACCGGTTCGGGCGTGCTCGATCTCCGCAACGGCACGAGTCGCATGCGGATGGGCCAGGGCAGCCGGCAGCTCGAACAGCGCGTCGTCGACCGCGTCCTGTACGAGAAGCCTCCGGCGACCGGCGGGCAACTCCCCAAGGGCAAGAGCTGGATGAAGGTCGACCTGCGCCGGCTCGACACCTCGCGGAGCGGCGGTGGCGCCGCGATGAGCGACCCGGCCGACTCCTTCGCCTTCACCAAGTCCCTTTCCGAGAAGGAGGTGCGCAAGCTGGGCGAGGAGACGGTGAACGGCGTGTCCACCACGCACTACCGCGTCGGCCTCGATCTCTCCAAGCTGGCCAAGGGCGACTCGGCGCAGGAGCGTAGGCTCCGCGAACGACTCGGGGACAGCGTGCCCGTGGACCTCTGGATCGACAAGGACGGGCGCACCCGTCGCCAGCAGATCCAGATGACGGTCAAGAACTCCGCGCGGACGTCAGGCTCCAGTGCCTTCCCCCGCCAGGCCCACGCGAAGGTCGTCATGAACTTCAGCGACTTCGGCACCGCCGTGCACGTCACCGCTCCCCCGGCCGGCCAGACCGTCGACGTCACCGCCAAGGTGTCCCAGCAGACGGGGACCGGCACAAAGGCGAACTGACCGTCCCGTTCGCCGGGCCCGATACCGTCCGGAAGGTCGGGCGGCCCCGCTGGACCGCCCGACCCGGGTGCGCCCGTCGGATCAGGGCGCGTCGACCAGACCGTAGGCCGGCACGGTCACCGTGCGGGCGCCGGTCGTGCCGCCCAGGACGACCTTGCGCAGGGAGACGTTGTTCGTGGTGCTGGTCTCCTTGAGCCGGTGGTCCGGGTTGGCGATGACCTGGATGTAGTACGTGCCGTTCGGCAGGCCGGTGACGTCGAACGACTGGCCGGGACGGATCTGGCTGTAGGTGTCGCCGTTGCCGACGTCCAGGACCTCCCGCACGGACACCGAGTTCTCCTCACCGCACGCGGTGGCGAGGTCGGTGTTGTACGGGTGCCAGTTGGCGTTCTTCACCGTGTAGTCGATGGCGTCGGTGTTGGCCAGGCAGAACGCCTCCTTGCCGCTGCGGACGATCTCCTTCTTGTCCGCGCCCAGCAGCCGGTAGCTGGCGAAGTCGTGGAAGTGCCAGTGCTGGTGGCCCTCCCTGGGGTCCCATTCCATGCTGCCGGTGGGCGTGTACCCGACCTGCTTGCCGTTGGTGTCGTAGAAGTACTGGTAGGCGTCCATCGTGTCGGCGCCGGGCTTGCGGAAGCCGTCGACGACCAGCGGGGAGGGGCCGCCGTTCCACACCGTGGCGCCGAAAGCGAGGTAGTCCTTGCCCGCGGCCGCGCCCACGCCGCCGTCGGAGCCGTCGTTGATGGAGATGCCGTACGCCGGCAGGGCCCGCAGGTCGGGCTTGGGCAGGGAGGCCGCGTCGGTGCGGGCGCCGGTCGGCCCGTGCTTGTTGGGCTTCAGCACATGGGAGGCCGCGCCCGTGGAGGACTTCCCCTTCACCTCGCCGTCGGCGGCGCGGGTGCGCGGGGCCACGCCTGCGCCGCCGTCGCCGGCGTCCTGCACGGTCACCTTGATCGTCTGCGGTTGGTCCGCCATGCCGAAGAAGTCGCGGTACTTCTTGGCCACGCGCACCGTCGCCGTGTACTCACCTGCGGCGAGGTCCGCGGGCCCGCTGCTCCAGCCCTGGCTGACACCGGACGCCCAGCCCTGCTCGGTCCCCCACACCCCGCCGAGGGTGAAGGGGTTGTCCGAGCAGCCGCCGGGGTAGCGGGAGGTCGCCGGGGCGTCCGGGCGGATGCGTCCGGCCCGGTCGTTCGGGCAGAAGGCCTGCTTCGTGCTCAGCACCTGCTTGCCCGCGGCGTCGGTGAGCGTGACGTCGAGGAACCCGGGCAGGCCCGTGAAGTCCTTGACCATGCCGGCCGGAAGGGTCTTGGCGTGTGTCGTACCGCCGCTGCGGGTGATCTGCTGGGCGACGACGGGGTCGTTGTAGGACTTGCGGGTGACCCTGAACTCCAGGGCCGCCTTGTCGACGGTGATGTAGGTCCCCAGGTCCAGGTAGACGCCCGGGTCCCCTCGCCACCGTTCGAGGGTCACGGACTTGGACGCGGCGATCAGTTTGAGTTTCGGGGCGACGGGTGTCGCCGCTCCGGCGGTGGGAGCGACTCCGGCCGCGGTGGCGGCCATGGTGAGCGTCGCGGCGGTGACGATCGCCGAACGACCTAACGTGCTTCTGTGGTACGTGGTCATCGATTCCTCGTTCACAAGTGCCTGACGGCATCTGGCGGATGGTGAGGCGCGGCAGAATCTGTGTGCCATATGTGAACAGTGCTACGAGGGCGGGTTGGTTGCCTCACCGCGCCCACCAACTGCCATGGCAACGAGTCCAGTTCACGTGGTTACCGATTCGGCCGGGCAACGGTCGGCGGGCCCGGGCCGACCGCCGGGCCCGCACCGCAACTCCTGCTCAGGCGGCGGTGGTTCCCGCCGGTTCCGCCTCGTCCTCGGCTGCGGGGACCGGCCGTTGCGGGCCCCGCGCGAGGATGTACAGCAACAGGGCGCCCATGACCGCGACGCCGACCCACATGGCCCGCTGCCATCCGTCGACGAAGGATTCCCGCGCGGCACGGACCAGGCCCTGGGCGTGGGGGCCTGCCGTGCGGGAGACGTCGACGGCGTTGGCGATCCCCTCGCGGGCGGTGGCGGCGGTGTCGTCGGGCACGTTGTCCAGCCGGGTGTCGATGGCGCTTCGGTATCCGGCGGACAGCAGTGCGCCGAGCACGGCGACACCGAGTGCGGTGCCGAGTTCGCGGGTCACGTCGTTGAGCGCGGACGCCACGCCTTGGCGCTCAGAGGGCAGCGCGCTGGTGATGGCCTCCGTGGAGGGTGTCATCGACAGCCCCATGCCGGCGCCCATGGCCAGCATGCCGGGCAGAACAGAGAGGTAGCCGCCGTCCACGGAGACGACGGCCGCCATCAGGGCGAGACCGGCGCCGGCCAGGGCGATACCGCAGGCCATGGTCGCCCTGGCGCCGATCCGCTCGGCCAGCCGAGGGGCGAGGCCGGACGTCGCCATCATGAGTACGGCCATGGGCATCAGCGCCACGGTGGACAGCAGCCCGGACCAGCCCAACACCTCCTGGAAGAAGGGGAAGAGGACGACGAAGATCCCTGCCTGTACCCCGAAGACTGCCAGCAGCGTGATCGAGCCACCGGCCAGTCGGCGCTCACGGAACAGACGTACGTCAAGGAGCGCGGCACCACCGCGTCGCAGTTCCCGGATCACGAAGGCGAGGGTGGCGAAGGCGCCGACGCCGAGGCCGAGCAGGGTCGCGGGCGCGCTCCAGCCCCGCTCGGGCCCTTCCTGCAGGCAGAAGATGAGTCCGACCACGGCGACGACGGAGGTCAGCGCGCCGGTGGTGTCGAAGGAGTGCGGGGTCGCCTCACGGGAGTTGGGAACGGACCGCAGAGCCATGGCGAGAGCCACGACGACGAGGACGACGGGCAGGACGAACAGCCGACGCCAGTTCGCCACGTCGACCAGAGCGGCGGAGAGGAACATGCCCACGATGCCGCCCCCTCCGGCGACGCCGGTCCACACACCGATCGCCCGGCCGCGTTCCTCCTCGGGGAACGTGGACGTGATGACGGCAAGGGTGATCGGCATGATCATCGCCGCGCCGACACCGCTGACCAGCCGCGCGGCGAGCATGACGCCGGCGGACGGGGCCAGCCCGGCGACGGCTGCGGCGAGACCGAAGAGGATCAGACCGGTCACGAGCACGGGCTTGCGCCCCAGACGGTCGCCGAGGGCACCGAGCGGCAGGAGAAGCGCGGCCAGAGTCAGGGTGTAGATGTTGATGATCCACAGGACGGTGCTCTGCGAGGCCCCGAGGTCGACGGCGAGAGCCGGCTGGGCGACGTTGAGTCCCGAGACCGAGGCGACGACGGCCATCAGCGCGACGCACACGGCGATCAGGATCGTGCGGCGCTGTCTCGCATCCGGTGCGGTCGCCGGGGACTGGATCGGGTTCATGGATACCTCGTGAATAGGGCGTACGGAGATCGGCGCTGGTCCGGGCGCGGGAGGAGACCCGGACACAGGCTCGGGGACGACCGTAGGCACGCCTTGCGCAGTAGGCATACGATGTTGCGCATGACGCAAGAAGATGGCGAGCTGGACAGCCTCGTACGCAAACGGATCCGCGCCCTGCGGGTGGCGCAGGGCTGGTCCCTGGAGGAGCTGGCCATTCGGGCCAACGTCAGTCAGTCCACTCTCAGCCGTATCGAGAACGGCCGACGCCGCCTGGCGCTGGACCAGTTGGTCACCCTGGCCCGCGCCCTGGACACCTCGCTCGACCAGCTGGTCGAGACGGCCTCGGACGACGTCGTGTCGAGCCCGGTGATCGACGCCACCCACTCCCTGATGCGCTGGCCGATCAAGGCCGATCCCGGGATGACCGTCGTGCGTCAGCGCATGACCGACCCCCCGCCGGACAGTCCCTCACGCATGCGCGCGCACCCCGGCCGCGAATGGCTCGTCGTGCTGTCCGGGACCGCGATCCTGCTGCTGGGCAACCGTCGCCTTCGGATCGAGACCAACCAGGCCGCCGAATTCCCGACCATGCTGCCGCACGCCATCGGCGCCGAGGGCGGACCGTGCGAGATCCTGGGCATCTTCGACCGCGACGCGCGACGCGGCCACCAGCGCGGCGAAAACGTCAGAGGGACAGACGGGGACGACCGGCCCAGCTAGGACTTCCAGCCGCGCGGACCGCCGATTTCCGACCGGAAGTAGTTCGAAACATTCGATTGATCAATTCCTCCGAGTTGATCAATTTCAGCATCCCGATTCTTGGCTAAAAGTCATCTGACCGTAGCGAATCAATGCCGAATGTTTCGAAATAATCACCGAAAGTATTGACGCTTGACGGGTGCAGGCCAAAACTGGCGGACCGAACCACAACCCGGCCTCTATGGACGAGGAGGATCCGCACATGACGCACGAGTTCACCCGCAGGGGCGTCGGCGCCCTGCTGCTGGGCGGCGCGGCCGCGCTGGCACTGCCCGGTACCGCCAGGGCCGCCACCGTCGTCACCACCAACCAGACCGGCACCGACAACGGCTTCTACTACTCGTTCTGGACGGACGCCCAGGGCACGGTCTCCATGACCCTGAACTCCGGCGGCAACTACAGCACCAGCTGGCGCAACACCGGCAACTTTGTCGCCGGCAAGGGCTGGAGCACCGGCGCCCGCAGGAACGTCACGTACTCGGGCAGCTTCAACCCGTCCGGCAACGGCTACCTGTCGCTGTACGGCTGGACGTCCAACCCGCTGGTCGAGTACTACATCGTCGAGAACTGGGGCACCTACCGGCCCACGGGAACGTACAAGGGCACCGTCAGCAGCGACGGCGGCACCTACGACATCTACCAGACGACCCGGTACAACGCCCCGTCCGTCGAAGGCACCAAGACCTTCAACCAGTACTGGAGCGTGCGCCAGTCCAAGCGCACGGGCGGCACCATCACCACCGGCAATCACTTCGACGCCTGGGGCCGGGCCGGGATGCCGCTCGGCAGCTTCAAGTACTACATGATCCTGGCGACGGAGGGATACCAGAGCAGCGGCAGCTCCAACATCACGGTGTCGGGATGAGCGGCGCGACCCGGCACTCGCACCACCCCGTGACGACGGCCCTCACGGCCGTCACGCTGGCCGCCGCGGCCACCCTCGCCGTCCAGACCACACACGCCGTTCCGGCCCGGGCCGCGAGCTGCAACGGCTATGTCGGCCTCACCTTCGACGACGGCCCGTCCGGCAACACACCCAACCTGCTCAACGCGCTCAAGCAGAACGGCCTGCGGGCCACGATGTTCAACGAGGGCCAGTACGCGGCCGCCAACCCGGCCCAGGTCAGGGCCCAGGTAGCCGCCGGCATGTGGGTGGGCAACCACAGCTACACCCACCCGCACCTGACCACGCTGAGCCAGGCGCAGATCGACTCCGAGATCTCGCGCACCCAGCAGGCCATCTCGGCGGCGGGCGGCGGTACGCCCCAGCTCTTCCGGCCGCCGTACGGCGAGACCAACTCCACGGTCCGGGCCGTGGAGGCCAAGTACGGCCTGACCCAGATCATCTGGGACGTGGACTCGCAGGACTGGAACGGCGCCAGTACGGACGCCATCGTGGCGGCCGCCGGACGCCTGACCAACGGCCAGGTGATCCTGATGCACGACTGGCCGGCCAACACGGTCGCCGCGATCCCGCGCATCGCACAGGGACTCGCCGCCCGCGGCCTGTGCGCGGGGCGGATCTCGCCGCAGACCGGCCGCGCCGTAGCACCCTGAACGCACCCGTAGTACGCGGCGACCGCGCATCGGAAGCAGTGGCGTCCGTCCCCGACGTCTCCGATGCGCGGTCGCCGCGCATGCCGGGGACATCGTCTCGCCCGTGTTAAGTGACGTGGATCACTAAAGATCTGCATGCCGCACGCAACTGCACCCCCGTCCATCACTGTCTGACAGGAAGGCGGGCCCGTCAGGGTCGGGGAGCAAGAGAGAGCGGAGCAAGGCGTGGGACGGCGCAAGGGCAGCATAGGGATCGCACTCGTCACGGTCGCGACGCTGATGGGCGCGAGTGCCTGCGGCGGGGGCGGCGGCGACAAGGCGAGCGCGAACGACGGGAAGGCGTCGGGCAAGGCGAGCGCGAGCAGCTCGCCCAAGCCGACGAAGCCCGCGGGCCCACCGATGCTGCTGGACACCATCACCCCGCAGACCGGGAACACGGTCGGCGTGGCCATGCCGATCTCGGTCATCTTCACCAACCCGGTGGCGGCGAAGGCGCGGGCCACGGTCGAGAAGCACTTGAAGGTGAGCGCCTCGCAGCCGGTGGCCGGCGCCTGGCACTGGATGGGCGACCGTCGCGCCGACTGGCGGCCGAAGACGTACTGGCCCTCCGGCACGACCGTCAAGATCGACGCCGATCTGAAGGGCGTCAGCAACGGCAACGGGCGCTACGGCGTGCACGGCTACACGCACACCTTCAAGATCGGCGACGACGTGCGCGCGGACGTCTCGGTCACCGGCCACACCATGAAGGTGACCCGGAACGGCAAGCTGCTGCGCACCCTGTCGATCAACGCGGGCAGCGCCGAGTACCCGACGTGGAACGGCACCATGGCCGTCATCGACAAGCAGGAGAAGGTCCACATGACCTCCTGCAGTGTCGGCATCAGCTGCGACAAGGGCAGCGCCAACTACTACGACCTGACGCTGCCCTGGGACGTCCACCTCACCCAGTCCGGCACGTACGTGCACTACTCGACCGGCGACCCGTACCCGGGCAGCGGCAGCGCCCGCGGCTCGCACGGCTGCGTCCACCTGTCCATGTCGGACGCCAAGTGGTTCTACGGCCAGGTCAAGCAGGGCGACCCGGTCACCATCACCGGCTCCCCGCGTGCCAAGGCGTCGGCCGACAACGGCTACGCCGACTTCAACCTGTCGTGGGACCAGTGGCTGACGGGCAGCGCCTCCGGGGAGCAGACGACCGCGACCCTGTGACGCGCGGCGCGGCCCGCCACCGCGCGCCCGCTCGCCGGACTCAGTGGATGACGGGAGACTCCGGCAGGTAGTCGTCCGCGTGTTCACCGGTGACCAGGTACACCACCCGGCGGGCGACGGAGACGGCGTGGTCGGCGAAGCGTTCGTAGTAGCGGCCCACCAGGGTGACGTCGACGGCCGTCTCCACGCCGTGGTGCCAGCGTTCGTCCATCAGGTGCTGGAAGATCATGCGGTGCAGCTCGTCCATGCGGTCGTCGTCCCGCTCCAACTGCAGGGCGGCGTCCACGTCCTGGGTGATCAGGACCTCGGCCGCCTGGGCCATGAGGCGCTGGGCGAGCTGGCCCATCTCCAGGATCGTACGGCGCAGGTCCCGTGGCACGGCGTGCTGCGGGTGCCGCCGCCTGGCCAGCTTGGCCACATGCTGCGCGAGGACGCCGCAGCGCTCCAGGTCCGCGCTCATCCGCAGTGACGTGACCACCACGCGCAGATCCGTGGCGACCGGCTGCTGGCGCGCCAGCACCGCGATCGCCTGTTCCTCCAGATTCCGCTGCAGCTCCTCCACCTGGCCCTCGGTGTCGATCACGCTCTCCGCCAGCCGGAGATCGGTGTCGAGCAGGGCGCCGGTGGCCCGGCCCATGGCCGAGCCGACGAGGTTCGCCATCTCCACCAGCGCCTCGCTGATCGACTCCAGTTCCTTGTGATAGGCCTCCCGCATCGTCCTCATCCTCCAGTCCCTACGCGTCTGCAACGCTGCCCAGACTCGCACACACCCTCGACACCCTCGGCGCCCGCCTCCGCCGTCGCGCGCGGACAGCGGCAGGCGTGGGGCGACCGGCCCGCTCCGAGGCGCGGGCTAGCCGGCGGTGTGCAGGATGCGAAAGCGGTCGGGGTTCGCCGGATCGCGGTCGACGACCTGGACCGGCGCCCAGGTCCACTGCCAGACGCTGATGCCGGGGATGCGGGAGAAGCGGATCCGTCCGCGGGTGCCGTCGACGGCGACGCGCGGCCATGACGCGGCCGTACGCGCCCGGTCCGTGCCGTGCGCACGCAGCATCTCGGCGAGGACGACGACCGTGTCGTAGCCCTCGAAGGCCACGAAGGAGGGCGCCGCGGCCAGGCGTTCGCGCAGCGCCGTCTCGACACGGGCGCCCAGCGGGGTCGGCCGCTCGGGCAGGTAGCGCAGGAAGGGGACGCCGGTACCGTCCTCGCCCAGCAGTGCCGCCCATTCGGCCAGCTCCGGTTGCCCGGCCGGAGCGCCCAGCATGAGCTCGGCGAGGCGCGGGTCGTCGCGGACGGCCCTGACGATCGACACGGCCGGTTCCGGGAAGCCGACCAGCAGCAGGAGGGCGGTCGCGAGGTTGCCGGCGAGTTCGTCGCACAGGGCGGCGGGGGTGAGCGTACGCGCGTCGAATTCGGTCAAGGTCGCGCCGTGTGCAGCGAGGTGGTCCCGGAGGATGCCGACTCCCGAGGCCCAGTACACGCTCGGTTCGGTGGCCACGGCGACACGGCTGTGGCCCGCCCCGAGCAGGAAGTCCGCGTAGGTGCGCCAGCCGTAGGACTGTGCCGGGGAAAGGCGCGCGACCCAGTCGGTCGGCCGCTCGGTGAGCGCGTCGAGGACCGCCGAGGAGCAGAGGTAGGGCAGACCGGCCGCGTCGGCCCCGGCCGCGGCGGCGCGGGCGACGACGCTGTGGTACTCCCCCGCCAGGGCGGCGACGCCCAGGTGAGCCAGTTCCTCCACGGCCGTCGCGGCCTTGCGCGGGTCGGCCGCGGTGTCGCGGACCACCAGCTCCAGCGGCCTCCCGCCGATGCCGCCGGCGTCGTGATCTCCTCGGCGGCCAGTTCGAGTCCGGCGAGCAGGTGCCGGCCGGACTCGACCCAGCCGGGCCGGCTGAGCGGGACCAGGACCCCGATGCGGACGGCCGAGGTGTCAGCCCGCTCGGCCTCGGACGGTGAGGGTGGTGTGTTCATGCGTCGGCAGCTCCCGGTCAGTCGTCCCAAGTGCAACCTCACCGCCGAGGACGAGGGCCCGGCAGCGCCCGCTCGTCGCCGTTCGGTCCGGCGGGCGCACCTGGGTGATCATGCCGGACATTGCATCCGCGGCCACGGCCGGGAGACAACCGATTATTTCCTCGCCGCTGTTTCCTCACCGCACCGGCGGTGCGGGAATTCCGGGTCTTCCTCCTCGTCGATCAGGCCGGTGCCAGACTCGACCGCCATGAGCGACTGGTTCCTGCAGCGGGAGTACGGGGTCCGATTCGAGTGGGGTCCCACCGGCGCCCGGCAACTGGCGTCCGACAGCGCCTGCTTGGTGGTGGTCGACGTGCTGTCGTTCACGACGTCGGTGACCGTCGCCGTCGAGGCGGGAACCCGGGTCTTTCCCTACGCGTGGCGTGACGAGACGGCATCCGCGTTCGCCCGGGACAAGGAGGCGGCGCTGGCCGTGGGACGACGAGCCGCCACCCCGGCCGCGCCGTGGTCGCTGTCTCCGGCGGCGCTCCGGCGGGCGCCGTTCACTCCCCGACTCGTGCTGCCCTCGCCCAACGGGTCGGCCATCTCCGCCGCGGCCGCAGGTTCGACGGTGGTTGCGGGCTGTCTGCGCAACCCCACGGCTGTCGGCCGCCTGCTGGCGCAGCAGGGTTACGGCACCGCGGAGCGTCCCCTCGCGGTCATCGCCGCGGGTGAGCGGTGGCCCGACGGAAGCCTGCGGCCGGCGCTGGAGGACCTGCTGGGCGCCGGGGCGATCATCGACGCACTGGGGGAGCGAGGGGCCGGCCCCCTCTCCCCCGAGGCCGCTGCCGCGCGGGCCTGCTTCACCCAAGCTCCAGACGTCGCCGCCGCCGTGGCTTCCTGCTCCTCGGGCCTCGAACTGGCCCGAAGCGGTTTCGCCGACGACGTGGCCGTCGCGACCGAACTCGACGTGTGCGCCGTGGTGCCCGTCCTCGCCGACGGAGCGTTTCACGACGCCACCTGGGCATAGGCGCGCGGGGCATGAGGAGTTCGGCCGGATCACGCTGGTCGCGGGTACGGAACGTGACGGTACGTGCCGGGCGGTCTCGTGCGGTGACGCCACGGCGAAGTAGCTTGCCGTTCGTACGTGACGTTCCCGACCCTCGGAGGCTGCGATGGCACACCCCGATCCCCAGGTGATCGACACCGACCCTTTAGTGATCGACGCGACCGGCGGCGACATCCACGGCGAGGCCGCCCGCATCCGCGACCGTGGACCGGTGACACCGGTCGCGCTCCCCGACGGCGTCGAGGCATGGGCCGTCAGCGACCCCGGCCTGCTCAAACGCCTGCTCACCGACCCCCGCGTGTCGAAGGACGCGCGCCGCCACTGGACCCGCTGGATCAACGGCGAAATCGCGCCGGAATGGCCCCTGTTCAGCTGGGTGGCCGTGCAGAACATGTTCACCGCGTACGGCGGCGAGCACAAACGCCTGCGCGCCCTGGTCTCCAAGGCGTTCACCGCACGCCGAACCGCCGCGCTCCGACCGCGGGTCGAGGAGATCACCGAGAACCTGCTGGACCGAGTTGAGTCGGCCGGCGAGGGCGGACGAACCGTCGATCTGCGCGAGGAGTTCTGCTACCCCCTGCCGATCCGGGTGATCAGCGAACTGCTCGGCCTGCCCGAGGAATTGGGCGCCGAACTGCGGGCGGTCGTGGACGGCGTCTTCCACACCTCCGCCACACCGGAGGAAGTCACCGACACCTACGCCCGGTTCTACGCCGTACTCGCCGAACTCGTCGCTCTCAAAAGGGAATCGCCCGGCGACGACCTGACCACCGCACTCATCGCGGCCCGTGACGACGAGGGCGACAGCAGCCTGAGCGAGCAGGAACTGCTCGACACGCTGATGCTCATGGTCAGCGCCGGTCACGAGACGACGGTCAACCTCCTCGACAAGGCAGTCCACGCGCTGCTCACGCACCCCGACCAGCTCGCCCTGGTCCGTGGCGGGGGCGCCTCCTGGGACGACGTGGTCGAGGAGACCCTGCGCGTCGAGGCACCGGTCGCCAGCCTGCCGCTGCGGTACGCCGTGGAGGACCTGCCGATGGCCGAGTTCGGCGGTCCCGAGGGAATGGTGATCGGCAAGGGCGAGGCCATCCTGGCCGCGTACGCCGCCGCCGGTCGCCACCCCGGCCGGCACGGCGATGACGCGGACCGCTTCGATGTCACCCGCGTCGACAAGGAGCACCTGGCATTCGGCTACGGCGCGCACTTCTGCCTGGGCGCACCGCTGGGCCGCCTGGAGGCGCGGATCGCGCTGCCGGCGCTGTTCGGCCGTTTCCCCGAGCTCCGACTCGCGGTGTCGCAGGAGGAGTTGGAGCCGGTGGACTCCTTCATCTCCAACGGCCACCGATCACTCCCGGTGTCCCTGCGCTGATCCCGGCCCGCGTCGCCGGCGGCGTCGGCGGGTCTCAGCGCAGATGTGCGGTGTCGATGATCGTGGACTCGCTGTCGGAGCCGGTCACCAGGATGTAGCCGGGGTTGCCGTTGCGGTCCACGTAGCAGGTGAGGCCGAACGAGGTGACCACGGCCTGGCGGACCGGATGCTTGGCGACCGCGTTGCGGCAGTCGGACGCCGTGGGCAGATTCTGCGAGCCCCATTCGGCCAGCTTGCCGTTCGTGGCGTTGAAATAGCCGCCCGAGACATAGATGGCGTCGGTGGTCGTGCCCGCCCGCGAGGGCGGGGTGTGGGAGAAGTCGTACCCGACGGGTGCGCCCTGCTCGCCGTCCTCCATGTGGAAGCCGCGTACCAGCGCGGTCGACACGGAGGGCGCCGGGTCGGACAGGGCGGCCTTCGTGGCGAGGCCGCCGCCTCCCACGACCGCGAGAGCCGCGACGCCGGCGACCACGGGATGCGCGGCTGCCAGGGAAAACAAGGGGCCGATCACGGGGATCGAGAACTTCAGGTGGGTGTTCTTCTGGTTGATCGTGGCATGGTCGCCCGCGGTGACGGTCGCCGAGGAGTCGTGGACGCGCGAGCGGTGTCCACCTCTCTGCGGTGGCAGGTACGTGTTGTTCTGGACGTTCCCGTCGCCGACCTGGGCGCCCTTGATCCGGCTGTTCTTCATCTGCTTCGTGCTCTCTCGACTCTCCGGGGTGCGGACGGCCGCCTAATGGAACGTGTTGTTCTGGGTGGTTCCGTGACCGACCTGTACGCCCTTGGCCTGGCTGAGATCGATCCCGCCGGTCGACAGGTGCGCCACGGCCGGGGCGAGGAGGACCAGCAGCCGCTGGGCGTGCTCCATCACCTCCGTGTCCACCGCTCCCGTCACCACGAGTTCGCGGACCAGCCCCTCGGCCGGCGCTGTCGGCCGGCGTTCCAGGGCGCCGATCTGCTCCAGTGCGCCGGGGCGGCCGGAGAGACGGTTGCTCAGCGCTTCCTTGAGCGCTCGATAGGAGTCGGTCACGGTGGCGGAAGCGGCGCCGCTGAGGCCCGCCGCCGCGCCCGTGACCAGGGCCTGCACCACCAACGTCGCCGGATCCATTCACGCCCCTCCACACAGCTTCGCCGGGATCGCGCGAAGACGATCACCCCGTGTGACAACATGAGGAAGCTATCCGGCGACCGACCGTAACGTCTCGGTTTGCGACCAAACGCCGTTTATCGCCTGTTTGATTACCGAATGCCGACGGTGTTTGTCCTTTCTCCGGCGGCGACCGAGGCCGGGAACGTGGTTCACGCCGAGCCTGAGGGGACACTCCTCATACACCCCCTCCCTTTCGAAACTCCGCTCCTGTCGCGGCCGACACCGAACCCCGGAACCACCGACCGGCTGTCCTGGAGGAACCCATGTGCCGTCTCTTCGGTCTCAGCAGCGCCCCGCTCCGCACGCACGCCACGTTCTGGCTCCTCGACGCCCCGGACAGCCTCAGCCGGCAGAGTCACCGCGATCCCGACGGCACCGGCCTGGGCCTCTTCGCCGCCGACGGCACCCCGCACGTGGACAAGGCCCCCATCGCGGCCTACCGCGACCGCGCCTTCGCCCTGGAGGCCCGGCAGGAGGAGTCGGCGACCTTCGTCGCCCACGTGCGCTTCGCCTCCACCGGCAGCCTGGACGTCCGCAACACCCACCCGTTCGAGCAGGACGGCCGGCTGTTCGCGCACAACGGGGTCATCGAGGGCCTCGAACAGCTCGACGAGCATCTGGGCGAAGACCGCTCACTGGTCCACGGCGACACCGACTCCGAGCGGTTCTTCGCCCTGATCACCCGGGAGACGCGACGGCACGGCGGGGACATCACGAAGGGCATCCGAGAGGCCGCCAACTGGGTCGCCGAGAACCTGCCCCTCTTCGCCCTGAACCTGATCCTCGTCACCCCGCGGGAGCTGTGGGCACTGCGCTACCCGGACACCCACGAGCTCTACGTCCTGGAGCGCCCGGCGGGCGGCCAGCACGGCAGCCGCCACCTCGACCACAGCGGCAGCCACGGCCGCATGCGCGTGCACTCGGCGCACCTGGCCGAGCACCCCGCCGTCGTCGTCGCCAGCGAGCGCATGGACGACAACCCGAACTGGCGCCTGCTGGAGCCCGGCGAACTGCTGCACGTCGGCGCCGACCTCCACGTCACCCATCAGATCGCCCTGCCGGCTCCCCCGGCCCACCCGCTCACCCTCGAAGACCTGCACCCCGCAGCGGCCGCCTCCCAGAAGGCCGCCTGACGAGCCGGCAACCCTGGGCCGCCCTGTCCAGTCACCTCGAGCGTGCGAAGGAGGCGAGCCGGTCGGCGAACGCGGCGACGCGGTCGCGCAGTGCGTCGGGGCGTTCGATCACGAACGGGCGGTCGAGCGAGGCGAGCGTCGCGGGCAACCAGTCGAGGCGTTCCGCCCGCAGCTCGGCGCGCAGCCACCGTTCGTCCGTGCCTGCCGGGGGTTCGCACTCCTCCAGGGTGGCGATGCCGGCGGGCAGCTGGGCGCGGATCTGCTCGGCCGTCCCCTGGATCCGGACGGTCACCTCGTGCCGGTACTCGGCCGTGGCGAACCCCGACAGCAGACGTTCTGCCGGGGCGGGTCCCGGGGGCGCCTCGAACGTGCCGGGCAGGGTGCGGGCGTCCGCGATGCGGTCGAGTCGAAACGTCCGGTCCTCGCCGATGCCGGCGTCCCTGCCGGTGACGTACCACCGGCCGGAATGAGCGACCACCCCGTACGGATGCAGGGTGCGTTCGCTGCCCCGTCCGTCGCGGTCGGTGTAGCGGACCGAGACGGGCCGGCGGTGGCGCACCGCATCGGTGACGGTGAGCAGGACCCCGGTGTCCGGGGTGGCGACCTCGCCCGGCCGGTCGGTGAAGTCGAGTGCTTGCAGGAGTGCGTCCAGGCGGCGGGCGGTGTGCTTCGGCAGAACCCGCCGGATCTTGGCCGCCGCGGTCTCGCTCGCCGTGTGCTCCGGGGTCAGCCCGGCCCGGCGGCCGGCGATGAGTCCGAGCAGCACGGCCAGCGCCTCGTCGTCGCTGAGCATGAGCGGGGGGAGCCGGTACCCGGGGGCGAGACGGTAGCCGCCGTAGCGGCCGCGGACCGATTCCACGGGTACGTCGAGGTCGAGCAGCTGGTCCACGTACCGCCGCACGGTACGTCCCTCGACGCCGAGCCGGTCGGCGAGCTCCGCCACGGTCCGGGTGCCACCCGACTGCAGCAGTTCGAGGAGCGTCAGGACGCGACCGGTGGGTCCAGGCATGAGGACAGCGTACGTGAATACAGGACGGATTCTGTCCTGTATTGCTCCTAGTCTGCGGAGTGCGGCGCTTTTCGCGGCGCGAAGCAGTTCCAAGCAGCCAGGGAGATCACCATGGAGTTCGTCTCGATCCGCATCATCACCGGCGACGTCGCACGTCTCGTCGAGTTCTACGAGCGGGCCACCGGACTGCGGGCGGTCCGGGCCACCGAGGACTTCGCCGAGATCAGGACCCCGCACGCCACCCTCGCGATCGCCGGTACGCGCACCGTCCCCCTGTTCGCCCCGGGCTCCGCCCGCCCGGCGGCCAACCAGAGCGTGATCACCGAGTTCCTCGTCGACGACGTGGACGGCGTGCACCAGAACCTGACCGACCACGTCACCGACTTCGTCGCCGGGCCCACCACGATGCCCTGGGGCAACCGGTCGCTGCTGTTCCGCGACCCCGACGGCAACCTCGTCAACTTCTTCACCCCGGTCACTCCGGCCGCCGTCGAGAAGTTCCGGAGTCACTGACTCCCAGAGTGCTCCTCCGGCTTCTCCTCGCCTGCGCCGGTGTTCTGGTCCGGCGCGTCGGCCAGGGAGCGTTCTTCCTCGCCCTCGTCGTCGCGCTCTCCCTCCGCCTGGGAGGGAGTCGTCCAGGGCGGGTCGTAGTCGGGACGGACTCCGGGTGCATCGGGGGCCGTGTCGTCGTCCCGCTCGCCCTCGGCCTGGGATGGTGTGTGCTCGCTCATCGGCTGGCCTCCGCAGGATCGTCCGGCGTGGCGCCCGGGTGCCCGGGCCGCCGACCGCCAAACGGTTTGCCGCACGGAAGGACCCGGCGGTCACAGCTGAGGCCGGACCCTACGGTCCTTCCTCCTCGGGCAGGTCGTCGCCCAGCGTCTTCGGCGGCGGCTCGAAGCGCACGCGGACCTTCTGGAAGCCCTTGAAGGTCTCGGTCTCGGCGTACGACCGGTAGGCGCGCCGGTCCCCCGGACTGAGCAGCACCTGGTCGGTGAACGGGGTCAACAGGCTGCGCGGCCACAGGCGCATCACGCGGACCGAGCTCACCTCGGCCGTCGTCAGGAAGATCAGGGCGCCGAGGTACAGCCAGGCCAGCAGGCCGAGGACGATGCCGAACATGCCGTAGGTGGCCGTGGCGCCCCGCAGGACGTGGTCGACGTAGTACGAGCCGCCCCACTGCAGCAACTGCCAGGCGCAGGCGCCGCCGAGCGTGGCGCCGTAGAGCTTTCGGGCCGGGAGCCGGCGGTGGGTCAGCACTCGGTAGGCGAGCAGGAGCAGAGCGGCGTTCAGGACGGCCGCCCCCAGTGCGGCACCGACCCGGATGCCGGTGGCCAGGCGGGTACCGAAGACGCTGGCCGCGGACTCCACGGTGGTCAGCCCGGTGGCCACGCACAGCCCGACCGCGAGGATCGACAGGAACAGCAGGCCCTTCAGCCGTGAGCGCAGGGGATCCGGCCGCGCGTGCCGGGGCACCGCCCAGATCTTGTTGAGCGCGTACTGCGCGGCCTGGGCCACGCCGAGCGCGCCGTAGAGGCTGCCCGCGATGCCCACCGCCAGCGCGGCGCCGCTGGCGTGGAAGGAGTGGACGTTCTCGCCGATCTGGTCGCCGATGACGGGAAACTCGCTGAGCGCGGAGTCGATGACGCGCTGCCGCAGTCCGGGGTCGCCGTGGAGCAGCGCTCCCAGGACGGCTACGAGGATCAGCAGCAGCGGGAAGAGGGACAGGAACGCGTAGTAGGCCAGGAGCGCGGCGAGGTAGGTGACCTGGTCGTCGTAGAACTTGTAGAGGACCCCGAGCGGCAGGCCCACCCAGCGGTGGCGTCGCTGGTAGGCATCCACGCGGGCCAGAAGTCCCATGGGTCCCGCCCGACGCGAGGTCAGCTCTTGTCCGTCAGGGCCGCGCGGGCGGCGAGGGCCCCAGGCTGCGTGCACGCTCCCATGTACCTCACCATCCAGTCGCCGCGGCTTTCAGGACCAACACCTTGGAGTACCCGTATGAGTGCAGGTCAAGCGGTCGCGGCGGGAACGAGTTCCCCGTCTCTCCGACACCGCTCTCCACAACTCGTTCCCCTGATTCACACAATCCCCTTGGGGTACTTCGGCTCTGAACGACCGCACATGGAGGGGATCAGGGCATGGTGTCTCATAGGTTCGAACGTGGTGTCCTCGTCGTGACCGTCGAGAGTGATCCCGGAATCACCCGGCGCGCCATGCTCACGACGGAGATAAGTGATCTGATCCATGCCTACAGGCCGACGCCCGTCGTCGTGGTTCTCGAAGAGGCGGCCACGGGAGCCCCGGTGGTCAGCGCGGTCCTGCGCGCCCATCACATGTGCGCCCGTCTCGGCGTCCTGATGTCCGTGGCCACCCACAGCGCGCCCGCCCGCCGCCTGCTGGAGGCTGACGCCGACGGCGTCAGCCCCCGTCTGGTCGTCCACGCCCGCACGGACACCGCCATCGACGCGGCCTTCGTCGCGGCGGCCTGAGATCCGAAGAGGGGCGGGCGGAAAGGGCTCAGCGGTAGTCGGGGTTGGGGGCGTCGAAGCGACAGCCCGCGTCCCACTCCGAGCGCTGGTTGCCGTGCGCCGGGACGCCCTTCGCACGCTTGAGCATGGCGGCCAGGTGCATGAGGTTCCAGGTCATGAAGGTCGTGTTGCGGTTGGTGAAGTCGTTCTCCGGGCCGCCCGACCCGGGGTCCAGATACGAGGGACCCGGCCCCGCCGGTCCGATCCAGCCGGCGTCGGCCTGCGGCGGGATGGTGTACCCGAGGTGCTGCAGGCTGTAGAGGATGTTCATCGCGCAGTGCTTCACGCCGTCCTCGTTGCCGGTGATCAGGCAACCGCCGACGCGGCCGTAATAGGCGTACTGGCCTTCGGAGTTGAGCAGACCGGAGCAGCTGTAGAGCCGTTCGATCACTTGTTTGGTGACCGAGCTGTTGTCGCCCAGCCAGATCGGTCCGGCGATCACCAGGATGTCGGCGGCCATGACCTTCTCGTACAACGCCGGCCACGCGTCCGTCGCGAAGCCGTGTTCGGTCATGTCCGGGTAGACGCCGGGGGCGAGGTCGTGGTCGACGGCGCGGATCACGTCCGTGCGCACCCCGCGCGACGCCATGATCGCCCGGCTCTTGTCGATCAGGCCCTGGGTGTGGCTCTGCTGGGGGGACGGCTTGAGCGTGCAGTTGACGAACAGGGCGGTGAGGTCGTCGAAGCGGTAGCTGTCGTCGGTCGCGTTCACGGTGACTCCTCGAGCAGGGCTGCGGTCCCTCACGGGTGGGACGGCTTCAGCCGCAGCCTCTCGCGTGGCTCTCCGTTTGTCGCGCTTTGTCGGTCATCCGTCATCATTCCGACCGATGTCGCACTCCCTCGGCCGACCGTCGGCGGTGGCCCGGTCAGTCGGCCTCCAGGCGGCGGACGTCCTCCTCGTCCCAGGTGCGGGTGTCGCGAGGCTGGGTGTAGGGCTCCCGCTCGGGCGGGAGGCCGCCGGCGATGGCCCGCTGACGTACGCTCTCGGCGTCGAACTCCAGGCCCAGGAGGATCGCGAGGTTGCTGATCCACAGCCAGACGAGGAAGACGATGACGCCCGCCATGGTGCCGTACGTCTTGTTGTACGAGGCGAAGTTGGCGACGTAGAACGCGAAGCCGGCGGAGGCGGCCAGCCAGATCAGCAGGGCCAGCAGGCTGCCCGGGGTGATCCACCGGAAGCCCTTGACCTTGGCGTTCGGGGTGGCCCAGTACAGGAGCGCGATCATCACCGTCACCAGCAGGACGAGGACGGGCCACTTGGCGATCGCCCAGACCGTCAGCGCGGTGTCACCGACGCCGAGTGCCTGCCCGGCCTGGTGGGCCAGTCCTCCGGTGAAGACGACGATCAGCGCGCTGATCACCGCCAGCACAAGGAGCACGACCGTCACTCCGACCCGTACCGGCAGTACCTTCCACACCGGCCGGCCCTCCGGCATGTCGTAGACGGCGTTCGCGGCGCGGATGAAGGCGGCCACATAGCCGGACGCGGACCAGATCGCCAGCACGATGCCGACGATGGCCATGACCGAGCCGACCCCGGAGTTGTTCTGCAGCTGCTCCACCGCCCGGGTGATGATGTCGCGCGCCGAACCGGGGGCCAGCTGCTTGAGGTTGGAGAGCACCTTGTCGGTGGCGGACTTGCCGGTGATGCCCAGCAGGGACACCAGGACCAACAGGGCCGGGAACAGGGACAGCACCCCGTAGTAGGTGAGCGCCGCCGCCCGGTCGGTGAGTTCGTCGTCCTTGAACTCCTTGAGGCTGCCCTTGAACACGGCGCCCCAGGCGCCCTTCGGCATTTTCGTCGGGGTGTCGGGGGCGGCCCGTTCGACCTCTCCGTCCGGTCCCGCCTCCTCCGGCGAAGGCACCCGGGAGTCCGGGTGGTCGTCGCGGTGGTCCTGGTCTTTGTGTCCCGGGAGATGCAGCTTCGCCATGCCTGCCGGGTAACCCGGCGACGCGGGCTCAAGCCAGGCTTTCCGAACGGGCGACCTCCCTCATCGGCTCAGGACCGTGGCGTGTCGGGCGGATCGAGCGTGAACACCGTGATCCACTCGGCGTCCGCGGCGTGGTAGCCGAGGCCGACCAGGGCCTCGGAGGCGGCGCGCATGTGTCCGGCGCCGTAGACGACGGCGATGGAGAAGGGGCCGGTGCGTCCGGCGTAGGCACCGTCGAGGTCGGTCAGTGCCTTGGTCAGCAGCTGGTCCCGGCGTCGTAGCACCAGGTCGTCCAGACCAGGCCACAGGTCGGCCGCGGCCTCCTCGCCCTCGCTCATCAGGTCCTCCAGCGTGAGGTGCCGGGCGAGCCAGTGGCGTGTGCCCAGCAGGCGCATGCCGGCGGTGAAGGCGGGGACGAGAGTGGCCACCATCGCGCGTTCCTTCCACGGCAGGCGCGCGTACCCCTCCTGGAACCGGGCGCCGCTCATGTCGGGGCACACCACGGGCAGCCCGAGCCCGTCGAAGTCGAGGTCCTGCACCACCAGGCCGAGGCGTTCGTGACCGTCCAGTCGGCGGTACGAGGCGACGAGGGCGTCGGCGCCGGGTGAGCCCTCCCCGATGCCCTCCGCGACCACCAGGTCGCAGGTGCGGCGCAGCCGTGCCGTCACCTCCTGGTAGAAGGCCGCCTCTGCGAGATGGACCATGGGGAAGAGCACGAACGTCAGGCCCGTCCCCGGCCGCGTGAACCGGATCACGGCCGATCGCACCCCGGCCAGCCCGGTCACTTCGATGAACTGCACGTCCGCCCCCCGGTGTCCGGCCTCTTTGTGTCATCACGCGAAAGAGCCCTCCGGAAGTTGCCGAATACCGGTCCGGACCACCGAACGTCCGCTGCCGGCAAGGAGCGAGGGGTCAGTCGAGCCTGATCTCGGGGCGGTACAGGTCCAGCCACAGCGCGAGGTCGAGGGCGCGTTCGAGGCCGCGCCGCTCGGCCTGCGTACTCACGGCGGTCTCGCGGTGTGCGACGCGGTGCAGGCGGTCGCGGTCGACGAGGTCGAAGACCGGGTGCGTGGTCCGGGACAGCAGGTCCTTGGCCTGGTCCTGGAGGGCGACGGCGTACTTGGGGTCCTGGGTGGAGGGGTAGGGGCTCTTGACCCTGTCGTACACGGACTTCGGCAGCAGGTCGGCGGTCGCCTCGCGCAGCAGGCTCTTCTCCCTGCCGTCGAAGGACTTCAGCGCCCAGGGGGTGTTGTAGACGTACTCGACCAGCCGGTGGTCGCAGAACGGGACCCTGACCTCCAGGCCTACGGCCATGCTCGCGCGGTCCTTGCGGTCGAGCAGGACGCGGACGAAGCGGGTGAGGTGCAGGTGGCAGATCTGCCGCATGCGGTACTCGAAGTCGCTCTCCCCGTCGAGGCGGCGGATGCCGGCGATTGCGGTGCGGTAGCCGTCGGCGACGTATCCGTCCAGGTCGAGGGTGTCGAGGAGGCCGGGGCGCAGGACCTCGGCGTCCTCGCCGAAGTGGCGGCCGAAGCGCACCAGCCAGGGGAAGGTGGCGGCGCTGCGGGCTTCTTCGTCGAAGAACTGCTGGTAGCCGCCGAAGACCTCGTCGGCGGACTCGCCGGACAGCGCGACCGTCGACTGGTCGCGGATGGCCTGGAAGAGCAGGTACAGCGAGGCGTCCATGTCGCCGAGCCCGGCGGGCAGGTCGCGGGCCCTGATGACCTTGGCGCGGACGTCGGGGTCGGCGAGGGTCTGCGCGTCCAGGACGATGTCCTGGTGTTCGGTGTGGGCGGTGCGGGCCACGTCGTGGACGAACGGCGTGTCGGGGGTGCCGCGCAGGTCGTCGGCGACGAAGTGGTCGGCCTGGCCGACGAAGTCGACGGCGAAGCTGCGGACCTTCTCGCCGCGTTCGCCGAGTCGGCGGGCGGCGAGTGCGGTCATCGCGGAGGAGTCGAGGCCGCCGGAGAGCAGCGTGCAGCGCGGCACGTCGGCGACGAGCTGGCGGCGCACGATGTCCTCGAGGAGGGAACGGACCGTGGCGACGGTGGTGTCGCGGTCGTCGGTGTGCGCCCGGGTCTCCAACTGCCAGTAGGCGCGGCGGTCGATCCCCGTCCGGTCGACGGTGACGACGGTGCCGGGTTCGACCTCCGCCATGCCGTCCCAGACGGCGTGCCCGGGCGTCTTGACCATGGTGAACAGCTCCCGAAGGCCGTCCGTGGTGACGCGGGCGGGGGCCAGCGGGTTGGCGAGGATCGCCTTGGGTTCGGAGCCGAACAGGACTCCGTCGGGCGTCGGGTAGTAGTAGAAGGGCTTGATGCCCATGCGGTCCCGGATTATCACCAGCTTGTCCCGGCGGCCGTCCCAGACGGCGAACGCGTACATCCCGTTGAGCCGTTCCGCGATCCCCTCGCCCCATTCGAGGTATCCGTGCAGGACCGCCTCGGTGTCGGAGTGGGTGGTGAAACGGTGGCCACGGCCGGTCAGTTCACGGCGCAGCTCGGTGAAGTTGTACGTCTCCCCCGAGTAGACGAGGGTCACGGTGCCGTGCGGGGTGTCGACGCTCATGGGCTGCCTGCCGCCGGGGAGGTCGATGATCGCCAGCCTGCGGTGCCCGAGGGCCGCGTGTCCCTGGATCCAGGTGCCGCGGTCGTCCGGTCCCCGGCAGGCCATCGTCTCCGTCATCGCATCCAATGTGGCGGTCTGCGTGCCCAGTTCGCGGTCGAAGGAGATCCAGCCGGTGATGCCGCACATGTGGTGCCTCCCACTTCGGGTCTGCTCGGGCCGGTCTCCCACGTGGGGTTTCGCACGTGCTACGACGACCCGCGAACAAACAAGTTGTAGCTGCCATGCATTTCGAGCGTGCGCCACGCCCTCGGGCCGGTCAACACGGCCGTAACGTCACCGACCCACCGACCCCCTGCTTTCGGCCCCACTTGGCATACGCAAAACCCGTGGATGCCGGTATCGCCGTAGCGCTCCCCACGGGAATCGGCCACAGGCAAAATCTTCTCCAGCTCGAAGCGTGTTCTCCGTCGGTGCGCGAAGTGGCCCGACTCCCTTGCCTCCAGGGCGAGATGACACGCGAGTACGATGATCGAGTACTCGGCCCGTTCCGATACCGCCTCTATGGAGCTGCCATGACGACCGGCCCCCAGTCCTCCTCCCGGATCGACACCGGCCGACCGCACCCCGCGCGGGTCTACGACTGGCTGCTCGGCGGCAAGGACAACTACCCGGTCGACGAGGCCGTCGGGGAGCAACTGCCCCCCGAGGCACGGGACGCGGCCCGGCAGAACCGGGAGTTCATGCACCGGGCGGCCGGGTGGCTCGCCGCCCACGGCATCGACCAGTTCCTGGACATCGGCACGGGGATCCCCACCGAACCGAATCTCCATCAGATCGTGCAGGAGATCGCGCCGGCGGCGAAGGTCGTCTACGCCGACAACGACCCGATCGTGCTGCGCCATGCCGAGGCGTTGCTGGTCAGCCGCCCCGAGGGGGTCACCGACTACATCGAGGCCGACGTACGGCACCCGGAAGGGATCGTCGAACACGCCCGGCACGTCCTCGACTTCGACCGGCCCATCGCGCTGTCGCTCATCGCGCTGATGCACTTCATCACCGACGAACAGGACGCCCACGGCATCGTCCGCAATCTGGTGGCCACGCTCCCGCCGGGCAGCTATCTGGTGCTGTCGCACGCCGCGTCGGACCTCTTCCCCGAACTCGCCGAGCGCGTCACGGCCGAGTACGCGAAGGGGGGCATCCAGCTCGGCTTCCGCACCCGCGCGGAGGTGGAGCGCTTCTTCGACGGTCTGGAGCTCGTGCCGCCCGGCCTGGTCACCGCCACCGAGTGGGGCCCCTCCACCCCGTCCGCGCAGGCGGAGGGCAGCGGCATCTACGCGGGCGTGGCCCGCGTCGGCTGAGATCTCAGGCGTCCAGCGTGGCGGCGAGTTCCTTGGTGGCGTGGACGACTTCGGCGTCCGGCTCGGCCAGCAGACTCGGAATCACGCCGCGTTGGGCTCTCACCGCGCTGCGGGCCGCGCACTCCCATTCGACGTGGTCGCCATGGTGACGGCGGAGCTTCGGATAGGCGGCGACGGTGGTTTCCCACTGGCGCGCGTCGGCGATCTTCCGCAGGAGCCGGAGGATCTGCGCCCGGCAGGTGGTCTGCGGCCGTTGCGCGAGGTCCCACAGGAAGGGGACCGTGACAGCGGTCGCCTGGCCGACGACGAACCCGTACTGACAGATGCGGTGCTGCAGCCGCTCCAGCGCGTTGCGGGCGGCGGGCTCGTCGCCCGAGGCGACGGCGGCGAGCAGGAAGGGAATGGCGGCGGCGGACCCCGAGACGTCCTCGATGTCGCGCCAGGAGACGAGGCCGACGTCCCGGAGCCGTACGGGGAGCCTCTCCCCCACCACCGGATACCGACCGCCGCGGACCCCAACTTGTGACGTCATGTCAGGCGGGCGCCTCTGTGGGCAGAATGGCCCAGACCGTCTTGCCCGACGGGGTGTAGCGGGTCCAACCCCAGTGCTGCGCGAGCGCCTCCACCATGAACAGGCCGCGTCCGTGCTCCTGGAAGGAGTCCGGGGCGTGGGGGCTCACGGGGACGGCGTCGCTCCGGTCGGTGACCGCGCACACCAGATGAGCCGGCCGGCGCGTGAGCCTCAGGCGCACGTCGGTCTCTCCTTCGTCACCCGCGTCACAGCGTCGGGCGTGCAGCATGGCGTTGGCCGTCAGCTCGGAGACGACCGTCAGGGCGTCGTCGATGCACTGGTCCAAACCCCAGTCGAGGAGCGCGCGTTCGGTGAACGCGCGGGCCTGGCCGCATCCGGTGAGATCACCGGACAGGGACAGCTGGACCGTCCTGGGCGCGGCGGGACGGGCGGTACCGGTGACTGCGGCCCGTCCCACCGGGAACGCAGTGGGACCGGACCAGGGTGCTGGGTGCGCGGGGAGCGACACGGCATCTCCTGAAGTGACGTCAGGACGGGGCAGGCATGAAGGTCGGCGTCGTGGTTAGTATCCACCTTGAGAGCGACTCCGTGCAATTTCACGAGAAATTGCGCGCAGTTCCAGCCAGCCAGCGCCACTTGGGAACCGGGCCGCCTCGAAAGCGGTGGCGACCGCGTGGCGCGACACATGCGAGGAGAGAGCGGTGCCATCGATTCCGAACGGGGTTCGAGCCAGCTCACTGGACGTCCGCTGGCTCAAGAGCCGGCACAGCAACGCCGAGGGCAACTGTGTCGAGGTCGCGGCCCTGGCCGAGGGGGGTGTGGCGATGCGCAACTCCCGTGACCCGCACGGGCCCGCGCTGATCTACACGCCGGCCGAACTGGCCGCGTTCCTGGCGGGCGTCAGGGACGGCGAGTTCGACCACCTGCTGTGACGGCACGGACGCAATCTCTTCGGCCTGCGCCTACGGCTGGAGGCGTACAGATGCGATAATGCATGCTGTTGCCCACTGCCCACTGGGAGTCAGGATGCCCTCCGAGTCACCCCGCGTCTCCCGCCTCGAACCGTACCTGGATCGCACCGAGCCCGCGCCGACCCTGCTGAAGATGCTGGTCGGCGTGCAGCTGGCGGGCTTTCGCGAGGACGCGGGGCTCCCACAGGAACAGGCCGCCCGTGCCGTGGGGTTCAGCCCGGCGAAACTGTCGCGCATCGAGGCGGGCAAGGGACGCAGGCCGCCCACCGAGGCGGATGTGCGAGCTCTGCTGGAGCTGTACAAGACGGAGGAGTACGAGACCTCGGTGCTGCTGCAACTGCTGCGGCGTGCCGGGGAACCGGGGTGGTGGCAGCGCTTCGACAAGCGTCTGATGCCGGAGTGGTTCGACAGGCTCGTCGGACTGCAGGAAGCGGCCGACTCCATCCGTACGTTCGAGATCCAGTACGTTCCCGGGCTGCTGCAGACTCCGGCCTACACCCGTGCCGTGGTGCAGCGCGGACTGCCCTCCGCACCGGCCCGCGAGGTGGAGCGGCGCGTCGAACTGCGCATGAAGCGCGCCGAGTTGCTGCGGCGGGCGGACCCGCCCCAGCTGTGGGCGGTCGTCGACGAGTCCGTGCTGCTGCGCGTCCTGGGCAGCCGGGAGATCATGCGCGAGCAGCTGGAGCACCTGATCGTCATGGCCCAACTGCCGCACGTGACGCTGCAGATCGTCCCGCTGGACGTGACCAACGCCTCCGCGCCGGCCATCCCCGTCACCTATCTGCGCTTCGGCGGGCTCGACCTGCCGGACGTCGTCTACCTGGAACACATCAAGAGCGCCACGTTCCTGGAGGACCGCGACGAGACCGAGCAGTACCGGGTGACGCTGGACCAACTGGCGGACGACGCCCTCGATCCCCGCCGGTCCCTGGCGCGCCTGCGCGAGACGGCCGAACAGCGCTACGGCGTGGTGTGAGCCTTGGTGCGCTGCGGCGTCGTGTGAGCCGTCGTGCGCCACGGCATCACTTGAGCCGTGGTGCGCTTCGACGGCGTGTGAGCCGTGGTCCGGTGCCTGCGGCTACCGGATCCGGCCCACTCCGCCGAACTCGATCCACTCCTGGGTGGCCTGGCGAGGGGCCACGTCGGTGTCGGGCCGCCAGGTGGACACCTCCACCAGGCCCGGTTCGAGGATCTCGAGCCCCTCGAACCACTCGACGACGTCCTTCTCCTGCCGCACTCGGCCCCAGTGGCCCTGCGTCGCCTGGTCCATGAAGTTCGTGACGAAGTCCCGGACCTCCGGGTCCTCGCTGACCAGCTGACACATCAGCAGACAGCTGCCGGGCACAAGCCGTTCGGTCACCCTGCGCACCACCGCCATGGGCCCGTCGGTCTCGCTGTCCGGGATGCAGTGGAACACCGAGTTGAACAGCACCGCCACCGGCTGCGAGAAGTCGATCAGCCGCTTGGTGTCCGGATGGGAGAAGATCTCCTCGGTGTCGCGCAGGTCGGCCTGGATGACGGCGGTGCGGTCGTTCTGGTCCAGCAGGGCGCGGCCGTGCACCAGGACCATCGGGTCGTTGTCGACGTACACCACCCGCGACTCCGGATCGATCCGCTGCGCCACCTGGTGCACGTTGTCCTGGGTGGGCAGCCCTGAGCCGTGGTCCAGGAACTGCCGGATGCCGTACTCCTTGGCCAGCTGTCCGACCACCCGCTGCAGGAAGCGCCGGTTGTTCAGGGCCAGCGCCCGCGTGCTGGGCACCACCTTGTCCAGTTCCTCGCACGCGGCCCGGTCCACGGCGTAGTTGTCCTTGCCGCCCAGGTAGTGGTCGTACATGCGCGCGGCCGTCGGAACCGTGGCATCGATCTTGGTGGACAGCCGCTTCCCGGACTCCATCGTCTCCCCCAGCCGCAGGTCGCGCACCGAAGTCTCCGGCGCGCCTGGCAACCCATCCTAGGGAGAAGGCACTTCACTCGGCCACCTCCTTGGCCCGGCTGCCCGCGCTGATATGGACCTACCGGCGCGCCGTGGCGGCGACAGCACCGACGGCCCGCCCGGATGGGCTTCTCGAGCGGCCACGCCGAGCAGCGGTCAGCTGTCGCGTCGGGCCGTGAAGTCGTGTGTTCCCGGGCCCAGTCCGGAGATCGTCACCCTTCCGTCGACGACGGCGACCCCTTCGGAGGAGGCGTGGCGACCGTCCCACAGCGTGCGGCCGCGGGCCCGCACGGTCAGCCGCCGACCGTCACCCGGCACGACGAGCGTGCCCCGCGTCCCCCTCGGGATGTCGAGGACGACGTGGAAGACACTTCCGGAGTTCTCCCAGGCGACCAGCAAAGCGCCGTGCGGGGTGGGCAGTCGGCCCTGCGCCCAGGCGACGTCGCCCGGCTGCGGACACACCTCCCAGGTGGCGTATCCCGGTGAGGCCGGTCTCGCCCCCAGCAGATGGTGGGTCAGGGCCGGCAGGACACCGGTGGACCAGCCGTGCGCCATGCTGGTGTAGGCGTCCTCGTACAGGGATCCGCCGGGGCCGATGCCCTCCCAGTGCGTGATGCCGGGGTCGTGCCCGTCCATCCAGCCGTAGGTGCGCCGGATCTGGTCGAGCGCGGAGTCCGTGCGCCCGGCGAGGAAGCGGGCCACGATCTCCGGGTACGACGTGAAGGCGTACACGCGCTGGGACGCGCCGGCGAAGAGGGTGTCGTTGTCCATGAACGCGTTGCCGTACGGCAGTCGGGTCGTGGCGTCGAGATGGGTGAGGGCCGACGCCGCCCGCCCGGCGTCGGCGACGCCCGCGGTGACGGCGAGGGCGTTGCCGTCCTGGGCATGGCGAGCGGGCCCGGTGGCGGAGTCGAGGTAGGCACCCGCGTCGGCGTCCCACAGGTGCGTGTTGATCGCGTCCGTGACCGACGCGGCCCGCTCCGTCCAGCGGGCCGCGTCGGATTCGCGGCCCAGCAGCCGGGCGAGCCGCGCGGCGTCCCTGAGAGCCTGGACGTACAGGACGTTGTAGTAGGTGACCCGGCCGGTGCGGCCCAGGAACGCGTAGTCGCCGTATCCCCCGGTGCCGTTGAGCCCCTTGCTGAGCAGACCGGCCTCGCCGGTGACGCTCGGGTACCAGGTGTCCAGCACCTTCACCAGGTTCGGGTGGTAGCGGGCCGCGTAGTTCCGGTCCCCGGTGTACAGCACGTAGTCCCAGCTGCAGGTGACCCACCACAGGGGATAGTCGAACAGCGGGAGCGTGTAGCCGGAGATGGAGGCGGGCGGTATCCAGCCGTCGGCGCGCTGGTGGTCGGCGAGATCGGCGAGCACGTTGCGTGCGGCGGCCGCCGCGTCGTCATGCGTGAGATACAACGTGCGCGCCGAGACGGCCAGATCGCCCACGTACGGGTCGCGGTCGCGTTTGGCCCCGTCGTGCAGGACGAGCCTGCCTTCGAGCGAGGCGCTCCAGGCGCCCCGCGGGTCGACGTCGTCCTCACGGAAGGTGTCGGTGACGAGCTCGTTGGTGTACGCGGCGCCGTACCAGTAGCGGTTGAGGTCGTCGTCGGAGCAGAGGAACCAGCCGCGGTAGGTGCCGGGCGTGCCCCGGTAGGCGGTGAAGTCCAGGCCGACGGAGTCGATCTCGACCGTCCCCCAGGGCTGGGCCGCGGGCGCGTCGGACGGCAGGGCGTCGAGGGTGATCCGCAGGTATCGGAAGCCGTGGAGGCCGTCGGCGTATACCTTGTCGCCCGCCTGGAAGCCCTTGTGGTCGGTCCAGTCGGCGCCCTGCGGCGGCACGGCGAACTGGTCGGTGCCCTGGCCCGCGCCGCCCGACTGGTCGGAGCGGGTGAAGTCGGAGCGGTCGGTGAGGAAGCGCCGGGTCTCCGAGAACGCGAGGCGCACTCCCGGCGCGTTGTCGGAGGCGGAGGTGAAGCGGATGCGCGGATATCCGACGACGACCTTGCCGAAGTCCACCGTGACGCCGGGCGGCGCCGCCGGTGGTTCGACCGGCTCGGGCCACACCTCGTTGATCCTGGTGAACGCCCCGCGGGGAGTGTCCTGGACGGCGGTCACGGTGATGCGCACCCGGCTCGCGGGGACCGGGGTGCGGAAGGGCACCGCCCGCTGGATGACATCGTTGTCGGAGACCGTGGCGGCGTTCGTCCAGGCGCCGTCCGCCCACACGTCGACCGTGAACGCGGTGGGCACCCCGTCGCTGTTGGAGATCACCGTGATCCCGGACAGCTGCCGGGCCTCGGGCATGGTGATGGTCAGGACGTCGGGGAAGGCGGCCGGGGTGTCGTCGTTCCAGAAGGTGTCGGGGTCGCCGTCGACGGCGTTGGTGGCGTCGTAAGTGCGCGGTCGCCCGTCGTTGCCGTTGTTGCCGGCGTGCGAGGACGAGGCCTCGGCGGTGGTGCCCGCCGGCCAGCGGGGCGCGGGGGCGGGCTGCGGGCGGCGCAGCACGGTGACGGCGCCGCCGGGCTTCAGCAGCGCGTCCGGGTCGCGTACGTCGCCGGTGGGATCGAGGATCCGTTGGGGCCGTACCGTGCGGGATGCGGGTCCGTGGACGTAGCGCTGCCAGCCGGTACCCGGGCGGGGGGCTCCGGTCGCGGTGTCCGCGTCGGGTGCCGCGGCGGCGTATGCCGTACCCGGGGGGCCGATGGTCAGGGCTGCGGCTGTGGCGCCCGCCGCGATGACGGTGCGGCGGCGCGGGCCGGGTGGTACGGGATTCTCCGACGTGCTGCTCGATGTCATGGCACCTCGTCCTCGAAGGCGGCTTCTGGCCCCTGCTGCCGCGCATGGAAACGGTCAGCGTATTGAAACGATTCAATTGGCTGGGGCAGGGCGACGCTATCTCATGACCCGAACCGCGTACAGACACCGCGCAACTTCTCTGTCCGGAGCGGGCGTTGGCGTACCGGCACCGGTACGCGTCCCGGTACCGGTATCGGTACGGGGACGCGTCTGGGCCATAACCCCCGCCCGCCCGTCCTCAGCGCGCGACGCGGTGCTTCCTGCCCCCTCGGCGGAAGCGCACGGCGGCGTAGACGAGGTCGGCGAGCAGTACCACCACGCCGATGATCAGCAGATAGAACAGGCCGTGTGCGGCGAATCCGATGATGCCCAGGACCAGGGCCACGAGCACCAGGAAGAGAAAGAGGCTCATCTGCGCTCCTTGCGCCTACGGTGGATCACTGGCGTCAGCGACGGGCGAGACGGCGTTCGCCGCCACTTCCCGGTACGTAGTCGAGTTCGTAGTGCGCGAAGATCTCCGGCTCGTCCGTGGCCGGCAGCTCACCGTCGGTGTCGATCGTGGGCGCCTTCTTCACCACGTCCTTGGAGTGGGCAATCTTGAGGTAGCCCGGTCCCACGGTCGCGCCGGGCAGCGGCGCGAAGACCAGGCGCCGGCGCGTGGGAAGCCCCACGGTCACCGTGGCGAAGAAGGGTTGGTCGGTGGCGGTGTCCACGTAAATCGCCTCCAGGACACCGATCTTGTGCCCGTGCGGGTCGACCACATCGTGGCCACGCCATTCACGGATGTCGCTTGCCTCGAACATCATGAACCTCCGCCATGGGTGTACCCCCGACAACGTTTCCGATGTCTTGCCGGACGGGGCTCGCCCGACGTCCCGTCCGGTGTCCTGGAGCCTTGTCCGCGGCCGCGGGCGGCGCCGGCCGGTCCACGGCCCCGCGGCCTCAGTCGCCGGAGTCGATGCCCGTGATCACCGCCGGTCCGAGCGGCGCGCTGCCCTCGTCGAGCCCGACGGAGTCCAGGGCCGCCTCCGCGTACCGGCGGGCCTCCAGTTCGGCCTCCGGGCCGCTGGCGGCGTCGACCGTGACGCGGACGGTGAAGGTGCCGTCGTCGTTGACGGTGAGGACGTCGAGGTCCTCCTCGTTGCCCATGTGCGTGTGGTGCGGGTCCGCCGGGCGCAGGGCCCGGGCGAGTTCGTCCTGTGTCTGTTGCCCGGCGTCGCCGGTGAACGTCCCCGGCACCGAGATGACGTACGTCGTCACTGTTCTCCTCCCTCGGTCCCTTTCCGTCTACCCCGCTCGGGCGTCAAGATCCCGGGCGCTTGCGGCCGCCGCCCGACTGGGCGTCCGGGCCGTCGCGCGAGGGCCGGTGTCAGACCCCCGTGAGAGCGTGAGGGGACCGGCACCGTGCGCGTAGAGCCGAGGAGGGCCGCGTCATGGCCGACGTCGATGCGCAGTTTCTGCGCGGCCTGTTCGACGAGGAGGGCAGCCTGCACGCGGACGGCCGGACGGCGCTGTACCGGCTGTACGGCCTGGAGGGTCTGCTGTACGTCGGGATCTCCGTGGCCCCGCTGACCCGCGTGCGCACCCACTTACGGGAGCAGCCGTGGCGATCACTCGTGGTCGGGATACGGATCGACTACCCCGAGGACGCGGAGGCCGCCGAACGCGAGGCCGTGTGGAGCGAGCATCCCAAGTACAACGTGATCTTCAATGGTGTGCGTCGGCCCCCGGCCCCGGACCGTGTCGCCCGGCTCAGGAACGAACTCTCCCTGGAGCGGCGGCGGCTGGCGGAGTTCGAGGCGGCCGTGCCCGAGTCGACGACCCAGCTGCGGCTGATCGTTCGGGCGATCGAGGCGAAGCGGGCCAGGGTCGCCAAGCTGCTGGTGCGGCTGGAGGAGGCCGAGGCCGGGCGACGCGAGGTTCCGGAGCAGGTGAGGCGGGTCGAATGACGGGCCTGGGCGCGGTGCCGCGCGGAGCGGTCGAAACCGGTCCGGGACGGGTCGCCGGCGGTGGGTTCCGTGCAGCGATCGGCAGCCGTCCTTGAGGTGGGCCGGGGAGCGGGAGCTGCCGAAGACGTCGGCGACGACGACGTCGGCGGACCCGGCCGCGGTTTCGCCGTCCGCGGACCGGATGCAGGATGGAAGTGCCGTTGCTCGGAACCCGGGAGTTCGGTGTGGCCGGAAAGCAGCGCCTGATTCCACGGACGGTGGAGGTGGTGTCCGGATGGCAGCCGAATCGTTCCCGCCCGAAGGGGATGCGTACGGCATCGACACACCCCCTCCCACCCGGCTGCTGGACGTCCTCAGCGTGGCCGCGACCGTCGTCGACGCCGACGGACGCATCGTGTTCTGGACCCCGCAGGCCGAGGAGCTCTTCGGGTACAGCGCGCAGGAGGCACTGGGGAAGTACGCCGCCCGGCTGTTCATCCACCCCGAGCACCTGAAGGCCGTGGTCAGGCTGTTCACGGAGGTACTGGAGACGGGCCGCAGCTGGGCGGGCGCCTTCCCCATCCGGCACAAGGACGGCACCACCCGGCTGATGGAGTTCCGCAACATGCGTCTCCAGGACGATCTCGGGGACCTCTACGCCCTGGGCATCGCCGCCGACCACAACCTGCTCCAGCGTGTCGAGACCGATCTGGCGCTGTGCGAGAAGCTGATCGACCAGTCGCCGATCGGCCTGGCCCTCCTCGACCCCGACCTGCGGCACGTCCTGGTCAATCCGGCGCTGGCCCGCATCGACGGCATGTCCGCCGAGGACCATGTGGGCCGCGGACTGCGGGAGACCCTGCCGCTGCCCGACATCGACACCATCGAGTCCGCGCTGCGCCGAGTGCTGACCACCGGCATGCCCCTGCTCGACCAGTACCACGTGGGCCCCCTCTCGGTGGACACCGACAAGGATCGCGCCTGGTCGCTGTCCTTCTACCGGCTGGAGGACCCCGGCGGGCGGGTTCTGGGCGCGGCCATGTCCGTCGTCGACGTCACCGAACGGCACCGTGCGGCGGCCGAGGCCGACCGGGCCCGGCGGCGGCTCGCGCTGATCGCCGACGCCTCCGTGCGCGTCGGCACCACGCTGGAGGTGGAGGAGACGGCCCGGGAACTGGCGGAGATCACGGTGCCCCAGCTCGCCGACGTCGTCGCCGTGGACATCCTCGACTCCGCACTGGCCTGCCGTCGCTCGCGCAAGCCCGACGACGGCCCCGAACTCTTCCGCGCCCTCGCGCTCAAGGCGGCCCACCCGTCCGAGGCGCTGCGCGCGGCCGACCCCCCGGGCGGCCTCGCCGCCTACGACGGGGACCGGCTGGTCACGCTGTGCGTCCACTCCGGTCGCCCGGTGCTGGTGCGGCATGTCGACGCCCAGGACCTGCCGCGCATCGCCCGGGACGCCGAGGCCGGGTCCCTGCTGGCCCGCGCCGGAGTCCACTCGTACCTCGCGGTGCCGCTGATCGCCCACGGCGAGGTGATCGGTGCCCTCGACCTCAAGCGCACCAGCAATCCGATCCCCTTCGACGAGGACGACGTCGTCCTCGCCACCGAACTGGCCGGCCGCGCTGCCGTGGCCATCGACAACGCCCGCTGGTTCCAGAGCGTGCGCAACACCGCCCTGACGTTGCAGCGCAGCCTGCTGCCCGACCATCCGCCCGAGCACACGGGCCTGGAGCTCGCGTCCCGCTACCAGCCCGCCCAGGCGACCAGCGAGGTCGGCGGTGACTGGTACGACGTCATTCCGCTGAGCGACGACAGGACCGCCCTGGTCGTCGGGGACGTCATGGGCAACGGCATCGACGCGGCCGCCACCATGGGCCGGCTGCGCACCGCCACCTGCGCCTACGCCGACCTCGATCTCGAACCCGGTGCCGTGCTCCAGCACCTCGACAAGATCACCTGCGATCTGGAGCACTACATCGTCACCTGCCTGTACGCCGTGTACGACCCCCACACGCGGCTGTGCCACCTCGCCAACGCCGGACACATGCCGCCCGCGGTCGCCCACCCGGGCCGCTCCCCGGAACTGCTCGACCTGCCCACGGGCGCGCCGCTCGGTGTCGGCGGCATCTCCTTCGAGGCCTCCACGGTCCGCCTCGACCCCGGTGATCTGCTGGTGCTCTACACCGACGGCCTCGTCGAGACCCGGCACCACCCCATCGACGACCGGCTCGACGTCCTCCTGAGCTTCCTCGACGAGCCCCAGCGCCCCCTCGAGGAGACCTGCGACCTCCTGCTCTACGGTCTGCGCCACCCCGACGACCACGACGACGTCGCCCTGCTGATCGCCCGGGCCGTCTGACCCCGGCTGACGCCGCGCCGGTTCAGCCCAGACGTGCCCCTACGTCACCGTTGACCGTGGTCAGCGTCATGTCGGGGCCCCGTTCCGCCGTGCTCGTGGGGACGTCCGTGGTGGCGCGGCCGTTGTCGGTGTCCGCCGTGATCCGGTAGGCGGGAGCGCCGTGCGGGACGGTGACGTCGACGGAGCCGTTGGTGGTCGTCGCCGTCACGCTCGACGGTGCCGAGGTGCAGGCGAGGACCACGTCGCCGTTGGTGGTCGCCGCGCGCACCCGCTTTGCGTCGAGGTCCGTCGCGTTGACGGAGCCGTTGCGGGTGGCCAGCCGTACGGGCGCGTCCTCACGTCCCGAACGGGTCACCGTCATGTCGCCGTTGACGGTGGTCAGGTCCAGTGCGGCGGCGACGCCCGCGGCGTCGATGCCGGCGTTGCGCGCGCTGACGGTGACGCTGAGGCCGTCCGGCACCTTCACATAGGGCATGCGCGGGCACGAGCCGTCGCTTCGGGCGCCGTCGCGGCACGACAGGTCCAGGGTCCAGGTCCGCCCCCTGTGGGACCACTCGGCATGGACGCGGTCGTCGACGGTGACCCGGTGGCCGTCGGTGGGGCGCAGCCGTAGACCGTTGTCGGTGGTCACGACGAGGCGGCCGCCCGGTGCGTCGGTCGCGGGAGCTTCCGTCGCGGCCACGGCGGGGGAAGCGGCGTTCTTGTGGCCGCTGCACGCCGCGCCGACGGGGAGCACGGTCAGGATGACGGCCAGGGACAGGACCCGCCTTGTCGACGTCGCCTTCATGTTCGTACGGCTTCCCCCGCATGGCGGCCTCATGGCTGCCACCCCCCGGCGCGGCCCGCGGCGCACCGTGATTGGCTTGCCCCCATCACCGCCGCCGATACGCGGTGTTCGACAGACAGAAGGACGTTGCAGCCATGAGCCAGGCGTACGAGTACAAGGTCGTCACCTTCCGGGAGTCGCTCATCGGCGACGCGCTGGACAGCGACAAGCTGGAGAAGACGCTCAACAAGCAGGCCGAGGACGGCTGGCAGCTGAAGGCCATCACCTCCGCGGACGTCAAGGGCCGCATCGGCCCCGGGGCGGTCGAGGGCCTGCTCCTCACCTTCGAACGGCCGCGCGCGTAACCGCGAGGACTTCGGCCCTCACCGCCGCAACAGATCGAGCAGCGGTGCGGCGGGCAGGGGATGGCGGGTGTCCCCGCGCGGGCCGGTCGTCGTCCTGGCGGTCAGCAGTGAGTTCAGGACGGCCTCCTCCACCGCGTCGAGCACCGCGGTGAACAGGGGGTCGACAGCGTCGTCGGGTACGGCGGCGGGACCGGCGGCCGTACCCAGCGGGCGGGTGCCGAACGCGAGGCCGTAGTCGCCGCTGCCATGACCGTACGCGGCGCCGACCCTGGCCAGGGCGTACACCGCCCGCCGGGCGAGCCGGGTCAGCTGGCGCGCGTCCAGGGCTGCGTCGGTCGCGGCCACGACCATGCAGGAGCCCTGCGCCGGGCCGGGTTCCGGAGTGGACAGGCCGACGTCGGCGGGGGTGACCGGGCGGCCCTGGACGCGCAGGATGCCGTCGAAGTTCGCCTGCACCAGGACGCCGAGGGTGGCGCGTCGGCCCGCGAGCGGCACATGGCGGGAGGAGGTGCCGATGCCGGACTTGAAGCCGAGCGCGACGGTCCCGGTGCCCGCACCGACACATCCCTCAGGAACCGGCCCGCCGGCAGCGGTCTCGAGCGCGGCGCGGACGTGTTCCTCGCGCACCGGGCGCGAGCGGATGTCGGACAGCAGGCCGTCGTTGCACTCCCCCACCACCGGGTTCAGGCTGCGGATCCCTGCCCCCTGGGGCCGTTCCAGCATCCAGCCGACCAGCCCGTCGGCGACCCGGAACGCGGACAGGGTCGAGGTGAGCAGGATCGGCGTCTCCAGGGCGCCGAGTTCGGCGATCTGCGTGGTGCCGAGCAGCTTGCCGTAGCCGTTGCCCGCGAACACGCCGGCCGGCAGCGGGCTGCCGGGGCCGACGCCGTCGGGCACGATCGCGGTCAGGCCGCTGTGGATCAGCGGGGGCCGCACCAGTGTCGTGTGACCGACACGGACGCCGGGCACGTCCGTGAGCGCGTTGTGCGGCCCCGTCGGCAAGCCCCCTACGCCCAGGCCGAGTTCACGGGCCCTGCGCGGGACCGGGGGTGACGGGGGCGGATCGGGTGCGGGCACGCGCATGACCGGCACACTGGCCGCCGCCCGGCACCGGTGCGGCGCGACGCCGCTCAGTCGTCGGCGAACTGCCGCAGTTTGTCGGCGGTTCCGTTGAACTTGTCGTGGTCGCCGACCGTCTGCCCCGACGAGGTGTACTGCCACATCGTGTACGACGACCAGCCCGCCGGCAGCTCCCCGACGGACGAGGCGTACCGGGCGACCCACAGGGGGTTGGATCCGAAGCCGGTGTAGTCGCCGGTGCAGCTGGCCCACCAGGTGGCGGAGGTGTAGATGACGGCGTCGCGACCGGTGCGGGAGCGGTAGCGGTTCAGGAAGTCGCGGATCCACGTGACCATGCCGCTCTCGGACTTGCCGTAGCAGGAGTCGCCGTAGGGGTTCCACTCGATGTCGAGGGCGCCGGGCAGGGTGCGTCCGTCGCCGGACCAGCCGCCGCCGTGATCGACGAAGTAGTCGGCCTGTGCGGTGCCGCTGCCGGAGTCCGGGGTGGCGAAGTGGTAGGCGCCGCGGATCATGCCGGTGTCGTAGGCGCCGCCGTACTGCTGGTCGAAGTAGGGGTTTCGGTAGGACGTGCCTTCCGTGGCCTTGGTGTAGGCCCACTTGACGCCGTTGCTCCACAAGGTGGACCAGGCGACCTCGCGCTGGTGGCTGGAGACGTCGACGCCTTCGCTCTGGACGGTCCGTGTCGTGGGCGGCGAGCTGTCGGGACTGCCGGTGATTCCGTCGTGGGCCATGATGCCGATGCCCATGTAGGCGGTGCCGCGCTCGGGTATGGACTCGCCGGAGGCGGGGGTGGCCGTCACGGCGGACAGGAGGGCGAGGAGGCCGGTGAGGGCGGCGACGAGACGTCGGTGCGCGCGGCCGTGCTGAGCGGATATGGATCTTCGCATGCCATCCATCTGACCCTCGGCAACGCGGCACCGCACGTCACGTACGCCCTGGCGTGGCTCGGGCCCGTCTCGCCCTGTACGCCGCCCTGGTCGGCGGGCCGTCCCCCCGGCTCATCCCTCCCGCAGCCAGGCCCGTGTCCCGAACGACGCGCATGCCCGCGCGGCCGTGGCGGCGGAGGCGCGCAGTGCCTCGGCGAAGCCCTCCGCCGTGATCCGGCCGCGCACCGCGAGGTGATGGGCGAGGGCTCCGTGCAGGACGTCGCCGGCGCCCAGGGTGTCCACGACGCGGACCGCGGGCACGTCCACCGTGCCCCCGCCGCCGGGGCCCTGCCACACCAGGGGCTCCCCTCCCCCGCTGACCGCCGACCACGGGACACCGAGCTCTTTCAGGAACCGCAGGGTGTCCGCCGGTGTGTCGGCTCCGGGGGGCCGGAAGTCGGCCGAGCACACGGCCACGTCGACCGACGACAGCAGCGTCGGCGTCCCTTCCTTCCAACTGCCGCCGTCGAACAAGGTGGTTCGGCCGGCCGCCCGGGCCCGGCGGGCGGTGGCCACCGCCAGTTCCATGTGGTGGCCGTCGAACTCGACGAGATCGCAGTCGGCGACCAGCGCGTCGAGGTCGTCGGGCGGCGCGAGACGGCGGCCGACGGCGTTGGTGGAGGCGACCGCCCGGTCCCCGGTCGACGCGGTCACCAGGATGGACGACACGGCGGGCGGTTCGGCCGAGTCGGCCGCCAGGTCGGACACGGTCACGCCGAGCCGGCGCAGGTCGGCCGTGACACCGACGCCCAGTGGATGGGTGCCGACGGCGGTCAGCAGTGTGGCCACGCCGCCGAGATGGCTGAAGGTCACGGCGGCGTTCGCCGCCGGCCCGCCCGCGGCGACCTCCTGGCGGCGGGCCGTCAGCTTCTCGTTGGGGCCCGGTGGGTGATCGACGAGCTGGATGACGTCCAGCGTGCACAGGCCGACGAACAGCCCCGCGGGACGCCTCTCGCCACCGGCTCCACCCACCAGCACCTCCTGCCGCTCGGGCCGCTCGGGCCGCCGTCAGTGTACGAAGCGGCATCGGGGGCAGGGCCCGCATGTCCGCGCCGCGAAGGGCGGGCGCCATGACCGTCTCCGGCCGTCACGGCTCCTTCGTCTCGGATTCGAGTGACGTCCGGGTCGCCGCGCCGTAGACGCCGGGCTCGTCCTGAAGGATGACGCGGGTGAACTGGTAGCCGCGGACGGCGTTCTCCACGTCGCTGTCGAACTTGCCGTCGGCGGGACCGTCGTAGTAGCCGACCTGCTTCAGCCGCAGCTGCAGTTCGACGACTTCCGGCCCTTTGTCGCCGTTGCGGAGGACGGGTGGGCGGCCGCCGGACTCGCTCGGCGCGGGGGCGCCGGTCGCCGTGCCCGTTCCGGTGGGTGTCGCGCTCGGGGTGCCCGAGCCGGTGGGGGTGGCCGGGCCGCCGGTCGCGGTGGCGCTGGGCGAGGAGCTCGGTGTCGTGGACGGCTGCGCGGAGGACGCGGTGGTCGACGGCTGTGCGGAAGCCGGAGCACTTCCGGAGGGCCGCTGGTCCGGCAGGCCCGCCCGCACGCCGTCCGCCACGGAGTCCTTCCGCGCGGGGCTGTCGTACCAGAAGATGCCCCCGACGACTCCGCCCGTCACCAGGACGGCCGCCGCGGCGCCCACGCCCGTCATCAGCAGCGCCCGGGACCGTCGCCGGGCCGGGGCCGCGTCGGTGGGGGGCGCCGGGAGCGGATCGGCCGGGTCGGCGCCTGCCGTGAGCAGGTCGTCGAACTCCCCCGGGACGCCGGGGTGTTGCGATGTTGCGTCGACGCCGGACTCGTCGGCCGGTTCGGCTACGACGTCGATCTCGACGTACGGCCGTATGCGCACCGGGTCGAAGTCCTCCGCGGCCGCCGCCTCGGCCGTGCGCGTCTCGCTGCGGACGTCGGCGGCGCGGAGCGTGCAGGAGCAGGTCGGAGTGCCGTCCGCCGCCCGGGGTTTGCCGCACTCCGGGCAGCCGGGACCCGCCTGTTCACTCACACGTGCTTCCTCTCCGTACCGGCTCCAGATCCTAGACAGGATTCCCACACGGAATCTTCAAGATCTGTCGGAACTCGGAAGGGGCACGTCCGGAGGGTCGAAAAACGGCCATGGCGTGAAGGCCCCGGGTGGGTCTGTCATCTGCACGGGTCCCCGCGATCACGCGGGACGGCGGCGTCCACCGGCGGTCTGTGACGCTTAAACCTTTGGCCAGAACTTGCCTATGGGTTATTTCCGGGCGGCCGCGAACGGTGCCGCCATCGACATGCGGATGTCGCCCAGCCCTTCCCAGCGGGCGGCCGTCAGCACCGCGGCCGCGGCACCGGTCCCGAGCACGGCGCCGGCGATCACGTCACCCGGGTAGTGGACGCCCGTGTGCACGCGCGAGTAGCCCACGGCGCAGGCCAGCAGACCGAGGGGCAGGGTGGCCGCCGGGAACGCGGGGCTGACGGCCGCGGCGAAGGCGACCGCCGAGGCCGTGTGCCCCGAGGGGAAGGAGGCGGATTCCGGCATGGGCACGTGCCGTCCGGGAAACGGCGAGTCCTCGGCGCGATGGGGGCGCGGACGCCGCACCAGACGCTTGCCGAGCAGGTTGGCCGTCGCCGACGCGACGCCGATCGCCGCGACTCCGAGTGCCGCGGCGCGACGCGAGCTGCCCGGCCAGAGGGCAAGCGCTCCGGCGACCGCGAACGAGATCTTGGAGTGGTCGGCCGCCGCGGACAGCCGCCGCAGCGCGGCGTCCAGCGTGGGCGTACTGGTGACCGTCACGGCCTCGTAGAGCGCCTGGTCGAGAGCGGCCAGATCGTGCAGCAGTCCTCGCGGCACCCGTTGTTCGCGCGGCGGGCAGTCGGTCATCGCTGTGCTCCTGGTTCCTTTTCGCGTGGGTCGGGGGTTCGGTCGAAGGCGAGGCGCACCACCCGTCGCCAGTCGACGGACGGCGCGATGTACGGGGCACCGGGGCGGTGCCTGGGCACACGTACCCGCAGGACGCCCGGCCGCACCCTGCACACCACCGGTGAGGGCAGGGTGAGCGCCTCACCGTCCACCGCCACCGGGATGAGCTCGTCGTCGGACTCGATCACGACCCGGCGGGACGTCAGTGAGGTGATGCCGCTGGCCCGCTCACCCAGCAGCGCGAGTTCCGCGGCACGTGCCGCGCTCTCCACCCGGACGGCGATCACACCGAGGCTGCCGGAGTCGAGCCGCGGCCTGCGGCCGACGCCGAGCGGATCGGCACGGGCGTAGGGGTTGTTGCTGACGAGCACGGCCTGCGGGGCCTCCACGACCTCGTCGTCCGTCCGGGCGGTCAGCGAGGCCGCCGCGTCGCCGGTCAGCAGGTCCGGCAGCTGCTCGAGCGCCGTGGCCGCCTTGGCGTCCCGGTACTCCGGGCTCTGCACGATCTGCGCGTACGTCCCGAACGAGGCCGTGTTGACGAACGGCAGCCCGCCCACCTCCCCCAGGTCGACGCGGAGCTCCACACCGTCGGTGAGGGCGTCCAGGCTCTTCGCCGGATCGTCGCGGTCCAGGCCGAGGTCCATGGCGAAGTGGTTGCGGGTACCGGCGGCCACGACCACGAACGGCAGCCCGTGCTCGGCGGCCACGCTCGCCACCAGGGCCTGGGTGCCGTCGCCGCCCGCCGCGCCGAGCAGGTCCGCGCCCTCGGCGACCGCCTGGCGGGCCAGCGCCACGGGGTCCGGGGCGGCGTCGAGGTCGAGGAGTATCACCCGGGCGCCCAGCGCCTCGGCCCGTTCCACCAGGCCGAACTGGCCGACCTTCCCGCCCCCCGACCGCGCGTTCATGATCAGTACGGCGCGCCGGAACGGCCGGGCGGAGCGGTGGCGCATGCCGTGCGGTGAGCGCAGTCGGCGCAGGGCGCTTCTGGCACAGGCAACCGCGGTGGTCCATGCCGCCACGGCGGCCACGGCCACCACCCACAGGCCCGAGACGGCGTACAGCACCAGGACGCCGATGGGCGCGCCGATCGCCAGCAGCGCGCCGCACAGGCGGGCCAGTCCGCGGTGCGCCAGGGCCCACCACAGGCCGGCGCCGGCCAGTGCGAGCCCGGCGAGGCCCAGCAGGAGTATCAGCCACTGGCCGGCCCCGGCCAGCACGGCCGCGACGGCGCCGGCCACACAGAGCAGGGCGAACCGTGCCAGGGCGCGCGCCGACAGTGGTGTTCTGTCGGAGCCGTCCGGCTCTGCCGCACTCGTCGTTCGGGTCACGTTCAATGTCGATTCCCGTCACGGCCGGATCGGACAGTCGTCGTCGCGCGGTGAATGGCCTGCACAGCGAAGTGGATCAAGAATACAGGCCCTTGTGTGTCAGCCACGAGGCTATCCCGATTACCGGAACAGCTTGTTATGACCGCTGTCATGACGGATGCTGCCTCCTGGACGGCGAGCGGGCGAGCGAGAGGGACCGGCATGGTGACGATGGCGGCACGGGCCATGTGGGAGCGGTTCGAACCGGTCCACGATCTCGTGTATTTCGCGCCCGAGGCCCGCGGGGCCGCGGACGAACTCGGGATGCGCGGGTTCTGGATGGGCTACTTCGCGCTGCGCGCGGCGCCTCTGGGGCCGGTGCCCGCCCCGGTCGTCACCGCGTGCTTCTACGTCTTCCACCCGGACCGGGTGACGCGCGCCCTGCCGGACGCCTGGCGGTACGCCGCCCCGGGCGACGTCCTCGACGCGCGGGAACGGGCGATGGACGCGGCGATGACGCGCCTGTTCGGCCCCGATGTCGTCTCCTCGGCGCGGATGACCGAGGCGGCGGACCTGGCGTGGCGGGCCGCCGAGGCCGCGGACACCGCCGGCCGGCCGCTGGCCGCCGGGAACCAGGCCCTCGACCGGCCCCGCCGATCGTGCGCGCGACTCTGGCAGGCCCTGACCACGCTGCGGGAGCACCGCGGGGACGGGCACGTCGCCACCCTGGTCGGCCACGGCGTCGCCCCCGTGGCGGCGATGGTGCTCAAGGCGGCCGCCGGGGAGTCCGACGCGGCGCTGCTGCGGGAGGGCCGCAAGTGGGAGCAGGCGGACTGGCACGCGGCCGAGACGGAACTGCGGGAGCGCGGCTGGCTCGACGACGCCGGTGCGTTGACCCGGGCGGGGGTCACGGGACGCGTGGCGATCGAGGCGCAGACCGACGCGGTGGCCGAAGCGCCGTGGAGGGCGCTCGGCCAGGAGAACACCGCCCGCCTGGCCGAGCTGCTCGACCCCTTGGCAGCCGCGGTCCGAAAGTCCGGCCTGCTCCCGGACGGCAACCCGGTCGGGGTCACCGGCACGGTGACGGGCGGGTGAGGCTGCGTCGCCTGGGCCTGCGGCCAGGGCACATTGGCCACCGCACGAACACGCGGCAAACCGCCTGAAGCCTGGGCCCGCTCAGACCACGGCCGCGACCGTGGTGCGTTCGTGTTCGGACCATGCTCGGTCGCGCAGGTCCGGGGAGAGCAGGAGTTCCACCGCCGTGCAGGCGAGGGCCTCCGTTGCCGCCAGCATCACGCGCCGGCCGCGGTCGGAGGCCGCGGCGGCCGCGAACTCGGGAGTGTGGTCGGAGCCGTCCTCGCCCATGACGGCGACGAAGGGATGGATCGCGGGAACGCGGCCGCTGACGTTGCCGATGTCGGAGGAGCCCAGGAACACGCCGGGCTCCGGAGGCGTGAGGTCGATGCCCGCGCGGGACAGGTGGTGGGCGAACCGTCCGGACAGCACGCCGCTGTCGCGGAAGTGCTCGTAGCGGGGAGTGGCCCGCTCCACCGTGACGGTGGTGTCGGTCGCCCTGGCCACCCCGTGCGCGCAGGTCAGCAGCTCGCCCGCGAGGTCCTCGAGCCCGGCGGTCGTCGCGGCGCGCAGCCCGAAGAGTGCTTCGGCGTACTCGGGGACGATGTTCGTCGCCCGGCCGCCGTCGGTGATGATGCCCTGGACGTGCGAGCCCGGCGGCAGCCGCCGCTCGACGACCGCGAGGGTGTTGAACAGCTGGATGAGCGCGGCCAGGGCGTCGATGCCCTCGGTCGGGTTGCCGGTGGGGTGCGCGGCGCGCCCGTGGAAGCCGACGCGGTACTGCGCCTGGGCGGTCAGCGGCGCCCACCGCCAGCTGTGGACGCCCGGATGGAACATCAGCGCGGCGTCGAGGTCGTCGAAGACGCCCGCGTCGGTCTCGATGACCTTGCCGCCACCGCCCTCCTCTGCGGGGGTCCCCACGGCCCATACAGCGCCGTCCCCGTCGCCCAGCACGGCCCTGGCCGCGAGGGCGGCTCCGAGACCGGCCGCGGCGATGAGGTTGTGGCCGCAGGCGTGCCCGAGGCCGGGCAGGGCGTCGTACTCGAGCAACAGGGCCACGGCCGGCCGCCGGGGCGTTCCCGACCGCGCCGCGAACGCGGTGGGCAGACCGGCCAGGTCGCGCTCGACGGTGAACCCCTCACGTTCCAGTTCCCCGCTCAGCAACTCCGCCGCCCGGTGTTCCGCGAACGCGCACTCGGGATCGCCGTGCAGCGTCTGCGCCGTCTCCCACAGCCGATCCGCCCGTACGGCCACCTCGCCCGCCACTCGTCCGACCGCCTCGTCCACAGCGTGCCCCACGTCGGCCTCTCCTTCGCCCTCCGCGTCGTTGTCGTGAGTCCGGGTTCCAAGGAGGAGGGACACCACACCAAGTGCACCGCTTCGGAAGCGGTGCGTTAGCTCGCCCGGCGCCAGGGCACTCGAGGGCCGTGGCGGATCCGGACCGGGAGCCGCCATTTCCTGGCTGGAGGTGAAGAGCATGGGACACGGCGGAAACGTCATCGACGAGCTGATGACCGACCATCGCGAGGTCGAGGAGATCTTCGGCCGGATCGAGGCCCTGCCGATCGGACACAAGGACCGCAAGGTCTACGCCGATCAGGCCACGATGGAGTTGATACGGCACTCGGTCGCCGAAGAGGAGTACCTCTACCCGGCCGTGCGCGAGCACGTCGCCGGCGGGGACGCCATCGCGGACAGGGAGATCGAGGACCACTCCGAGGCCGAGCAGCTCATGAAGGACCTGGAGAGCTGCGAGGCGGACCACCATGAGTTCGACCGGCTCATCGGCAAGCTCATGACGGAGGTTCGTTCGCACATCGCCGACGAGGAGCAGAACCTCTTCCCCAAGCTGCGTGCCGCGTGTTCTCCGGAGGCGCTGGACAAGCTCGGCGACAAGATCCGTCAGGCCAAGAAGCTGGCGCCGACCCGGCCGCACCCCTCCGCACCGGACACTCCTCCGGGCAACAAGCTTCTGGCGCCGGGCACGGGCATGGTCGACCGGCTGCGCGACGCGCTCAGCGGCCGCGGCAAGCTCGACTGACGCAAGCCCCCTGCCGGCAACACCCCGGGGAGCCCGCCGCACGTGCGGCGGGCTCCCCGGGGTGTGTTTCCGTGCTCTCAGGCGATGAGGGCCCGGCCGGGCTTCAGCAGGTCCACGAGCTGGTCCTGGTGGAGCGAGGCGACGGGAGCGAGCAGATCCGGATGGCGCAGGAGTGCCGCGGCACGCCGGTCGGTGGCGTCGGGCGCGACGAGACGGCGGAAGCGGACCGGTGCGCCGGCCGCGTGGCTGCCCTCGGCGAGCGCGGCCACCGCGAGGCCGGCCAGTTCCGGGTCGGTCAGCAGGGCGGCCGCCCAGCTCGCCACGACCTCGTCGACCCAGGTGCGCCAGGCGTGGGCGTCGTCGTCGGAGTGCGCGGCGGCGTCGGCGCCAGTGATCCAGTCGAGCCGGGCGGATCCGCCGGGGCCCGCGATGCCGACGAGCGCTGCGTCCGTGGGGGTCGGATAGCGCAGCCACGCGGCGACCGTCACGGCCTGGCGGGCCTGTACCTCGCACAGCGCCGATGCCAGCGCGCCGCCGCTCGCCGGGTAGGCGCGCGTGAGCCATTCCGCGGTCGCGGCGATGAGCGGGGAGAGGTCAGTGAGCACTGCTGGCCGTCCGTACTGCGAGGGGGCTGTGCGAAGACGGTAACTTGCGGCCCCGGCACGACGACATGCCTCTCCGCCGCCCGGACGCGTGGGATCGGCCACACCCCGCGAGCCCGGGCACTGCACGCTCCCCCCACGTCTGCCTCGTCGGCCGCCGGACACGTCGAAGGCCCGGCGCCGTGGTGTGCACGGCGTCCGGGCCCGGTGCGGGCGGCGGTGATCAGCCGCCGTTGAGGCGTGCGCGCAGCAGGTTCTTGCCCAGTTCCGCGCCCTTGCGGCTGTCCGCCTGCGCCTTGCGGAACAGGTCGGCCACCTCGCTGTCCTTCTCGCGCTCGGCGTCCTGGATGTAGCTCTCCAGGCGCAGGGCGTTGCTCAGGCATGCCTCGACGTACCAGATGAGGTTGTAGTCCTTGTCCGGCGTACCGGTCACGCCGCCGGTCTCCGTACTGCTGGTCATTGAGCCCTCCTCCAGCGGTTGTCGTTCCGGAGAGGTCCGAGTACCCGTCCCGCGCCGGGCAATCAGCCGACATCCCAGAGGAAACGGTGCGTGTGGATGCCGAAGTACGGAAACGACTGGATCTGCCGGACGCCCTCGACGGGCCGTACGACGTCGTTGACGAAGTCGAGGAGCTCGCGCGGGCCGGGCGTGACCACTTCGGCGAACAGGTCGAAGCCGCCGGAGGTCAGCACCGCGTAGACGACCTCGTCACGGCGGGCCAGTTCGTCGGCGACCGCGCGCGGGTCACCGTCGACGGCGATGCCGAGCAGGGCCATCGCCTGCCCGCCCATGGCCATCGGGTCGGTGACGCCCACGACTTGGACGGTCTTGGTGTCCAGCAGCCGCTGCAGGCGCTGGCGGGCCGCCGACGCGGACAGGCCGACCTTGGGGCCGAGGTCCGCGTAGGCGATACGGCCGTCGGTCTGCAGTTCGCGCAGGATGGCCCGGTCGATCTCGTCCACGTTCCTCGTACTCCCTCGTCCGGTCGGCTGGCCCGACCCTATCCGCGGCGACTTGCCGCACGGGTTCGGCCTGTGCGCAGGCGGTTTACCGCACCCGTCAGGCCCGTGCGCCGGTTCACCGCACCAGTTCGGCCAGGGCGGCGGCGAACTGCTCGGTGTGGGTGTCGACGTCCTGCTCGGTGGTGTCGGGGCACATGAGGGCCATGTTGTGGAACGGGGTCAGGAGGATGCCCCGGTTGGCCAGGTAGAGGTGGAGGAAGTCCTCCAGAACGGCGTCGGCGGCGGCCGCGGACTCGGTGCCGGTGCGCGGCGCCGGGGAGGCGAAGCGGTATTCGGTGCGGGCGCCGAGGCGGCTGACCGTCCAGGGCAGGTCATGGGCGTCGATGCCCGCGCGGACGCCCGCCTCGAAGCGTTCGGAGAGCTTGGCCATGTGGGTGAACGCGTCGTCGGTCAGGACGTGTTCGAGGGTGGCGCGCATCGCGGCCACCGAGAGGGCGTTGCCGGCGAGGGTGCCGCCGACGCCACCCATGTCGATCAGGTCGAGGTCGGTGCGGCCCAGGAGCCGGTCGGCGAGTTCGTCGGACAGGCCGTAGGCACCGGCCGGGATGCCGCCGCCGATCGCCTTGCCGATGGTGAGCAGGTCGGGGTCCAGGTCCCAGGCCGCGGTGCAGCCGCCGGGACCGGCGGAGAAGGTGTGGGTCTCGTCGTTGATCAGCAGGGTGCCGTGACGGCGGGTCAGTTCGCGGACGCCTTCGAGGTATCCGGGCTCGGGCAGCACGATGCCGATGTTGGTGAGCGCCGGCTCCATGAGGACGGCGGCCACGTCGCCGTGGGCGAGTTCGCGCTCCAGCTGCTCCAGGTCGTTGAACTCGGCGACGCGGCTGGTGAGCGTGACGTCGCACGGGGCGCCGACGTTGCCGGGGCGGGCCTCTCCGCGGCCGTCGGGGCCCACCACGATGAGGGACTCGTCGACGCTGCCGTGGTAGCTGTAGCTGTTGAAGAGGATCTTGGGGCGGCCGGTGACGGCGCGGGCGAGGCGGATCGCCCAGCGGTTGGCGTCCGTGGCGGTCAGCGAGAAGCTCCAGCGGGCCAGTCCGAAACGGCGGGTCAGCTCCGCGCCGACCCACTCGGCGTCCTCCGTCGGCAGCATCGCGGTGGCGCCGCCCAGTTCGGCGAAGCGGTGCTGGACGGCGTCGGCCACGGCGGCCGGCGAATGCCCGGTCATCGCACCTGTGTCGCCGAGGCAGAAGTCGATGTACTCGTGCCCGTCGATGTCCGTGACCCGGGCGCCCCGGGCGGCCGCCAGGTAGCGCGGGAAGGCACCGGCCGTCTTGTTCATCCACGTCATCGGCACCCGCCCGAAGAGGTGGTCGGCGCGCCCGTAGGCGTCCTTCGAACGCGGGCAGCGGCGCGCGGCCTCCGCCGTCTCGCGGGCCAGCAGGTCCTGCAGGCGGGAGCGGTCCATGGATCACCTCTGGGCGTGGGGCTCGAACAGTCGAACAATCGGACCGTACGACGGAAAGAGTGGCCAGAGCAAGCCTTCGCAACTGATTCGAGCGTCGAGACAATCGAATCACGCGCCGTGCGCGTGGCGCCCGCACCCGGAGGGAGAAACACGAAGGGCGCGACCAGTCCCCCGTTCCGGTCGCGCCCTGCTGGTTGCCGAACTTACGTGACCTGCGGATCCGTTGGATACCGCGTCGGTGCCCGCTGCGAGCACCGCGAGGCTCATCCGTGCACAGGTGAGTCCGGATGATCCCGGTTCGCACGGTCGAGGCCCGGCTCGTCCAGTTCGCCGAGCGCGAGGTGGGCCAGGACGACCTCGTAGAGGTCGCTGCCGCCGGTCAGCAGCTGGCGTTCGATGACGGGTTCCGCGCTGCGGACATGCTCGCGGACGGTCTGCGCGTGCATGCCGAGGCTCTGGGCGGCGCGCTCGGCGTTGCCTCCGGCGGCGATCCAGGTGCGCAGCGTGCGCCGCAGGTCGCGCGCGTCAGCGTCCAGTCGGGCCAGCAGGTCGTGGGCCCAGGTGCGCAGCGCCGGGCCGGCCAGCAGGTCGGTGAGCCGGGCGCGGTCGGTCTCGGCACGGTCGGGCCGGCGGTCGTCGTCGGCCAGGCCGACCTGGGTGTTGAGCGCGAGGTGGACCACCGCGCGGGCCGTGAGGTCGGAGAAGTCCGCGTCCAGCAGCGCCTCGACGCGTTCCATGCGGGCGCGGACGGTGTTGCGGCTGACGCCCAGGATCTTGGCGGCGCTCACGGCCGTGAACTCCAGGCCGAGCCGGGAGGTGGCGAGCAGCTCGGCGCGGGTGTGGTGGGCCAGGGTGTCGAGCGGTTCCAGCAGGGACGCGGTCCAGGCACCCAGCACGGCCGGGTCCATCAGGCGTTCGGGGTGGGTGCGTTCGGCGTAGACGGCCTGCTTGTCGGGGCGGAAGCGGGCCACGGCGAGCGCGCTGACGGCCTGCCCGTACGCGGTGGCGGTGCGGGCGAGGCTGTGCGGGGCGCTGCCGCCCAGGAGCAGGCCCGGCCACCGCCCGGTGAGGGAGCGCAGCGCGTCGGCGGTTGCGTCGTGCGGGGCGACGACGATGACGTGGGCGTCCATCGCGGGGCACCGCACCACCAGCGCCCGCTCCCGGGTGACGTCGAGACACTCCTCGGCGATGTGGTCGCGTTCCTCCGTATGGCCTTCCAGGACGTAGACGCACGCGGTGTCCGTGTCGAGCAGGCCGGGCCACAGACCCGCGGCCACGCGGCGCGCGGAGACGGTGTCCTCCACCATCAGCAGCTGCAGGATCGCCAGGCGCAGATCGGAGGTGGCCCGCCGGAGCCGGTGCGCCGCCTGGTTCGTCTCGCGCGCCCGGAGCAGGAGTGCGACGACCTGTGCGGTGTGGGTGACGATGTCCGACGCCCGCCGGTCGAAGGCGGTCGTGCGGGACACGGCCAGGACCCCGACGGTGCCGGAGTGCGGCAGCTCCACGCCGACCAGGCGCAGATGACGGCCCGGGTCGCCCCAGGCGGCGGAGGCGATGCGGCCCGCGGTGATGTCCGCGACAAGGTCGGCGTCGAGCGGGACCGGGACTCCCGCGAGGAGGGTGCCGTCGCCGTCGTGGAGGCAGGCGGTCCCCCGCACGGCCTGTGCGAGCCAGGCGACGACCCGGTCCACACCGTGGCCGGTGGGCCGCAGCTGTTCGAGCAGCTCCCGCGCCCAGGAAGCGTCGTCGGCGGCGCCCGTCGTCCGCGCGGAACGGGCGTCGTCCGTCGGGCCAGTCATGTCGCCCTTCTCCTCGTACGTCGCATCGGCCTCGGCATGTCGCGGGGACGTTACCCCACGAGTGCCCGACGGCCGCACGAGTACCGTCCCGCTGAACCGGGATTCAGGAGCCGCTCTTGCCCAAGGGGCCGTCCTCGGCGAAGGCCAGTTCGGCGAAGCGTTCGCCGATGCGCCGGTGGGTGGCCGCGTCGGGGTGGAGGTCGTCGGGCAGGGGCAGTTCGGCGCTGTCGGCCTCGCCGTACAGGCTGCGGCCGTCGAGGTAGTGCAGGTGCGGGTCGTCGGCGGCCCGCTGCTCGACGATCCGGGCCAGTTCCTCTCGGACGACGGTCAGGGTGAGTTTGCCGTTGTCCCGGTCCGCCGGGTCTCCCGCGGCCTGGAAGCGGAGCCGGCCGGCGCTCAGCGCGCTCATGTCCCAGGCGGTGGGGCCGGGCGTGTCCTCGTGGATGGGGCACAGGATGGGCGAGACGACCAGCAGAGGCGTGGTGGGGTGGCCCTCGCGGATGGTGTCGAGGAAGCCGTGGACCGCCGGGGTGAAGGCGCGCAGCCGCATCAGGTCGGTGTTGACCACGTTGATGCCGAGTTTGACGCTGATCAGGTCCGCGGGTGTGTCGCGCAGGGTGCGGGCGGTGAAGGGGTCGAGGAGGGCGCTGCCGGCCAGGCCCAGGTTGATCAGTTCCACGCCGGCGAGCGAGGCGGCGAGGGCGGGCCAGGTGGTGGTGGGGCTCGCGGCGTCGGAGCCGTGGCTGATGGAACTGCCGTGGTGGAGCCAGACCTTGCGGCCGTGGTCGGGTGCCGGTTCGACGGGGGCGTTCGTGCGCAGGGCCACGAGTCTGGTGGTCTCGTTGTGCGGGAGCCAGATCTCGATGTCCTTGAGTCGGTCAGGCAGGCCGGTGAAGCGGAGGGTGCCGGGCTCGCCGGACCGCAGTTCGGTGTCGCCCGTGCTCATGTCGATGGTGACGGTGTCGCCGCCCGCCACGGAGGCCTGGCCGGCCGGACGCCCGTCGACGAGGAGGTCGTACAGGCCGTCGGGGCGGGCCGGGGCGCCGGTGTAGGCGCGCTTGAGGGGCAGGGCGTCGAGTTCGACGGCGGTGGCTCGGCTACGGAAGACCAGTCGCACCCCGGAGGGCTGGGACTCCGCCATCGCCAGTTGCCCGTCGTCGTACTGGGCCCGGGCCCAGGCGGGCAGCCGGTGCGGCAGCACCCCGCGCTCGGTGTGCTCCACGTCGATCGCGCCGCGCAGCAGTTCGGCGGTGACGGGCGTGGTGATCCAGTCGTGCTCGGTGTCCATGTCCTCAGCCTGTCGATCAAGGGGTGGGATGGGCGGGCCAGTTGCGCAACAGGGCGTCGAGGGCGTCCAGGATGCGCGCCCAGGACTCCTCGGAGCCGGGGGCGCTGTGGCTGAAGCCGCCGGCCGTCTCCAGACTCGAGTAACCGTGGAAGACGCTGCCCAAAAGCCGTACGGCGTGTGTCTGTTCCGGCTCCGGCAGGTCGTAGCCGCGCAGGATCGCCCGCGTCATGCGGGCGTGGCGGACGCCCGCGCTCGCGGCCGCCGTCGCCGGGTCGAGCGGGAACCGGGCCGCGGTCGCGCGCCCGGGGTGTTCGCGGCCGTAGTCGCGGTAGACGTCGGCGAAGGCGACCAGGGCGTCCTTGCCGGCCCGTCCGGCCACCGCGTCCGCGGCCCGGTCGGCGAGTTCCTCCAGCGCGAAGAGGGCGATGCGGGTCTTGAGGTCCTGGGAGTTCTTCACGTGGGAGTACAGGCTGGCGACCTTCACGTCGAAGCGCCGGGCCACCTCCGAGACGGTGACGTGCTCGAACCCGACCTCGTCGGCCAGCTCCACACCCGCCCGGACCACACGTTCCGTGGTCAGTCCCATACGACCCATGGTCAGCCCTCTTCCCTCGCCTGCATCGATTATGCGTTTGCCTAAAACCTTTAGGCAAATTAGCGTGACCTTATGGAACCGCTGACCGAGCAAGAGATCCGCGCCGCCTTCGTGAACTGCTCCAAGGGCGAGGCCAAGCGCCTGCACGTGCCGCGCGACCTGGCCGACCGCCCCTGGGAGGACCTGGACTACCTCGGCTGGCGCGACCCGCAGGCCCCCGACCGCGCCTACCTGGCCGCCGCACCGGACGCCCGCCCCGTGGCCGTCGTGCTGCGCACCTCCGGCGCGGGCTCGGGGCAGACGCGGCGCAGCATGTGCTCGATATGCCTGACCGTCCACTCCGGCGGTGTGTCGCTGATGGTCGCGCCGAAGGCGGGGAAGGCCGGGCAGCAGGGCAACTCGGTGGGCGCCTACCTCTGCGACGACCTCGCCTGCTCGCTGTACGTGCGCGGCCGGAAGGACGCGGGCGCCGGCGCCCGGATGCACGAGACGATCACACTGGAGGAGAAGATCCGGCGCACCGTGGCGAACCTCGCCGCGTTCGTCGCCAAGGTGCGCACGGCATAAGCTCGGCGGATGGCGAAGTACTACGACGTGCACCCCGACAACCCCCAGCCGCGCACCATCTCGCAGGTCGCGGAGAGCATCCGGTCGGGTGCGCTCATCGCGTATCCGACCGACTCCTGTTACGCGCTCGGCTGCCGACTGGGCAGCCGTGACGGCATCGACCGGATCCGCACCATCCGCCACCTGGACGACCGGCACCACTTCACCCTGGTGTGTCAGGACTTCGCGCAACTGGGCCAGTTCGTGCGGATCGACAACGACGTGTTCCGCGCCATCAAGGCGTCGACGCCCGGCAGCTACACCTTCATCCTGCCGGCGACCAGGGAGGTGCCGCGCATGCTGCAGCACCCGAAGAAGAAGACGGTCGGCGTCCGCATCCCCGACCACGTCGTCACCCAGGCCCTCCTCGCCGAACTGGGCGAACCCCTGCTGTCCAGCACCCTGCTCCTGCCCGACGAGGAGGAGCCGATGACGCAGGGCTGGGAGATCAAGGACCGGCTGGACCATGTGCTCGACGGGGTCGTGGACTCCGGGGAGTGCGGTACCGAACCGACCACCGTCATCGACTTCTCCGGCGGCGAGGCCGAGATCATCCGGCGGGGCGCCGGGGACGTCTCACGGTTCGAATGAGCCCTTCTGCCTGAGCCGGGGGCCGTGCCGGCCGGATCGGTGGCCCGTGCAACGATGACCGGGCCCGGCCCGCGGGGCCGCGCAGTTGGTCGTCGCCGAGCATGCAGAGAGGCACCCCCATGACCTCCGTACAGGGAACAGCCATCGACATCACCACCGAGGACGGCGTAGCGGACGCCTATGTGACGCACCCCGACGACGGTCTGCCCCACCCCGGCGTACTGCTCTACATGGACGCCTTCGGCCTGCGTCCGCACCTGGAGTCGATGGCGGACCGGCTGGCCGAGGCCGGCTACACGGTCCTGGTGCCCAACGTCTTCTACCGGCACGGCCGTTCACCGGTGTTCGACCTGCCCGAGTTCATCGACCCCTCGGCCCGGCCGCAGATCTGGGAGCAGGTCGCCCCGGTGATGATGTCCCACACCTCGGACCTCGCCGTCCGGGACGCGGGCGCCTATCTGCGATGGCTGGCCGACTCCCCGCTCGTGGCCGACGGCAAGGTCGCGGTGACCGGCTACTGCCTGGGCGCGCGCCTGGCCCTGTACACGGCGGGCTCCTACCCGGAGCGGGTCGCGGCGATGGCCGGTTTCCACGGCGGTCACCTGGCCACGGACGCTCCGGACAGCCCGCACACGGTGATTCCGAACGTCACCGGCGAGTTGTACTTCGGCCACGCCGACGAAGACCCCTCCATGCCGCCCGAGCAGCAGCGGCTGCTGGAGGAGACCCTGACCGCGGCGGGTGTACGCCATCGCTGCGAGGTCTACCCGGGCGCGCAGCACGGGTACACGCAGGCGGACACGGCCGCATACAACAAGGAGGGCGCCGAGCGGCACTGGGCCGCGCTGCTCGACCTCCTGGGACGCGCTTTCTGACAAGTCGCCCTGCTGGACGCGCCTTTCGACAAGTCGCTTCGGGCGCCCGCGGGTTCGCTCCGTGGGCGCCCTCGCCATTTAGCTCACGGCGATCTTATTGACATGCACGCAACCTGAGTGTCACTTTGAGAGCGCTCTCAGAACAGGTACGGACCAACCCCTCGAGTGACCCCACACACGGAGGTGGAGCGTGCGCCACAAGCTCCTGCGACGACTGCTGGCCCCCACAGCCGCAGCCGCATTGTTCTCGGCGGTGATCGCCGTCCAGTCGCCCTCGTCGGCCGAGGCGGCCGTCCCCGCGACGATTCCGCTGAAGGTGACCAACAACTCGGGCCGCGGCGACGCGGTCTACGTCTACACGATCGGCACCCTGCTCTCCACGGGCCAGCAGGGCTGGGCGGACGCGAGCGGCACCTTCCACGCGTGGCCCGCCGGCGGCAATCCGCCGACGCCCGCGCCGGACGCGTCGATCCCGGGTCCCGCCGCCGGCCAGTCGAAGACCATTCAGATCCCCAAGTTCTCCGGGCGGATCTACTTCTCCTACGGCCAGAAGCTCGTGTTCAAGCTGACCACCGGCGGTCTGGTGCAGCCTGCCGTGCAGAACCCGAGCGACCCCAACCACGACATCCTCTTCAACTGGTCCGAGTACACGCTCAACGACTCCGGCCTGTGGATCAACAGCACGCAGGTCGACATGTTCTCGGCGCCCTACGCGGTGGGCGTGCAGCGGGCCGACGGGAGCACGGCGTCCACCGGACACCTCAAGTCGGGCGGCTACAACGGCGTTCTCAACGACCTGCGCGGCAGGTCGGGCGGCTGGGCCGGGCTGATCCAGACCCGATCCGACGGCACGGTGCTGCGCGCACTGTCCCCGGGCCACGGGCTGGAGTCCGGAGCCCTGCCCGCGTCCGTCATGGACGACTACATCAACCGCGTCTGGCAGAAGTACGCCTCGTCGACCCTGACCGTCACCCCGTTCACCGACCAGCCGAACACCAAGTACTACGGCCGGGTCTCGGGCGGCGTCATGAACTTCACCAACGGCTCCGGCGCCGTCGTCACCAGCTTCCAGAAGCCGGACGCGGACAGCGTCTTCGGCTGCCACAAGCTGCTCGACGCCCCCAACGACCAGGTGCGCGGCCCCATTTCGCGCACGCTGTGCGCGGGCTTCAACCGCACCACGCTCCTGGTCAACCCCAACCAGCCGGACACCTCCTCGGCGAACTTCTACCAGGACGCGGTGACCAACCAGTACGCGCGGGCCATCCACGCGCAGATGGCCGACGGCAAGGCCTACGCGTTCGCCTTCGACGACGTCGGCAACCACGAGTCGCTCGTCCAGGACGGCAGTCCGCAGCAGGCGTATCTGACCCTCGACCCCTTCAACTGACGGCAAAAGGGCCTCACCCACGGGGGTGAGGCCCTTTTGGTGCGAGGGTTCGGTGCGAGGGATCAGCTGGTCGTCAGGGCGGTGTCGTCGACGACGAAGCTGGTCTGGAGCGAGGAGTCCTCGACACCGCTGAACTTCAGGGTCACCGTGGAGCCCGCGTACGAGCTCAGGTTGAAGGACTTCTGGGCGTAGCCGGAGGCGGCGTTGAGGTTCGAGTACGTCGCCAGGGTGGTCGAACCGGCGGTGACCGTCAGCTTGTCGTACGCGGTGCTGGTGGTGGTCTCCGCCGTGTCGATGTGCAGGTAGAAGGTGAGCGTCGCCTTGCAGCCGCTCGGGATGGTCACCGACTGCGACAGGGTGTCGGTGTGGGTGGAGCCGTAGCCGTCCATCCAGGCGTAGTACGAGCCGCCGTGGGCGCTCTCACCGGTGGAGTTGGTGATGACCCCGCTGGAGGCGGTCCAGGTGGTGTTGCCCGACTCGAAGCCCTGGTTGCCCAGGAGTTGGGCGGAGGTGCAGGTGCCGCCACCGCTGGAACTCACCGTCCAGGTGAAGGAGGCGGTGCCGGTCGCGCCCGTGCTGTCGGTCACCGTGACGGTCGTGCTGTAGGTGCCGGCCGTGGTCGGGGTGCCGGAGATCACGCCCGTGGAGCTGTTGATCGACAGGCCCGTCGGCAGTCCGCTCGCGGCGTACGTCAGCGAGCCGCTGTTGGTGCTGCTGGCCGAGATCTGCAGGCTCACCGCGGTGCCGACGGTGGAGGACTGGCTGCCCGGGTTGGTGACCGTGACGCCCGAGGAGGGCGGCGTGATGTGGCTGCCGACGTTGATGCCGGCGAAGGCGTTGCCGACGCCGGCGTACTGGGTGGAGCTCGTGCCGTACAGCGCGGCGGCGGCGTTCAGGGCGGCGGTGCGGGCTCCGGCGTAGTTGGTGCTGGACGTCATGTACGTCGTCAGCGCCTTGTACCAGATCTGCAGGGCCGCGGCCCGGCCGATGCCGGTGACGGCGACGCCGTCGGAGGTCGGGCTGTTGTAGGTGACGCCGTTGATGGTCTTGCTGCCGCTGCCCTCGGACAGCAGGTAGAACATGTGGTTCGCCGGACCCGAGGAGTAGTGCACGTCGAGGTTGCCGACACCCGAGTACCAACTGTCCGCGGAGCCGCCGTCCTTGCTCGGCTTGTCCATGTAACGCAGCGGCGAGCCGTCGCCGTTGATGTCGATCTTCTCGCCGATGAGGTAGTCGCCGACGTCGGAGGAGTTGTTGGCGTAGAACTCCACGCCCGTGCCGAAGATGTCGGAGGTCGCCTCGTTCAGGCCGCCGGACTCGCCGCTGTAGTCCAGGCCCGCGGTGTTGGAGGTGACGCCGTGGCTCATCTCGTGGCCGGCCACGTCCAGCGAGGTGAGGGCGTGCGTGCCGCCCGAGCCGTCGCCGTAGGTCATGCAGAAGCAGCTGTCGTCCCAGAAGGCGTTGACGTAGCTGCTGCTGTAGTGGACGCGGGAGTAGGCGGCGACACCGTCGTTCTTGATGCCGGAGCGCCCGAAGGTGTTCTTGTAGAAGTCCCAGGTCATCTGGGCGCCGTAGGCCGCGTCCGCACCGGCGGTCTGGGTGTTGGAGCCGGAACCGGTGCCCCAGACGTCGTCGGAGTCCGTCATCAGGGTGCCGGTGCCCGAGGTGCCGTTGTTGAGGTTGTACGTCTTGTGGCCGCCGCGTGTGGTGTCGTACAGCTGGTACGTCGAGCCCGACAGCGTCGTGTTCAGCGTGACCGTGCCGCTGTACTGGGTGTTGCCGGTGCCGGTCTCGATCGCCTGGTAGCGGTGGAGTTCCTTGCCCGTGGTGGCGTCGGTGATGACGTGCAGCCTGCTGGGGGTGCCGTCGTCCTGGAAGCCGCTGACGACGGTCTCCCAGGCGAGCTTCGGGGTGCCCGTGCCCGCCCAGATGACCTTGCGGGCGCTGTCGGCCTTGGGCTGCTTGGCGTCCAGGGCCTTGGCCGCGGTGAGGGCCTTCGTCTCGGCGGCCGACTTGGCGACGTCCGCCGTGGTGGAGGCGACCTTGATGGTGTGCTTGTTGTTGAACGTCGTGCTCACGGTGCCGGCCGCGAGGGAGGCGGGCGGGGTGTGCACGACCAGGTCGCCGCCGAGGACGGGCAGTCCGGCGTAGGTGCGCTCGTAGCGGGTGTGCACGGTGCCGTCGTTGTCCTTGACGACGTCCTTGACGACCAGCTTCTCCTTGGCGCCCAGGCCGAGGGTGCGGGCGGTCGCACCCGCCTTCTCGGACGCGCTCCTGATCAGAGCGGTGCGCTGGGCCGGGGAGAGCTTCGCCTCCAGGCCCCCCGCGCGGAGGGGGGTGGGGTGGGGGGCTGCGGGCTGCGCGTTCGCCGGGACCGACTGGATGCCGACGGCGAGGAAGGCGGCGGTGGAGAGCAGGGCTCCTACCGCGGTCCGCTTGCGGGGAATGGGTCTCACTCGTTCTCCTACTGCGGTGGCCGCGTGGGGCGGCCGATGCCAGACCGGACAGACGGGCGTACTGACCGGGACGAGCCGAGCTGTGCGGGACCGACTGCGTGTCGAGAACGTGGGGGGTGTGTACGGCGGTTGGAGGGAGAATGGCAGGTTGACCGTGGCATGTCAGCGACGTCCGGTCCAATCAAGGGTTATCCCTCTGTGCCGGTGGCACCACGCGGGAAATCCCGAACTCCCGCTGCCGTGAGTCGACTTCGCATTCAGGACATTCTCGGTGAGCACCGCGGAGGCGGGCGCGGACCGGCCGGCGACAGCCCAGGAGCCCGCGAGCCCGCGAGGCGGAATTCGGTTGCGTTGTGACCGGCGGGCCCGGTGGGGTGAGTCCATGGACGGCGTCGCGGAGGGAGCGCAACGGGCCGGGACGGGACGGGCGGGTGCGTTCGTCCCGCGGCCGGCCGCGTGGCGCGCAGCGGCGGTGCTGGCGGCGCTGATGCTGGCCGCGTTCACCTTCAACACCGCGGAGAACCTGCCGGTCGGACTCCTGGAGCCCATCTCCCGGGACCTCGGCGTGTCGGTGTCGGCCGTGGGGCTACTGGTGACCGGCTACGGCGGGACGGTGGCCGTCGCGTCCCTGCCGCTGGCCCACGGCGTACGGACCGTGCCCCGGCGCCATGTGCTCACGGGTGTGCTGGGCGCGCTGGCGGTGTCCAGCGCGGCGGCGGCGCTGGCGACCTCCTACGGGCTGCTCCTCGCGGCACGGCTGCTGACCGCTCTGGCGCAGGCGCTGTTCTGGGCTGTCATGGGCCCGGTCGCGGTGGGGCTGTTCGCTCCCGGGGTCCGTGGCCGTGTCGTCGGAGCCCTGTCCGTCGCGGGTTCACTGGCCCTCGTCCTCGGTGTCCCCTTCGGGACCTGGCTGGGGCGGTGGAGTCGCTGGCAGCTGCCGGTCGCCACGCTCGCCGTTCCGGCGCTCGTCTCACTGGCGACGATCGCCGCCCTGCTGCCGACCTCGCGCCCGGAGCAGGAACCGGCCGCCTACGCGCGCCGCCCCGACACCCGCCGGTTCGCGACCGTGCTGGCCGCGTCCGCCCTGTCGGCCACCGGGGCGTTCTCCGGATACACGTACCTCGTGAAGTTCCTCGGGGAGGTCGGCGGGTTCTCCCCCGGCGCGCTGAACTCGCTCCTCGTGGCCTTCGGCGTCGCGTGTCTGGCCGGCGTGACCCTCACCGGGGCGGTGCTGGACCGCCGGCCACGGTCCGCGCTGAGCACCGCGATCGCCACCCAGGCCGTCGGCATGCTCGGCCTCTACGCGCTCGGCGACCGGCCGGTGGCGGTGGTGCTGTTCCTGACGCTGATGGGCGGCGCCCTGGGTCCGGTCTTCATGACCACCCAGAACGCGATGCTGTGGTGCGCCCCGGGCCGCACCGACATCGCCCTCGCCGCGAACTCCGGCCTCTACAACGCCGGCATCGCGACGGGTGCCGCCCTCGGCGGACTGGTCCTGTCGCTGACCGACGTCCGGACCACGTTCCTCACCGGCGGCCTGGCGACCGCCGCGGCGTACGGGGTACTGCTCACCGAGCGACTGCTGGACGGCCGACCGGCATCCTCCGGATAGCGGCGGAAAACGAGGCGACGGGCCCCGCGCGCTCACCGCACACTGCGCACATGTCCACCGACGTGCACGGCATGATCGAGTGCAGGCCCATGGCCCGGCTCCGGGGCGAGGACGACGAGGACGCCGTGTGGCACGCCGCCATCGACCTCTTCCTCCTCGATATCGGCAACGCCTATGACGCCCTCGCCTGCCTCTTCGGCGTCCGGAACGGCTTCGGCTTCCACCCGCTCGCCGAGGGCCGCGGTCTCCCGGCGGACGCCTCGGACGGCCTGCGCGACACCTTCCGGGCCTGGGGCGACCCCTCGGACGCACACGGTACAACCTGGATCGGCTGGGCCGAGTTGGAGGCCGCCGACCGGGACGAGACGGACGCGTCCGGTCGGCTCAGCCGAAGGAGCGTTGCCGGGGCGGGCACCCACTGGGCGCCGGTCTGGGACGTGATGCGCACGCTTGCCGGTGTGCACGGGTCCTCGTACGTGCGGCTCGTGGTCTGGTTCGACTGAGCGTCCCACCTCGACGGGCGTGCCCCTAGGCTTGCAGCCCGGACCGGAACGGCTTGAGGAGTGCAGACGTGTTCGACCCCGCGGTGGAGTGCCCCTATCCCGACGGCGACCGGCCCGACGCGGCGCCCGAACCGCACGCGCTGCTCGCACCCGTGCTCGGGTTCCTGGGCAGGTGGCACGGGCGCGGGCACGGCGGTTACCCCACGCTCGACGGAGACTTCGCCTACGCCCAGGACGTCGTCTTCAGCCATGACGGCCGGCCCTTCCTGCGGTACGAGGCACGGGCCTGGCTGCTGGACGCCGACGGTGCGCCGTTGCGGCCGGCCGCGCGGGAGAGCGGCTGGTGGCGACTGCAGCCCGACGGGCGGGTGGAGGCGCTGATCACCCAGCCCACCGGCATCGCCGAGATCGCGGTCGGCCGCGCGGCCGAGGCCACCGTCGAACTCGCCACGCACCAGGTCGCGCTCACCCCGACCGCCAAGCGCGTCGACGCCACCGGCCGCCGCTACACCCTGACCGACGACGACACGCTCGCGTTCGAGCACGAGCTCGCGGCCGTCGGCCTGCCGTTGCAGCACCACCTCTCCGCGAGCCTGCGCCGCGTGAAGTAGGCCGTCGCGACTCCGCGCCGCCGCCCGGCCGCGCGCCGCACGTCCCCTCTTCATGATCGGATGCCGGCGGCCCCTGTCACGGGGCCGAACGTCCTCACCGGCGGGCCGCCCGGGAGTCGCCGCCGGGCCCCCTGGCGCTCATGATGGAGGAAGACACACCTGGCTCTCCGGGTGCGCATCCGCGGAGGCGGACCGACGACGTCGCCGGGCAATCGGGCGGCGTGCGACGCGTCGCGCCGGGATCGACGGCCGGCCTCCGCCCGGGGAGATAGGGAGGAAGCCATGAAGATCGCAGTGCTGACCGGCGGCGGCGACTGCCCCGGTCTCAACGCCGTCATCCGCAGCGTCGTCCGTAAAGGCGTCCAGGACTACGGCTTCGAGTTCGTCGGTGTGCGCGACGGCTGGCTCGGCGCGCTGCGCAACAACATGATCCCGCTGGACGTTTCCGCGGTGCGCGGAATCCTGCCGCGCGGCGGAACCATCCTCGGTTCCTCCCGCACCAACCCGTTCAAGCACGAGGACGGGGTGCGGCGCATCCGGGACTCCCTGGCCGCGCACGACGTCGACGCGATGATCGTGATCGGCGGCGAGGACACGCTCGGCGCGGCCACGGAACTGAGCCGTCAGGGGATCAACCTGGTCGGCGTACCGAAGACCATCGACAACGACGTGGCCGGCACCGACTACACCTTCGGCTTCGACACCGCCGTCGGCATCGCGACCGAGGCCATCGACCGGCTGCACACCACCGCCGAGTCACACATGCGGACCCTGGTGGTGGAGGTGATGGGCCGCCACTCCGGCTGGATCGCCCTGCACGCCGGCGTCGCGGGCGGCGCCAACGTGATCCTCCTCCCGGAGCGGCCGTTCGACATCGACCAGGTCTGCGGGTGGGTGAAGAAGCGCTTCGAGACCAACTACGCCCCGATCGTCGTCGCCGCCGAGGGAGCCGTCCCCAAGGAGGGCGAGATGGTCCTCAAGGACCGCTCGCGGGACGAGTACGGCCATGTGCGCCTGTCCGGCATCGGCGAGTGGCTCGCCCGGGAGATCGAGGGACGCACCGGCACCGAGGCCCGGACCACGGTCCTCGGACACGTCCAGCGCGGCGGCACCCCGAGCGCCTTCGACCGCTGGCTGGCCACGCGCTTCGGCCTGCACGCCGTGGACGCGGTCAGGGACGGAGCCTTCGGCACCATGGTCGCCCTGCGCGGCACCGACATCGTCCGTGTCCCGCTCGACGAGACCCGGGGCAGGATCAAGGTCGTCGATCCGGCGCTGTACGACGAGTTCGAGGTGTTCTTCGGCTGAGGCGAGGGCCGTTCGACCTCCGCCAGGTGCCGAACGGGCTCTGCCGCGCCGCCACGCCACGCCGCACGGTGGCAGTGGGCCGAGAGACGGCCGCACGACGCCCTGGGGGTGTGCCGATGACCGACATCCAAGAACTGCTGGGTGACGAGGCGAAGGAACTGCTGACCCATGTCTCCCTGGGGATTCCCAAGGAGGACCTGGTGCTGCCGGGCCCCGACTTCGTCGACCGGGTCGTGGCCGCCACCGACCGCTCGCCCCGCGTGCTGCGCAACCTGCAGGCCCTCTTCGACCACGGCCGGCTGGCCGGCACGGGGTACGTGTCGATCCTGCCGGTCGACCAGGGCATCGAGCACTCCGCGGCGTCCGCGTTCGCCCCCAACCCCCGGTATCTCGACCCCGCGAACATCGTCGAACTGGCCGTCGAGGGCGGCTGCAACGCCGTCGCCAGCACCCTGGGCGTCCTCGGGGCCGTGTCGCGGCGCTACGCGCACCGCCTCCCGTTCATCGTGAAGCTCAACCACAACGAGCTGCTGACCTACCCCAACCACTACGACCAGGTCATGTTCGGCAGCGTCCAGCAGTGCTTCGACCTCGGCGCGGCCGGCGTCGGCGCCACGGTGTACTTCGGCTCCGAGCAGTCCGACCGCCAGCTGCGGGAGGTCGGCGAGGCCTTCGCCCGCGCCCACGAGCTCGGCATGTTCACCGTGCTGTGGTGCTACCTGCGCAACGCGGCGTTCAAGCAGGACGGCGTGGACTACTCGGCGTCGGCCGACCTCACCGGCCAGGCCAACCACCTCGGCGTGACCATCGAGGCCGACATCGTCAAGCAGAAGCAGGCGGAGAACAACGGCGGCTACCGCGCCCTGGGCTTCGGCAGGACCGACCCGCTCGTCTACGACACCCTCACCAGCGACCACCCGATCGACCTCACGCGCTGGCAGGTGGCCAACTGCTACATGGGCCGCGTCGGGCTGATCAACAGCGGGGGCGCGTCGGCGGGCCAGGGCGACCTCGCCCAGGCCGTACGGACCGCGGTGATCAACAAGCGGGCCGGCGGCACGGGTCTGATCACCGGCCGCAAGGCCTTCCAGCGGCCCACCGCCGAAGGCGTCGGGCTTCTCCACGCCGTGCAGGACGTCTACCTCGACGACAGCGTCACCATCGCCTGACGGTGACATCCCGGCCGGGACGGCGGACGGCGGCGCAGAGCCGTCCGACCGTCCCGCACGGGGCCATGCGTTCTGAGGCGGTGAGCCCGATGAAGGAGACGTTGAGTCTGGGGCGGATCGCCGGCGTCCGTGTCGGCCTGAACTGGAGCGTGCTGTTCATCATCGCCCTGGTCACGGTCACGCTCGCCGAGGGCCGCTTCCCCGACGCCCACCCCGGCCACCCGGCCTGGGCCTACTGGGCGTCGGCGCTGTCGGCGGCCGTGGTGTTCCTCGCCTCGCTGCTCGCGCACGAACTCGCGCATGCAATCGTCGCCCGCCGCAACGGCGTCCAGGTCGACGGCATCACGCTGTGGATGCTCGGCGGCGTCGCCCGGCTGCACAGCGAGGCGCCCACGCCCGCCGCGGAGCTGCGCATCGCCGGGGTGGGGCCGCTGACCAGTGCCGTGGCGGGCGGAGGGTTTCTGGGGCTGGCGGTGTGGCTGGACGCCGTGCACGCATCGGGGCTGGTGGTCGAGGCGGTCGCGTGGCTCGCCGCGATCAACATCGTGCTGGCGGTCTTCAACGCCCTGCCGGCGGCTCCGCTGGACGGCGGCCGGCTGCTGCGCGCCTTCCTGTGGCACCGCACCGGGGACCGGATGCGGGCCACCCACGGCGCCGCGGCCGCCGGCCGCGTGCTCGGCTGGTTCATGATCGTGACCGGGTTCGCTGCCATGGTCCTCTCCGGTGACCTGTCCGGGCTGTGGCCCGCGCTGATCGGCTGGTTCCTGATCACCACCGCGACCGCCGAGGAACGCCAGACACGGCTGCGGGGAGTGCTGGACCGGGTCCCCGTCGGCCGGGTGATGACCCGCGACCCGGTCACCGTGCCCGCCACGACGACCCTGGCGGCCTTCCTGTCCGAGGGTCCCTTCGGCCGCCACCGCCACTCCGCCTTCCCCGTCCTCGCCCCGGACGGCACCGCCGCCGGCCTCGTCACCGTCCGCCTCATCGACCGCACGCCGCTCCAGGCCCGCTCGACGACGACGATCGGCGAGGTGATGCGACCGCTTCCCGAGGTCGTCACGGCCGCCCCCGACGACTGGGTCGCCGACCTCCTGCCCCGACTGCAGACGAGCCGGGACCGTCGCGCCCTCGTCCTCGACGACGGTCACGTCGTCGGCATCGTCACCCTCGCCGACATCACCCGCGCCCTGTCCTGGCTCACCGCGACCACCCGGCCACAGGCGTGACCGTCCGGCCCGCATCGGACCGCGCCGACGCGTCCGATCTTGGCCCGAACTCGTCACTCGGTGACCGAAGTTCACCGTCACCACTCGAGACGTGCACAGCTACCGGCGGTAACTTTTCGCTTCAAGCAGTCCTCACCCACGGACCTTGCTTCACTGAACGCCTTGACTCTGGGGGGAGTTGACGCATGCAAGGCACTGTCGACGGGTTCCGCTACGGCGCGGTGACCCCGGTGGCGGCCTATCTGATGGCCTGCCTGGGAGGAGCTCTGGGACTGCGCTGCATCGTCCGGTCCCTGCTCAACGAACAGTCCCGGAAGGGCGGTTGGCTGGCGCTCGGGGCCGCGACGATCGGCTGCGGCATCTGGACGATGCACTTCATCGCGATGCTCGGCTTCCAGGTCCGCGAGACCGGAATCCGCTACGACACCGGCCTCACCCTGCTGAGCCTCCTCGTGGCGATCGTCGTGGTCGGCATCGGTGTGTTCATCGTGGGCTACCGGGGCGCCGGCACCGCGACGCTGGCCTTCGCGGGTGTGATCACCGGTCTGGGGGTCGCCGCGATGCACTACCTGGGCATGGCGGCGATGGAGCTCAATGGCGACGTCCGCTACGACGCCGTCACGGTCGGCGTGTCGGTGCTGATCGCGATCGTCGCCGCGACCGCCGCGCTCTGGGCGGCCGTCACCGTACGGGGCTTCATGACGAGCCTGGGGGCCAGCCTGGTCATGGGTGTGGCGGTGTCCGGGATGCACTACACGGCCATGGCCGCCGTCAGCGTCCATGTGCACGGCTCGGACGTCGCCTGGGCCGGGGACTCGCCCACCTCACTGCTGCTGCCCATGCTTCTCGGCCCGGCGGTGTTCCTGCTGCTGGCCGGAGTGGTGGTCATGTTCGACCCGCTGCTGGTCCTGGGCGAGGGCGACTGGAACCGGTCGGCGACGAACCGGCGGACCCGCGCGCGGGCGAGGACGCCCGAGCCGGCGCCGCACCCCGACGGTCGCCTCGTCGGCCGTCCGGCCCGCACTCCACGGGCACCGCAGGCCGGGTCCGCCCCCTCGAACGGATACGGCGCCCCGCAGACCACCCCGCGCTGGGCGCCGCCGCCCGGCAGGCCGAGGAGCGACAGGCCACGGCCGTGACGCTCCGGCGACCGACCGCGCGGGCTCAGTTGGGCGCGCCCGACGGCACCCTGGGCAGCGGGTCCAGGCGGACCGCGTCGGGGTCGGCCAGGACGCCGCTGATCAGGTCGGCCGCCTCGCGCTGACCGTCGTGGCCGCCCTGCCGCAGCTCCGCGGCGAACCGGCGCAGGGCGCTGCGCAATGACGTGCGGACGGCGGCGTGCAACGCGCCCTCCCGCAGGACGGTCAGCAGGTGGTTCAACAGCGTCCAGGCGGCCGTGTACTGGACGGCGACACCGCCGGGGAGGTCCGTCGGCACCGGGTCCGTGCGCCGCCAGGTGACGGTCAGGAGCGCGTCGACGACCTCGGTGACACCGGGGGAGGCCGGGTCCGTGGCGTGCTGCCAGGCGACGCGGTTGAGGCGGGCCGGTTCCAGGAGCTGTTCGGTGACCAGGGTGACGGCGACCCGGACCGCGTCGAGCGGGTCGAAGACACGTCCGGCACCGCTGTCGAGGTACTGCTCGGTACGGCCGTAGCGGACCGCGGGTGGCGTCAAGGCACTCAACGCCGCATGCGGAAGCACGAGTTGCTCGGCGCGCAGCAGCTGGGCCAGACCGGTCAGGGCCGAGCGCTGGGTGGCCGCGTCCACGGCCTCCGTGCCGCGGCCGTCCTCGCCGGCCAGGCCGTAGGCGTAACGGACCCCGCCGACCAGCCGGGCCACGGCGATCACCTCGTGGCGGTGCAGGAGGTGCAGGAGGGTCAGCCGTTCCTCCAGTTCGCCGGTCTGCCGGTCGGGTGGGAGGACGCCACGCGAGAACCCTTCCAGCGCGATGCGGCGGGCCCGCAGCATCGCTTCCAGGGCCTGCCGCGCGTCTCCGCCGGTCACCCAGGTGACGGCGTCGGCGTTTGCCGCGTGCGGGCCCTGCGCGTCCTCGTCGGAGACGAAGCGCAGGCCCGACTCAGCTGCCTCGGCGCGCAGTTGGGCGAGGGCGGCGTCCTCGTCGGCGAAGTGCCCGTAGGCGTGGGCCACGAGGAAGAGGTCCCAGGGGCCGAGTCCGGTGCTGTACGCGGCGGACAGGTCGATGCGGTCGTCGTCGGTGACGGTGACGCGGGCGTGCGGGTAGTCCATGACGGACGGCTTCGGGTGGGTCGTACTGGCGAAGTTGTGCATGAACCCGAGCGCGTGGCCGATCTCGTGGGCGGCCAGGTGGCGCAGTCGCGCGAGAACCAACTCCTCGACGGCCGCGAGCCGTTCGGCCTCGTCGGGACGGCCGTAAGGGGCGAGCAGGGCCTCGCCGAGGGCGCGCACCTGCTCCAGGCGCTGGGAGCCGAGGCGGACCCGGGCGTGCAGGATCTCGCCGGTGCGAGGGTCGGTCAGCCCCTGCCCCAGCGACCAGCCGCGGCCCGAACGGTGCACCCACACCACGCCGTTGACGCCCACCTCGTACGGGTCGAACGCCTCGTCGCCGGCCTCGACCCGGTAGGCGTCGGGCAGCCCGATCAGCGCGAAGGCCTCCCGCCACCAGTTGCCGCCCTCGATCACCGCCGACCTGAACGGCTCCGGGACGGCCGGATCGACCCGGAACACGATCGGCTCGGCTTGCGGACCGGCCCGGAAGCGCGGCTGCATCCTCACCTGCGTGTCACGCACGCCGACCCGGCCGTGATCGGCGTAACCGACGCCGTACCCGCCGGAGTTGGGGTGGAAGCGGCGCACGGGCAGCGGTTCGGAGGGCAGGCGGACCAGGTTGAGCTGCTGTACGACGGTGAGAGCCCGCGGGTCGGCGGCGACCGCGCGAACCGCCGTGCCGCGGCCGGGCCCGGCGAAGGTGAGGAGAGCGGGCAGCCGGGTGGCGGAGGGACCGGTGCGGCTGTCCGCGACGAGCGGCAGACTGCGCGAGTCGTCGACGGCGTACTCCCCCTGCTCCTCGTCGTACAGGTGCTCGGCGATCCGGTCGTGGTCGGCCAGGGCGAGTCCGGTGGCGTCCACGACCGCCGTGCCGTCCTCCTCGCGCAGCACCGGCCCGCTCCACACCACGGACAGCGGGAACGACTCCTGCCCGGCACGCACGGCGGTCGCGTCGCCGTACGCCTGGAAGTGCTTGTTCCGGACGACGAACAGCACCCGGTCCCCGATCCGCCGGAACTCGGCGAGCCGCGCCTTGCCCGCCCTCCCCCGGTCCAGCCACAACTCGCTGGAGCCCAGGCCCTGGGAGAGGGAGACGGTGAGCAGGAAAGGCTGGTCGAAGTGGCGGATCCCCAGCAGCAGTCGGCCGCCCGGCCGGTCCGGATCGGGCACCAGGTCGATGAAGTCGGCGGTCATACGGAGCCTTTCGCGCGGACGGAGCTCGCTCGTGATCCTCCCTCAGGCACGGCGCGGTCGCCATGGCGACGCACCCGCCTCCCGTCCGCCGCTTGATCGTTGTTACCGTGCACCGGTGTCTGACTCCTCACGCGATACCGCCGAGGGCGCCGGCTGGGGCACCGCGGAACCCGGCGCGTACAAGCGGCTGATGCCCGCCAAGGTAGAGAAGCTCTCCTGGCTCGACCCCAGGACGCTGTGGTCCGCCCGCAACGGCGTGCTGGCCTCCTGGTTCGGCGACCCCACGGGCCGCACCCGCAGCCGCTGGGTGGCCCAGCGGGAAGCGGCCGGCGCCCCGGCCGACAAGGTGATCCGGCGTGACGACCCGGACCGCTTCTCGTTCATGGTCATCGGCGACACCGGCGAGGGCGACGAACCCCAGTACGCCGTCGTACCGGGCTTCCTGAAGACCGGTCAGGGCACCGACTTCGCGGTCATCACCAGTGACGTCATCTACCCGGTCGGCAGCGCCGACGACTACGGCAGCAAGTTCTTCCGCCCGTACCGGGACTATCCGGCGCCGATCTACGCGATACCCGGCAACCACGACTGGTACGAGGGCCTCGGCGCCTTCATGCGCGTATTCTGCGGGGACGCCCCACCGCTCCCCGCGGAGCCCGCACCGCGCGTCCTCACCCGGGCGTGGTGGAGGTCGCTGCTGTGGCACCGGCCCCGTCCGACGGACGGTCAGCGCTTGGACGAGGCACGGCAGTTGCGGTCCGCACCCGCCCAACAGGCCGTACAGCCGGGCCCCTACTGGGCGATCGACGCCGGTCCGCTGCGGCTCATAGGCATCGACACGGGTCTGCTCGGCACCATCGACGCCGAACAGGGCGCCTGGCTGCGTGAGGTCTCCCAGGGGCCCCGCCCGAAGATCCTGCTCACCGGCTCACCCTTGTACGTGGACGGTGAACACCACCCGTGCACGATCGAGGGGGGCGGCGGCACGGTCGACGACATCGTCCGCGACCCCGAGCACCACTTCGTCGCGGCGATCGGCGGCGACATCCACAACTACCAGCGCTATCCGGTCCAGGTGGACGGCCGCACCATCCAGTACGTCGTCTCGGGCGGCGGCGGGGCGTTCATGCACGCCACCCACACCATCCCCCGCGTGAACATCGCGAACGTGACGGAGAAGGACTTCCGCTGCTACCCGCTGCGCGGTGACTCCCTGGCTTTCTACAGCCGGCTCTACGGACGCCGCCTGCGCCTGCGCCGCTTCTTCACCATCACCGAGGCCGAGGCCACGGCGGTCGTCGCCGAGCGTCTGGGCATCACACCCACGCGCGCGCCCGGCGGCCCCGTACGCGTCACCCGCCGCATCCGCCTCGTGGCGAGCCTGCTCGGCGCGGGCGGCCGCCCCGACCGCACCTCCCGCTTCCGCCTCCCGGTCCGCAAGATCTACACGCAGCTGTTCTCACCCGGTTCGGCCACCTACAGCCCGCCCTTCTTCAAGCAGTTCCTGCGCCTGGACGTCACCCCGGACGCCGTCCGGCTGCGGTGCTTCGCGGCCACCGGCAACCTCGCCCAGGAGATCGAGCCGCCCGTCGAGGACGAGGTGACCATTCCGCTGGCCTGAAAGAGCGCTCCCGGCACGGGGAACACGAGGCCTGGGGACCTGGTTGGCACTGCCGTACTGCTTGATACGTCAAACAACTACGGAGCAGCCCGTGCCGCCGACCTCCCGTCCCCTGCGCAAGCTCGGTTTCCTGACCATCGGCCTGTTCGACGAGGACGATCCGCGCCGGGGCCACGAATCCACCCTGGAGATCATCGAGCTGGGTGAGCGGCTCGGCTTCGACAGCGCCTGGCTGCGCCACCGGCATCTGCAGTACGGCATCTCCTCCCCCGTCGCCGTCATGGCGGCGGCCTCGCAGCGCACCAGCCGCATCGAGCTCGGCACCGCGGTCATCCCGCTGGGCTGGGAGAACCCGCTGCGGCTGGCCGAGGACCTGGCGACCGTGGACGTCCTTTCCGGGGGCCGGGTGAACCCGGGCGTCAGCGTGGGTCCGCCGATGCACTTCGACCAGGTCAAGCAGGCGCTCTACCCGGACACGGCGGACGCGGAGGACTTCTCCTACGAGCGGGTGCGGCGGCTGCTGGACCTCGTGCGGGGCAAGAGCGCCAGCGACTTCAGCGGTGTCGAGGGATTCGAGACGTTCTCGGACCGGGTGCAGCCGCATTCGCCGGGCCTGGGCCGGCGGATGTGGTACGGCGGCGGCAGCCTGAGCTCGGCGCGCTGGGCCGGCGAGAACGGCATGAACTTCCTGACCAGCAGCGTCGTCAAGGCCGAGGGGGCGGACGGACCGGGTTACGACTTCGCCGAGATCCAGCTCTCCCACATCCGCGCGTTCCGCGCCCACCACCCCGACGGCGAGAGCGCCCGCGTCTCCCAGGGCCTGGTGGTCATCCCCACCGACTCCGCATCGCCCGAACAGCGAGCCCGGTACGAGGAGTACGCGGCCCGGCGCACCCCCCGTACGACGTCACCGCAGGGCCCGGCGCGGCTGCTGTTCGCGCCCGACATCGTCGGCACCTCGCAGGAGATCGCCGAGCGGCTGCACGCGCATGCCGCGTTCCGCGAGGTGGACGAGGTGGCGTTCGCTCTGCCGTTCACCTTCGCCCACGAGGACTACGTGCAGATCCTGACCGACATGGCGACACGGCTCGGCCCCGCGTTGGGCCGGCGGCCCTCCGTCTGAACTCACCACCTGCCGGGTTCGGTGCCGACCACAGGCTGCGACGGCCTGCCGTCCACGCCGACCGGTGCGTCGCCCGTGAGCATGACCCGGTGCATGATCCGCGGGAGGCCGAGGTGGGCGTTGTCGCTGGGCGCCAGGTGGATGGTGGCCCGGTTGTCCCAGAAGGCGACGCTGCCCGGCTCCCAGCGGAACCGCACGGTGTACTCGGGCCGTACCGCCTGCTCCAGCAGCATCTCCAGCAGGGCCCGGCTCTCCGGGCGGGAGACGTCGACGATCTGCTCGACGTAGTAGCCGTTGACGTACAGCACCCGCTCCCCCGTCTCCGGGTGCACGCGCACCAGCGGGTGGACGGAGGCGACCTGGTGGTCCAGCAGGTGACGCAGGTACGCGTCGTCGCCCGGCCGGGGCTGGTAGCCCACCCCGAGCCGGTGCTCGGCACGCAGGGTGGCGACGAACTCCCGCACCGGCGCGGACAGTCCGGCGTAGGCGGCCGCCAGGTTGGACCAGGTCGTGTCGCCGCCGTAGGGCGGTACGGTCTCGGCGCGCAGGATCGTCGCGGCGGGCGGGTCGATCCGGGCGCCGTGGTCGCAGTGCCAGCCGCGCAGCAGGGTGTGGCGCCGGCGCTGCAGCCACTCCTCGTGCTCCATGCCGAACCGGCCGCCCAGTTCCAGCCGGTCGGCGGTGGTCTCCACCTCGGGGAAGTCCGGCGGTGAGGCGCTGCCGCGCTTGCCCAGGACGACGGGTTCGCCGAAGCGGCGCGCGAACGCCACGTGCCGGGCGTGGTCGAGCCGTTGCTCGCGGAAGAACACCACCTTCCAGCGCAGCACGGCCGCGCGGATCGCGGCGACCACGGCGTCGTCGAGGTCGTCGGCCAGGTCGACGCCGGTGATCTCCGCTCCGATGTGTCCGGCGACCGGTTTCACCTCGACACCCGCGGCCCGCTCCGCCTCCGCCACCGCGTCCCACTCCGTCGTCATAGCCACTCCGTCGCTCGTGCGCATCGGCTCCGCACCGCCGGTCCCCCGCGTGCCGTGCGGCCGGGAGCCGCTTCCACGGAGATCGTGACAGCGTTCGCGGGGTGTGGCGACAGGGCCCTGCCGGGCGCGGTCACGGCCGCTGCCTCGGACGACCGGCTCGCGCCTCACCCGACCTGTGCGTTTGATCAAGCCTCACCTCATCGGTGACGCTGGAGGTCCGGCACAGTCGAGGGAAAGGTCCCCCCGTGGTCAGCATCCCGACGCACACGCTCAACGACGGCACGCGGCTCCCCGCGGTCGGCCTGGGCACCTGGCCGATGAGCGACGCCGAGGCGGAGCGCGCCGTCGCCGAGGCCCTGGGCCTGGGCTATCGCCTGGTCGACACGGCCACCAACTACCGCAACGAGTCCGGGGTGGGCCTCGGCATCGCCCGCGGCGGCGTGCCCCGCGAGGAGATCGTGGTCACCACGAAGCTCCCGGGCCGCGACCACGGCCACGAGGAGACCCTCGCCTCCTTCGAGGAATCCCGACGCCGGCTCGGCCTGGAGTACGTGGACCTGTATCTGATCCACTGGCCGCTCCCCCGGGTCGACCGGTACGTCGACTCGTGGCGCGCCATGATCAAGCTCCGCGAGGACGGCCTGGTTCGCTCCATCGGCGTCTCCAACTTCACGCCGGGGCACATCGAGCGGCTGGAGAAGGAGACCGGCGTCCTGCCGTCCGTCAACCAGATCGAGCTGCACCCGCTCTTCCCGCAGGAGGAGCTGCGCGCCTTCCACACCGCCAAGGGCATCGTCACCGAGAGCTGGAGCCCGCTCGGCCGCGGCAGCGACCTGCTCGACGACCCGGCGCTCGTCTCGATCGCCGAAGATCTCGGCGTGACCCCCGGCCAGGTCGTGCTGCGCTGGCACACCCAGCTCGGCGCGGTGCCCATCCCGAAGTCCTCGGACCCGGGCCGGCAGCGCGCCAACCTCGACGTCTTCGGCTTCGAGCTCGACGCGGGGCAGATGCGGGCCGTCGCCGACCGTGCCCACCGCCGCCTGGGCGGCGACCCCGAGGTGCACGAGGAGTTCTGAGGCGCCCCTGGGGTACTCGCAGGCCCGCGAGGCAGGACGCACGGAAGGAGCCGGAGGTGGGTGACCGGGACCGGCTGCGGGAGTACCGCGGCAAACGCGATTTCCGGCGGAGCGCGGAGCCGGAGGGCGGGTCCGCTCCCCCGGACGGCGAACCCCGCTTCGTCGTGCAGATCCATGACGCGTCCACCATGCACTTCGACTTCCGGCTCCAGGTGGGTGAGGTACTGAAGTCGTGGTCCATCCCGAAGGGCCCCTCGGGCGACCCCCACGACAAGCGGCTGGCCGTGCCCACGGAGGACCATCCGCTGCAGTACGAGGAGTTCGAGGGAGTCATCCCGGAGGGCGAGTACGGCGGCGGCACCGTGATCGTCTGGGACCACGGCACCTACCAGCCGCTGAGCCACGACCGCAAGGGACGGCCCGTCGACTTCGAGGAGTCGCTGGAGCACGGGCACGCCCGGTTCCGGCTCAAGGGCGCCAAACTGCGCGGCGAGTACGCGCTCACCCGGTTCCGCGGCGGGAAGGACGGGGACGGCAGGGAGTCCTGGCTGCTGGTGAAGGCCGGCGGCGAGCGGGGCGGACACGGGGCGCCGGATCCGCGGCGGGCCCGCTCGGTGACCAGCGGCCGTACCCTCGCCCAGGTCGCCGCCGACGACGGACGGAAGTGAACGGCCGTGCCGGGTCTGCTCGACTCGCTCCCCGAGGAACAGCGCGGGCTCCTGGCCGCGGCGCGTCCCGGGACGGAACTCGCCGAACGGCCCATGCTGGCCACGCTGAGCGACCGGCGGGACTTCCCCGACACGGGTGAGTGGATCTTCGAGCGGAAGCTGGACGGCGTACGGCTGCTGGCCGTCCGTGAGGCGGGGCGGGTGACCCTGCTGTCGCGCACGGGGCGCCGCCTCGACGACAGCTACCCCGAGATCGTCGAGGCGCTGTCCGCCCAGTCCTGCGCCGACTTCACGGTCGACGGCGAGGTCGTCGCGTTCTCCCGCGGCCGCACCGACTTCGCCCGGCTCCAGCAGCGCATGGGGCTGACGCGCAGACAGGAGATCGAGGCCACCGGTGTCGCCGTGACGTACTACGTGTTCGACCTGCTCAGGCTGGACGGCGCGGACACCACCCGGCTGCCGCTGCGGCTGCGCAAGTCCCTGCTGCGCCGGGCCCTTTCCTACCGCGCACCGCTGCGCTGGACCTCCCACCGCAACGCCGGCGGCGCCGAGACGCTCGCCGCCGCGTGCGCCCGCGGCTGGGAGGGGCTGATCGCCAAGCGTGCCGACAGGCCGTACCAGCCACGCCGGTCCCCGGACTGGCTGAAGCTGAAGTGCTCCCAAGGGCAGGAGTTCGTCGTCGGCGGTTTCACCGAGCCCGCCGGCAGCCGGGTCGGCCTGGGCGCGCTGCTGCTGGGCTACCACCAGGACGGGAAGCTGCGTTACGCGGGAAAGGTCGGCACCGGTTTCGACCGGGCCACGCTGCTGTCGCTGCGCGAGCGGCTCGACCGGCTGCGGGTGGACGGCTCACGGTTCGAGGGCCCGGTGCGGGAGGCGCGCGCCCGCTGGGTGAGGCCGGAGCTGGTCGCGCAGATCGACTTCACCGAGTGGACGCGGGACGGGATGCTGCGCCACCCGCGGTTCCTGGGCCTCAGGGACGACAAGAAGCCGGCCGACGTGGTGCGCGAGCGGCCCGCGGCCTGAGCGAACCGGCCGAGGAGGTCTCCGGATTGACGCGTTCCGGCCCCAACAGGCCTTCCAGGCCTCTATGTTCACGGCGGTACTCGATCTTCGCCCCTCGTCCGGAAGGCCGTTCAAGCATGCGCACCGCACTCCGCACCGCCGTCGTCGGCGCGATCGTCACCGGTTCGGTCCTGACCTGCGGCACGGCGGGGGCCACGCCGCCGGGGCCGGGGGTGACCGCCAAGCTGATCAGCACGACCACCGTCGGGGACACCGACTACGTGCTGCGCGAGATCACCGTCCCGCCGGGCCAGAGCACCGGCTGGCACTTCCACGACGGCGTGGTCTACGGCTTCGTCCGCCAGGGCACGTTGAGTCACTACCACGCCGACTGCGCCGAGGACGGCGTCTATCCGAGGGGCACCACGGTCCGCGAGCCGGGCGGCCCGAGCGACGTCCACCTGGGCCGCAACGAGGGTGACACCCCGCTCGTCCTCGACGTGCTGTACGTGCTGCCGCACGGCGCGCCCTACTCGGAGGACGTCCCGAACCCGGGCTGCTCCTTCCAGTGATCACACCGGGGGCGGCAGCGTCTGCTCGGCCCAGATGGTCTTGCCGCGCGGGGTCTGCCTGCTGCCCCAGCGCTGGGTGAGCTGGGCGACCAGCAGCAGCCCGCGGCCGCCCTCGTCGAACGCGTGCGCCCGGCGCAGGTGCGGGGAGGTCGAACTGCCGTCGGACACCTCGCAGATGAGGGCACGGTCGCGGATCAGGCGGAGCTGGACGGGCGGGGCGCCGTAGCGGATGGCGTTGGTGACCAGTTCGCTGACGACCAGTTCGGTGACGAACGCGGCCTCGTCCAGGCCCCAGGCGATCACCTGCTGGGTGGCGGCCCGGCGGGCGGCGGCGACCTGCTCGGGGTCCGGGGTGATGTCCCAGGTGGCGACCTGGTCCGCGCCCAGCGCCCGGGTGCGGGCGACCAGCAGCGCCACGTCGTCGCCGGGCTCCTCCGGCAGTACGGCCTTCAGGACCGTGTCGCACAGGGTGTCGAGGGTGTCGGCCGGGGCGGCGAGGGCGCGGCACAGCTCGGCCGTGGCGTGGTCGACGTCGCGGTCGCGGTCCTCGATCAGGCCGTCCGTGTAGAGGGCGACGACGCAGCCTTCGGGCAGTTCCAGCTCCGTAGCCTCGAAGGGCAGGCCGCCGACGCCCAGCGGCGGCCCGGCCGCCATCCGCACGAGGCTCGCCGTGCCGTCGGGGTACAGCAGGGCGGGCGCGGGGTGACCGGCCGCGGCGAGGGTGAGGCGGCGCGAGACGGGGTCGTAGACGGCGTAGAGGCAGGTGGCGCCGAGTTCCGCCGCCTCGTCGCCCAGGTCGCCGGAGGCGAGGTGGATCACCAGGTCGTCGAGGTGGGTGAGGAGTTCGTCCGGCGCGAGGTCCACGTCCGCGAGGGTGCGTACGGCCGTGCAGAGGCGGCCCATGGTCGCCGAGGAGGGGATGCCGTGGCCGACGACGTCGCCGACGACCAGGGCGACGCGGCTGCCGGACAGCGGGATCACGTCGAACCAGTCGCCGCCGATGCCGGCCAGCGAGCCCGAGGGCAGGTAGCGGTGGGCCACGTCCACCGCCGCCTGGCCGGGCAGCCCCCTGGGCAGCAGGCTGTGCTGGAGGGCCAGGGCGGTGGTGCGTTCGCGGGCGAAACGGCGGGCGTTGTCGACGCAGACGGCGGCACGGCTGGCGAGCTCCTCCCCGAGGACGGCGTCGTCGGCGGCGAAGTCGTCCGGGTTGGCGATGCGGACGCCGACGACGACCCCCAGCGTGGTGCCGCGGGCCCGCAGCGGCACCGCGAGCATCGAGTGCACGCCCTTGCGGTACGGGCGGCCCCGCGGGGCCCGTGCGTTGCGTTCTGCGACCCAGCGCACGAAGTCCGGCTCACCGGCCTGGCTCACCACGGCCCTCCCCGAGCGCAGTGCCTTCGCCGGCGGGGAGAACGACGGGTACACGTCCGCCTCACCGACGTGCACCGCTGCCTCGGGCGTGCCCTCGGTGCCCGAGCCGTGCGCGACTCGGCGCAGCACGATGTCGTTCTCCGGCATGCCCGGTCGTTCCTCGGCGCTCAGCACCCAGTCGAGCAGGTCTACGCTGGCGAAGTCGGCGTAGCGCGGCACGAGAAGCTCGACGAACTCCTCGGCGGTGCGCACCACGTCCAGGGTGGTGCCGATACAGGCCGCCGCCTCGTTGAGCAGCGCCAGGCGCTCGCGGGCCCAGTACTGCTCGGTGCTGTCGAACGCCGCCAACGCAACCGCGCTGACCTCGCCCCCGGCGTCCCGCAGGGGCCACATCTCGGTGGTCCAGGCGTGGTCGCGGTTGAGGGCGGGGGCGCCGGTAAAGCTCTCGTAGCGTGTCGGCCGGCCCGTCTCGGCCACCAGGCGCAGATGGTCGAGGAAGCCGCGGCTGGACTCGGTGTCCTCGACGGTGTCCGCGAAGAACCGGCCGGTCAGGGCCTCCTCCGGCACGCCCATGACCCGGCAGCCGGCGTCGTTGAGCCGCAGGTAGTGCTGGCGGGTGTCGAAAACGGACATCGACATGGAGGCCCGCTGGAAGGCCTCGGCGGCCAGGGCGGTCCGGCGGTCGCCCGGCGCCTCGGCGGTGATCACATAGCCGCCGGGATCGCCGTCCTCGCCGACGACCGGGCAGCCGCTGAGCCGGAGCGCCACGGTGGAGCCGTCGCGGTGGCGCAGTACGACGGTGCCGTGCAGCGCGGCGACGGCCTCCGCGGGCACCTCCTCGGCGAGCAGGTCGCGCGCGGCCCGTCCCAGGGCCTCCTCGGCCGGATATCCCGTCAGCCGCCGGGCACCCTCGCTCCACCCCGTCACCATGCCCCGGGCATCGAGAATCGCCGCAGCGGAGGCGTGCTCCATATTCCACAGGATGGTGCTTTTGTCGTGGGGCTTCAACCGAAACGAAGGACCGGTGGAGCCCTCCGCTTCCCTGCGGTCACTTCTGGCGTGCGGCCCGCAGGGCCTCCAGTGCCCGGTCGGCGTGGGTGTTCATGCGCAGCTCGCTGCGGACGACGTCGAGGACCGTGCGGTCCTGGCCGATGACGAACGTGACCCGCTTGGTCGGCGCCAGGGAGAAGCCGCGCTTGACGCCGAACCGCTCCCGGATCGCGCCGTCGGCGTCGGACAGCAGCGGCATGCCCAGGGTGTGCCGGCCGGCGAACTCCTGCTGCCGTTCGACGGTGTCGCCGCTGACGCCGACCGGCCGGGCACCGACCGCGGCGAACTCGGCGGCCAGGTCGCGGAAGTGGCAGGCCTCCGCGGTGCAGCCCGCAGTGAGGGCGCCCGGGTAGAAGAAGAGCACGACCGGTCCGTCGGCGAGCAGTTCGGACAGCCTGCGGACGGTGCCGGTCTCGTCGGGCAGTTCGAAGTCGTCGACCTTGTCACCGACGTTCACGGACTGACTCATGCCGCGCCCTCCCCGCTCCTGGCGACACTGCGGGCCCACAGGACGAGGGGCAGCTGCAGCGGCAGTCGCCCCATGGCCGCGGCCTTCTGCGGCGCGGGCCGGTCGCGCCAGTCGACGGCCATCTTGACGTTGGCGGGGAAGACACCGACGAAGAACGCGGCCGCGGCGAGGGCCGCGGTCTTCCTGGTGCGGGGCAGCGCGATGCCGGCCGCGAGCGCGAGTTCGGCGGCACCGCTGACGTACGTCCAGGTCCTGGGCGTACCCGGCAGGGAGCGCGGGACGATCGCGTCGAACTGGCGGGGAACGGCGAAGTGGGCGGTGCCCGCGGCGGCAAGCAGACCGGCGAGCAGCAGGGGCGAGCGTTCGGACCGTGACACGGTTCCTCCTCTGATGACCTGCCGGGCGATGTTACCGGAGGGTAGAGAGGGCCCGTGACCGGCCTCCCCCGAAGGCGGCCCGGGTGGCGTCAGAGGGGCGCCGCGGGGGTGGGCTCAAGAGGTGGACGCCGGGTCGGCCTGCGGTTCCATCTCCTCGTCGACGGCGTACGCGAGGAAGTCGTCGACCATGCGGTGGAAGAGGGTGGCGAGCTGCCGCAGTTCCTCCGGCGTCCACTCCGACAGGGCCAACTGCATGCCGCGGGCACCGGCGTCCCGTACCCGCGCCATGGCCTCCCGGCCCGCCTCGGTGAGCTCGATGCGCTGGGCCCGGCGGTCGTCGGGGTCGGGCACGCGGGTGACGTAGCCGGACTTCTGCAACTGCTGCACGGTGCGGGTGACATGGGAGGCCTCCACGCCCAGCCGGATCGCCAGCTCCCCGGGGCGCAGCGGCTCCGAGTCGGCGACCTGGCGCAGCAGTGCGACGGCGGCACGGTCCAGCGGCACACCGGCCAGCGCCATCAGCCGCTCGTGCCGACGGGCGCGGGTGCTCATGTAGGTGATGCGGGTGAGCGCGCGCTCGATCTCGACGACCTCGTCGGACGCGGGGACGTCGGGGAGCGGCGGTGCGGGCATACGCCCACGCTACCAGCTTGTTGCGTAACTCAAGTAAAGTCCCGTGCTCCCTCGGGTCCCGCACGACAGCCTTCCGTCCCCCTCCGACCGGTCAGGACCGCTTCGCCACGGGCGCCAGCCACAGGCCGACGAGCGCGTCGGCGAGGCCGGTCGCGGCGTCGTCCCAGGTGGCGCGCGGGGTGGGCCGGTTCTCGGCGAGGGCGCGCTCACGCTCGGCGGGCATCTGCACGATCAGATGACGGGCCATCTCGCTCCGCTCGGCGCGGACTTCCGGCGGCAGGTCGGGCAGACAGGCGGTGAGTCCGTCGATGATCTTCCGCAGGGACGGGGAGGTCAGCGATTCGTCGACGACGATCTGGTGCAGCACCGGGTCGGTCATGATCTGCGCGCAGAAGCGGGCGTACCAGGTGGGGCCGCCCAACGCCCCCAGGTGCTGCGGGACGGGACGCACCAGGCAGTCCACCCAGTCGCGCACGTCCGGCGAGTCGCCGATGCCGGCCAGCAGCCGGGCGCGGATCTCCTCGATCTGCGTCGCGTGCTTGCGGACGATGGCGCGCACCAGGTCGGCCTTGGTGCCGAAGTGGTAGCCGACGGCGGTGTTGTTGCCCTGTCCGGCGGCCTCGCTGACCTGGCGGTTGGAGACGGCGTTGACGCCACGCTCGGCGAACAGCCGCTCGGCGGCGGTCAGGATCAGCTCCCTGGTCGCGCTGACCTGTTCCGCGCGTGCCGTCCTGGCCGCCATGCTCACCACCGCACCGGGACTTCGTTCAGCCCGCGGCGGCCAGTCCCTCGAACCGCCGCAGGTCCGCCGCCCGCGCGGCGAGTTCCAGCTTAGGAAGCCTACGCAATGACACCGGCCGAACCGGACCCGGCCGGACGCGATCGGACCCGGCTGGACCCGGCGGACGTCAGGTCGACCGAGCCTCTAAGCTAAGTCAATCACCTGCCTTAAATCTTGGATCGGGTCGTGTCCCCGGCTCCTCCCCTGCCCATGGAGGCTTCTTCATGTCCGACGCCCTTACCAGCCCGGTGAGCCCGGGCGGACCGCCCGCACCGCGGTCGAACGCCGTGGTGGCCGTGCTGGCCTTCGCCGGCATCGTCGTATCGCTGATGCAGACGCTGGTCATCCCGATCGTTCCGGAGCTGCCGAAGCTGCTGGACGCTCCCGCCGCGGACACCGCCTGGGCCGTGACCGCCACGCTCCTGGCCGCCGCGGTGGCGACGCCGGTGGTGGGCCGGCTCGGCGACATGTTCGGCAAGCGGCGCATGCTGCTGGTCAGCGTGGTGCTACTGGTGGCGGGTTCGGTGGTCTGCGCACTCAGCGACTCGCTGGCTCCGATGATCGTCGGACGGGCGGTACAGGGCCTGGCGGCGGCGGTCGTGCCGCTGGGCATCAGCATCATGCGCGACGAACTGCCCACCGAGCGACTGGCGGGGGCCACGGCACTGATGAGCGCCTCGCTCGGCGTCGGCGGCGCCCTGGGCCTGCCGACGGCGGCGCTGATCGCGGACCACTTCGACTGGCACGCCCTGTTCTGGAGCTCGGCCGGCATGGGCCTGGTGGCCCTGGCGCTCGTCCTGCTCTTCGTGCCCGAGTCGCGGGTGCGCTCCGGTGGCCGCTTCGACGTCGTCGGCGGCGTGGGCATGGCGGTGGGGCTCGTGTCTCTGCTGCTTGCGATATCCAAGGGCGCCGACTGGGGCTGGACCGATGTCACCACCCTCGGCCTGCTCGCGACGGCGGTCGTGGTGCTGCTCGCGTGGGGCTTCTTCGAACTGCGCACGACCGAACCGCTGGTGGACCTGCGCACCACCGCCCGCCGTCAGGTCCTGGTGACCAATCTGGCCTCGATCGCGATCGGCTTCTCGATGTTCGCGATGTCCCTGGTCCTGCCCCAACTGCTGCAGTTGCCCGCGCAGACGGGCTACGGCCTGGGCAAGTCGCTCCTGACCGCCGGTCTGGTGATGGCGCCTTCCGGTCTGGTGATGATGGCGTTCGCACCGGTGTCCGCCGCCGTCTCCAGGGCGAAGGGCCCGAAGGTGACGCTGATGATCGGCGCGCTGATCGTGGCCTGCGGGTACGGCCTGAACATCGTGCTGATGTCAGAGGTGTGGCACCTGGTGCTGGTGTCGTGCGTCATCGGCGCCGGTATCGGTTTCACGTACGGCGCCATGCCCGCCCTGATCATGGGCGCCGTGGACCCGTCGGAGACCGCGGCCGCCAACAGCCTCAACACTCTGATGCGGTCGATCGGTACGTCCGTGGCCAGCGCCCTCGCCGGTGTCGTCCTCTCGCACCTGACGATCGGCCTCGGCGGCTACTCGCTGCCCTCGCGGAACGGCTTCAAGGTCGTCATGGCCCTCGGCGCCGGGGCCGCGCTGCTGGCCTTCGCCGTGGCGTCGTTCATCCCGAGCCGCCGTCCGGTCGCCGTGGACGCGTCGACGCCCGCCACCGAAGCATCGGCCGACGCCTCCAAGGTGAGCTGACTCGCCGCTGGGCCGACTCGCCGTCCCTGATGGCCGCCGACCGGCGGGCCGCGGCCATCAGGGACGGCCCCTCACCGGGGGCAAGAGCGTGCCTCGGCGGACTGTGACGCCCATGGCGCACTGCCGGTCACCCGGCGGACAGCTTGTCCAACCACTGCCCCAGCAGGGCGGATTCGGCCGGGGTGAAGGGCGGGGACTGCGCGGCGCGAAGCCGGGCCGCCAGTGTGGCGGCGGCTACGGGGACGGCCCTGTCCCCGTCGTCCTCCTGGCCGTCGGGCACGTCGGCGGGCGGGCGGGTGACCGAGTCGAGTACGGCGTCGCGCAGGCGCTCGGAGAACCCCGGGTCCGGGTACTGCTCCGGTCTGGTGAGTACGGACAGGGCCGCCCCGACGTTGGCGGACATGATCATCTGCGTGGCGAGGGCGGGCGGCACGGTGAGCCGGCCGGCGGCGGCGCAGCGTTCGAGGATGCCGTGCAGCAGGGCGTGCGCCTCCCGCGCCGCCGCGGGCGGGACCGTCAGCTCGGGCGAGTACATCAGCCGGTAGTGGTTGGGGTGCTCCAGCGCGAAGCGCATGTGGTTGTCCCAGCCGCTGCGGAGGTCCGCGACGGGGTCGTCGCTGGGCCGGGCCGCCCGCTTTGAGGCGAGATAGGCCTCGAAGCCCCGGTCCACGACGGCGGCCAGCAGCCCGGCCTTGTCGCCGAACAGCCGGTAGAGCATCGGCGCGCCCACGCCCGCCGCCTCGCACACCGCCCGCGTGGAGACGTCGGCGACCGACGCCTCGGCCAGCAGGTCGGTGGCCGCTTCCAGGATCTTCTCCCGCGCATCCATGGGACCACCGTACGCCATGCGTAGCGCCGATACGAAATTGAGGGTACCAACGCTACGAAGCTGTGTTATCGTCGATACGAAGCAGCCGTAGCAGCGCTAACAAAGGATGCAGCCATGACCACTCAGCCCCAGCAGGACCGGCGCGTGGCGATCGTGACCGGTGGATCACGCGGCATCGGACGGCAGGTCGCCCGGCGGCTCGCCGCCGACGGGTTCGCGGTCGTCGTCGGGTACGCCGGCAACAAGGACGCCGCGGACGAGGTCGTCCAGACCATCGAGGCGACCGGCGGTACGGCGTACGCCGCCCGCGCCGACGTCGGCGACGAGGCAGACGTCGCCGCCCTCTTCGACCTGGCCGAGGCCACCTACGGCGGTGTCGACGCGGTCGTGCACGCGGCCGGACGGATGCCCCTGTCCCCCGTCTCCGAGCTCGACCTGGGCGAACTCGACGCCCTGTACCGCACCAACATCCGCGGCACGTTCGTCGTCGACCAGCAGGCCGCGCGCCGACTGCGTCCGGGTGGAGCGCTCGTCAACTTCTCCAGCTCCGTGGTGGGACTCGCCTTCCCCGGCTACGGCGCCTACTCCGCGAGCAAGGGCGCGGTCGAGGCGCTGACGCTGATCCTGGCCAGGGAGATGCGCGGCCGTGACGTGACGGTCAACGCCGTGGCGCCCGGCCCGACGGCGACCGACCTCTTCCTCGACGGCAAGGACGAGGAGACCGTCGCCCGGCTGGCCGCGCAGCCGCCGCTGGAACGCCTCGGGACCCCGGAGGACATAGCCGGCGTCGTGTCCTTCCTCGTGGGAAGCGAGGGCCGCTGGGTCAACGGGCAGGTGCTGCGGGCCAACGGCGGCATCATCTGACGGCGGCCGATGGCAGCGCCGTTCAGGGGAAACCGGTGGGCCGGGCGCGTGACGGCGCGCGGCAGCGTCGACAACTCACCCGTGACCCTCCCCCTGATCCGGCCCATGCTCGCCACCCCGGGCACACTGCCGCCCGTGGCGCAGGACGCCCGCTGGGCCTACGAGACCAAGCAGGACGGCCAGCGGGTCGTGGCCTACCTCGAAGGGGACGGCGCCGTGCGGCTGCGCGCCCGGTCCGGGGAGGAGATCACCGCCGCGTATCCCGAACTTCACGCCCTCGGCGCGGCACTGGGGACCACGGCCGCGGTGCTGGACGGGGAGGTCCTGGCGCTGGACGAACACGGCCGCGCCGACTTCCAGTTGCTGCAGTCCCGCATGGGGCTGGCCCACGCGCCCGCCCGGGCGGCGCGGCAGGCCGCCAAGGTGCCCGCCCACCTGGTGCTGTTCGACGTGATGCACCTGGCCGGCCAGGATCTCACCGCGCTGCCCTACGTCCGCCGCCGGGGGCTTCTGGAGGAACTGGGACTCGACGGGCCCTTCTGGTCCACGCCCGCCGCACTCGTCGGGCACGGACGGCAGGCGCTGAACGCCACGCGTGAGCACGGCATGGAAGGCCTGGTCTGCAAGCGGCTGGACTCGGTGTACGAACCCGGGGTGCGCTCCCGAGCCTGGATCAAGATCCGCAACATGCGCAGCGAGGATGTCGTCGTGGGCGGCTGGCTGGCGGGCAGGGGACGGCTGTCGGGGCTGCCCGGCGCGGTCCTGGTCGGACAGCGGGCGGCGGGGCGGCTGCGGTACGTCGGCGGGGTGGGCACCGGCTGGAGCGAAGCCGAGCGCACCCGGCTCGCCGGGCTCCTGCGGGATGCCGAGACCACCGTGTGCCCCTTCGATCCCGTCCCCTCGGTGCCCGGCGCCCACTGGGTGGTGCCCCGGCTGGTCGGCGAGGTCCGCTACAGCACCCGCACCCGGTCCGGCATGTTGCGCCAGCCCTCCTGGCTGCGGCTGCGACCCGACCTGACCCCCGAGGAGGCGGCGGCAGACTTCCCGGACGACCTGCTCTGACCCGCCGTCACGACCGACCCACCGAACAGTGGGCGGCGGTGGCTCTGGGGCGTCAACCCACGGACACAAGACGGTGCTGGTGCGGGCGGCGCCCCGCATCCAACTCCGCTGCGCACGGCCCGGGTTCACCGCAGCGGGAGTCGTCCGGACACGCCTGCGCAGGTGGCGGCTCCGTGACACGGCCACGACGACACCCGGCGGTGCTCGAAGGGGCTCCGCCGCGGGCCCGGCGTCGGTGTGATGCGCGCCCGAATAGGCCCGTACCGTCCAAACGCACCCTTCCGGGGGTCTATCGTGTCCGCATGTCCGTCCCCGAACTGATCCGTATCGTCTCCCGCGACTCGCCCATGGCGCTCGCCCAAGTGGAGCGTGTCCGAGCCGAGTTGGCGGCCCTGCACCCCGGTGTGCGCACCGAGGTCGTGCCGGTTAAGACGACCGGCGACAAGTGGATGGGCGTGCTGTCCCAGGTGGAGGGCAAGGGGGCGTTCACCAAGGAGGTTGACGCCGCGCTGCTGGCGGGCGAGGCCGATCTCGCGGTGCACTGCGTCAAGGACATTCCCGCCGACCGGCCGCTTCCGGCGGGTACGACGTTCGCCGCGTTCCTCAAACGCGACGACGTCCGCGACGCCCTCGTCCATCCGGGCGGTCTGACGCTGGACGAACTCCCGGAGGGCACGCGGATCGGTACCTCGGCGGTGCGCCGCGTCGCCCAGCTGGCCGCCGGCCATCCGCACCTGGAGTGCGTGCCGTTCCGCGGCAACGCCAACCGGCGGCTGGCGAAGCTGGAGGCCGGCGAGGCGGACGCGCTGCTGCTCGCGGTGTCCGGCCTCGAACGCATCGGCCGCCAGGACGTGATCACCGAGGTCCTCTCGGTGGAGACGATGATGCCGCCGATCGGCGCGGGCATCCTGGCACTGCAGTGCCGGCAGGACGACACCGATCTCATCGACGCGGTCAGCGGACTCGGGGACCCGGACACGCACCGGGAAGCGACCGCGGAGCGCATGTTCCTGCACGTGCTGCAGGGGCACTGCAACAGCCCCATCGCCGGGTACGCGCGCGTGGGGCACGGCGGCGAACTGTCCCTGCGGGCGTGCGTGTTCACCCCCGACGGCAAGACGCGCCTGAACGCCCACGAATGGGCCGGCCGGCTCGACCCGGCCACCCTGGGCACGTCGGTCGCCGTGGCGCTGCTGCGTCAGGGTGCCCGCGAGATCATCGACGGCATCCCGCACTGAGGCGGGCGCGGATCAGGCGGTGCCTTCCTCCGCCTGTTCACGCAGGAACGTGCTGACCTGGTGGGCCAGGACGTCCCGCGCGGAGACCGCGTGGGCGCCCACCGTCTCCTCGTGCAGTCCGATGCCGCCCGCCCACAGCCGTCGGTCGGCCCACTCCTCGTCGACGCGCAGCTGGATCTGCACGTCGACCTGGCTCAGGGAGCCCTCCGGGCCGGCCGCGAACAGCACGGCGGTGGCCCGGCGCAGCGGGTAGACGTCGAAGCCCTCGATGAACTGCGAGTTGCGCCAGTCGATGAACGCGGCCTCGCCGTCCGGGCCGATCCGCACGTCGATCTGACCGTCCTCGAGGTGGATGGTCGAGGGCCGGTCGCCGCGGTTCTCGACGGTCACGCGGACGCAGAAGTAGGTGAGGCCGGCGGCCGCGTCGTCCCGGCCGCGCGGCGGCTCGGCGGCTTCCAGGCGGTGGACGCGGACACGCAGACCGGCATGCTCGTCGTACTCCTGCCAGTCCCCGACCACGTTCGGCTCGTACACAATCCACCTCTTCGACCTCAGAGAGCTGCTTCCTATCTGTGTGCTCAGCGCACTGTCAAATGAGCAGAATGCGCTGTGGCCAGCGAATTCATCACCTTTGATCACTGATCAAGCCGTGCGCAGGAACAATCGGCGAAATGCGGCACACGTCCGTGGGAGGGTGCGTGCCGCACATCACGTTCCGAACGGCGTGATCACCGGGCGAGCCGGCCCAGCAGTGAGGAGGCCGCGGTGATGCCGAGCACGGCGGCCACGAGGAGCACCGCGAGGTCGAGGGCGACGTGCGCGTGCGTGCCGAGGAGGAGGCCGCGCAGGGCGTCCACTTGATAGCTCAGCGGGTTGAACCTGCTGATCGCCTGAAGCCAGCCGGGCATGATGGACACCGGGTACAGGGCGTTGGAGCCGAAGAACAGCGGCATGGTGATGGCCTGTCCGATGCCCATGAGCCGGTCGCGGCTGAGGACGACGCCGGCGATGGTCATGGACAGGCAGGAGAAGAAGGCGGACGCGAGGACGACGATCGCCGCCACGCCGAGGAGTTTGAGCGGGTTCCACGTCAGCGCCACGCCGAGCAGCGCTGCGATCACGATGACGACGACGGCCTGGATCAGCGACTTCACGCCGGCGGCGAAGGCCTTGCCGGTGATCAGCGCCGAGCGCGGAGTGGGCGTGACCAGAAGCTTGTTGAGGATGCCGGCGTCGCGCTCCCAGATGATCTGGATGCCGTAGAAGATGGCGATGAACATCGCGGACTGGGCGATGATGCCGGGTGCCAGGTAGTCGACGTAGGGGATGCCGTCGGTCGGGATCGCCTTGATCCGGGTGAAGGTCTGACCGAAGATCAGCAGCCACAGGGCCGGCTGCACCGCGCGGGTGTAGAGCTCGGTGCGGTCGTGGCGCAGTTTCTGCAGTTCGACGGCGCACATCGCCGCCACCCGGGCGGGCAGCAGACGCCAGCCCGCGCGGGGCTGGGGCGGGCGCAGCAGCAGGTCGATGCCGTCCGTGCGCTCAGCCGACGCGGTGGGCGGTGCGGCGGGTGCTTCGGACATCACGGAAATCTCCTGACTTGTCGTCGAGGCCACTGCCGGCGACGTCGCGGAAGACGTCCTCCAGGGTGGGCAGGGTGTCCGTCCCCCGGCGTTCGGCCAGGCCCTGGCGCAGTTCGGCCGGGGTGCCGAGGGCTCGGATGCGGCCGCGGTGCATCAGACCGACCCGGTCGCAGTACTGGTCGGCCTCGTCCATGTAGTGGGTGGTCACCAGCACGGTCATGCCGGTGGCGTCCCGTACGGCGTTGATGTGCTCCCACACGCCGGTGCGGGCGATGGGGTCGAGGCCGATGGTCGGCTCGTCGAGGATCAGCAGCCGGGGCGCGCTGACCAGGGCCTGGGCGAGTTCGAGGCGGCGGACCATGCCGCCGGAGTAGGTGCCGGCGAGCCGGTCGGCGGCGTCGGTGAGGTCGACGGCCGCCAGGGCCTGCGCGACACGCGCGCCGCGCTCGCGGCGGGAGACGTCGAAGACGCGGGCGAACAGGGCGACGTTCTCGCGCCCGGTGAGCCCGGCGTCGGCGGAGAGCTGCTGCGGCACGTAGCCGAGCAGGCGGCGTACGGCCATGCGTTCCTTGGCGGCGTCGTGGCCGAAGACGCGGACCATGCCGGCGGGGACCGGGAGCAGGGTGGTGATGCAGCGGATCGCGGTGGTCTTGCCCGCGCCGTTGGGGCCGAGCAGTCCGAAGACCTCGCCCTGCGCCACGGACAGTTCGAGGTCGTCGACCGCGCGGGTCTCGCCGAACTCGTAGGCGAGCCGGATGCAGGAGACGGCGTCGGCCGTCGGGGTGTCCACGACCCCTGGAGCGCCCGTGCCGGCCCGGGGTGCGCCCGCGTCGTTCGTCATGACTCCTCCGCCTCCTCGTACAGGTTCTCGGCGAGCCTGCGCAGCGCGGGAACGGCGGCGCGCAGCGCTTCCCGGTCCGTCTCGTTCAGCCCGGACAGACCGTCACGGACGAGTTCTCCGCACCGTTTGCGCCATTCGGCGAGCCGCGCGTCGGCGGCGGGGGTCGGCATCAGCCGGGCGGCCCGCCGGTCGGCGGGGTCCGTCTCGCGCACCAGATAGCCCTGCCGGGAGAGCTGGTTGACCAGCGTGGACACCGAATTGCCCGCCAGATGGAGGTCCTTGGCGGCGCCCGAGATGCCGACTCCGGGCCGGTCCACGACCAGGCGCAGCAGTTCGACCTCGGCGCCGCGCAGTTGTGGGGCGATCTGCCGGCGCAGTCGGCGTCTGAGGCGCCGCTGGACTCCGACGAGGGCGTCGACGAGCTCGTCCGGGAAGGCTTCCGATTCCACGTCCCGAATTTACCTCTGTAGCAGAGGTAATGGCCCCAAGGAACGGTCAAGCGTGCGGGCGACCCCTCCACATCGCACCAGACGCCGCCGGAATGTCTGATTTGTTTTGAATGTGGCTACCCCGGGCATGTGCATTGAGTGCTTCGGACAGGAGGCACGTCCGTGGGAGCCGGCCTGGCCCCGGATGTCTCCGCTGGTCCGAGCCCGTTTCTCCCATGGTGTCTGTCCACCCGGCACCGCCCGAGGGAGGTGCGCGCGATGCGCGTCACCACCGGTAGAAACAAGCCCCATCCGCACAACGACGCCCCTGACACGGCAGCGGCCTTCGAACGGCTGGCAGGGCTCCCCGACGGTCCCGAGCGCAAGGCGCTGCGGGACGAGCTGGTCCAGATGTGGCTGCCCATGGCCGAGCGGATCGCCGTCCGCTTCAAGGGGCGCGGCGAGAGCCTCGAAGACCTCTACCAGGTCGCGGCCCTCGGTCTGGTCAAGGCCGTCGACCACTACGACCCGGCCCGCGGGCACGCCTTCGAGGCGTACGCGGTGCCGACCATCACCGGCGAGATCAAGCGGCACTTCCGCGACCACATGTGGACGCTGCACGTGCCGCGCCGGGTCCAGGACCTGCGCAACCGGGTCAGGCAGGCCGCCAAGGAGCTGTCCCAGACCGTCCCGGGCCGCTCGCCTACGGTCGCCGAGATCGCCCTGCACACACGGCTGAGCCAGAACGAGGTGCGCATCGGTATGGAGGCCCTGGAGTGCTTCTCCGCCCTGTCCCTCGACGCCGAGATGCCCGGCACCGACGGCTACGCCCTCGCGGACGCGATCGGCGGCCCCGATCCGGCGTACGACGTCGTCGTCGACCGTGTGGCGGTCGCACCCTGCCTGCAGGCACTGCCCGAGCGCGAGCGAACCATCCTCTACCTGCGGTTCTTCCGCGGCATGACACAGAGCCGCATAGCCCAGCAGCTCGGCATCTCGCAGATGCACGTGTCCCGGCTGCTCAGTGGCTGCTTCGCCCAGTTGCGGGAGGAACTCCTCGCGCAGACCGGCTGAGCCGCGCCGCGTCCGGCCCCGCGCGGGGCGGACCGGTCACTGCTCCGGTGGCTCCCCCGGTATCTGCGTGGGGCCGAACCGGTCCAGCGCGTCCTCCAGCTCCGCACGGATCTCCGCGGGCATGGCCCCGCTGCGGCCCCAGGTGAGGATGAGCTCGGCCACGTTCCGCAGCTTGATGTTCGTGTGCTGGGAGACCTCTTTCAGCACCTGCCAGCCCTCGTCCGGCCCCACGCGGCCGAGCGCGACGACCATCCCGATCGCCTGGTCGACGACGGCGTGCGAGGCGACCGCCTCCTTGAGCTGCTGCACTTCCTCCTGCAGCTCGAAGATCCGCTCCGAGCCCCCGTCCCTGGGCATCGCACCTCCCCGGCGCATGGTCGAAACTCTTTCGGTCTCCTCCATCCTCACCACTCCCGCAGGCCCGCGCCACCGGGCCTCTCGGCCGTTTCGCGGCCTCTTCCGGGGTACTCGGCAGGCGCACGGAGCGGTTCCGGTTGGACACTGGTGACAGACCGGTGACGGCCGGTCGACGAGACCAGGACGCGACTGCCATGAACGACGACACGACACGCCCCACCGCCGCCAAAGAGGTGGTCTCCTCGCACTCCGTGTTCGGCGCACCCTGCTGGGTGAGTCTGACCAGCCGCGACCTCGACGTCGCCGAGGACTTCTACGGAGCCGTGCTGGGCTGGCGGCTGCGCTCCGCCAAGCTCGGCGACCGGTTCCGGATCGCCATGATGGGCGACACCCCGGTGGCGGGCATCGCCGCCGTGGCCTCCATGTGGCAGATGGCCGTGGCCTGGACCCCGTACTTCGCCGTGCCGAGCGCCGACGAGGCCGCGGCCCGCGCGCAGGAACGCGGCGGTACGGCGGCCGTCGGCCCGCTCTCCTTCCCGCCCGGCCGGGCGGCGCTGCTCGCCGACCGGGACGGCGCGACCTTCGGGATCTGGGAGGGCGAGCTGTTCTCCGACTGGGAGAAGTGGCGCGCGGCCGCCCCCGCCTTCATCCGGCTGCACACCCGCGACGCCTTCGACGCCGCCATCTTCTACGGCGAGGTCCTGGACTGGGCGACCGAGCGCGCCGGCTGCTGCGAGGTCCGCTACGAGGGCGGCGAGGTGGTGCTGCGCAGCCAGGGCGACATCGTGGCCCGTATCGAGTCGGGCGCGCTCGGGGCGGCCCCCGACCCCACCATTCGGCCGCACTGGCAGATCCACTTCGCGGTCGAGGACGTGACGGCCTGTGTCCGGGCCGCGGAGCGGCACGGCGGCAGCGTCCTGTCCAAGGGCGGCGACGAGGCCGTGCTGCGCGACACGGACGGCGCGCAGTTCACGGTCACCTCGCGCAAGGAACGCTGACCCTCAGCGGGGCCTGCGCGACGGCCGGGTCAGAAGGACCAGGCTGCGCGCCTCGACGGTCGTCTCCGCGCCCGCCTTGTGCTCGGTCTCGTCCGGCGGCCCCTGCGTGATCGCGGTGTCGAGGAGGGTCGTCCACCGTTCGCCGTAGGAGACGTCCGGGAGCACGAACTCCACCGGCTCCCAGTAGCTGTTGAACAGCAGCAGGAAGGAGTCGTCCACCACCGGGCGGCCGCACGGGTCGGGTTCGACGATGGCGTCGCCGTTGAGGAAGACCGCGACGGAGTGCGCGTCGCCGCGCTGCCAGTCCTCCTCCGTCATCTCCCGCGCGTCCGGCGCCAGCCACACCAAGTCCGGCAACGGCTGGCGGGCGTGGGTCGGCGTCTCGCCGCGGAAGAAGCGCCGCCGGCGCAGCACGGGGTGGGCGGCGCGCAGCCCGATGACGTACCTGGTGAAGTCGACCAGGTCGCGCTGTTCGCCGGTCAGCCGCCAGTCGATCCAGGAGACCTCGTTGTCCTGGCAGTAGGCGTTGTTGTTGCCGCCCTGCGTGCGGCCCAGTTCGTCGCCGTGGCAGAGCATCGGGATGCCCTGCGAAAGCATCAGTGTGGCAAGGAAGTTGCGCTGCTGGCGGGCGCGCAGTTCCAGCACGCCGGGGATGTCCGTGTCGCCCTCGGCGCCGCAGTTCCAGGACCGGTTGTCGCTCTCACCGTCCCGATTGCCCTCGCCGTTGGCCTCGTTGTGCTTGTCGTTGTACGACACCAGGTCGCGCAGGGTGAAACCGTCGTGCGCGGTGACGAAGTTGACGCTGGCGCGCGGGCGGCGCCGGCTGTGCTGGTACAGGTCGGAGGAGCCGGTCAGGCGGGAGGCGAACTCGCCGAGCGTGTGTTCCTCCGCGCGCCAGAAGTCCCGCACGGCGTCACGGTACTTGCCGTTCCACTCCGACCACAGCGGCGGGAAGTTGCCCACCTGGTAGCCGCCCTCGCCCACGTCCCACGGTTCCGCGATGAGTTTCACCCGGCTGATGACCGGGTCCTGCTGGATCAGGTCGAAGAACGCCGACAGCCGGTCCACCTCGTGGAACTGCCGTGCCAGGGTGGCCGCGAGGTCGAAGCGGAAGCCGTCGACGTGCATCTCGGTCACCCAGTACCGCAGCGAGTCCATGATGAGCTGCAGTACGTACGGGTGCCGCATCAGCAGGCTGTTGCCGGTGCCCGTGGTGTCGTAGTAGTGCCGCCAGTCGCCGTCCACCAGGCGGTAGTAGGAGGCGTTGTCGATGCCGCGGAAGGACAGCGTGGGGCCCTTCTCGTTGCCCTCGGCGGTGTGGTTGTAGACGACGTCGAGGATCACTTCGAGGCCCGCCGCGTGCAGGGCCTTGACCATCGCCTTGAACTCGGTGACCTGCTGACCGCGGGTGCCGTTGGCGGCGTAGGCGTTGTGCGGGGCGAAGAAGCCGATCGTGTTGTAGCCCCAGTAGTTGGACAGACCGCGGTCGCGCAGCACGCCGTCCTGCACGAACTGGTGCACCGGCATCAGTTCGACGGCCGTCACGCCCAGCGAGGTCAGGTGGTCGGTCACCGCGGGGTGGGCGAGACCGGCGTAGGTGCCCCGCAGTTCGGCGGGGACCTCGGGGTGGGTGCGGGTCAGTCCGCGGACGTGGGCCTCGTAGATGACCGTCTCGGCGTACGAGTGCTGCGGCGGCCGGTCGTCGCCCCAGTCGAAGGCCGCGTCCGTGACCACCCCGAGCATGGTGTGGCCGGCGCTGTCCGCGCGGGAGCGGCCGTGCGACGCCCGTTCGAACAGGGAGGCGTGGTTGTCGACCTGGCCGTCCACCGCCCGGGTGTAGGGGTCGAGGAGGAGCTTCGCCGGATTGCACCGGTGGCCCAACTCCGGCTGCCACGGACCGTGCACGCGGTAGCCGTAGCGTTGGCCGGGACCGGTCTTCGGCAGGTAGCAGTGCCAGACGAAGCCGTCGACCTCGGTCATGGGGACACGGCGCTCTGTGCCGTCGTCCTCGACGAGGACCAGTTCGACGTGTTCGGCGACCTCGCTGAAGAGGGCGAAGTTGGTGCCCTCCCCGTCGAAGGACGCTCCCAACGGGTAGGGGTGCCCGCTCCACACGGGCACCCCTGCCTTGCGGCGGCGCTTCGCGGTCACCGGGCGGCCTCCAGCACGCCGCTCGACTCGCCCGCGAGGGCCGCGACCGGCACCTCGCGGGGCACTTGCAGCACCGCGCGCAGGCTGGGCGCGGGCGCCACGGGGACCAGCGGCACGCGTTCGCCGGCGCGGGCGCGCTGCGAGAACCAGATGACCTTGCTGCCGGTGTCGGTGGCGCAGCACCCCCAGCCGTCGCTCATCACGGCGATGTGCTCCAGACAGGCCCGCAGGTCCTGGTCCGGGCGCAGTTCGCAGTCGTTCTCCCCGATGGCGGTGATCAGGTGCTGACCGTTCCACCACAACTCGATCGACGTGTTCTTGTCCGTGGCGTGCTCGTCGATGGCGTTGAGCAGCAGCTCGGCGCCGCGACAGACCGGCTCGACCAGTGTTTCCAGGTCCCAGAGCCTGAGGTGTGCGGCCAGGATGCGCCTGACCTGTCCGACCCGCTCCGGACTGACTTCCACGTCGAGGTGGTAGTAGCAGGGCACTGCGGTCTTCATCTTCGTTGGCTCCTCACCGGCGAAGCTCCCGCTCCTCCTCGTCCCGGGCGGGACGGGCCACCGAACGCGGAGCGTGAGCGCTGATCGCTTCTGAGTCACCTCAAGCGTGGGAGTGGTACGCCATTCGTGCAACACGAGCGCGTTGTTGAAGCCCCAACAAGACGTTGCGTGGCCATACATGCACCATGTGTGAAGACCTCTCTCTGCCCGTGCTTGTCACATCCCGGAAGGTGAACGGCGTCATGCTGCTACCGGCAAAAGCCGAAGTGGCCCGGCAACTGCGGCGGTACCGGGCCTGGGAGCGCGTCATGCTCGCCTCCCCTGCCGACCGCACGGTGCGAGCCACCTTCGAGGACTCCGGCTACACGCTGTGTGTGCTGATGGGCAAGCGCTGTGCGCGCGAGGCCGCCGACGCCGCCGAGCGCTATCTGCGCAGCAGCCTGGGCGCCTACCTCGGGGAGCAGAACGAACGGCCCCGGGCAGGCACCGCCTAGCACGGAGGTCCGCCACCGGCGGACCGGCTTCACCCGCGGGGAGGCAGGGCCTTCCGGCGCGGCTGGAAATCCCCGATCGGGCGAACGGCCCGGTCCTGAGCACGGCGGAGGCGAGACCCATGAGTTCGATCCCGGCCATCGGCCGAATCCCGGTGCGTGATGTCCGCCCGGTCGTGGAGTGCGGAAGACGTCCGGCGAAGGCGGTCGCGGGTGAGACCTTCGAGGTCACCGCGACCGTCTTCCGTGAGGGCCACGACGCGGTCGCGGCCAACGTCGTCCTGACCGACCCGGAGGGCACGCACGGCCCGTGGACGCCGATGCGCGAGCTCGCCCCCGGCACCGACGTGTGGGGCGCGGAGGTCACGCCCACCTCGGAGGGCCGGTGGACCTACCGCGTCGAGGCCTGGAGCGACCCGGTCGCCACCTGGCGCCGGCACGCCCGCATCAAGGTCCCGGCCGGCATCGACGTCGGACTGGTGCTGGAGGAGGGCGCCGACCTGTTGCAGCGGGTGGCCGCCGGGGTGCCCGCGGGAGCCGGCCGCGCGGCCGTGCTGGCGGCGACGGAGGTGCTGCGCGACGACTCACTGCCCGTGGCCACGCGGCTGGCGGCGGCGTTGACGCCGGAGGTGGACGCGGTGCTGGCCGCGCATCCGCTGCGGGAGCTGGTGACGGCCTCGGAGACGCTGCCGCTGCTGGTGGAGCGCGAGCGCGCGCTGTACGGCGCCTGGTACGAGTTCTTCCCGCGCTCGGAGGGCACCGCCGAGGAACCGCACGGCACCTTCCGTACCGCGGCGCGGCGGCTGCC
>NZ_JBITSP010000015.1:158619-229504 GCF_044540925.1 Streptomyces sp. NPDC085900 | reverse complement strand
TCACGAACCACTTCGACGACACCGCCACTCGTCAGCGCCGTCATCACCTCGAACACCGACACGTCGAAATTGATGGACGTGCCCGCCAGCATCCGTGAGTCGCGGCCCAGTCCGACCACGCTGGCCAGGCGCAGAACGCCGTTGACCACGCCGTGGTGGGTGATCGCGACGCCCTTGGGGACGCCGGTGGAGCCGGAGGTGTACATCACGTAGGCGAGGTTGTCGGGGTGGAGGTCCACCGCGACGGGGCTCGGGTCGGCGCCGTCGAGGTCCAGCTCGTCCAGGAGGACGACCGGGACGTCGTGTCCGGGAAGTGTCGGCGCCGTCGCGGCGTCGGTCAGCAGCAGCACGGGCGTGGCCTGGGAGAGGACCGCGCTGAGGCGTCCGCCGGGGTAGCGGGGGTCGATGGGCAGGTAGGCGCCGCCGGACTTCATGATGCCCAGCAGGGCGACCACCAGGTCCGCCGAGCGCGGCAACGCCAGCCCCACCACCGACTCCCCGGTCACCCCCCGCGCGACCAGGGCACGCGCCAGACGGTTCGCCCGCTCGTCCAGCTCGCGGTACGACAGCCGCACCGCCCCGCACTCCACCGCCGGCGCCTCCGGGTCCACGCCGAGCTGCTGCTCGAAGAGTTCCGGGATGGTGAGCGCGGGCGTGTGCGCGGCCTGTCCCGCGAACCTGGCCAGCCGCTCGCGTTCGCCGGGCAGCAGCGCGTCCGTCGCGCGGACCGGCCGGTCGGGCTCGGCGAGGAAGGTGTCCAGCAGCTGGACGAAACGGGCCCCGATGTTCTCCACCGTGACGCGGTCGAACAGGTCGGTCGCGTACTCCACGACACACCGCATGCCGCCGTCGGCGGGGTCGACGGCGAAGTTGAACTCGAGGTCGAACTTCGCGGTGTGGGTGGGCACGGCCTCCAGTCGGCCGTGCACGCCCGGCAGGTCGAGGTCGATGCGGTCGTTGCTCTGCCAGGTGAACATCACCTGGAACAGCGGGTGGTAGGCGGTGGAGCGCTCGGGGTTGAGGACCTCCACCAGCCGCTCGAACGGCGCGTCCTGGTTGTCGTACGCGGCCAGCGCCCGGTCCCGGACGCGGTCCAGGACCTCCCGGAACGACGGCGCGCCCGACAGGTCCGCGCGCAGCACCCACGTGTTGACGAAGAAGCCCACCAGGTCGAGCAGGGCCTCGTCGACGCGGCCGGCGATGGTGGCGCCGATCGGTATGTCCTCGCCCGCGCCCAGGTGGTGCAGCAGCACCGCGAGGGCGGTCTGCATCACCATGGGCGTACTCGCGCCGTGCGCGGCGGCGAGGCGCTCGGCCGCCTCGGCCAGCTCGCGCGGGATCGGGAAGTCGACCATGGCGCCGCGGTGACTGATCACCGCGGGCCGCGGCCGGTCGAAGGGCAGCTGCAACTGGTCCGGGGAACCGGCGAGTTCATGGCGCCAGTAGTCCAGCTGGACGGCGAGGGGGCTGTCGGGGTCGTCCTCGTCGCCGAGCATCTCGCGCTGCCACAGCGTGTAGTCCCGGTACTGGACCGGCAGTTCCTCCCAGTCGGGTTCCCGGGATTCCAGGCGCGCCTCGTAGGCCGAGGCCAGGTCGCGGGTGAGCGGCACCATCGACTCGCCGTCGGCCGCGATGTGGTGGATGTTGAGGACGAGGGTGTGCTCCTCGGGTCCCGTGCGGACCAGGGTGGTGCGCACGGGGATCTCCGAGGAGAGGTCGAATTGGTGGGCCACGGCCCGCGCCACCAGGGCGTCCGCCTCCCCGGGAGCGGCCTTGACCAGGGGCAGGTCGAGGCGCAGTTCCCCGGCGGGTACGACGTGCTGCGCGGGCACTCCGTCGTCGACGACGAAGACCGTGCGCAGACTCTCGTGCCGGATCACCACGTCACGCAGGGCCGACGCCAGCGCGTCCACGTCGAGCCGGCCGGTCAGGCGCAGCATGAAGGGGATGTTGTACGTCGCCGACGGCCCCTCGAAGCGGTCGATGAACCACAGGCGCCGCTGCGCGAAGGACAAGGTGGTCATGTGGGGTCTACTCCTCGGTCAGTCGTCCTGCGCAGACGTGGTGTGCGGTGACGGGACGCCCGGCGGGCGGGCTGTCGGTCGGGCAGGTCAGCCGACCCGGTGCCGGCCGATCGTCACGGCCATGCCCGCCACGGTCGGGTTCTCGTAGAGCTCCTGCGTGCTCACCCGGACGCCGAGCTTCCGGTCGGTCAGCGCGAGCAGCCGGGTGGCGCGCAGCGAGTTGCCGCCCAGTTCGAAGAAGGACTCGTCCCGGCCCACCTGTGCGCGGCCCAGTGCCTCGGCCCAGACGTGGGCGAGCCGGTTCTCCAGTTCGGTCTCGGGCGGGCTGTAGCGGCGGGCGGGCCCGCGGGGCGCCGTGTCGCGCAGCAGTTGGGCGGTGTCCACGGTGCCGAAGGCGTCCCGCGGGATGCGGGGCACCTCGGCGATGCGCACGGGCACCGGGCAGTCGGCCGCGCACGCGGTGACGGCGGTGCGGACCTCGTCGCCGGCGCCGCCCTCGGCGACGTAGGCGACGAGAACCTCGCTGACCCGCAGCCGCTGGGCGGCGAGTTCCTCGACGATGTGCGGGTTGTCCGCGTCGAGGCCGATGACCAGGTAGGGGTCGGGCAGGGCCAGTGCGTCGAGGAACAGCCGCAGGCCGGTCTCCGGGTCGAGTGCCCGGAAGCCGCGGTTCTCGGCCGCCGCCGTCGGCTGGCCGCTGTTCATGCCGACGCCGGTCCACAGGGACCAGGCCAGGCAGTGCACCGGCCGCCGGCGTTCGTGGTGCCAGTGGTCGGTGAAGCCGGTCAGGAAGCTGTTGGCGGCGGAGTAGGCGCCGAAGGAGTGGCCGCCGAACTCGCCGTTGACCGAGCCGAACAGCACGAGCGACGCCTGCGGCCGGCTCTCCAGGGCCCGGGCCACGGCCAGCGTCCCGGTGACCTTGGCTCGGTACTGCTGCGCGTAGGTCTCGGCGCTCTCCCGGGCGATGGTGTGCCGCTCCAGGTCGGCCCACTGCCCGGTCGGGTCGGCCGCCGCCAGGTGCAGCACGCCGTCCAGCGGCCGGCCCCAGCGCTCCTCCGCCGTCACGATCGCCTTCTCCAGCGCGTCCGGGTCGGCGACGTCCACCTGCTCGTAGACGACTCCGTCGGCCGGTCCGAGGGCGCGCAGTTCGGCGAGCCGGGCCGCCTTGGTGCCGTCGGCGGGTGAACGGCCCACCAGCAGCAGGCGGATGCCGAACGCGGCGAGCAGATAGGCGGCGATGTCGTGGGCGATGCCGCCGAGGCCGCCCGTGATCAGGTAGATCCCGCCCGGGTGCACCGGCCCACCGGTGGCCGTGGCATCCACCGGAGCGACGGGGGCGAGCTTCGGCTGCCAGCGCTCGCCGCGGCGTGCGGCGACGATGCCCGTGCGGCCGGGATCGGCGAGTTCGGCACGCAGGGCCGACGCCCAGTCGGCGGTGTCGGCAGGCAGGTCGAGCAGGCGCACGGGCAGCGGGGCTGCCTCGCCGACGGCGGTGCGCACCAGGCCGCTCAGCGCGCAGACGCCCAGGTCGACGCGGTCGCCGTCGTGCACGTGCACCGCGCCCCGGGTGACGACGAGCAGTTGCGGCCGGCCGAACTCGCCGTCGGCGAGCACCGCGACGAGCGCGGCCAGCTCGGCGGTGGCGGTGGCCAGGCGCTCGTCGGGCTCGCCCGTGAGCGACAGCGGCAGCGCGAACACGACGGAGGCGAGGCCGCCGTGGAGGGTGGTCACGGTCGACAGCAGGCGGCGCAGTGCCACGCGGTCGGCCGCCGGGACCCGGAAGCGGTACGGCGTCTGCTCGGTGAACTCCTCGCCCCTGCGGACAGTGACGGCCGTCACGTCGATGCCGAGGCGTTCGGCGTCGTCGTCGGCGGCGAGCACGAGGCACACCCCAGGGGCCCCGGCCGGGTGCGGGTCGGCTGCCGCGGGCTCGGCGAGCCGCGTCCACTGGCGTCCGAAGATCCAGGTGTCGTCCTGCGGCTCGTCGGCGGCGGCGGACACCCGGTCGGCGAACGCGCCGGCCTTGAACCGGGCCACCAGCGAGGGCCGTTGGATCTTGCCGTTGGCGGTCTTGGGGAACTCCGCCTCGGTGACCGGGACGATCACGTCCGGCGCGACCCCGGACTCGCGGACGAGGACGGCGCGCACCTGTTCGTCGGTGCGGGCGAGCGCGGCGGCGTCCCAGCTCTTCGGTACGTAGAAGACGACCAGCTGGTCGGTCGAGGCGCCGGGCTCGCGCACGCCCACCGCGGCCGAGAAGGTGACCCGCACGCCGTCGACGCGTTCGACGACGCTCTCCAGCTCGTGCGCCATGTAGTTGGTGCCGCGGACGATGATCTGGTCCTTCTTGCGGCCCGCGATGACGACCTCGCCGTCGTGGACGAAGGCCAGGTCCCCGGTGCGGAACCAGCCCTGCTCGTCGTACCCCTCCCGGTTGGCCTCCTCGTTGCGGAAGTAGCCGGCCATGATCGTGGGGCCGGTGATGCGCAGTTCGCCCATGCGGCCCTCGGGCAGGACCCGCCCGGCGTCGTCGACGACGCGCAGGCGCACGCCGGGGATCGGCCGGCCGACCCGGGTCAGGACGACGGCGTCCTGGTCCGCGGGGGCGAGGTGGCGGATGGTGCCGCCGAGCGAGGCCGGGTCGATGGCGACGGTGCCCGCGGTGTGGTCCTCGCGGCTCTGGCGGGTGTAGGTGACACCCGAGCAGGTCTCGGACATGCCCCAGCAGGGGACCATCGCATCGGCGGGCAGCCCGTGCGGGGCGAGGAGTTCGAGGAACCGCCGGCTGGTCGCCGCGATGACCGGTTCGCCGGCGTTGACGACGTCGCGCAGGCGCGAGAGGTCCCAGGAGCGTTCGGCGATCTCCGCGGCCCGCTCGCTCACCAGCGCCATGGCGAAGTTGGGCGCCCAGGTGTTGGTGACGCGGTAGCGGTCGGCCCAGTCGAGCCACAGCAGCGGGTCCGACAGGAAGTGGTCGATCTTGGCGTTGACGTGCAGGCACTGCAGGAACACGTCGCGCACGTTGTAGTAGACGACCGTCACGTGGTCGAACGGCATCCAGATGAGGCTGATGTCGTCGGCGGTCAGTCCGCAGTGCTGGATGACCGCGTAGGTCCGGGACACCACGCTGGAGTTGGTGTGCTGCACGCACTTCGGCACCCCGGTGCTGCCCGAGGTCAGCAGGTTCAGCACCGGCGAGTCGGGGGTCGCCGGGAACCACGCGGTGTCGGCCTCGTGCCGGGCGAGCTCCTCGACGGTCAGGACGCGCACGTCCGGCTCGTCCCACAGGGCCCGCACCTGGACCAGGTCGGGCTCGGTGGCGGCGTCGGTGACCAGGACCGGGCGGTCGAGGAGCTGCCAGGCGCCGCGCAGCTTGCGGTTGGCCTCGTTCTCCGCGGTGTACGTCGTGGCGACGGCCACCGGGGTCGGCACGAACCCGCCGAGCACGCAGGCCCAGAAGGCGGTCAGATAGCCCCGGTTGGAGCCGAAGACGAACAGGGCGGCGTCTCCGGGCCGAAGGCCCGCGGCGCGCAGCCCGCCGAGCACGTGCTGGGCCTCGTCCAGGAGCTCGGCGTAGGTCTGCAGGACGTCGTCGTTTCCCTCTGTGATGTACACCGTCCCCTTGTCCGGGGCCTGCCGGGCGGCCCGGCACAGCCCTTCCTGCAGCGTGCGGGGGGCGTCGCCGGGCAGGCGTATGTCGCCGCCGTACAGGTCGGCCGCGGGCGTCCCCGCCCGGGCGGAAGGACACTCCGGGGCGGGCGCGGCCGTCCGCTCCGGGACGGCCGGGCGCGACCGCGCGGCCGCCCGTACGCCCTTGCGGGCGACGGCGGCCGCGTCCCGGACGCCGGGCACGGCCCCGACCGCCTCGGTCAGGGCCCGCAGGACGTCCTGGTCGATCGGGTCGGAGGCGCTCATGCGGTCCTCCCCGCCGTAGCCGGGGCGGCCAGTCGGCCGGCGATGAGGGACACCACCGGGGCGGGGTCCTCGATGAAGTAGAAGTGGCCGCCGGGATACACCTCGGCGCTGAACGCGCCGGTGGTCTGCTCCCGCCACCGCATGACCTCGGCGAGCGGGGCCCGTGGGTCCGCGTCGCCGCACAGCGCGGTGATCGGGGTGTCGAGCGGTGTGCCCGGTTCCAGGCAGTGCCGCTCGTAGAGCGTGAAGTCCGCCCGCAGCACCCAGAGCATGGCCTCCATGGCGTCCTCGTCCTCGACGAGCTCCTCGTCGACGCCGCCCAACGCGACGATCTCCGCGTGGAAGTCCTCGTCGGACAGCGCGTGCAGCTGCCGTACCGCGGACGCGCCCGGTGCGGGCTGCGCGGACAGGAACAGCTGCTCGGGTCCGCGGCCGCCGCGGTCGCGCAGCGCGCGGGCCAGTTCGAAGGCGAGCATCGCGCCTCCGGAGTGCCCGAAGAACGCGAACGGCAGGTCGAGGACCGGGCGCAGCGCGTGGGTGAGCACGTTGACGAGCGGGCCGACCTCGGTGAACGGGTCCTCGGCGATCCGGTTCTGGCGCCCCGGCAGCTGCACGGCGACCAGCTCCACGTCGGCCGGCAGCAGCGAGGCCCAGTCGGCGTAGGCGGCCGCACCGGCACCCGCGTGCGGGAAACAGATCAGCCGACGGGTGGCCCTCGGCCGCTTGGCGCGCCATATGTACGGGGTTTCGGGGGCCAGTTCCTGGATTTCCAACGGAATCATCTGCGGGTTACTCCTCGCTCGTTCTCGCGCAGGCCGGGGCCGCTCGCCCCGGCGAGCAGATCCCAGCGCGCGACTCAGTACGGCGACGGTCCGACGGCGGCGTTTGTCTCGACGTTTTCGGTACGGGAGACCGGCTAAAAGAAAAACCGGCGGCACGGGAAGTCGACCGGAAGTGCGGTCCGCCGAAAACACGCAGACATTTCCTGAATCCACCCCCGTACGACGTCCCATACCTTCCGCCCTGCGTCAGGCCGGAGTCAAGCTGCTTCAAGTGCCGGAGAGAACAGCTGCGTTCCGGCCACGGCAGGGCTGTCCCGGCGACAGGACATCCCGGTTTTCGTCCGGTATCCCGGGACCAGGTACCGGTCCCCACGACTGACTACGAGGTTTTCCATGGAATACGGCATTCTGGGTCCCGTACGGGTACGGGACGGCGCGACGGAGATCGTGCTGGACGGGGCGAAGCAGCGCACCGTGCTGGCGGCCCTGCTGCTGGCCGAGGGTTCGGTCGTCGCCGACACCGGGCTGAGCTGGTTCCTGTGGGGGGGCCGGCCGCCCGCCACGCTCAATGCGCAGCTCTACAACCATGTCTCCCGGGTGCGCCGCGCGCTCGGCCCCGAGGCCGGCATCGTCCGCCGCGCGCACGGCTACGAGATGCGCACCGGGACGGCGTCGGTGGACCTGCTGGAGTTCCGGGAGCTCGCCGGGCGGGGCAAGGCCGCGCTCGCCGAGGGGAAGTACCAAGAGGCCTCCGACCTGCTGCGGGGCGCGCTCGTGCTGTGGCGCGGGCCCGCGCTCGCGGGCGTCTCGGAACATCTGGCGGGCGCCGAGGGGCCTCCCCTGGAGGAGGCCCGCACCACCGTCCTGGCCGGCCGGATCGAGGCCGATCTCGCGCTGGGCCGGCATCCGCGGCTGCTGCCCGAACTGACCCGGCTGGTCTCCCGACACCCCCTGCATGAACGTTTCCGCGCCCAGTTGATGACGGCTCTCTACCGCTGCGACCGGCAGGGCGAGGCCCTCGCCGTCTACGACCGCGGCAGGCACCTGCTCGCCCGGGAGATCGGCGTCGAGCCCGGCCCGTTGTTGCGCGGCGTCCACCGCGCCATCCTCACGGCGGACCCGCGCCTCTACGCGCCCCTCTCCCCCGTCGACGCCCCGGACGCCCTCGACGAGCGGCGCCGGGATCCGGCGTGAAGGCCCCAGGAACCCGGGTCAGGCACTGATCCGCCTCAGGTAGTCGTACTGAGTGGGCAACGACTCGACCAACCCCTGTGCCGTCCGCCGCACCGCAGCGAACTCCGCCCGCGCGACTGCGTCGTCGGCGAGGACCACGGCGGTCGGCGGGCGCACCTCGATGGCCCCCGTGCCGAGCAGGACGGTGGCGTACGCGTGCGCCGGCACCCCCCGCTGGTACGGCGGCAGGTGCTCGCCGCCGGGCAGCCTCACCCGCCAGTGCTCGATCCGCTCCGCCAGCCCGTCCGGCACCGGACGGGTCTTGGCGTCCCGCCAGTACTGCGTGTGGTCGCGGGCCGTGCCCTGGTAGAGCAGGGTGAGGAACTCGCGGGCCCCGTCCAGCTCCTGGGCAACGGCCGCGTTGTAGCCCTCCCGCAGCCGCGGGTGCCAGTCGGCGCCCGGGAAGTGCCGCACCAGCTGCTCCAGCGCGTGATGGGTGAAGGACACCTGCGTCGTCTGCAGCGGCTCCACCCGGCCGGCGGCCCCCGCGACGGCGACGCAGTTGTGCCGCCACGCCGTCAGGCTGCGCCCGGTGGTCAGCGCGGAGTGCACGGCCTCGGCGCCGGCCGCCTCCGGCCCGGCGAACTCGCGCAGCGTGCGTTCGGCCTCCTCGGACGTGCAGTACTCCCGGGCGTACACGTAACCGGTGCCGATCCGGCTGCGCAGCGGCACGGTCCGGATCCAGCCCGCCGCCTGCGCGGTGACGGTCGTGTAGGGCGGGATGCCGTGCGCCTTCATGTCCGCGGGCACGTCGAGCGCCACCACGGCGTCGCCGGGCAGCGAGTTCCGGTACGACAGCCACGGCACCTTGAGCGCCTGGCGCAGCAGCAGCCCCGCCGTGCCGGTGCAGTCGACGAACAGGTCCCCGTGGACGGCCCCGTGGACGGCGGTCACCACGTGGTCGATCCAGCCGCGCTCGTCCAGCCGCACGTCCAGGACCTCGCCCGTCAGGCGCCGTACGCCCCGCTCCACCGCGTAGCCGGCGAGGTACCCGGCCAGCGCCTCGCCCTTGAAGTGGTAGCCATAGGGGCCGGCCGCCGGCGCGCCGCCGGGCAGGGCCGAGTGGGACGCGCGCGGGCTGCGCCCGGCGTCACACAGCCACGCGGCGACGAAGCAGTCCCGGTCGAAGCGCCCGCTCGGACCGCTGTGCAGCCACCACTCGGTCAGCGGGAAGCCGCCGGCCTCCCGGGCCCCCTCGAAGGGCAGGTAGAAGTAGTGGTCGGGGCGGCTGAAGTCCTGGAAACGGACGGCCAGTTTGTACGTCGCCTCGCAGGCGGCCATCCAGTCCTCCTCGGCGAGGCCGAGGACGTCGAAGAACCTCCCCAGGTCCCCCAGGCTCGCCTCGTCCTCCTCCACGGCGTCGGCCGCGCCGGGGTCGAGGAGGGTGACCGAGACCCGGTCGCCGAATGCGGCTTTCAGATACGAGGCGGCCATCCAGCCTGCGACACCGCCACCGACGATCACGACATTGTCCGGGTTCCGCGCACTCACGCCAGCACCTCAATTCCTGTGTTCACTTGTGAACCTGTCCGGTCTCTTTCCATCCCGCCCGGCCACTGTCGCAGCCGGATCTATGGGACCTCTATATCCGGGCCGACTTCCACGCTTTCTCTGACCAGGCACAGGGTTCACGGGACGCCGGACACCGACTTCTGTCCCGGCGACAGGACAGCGTCTGGCGCCCCCGTCCCGGGCTGGTCAAGAAAAGGGTGAAGTGGCGATGATGAGACGCCCCTCTTCCGCCTTCATCCATTCTTCTGCGGCTCACGGGCGAATTACCCCAACGAAAGGGCTCACCGATGCACGGCACCCAACTCGATGTGCGGGCCTACCAGACGGCAGAGCGCCTGCTGCGGCACCACCGCAAGGAACTCGTTTTCGGCGACAGGGTCACGCCGCGCTGGCTCGAGAACGGCGCGCGCTTCTGGTACTCCGTCTCCACGAGCAAGGGGAAACGGTTCGTCCTCGTCGATGTGAAGGCCGGCACCCGGCAGGAGGCCTTCGACCACGAGCGGCTGGCCCGGGCGTTGGCCGAGGCGTCCGGGCAGAGTGTGGACGCGGCCGCGCTGCCCTTCCCCTCGATCCAGCCCGATGCCGAGGCGGTGGAGTTCGACGCGTTCGGCGAGCACTGGCGGTGCCGACTGGCCGACTACACGTGTGAGCGGACCGAGGCACGCACGCCGGGCAACCCGTTGGAGGTGGTCTCCCCGGACGGCCGGTACGCGGTCTACCGCGCCGGGCACGACCTGCGCGCCCGCACCCTGGACGGCACCCGCGACTGGGCGCTGACCTCCGACGGCACCGAGGACCGGGACTATGCCGCCAACCCGGACTACCTCATGTACTCCACGCTGCTCGGCAAGATCGGGCTGCCCCATCTGCCGCCCGCCGTGGCCTGGTCGCCGGACGGCAAGCGGCTGCTGACGCACCTCACCGACCAGCGGGGCGTACGCCGTACGCACCTGCTGCGTGCGGCCCCCGCCGACGGCGGTGAACCCGCCCTGCTCTCCCCGCGCTACGCGGTCGCCGGTGACGAGCACATACCGCGGGCCGAGTTCGTCGTGATCGACGTCGAGGCCGGCACGGTCACCCGGGCGCAGGGCGAGCCGGTGGACATGTCCACGATGTCGCCGATCTTCCAGAAGTGGGCCTGGTGGGCCGCGGACGGCTCGGCCGCGTACTACCTCAGCCGCAGCCGTGACGCCCGCACCCTGACCCTGCACCGGCTCGACGCCGCCTCCGGCGAGGTGAGCGTCGTCCTGACCGAGTCCGGCCGAACCCGGGTGGAGCCCGCCCAGCAGCAGCTGCAGCCGCCCGCGGTCAGGGTGCTGGCCGGCGGCAAGGAGGTGCTCTGGTACTCCCAGCGCGACGGCCAGGGCCACCTGTACCTGCACGCCGCGCACTCCGGCGAGCTCATCGTCCCGGTGACCTCCGGAACCTGGTCGGTGCAGGAGATCCTGCACCTCGACGAGACCGAGCGGGTCGTCTACTTCACCGTCGCCGGACTGGTGAAGGAGGACCCGTACCGGCGCACGGTGTGCGTGGCAAACCTGGACGGTTCCGGGTTCGTCCGGCTCACCGACGACGGTCTCGACCACGTCGTCACCCTCGCGCCGAACGCCGAGTACTTCGTCGACTCCGCCTCCACCACCGGCACCGCCCCGGTGACCACCGTGCGGGACTGGGCGGGCAAGGTCCTGGTCGAGCTCGAACAGGCCGACATCTCCCTTCTGCGGGAGACCGGCTGGCAGGCGCCGGAGCGCTTCAAGGTCCGCTCGGCCGACGGAACCACCGACATCCACGGACTGCTGTACCTCCCGCACGGCTTCGACCCCGCCGGGCGCTACCCGGTCGTCGACACCCCGTACGGCCTGCCCACCGCGCCCCGCGTCAGCCCCTCCTTCGACCCCGGTCACTACGGCTACGACGCTGAGGCGCTCGCCGCCCTGGGGTTCGTCGTCATCGCCGTGGACGGCAAGGGCTCCCCCGGCCGCGACAAGGCCTTCCACGACGCCTCCTACGGCAACCTGGGTGACGCCTGCGGCCTCGCCGACCACGTCGCCGCCCTGCGCGAACTGGGCGCCACCCGGCCGTGGATGGACCTTGACCGGGTGGGCGTCACCGGCATGTCCTCGGGTGGGTACGCCGCCGTACGCGCGCTGCTGAAGTATCCGGACGTCTTCAAGGTGGGTGTCGCCGAGTCCGGCATGCACGACTTCCGGTACCTGGAGCCGGTCCTCGGCGAGGCCTACCAGGGACCGTTCGACGCGGCGACCTACGCCCAGCTGTCCAACGCCGAGCACGCGGACCGTCTCCAGGGCAGGCTGCTGCTCGTCCACGGCGGTCTCGACGACCGGGTGCCCCCGCAGGTGACCCTGCGGCTCGCCGAGCGCTTGATCGCCCACGGCAAGGACTTCGACCTGTTGCTCGTCCCCGACGCCGACCACATCTACTTCGGCTACGAGCACTACGTCACCCAGCGCCGCTGGGACTTCCTCGTCCGCAACCTCCTCGGCGCCGAGCCCCCCGCGGACTTCCGCCTCCCGCCGGTCCCGGTGGACATGGAGGCCCTGGCCGAACTCTTCGCCTGACCCTCACACCCCACGAACCAGGTGCCCGTGCCCGGACTCACGTCCGGCCACGGGCACCTGCCTTTCCGGCCTCAGCCGACCAGGGCGCCCAGGGCCTCCTCGGCGCGCTGTTGCCAGCCCGACGCTCCGACGGCGGCGAAGCTCTCCTGTGCGGTACGGAGCATCGCGCGGGCCGCGTCGTTGCGGCCGAGCCGCCGGTTCACCTCGCCGAGGACCAGGCCGACCCGGCCCGCCACCAGCCGGCTGCGGCAGTCGTCCGCGATCTCCAGCGCGTCCGTCAGCGTCGCCTCGGCGAGCTGCGTCTCCCCCTGGGCCAGACGGGTCTCCCCCAGACCGAGCAGCGCGTAGGCGAGACCGATCATGTCCGCCTTCTCCTTGACGATCCGCACCGCCCGCAGGAACGACGCCTCGGCCGCCGCCAACTCTCCCTCGGCCAGCCGGACCAGCCCCAGCCGGTACAGCGCCTGCGCCAGGTTGCGGGTGTCGGGCGCGCCGCTCTCCTCCAGCTCCACGGCGGTGAGGGCGAAGGTGAGCGCCGAGTCCACGTTCCCCCGGTCCAGTTCGCTCTCCGCCATGTTGTGCAGGGTGTGCACCTCACCGGTGCGGTTGCCCACCTGCCGGAAGAGGGGCAGCGCCTCCGTGAAGCGCGCGACCGCGCTGTCGGAGTCGCCCCGCATGCGGTCGCCCTGGCCGAGGGAGCGCAGGGCCATCGCCCGCCCGTGGTCCTCGCCCGCCTCCGTGTAGAAGTGCAGCGCCTTCTCCAGGTACGAGGCGGCGTTCTCCAGCCGGCTGTAGATCAGCTCCAGCGCGCCGAGACCGAACAGCATCGCCCCCTGGCCGCGCAGGTCGCCCACGGCGCGGGCGGCCTCCAGGGCCACCTCGCAGCAGGCCCGCCAGTCGTCGGTGTAGCTGCGGGTCCCGAAGAAGGCCGACGCGCACACCGTGAGGTCCCAGGCGAGTTCGGCCTCGCCCGCTCTGGCGGCCTGCCGCACCGAGGCCACCAGCGCGAGCCGCTCGGCCTCGTACCACGCCAGCGGGACGGTCAGCAGCTCGTCCATGAGGAAGGAGTCGATCCGCCGGCGCTGGACGGCGCTGTGCACCCCGGTGCCGTGGCCGCCGTGCTCACGGCGGTCGGCCTCCTCCGCGATGGTCAGGAACGTGCGCAGGAACCGCGTGGTCGCGGCGAGCCGGTCCGGCTCCGTCTCCTCCTGCCGTGCGCGCTCGGCCGCGTAGAGCCGGACGAGCGTGTGGAAGCGGTACCGCAGCTGCCCGGTGGCGTCGACGCTGACGACCTCCAGGAACTGGGCGTCGACGAGGTCCTCCACGATCCGCTCGGCGTCCAGGACCTCCTTGTTGAGCACTGCCGCGGCGGCCCAGGCGGTGAAGTCCGGTACGTCCAGCAGCCCGAGCCTGCGCAGCAGCCGCGCCGCGTCCTCGTTCAGATAGCGGTAGCTGAGCGCGAGGCTGGCGCGGACCCGCGACTCGCCCTGGCTGAGCTCGTCCAGCCTGCGCCGCTCGTCGGTCAGCCGGTTCACCAGATAACGCACCGTCCAGTGCGGCTTGGACGCGAGCCGGGCGGCGGCGATCCTGAGCGCCAGCGGCAGCCGGTCGCACAGCTCGACCAGGCGGGCGGCGTCCGCGCGGGCGGGCGCGATCCGGGCCTTGCCGACGATGGTGGTGAGCAGCTCGATGCCCTCGTCCTCGGAAAGCAGCCCCAGATGCACCCGGGCCTGCGACGGCCAGGTGACGAGCTCCTCCATCTGGTCCCGGCTGGTCACCAGCACACAGCAGTGACCGCTGCCGGGCAGCAGCGGGCGGACCTGGGCGTAGGTGCGGGCGTTGTCGAGGACGATGAGGACACGGCGGTCCGCGAGAAGGCTGCGGTAGAGCGCGACACGCTCCTCCAGGTCGTCGGGGACCTGCTCGCCGGGCACCCCGAGGGAGCGCAGGAACCGGCTGAGTATCTCGTGTGCCCGGGCGGGTTCGCGGTGTTCGTCGTAGCCGCACAGGTCGGCGAAGAGCTGGCCGCCGGGGAAGTGCTCGGCGGCGCGGAAGGCCCAGCGTATGGCCAGACCGCTCTTGCCGATGCCGGCGGCACCGGTGATCAGACCGACCGTGGTGGTCGCCTGGGCCTGGGCGTCGTCGCCCACCAGGCTCTCCAGAGCGGCGAGTTCCTCCTTGCGGCCGGTGAAGGACGGGACCTCGGGCGGCAGTTCGGACGGAACGGCGGGTGCGACCGGTGCGGGTCGGCGTTCCTCGGCCGACGCCGCGGCCGCCAGAGCCGGGTCGTCGCGCAGGATCGCGTCGTGCAGTTCGTTCAGGTCGGGCCCCGGGTCGATGCCGAGTTCCTCGATGAAGTGCTCGCGGGCGTCCCGGTAGGTCTCCATCGCGTCGGCGCGGCGGCCCGAGCGGTACTGGGCGAGCATCAGGTGGTGCCGGGTGCGCTCGCGCAGCTGGTGCTCGCGCACCATGGCGGCCAGTTCGGGAATGAGCTCCTGGTGCTGGCCGAGTTCCAGTCGTACGAGGGTGGAGTCGTCGTAGGCATTGAGCCGGTGTTCCTCCAGACGGGCCGCCTCGTCCTCGATCAGCTGCCCGTACACCCCCGCGAACGCGGGCCCGCGCCACAGCTGCAGCGCCTGTGTGTAGAGCTGCGCGGCCAGTGGCAACTCACCGTCCTTCGCGGCCTGTTCGGCCGCCTGGACGAGATCGGCGAATTCGACGGAGTCGAACCGGTGCCCCGCGGTGTGGAGCACGTATCCCGGATGCGCGGTGACGATGACGTCCTCGGTGACGTCCGCCGCCTTGAAGAGCTTGCGCAGCGCCGCGACGCAGATGGCGACCTGGGTGCGGGCGGTGGGCGGTGGATTGCTGTTCCAGACTGCGTCGACCATGGTGTCCACGGGCACGACACGGCCGGGGGTGAGCAACAGCAGGGCGAGAATGGTCCGTTGACGGCCGCCGCCGATCGGGACGGTCGTCTCCCCCGCGGTCACCGCCAGGGGCCCCAAGACCTTGAAGCTGACGTGTGCGCCCACTCCGGCTCCCCCTTGTCGAAGTCCTGTTTTCCGGGACGACAACCAATGTAGGTCACCTGGCGAGATGGTCCAGTGCGATGCACTGGCGGCATACGCAATCAACTTCCGTAGGCTGCTGATTGGTTAATTCTCGAACGCTCCGACGAAGTGTGACTCGAGCCGCGGGCCGGTGATATGGGCCCTGAAATTCGGCGAGTGGATCGGAGCGGAGGGAAGGACAGGGGAAGTGCCGAGGGTCGGGCCGGCCGGAGAAACGGTCTACCAGCCGATGGGGTCACCCTGGGCGCCGGCCGAGACCACGGTGTCGCTGGTGGGGGCGGAGTTCGTGGTGCCCCAGCCGATCGGGTCGGCCAGCACCGAGGCCGCCGCCTGCACCGGCGCCGCGAAGGTCACGGCCACCGCGGGAACGGCCACCGCGAGGCTCACACCGGCGGTCAGCGTGACGGCGAGGGACTTGACAGCGGCATTCAGCTTCTTCGTCATTGTCTTCGTTTCCTGTCTGTGAGGCGCTCAGGGGTTCTGAGCTGCGCTTCCTTGCGGCTGACAGAAAACTTAAAGACCGGTCTTTTCGGGCCGTTATCGGATCAGCTTCGCCTGCCGGGCGCGGTGATAACGGCGGCGGGCGGAGGTTTTCCACCCCCGAAGAGCGGAGGATTTCCGGCTACTGGAGCGGCTCGGCGAAACGAAGACTCGGTAGGGCGGCAGAAGCACTGCCGTCGTACGGAGGTGAAAACCCATGACGCCGTTTCCAGCGGCCACGGTCACGCCCGTGTCCGCCGCCGGCACCGGTGCGCCGCGGTCGGTCGCCGAGTGCCGCATCTGGTCACTGCCCCCGCTGCCCCGGCCGTCGTCCTGGTTCCATCTGCTCGACAGCACCGAGCTGAGTCGCACCTCGTCCTTCGCCCATGAGCTCGACCTGGCCCGCTTCGTCACCGGGCGGGTGCTCGCCAGGACGGCACTGGCCTTCCTCATGGGCACGGGTCCGCAGGCGATCCGCCTGCACACCCGGTGCCCGGGGTGCGGCGGGCCGCACGGAAAGCCGCAGGCGGTCGGCCTCGCCGAGGGATGGCAGCTGTCCATCTCCCACTCGGGCCGGCTCGTGGCAGTGGCTCTCGCCCTGGACACGCCGCTGGGCCTGGACGTCGAACGCCATGAGCCCTGGGCCGGCCCCGGCCTGCCACCGGAGTACGAGCTCGTCCTCACCGCCGCCGAACGGGCGGAGGTCGAGCGGCTGCCCGCCGCGCGACGCGGCCGCGCCTGCCTGACCTACTGGGTGCGCAAGGAGGCCGTACTGAAGGCCACCGGGGAAGGACTCGACACCCCCATGACGGACTTCACGCTCTCCGCGCCCGGCCGGCCGCCCGCCCTGCTGGGGTGGCACGGCCCGCGGTCCGAACGCCCGGTCCCCGCGATCGCGGACCTGGAGCTCGGCGACGGCTACCACGCAGCCGTGGCCGCGCTCGGCGCCCGCGCGGTCCGCCCGACCGTGCGCAGCGGTCTGGAACTGCTGCCCGGAAACGGCTCCGACCTGCTCGTTAACTCTCCGCGCTTTTCAGGAAGTTAAGGGGGTCGGCAACGATCGGAATCCGGGGCCCGCCCCTGCTCGACCCTTCTGAAGCCTCAACGCCCTGCGAGGAGAACCCGATGCCCAAGATCACCTATGTGGCCGCCGACCGGAGCGAGCAGACACTCGACCTTCCCGTGGGCACCACCGTCATGCGCGGCGCCCTGTCCAATGACATCGACGGCATCGTCGGCCAGTGCGGCGGCTACACCCAGTGCGCCAGCTGCCATGTCTACGTCGACCAGGACTCCGCCGCCGCGCTGGACCCGGTGGGCCCCGAGGAGGACGAGATGCTGGAGTTCACGGCGTGCCCGCGGGAGCCCAACAGCCGGCTCAGCTGCCAGCTCAAGGTCGGCGAGGACCTCGACGGACTGCGGGTCCTCCTCCCGGAACGGCAGGGCTGATGGACGCGCACGGGATGTCCGCCCGCATCGTCGTCGTCGGCGCGGGACAGGCCGGCCACCAGACCGCCACGTTCCTGCGCGAGCGCGGTCACTCGGGCCCCATCACCCTCATCGGCGACGAAGGGCTTCTGCCGTACGAACGGCCGCCGCTGTCCAAGGCCTTCCTGAAGGGAACGGCGGACGAGAGCCAGCTGTGGCTGCGGCCGGAGACGTTCTACACACGCAACGCCGTCGAGCGGGTCACCGGCAGCGCTGTCGCCCTCGACCGGGCCGCGCGGACCGTCCGCCTCGCCGACGGAAGCGTCCACCCCTACGACCATCTGGTCCTGGCGACCGGCGCCCGGGCCAGGGCCCTTCCGGTCCCCGGCGCCGGACTGCGCGGCGTGCACACCCTGCGCTCCCTGGCGGACGCCCGGACACTCAAGGCGGAGCTCGCCGGGGCCGCGCACGTGGTCGTGGCCGGGGCCGGCTTCGTCGGCCTTGAGTTCGCCGCGGCGGCACAGGAACTGGGGCATCGAGTGACCGTCGTCGAGGCACTGGGACGCCCGCTCGCCCGGGTCGCCTCGGCCGCGACCGCCGAGTACTTCGCCCGGCTGCACGAACGGCACGGCAACCGGCTGCTCTTCGGGCAGGGGATCAGCGCCTTCCACGCGGAGGACGGTGGACGGGTGGCCGCGGTGGAGCTGACCGACGGCCGCAGGCTGCCCGCCGACCTCGTGCTGGCCGGTGTCGGGGCCGTGCCCTGCACGGAACTGGCCGAGGCGGCCGGACTCGAGGTCGCCGGAGGGATCGTCGTCGACTCCCTGCTGCTCACGAGCGACCCGCGTATCTCGGCCGTCGGCGACTGCGCGCTGTTTCCGCATCCGCGTGCCGCCACGCCCCTGCGCATCGAGTCGGTGCAGAACGCCGTCGACCACGCCCGCCTGGTCGCCGACCGGCTCACCGGTACCGCCAGGACCTACGACGACCTGCCCTGGTTCTGGAGCACCCAGTTCTCGGCGACCCTGCAGATCGCGGGGCTCGGCCACGGGCACGACGCCGAACTCGTCCTGGGCGAGCCGGATTCCGGCCGGTTCTCCGTGCTGCTGTTCCGAGACGACCGGCTGGTCTCCGTCGAGTCCGTCGACCGGCCCGCGGACCACATGGCAGCACGCCGGCTGCTGGCGGACGGCATCCCGCTCGTCCGCTGGGAGGCGGCCGCGGCGGACTTCTCCCTCAAGGGCCACCTCAGGGCCCACACGGGCCGCCGCGTACCGGCACCTGCGTGAGAGGCGCCATCTGCCTCGCCCCGGCGAGGGCCGCCGCCCACAGGCCAGGCCCCCGCACCCAACGCCCCGGCAGGGCGGGCCCCGATCGGGCCGCCCGGCCGGCGTCGCGGACGACACCGGTACCCGATCGGTACCGGCACCTCCGCGACCACCGTCGCGCACGCGCCCTCCGGCACGTGCGCGACGTCCCCCTGCCCGCCTAGTACGCCCCGGCCGGGGAGTCCTCTTCAACGGCTTCCGACCCGATTGCCCCGAGGCCGGCCGACGAGACGTTTCCGGCCCCGTCCGACACGACGGCCGACACGGCTTCCGCGAAGACAGCCGAAGCGTCCCCTTCGACAGCGCTCGGCACCTCCCCTTCGTCGAGGGTCGGCGCACCTTCCCCGACAGCCGTCGGCACGGCCTCATCCACCGCGGCCGACGAGACTTCCCCGACGGTGGCGGACGCGGTCGCCTCGACGGCGACCGTCGCGGCGACCCCGACACCGGCGGAACCGGCCTCTTCCACGTCGACCGACACGGCTTCCTCAACTACGGCCGACGTGGCTTCCGCGATGGCGGCCGACGTCGGCTCGTCCGGGTCCTCGATGATCTGTTCGGCGGCCGAGTCGAGGGTGGTGAGCACCCATTCGGCGACCTCGACCCCGCTCTGCTCGGCGGCCTTGCTCCAGCGCCGGTACCGCTCGCGCGCGACGGCCAGCTGACGGAAGGGGACGGTGTCGGACGCAGCCGTGGGCTCGACGCCCCTGGCCTCCCGCAGCGCGTTGCGCAACTGCTTGGTGGTCCAGGACAGTTCCTCGGCCCTGAGCAGCCACCGGTCCTGCTCCTCGGTGGGCAGCGAGGCCACCTCGGCGTGGTGCTGGAAGGTCAGCCGTGCGCGCCGCCGTGTCATGTCGAACCGACGGGCCACCCAGGCGTAGTTGCGCAGGGTCTGGTAGCGCAGCCCGGCGCTGCGGATGCCCTGCAGATAGCGGTCGGAGTAGTGGTCCTTGCCGTAGGTCAGCCAGTCGCCCAGCCACCACGAGGACGAGTCGACCACACCGGCCAGCTGGCGTCCGGCCCGCTCCCACTCGTCGAACGAGAGCACGTCCGGTATCTGCAGTCCCACCCTGGTCGTCAGCACCTGGTCGTTGCGCGGTTTGCGCATCCCGCGGTGCGGCGGCGGAGTCCTGGTCATCCACGGAGTGGGCTGCGGCAGGGCCGTCGTGTGGCCTTCGGCGCCATAGTTCGAGCTCACGTACGTTCCCCCGGTCTGTGTCGGTTGTCTGTATCTGTCGTCTCGGTTCGCAGTGAGGGCGGGACTCAGGAGGCCATCTCGTTCTGGACGTCGAGCACATAGCCCCGGCCCCACACGGTGCGGACGGTGAGGCCCAGCACGTTGATCCGCTGCCGGACCCGCATCATGTGCAGGTCGAGCGCGTTGCGGGTCATCGGCGCCGCGCCATGGCCCGCCTCGAACCTGAGCACCTCGCGCGGCACGACCTGGCCGAAGCGGGACACGAGCAGGGACAGCAGTTCGGCCTGTGTGGGCGAGAGCGTCACCGACTGGGAGGCGAACCACAGCACGCCGTTCTCGTCGAGCTGGGGTGAGCGGAAACGCCGGTAGCGGTGCGCCAGCGCGTCGGCACGCGCCTTGAGGTCGTGGGAGGCGACCGGCGTACGGACCCAGTCCTCGTAGATGTCGTCACAGACCGGCGCCTTCAGACCCGCCTCGACCACCAGGATCCGCGGCACACCGCGGGACCTGCACTCCTCGCGCAGGTCCTGCTGGGCCGGCCAGCGCAGCAACTGCACTTCCCTGGTCAGCGACTTGTTCTGGGTCTGTCCCTCTTGCGTGATCATCCGAACCCCGTCTCTTCGGCAGGCCACTCCAACACAGGACCCCCATAAACATACCAGTGCCCAGGTTTTTTTCACCCCCTCGCAGCCTACTTTCGCAGTCTTACCCGGCACTCACTATTGCCAAAATCGCCGCAAATCAACGCACATTTGACAGCGTTGGCGGCAATGTGTGAACGGAAGGCTACATTCAGCGAAGCCACTATTAACAAACCAGCTTGCTGGTTTATAACCTGTACGCAGCATCCACCCTCGGGAGAAGCCGATGATGAAACAGGAACGTGCCGTCCGCACCCGCCAGTTGCTCATCCGCTCGGCGGCCGAGGCGTTCGAACGACACGGGTTCATCCGGGCGAGGCTGGCCGACATCAGCTCCAGCGCCGGGGTGACCACCGGGGCCCTGCACTTCCACTTCGCGAACAAGGAGGCCCTGGCCTCCACCGTGGAAGCGACGGCCGCCGTGATCCTGCGCCACGCGGCACACAGCGTCCAACGGCCCGGAGCGAACGCCTTGCAGCGGCTGACCGGCGCCTCCCACGCCCTGGCCGACCGCCTCCGCCACGACGTCGTGGCCCGCGCGGGTTTCCGGCTCAGCTGCGGCGACGGCCCCCACCGCGGGGCTCTGGACCTGCGGGGCGAATGGTTCGAGTGCATCCGCCACCTGCTGACCGAGGCCGGCGACCACAACCTCCTCGCCGAGGGCGTCGCCCGGCAGGACGCGGCGGCCTCCATCGCGGCGGCCACCACCGGTTTCGAGGTCCTCGGCCGCACCGATCCCGCCTGGCTCTCCCCCGCCTCGCTCAGCCGCTTCTGGCGCCTGACCCTGCCCCGCCTTGCCACGGCGGAGGCCCTCGCCGCCCTCGGCCTGCCGGCCGGTGACCCCGCGCCCCCGTCCACACGTTGTGGAGATTTTGGAAAACAAAAACTGACCGAGCTGTCTTCTTCGGGCAGGAGCCCGGTTACCTTGCCGGGGTCGGCCAGGGCATGAAGACGGGGGAACGTTGATGACGCCTGCGCAGGCTTCGGTGAGACCTGCCTCGGAGACATCCGCAGGGCGGGACTCGCTCGAAGGGAAGGTCGTCCTCATCACGGGTGCCAGCAGCGGGATCGGCCAGGCGGCGGCACGTCTGTTCGCCCGGCGGGGCGCCCGCGTGGTGCTGGTCGCCCGCAGGGAGAAGCGGCTGGTGGACCTCGTGGACGAGATCCGGGCCACCGGCGGAGAGGCCTCCTACGCGGTGGGGGACGTGCAAAAATCGGCGGAGATCGCCGACGCCGTCGCGCACGCGACGACCACGTACGGCCGCCTGGACGCCGCCTTCAACAACGCCGGCACAGTGGTGCCGCCGAGCCCCCTCCACCTGGTGGAGGACGACGCGTACGACCAGGTCATGAACACCAATGTGCGCGGGGTGTGGAACTGCATGCGTCACGAGATCGGCGCGCTGATCTCGTCCGGCGGCGGGTCCATCGTCAACACCAGCAGCACGGCCGGCCTGGTCGCCACGTCCGCCGGGGCCGCGTACATCGCCTCCAAGCACGCCGTCATCGGACTGACCAAGGCGGCTGCGGTCGAATACGTGAAGGACGGCATCCGGATCAACGTCATCGCCCCCGGCCTGACACGGTCGGAGATGACCGACGGCTGGTTCGCCCGCCATCCCGGGGCCAGGGAGCGCAGCCTCACCTCGGCGCCCCAGGGCCGCGCCGCCGACCCCGAGGAGGTGGCGGAGGCCGCCGCCTGGCTGTGCAGCGACGCCGCATCCTTCGTCACCGGCGCGACCCTGCCCGTGGACGGCGGGGCCACGGCCTGGTGAACCGGCCGGGTCAGCCGGCGTGCAGCTCCTGGAGTTCCTGGAACTCGTCACGATGCAGCTGCGCGTACACGCGGGCGCCCCGGTCGGGAGCCGTGTCCAGGTTCGCCAGGACCGCCGGCGCCGCGATCGAGGGCAGCATGTGCCGGAACAGCACGGAGATCCGGTACTCGATGTCCGCCAGGTCCATCTCCAGGTGGGAGTAGGTCTGGGCGCCGTGAAAGGCCGTCAGCACGAACTCCGCGGTCTCCCGCGGTACCACGTGCGCGAGAACCTCGTTGCGTTGCTGCGCCTCGACCAGGTAGCCCGTGAGCAGCTCTATCCAGGCCGGCCAGGCGCTGCCGTACTGGCTGCGCCCGTCCCGGTCCTCCGAGAGCTTGGCGCCGGCGCGCAGCACGGGGTCGCGCGACAGCCGGTGGGCCACGACCATGGCGGTGTCCACCATCTCCTGGAGCCTGAAGTTCTGGGCGGGGACGTCCAGCGACGTCTGCACCCCCAGAACGCCCTTGGCCAGGGCCTGCTTGGAGTCGAAGTGGAAGTACAAGGCGCCTTTGGTGACTCCGGCGACCTTGAGGATGTCGGCCACCGTCGTGGCCGCGTACCCACGCTCGGCGAAGACCTCCGCCGCCGCTTGAAGAATTACCCGGCGGGTCCGGATCGCACGCTCCTGCTGGGCCACGGGACCTCCCCTCAGATCGAGGACATGCCTGAGACGGGCACCAAAGAAACCGCCCAGCACGTACCTTATACGTGGGCAAGGGGAAGCTGTAAGAGACCGAATGGTCCAATATGAGTCCCGCGCGCCGAATCCTCACGGGCCGCGCACCGGTCACCTCGGCACGAAGGAACACGGACTGCCCGGTTCCGGGGATCGACCGGGCAGGACGCGGCAGCGTGCGGTCAGCCCCGGCCGGCACCGACGACGACGGCGGCGGCCGCCTCCGCGTCGACGGTCCGCAGCAGCGCCTCGTCGACCTCCTCGAGCGAGCGGACCATGTGCCGCACCCCCGCCCCGCGCATCAGATGCTCCTGGAAACTGTGCTCGTAGTCCGTCGGGCATCCGATGAACGCGGCGCCGAGAGCCCGCGCCGCCTCGGCCACGCTCGCCGCGTCGTCGATGAACAGCGCCTGGTCGCAACGCAGCCCGAAGACGTCCTCCGCGATCTCCCGGATCCCCGGCCGGACGGCGTCGGTGCACACGTAGACCGGATCGTCGAACAGCCCGGCGTACTCCTGGAGATGCGCGTCGAAGTGCGAGCGGTCGAGCCCGCCGTAGCAGACGACGCGGACCCCGAGGCCGCGCAGGACGGTGAGCAGGGCCTGCGCGCCGGGCTGGACGCGGAGCGGATGCTCCCGGAGGTAGTCCTCCCGCTCGCGGAAGTAGGCCTGCGCCAGCTCCTCCGGGCTCCCCTCCAGACCGGTGGCCGCGGCCGCCTCCAGCCGGGGGCGGGAGAGCACCGCCCGTTCCACCTCGGCCGTGTACCGCCCGCCGCGGTCGACGATGAACCGGTGGATCACGGGACTGAAGGTGTCGTTGAGCAGGACACCGTCGATGTTCACCGCGACCAGGCACAGATGGGAGAGGGTCATGTCAGCTCCGTGTGTCGTCGATGCCGAGAGGCTTCAAAGGTCATACATAAACCAGGCTCGCGGTTTCATCAGCAGATCTTTTGGGCCCCTGTGACCGATCGAGCCCCAACTCCTGCATCATCCATGGCAATTGAAGACCGCACCAGCCTTGAAAACAAAACCGGTGAGTACGTATCTTTGGAACATCCATTCGCCTCCTTGGGGGAGAGGTTCATGAGTGTGCTGACGGTTCACGAGCCAGAGCACCACACCGACCGATCGGAGGGATGCCTTCCCGGCACGCAGCTCGACGCGCTTCCGCGGCTCACCACCACGGTGCCCCGGGAGTACGTCCACCGGGCCTCCATCGCGGAGGTCTTCCTGACCAGCTGCACCCGCATCGACGAAACCCGCTTCACGCTGACCGGACAGTGGCCCCGGGCGCACACCTACTTCAACTGCCCGAACGACCGGCTGCACGACCCTCTGCAGGTAGGCGAAACCATTCGCCAGGCGGGCCTGTGCCTGGCGCACGCCGAACTCGGAGTCCTCCTCGGCCAGCACTTCGTGATGTGGAATCTCAGCTGGACGGCGGTACCGGAGCAGCTGACCATCGGTGCCACACCGAGCGACTTCATCGTGGACGCCGCGATCACCACCGAGGGGCGCAGGAACGCTGCGACGGTCCGCAGGCACCTGGAAGTGACGATCAGGCGCGACGGGCGTACCGCCGCGACGGGCAACGCCAGCTTCACCTGCCTCACGCCGGAGACGTACCGACGGCTGCGCGGCGACGCGCTGTCCGTCCCGCCCCGGCCGGAGCCGGAGGAGCTCCCGGTCCGCATGGACCCGGCCGAGGTCGGCCGCACCCACCCCGTCGACGTGGTGCTCGCCCCCACCGACCGACCCCTGAACTGGCTGCTCGCCCCCGACACCCGGCACCCGGTGATGTTCGACCACGGCGGCGACCACATCCCCGGCATGGTCCTGCTGGAGGCGGTACGCCAGGCCTCCTGCGCCGTGCTCGGACCGGCCACCACCCTGCTCCCGGTACAGGCGTCCACGGAGTTCCATCGCTACGTGGAGTTCGCCGGCCCCTGCTGGATCGAGGCCACCCTCTTGCCCGAACGAGAGGACGGACTGACCGGCTTCCTCGTGACGGGCCGCCAGGACGGCAAGACCGTGTTCACCTCCTCGGTCTGCGGCCCGGTCGCCCGGTACTGACCGCCGCCACGCCGGCGAGGGTCGGCGTGGCCGGCGATCCGTCCGAGTCGCCGGCGGCCTCCGCCTCTGATCGTTTTCAGGGCACCACTCATCCTCTGATACGCTGCTCCAGCGACGTCACCCCAGCTGACGAGGGTTCCCGCAGCCGCCCAGCGGCAGCGGCGGAAACTCGCTGGGGACACGCAAAACGGTGTGCGACACTAGGGTCACTGGTTCGCACAACAGCAAGGTCCTGTGGAGCAGTTTGGAGTGCTCGCCACCCTGTCAAGGTGGAGGCCGCGGGTTCAAATCCCGTCAGGACCGCCAAGGCCTCGCAAGAGGCTTTGATGGCTGGGTAGCTCAGTTGGTACGAGCGATCGCCTGAAAAGCGATAGGTCGCCGGTTCGACCCCGGCCCCAGCCACAACCAAGGCCCCGATCTCCGGATCGGGGCCTCGTTGTATGGGCCTCGTCCTATGCCCGGCCACCCACCCCGGTACAAATCGTTCGCCACGGATTTCCCGGGGATGAGATCCTGGATCGCGTATGTCTACGCACCCTGCCCCCGATGCCCCGGCCCTCGGCACCCTCGCCTCCCGTCTGACCGAGCTGTCCCTGCGCGACGCGCACCGGCTCGGGCGCAGGCTCGAAGGCGCGCGCAAGATCCGTAAGCCGGAGGCCCGTGCCGCCGTGCTCGGCGAGATCGAGGCGGAGGTCGCCCGGGCCGAGGAGCGCATGGGCGAGCGGCGAGGCCGCGTGCCCGCGGTCACCTACCCCGAGCAGCTGCCGGTCAGCCAGAAGAAGGACGTCATCGCGGAGGCCATCCGCGACCATCAGGTCGTCATCGTGGCCGGTGAGACCGGGTCCGGCAAGACGACCCAGATCCCGAAGATCTGCCTCGAACTGGGCCGGGGCGTGCGCGGCATGATCGGCCACACCCAGCCCCGTCGTATCGCCGCGCGCACGGTCGCGGAGCGGGTGGCGGAGGAGATGGACACCCCCCTCGGCGAGGCCGTCGGCTGGAAGGTCCGCTTCACCGACCAGGTCAACCCGGACGCCACCTTCATCAAGCTGATGACGGACGGCATCCTGCTCGCCGAGATCCAGACCGACCGCGAGCTGCGCGCCTACGACACGATCATCATCGACGAGGCCCACGAGCGGTCGCTCAACATCGACTTCCTGCTCGGGTATCTCGCCCAGCTGCTGCCCAAGCGGCCCGACCTGAAGGTCGTCATCACCTCGGCGACCATCGACCCCGAGCGTTTCTCCCGGCATTTCGGCGACGCCCCGATCATCGAGGTCAGCGGGCGGACGTATCCGGTGGAGGTGCGCTACCGCCCCCTGCTGGAGGAGGACTCCGAGGACGCCGACCGCGACCAGATCACCGCGATCACGGACGCCGTCGAGGAGCTGATGGGCGAGGGCAAGGGCGACATCCTGGTCTTCCTCTCCGGTGAGCGGGAGATCCGGGACACCGCGGACGCGCTCACGAAGAAGCAGTACCGCTTCACCGAGATCCTGCCGCTCTACGCACGCCTCTCGCACGCCGAGCAGCACCGCGTGTTCCAGCAGCACACCGGGCGCAGGATCGTTCTGGCGACCAACGTCGCCGAGACGTCCCTGACGGTCCCCGGCATCAAGTACGTCATCGACCCGGGCTTCGCCCGGATCAGCCGCTACAGCCACCGCACCAAGGTCCAGCGGCTGCCCATCGAACCGATCAGCCAGGCCAGCGCCAACCAGCGCAAGGGCCGCTGCGGCCGCACCAGCGACGGCATCTGCATCCGGCTGTACTCCGAGGACGACTTCCTCGCCCGCCCGGAGTTCACGGACGCGGAGATCCTCCGTACGAACCTCGCCTCCGTCATCCTGCAGATGACCGCGGCCGGCCTCGGCGACATCGAGAGGTTCCCCTTCATCGATCCGCCGGACCACCGCAACATCCGTGACGGTGTGCAGCTCCTGCAGGAGCTGGGCGCGCTCGACGCGGCCGAGAAGGACCCGCGCAAGCGGCTGACGCAGACCGGCCGCAAGCTCGCCCAGCTGCCCGTCGACCCCCGGCTGGCCCGCATGGTCCTGGAGGCCGACAAGAACGGCTGTGTCCGCGAGGTCATGGTCATAGCCGCGGCGCTGTCCATCCAGGACCCGCGCGAGCGGCCCGCGGACAAGCAGGCGCAGGCCGACCAGCAGCACGCCCGCTTCAAGGACGAGACCAGCGACTTCCTGGCCTACCTCAACCTCTGGCGGTACGTCCGGGAACAGCAGAAGGAGCGGGGTTCGTCGTCCTTCCGCCGGATGTGCAAGCAGGAGTACCTCAACTTCCTGCGCATTCGCGAATGGCAGGACATCTACTCCCAACTGCGCACCGTCGCCAAGCAGATGGGCATCCACCTCAACGAGGACGACGCCCCGGGCGACCGCGTCCACGTCTCGCTGCTGGCCGGTCTGCTCTCGCACATCGGCATGAAGGACGTCAAGGACGGCGCGAAGAACGAGTACCTGGGCGCCCGCAACGCGAAGTTCGCGATCTTCCCCGGCTCGGCCCTGTTCAAGAAGCCGCCGCGGTTCGTGATGTCGGCGGAGCTGGTGGAGACCTCGCGCCTGTGGGCCCGCGTCAACGCGAAGATCGAGCCGGAGTGGGTCGAACCCCTCGCCGGCCACCTCCTCAAGCGCACCTACAGCGAACCGCACTGGGAGAAGGACCAGGCGGCGGTGATGGCGTACGAGAAGGTCACGCTCTACGGCGTCCCGATCATCGCCCAGCGCAAGGTGAACTACGGCCGTATCGACCCCGAGGCCTCCCGCGAGCTGTTCATCCGCAACGCGCTCGTCGAGGGCGACTGGCGCACGCACCACAAGTTCTTCGCCGACAACCGCAGACTGCTGAGCGAGGTGGAGGAGCTCGAGCACCGCGCCCGGCGGCGGGACATCGTCGTCGACGACGAGACGCTCTTCGACTTCTACGACGCCCGGGTGCCCGAACACGTGGTCTCCGGCGCCCACTTCGACTCCTGGTGGAAGCGCAAGCGGCACGAGCAGCCGGAGTACCTGGACTTCGAGCGCGAGATGCTCATCCGGGAATCGGCGGAGGCGGTCACCAAGGCCGACTACCCGGACTCCTGGCGGCAGGGCGGCCTCAAGTTCCGGGTGACGTACCAGTTCGAACCGGGCGCGGACGCGGACGGTGTGACGGTCCACATCCCGCTGCAGGTCCTCAACCAGGTGAAGGACGAGGGCTTCGACTGGCAGATCCCGGGCCTCCGGGAGGAGTTGGTGACGGAGCTGATCCGCTCCCTGCCGAAGCCGATCCGCCGCCACTACGTGCCGGCCCCGAACTTCGCGAAGAGGTTCCTGGACGCGGCCGTACCCCTCCAGGAGCCGCTGACGACGACCATGGCGCGCGAGCTGAAGCGCATGGTCGGTGTGCCCTTCACCGCCGAGGACTTCGACTGGTCGAGGGTGCCGGACCATCTGCGCGTCACCTTCCGGATCGTGGACGAACGACGGCGGAAGCTGGCCGAGGACAAGGACCTGGAGGCGCTCAGGCTGCGGCTGCGGCCGAAGGCACGCCAGGCCCTGTCGCAGGCGGCCGCGGCGACGGCGGAGCGTAGCGGCGGGGAGTCCCTGGAACGCTCCGGCCTGACGGACTGGACGATCGGCTCCCTCACCCGCGTCTTCGAGACCCGTCGCGCCGGGCAGCCGGTGAAGGCCTACCCGGCGCTGGTGGACGACGGCGACACGGTCTCCGTACGCCTCTTCGACACGGAGGCGGAGCAGGCGGAGGCGATGTGGAAGGGCACCCGACGCCTCATCCTGCGCAACATCCCGGTGAACCCGGCGAAGTTCGCGTCCGAGAAGCTGACGAACGCCCAGAAGCTCGCCCTGTCCGCCAATCCGCACGGCTCCATCCAGGCCCTCTTCGACGACTGCGCGATGGCCGCGGCCGACAAGCTGATCGGGGACTTCGGGGGGCCGGCGTGGGACGAGGAGTCGTACCGGAAGCTGTACGAGAGGGTCCGCGCGGAGATCGTGGACACGACCGTCCGCACCGTGGGCCAGGTGCAGCAGGTGCTGGCCGCCTGGCAGGCCGCTGAGCGCCGTCTGAAGGCCGTCCGCAGTCCGGTCCTGCTGCCGAACCTGCAGGACGTACGCGCCCAGCTGGACGCCCTCGTGAAGCCGGGCTTCGTCACCGAGGTCGGTCTGCGCCGCCTTCCCGATCTGATGCGGTACCTGGTCGCCGCGGACCGTCGCCTCCAGCAGATGCCGACCAACGTCCAGCGCGACACCACGCGCATGGAGAAGGTCCACGAGATGCGGGACGAGTACGCCTGGCTGCTGGAGCAGCTGCCCCAGGGCCGCCCGGTCCCGTCCTCGGTCACCGACATCCGCTGGATGCTGGAGGAGCTCCGGGTCAGCTATTTCGCGCACGCGCTGGGCACGGCTTACCCGATCTCTGACAAGCGGATCGTGAAGGCGATCGACGCGGCCGCTCCGTAACCGGCCGCCTACAGGGGGTGAGTTCGACCAGGGGGCTCACCCTCCTGTACAGTCTCTTCTCGCAGCGCAACGCACGAATAGCGCCGCGAAACCTGGTCCTGTGGAGCAGTTTGGAGTGCTCGCCACCCTGTCAAGGTGGAGGCCGCGGGTTCAAATCCCGTCAGGACCGCAGTGAGGAAAGTTGGGCCCGCACCCTACGGGGGTTGCGGGCCCAACTTCTTGCCCCACCCTGTCGAGGTGGAGGCCGCGCCCGCGGCGCAGCCGCAGTCGACCGCAGCAAATCCCGTCAGGACCGCAGAACAAGAGCCCGGATCTTCGGATCCGGGCTCTTTTGCACTTCCGGTTCCTTGTTCTCAGAGACCCCCCGGCGTCCCACGCCGTCTTGACGGCGTCTTCATCCGTCGGTACCCAGAAACCAGGGCCCTTTCCCCGTGGGTCCTGGAGGTGGCGTATGGCGGCTTCGGTGAGGCATGAGACGCGAGCTCTGCTCCGTGCGCATCTGTCGGCCGCCTCGTCGTACCGTCACCTGACCCGCCACTGCCCGATCTGCCACCACCTGCTGCGGCTGGCGATGGACTCCGCGCCGGGGGCCGCGGAAGCGCCGGACGAGGTGGCCGGGGAAGAGACTCCCGCCGGCGCGTGAGCGAGTGTGTCGCCCAACACCCGTACGACTGGGGGACGGTGGAGCGCCCGCCTCCTTTAGCGCACTCGCGGCGGCAGCAACAAGCGGCGCGCCATGTGACGGGTGTCACCGCATGAGTTTCTGAAACCGAGGTACTTACGCCTCACCTACAACAGGTCAATTTAATATGTGCAATTGCACCACCCTGGGCGGGTCGCCCCACGACCGCCCACAGGAGATCCGACAGCCCTCCCCAGACTCCGACAAGCCCGCCCACAGGGCCGGCCGGGATATCGGACCGCGCGCACAAAAAAGATCGCGCTGGACCCGGCGGAGTCCAGCGCGATCGACGACGCACCCTGTTGCTTGCTCGAAAAGTCCCGATGGGCTTGGGCGTAGGTCCTGTTGGGGCAGAACCCGCGTCGCTTGGAGCTAGGGTTCGGGCAACTCGGCGCAGTTGGGGGACCTGCCGTTTTGCCCTGTTATGAAGTTGTCAGGCCTCGCTGCGCTGCTGGGGGATGCCCGCGAGCAGAGCACGGACCTCCGCCTCGCGGTAGCGGCGGTGCCCGCCGAGCGTACGGATCGATGTGAGCTTTCCGGCCTTCGCCCACCGCGTGACCGTCTTCGGGTCCACACGGAACATGGTGGCGACCTCAGCCGGGGTCAGCAGCGGCTCGGCATCAGGGGTGCGAGCGGTCATGAGCGGCCTCCTCGGGAGAACCGAACCTTCTCGGTTCTTTCCTCTAAATTCTGCACCTTGACCCGCGTTGCCCGAAATGGTGGACGCGGGTCGAGTCGGTTATAGGACGAACGGCTTGTCCTCGGCACTACAACTACACCATCTGTCCAGCCGCGTCGGCCAAACCGATGGAATTGCCCTCCAGGTGTTCATCAGCGACGGAAGCCGATGGACCATGCCATAGCGGACAGTCACGCCACTGTGACGATCAGTCACAGGACGATCAGGAGTCACCAGACCCCCCAAAGCGTGCAATGCGGACGGAGTCCTCCCCGGACTCCTTGTCCTATTTTGGCATGAGGAGGGGCAAGCGACGCAAGAGCCGGGAACGTGCGGTCCGTCACGCTCGACACATAAGCCCGGATCGGGACGTACGTCCGATGTTGACGACACCTCAGTAACCTCGGTGCGAGGACGAAACCCCAAAACGGGCGATTCGTCAAACGCCAGTTCGTTACCTAAGGCAGCGCTAGTTCGCCGACCGCCGGTCCCTGACGGACCGCCAGCGCTCCACCAGCCGCCCGTACGCCTCCCCCGCGGCCGCCCCGTCCCCGCGACGCAGCGCCTCGATGCCCTCGGCCACGTCGGCCGCCGAGTGGTCGTCCTCCAGCTCACCTGTCGGCAAGGTGTGCACCAGGCCGCCGTAGTCCAGTTCGACCAGCGAGCGGGGGTGGAACTCCTCCAGCCACCGCCCCACGTCCAGCAGACCGTCGATGAGCGGCCCCTCGTCGAAGGCCTCCTTCAGCGCCCGCAGGGCCCGCGCCACGCGCCGCCGGGCCTGCACCATCGGCGTCCGGTAGCGCAGCATCGGCGGGATGTCGCCGGAGCCCTTGTCGAAGCGCCGCTCCTCGTCGGCGACCAGCACGAACCAGTGCAGGGGCACCTGCCAGGTCCCCGTGCGGATCCAGGGCCGCGCGTCCGGGTTGCGCACCAGCCAGCGCTCGTAGTCCTGGGTCGCCTGCCGCCGTACGACCTCCGGCAGCACCGCGTCCAGGACCGGTGCGGGCAGTTCGTCGGCCAGCTCCTGCAGCGCCTGCCAGCCGCGCAGCCGGGTGCGCCACGGACACACGCAGACCACGCCGTCCACGTCCAGCACGAACGCGTCGCTGCTCTCGTGCACCGGCACCGGGACGGGCGGGGTGGGCAGCAGATCGGCGAGGGAGCGGCGCAGCTCGTCCTGGTACGAGGGACGGTCGGGGCGGCGGGCGTAGCGGGCCCAGTGGTCGCGCTCGGGCTCGGGGAAGGCGGCCAGCGGTTCGTAGACGCGCAGATACGTCGCGTACGGGACGACCACCGAGGACACCTTGGGCACGCCTGCTCCCTCCCCCTCCCACCACCGGGAAAACCTGCGGAACCCGCCACGAATCCACGGGAAATCCATGCAAATCGTCGCACGGGCGCTCCCGTGGGGTGAGTGATCCCCACCACTGCCCGGATGGCGGCCCCCACAGGCTCTACTCTCGTCCTCACAGGCCCCGCCACCCGTACGGGAGCCCAGTCCACCCGCCGCTCTTTACCTCAGGAGTCACCACAGTGACCGACGTGACCGGCGCACCTGCTGATGTACTGCACACCCTGTTCCACTCGGACCAGGGCGGACATGAGCAAGTCGTGCTCTGCCAGGACCGTGCCAGCGGTCTGAAGGCCGTCATCGCCATCCACTCCACCGCCCTGGGCCCGGCCCTCGGCGGCACGCGTTTCTACCCGTACGCGACCGAGGCGGAGGCTGTCGCCGACGCGCTGAACCTCGCGCGCGGGATGTCGTACAAGAACGCCATGGCCGGTCTCGACCACGGCGGCGGCAAGGCCGTGATCATCGGCGATCCGGAGCGCGACAAGACCGAGGAGCTGCTGCTCGCCTACGGGCGGATGGTCGCCTCCCTCGGCGGCAGGTACGTCACCGCATGCGACGTCGGCACCTATGTCGCCGACATGGACGTCGTCGCCCGCGAGTGCCGCTGGACCACGGGCCGCTCGCCCGAGAACGGCGGCGCCGGCGACTCCTCCGTGCTGACCGCCTACGGCGTCTACCAGGGCATGCGGGCCAGCGCCCAGCACCTGTGGGGCGACCCGTCGCTGCGCGGCCGCAAGGTCGGCATCGCGGGCGTCGGCAAGGTCGGCCACCACCTGGTGCAGCACCTGCGTGACGAGGGCGCCGAGGTCGTGATCACGGACGTCCGCGAGGAGGCCGTGGGGCGGATCCTGGCGGCCCATCCGGAGGGCGTGACGGCCGTCGCCGACACCGCCACCCTGATCCGGGTCCAGGACCTGGACATCTACGCCCCGTGCGCGCTCGGCGGAGCCCTGAACGACGACACTGTGCCGGCGCTCACCGCCAAGGTGGTCTGCGGGGCGGCCAACAACCAGCTCGCCCACCCGGGCGTGGAGAAGGACCTCGCCGACCGCGGGATCCTCTACGCGCCGGACTACGTGGTGAACGCCGGCGGTGTCATCCAGGTCGCCGACGAGCTGCACGGCTTCGACTTCGAGCGGTGCCGGGCGAAGGCGGCGAAGATCTTCGACACCACGCTCGCCATATTCGCACGTGCGAAGACGGACGGGATTCCACCGGCCGCCGCGGCCGACCGGATCGCCGAGCAGCGGATGCACGAGGCCGCCACGGAACGCGCGCTCTGACGTTTGGCCGGTACCCGTCGGCGGGCACTTAGAGAGAACTCTCACGTTCGTCGGCGGGTCGGCCGCCGATAAGTGGTTAAAATCGCCATTGACCAGCGAGGACAGGGCATCTCGAAGGTCCTGGGCACACGCTGCCCATGCGGGCGACGTACCGTATGGGCGTGGGCTCAGGTACCGTGGGAGCCCTACGGACCGGCCTCTCCACGGAGAGTCCGTTCCAGATCATGAACGCGTGTCAGACTCTGGGGCCGTCGAGCCCCGTCGTTGAGGGGGTCGAGCCATGGGGCGCGGCCGGGCCAAGGCCAAGCAGACGAAGGTCGCCCGCCAGCTGAAGTACAACAGCGGCGGGACGGACCTCTCACGCCTGGCCGAGGAGCTGGGCGCATCGTCGACATCGAATCAGTCACCGAACGGTGACCATTTCGAGGACGATGGGCAGGACGACGACGACCTGTACTCACGTTATGCCGACCTCTATGAGGACGACGACGACGAGGACGAGGGCGGAAACCCTTCACAACAGCGTCGCGGCGCTTGACGTTGCATTGAGCACCTACCCGGTCGGTGACCTCGGTCACCGACCGGGTTCTGTGCTGCCCGCCTCGGATCAGCTCGCGTAGTCCCCGACGAGGGCGGCACCGGTCGTGTGCTCTCCCCGCTCGGTGATCTCGCCCGCGACCCACGCGTCGACGCCCCGGTCCGCCAGGGTGGCCAGCGCCACGTCCGTGGACTCCTCGGGCACGATCGCGATCATGCCGACGCCCATGTTGAGCGTCTTCTCCAGCTCCAGGCGCTCGACCTGACCCGTCTTTCCGACCAGGTCGAAGATCGGGGCCGGGGTCCAGGTGGAGCGGTCGACGATCGCGTGCAGGCCGTCCGGGATCACCCGGGCCAGGTTGGCGGCGAGCCCGCCGCCGGTGACGTGGCTGAACGCGTGCACGTCCGTGGTGCGCGTCAGGGCCAGGCAGTCCAGCGAGTAGATCCTGGTCGGCTCCAGCAGTTCCTCGCCGAGGGTGCGGCCGAGCTCCTCGACACGCGCCTCCAGGGACAGGCCGGCCTGGTTCAGCAGGACATGCCGGACGAGCGAGTACCCGTTCGAGTGAAGTCCGGAGGCCGCCATGGCGATGACGGTGTCACCCGTACGGATGCGATCCGCGCCCAGCAGCCGGTCGGCCTCCACGACGCCCGTACCGGCGCCGGCGACGTCGAAGTCGTCCTCGCCCAGCAGGCCCGGGTGTTCGGCCGTCTCGCCGCCCACCAGGGCGCACCCGGCGAGCACACAGCCCTCCGCGATGCCCTTGACGATCGCGGCGACCCGCTCGGGGTGGACCTTGCCGACGCAGATGTAGTCGGTCATGAACAGCGGCTCGGCGCCGCACACCACGATGTCGTCCATGACCATCGCGACCAGGTCGTGGCCGATGGTGTCGTACACGCCCAGCTGACGGGCGATGTCGACCTTCGTGCCCACGCCGTCGGTGGCGGAGGCGAGCAGCGGGCGGTCGTAGTTCTTCAGGGCGGAGGCGTCGAAGAGGCCGGCGAAGCCGCCGAGGCCGCCGAGGACCTCGGGGCGCTGCGTCTTCTTCACCCACTCCTTCATGAGCTCCACGGCGCGGTCGCCCGCTTCGATGTCGACGCCCGCGGCTGCGTAGCTGGCACCAGTTGTCTCAGACATGGCTAGTGAGAACTTTCGTGTCGTACGGCAGGTATTTCGGGCGGTCTACGGGCGACGGATGGCGTCGGCCGCGGCCGTGGCGGCGGGCCCCGCGGCCAGCTCGGTCTCCAGCAGCTGCTTGCCGAGCAGCTCGGGGTCGGGGAGTTCCATCGGGTACTCGCCGTCGAAGCAGGCGCGGCACAGGTTCGGCTTGGCGATCGTGGTCGCCTCGATCATGCCGTCGATGGAGATGTACGCCAGGGAGTCGGCGCCCAGCGAGGTGCCGATCTCGTCGATCGTCATGCCGTTGGCGATGAGCTCGGCGCGGGTGGCGAAGTCGATGCCGAAGAAGCAGGGCCACTTCACGGGCGGCGAGGAGATCCGGATGTGGACCTCGGCCGCGCCCGCCTCGCGGAGCATCCGCACCAGCGCCCGCTGGGTGTTGCCGCGCACGATCGAGTCGTCGACGACGACCAGGCGCTTGCCCTTGATGACTTCCTTCAGCGGGTTCAGCTTCAAGCGGATGCCCAGCTGCCGGATGGTCTGCGAGGGCTGGATGAAGGTCCGGCCGACGTAGGCGTTCTTGACCAGGCCGGCGCCGAAGGGGATGCCGGAGGCCTCGGCGTAGCCGATGGCCGCGGGCGTTCCGGACTCCGGGGTCGCTATGACCAGATCGGCCTCTACCGGGGCTTCCTTGGCCAGCCTGCGGCCCATCTCCACCCGGGAGAGGTACACGTTCCGGCCGGCGATGTCGGTGTCCGGGCGGGCCAGGTACACGTACTCGAAGACACAGCCCTTGGGCTTCGCTTCCGCGAATCGGGAGGTGCGCAGGCCGTTCTCGTCGATGGCGACGAACTCGCCCGGCTCGATCTCACGGACGTAGCTGGCGCCGCAGATGTCGAGGGCGGCGGACTCGGAGGCGACCACCCAGCCGCGCTCCAGGCGGCCGAGGACCAGCGGGCGGATGCCCTGCGGGTCGCGGGCCGCGTAGAGGGTGTGCTCGTCCATGAAGACGAGGGAGAAGGCACCGCGCACCTTGGGCAGCACCGTGTGGGCCGCCTCCTCGATGGTCAGCGGCTTGCCGTCCGCGTCCTCCTGGGCGGCGAGCAGCGCCGTCAGCAGGTCGGTGTCGTTGGTGGCCGCCACGCGCGGGGCGCGGCCGCCCTCCTTCTTCGGCAGGTCGGCGACCATCTCGGCGAGCTGCGCCGTGTTGACCAGGTTGCCGTTGTGGCCGAGCGCGATGGAGCCCTGCGCGGTGGCGCGGAACGTCGGCTGGGCGTTCTCCCACACGGAGGCGCCGGTGGTCGAGTAGCGGGCGTGTCCGACCGCGATGTGACCCTGGAGCGAACCGAGCGAGGTCTCGTCGAAGACCTGGGAGACCAGGCCCATGTCCTTGAAGACGAGGATCTGGGAGCCGTTGCTGACCGCGATACCCGCGGATTCCTGGCCCCGATGCTGGAGGGCGTAGAGCCCGAAGTAAGTGAGCTTGGCGACCTCTTCGCCCGGAGCCCAGACTCCGAAGACGCCGCAAGCGTCCTGGGGGCCTTTCTCACCGGGGAGCAGATCATGATTGAGTCGACCGTCACCACGTGGCACGGCTCCGAGTGTAGGCGAGATCGACCACTGGTCCGAATTGGGGTTACTCGTCAGTAGTGGATCACTGCCGGACGACGGCCCGGACCGTCATGCCGTTTGCGCTGGTCAGCGTGAGGGTGTCGTGATCGACCCGGTAGCGGACCGTGTGGTTGAACAGGCCCAGCAAGGCTCGTTCGGTCTGCATGAGTGAGGCGTCGCACATCATTCGGGTGGTCATCGCTCGCCCGAGCGTGATGTGTCCGGCGCGTACGGTCGCCCTGGCGTTGACGTGATTGCACCCGAGCCGGCCGGCCGCCTTGTGGGTCTTGGCGCCGAAGGCGAGGTACGGGCTGCCGTGCGCGGCGGTGGTCGTGCCGTTCACGGTGATGTCCCGGACGCGCCAGTCGACGCCGGTGACGGGCCGCTCGGCGGCCACCGAGCCGCTGCCGCCGTCCGCCTTCTCGCTGCCGCACGCCACCACGAGCGGCACCAGTGTCAGGACGGCGAGGGTGAGTCGCTGTTTGTCCATGGGGATGGGACGGGTGGGACTCGCACCCGGTTCCGGCTCAGCTCATCACCGGCAGCAGCCCGCCGAGGTCCGCCCGCTCCCCGCTCGCGCTGACCTCGGCGCCCTCCAGCGCGTCCTTCCAGGCCAGCCGCCCGGTCGCCAGCCGGATCCAGGTCAGCGGGTCGGTCTCGACGACGTTGGGCGGGGTGCCGCGGGTGTGCCGGGGCCCCTCGACGCACTGCACCACGGCGTACGGCGGCACGCGCACCTCGGTGGAGCCGCCGGGCGCCTTCGCGGCGAGGGCGTCCGCGAGCAGCCGGGTGCAGGCGGCGAGCGCCTGCCGGTCGTACGGCACCTGGAGCCCCGGCACCGCGGCGTTCAGGTCGTCGGTGTGGACGACGAGTTCGACGGTGCGGGTGACCAGCAGGTCGGCGAGGGTGATGGCGCCGGTGCGGAAGGCGAGGACGCGGCCGTCGGGTGTCCCGGCGAGCGTGCCGGCCAGGCGCTCGGCGACGGCGGTCAGGGCGGCGTCCGCGTCGGAGTCGCGCCGGGCGGTCTCCTGGGCGGCCTCGGACAGCAGCGAGGCGTTGGCGGCGGTGCCGAACGCCCAGTCCAGCACGGTGATCTCCGCCCTGGGCGGCTCGGGCCGCTCGACGAGACGGGGGACGACGTCGACGCACATGCCGATATGGGCGACCAGTTCCCGCACGGACCAGTCGCCGAGTCGGGTGGGCAGGGCGAGCCGCTCGGGGCCGAGCGTGCGGACGGCTTCGCGGACGTGGTCGAACTGCGCCGCCACGGCCTTGCGGATCTTGGCGGAGTCGTACGTACGGGCGCGTTTCCTGGCCGGTGACATGGGGTCAGCCTAGAGCGGCCGGGAAGCGGGCCGGACACGGCGAAGGCCCCGCCCGTTCGTCACGGGCGGGGCCTTCGGCGTCGTACGGGCGCCTACTTCAGCAGCGCGGGGATGGTCTCCTCGTGCGCCCGGCGCAGCTCCTCCAGGGAGAGCTCGAACTCGCCCTGGAGCTCCACCGACTCGCCGTCGACGACACCGATGCGGGTCACGGGCAGGCCGCGAGCGCCGCACATGTCGTTGAAGCGGAGCTCCTCGGAGCGCGGCACGGCGACGACCGCGCGTCCCGCCGACTCGGAGAAGAGGAAGGTGAACGCGTCCAGGCCGTCCGGTACGACCAGACGCGCGCCCTTGCCGCCGAGCAGCGCCGACTCCACGACCGCCTGGATCAGACCGCCGTCGGACAGGTCGTGCGCCGAGTCGATCATGCCGTCGCGGCTGGCGGAGATCAGGATCTCGCCGAGCAGCCGCTCCCGCTCCAGGTCGACCTTGGGCGGCAGGCCGCCGAGGTGGTCGTGGACGACCTGCGACCAGGCCGAGCCGCCGAACTCCTCGCGGGTGTCGCCGAGGAGGTACAGCAGCTGGCCCTCCTCCTGGAAGGCGACCGGGGTGCGCCGGGCCACGTCGTCGATGACGCCGAGGACCGCGACCACGGGGGTCGGGTGGATGGCGGCCTCGCCCGTCTGGTTGTAGAGCGAGACGTTGCCGCCGGTCACCGGGGTGCCGAGTTGCAGGCAGCCGTCGGCGAGACCACGGATGGCCTCGGCGAACTGCCACATGACGGCCGGGTCCTCGGGCGAGCCGAAGTTCAGGCAGTCGGAGACGGCGAGCGGCTTGGCGCCGGTGGTGGCGACGTTGCGGTACGCCTCCGCCAGCGCCAGCTGGGCACCGGTGTACGGGTCGAGCTTGGCGTACCGGCCGTTGCCGTCGGTCGCGATGGCGACGCCGAGGCCGGACTCCTCGTCGATGCGGATCATGCCGGAGTCCTCCGGCTGGGCCAGCACCGTGTTGCCCTGCACGAAGTGGTCGTACTGCGAGGTGATCCACTTCTTGGACGCCTGGTTCGGGGACGCCACCAGCTTCAGGACCTGGGCCTTCAGCTCGTCGCTCGAGGACGGCCGGGGCAGCTTGTTCGCGTCGTCCGCCTGCAGCTCGTCCTGCCAGGACGGGCGGGCGTAGGGGCGCTCGTAGACCGGGCCGTCGTGGGCGACGGTGCGCGGGTCGACGTCGACGATCTTGCCGCCGTGCCAGTAGATCTCCAGGCGGTCGCCGTCGGTCACCTCACCGATGACGGTGGCGATGACGTCCCACTTCTCGCAGATCTCCAGGAAGCGGTCGACCTTCTCCGGCTCCACGACCGCGCACATGCGCTCCTGCGACTCGCTCATGAGGATCTCCTCGGGCGAGAGCGTGGAGTCGCGCAGCGGTACGTCGTCCAGGGTGACGCGCATGCCGCCGGAGCCGTTGGAGGCGAGCTCGGAGGTGGCGCAGGACAGACCGGCCGCGCCGAGGTCCTGGATGCCGACGACCAGCTTCTCCTTGAACGCCTCCAGGGTGCACTCGATGAGGAGCTTCTCCTGGAAGGGGTCGCCGACCTGCACGGCGGGGCGCTTGGACGGCTTGGCGTCGTCGAAGGTCTCGGAGGCCAGGATCGAGGCGCCGCCGATGCCGTCGCCGCCGGTCCGGGCGCCGTAGAGGATGACCTTGTTGCCGGCGCCGGACGCCTTCGCGAGGTGGATGTCCTCGTGCCGCATCACGCCGATGGCACCGGCGTTGACCAGCGGGTTGCCCTGGTAGCAGGCGTCGAAGACGACCTCGCCGCCGATGTTGGGCAGGCCCAGGCAGTTGCCGTAGCCGCCGATGCCCGCGACGACACCCGGCAGCACGCGCTTGGTGTCGGGGTGGTCGGCGGCACCGAAGCGCAGCGGGTCCACGACCGCGACCGGGCGGGCGCCCATCGCGATGATGTCGCGGACGATGCCGCCGACACCGGTGGCCGCGCCCTGGTAGGGCTCGACGTACGACGGGTGGTTGTGCGACTCGACCTTGAAGGTGACCGCGTAGCCCTGGCCGACGTCGACGACACCCGCGTTCTCGCCGATGCCGACGAGCAGCGCGTCGGACTGCGGGGCCTTCTCGCCGAACTGGCGCAGGTGGACCTTGCTGCTCTTGTACGAGCAGTGCTCGGACCACATGACGGAGTACATGGCGAGCTCGGCGCCGGTGGGCCGGCGGCCGAGGATCTCGACGATCCGCTCGTACTCGTCCTTCTTCAGGCCGAGTTCGGCCCAGGGCAGCTCGACGTCGGGGGTCGCGGCCGCGTTCTCGACCGTGTCCAGAGGCGTCCTGCTCATGCGTTGACCAGCTTCTTGAGGATCGAGGTGAAGAAGGGGAGGCCGTCGGTGCGGCCCGTGCCGATCAGCGGCTCGGTGGCGTGCTCGGGGTGCGGCATGAGGCCCACGACGTTCCCGGCCTCGTTGGTGATGCCGGCGATGTCGTTGAGCGAGCCGTTGGGGTTGAAGTCCAGGTAGCGGAAGGCCACGCGGCCCTCGGCCTCCAGCTTGTCCAGCGTGTACCGGTCGGCGACGTAACGGCCGTCCATGTTCTTCAGCGGGATGTGGATCTCCTGGCCCGCCTCGTAGTCCACGGTCCAGGCCGTCTCCGCGTTCTCCACCCGCAGCTTCTGGTCGCGGCAGATGAAGTGCAGGTGGTCGTTGCCGAGCATGCCGCCCGGCAGGAGGTGGGCCTCGGTGAGGATCTGGAAGCCGTTGCAGATGCCGAGGACCGGCAGCCCGGCCTTCGCCTGCTCGATGACCGTCTCCATCACCGGCGAGAAGCGGGAGATGGCGCCGGCCCGCAGATAGTCGCCGTAGGAGAAACCACCGGGGAGGACGACCGCGTCCACCTGGTGGAGGTCCTTGTCCTTGTGCCAGAGGGCGACCGGTTCGGCGCCCGCGAGGCGGATCGCGCGCTGGGTGTCCCGGTCGTCCAGGCTGCCCGGGAAAGTGACGACGCCAATACGAGCGGTCACTTCGCGGCCTCCGCGACTTCCTCGATCCGCACGGTGAAGTTCTCGATCACGGTGTTGGCCAGGAAGGATTCCGCAAGATCGTGGATGCGGGCGAGCGCCGCCTCGTCGACCGGGCCGTCAACTTCCAGTTCGAATCGCTTTCCCTGACGTACATCGGAGATGCCTTCGAAACCCAGTCGCGGCAGTGCGCGCTGGACCGCCTGGCCCTGGGGGTCGAGGATCTCCGGCTTGAGCATGACGTCGACTACGACGCGTGCCACTGGCACTCCCGATGGTGTGGTGCTGAGCAGGTTCCTGAAGGTGTCTCCGACAGGCGTCTTCAGACTACCCGCACGAAATTTCTACGCGCGTTGACTTGTAGGAATCTACGTGACCACGGTCACGATCGGCCGCACGGCGTCTTGTTCACCAAAATTTCCGGGATCCGCACCCGGTACCTATTGCGCTCGGACACGCCAAAGGATTTAGTCGGGCTTCACAATGCTTTGCCGGGCACTGTACAAATAATTTGGCACGTGCCGAATGAAGGGACCGATATTCGTGGCGCAGAAGGTCGTGGTCACTCTCTTTGACGACATCGACGGCTCGGAAGCGGCGGAAACGATCGCCTTCGGACTAGACGGCAAGTCGTACGAGATCGACCTGAATCAAGCCAATGCCGAGAAACTGCGTAAGGCGCTCGAGCCCTACGTGGAGGCCGGCCGCAAGCGGTCGAAGTCGGGCAAGACCTACCGGCAGACCGAGGTCGCCCCCGACCCCGCCGCCGTCCGCGCCTGGGCGCAGGCCAACAAGATGGACGTCCCGGCCCGCGGGCGCATTCCCAAGAAGGTCTACGAGGCGTTCGGCGAGGCCCAGTAGCCGAGGGAACCGCCCCGGGCCGACGGCCGGTCAGCCGCCCCTCGGGAGAACCGACTTGCGCTGCACCCCTCCGGGTCGGCTAGAGTCTGGAGCACGCCGAGGGGCAAGGCCGAAAGGCCCACCTCACGGAGTACATGCGGGTGTAGTTCAGTAGCAGAACATCCCCCTTCCAGGGGGAAGGCGCAGTGTGCAATTCCTGTCACCCGCTCTGCACCGCCGGTCCGGACCACTGTTGTGGATCAGGTAGGCTGGTGCTCGCGCCGATCGGTGGGAGCCGGTCGGAGGCAATGCGGACGTAGCTCAGTTGGTAGAGCGCAACCTTGCCAAGGTTGAGGTCGCGAGTTCGAGCCTCGTCGTCCGCTCTGGAAACTAGCCCCCCGGCTTCGGCCGAGGGGCTTTTTCATGTCCGCGTCCCCCACAAGGCCACCTCCGTCTGACATTTGTCATGCCGAGCAATGACGGTGCGCACTGCTCACCGGTCCTGGGCGCGGGGACGCTGGGGACATGGACACGAACGAACACGTGATTGAGGTCACTGACCTGCGGCGTGTGTACGGGGGCGGGTTCGAGGCCGTGCGCGGAATCACCTTTTCCGTGGACCGCGGCGAGATCTTCGCGCTGCTCGGCACCAACGGCGCGGGCAAGACGTCGACGGTGGAACTGCTGGAGGGGCTCGCGCGGCCGGCCGGTGGCCGGGTGCGGGTGCTCGGGCACGACCCGTACGAGAACCGGGCCGCCGTGCGGCCCCGCACGGGCGTGATGCTGCAGGAGGGCGGTTTTCCGTCCGAGCTGACCGTCGCCGAGACCGCGCGGATGTGGGCGGGGTGCGTGAGCGGGGCCCGGCCGGAGAGCGAGGCGCTGGAGCTGGTCGGGCTCGCGGGGCGGACCGGCGTACGCGTGAAGCAGTTGTCCGGGGGTGAACGGCGCCGGCTGGACCTGGCACTCGCGCTGCTCGGCGAGCCCGAGGTGCTGTTCCTGGACGAGCCGACGACCGGCCTCGACGCCGAAGGGCGCCGGGACACCTGGGAGTTGGTACGGGCGCTGCGCGAGGCGGGCACGACGGTACTGCTGACCACGCACTACCTGGAGGAGGCCGAGGGCCTCGCCGACCGGCTGGCCATCCTGCACGAGGGACGCATCGCGACGAGCGGCACGCCCGCCGAGGTGACGGCCGGGCAGCCGGCCCGCATATCCTTCCGGCTGCCCGACGGCTACTTCCTGGGCGACCTGCCGCCCCTCGGCGAACTGGGGGTGTGCGGGCACGAGCTGGACGGCAGGGTCGTACGGCTGCGGACCCGGGAGCTGCAGCGGGCGGCCACCGCACTGCTGGTGTGGGCCCAGGGGGAGCGGGTGGAGCTGCCGGGGCTCGATGTGCGGTCGGCCTCGCTGGAGGAGGCGTTCCTCGGGATCGCCCGCGCGCAGGGGGTGGCGGCATGAACGCGCTGGTCCTCGTGCCGGCCGGGCGGCGGCTGCGGGCCCTGGCCCGGGCCGAGCTGACGCTGCTGGGGCGCAACCGCAGTGCGGTGGCCACGGCTCTGCTGGTGCCGCTGGCGCTGCCGTTCAGTGTCAAGCCCGCGCTCGACGGGATGAATCTGGAGAGGTCGGGGCTGAACGCCGGCACGGTGATGCTGACGGCGGCGATCGGCTTCGCGTTCCTGTTCTCGGTCTACACCGGCCTGGTCGGCGCCTTCGTCGCCCGCCGGGAGGAACTCGTCCTCAAGCGGCTGCGGACCGGGGAACTCGGCGACACCGAGATCCTCATCGGCACCGCCCTGCCCACCGCGTGCCTGGGCCTCGCCCAGTCACTGGTACTGACGCTCGGCTGCGTGCTGTTCCTCGACGCGGGGGCACCGCGGGCGCCGTATCTGACCGTGCTCGGTGTCCTCGCCGGTCTGGCGCTGTGCGCCGCGCTCGCCGCGCTCACCGCCTCCTTCACCCGGACCGTGGAGAGCGCCCAGGTCACCGCGTTGCCGCTGGTGTTGGTGTCGATGGTGGGCTCGGGCATCGCGATCCCGGCCGCGGCCCTGCCGGACCGGCTCGCCTCCGTGTGCGCGCTGCTGCCGTTGTCCCCGGCGGTCCGGCTGGTGGGCGGCGGGTTCACCGGACGGCTCAGCGCCGCCGAGGCCCTGGCCTCCGTGGCGATCGCACTGGCCTGGCTCGTGGCGGCGGTGTTTGCTGTACGACGGTGGTTCCGCTGGGAGCCTCGGCGTTGACGGACGGGGGAGCCGTGCTCGGGCGGATACGGGGATGGCAGCGGCGCCACTGGCGGGAGCGGAGCAAGGCCGAGCGGGTCGAGCTGCAGAGCGTGATCACCTGGTACGTCACGACCTGGCTGTTCTCCGTGTCCTGGCTCGCGCTGCCCCTGGTGGGCGCGCTGGCACGGCGGCCGGGACCGCTGGTCGTCGGCACTCTGCTGCTCCTCGTCGGCGCCCTGCAGTGCGTCGAGGCCAACCGGCGCACCCGGTCCGTGCTCGACCACTACCTGGGCCGGGCCCCTCTTCCGCCCCGCGCGCTGCGCCCCGCCGCCGTACTGCTCGCCCTGGCGCTGGCGCTGACGCTGGTGCTGGCCTCGCTGGACGGCGCCGACCCGGTGGCCGTCCGGCTCTTCACCGGCGCCGCACTGCTGCCCTTCGGGCTGCTGTACGGGCTGGTGGCGCCCGTGCGGGTGTTCCTGCGCCGGTCCGCCGCGCTCGCCGTGGCGCTGATGGCCGCGTTCGGCTGCGTCGACCGCGAGCCCGCCGGGATCGTCATGATCGGGGTCCTGACCGTCTTCGGCGCGCTCTTCTCGCTGCTCGCCTGCCGCTGCGGTGCCTGGACCCTGTCCGTGCTGTGGGAGGCGGAGCGGGCCCGCGAGGTCGAGGCACGGCTCGCCGTCGCCGAGGAGCGGCTGCGGTTCGGGCGTGACCTGCACGACGTGGTGGGACGGAACCTGGCCGTCATCGCGCTCAAGAGCGAGCTGGCGGTGCAGCTGGCGCGGCGCGGACGGCCCGAGGCCGTCGAGCAGATGATCGAGGTGCAGCGGATCGCCCAGGAGTCGCAGCGGGAGGTGCGGGAGGTCGTCCGGGGATACCGCAAGGCCGACCTGGGGATCGAACTCGCGGGTGCGCAGGGTGTGTTGAGCGCGGCCGGAATCGAGTGCGAGGTGCGCGGAGCGGCCGCGGAACTGGCTCCGGAGGTGCAGTCGGCGCTGGGCTGGGTTGTGCGCGAGGCGACGACGAACGTGCTGCGGCACGGCGACACCACACGGTGCGCGGTCGTGCTGACGGTGAAAGAAGGACGAGTGGTGCTGACCGTGGAGAACGACGGGGCCTCGGCTCCCGCGGGTGCGGGCGGATCGGGGCTGGCGGGGCTGCGGGAGCGGCTGTCGGCGGTGGGCGGCACCCTGGAGGCCGGCCTCATCGGAGGAGACCTGTTCCGGGTGGTGGCCGAAGTGCCCGTGAGCGTGCGAGAGGTCACGGCATGACCGCTCCCGTACGACTGCTGCTCGCCGACGACGAGCATCTGATCCGGGGTGCGCTGGCCGCGCTGCTCGCGCTGGAGGACGACCTCGTGGTCGTCGCCGAGGCGGCGAGCGGACCGGAGGCACTGGCGATGGCCAGGGCGCACGAACCGGACGTGGCCGTGCTGGACCTGCAGATGCCGGGCGCCGACGGTGTGAAGGTCGCCACATCCCTGCGGGCCGAACTGCCGGGCTGCCGGGTACTGATCGTGACCGGTCACGGGCGGCCCGGGCACCTCAAGCGGGCCCTCGCGGCGGGGGTGCGCGGGTTCGTCCCCAAGACGGTGAGCGCCCAGCGCCTCGCGGAGATCATCCGGACCGTGCACTCCGGACAGCGCTACGTGGACCCCGAGTTGGCCGCCGACGCCATCGCCGCCGGGGACTCCCCGCTGACCACCCGGGAGGCAGAGGTGCTGGAACTGGCCGCCGACGGGGCGCCCGTCGCGGAGATCGCCGAGCGGGCCGCGCTGTCCCAGGGGACCGTACGCAACTACCTGTCGTCGGCCGTCTCGAAGCTCGGTGCGGAGAACCGTCACGCGGCCGTGCGACTCGCACGGGAGAGAGGTTGGGTATAGTTGGCGTCGCGCCACGGCGCACTGCGGACGTAGCTCAGTTGGTAGAGCGCAACCTTGCCAAGGTTGAGGTCGCGAGTTCGAGCCTCGTCGTCCGCTCCACAACGAAGGCCCCGGTCGATCGACCGGGGCCTTCGTCATGCGGTCAGCTCCAGCTCGTGCCCGTCAGACGCTCGTACGCCTCGATGTACTTCGCCCGCGTCGCGTCCACGACCTGCTGCGGCAGCGGCGGCGGAGGCTGCTCGCTCCTGCGGTCCCAGCCGGACTCCGGCGAGGTCAGCCAGTCCCGCACGAACTGCTTGTCGTACGACGGCTGCGCGCGGCCCGGCTGCCACTGGTCGGCGGGCCAGAACCGGGAGGAGTCCGGGGTGAGGATCTCGTCCGCGAGGACCAGGGTGTCGCCGTCGAAGCCGAACTCGAACTTGGTGTCCGCGAGGATGATGCCGCGGTCCCTGGCGATGTCCCGGCCGCGCCCGTAGACGGCGAGGGTGGCCTGCCGCAGCTGGGCCGCGGTGTCGGCGCCGACGCGGCGGGCGACCTCCTCGTACGAGACGTTCTCGTCGTGCTCGCCGACCTCGGCCTTGGTCGCCGGGGTGAAGATCGGGACGGGCAGCTCGCTGCCGTCGACCAGGCCCTCGGGGAGGGCGAGACCGCAGACCGTGCGGGAGTCGTTGTACTCCAGCAGGCCCGATCCGGTCAGGTAGCCGCGGGCGACCGCCTCCACCGGGACCATCCGCAGCGACTTGCACACGAGCGTCCGGCCGGCCCAGTCGGCGGGGGCGCCGGCCGGCAGTTCGGTGCTCAGCACGTGGTTGGGGATCAGATCGGCGATCTGGTCGAACCACCACAGGGACAGCTGGGTCAGGACCCGGCCCTTGTCGGTGATCTCGGTCGGCAGCACCCAGTCGAAGGCGGAGATGCGGTCGCTGGCGACCATCACGAGGTCGCCTGCCTCGTTCTGGTAGAGCTCGCGCACCTTGCCGGTGTGGAGGTGAACCAGGCCCGGAACCTGAAGCGGCTCGGGCTTTTCTACGAATCCGGACACGGTTCCTCCCCGTAGTTCTGTCCTATGGCTCGATTCTCCCGTATGCCGGGGATCGCCCAGGGGGTGGGGTGGGCTCTGGAGGGGCGGTGACGTGGGCGTACGTGAGCTCAGTCACGTTTGCAGACTCGGTCCAGGAGGTTGGCGGTGGCGCGCTGGACGCGCTGGTCGACGTGGCCCGGACGGTCCAGGGCGGGCGACCACGCGAAGGTCCCCGACGCGAACACCAGGGCGCCGGAGGGGGCGCGGTAGAGCGAGGTCTCCTGGTGGCGCAGGACGCCCTCGGAGTCGGTGTACGGGGAGTGCGCCAGCAGGATGCGGTCCTCGTGGTCGGGCAGCGGGGTACGCGGGAAGTAGCGGTCGGCCTCGCCCGCGACCAGGCCCTCGATCGGGTCGCCCTCGTGCGCGCCGGTCGCCTCCCACAGCCAGTGGTCGGCGTTGCGGACGATCAGGGGATGGGGCTCGGGGACCCGGCCCGCGTACTGGATGCCGACCACCTGCTGCTCGGGGCGGTCGATCTCCCGCCACAGGACGGGTTTGCCGGGGCCCTTGCGTTTTCGGCAGGTCAGCAGACGGTCGGGCACCCCGGACGGGGACGGCCCCAACTCCACCTGCCAGTACATGGTGTTGGCGGAGAGGAAGACCAGGGACGTGCCGTTCTCGCGGGCGATCTCGACGGTGCGGCGCATGTTCGCCGACCAGTACTCGTCGTGCCCGGGGAAGACCAGGCCCCGGTAGCGGGTGGGGTCGACGTGGCCCGCGTGCAGGTCGCGGGCGTCGGCGTAGGCGAGGTCGTAGCCATAGCGCTCGGCGAAGCGGATGAAGTCGTAGGCGTGGCCCACGTGGAGGGGGAGGCCGGCGCCGGCGTAGGGGCGGTCGAAGGAGACGGTCGTCGCCGCGTCGGACTCGCCGAGGAGACGGCCCTGCTCGTCCCAGGCGTGGTACAGGCTGGCGCCGGTGCGGCCGTCCTCCGGGTAGAGGTTGTACGCCTGCCAGGTCACGTCGGGCAGGAGGAGGAGCAGGTCGGCGGGGTGGTTGTCGCGGACCGTGAAGGGGATGTGGGAGCGGTAGCCGTCGAGGGTGGTCAGGACGGCCACATACGCCCCGATGCTCCATTGGGCCGGGATCTGCAGCCGCCAGGACAGCCACCAGTGGTGGCAGGAGACCGTGCGGTCGGCGGTGAGCGGTGGGGGCTGCACGATGCCGGAGAGACGGGGACTGGTGGTGATCTTGGAAGCGCCGTCGCCGCCGTAGTGGCCGATGCGGTAGATGTCCACGGCGAACTCCTGGGGCGGGTCGACCGTGATGTGGAAGTCGACGGCCTGGCCCGGGGCGACCGCGCCGGTGGAGATGAAGCCCTTGATCTGGCGGTGGACGTCGTCGGCGGAGCGTGGGCCGCCGGCGCTCCGCGGGCCCGGGACCCGGGGGGTGCCGGGCGTCGGGGGGTGGGCCTGGCCGTCCACGTACCAGGGGACGACCTGGCCGGTGTCGTCGAAGTAGGTGACGTTGCCGCGCAGCCAGGGGACCGGGCCCTGGCCGAAGGGATCGGTGACGGCGTGCGCCAGCGCTCCGGACTCCCAGCGGCGGATCTGCTCCGATCGCTCCGATTCCATGATCGCTCCCCTCCCTCGTGCCCCCGTGGTCGCGTGTCCTGTGCCGCAAGCCCTTGCCATGTGCCCGATCGGTCCCAGCACATCACATTACGCACGCAGGTGGTCACAGTTCGTTGCGAATTGGCCGAAAGTGGAACAGCCCCTTCCGGTACGGCGGGGAGGGCGGGGTCAGACCAGCCGTACGGGTTTCTCCGGGCGTATGCCGGACTCCCGCAGCCAGTCCCGCAGGGGGCCGGGGTCACCGTCCTCGACGAGGCTGAGGACCCGGGGGGTGAGGTCGGTGGCACGGTCACCGTCGATGAGGAGGGTGGGGCCGTCCAGCCAGTCCAGGCCCGGGCTCGCGCCGGCGGTGTCCATCGCGGCGCAGCAGACCATCGCGGTGACGTGGTCGGTGAGCAGTTCGCGGGCCGTGCGGGGCGGCTGGAGCGGGAAGAGCGGCAGTGCCATGTCGTCCCAGGGCGCGAGGTCGGCGGCGGTGGGCCGGGGAGCGGGGGCGGCCTCTTCCCGGGCGAGCTGGGCGGTGAGGGCCGCGGCGAGGGCGGCCGCGCGTTCGTTCTCGGCCTCGGGCTCGTCCTCGCCCTCGTGGGGCTCTGGAGAGCCGGGCGCGGTTCCCTCACTCTCCGAGGGAATGGGGGCCGGGCCCGGGGGTGTCGAGAGGTGGGCCAGGACCCGGGTCAGGGTGGGACCGTCCGGGGCGGGGACCGCCGGATCCGTGGAGCGGGTGACGCCGAGGGTGTCCAGGACCCGGTGCAGGCGGGCCGCGTCCGTGCGCCATTTGCGGTCCACGACCTCCTCCGGGTACTCGTGCCAGTCCACCGGGGACCAGTCGGGGCCGGTCTCCGCGGGCCCGCCGTGGAAGAGCCGGGCGGCGAGGAGGGAGACGACCTCGTCGACCGCGCCGGGCTCCTCCAGCAGGTCGCAGGCCGGCCGCTCGCCCAGACGGGAGGCGAACCCCTCGGCCAGGCGGTCACGGCGGGACAGCTCCGTCAGGGCCGCCACCACCCCCGCGTCCAGCCGCGACGGCCAGCGGCCCATCCGCCACGCGGGCAGCGCCACGCGGGTCAGGAGGCGGTCCCAGCCCGCGTAGGCCAGGCCCACCTGCTCCTGGGCGACGATGCGCAGGCCGTAGTCCACAGCCTGTGCACGCTCCGCCGCCGCTGCCGCGACGCCACGCTCCATCAGCGCCGCGTGCTCCCGGCAGCTGCGGAGCAGCAGGCGGGCGACCGCGCCGAGTCCGGCGCAGACACCCCGGGTCAGCGGGCAGCGGGCGGGTGTGGAGGCGACGGCCACCGCGGCGTCCAGCCCGCGCACGAAGCGACGGGCGGCGGCTATGTCCGGGTGGGCCGAGGGACCCGTACCGGCGACCACCGGGGCGAGGACCGCGCGCAGTTCGCCGACGCGCATCCACCACAGGAACGGCGAGCCGATGACCAGGACGGGGGCCGTGGCCGCCCGGCGGTGCGCGGTGCGGACGCCCGCTATCTCGTCGCGGTTCTCGTGCGCGGGCGGGCCGTGGGAGGGGTGGGTGCGGTCCTCCAGCCAGCTGTCGCAGTCCGGGGTGAGCGCTATCGCGGAGGGAGCCGGCACGTCCAGGCGGTCGGCGAGGTCGCGCACCATTCTGTACAGGTCCGGCGCCGAGTCCTCCGGAACGGGGACGGTCGGGGTCACGGCCGGGCGGGCCCGGGCGACGACCAGGGCGATGACTCCGGCGGCGAGCAGCACGAGGACGGCGACGGGGGTCACCACCCAGCGGACGGCGTGCCAGAACGGGCCCACGAGATGGCCGGTGGAGTCGCCGGCGAGCAGGATCACGGCGACCGCCGCGGGCAGCAGCGCCACGGCCAGCGCGCGGCTGCGGATGCGCAGCACGGCGAGAGCCCTCGAGCGCGCGGCCTGCGCCCCCGCTTCCACACCCATGCCGGTACCGGTCACCACCGGATCTCACCCCCTCGCCAGCTGTCCTGAATGCCCTGCTGTCCTGGCTTTGGTCACTCCCCCACTGTGGCACCCGTCACTGACATCGCAATGCCGGTGGGCCAAGTGCCGGAACGCTTGCGCCGCACCCTAGTTGGGCCCTCGGCCCCCGTCAGCCGGATGGGGGAGCGGTCACTCGATGGAATGGCTTTGGTCAGAGGTGGATGACGGAAAGCGACGATCAGGCCCCTGTTCTTGACTCAGATTCGAAGAAGGGCGGTGGTGGGGGACATGACGCAGGCCCCGCATCCGAAGACGGACGCGGGGCCTGCGGGGTTCACCCGGCATACGGGCCCAGGGGCATACGGGCGTCAGGCGCCCGCCGCCTTGGCCGCGATGTCGGTGCGGTGCTGGGAGCCGTCCAGGCGGATGCGGGAGACCGCCCGGTACGCGCGTTCGCGGGCCTTGGCGAGGTCCTTGCCGGTCGCCGTCACGGACAGGACCCGGCCGCCGGCGCTGACGACCGCGTCGCCGTCGCGCCTGGTGCCGGCGTGCAGGACGTACGCGTGCGGGGCGTCCTCGGCGGCCACCTCGTCGAGGCCGGTGATCGGGTCGCCGGTGCGCGGGGTGCCGGGGTAGTTGTGCGAGGCGACGACCACGGTGACCGCGGCGTCGTCGCTCCAGCGCAGGGGTTCCAGATCGGCGAGGGTGCCGTTCGCCGCGGCCAGCAGGACGCCGGCCAGCGGGGTCTTCAGGCGGGCCAGGACCACCTGGGTCTCCGGGTCGCCGAAGCGGGCGTTGAACTCGATGACCCGGACGCCGCGGGAGGTGATCGCCAGGCCCGCGTAGAGAAGGCCGGAGAAGGGGGTGCCGCGGCGGCGCATCTCGTCGACGGTCGGCTGCAGGACCGTCTGCAGCACCTCCTCGACCAGCTTCGGGTCGGCCCACGGGAGCGGGGAGTACGCACCCATGCCGCCCGTGTTCGGGCCCTCGTCGCCGTCGAGGGCGCGCTTGAAGTCCTGGGCGGGCTGGAGCGGGAGGACCGTCCGGCCGTCGGTCACGGCGAAGAGGGAGACCTCGGGGCCGTCCAGGAACTCCTCGATGACGACGCGCTCGCAGGAGTTGGCGTGGGCGCGGGCGGTGTCGAGGTCGGGGGTGACGACGACGCCCTTGCCTGCGGCGAGGCCGTCGTCCTTGACGACATAGGGCGCGCCGAAGGCGTCGAGGGCTGTGTCGACCTCGTCCGGCGTCGTGCAGACGTAGGAGCGGGCCGTGGGGACGCCGGCCCCCGCCATCACGTCCTTCGCGAAGGCCTTGGAGCCCTCGATCTGCGCGGCCTCCCCGGAGGGGCCGAAGACCGGGATGCCCGCCTCGCGCACGGCGTCGGCGACCCCGGCGACGAGCGGGGCCTCCGGGCCCACCACCACCAGGTCGGCGCCGAGCCGTTCGGCCAGCGCGGACACCGCCTTGCCGTCGAGGGCGTCGACCTCGTGCAGCTCGGCCACCTCGGCGATGCCGGCGTTGCCGGGAGCGCAGTGCAGGGCGGTGACGTCGGGGTCGTGGGACAGGGAGTGGCACAGGGCGTGTTCGCGGGCGCCGCTACCGATGACGAGGACCTTCACGGGGGTCAGCCTAACGGGGTTTTTGTGCGGGGTTCCGGGGGGCCGGGCCTTGGAGAGCTGTACGTTCCTCCAAGTCCCACCCGGCCTCGCGGTGGGATTCGCCCGCCGCCGCTACTCGTTCGTGAACTCCTCGACCACCGTCGCCCCCAGCTCCCGCACGATCAGCTCGCGGCCGGACAGGGCCGACTCGTTGAGATCGGGGTCGTCGTCCTCGGGGATGTCGTCCTCGATGGAGACCGGGGGCGGGGGCTCCGGAGCGGTGGGCCGGCTCGCCGGGGACGGGCTCGAGTTCGGGTTCGGTGAGAAGGACGCGGAGGGGGCCGTGGGCGCGGTGTGCGTGGGCTGGGCGGGTGCCGGACGCTGGGCGGTGGCGGTACCGCCGTAGCCGCCCGCCCCACCGCCCCCGTAGCCGCCCGTGCCGGCGCCGGCGAGGCCACCGCCGCCGCCCGCGCCGTAGCCGCCGCCGAAGCCGGAGGGCCCGGAGGGGCCGCCCGACGGCGGCGGGCCGGAGCCGCCGCTCGGGTCGACGACCGGCTCGATCTTCCACTGGACGTTGAACTGCTCGGCCAGCGCGGCCTTCAGCACGTCCTCGCTGCCGCTGCTGACGAAGTTGTCGCGGGCGCCGGCGTTGACGAAGCCGACTTGCAGGGTGGTGCCGTCGAAGCCGGCCACCTGCGCGTTCTGGCTGAGCAGGATCCAGGTGAAGCGGCGGCGGTTCTTGACCGCTTCGAGGATGTTCGGCCAGAGCATGCGGGGGTCGGGTCCGCCGCTCGGCGGGGCGTAGCCCTGGGCCGCCGGGTCGGGCGCGGGGGCCGCGGACGGAGCCGGCGCGGAGGTGCCGGGGGCGCTGGGGGTGGCCGTCGGGGGCTGTCCGGCACCGCCGCCCGCCGGGGCGGCCGTGGGCCAGCCACCGGGCCTGCGGCCGCCGCCGGCGGGGGCGGCGGTGGGCCAGGCGCCGGGGGCGGAGGCGGCGGCAGGGGCGGGTGCGGCCGGGGCCGGGGTGGGCGGCGAGGACTGGGGGTGAGGAGCCGGCTCGGGTGCCTGCTGGGGCTGGAGCGGGGGCGCGGTAGGGGACGGCACGCCGGGGCCCGCCTGCCCGGGAGCCCCCGCGCCCGCTCCCGCTCCAGGGCCGCCCGCTCCCGCTCCAGGGCCGCCCGGCCCCGCGGCGCCGGGCGCGCCCGAAGTCCGTACCGCCGCACGGGCCGCGGCCGGGCCCCCACCGGGCACCACGGGGGCGCCTGCGGGCATTCCCGGGCCTGCGGGGCCGCCGGGACCTCCTGGGCCGCCCGGACCGCCCGGCGCCGCTCCCGCGTGCGCCTCGGGCCCCGGCACATAGCCCGCCGTGGGCAGTGCGCCGCCGGCCGAGAAGTTCACGCCCCGCTCCAGGCGGTCGAGGCGGGCCATCACCGCCCGCTCGTCCCCGTAAGCGGCTGGCAGCAGCACGCGCGCGCAGATCAGCTCCAGCTGGAGGCGCGGCGAGTTGGCGCCGCGCATCTCGGTCAGGCCCTCGTTGACGAGGTCGGCGGCGCGGCTGAGCTCGGCGGCGCCGAACGTGCTCGCCTGCGCCTGCATCCGCTCGATGACGTCGGCCGGGGCGTCGATGAGGCCCTTCTCGGCGGCGTCCGGCACGGCGGCGAGGATGACCAGGTCGCGCAGCCGCTCCAGCAGGTCGGCGACGAAGCGGCGGGGGTCGTTGCCGCCCTCGATGACACGGTCCACGACCTCGAAGGCGGCGGCGCCGTCACCGGTGGCGAAGGCCTCGACGACGGAGTCGAGGAGGGAGCCGTCCGTGTAGCCGAGGAGGGAGGTGGCCATGGCGTATGTCACACCGTCCTCCTTCGCTCCGGCGAGCAGCTGGTCCATGACCGACATGGAGTCACGCACCGAGCCCTGTCCCGCCCGCACGACGAGCGGCAGCACGCCTTCCTCGACCGGGATGTCCTCCTTGCCGCAGACCTCGCCCAGGTAGTCCCGGAGGGTGCCCGGGGGGACGAGCCGGAAGGGGTAGTGGTGCGTACGGGAGCGGATCGTCCCGATGACCTTCTCGGGCTCGGTCGTGGCGAAGATGAACTTGAGGTGCTCCGGGGGCTCCTCGACGACCTTCAGCAGCGCGTTGAAGCCCGCCGACGTGACCATGTGGGCCTCGTCGATGATGTAGATCTTGTAGCGGCTGGCGGCGGGGCCGAAGAAGGCCTTCTCGCGCAGCTCACGGGCGTCGTCCACACCACCGTGCGAGGCCGCGTCGATCTCGATGACGTCGATGGAGCCGGGGCCGTTGCGCGCCAGGTCGCGGCAGGACTGGCACTCGCCGCACGGGGTGGGCGTGGGGCCCTGCTCGCAGTTCAGACAGCGCGCCAGGATGCGCGCGCTCGTCGTCTTGCCGCAGCCGCGCGGACCGCTGAACAGGTACGCGTGATTGACCCGGTTGTTGCGCAGCGCCTGCTGCAACGGGTCGGTGACATGCTCCTGCCCGATGACCTCGGCGAACGACTCCGGGCGATAGCGGCGGTACAGCGCGAGAGACGACACGCCTACGAGGTTATAGGCGCCCACTGACAAGCCGACCCGCGGCGGGAACGCAGACGCCCCCCACGCACCCGCCAGAGCCGACCTACCCTTGCTGCCTTCCGGCCCTGGGGGAGTTCAGTCAGATAGCGCCGCGTGAGGGGCTGCGCACAGGCTACCTGATCCGAGGGGGTGGGAACGAGTTCGCGAGCACTCCTCTCGGTCATGTAATGTTTCCGGCGGAGGATTCGCCTAGAGGCCTAGGGCGCACGCTTGGAAAGCGTGTTGGGGGCAACCCCTCACGAGTTCGAATCTCGTATCCTCCGCCGGCCCAGGGGGCCGGACCGCATCAGCGGTCCGGCCCCCTGGCGTTTGCCCGGCCGCAGGCCGTCCTCCTCACGCCTCCTCACCCGGCCTGGCACCGCGGGCACCACACCGTGCCGCGGCCTCCGACGCGTGTGCGTCGTAGTGGGGTGTCGCAGCGTGGGCAGTGGGGGTCGGGGGTGTCGCGGTGGCCGGTGAGCCAGGTGGGGCGGGGTGGGACGCGGCCGGTCGGGACGGCGGCGCGCAGGGTGCGGCGCATCTGGGTGTGGAGGTGGCGGCGGTCGGCCTCGGTGAGGTCGCTCACAGAGGCGGTGGGGCGCAGGCCGGACCGCCACAGGATCTCGTCGGCCAGCAGGTTGCCCAGGCCCGCCAGGACGGACTGGTCGGTCAGCGCCGTCTTGACGCTTCCGCGGCGGGAGGCCAGCGCCGCCTCGAACGCCTCGCGGTCCACCGTCAGCGCGTCCGGGCCCAGCCCCGCCAGCAGCCGGGCGGTCTCCGCGTCGTCGTGCGCCAGCCACAGGCCCCGGAGTTTGCGCTGGTCGCGGTAGCGCAGCTCGCGGTCGCGGGCCAGCGTGAACAGGACCCGGTCGTGAGGCTCCGGGGCGTCGTCAGGGTGGGCGCACAGCAGCAGGCCGGTCATGCCGAAGTGGAGCAGCACGGTGGGGCCGCCGGTGTGCGCGAGCAGCCACTTGCCGTGCCGTTCCGGGGCGGTGAAGCGGCGGCCCTCCAGCGCGTCGCGCAGGCCGCGCGCGCTCACCCCGTGCAGTACGCCCGTGTCCCGCACCTCGACGCGCCGGATCGTCCTGCCCTGGGCGCAGGACTCCAGCACCCTCCGGAACCCCTCGACGTCCGGCAGTTCGGGCATGGCGGCCTCCCGGCGGCAGGGGGTACCGGGTACCCCCCGTGCCGGGCGGCCATCCGTGTCAGCTCCGGCGCGGCTCCCGCACCACCGCGACCTCGCCGGCCGGTACGGCGACGGAGTCGCCGACGCGCTTGCCGGTGAGCAGTTCGACCGCTCCCGGCGCGACCGGGACCGTCGCGTCCGCCGCGCCGTGGTTGATCAGGAACAGGTAGTCGGCCTCCGGCCCGCGCCGCAGCACCGCCTCCACACCGGCGGGCGCCGTACGGACGGCCGTCACACCCGCCTCCGCGCGGACGCGGTCCAGCAGGCCCGCCAGGGTCGCCGGGTCGGGCCGCGTGGACAGGTACCAGGCGCTGCCCGTGCCGTGCGCGTTCCGGGTCACCGCCGGGACTCCGGCCAGCGGGCCCGTCGTGTACGACGACACCACCTCCGCGCCCTCCAGCCGTACCCGCTCCGACCACAACGTGCCGGTGCCGCCGTCGCTCAGGGCCACCGTCTCCCCGGGCAGCAGCGGGAACAGCTCGTCCGTCCGGACGCCGAGGGCCGCACGGAACGCTCCCGGGTAACCGCCCAACCGTACATGGCAGTTCGCGTCGACCATGCCGCTGTGGAAGCCGACGGCGAGGGTGCCGCCGCGCTCCGCGAACGCGGTGAGGTTCGCCGCGCCCTCGTCGTCGACGAGGTAGAGGCTGGGGGCCAGGACGAGCCGGTACGGCGACAGGTCGGCGTCCGGGCGTACGAAGTCCACCGCCACGCCGGAGCGCCACAACGGCTCGTACCAGTCCCGCACCAGGTCCTGGAAGCGCAGTTCGCCGCTCGGCTGCGAGGGCAGTTCCATGGCCCAGCGGGCGTTCCAGTCCCAGACCACGGCCACCTCGGCCGGCGTCGTGCTGCCGCGCACCTCCGCCAGCGCCCGCAGGTCCGCGCCCAGTTGTACGACGTCCCGCCAGATCTGGCTGTCGGTGCCGGCGTGCGGGAGCATCGCCGAGTGCCACTGTTCGGCGCCCGCCTTGGCGGCCCGCCACTGGAAGTACGCGATGCCGTCGGCGCCGCGGGCGACGTGGGCGAGGGCGTTGCGGCGCAACTCCCCCGCCGTCTTGGCCCGGTTGACGGGCTGCCAGTTGACCGCGCCGGTGGAGTGCTCCATCAGCAGCCAGGGACCGCCGGCCAGGGAGCGGACCAGGTCGCCGCTGAGCGCGATGTCGATCTCGGACTCGGGGTCGGCGGACTGGAGGTAGTGGTCGTTGGAGACGATGTCCAACTCCGGCGCCCAGCGCCAGTAGTCGAGAGCGTCGAAGTTGTACATCACCATGAAGTTGGTGGTGGCCGGGGTGTCCGGGGCCGCCTCGCGCAGGACGTCGCGCTCCGCCTCGTACAGCGAGAGCAGGGCGTCGCTGCAGAAGCGGCGCCAGTCCAGCTGGTGGGTGGGGTTGGGGACCGCGCCGGTCGCGCGCGGGGGCAGGATCTGGTCCCAGTCGTAGTACCACTGGCTCCAGAAGGTGGTGCCCCAGGCGTGGTTGAGGGCGTCCAGGCTCGCGTAGCGGTCCTGCAGCCAGGCGCGGAACGCCTCCGCGCTGGTGTCGCAGTGGCACTCGGCGTTGTGGCAGCCGTACTCGTTGTGGACGTGCCACATCACCACGGCGGGGTGATCGGCGTACCGCCGCGCCAGTTCGCCGACGATCCGCAGGGCGGCCTCCCGGTAGGCCGGGCTGCTCGGGCAGAACGTCTGGCGGCTGCCGTACGACAGCCTGCGGCCGTCCTTGTCCACCGGCAGGGCGTCCGGGTGGGCGACGAAGAACCAGGCGGGCGGGGCCGCGGTCGGGGTCGCGAGGTCGGCGGCGATGCCGTGGGCGTGCAGCAGGTCGAGGATGCGGTCCAGGCGCGAGAAGTCGTAGGTGCCCTCGGAGGGTTCCAGCAGCGCCCAGGAGAAGATGTTGACGCTGACCATGGTGACCCCGGCCTCGGCCATCAGCCGCATGTCCTCGGCCCAGACCTCCTCGGGCCACTGCTCGGGGTTGTAGTCGCCGCCGTAGGCGATGCCCGGCACGTTCAGGGCACGGGTCATCGGGCACCTCCGGAGAGCAGTCGGCGCGTGGTGCGTACGCCCCACTCGTCCAGGGACAGCAGCCGGTCGCTGGAGGCCATCAGGCCGCCGGTCGCCTCCACGTGGGCCGCCCAGCGCTCGCGGGTCTCCACGGCGGGGCGGGCCATCAGGCAGTCGGGGTCGTTCGTCCAGAGCCGGCCGTGCTGCCACTGGCGGCCCCCGCCGGTGAACTCGGCGGGGTCCTGGCCAGGCTGGCTGTAGTCGTCGGCCTCGGGGCGGCGGTGCGGAGCCGTGTCGGGGCTGACCCGCATCGCGTCGAACAGGCCGATGGAGGGCAGGATCGGCGCCCCGCAGCCCAGCAGGTAGGCGTCGGCGCCGATCGCCTCGCGGATCAGGCGGACGCCGTCGCGGTACGCGGTCAGGGCGTCGACGTCCTGGTGCCGCACGCCGTCCAGCGCGCCCGCGTACAGGAAGTCGACCTTGAAGTAGTCGTAGCCCTCGGAGCGCAGCGTGCGGAAGACGTCCGTCAGGTACGCCGCCGCCTCGGGGTGGGTGGTGTCCAGGACCCGCAGGTCGTGGCCCCAGTTGCGGCCGGCGTGCGTGAAGCCGCCGTCGGCGGAGCGGACCAGCCAGTCGGGGTGTTCGGTGGCCAGGTCGCTCGCGGGGTCCACCAGGAAGGGGGCGGTCCAGATGCCGGCCCGGCGGCCGCGCGCCCGGATGGCGTCCGCGATGCCCTCGCGGGAGCGGAAGCGGCCGGAGAGGGTGAGCCAGTCGCCGAGGGCCTTCTGGTAGCCGTCGTCGATCTGGACCACGTCGATGGGCAGGTCGAGGGTGTCCATCGCACGGAGGTTCTCGTGGATGTCGTCCTCGGTGACGTCGGTGAAGTACTCGTACCAGGAGCACCAGACCGTGGGGGCCGGCCGCGGCGGCTCGAGGCCGAGGCCGTCGGCCCAGCTGCCCAGGGCTTCCTGGATGCCGGTGCCCGTCCACTCCTTCACCGGGCCGTCGGCGACGACCTCCGCGAGGCCGTCCGTCACCGTCAGGCGGATGGACGGGACCTCGCCGGTGGGGTCGACGGCCGCCCACAGCCGGGTCGGTGAGCCGTCGCCGGGGTCGAGCGCCAGCAGCCCCTCGCCCTGGAAGGTGCCCTCGGGGACGGTGACGCCGGGGCGGTAACAGACCGTCGCCCAGTTGTCGTTGGTCGGGCGGTACGGCCGGTCACCGGGGGCGTAGGCCCCGCTGGGGCTCCAGGACTGCCAACCCTCCTCGTGGACCCGGGCGTTGAGCGGGTCCACGGGGAGAGAGGCGACGGGGGTGAAGGGGTGGTGCACGGGGGTCTCTTTCACAAAGGGGGCGTCAGCCCTTGTTGGCGCCGAGGGTGAGGCCGCTGACGAACTGCCGTTGCAGGACGAAGTACACGATCAGGGTGGGGATCGCGGTGAGCAGGGCGCCGGCGGCGACGAGGTTGGGGTCGGTGAAGTACTGCCCGGAGAGGTTGTTCAACGCGCTGGTGATCGGCATGTTCTCGCCGGTGGAGATCAGCACGATGGCCCAGAAGAAGTCGTTGTAGATCCAGATGGACAGCAACGTCGCCAGGGCGGCCATGGCCGGCTTGCACAGCGGCAGCACGATCTGCCAGTACTGACGCCACACCGACGCGCCGTCCACCAGGGCGGCCTCGGTCAGCTCGTGCGGCAGCATCCGCATGTAGTTGGACAGCACGAACGCGCAGAACCCGGACTGGAACGCCACATGGATCAGCACCAGGCCGAGCGCGGAGTCGTACAGCTTGCCGCTGGCGGTGACGCCGGGCAGGTCGATGAGCAGGTACATCCGGTACAGCGGGGTGATGATGACCTGCTGGGGCAGCAGGTTGCCGGCCGTGAAGACCAGCAACAGGGCGATGTTCAGCCGGAAGTCGAACCGGGAGACGTAGAACGCCACCATCGACGACAGCAGCAGGGTCAGCAGCACGGCCGGCACCGCGATGATCAGCGTGTTGCCGAAGTAGTGCAGCATGTCCGACTGCTCGAAGGCGTTCTTGAAGTTGTCGAGCGTCAGCTTGTCCGGCCAGGACACATAGCCCTTGTTGCTGGTCTCCGAATACGGCCGCAGCGCGGCGAAGATCGCCCACACCAGGGGGGCGAGCCAGGCCAGCGAGGTGGTGACGAGGAAGACGTGCAGCAGGATCCGGGCCGGGCGGACGGGGGTGCGCTGCTTGGTGATGACAGCCGTGCTCACGCTTGCCGCTCCTTCCGGAAGGTCGCGATCAGGTAGGGGATGATGACCGCGAGGGAGATCACCAGCAGGACGACCGCGATCGCGGAGCCGTAACCGATCCGGCTGGACTCGCCGATGATGTTGTTGGTGATCAGGATCGACAGCAACTCGGTGCCCTGGGCGCCCTTGTTGAAGACGAAGACCAGGTCGAAGGCGCGCAGCGCCTCGATGATCGTCACGACCAGGACGACGGTGTTGGTGGGCCTGAGCGTCGGGAAGATGACGTTCTTGAACGTCTGCCACTCGTTCGCGCCGTCCAGGGCGGAGGCCTCGCGCAGGGAGGGGTCGACGCCCTTCAGGCCGGCGAGGTAGAGGATCATCATGTAGCCGGTGTGCCGCCAGGACGCGGCGACCAGCACGGCCCACAGGTTCAGGTGCGGGTCGCCGATCCAGTCGATGTAGTGGCCGGGCTTGTTGGCCCCGATGAGGCTGTTGATCAGGCCGGTGTCGGGGTTGTAGACCAGCTGCCACACGAAGCCGGTGACCGCCAGGGAGACCACGACCGGCAGGAAGTAGGCGGTCTGGTAGACCCGGGAGAAGCGGATCTTCTTGTCCAGCTGGACGGCCAGGAACAGGCCCATCGGTGTGGGGATGAGGATGAGCACGACGAACCAGATGATGTTGTGCTCGACCGCGGGCCAGAACTGCGGGTTGTCGCTGAACAGTTGTTTGAAGTTGTCCAGCCCCACCCATTTGATGGAGTCGAAGCCGATGCCGTCCCAGCTGGTGAAGGCCAGGAAGATCGACGCGATGGCGGTGACCCAGACCAGGGCCACATGAAGGACCGTCGGCACGCCCGCCATGAAGGCGAGCGTGATGCGGTCGCGGCGGGTCAGCAGGCGCTTGTGGCCTCGCGGGACCCGCTTGTCTACAGGCGCGGGGCCCGGAGACGGCTGGGGGGCCGCCTCCGGGCTCGTGGTGGTGATGTCGGCGCTCATCAGGACGCGAAGATCGTCTTCTTCTGGCGTTCGATCGAGGCCAGCAGGCTGTCGACGCCCTTGGGGTTCTGCAGGAACTTCTGCAGCGAGGGCTGCATCACCGTGGAGGTGAAGTCCGGCCGGGAGTCGCGGTCCATGAACTGCGTCAGGCTCTTGGCGTTGGAGATCATCTCGAACGCCTTCTTCTGCAGCGGCGAGTAGGAGGCGGTGGAGGCCTTGCTGGAGGCGGCCACCACGCTCGGGTCGCCCTTGAGGTAGAGCTCCTCGGCGCCCGGGGTGCCCAGGTACTCCATCAGCTTGAGCATGCCCGCCTTGTTCTTGGGCGCCTTGGAGACCATGAAGCCGTCGGTGGGCGCCTCCACGGTGTCCTGCCCGTAGGCGGAGTTGATCTCCGGGAAGGCGAAGAAGTCCAGGTCGTCGAGGTCGGCCTTGTTGGTGAACTGCTGGGCCACGAAGGTGCCCAGCAGGTACATGCCGGCCTTCTTCGACACCAGGGTCTGGGCGGCGTCCTGCCAGGTGCGGCCCATGAAGCCGTCCTGGTGGTAGGGCAGCAGCTCGGCCCAGTGGTCGAAGACGGCCTTGACCTTGGCGTCGGTCCAGGCGGCCTTGCCCGCCATCAGCTCGACGTGGAAGTCGTAGCCGTTCAGGCGGAAGTTGATCTGGTCGAAGGTGCCCATCGCCGGCCAGGCGTCCTTGTCACCGAACGCGATCGGGACCAGGCCGTCCTTCTTCATCTTCTTGCACAGGGCGACCAACTCGTCCCACGTGGTGGGGACCTGGTAGCCCTTCGCCTGGAAGACGCTCTTGCGGTAGAAGATCGCCCACGGGTACGTGGTCATCGGCACGAAGTAGTACTTGCCGTCCTCGCCCTTGCTGAGCTTCTTCATGGCGTCGGGGAAGTTGCCCCCGATCTTGTCCCACACGTCGTCGATCGGGGAGGCGAGGCCCTTCTTGGCGAAGAACTGCATCCGGTAGCCCGCGAACCACTTGAACACGTCGTCCGGCGTGCCCTGGAGGTAGGAGTTGATCTGCTCCTGGAAGGTGTTGTGGTCCTTGGTGTTGACGTCGACCGTGATGCCCGACTGCTTCTTGAAGGCGTCGTAGACGGCCGCGTACGCCTTCTTCGGCACCGCATCCGAGTCGTTGGAACCGACGCTGACGGTCTTGGAATCCGATCCGCTGCTGCTGCTGCCACACGCGCTCAGCAGCGGAATACCGGCACCCGCGAGCAGCGCGGCACCGCCCACGCCGCGCAGCACACTGCGTCGGCTGGTGGAGGGAAGAGAGAGACCCGAGGGGGAGAGGTCCATGTACGGCTCCTGAAGGCAGGGTTCGGCCACAACTGCGCCATGTCGAAACAAGTCGAAACCGACCAGAAATCAACTCGACCGAACATCGTGGCGGTAATAACAGCGTCATGTCCGCTCATGGGTCAATAGCTGCCCAAGAGCTTTGTGGAAACGTGACCGACATGTTTTCGATGGATCTCGTCCGGGTGGTCGGACAGAGCCGACGCGAGATGGGCGGAAATGTCGGTTTCACGCCGGGGTTTGACCGAGGTCAGCCGAGGATCCGCACGGTCCTGGAGACGCTGACCTGGTCGATGTCGGAGGTCCTGATCGTCGCCTTCAGCGTCCAGGTCCCGGCGATCGGCAGGGTCAGGGAGTTGGTCCCCCAGTAGCCGCCGAGGTTCTTCAGCCGCGCGTCGATCGGACCGATCTTCTGCGCGGGGAGCGTGAGGGAGAGCCGCAGCTCGGGGACGGTGGAGATGCCGCCGTCGGGGCCGAAGACGACCGCCTGCACGGAGTTGTCGCCGACCCGTCCGGGGTCGAGGGTGATCTGCACCTTGCCGTGGCCGCCGGGGGTGCCGACGTCGAACGGGATCATGGTCACGGACGTGGCCGGCAGCCCGCCGGCCGTCGCCGGCGCCTGCTCCGCCTCCGCGGCGGCACGGCCCGGCAGCGTGCCGGTGAGAACCGTGGTGACCACCAGGACGACCACGCCCACGGTGACTTCGGCGAGAACGGAGCGGCGGAGGCCCCGGCGGTGGGCGGCGGACTCCGCCGGATCCGCGGGGGGCCGCGCCGAGGGGCCGTCGGCGGACCCGTGCGCCGGGAGGTGCCCGTCGGCGGGTTCGTCCGGCGTGGGCAGCGACGGCCCGCCGCCGACCGGCTCCGGCACCCGTTCCCGTACGACCGACTCGGCCGGCGCCGTGACGAGCCGCGCCGTCAACTGCCGGGAGAGCCACGCCAGGGCCAGCAGCAGCGCGACAGCGGCCAGTTTGGCGAGCAGCAGACGGCCGTACGTGGTTTCCGTGAGCGCGTTCAGGGAGCCGAGGCCGCGCCAGGACTGGTAGACGCCGGTGACGACCAGGACGGTCACGCAGGCCGGGGCGAGGCGGGAGAAGCGGGCCACCGCGGCCGGGGCGAGCTCGGTGCGGTGCAGCAGGACCAGCAGCGCCGTGAGGCCGCCCAGCCAGACGGCCATGGCGAGCAGATGCAGCACCGAGGACGCCATGGCCACGGGCACCTGGATGCCGGCCGAGGCGTGCTCGGCGGCGGCCCAGGTCAGCGCGAACGCGACGGCCAGGACGGTGAGGGCGGTCAGGGGCACGGCGGTGCGCGCGGTGAGGGGCAGGCGGGTGGAGCCTGGAGTCGGGCGCGACGCGGCCCGGGAGGGTGCGGGGATCGGGTGCGACGCGGCCCGGCGAGCGGCCTCAGAGCCCGTGTCCGCCCGCCCGGCGTCCGCCAGGACCGGGGGACGCCGTTCGGCCTCGTGCGGGCCGTCCTGGGCGTCGGGTCGCCCCTCGCCCTCGGCGGCCGGTGGACGCCCGTCGGTGTCCTGAAGCCCCTCCCGCCCTTCCGGCGGATGTGGGAGGCCCGCCTCGGGGGCGCTCTCCCGGCTCCCCGCCGCCGACAGCCACGACCAGGCCGGTCGTTTGCGGAGTGACACGAAGATGCCGGCGACGATCAGCAGCAGCGCCAGCCGGACCAGCAGCGCCAGCCCCGGCCGGCCCGTCAGGGTCCGGGTGAGGGCCCCGGAATCGAAGGCCGCCGCCGGGCCCGCCCCGGTCTCGTACGGGGCACGCAGGGCCAGCAGGAACAGGCCGGTGCCCAGCAGGGTCCACCAGCCCGTCACCAGGGGTTTGCGCAGGGGGGCGGGGTCCGCCGGGCGGCACAGGACGACGAAGGCAGCGGTGCCGATGAGCAGGGCCGCGGCGAGGTAGGCCAGATAGCGGGCGATGTTGTACAGGCCGGCGGTGGCCGGGTTCTCGACCGGGCCGGAGTCCACCGAGGCGACCGTCGCCGAGGGTTTGCCGACCGAGAAGGTGAACGCGCCCGACACCGGGTGGCTGTCCGCCGACACCGCCCGCCAGGCCACCACGTACGTGCCCCGCGCGAGCTCGGCGGGGAGCGTCACACGAGCGGTGTCCGAGCCGCCGGGCCCGTGCTCGGCCCGCCCGGTGCGGACACGCTTGTTGTGGGGGTCCAGGACACGGAAGGAGTCGTCGAGCAGGCCGACGGACTCGGTGAAGGTCAGCGTGATCCGACGGGGCGCCGACTTCAGGACGCTTCCGTCCTCGGGGTCGGTGGACTTCAGGGCCGCGTGGGCCGACGCCGGGCCGGCGCCGCCGAGGACGAGCAGGACCAGCAGGGCGCCGAGCAGCAGTGTTCCCCGCGCTCCCGTGCGCCCGCCGGTTCCCCGCAGCCGCCGTCCGCCGCGCGCACCCTCACACCTCACGTCGTCTCTCCGTCGTCGGACTCGCCGCCTTCCGGTTAGGTACGCACGGAAGCCGCCGTGTGCTCAGCACCCTCACCACGTCGGCCGCGCCGACACCCCGCCGTCCGTCACCAGGTCGTGTCCCGTGACCCAGGACGCGAGCCGTGAGGCGAGGAACACGCAGGCGTCCCCCACGTCCTCCGGCCGACCCAGCCGGCCGAGCGGTACCGCGGCCCGCCAGCGCGCCACCCCTTCGGGCCAGGCCTCGGCGAGGCCCTCCCGGTCGATCAGCCCGGGCGAGACGGTGTTGACGCGGATGCCGTACGCCCCGTACTCCAGGGCCGCCGACCGGGCGTGCATGACGACGGCCGCCTTGGAGGCGCTGTAGTGGGCGTGCGCGGGGGCCGGCTGCCGTGCCTCGATGGACGCGATGTGGGTCACCGAACCGCCGCCGCCCGCGCGCATGACCTCCGCCGCGGCCTGCGTGCACGCGAAGACGCTCGACAGGTTGGCGTCCACGACCGCGCGCCACTCGCCCGCCGTCATCCCGGGCAGCTCCTGGACGGGCTGCACCCCCGCGTTGTTGACCAGTGCGTCCAGCCGGCCGCCCCACTCGGCCGCCTCGCCCACGACCCGGCGGCACACGTCCTCGTCGGTGAGATCGCCCCGCACCACGACGGCCCGTCCGCCCGACCGCCCGATCCGGTCGGCCACTTCGCCTGCCGCCTCCACGGCCGTACGGCAGTGCACGGCGACCGCGGCACCCTCCTCGGCGAACCTCAGCGCGATGCCCCGGCCGATGCCGCCGCCCGCGCCGGTGACCAGGGCGACCTGTCCTTCGAGGAGTCTCATGGGCGGGACAGTTCCAGGATCTGGGCCGCCCGGTCGGGATACCGCGCCGTCAGTTCGCCCGCGTCGCCGTGCTCGTACCCCTCGTAGGTGAAGCCGGGAGCCATCGTGCAGCCGAAGAACGTCCACGCGCCGAGCGTCCGGCCGCCCATCCAGGTGCCGGCGGGCACGGTCAGCTGGGGGTGCTGGCCGCCCAGGACGTCCGGGCCGAGGACGGCCGTGGACGAGGTGCCGTCGGGGGCGAGGAGCAGGAGTTCGAGGGGGTCGCCGAGGTAGAAGTGCCAGATCTCGTCGGTCGGCAGCCGGTGCAGGGCGGAGTGGTCGCCGGGGGTCAGCAGGGCGACGATCGCCGTGCCCTCGGGACGCCCGTCGGCCCGTTCGGGTCCCGCCCAGGTGGCACGGAACAGGCCGCCCTCGCGGGGGATCGGCTCCAGCGCGTAGTGCGCGATCAGGGCTTCCGGGGTCACCGGCGTCGCCGGATTCGGCTGGCTCACCTCCCGCACGCTACTCCCCCTCCGCAGGAGCGAGTTGGGTCGTCCCCGTCGGCGCGGGCATCACCGTCCACGGCGTCAAGGGCTGCTTCGGCGCGGCGCTCGCCGGCACTCACGTGGAGCTCTGACGCCGACGCGGGCATGATCGGGGTCATGGACGTCACCCTTCACCTCGCCCAGGACCCCGAGGCCGACGAGCTCCTCGGGCGGTCCCCGCTCGCCGCGCTGGTCGGGATGCTGCTGGACCAGCAGGTCCCGATGGAGTGGGCGTTCAAGGGACCCCGCACCATCGCCGACCGGCTCGGCGCCGACGACCTGGACGCGCACGAGATCGCCGCGCAGGACCCGGAGGCGTTCGGCGCGCTGCTCTCCGAGAAGCCGGCCGTGCACCGCTACCCGGGTTCCATGGCCAAGCGGATCCAGCAGCTGTGCCAGTACCTCGTCGAGCACTACGACGGCAACGCCGAGCTCGTCTGGAAGGGCGTCGCCGACGGCCGTGAGCTGCTGCGCCGCCTGCAGGAGCTGCCCGGCTTCGGCAGGCAGAAGGCGCAGATCTTCCTGGCGCTGCTCGGCAAGCAGCTGGGCGTGCGGCCCGAGGGGTGGCAGGAGGCCGCCGGGGCCTACGGCGAGGCCGAGTCCTTCCGGTCCGTCGCCGACATCACCGGGCCGGAGTCCCTGGCCAGGGTCCGCGCACACAAGCAGGAGATGAAGGCGGCGGCCAAGGCGGCGAAGAAGCAGGGGTAGCGTCAGCCGGGCGGGCTCCAGCGGTGGCGGAGCAATCGCCGCCGGTCCAAGCATGGATCATGACCGACCTGCACAACACCGCTGACCGGGGCGCCCGGCACGACGACCACGAGGCCCGCGGCTTCGCGCCCGAGCCGCCCTTCGAAGGCCCCCTGCACGCCCTCTCCCGCGCCGCCTGGCAGGTCGTCCTGCTCACCGGCGTCGCCTCGCTGGTCCTCGGCGTCCTGGTTCTCGTCTGGCCGGGCGCCTCCCTGCTCGCGGCCGGTGTCCTGTTCGGCCTCTACCTGCTCATCAGCGGCGTCTTCCAGCTGATCGCCGCCTTCGGCACGCACCGATCGACGTCGCTGCGCGTCCTGGCCTTCATCAGCGGCGCCCTCTCCATCCTGCTGGGCCTGTTCTGTCTGCGCGGCCCGATGCGGTCGATCCTGCTGCTCGCCCTGTGGATCGGCATCGGCTGGCTCATCCGCGGGATCACCCAGACCCTGGCCGCGGCCTCCGACAAGGAGATGCCTGCCCGCGGCTGGCAGATCTTCCTCGGCGTCGTCACCTTCGTCGCCGGGATCGTGCTGATCGACTCCCCCTTCGAGTCGGTCGCCGTGCTGACCCTCGTCGGCGGCATCTGGCTGGTCGCCGTCGGGATCGTGGAGATCATCACGGCGGTCCGCATCCGGGGCCGCGCACGCCAGGTACCGCGCACTCTCTAGTCGTACCGCGTGCTCCGAACGGGCGTATCCGGCACCCGGCGTGCTGAACAGCGGGCGTGTCGGGGGGAGAGGATCCCCGTGACCACCGCACGACGCCGCCCGCGCAGCCGCTCCTGGCTGCGGGCGCTCGTGCTGTTGCTGGCGCTGCTGGTCCCCCAGGAGGCCTGCCCGGTGCCGTCCGCGGAGCCGCAGGCCGTGAACGTCGAGTACGACGTCATGGAGGCGGCGGCGCTGCCTCCCCTCCTGCGCGCGGTCCAGCGCCCGGCCGTGCCCCCGCGGCCGGCGCCGCTGCCGCCCCCGGCACCCGCCGGGCCAACGGCGCCCTCCGGAAGCCTCCCGGCGCGCGTCCCGCTTCTCCCGCGCACCGTGGTCCTGCGCTGCTGACAGACCCCGCCTCCACGCAAGGTCAGTCACGACGCAAGGAAGTCAGTCATGCCCACCGACCCGTACGCGATCCTCCGCGCCCTGCTGCGCGCGGAGGCCGCCCGCAGCGCGCCGAAGCCGGACGCGCGCACACCGCAGCCGAAGCGGCCCCAGGAGGAACGGGACCGCTGACCGGACGGCGGAGGCGGGCCTACCGCCTCCGCCGTGCCGTGCCGAAGAGCGAGCGGGTGATCTCGCGGCCGATCTGCGTGCCGACCGAGCGGGCCAGGGACTTGAACATGCCGCTGCCGACGACCTGTTCGACCACGCTCGGCTGCGGCTTCGCCTTCGGCGCCCTGGCGGCTTCCTTCATCTCGTCGGGCCCCTTGGCCCCGGCGGGCTGGTCCGAGGTCAGCTTCTCGTACGCCGACTCCCTGTCCACAGCCTGTGCGTAACGCCCGTACAGCGGCGAGGAGCGCACCGCCTCGTCCAGGGCGGGGCCCTCGACCGGCCCCATCAGCGACTCGGGCGCGCGCAGCCGCGTGGCGGCCACCGGCGTCGGGGCGCCCTTCTCACCGAGCACGGTGACCACGGCCTCGCCGGTGCCCAGGCCCGTGAGCAGCTCCTCCAGGTCGTAGGCGCTGTTCGGGAAGGTCTTCACCGTCGCCTTGAGGGCCTTCTGGTCGTCCGGTGTGAACGCCCGCAGGGCGTGCTGGACGCGGTTGCCGAGCTGGGCGAGGACGTCGGACGGTACGTCCTTCGGGGTCTGGGTGACGAAGAAGACGCCGACTCCTTTCGAGCGAATCAGCCGGACGGTCTGCGTGATCGAGTCGAGGAACGCCTTGGAGGCGTCGTCGAAGAGCAGATGCGCCTCGTCGAAGAAGAACACGAGCCCCGGCTTCTCGGCGTCCCCGACCTCCGGCAGGTCGTGGAAGAGATCGGCGAGCAGCCACATCAGGAAGGTCGAGAACAGCTGCGGACGGTCCTGTACGGCGGCCAGTTCGAGGACGGAGACGATGCCCCGCCCGTCGTCCGCCGTGCGCAGGAACTCGCCGGTGTCGAACTCCGGCTCCCCGAAGAAGTCGGCCATCCCCTGTGCCTCGAAGGCGGTCAGCGAGCGCAGGATGACGCCGGCCGTGGCGGTCGACAGTCCGCCGATGCCCTTCAGCTCCTCCCTGCCCTCGTCGGAGGTGAGGAAGGCGACGACCGCGCGCAGGTCCTTCAGGTCGACCAGGTCCAGGCCCTTCTGGTCGGCGTAGTGGAAGATCAGGCCGAGGGACTGCTCCTGGGTCTGGTTGAGCTGGAGCACCTTGGCGAGCAGCACCGGGCCGAAGCTGGTGACCGTGGCCCGGACCGGGATGCCGTGCCCGAGCCCGCCGAGGGCGTAGAACTCGGCGGGAAAGCCGGTCGGCGTCCACTCCTGGTGGACCTCCGCGGCCCGCTCCCTGACTTTGTCGTTCGGCTGCCCGGCGGCCGAGATCCCGGACAGGTCGCCCTTGATGTCGGCGAGGAAGACCGGCACGCCCTGCGCCGACAGCTGCTCGGCGACCAGCTGGAGCGTCTTGGTCTTTCCGGTGCCGGTGGCGCCCGCGACCAGGCCGTGGCGGTTGAGCATGGGCAGGGGGATGCGGATCTGCGCGTCGGGCAGGCACTCCCCGCCCCACATCAGGGCGCCGAGATCCAGGGCCGGGCCGGTGAACGCATACCCGGAGGCGATCTCCAGGGCCTCTCGCGGGAGGGCACGGGCGCTTCCCGGGGCCTCGGACGTGGTTGCCGGTGGCATGGTCTCTCGATCGCTCATGTCAGACCCTCTGTTCCCGGTTCGGCCCGGTTTGCGGCATCTTTTCCAGCGTCGCACTCCGTCTCCATGGCTGCGCCCGGAAGGTCTTGACCGGTAGGCTTTCCGTGTGATCTTCAAGCGCATCGGAAACGGCCGGCCGTACCCCGACCACGGCCGGGAAAGCACCCGGCAGTGGGCGGACGTCGCGCCGCGCCCGGTCCGCCTCGATCAGCTCGTGACGACCAAGGGACAGCTCGACCTGGAAACGCTCCTGGCCGAGGACTCGACCTTCTACGGCGACCTGTTCGCCCACGTCGTCAAGTGGCAGGGCGACCTCTACCTGGAGGACGGACTGCACCGCGCGGTGCGGGCGGCGCTGCAGCAGCGCCAGGTGCTGCACGCGCGCGTGCTGGAACTGGACTGACACGCCCGGGATCGAGGACGGTCGGTAAAGGCTTGGCCCTTTCGGGTTCACCTGCGCGGCGTCGAATGATCATCTAGTAGGCATCGCCGCTCAGGCGCACTACGCTGCGCTCATGAGCATGCTGACTCCCCCCGGCATGGGTGGTAAGTACCGGATCAAGGGAGACAAGTACCCCCGGATGCGCCCTCGCCGGAGGCGCGGCAGGCTCGTGCTCGCCGCCACCGCCTCCGTCGTCGCGCTCGGCGTGCTCGGCTGGGGCACGCTGCAGCTCGTCGACGTCTTCACCGGCGGCGGCAAGAAGGCCTCGGCGGCCGGCCCCAAGGCGGACTGCACGACACGAGTGAGCGCGAGCGCCTCCGCCGCGGCCGCCGCGAAGGTGCCGAAGCCCGCGCAGATCACCGTGAATGTCTACAACGCCACCCCGCGCAGCGGGCTGGCCAAGGACACCGCGGACGAGCTCAAGAAGCGCGGCTTCAAGATCGGCGACGTGGGCAACGCGGCCAAGGAGTTCGACAAGAAGGTCAAGGGCACCGGGATACTGCTGGGCCCGGCGTCGTCCCTGAACACCTCGCTGCCCGTGCTGGGGACCCAGCTGACCGGCGCCGAGCGCCGCACGGACGCGTCCCGCAAGGGAGCCGACGTCGATCTGATCATCGGCACGGGTTTCACTTCGCTCGCGAAGCAGGCGGACGCGGAGAAGGCGCTGGCCGCGCTGGGGGGGCCGGTGGCGACGCCCACGTCTTCGAAGAAGGGCTGCTGAGACGACTGCGCTTGCGGGCTGGTGAGGCGCCTACGCGCCGTAGGGGTCGCGGTCGCGGGGCGGGCGCAGGTCCGGATGTGGCTGGTCGCGCAGTTCCCCGCGCCCCTACCGGCGTTGCGGC